>CAVXVE010000031.1:0-199882 GCA_963764955.1 uncultured Alphaproteobacteria bacterium | reverse complement strand
TTAGTCCTAGGCTCCGCTTGTAGCGTTAGGAGTTTAGGATTGCTCTGGCCGATATTACGCCTTATCGTTCAGCTGAGAGTACCGCACGAACGCATTCTCCGCAACAGGAGACTGGGCGGAACCTTCCTGACGTTGGCCGGTCGGTCGGTCTGAGCGCCTGGCAAGATGGTTGCCAGGGTCGACATGGGAAGGTACCGCCGAGCATTGCCTCGTCACCAGAACAATTCCGGATCATTCAATGCCGACGATAAAGGATGTTGCTAAGCTCGCGGGGGTCTCCACCGCCACCGTCTCCGCAACGATCAATGGGACGGCCTATGTGAGTCCTCTGCTGCGGGAGCGCGTGGAGCGCGCAATTCTCGAGCTTGGCTATTCCACCGACGGAATCGCCCGCAGTTTGAAAAAGGGGGTGACCAGCGTCATCGGACTCATCGTCGACGACATGACAGCCCCATTCTATACCGAGCTCGTCGACGAAATAGAGGCGCTCGCATACGCGCAAGGCTACACGGTGATGCTTTGCCATGCTGGCCGAAGCGTCGACAAGGAGCGCAAATACCTTAGCCTGCTCAGGACCCACCGGGTAGACGGCGTTATTTGGTCGCCGACCGGCCGCGCCGAAGACTATCCGGCTGAACAGTTCGAGCGTTTCCCGATACCAATCGTATTCGTCGATCGGGTGGTTTCGACGTTCCAGTCGTACGACAGCGTGCTGCTCAACAATCGCGCCGCCGGCCTGCAGGCTACCAACTACCTCCTGGATCTTGGTCACCGACGCATTGCGATGATTACCGGCGCCGACCACCTCGAGCCAGGGCACGAACGACGGTTGGGATTTAGCGAGGCGTTTCGCAAGCGCGGCATCCCGCTTGATGATTCTCGATTCGTAACGGGGCGTTTCGCGACGCCGAAGCGTTTTCAGAGTTTCGTAGGCTGCTGTCGGAGGACAACTCGATCAGCGCGGTCTTGGTTGGGAGTGACCAGATGTTCATCGGAGTGATGCGCGCGCTGAACCATTTCGGGCTTGAGTGCCCCCATGGCATTTCAGTGGTCACAATTGATGACTTCCCGCTTGCCGGCGTCTTCAATCCGCGCATGACCTCGGTTCGGCAACCGGTTCGGGAAATGGCGCAGTTGTCGCTCCAGCTTCTCCTGCGCCGCATGACCAGCGACAAAGCCGCCGAGGCGGAGCACCATGTTCTCGAGCCGACATTGATCGTTCGCAACTCCTGTGCGCCGTCCGTTCCTACCGGACTTCCGGCCGGAAGTAGTCTCCCGGTCGCCTCATAGGTCGGCTCGGCTTGATCACTGACGCCCGCCGCGGTCATTGGACCGCAACGGACGACATGGTTATTGACGCGGTCAGCCGCTGAGCCCAAGAGCGCGATTCACCGCTCCTCGGTCTGCTCCCTGATCGATGAAATCGTCGAACGTGGTCTGGCTCACGTCGATGAGATGCTTCTGGATGAAGGGGGCGCCCTCTCGGGCTCCGTCCTCACGATTCTTGATGGCGCATTCCCATTCGAGCACCGCCCAGCTGTCGTAGTTGTGCACCGAGAGCTGCGTGAAGATCGCGCCGAAATCGACGTCCCCGTCGCCGAGCGAGCGGAACCGACCGGCGCGATCAGGCCAGTCGGAAAATCCCGAATAGACGCCTTGCTTCGGAGTTGATCGGAGCTCTGCGTCTTTTACGTGGAACGCCTTGATACGCTCATGATACACGTCGATGAAGCCGACGTAGTCGAGGTTCTGCAATCGAAAGTGCGACGGATCGTAGTTGATACAGCAGCGCTTGTGCTGACCTACTGCTTCGTGGAAGCGCTCAAAGGTCGTGCCGTCGAAGAGGTCCTCGCCCGGGTGGAGCTCGAAGCACAGATCAACGCCGAGCTCTTCGTGCAAGTCGAGGATCGGCTTCCAACGCTTGGCTAGCTCAGCGAAAGCGGAGCGAACGAGATCGGCGGGCCGCGGCGGCCAGGGATAGAGAAACGGCCAGGCAAGCGCGCCTGAGAATGTGACGTGAGCGTCAAGGCCAAGATTGCGGCTAGCGCGCGCGGCAAGCCTCACCTGGTCGGTCGCCCATTGTTGCCTTGCTTTCGGATTCCCCCGCACTTCCTTCGCCGCGAAGGCATCGAGGGCATCGTCAAAGACCGGGTTCACGGCGACCAGCTGGCCTTGCAGGTGCGTCGCTAGTTCCGTGATCTCGACACCATGCTTTGCCGCAGCGCCCTTCAACTCCTCACAATAGGTCTTGCTTTCCGCCGCCTTCTTGAGGTCGATCAGTCGCGAGTCCCATGCCGCGATTTGTACTCCCTTGTAGCCGAGCGACGCCGCCCAGCCGCAAATCGCATCGAACGTGTTGAACGGCGGCTCGTCCCCGACGAACTGTGCGAGGAAAATGGCCGGCCCTTTGATTGATTTCATGACTACCTCTGCTTCCCTATTGCAATCCGTTTACGCCCGCGCCCATTGCGCGCGCAGGAAATCATGACCGAACTGGTAGACCTCTTCGGTGCTAGGAAAGAAGTCGCGCCAGACCCGCGTCGCCTCCGCGATTCCAGGCAGAGCTCGGCCGAACGCCTCGATCACATACCAACCATCGTAGCCTCCACGCTTTAGGGCCTTGAACGTTGCAGCCCAGGGCACATGCCCTTTCCCCGGCGTGCCGCGATCATTTTCGGAGGTGTGGACGTGGTTGATTTGCTTGAGGTGCGGCGCGATCACGCCGACCGGATCCTTCTCTTCGATGTTCGTGTGGAAGGTGTCGTAGAGAAGGCCATAATTCGGCTCGTCGACCCGTTTCACGATCTCTGCGGCATCCGCGACAGTGTTTAGCGCATAGCATTCGAAACGGTTGAGCGGCTCAACGGCGAGAGTGACGTTGGCCTTCTTCGCATATCGGGCGGCCCCCTTATGCACCTCGACGATGCCGTTCCGTTCCGCGTCAGTGGGTGGGTTGCCGGAAAAGACCCCGAGCGGCTGATAGAACGGCCCGCACAGCAGCTCGCCACCGGCCGCCTCGAGACAATCGATCGCCCATTTCAAATGAGCAAGCCCGCGGTCACGCGCTTTCGGGTCGCTGCTGGTGCAATCGTGCTCTTTGTCGGGAATGACGCAGACGGCGGTGGCGCGGAGGCTCAGATTTTTGAGCTCTCGGCCGACACGGACATAATCCTCCGGCTGGCCTGCGAAGAGCGGCAATTCGACGCCGTCATAACCGGCGGCTTTGATCTTTGCGAGCAATGGAAAATGCTCGTCGGTGATCTGGCTCGCCCACAGAAGCATGTTGAAGCCCAGAAGCATTTCTCTCCCCTATTCAACGCTGGTTGTTGATTCTGCCTTCAACTGTTTGCGGACGCGTCCGCCTGCGATCGAAGGAACGTCTCACGGATCCGCATTATGAAACCCGAACTGCTGAAGACAATCAGAGTGGCGACCAGCACCGCTCCGGTGGCGATTTGCTGTTCCTCTGGCGTCACACCGGCAAGCCCAAGCGAATTCTGAACGAAAGCAAGCACGAGCACTGCCATGAAGACCCCGATCATCGTGCCGCTGCCCCCGAAAATATTGACGCCGCCCAGAACAACCGCCGTGATCACCGGAAGTTCGAGTCCGGTCGCGGTGTCGGAGCGAGCGCTGGCGAGATAGGCGGTCAGCACGATGGCGGCGAGCGCCGACATCGCGCCGGAAGCGACGAAAAGCCAGAAGACGGTCCGTTTGACGTCAATGCCGGAGAAACGGGCCGCTTCGCGATTGTTGCCGATCGCGTAGAGGGCCCGACCCCAGTGGGTACGGTGAAGGTAGACCGCAAAGACCGCGAACAGGATCAGGAAGATCAGCGAGCTCCAGGGTATGGGCGTCCCAGGAACAGTGCCGAAGCCGATTTCCTGGTACCAGTCCGCAAATGTGCTAATGCCCCGCTCCTCGAGTATGACTTGAGCGAGGCCTCGGTAGAGCGCCAGCGTGCCGATGGTGACAACGAGTGATGGCAGCATCGCGTAGGAGACCATCAGGCCGTTGAAGGCACCGGCGGCGCAACCCACGGCAACGCCGATCAGCATCGCGAACCCAAGGGGAACCTTCGCTTCCAACGCCACCGCCATAGCGGACGCGCAAAGCCCGACCATCGACCCGACGGAAATATCGATCTCACCGGTAATGACGATCACCGTCATGGTGAGCGCGAGGAGCGCCATGGGAGCGACACCCTCCAGCGCGACGGTGACGTTCGACGTGGTCAGGAAGTATCTTGAGACCTCCCCGCCAACCAAGAATATGGCCACGAGGACGGCTAGGAGGAAAACTTCCCACCTCGCGAATGTCCTCCGGAGCGCCATCATTTCCCAAACTCCGCCTCTATCATCGTCCTTGGCGCGCTTGCGCTCTCGGGATGCTCCGGACGACGCCGCGCCTCGCGCTGAATCCTTTCGGCGCGACGCGCGAGCGAACTGTAGAAAAAGACTGTCGCGAGAATGGCGGCACCGACCACCGCCTGAACCCAGAACTGATTGATCCCTATGAGCAGCACGCCGTTTTGAAGGACGGCAAAAATGACGGCGCCGATCGCCGCCCCGTAGACGCTGCCGCTTCCACCGAAAATGCTTACGCCGCCGATGACTACGGCGGAGATCGACTGAAGGTTGAGTTGCGGGGCGATCACGGCGTCGACGGTGCCGAAACGCGCGCCCCACAACACGCCAACCAGTCCGCTCAGAAAACCCGAGAGGATGAATACGAAGGTCACCACGCGCCCTCCGCGGATGCCGAGAATGTGGGCGCTCTCCGGATTGCTGCCGAGAGCGTAGATATTGCGCCCGATCTGGCTATATCGCGCGAGCAGCCCGACGCTGACGGTAATGATCAGCGCCAGCCAGACGAGGAACGGGATGCCGGCGATATGCGCGCGCGCGATGCCCTCGTAATAGTCGGGAAGCACTGTCGCGGATATCTGCCTGCCTCCGGCATAGACGAGAACGGCGCCACGATAGATCGCAAGCGTGCCGAGGGTCGCAACGATCGCAGGGATTCTGAAGACCGCCACCAGAAGCGCGTTGCCGGCGCCCATCGCAATGCCGATCAGGCATCCGATCAGAAAGACGAAGATAAGCGAGCCCGTGGGGTTGGCGGCGAGCCATTCGGCGGAGACAAAAGCGCTCATGGCGACGATTGCGCCAACGGAAAGGTCGATCTGCCGCGCGATGATGACGAGCGCCTGCCCAACCGCGACGATACAGACAAGGGTCGCCGAGAGAATGACTTGATCGAGATTGGTAGCGTTGAGGAAGCGCGGCGCGCGCAAGGCGACGAGGGCGCAGATGAGCAAGAGCGCCAGAATTAGCAGAACTCTCGCGGACTCGCAGTATCCGCCCCAGGAACGCTCTGATGGAGTACGGCGAGGTTGACGCGACTGTTTCGGCCGACTGGGTCATGGCTCGGCTGTGGCGCCTGACTGCCCGGGGGTGTGCGCCGCCGCCAAAAGAATCGCTTCCCTATCGAACGACCCCCGCTTCGCCTCCCAGGCTATGCGACCGTTTCTGAAGATGAGGATACGATCGGACATCGCCATTACTTCTTCAGCATCGTCGCCGATCAGAATGACGGCAATTCCCTGAGTTGCAAGGTGAGAAACGATGCGGTGGATTTCCGCCTTGGCCCCGACGTCGATCCCGCGAGTGGGCTGGTCGAGAATGATGATCCGAGGCTTGGGAATGAGCCACTTCGCAAGCAGCACCTTCTGCTGGTTGCCTCCCGACAGGGTGCTGGTGACCTGTTCGACCCCAGTCGCGACGACCCTAACCTGCTTTGCGAAATCTTCGGCGAGTTTCGTCTCGTCGTTCCAATGGACCAGGCCGAACATTCCGCAAAGCCGCCGAAGCACCGGTAAGGTTGCATTTGCGCGGATTGGGAATGCCAGGACGAGACCCTGTTGATGTCGATCCTCCGGCAGGAAGCTGATGCCCAAGCGCATGGCGTCGCGCGGCGAGCGCGGGTTCGCGAGGCGGCCGTCAACCCTGATCTCGCCGCGATCCGGTTTGGTGATGCCGAAGATCATCTCGGCGACTTCCGACCGGCCCGCTCCGACAAGACCAAAGAATCCGAGAATCTCACCGGCGCGAAGCTCGAAACTGACGTCTTCGACGAAGGTCGCGCCGGACAGACCTCGCACGCTGAGCGCGGGCTTTCCAATCGCAGCCTCCTCTTTGGGGAAGAAGCTGCCCGGTTCGGCGCCGATCATGTGGCGCACGGCCTGCTCGATGCTCAGGCCGACGGTAGGCCGGGTGACCACCCGCTTGCCCGAGCGCAAGATTGTCACCTCGTCGCCCCAGCCGAGGACCTCGTCCAGGAAATGACTGATGAACAGCAGCGCGACCCCATGCCCCTTTAGGTGTCCAATGATATCATGCAGGCGCTCGAGTTCTCGCCCCGAAATAGCCGATGTCGGCTCGTCGAGAACAAGTACCCGCGCGTCGAGGGAGAGCGCGCGCGCGATCTCGACGGATTGACGTTCGGCGATGGTCAGCATTTTAAGCGGCAGTTGAACGTCGATTCGCAACTGCAGGCGCTCGAGCAACTCTCTCGCGCGCGCCGTCATAGCCCCCCAATCCACCGCTCCACTCCGCTTGGGCTGCCGCCCAACAAAAATGTTTTCGGCGACAGACAGATCGGGGAACAACGCAGGGTGCTGATGGACGACAGCTATGCCGGAACGCTGCGCATCGGTTGCGCCGGACAGGGATATTTCCTCGCCGTCCTTGAGTATGTGGCCTCTATCCGGCTCATAGATGCCCGCGAGAATCTTTACGAGAGTCGACTTGCCGGCGCCATTCTCGCCGGCGAGCGAATGGACTTGGCCTGCCTCGAGACTAAGGTCGATGTCGCTCAGGACCTCGACCGGTCCAAAGCGCTTGCTTATGCCACGAAGCTCGATGACAGGCGCCACGCCCAACCGCCCACTGTGGGAAGGAGTAAAGGTTCCCCTTCCAAACCGGAGTTTGCTGTCTTATTGGACGCGGAAAAGGCCTTCCGCGTCCAACGTGCGGCTGAGCCGTTCTCAGTAGTTGTGATCTTTATAGTTCGCCTTCGTGTATTCGAGCGGGCCGCCGGTCACGATCTGGGCGCCGAGATCCGGGATGATCGTGTACGTTCCGGGCCATTTGCGGCCTTCGGGAATGGTGAACTTCTCACCCGCCTCACCCTTCAGTTTGCCCTCCGAAAGGAGCTTCGCCGCGTAATACGTGACGTAGCCAAGCTTGATCGGATCCCACAGATAGAAGACCTGGATGGTGCCGTCGAGCATGTACTTCGAAGTGATGCTCGGGACGCACATGCCCGCGAGCTTGATCTTACCATTTCCCTTGTCGACCGATTCCAGCGCCCGCGCGACCGCCGGGAGCCCCGGGCAGGTCGGCGCATAGATGCCGGCCAGGTCCGGGTACTTGGTGGTAAGCGCGACGGTCGCGTCAAAGGCCTGCTGCTCGTTGTCGTTGCCATAGACCTCGTCCACGACCTCGATGCCGGCATGTTCGGGCTTCTTCAACTCGTCGCGGAAGGCCTTGATCCAGGCGTTCTGATTGGCGGCGGTGGCCTGCGCCGAGACGATGGCGACCTTGCCCTTGTTGCCCAGTTCTTCCGCTAGCCGCTTGGCGCCGAAGCGGCCGACCGAGTCGGTCGTCGCCATGTTGACGTGGAAGGGCCGCGCGTCCCACGCAGAATCGGCGTCGAACGTAATGACCTTGGCGCCCAGCTTCTGCAGCTCGCTTCATCGCCGGCGCCACCGCGTCGGGATCGCTCGGCGCCACAGCGATTGCTGAAACGTGTCTGTCGGCGAGGTTGTTGATGATGTCCACCTGCGCGGTGGCGCTCGATTGCGTGGGACCGTCGTTCTCGACGCTTCCGCCCAGCTCTTCGGCGGCCATCTTCGCGCCGGCAAGGGTGGCGTTGTAGTAGGGGTTGGTGGTCGACTTGATCACCATTGCCAGCTTGAAGTCGTCAGCCCGCACCGGAGCGCCCGCGGCGAAAGCCGCGGCAAACGCCGCCATGCCGGTTAAGGCCAAAGCCAGTGTCTTTTTCATCTGCTGCTTCCTCCCTCTTGGTTGAGCGGTTCACCCGCTGTTGCGACTATTTTCTTCGCATTCTCGGACCATGAGGACGTGTGCCTCCGGCGGTTTCGAGGCGCCAAGAACGCAACCTCAATGCCCTATCGACGGCTGGCGCATCGATTAACTCAATATAGCCGAGGAAGGAGCTGCGCGCAACAAATCACGCTAAGGGTTACTTAGACATTGATAATGTTAATTATTATGGCATCAAGCTGATTGACCTTTTCTGGAGTTCGGAGCCGCCGTACTTAGGCAGACATAGGCGGTTGAGCCCGCGTTTGGCCTTATCGTTTAGCTAAGAGTCCCCGCCAATGTGCAGATTGCGCCGGGGCACCGGACAGGCCGGTGTATGTCTATCGCTTCACCCGGCTCGCCCCGGGATCGGACCCGATCCAAGTCGGCGCGTTCCATTCCGCGGAACTCGCTTATGGTGTTCGGGACTCAGGCGTCCATTGACCGGCCCTGGTCCGACCTCGACCGGACGTTGTCGGATCAGATGGAGGAATACTGGACGAATTTCGCCAAGACCGGGAACCCCAACGGCGACGGTCTGCCGGAGTGGCCGCTCTACGGGCGTCTACGCTCGGCGCCCGCTTGTCGAATGACGGGCGCGCCGGCGCGCCAAGGGCGGTCAAGCCGAAACGGACATTCTCGCGATCTCGCCGGCGTTTGATCAGGCTTTCAACGTTCCAACAGGCATCCATGACCGGCCGGATCGCGGAAGCCGGAATGACGCCATCCGCGAGATCGCCAAACTTGCCTTCGAGCTGCTTGTCCGTCATCGGACCTTCGATGCTGCCGATCGCGAAACTTAAAGTGCACCCTCTGGTGGTAGATGCTGAACTTGCCACGCGGTCGCAGTCGCGCTGGTCGAGGGCGCGGGCTGGGAGAGGCACATTCAGCGACCTGGGCTGTGAATGATCCCACTGGTCATCGCCTTGCGCAGCAAGGTGATCCCCGCAGTTACGCCTGGAATTTGACCCGACGCAGGTCAGGGCCATCTTTCAGGACGATCGTGATATCGGTCGGCAGTGAGTTGATTGTCGTTGCGCAATTGAATGGCGGCTTCGATCGCCGGATGCCTCACGATGCCGCATGCAAACGACTTATAGGTGTTCAACAAGACCTCGTAGCGGCTCCGAGGCCGTCAAGAATTTGGCCATAATCCTTGCTTGGTGCTGACTGTGTTCGCCCAGCCTCGCTTGGCTTCGATCATATGGTCCGAGGATGTGAAGTTCTTCGACGCCACTTTTTCGGGAAGATCGCCATATGTGGCGGTCACGAGATAGTGCGCCAGGATGCGCGTGACCTCCGCCGTCGGCGCCTGGCTACCCGGAGAGTTAGGCGAACCCTCAGGAGCCTGAGGGAATGCCGCGTTCGAAGCGCCATTGCTAAGGGGGAGCGCCCGCCCGAGCCGGCATCAGGCGTTCGCTCTTGTGCAGGCCGCACGATAAGCCTGTTTCCCAGAACGTCGCGCCAGACGCTGGCGGCCCCACAAATGCGGGCGCTCGCCACAAAGCTCGCCTTAAGGCCTGCAGCGGCGCGTGCGCTTGACTGACGAGTTGACGTCCGACTCCAGCCCGGCGAGCGGGCCCTGGCGCCGTTCGGCTCTTCCCACCACGTACCGCCAATGAAATTCAGCGGATCAGGCATCGTATCGGCTAAAAATAGTTCGCCTGCGCCGTCGTCAGCCGCCCAAGTCGATTGTGATCGTCTTCAGACCGACATGTCCATCAGCGTGGGACGTCCGCCGGTCCGACCGATGCCGCTGCCCGTGCCGGCGGCGGCGGCGGCGGGAATATGCGGCTCCCAATAGGCGCTGCGGTCATTGATGTTAACGATGCCGACCCGCAGTGCCTCGGCCCAGCGATGCGCGCGCGATATGTTGTTGCTGAACACGGCGGCGGAGAGCCCGTACCGGCTCTTCGCGATCAGCCGGCGCGCTTCCTCGTCGTCGCGGAAACGTAACACGGGCACCACCGGCCCGAACGTCTCGTTCACGTTGAGGTCGCTGTCGGGCGCGACGTCGACCACGACCGTCGGCCTGTAGTAGCGCAGTCGGAAATGACCTATCACGCTAGCCGCCGATCAGGACCTTCGAACCGCGCCGCACGGCATCCTCGATATGACCGTCGACTTTCGATGCATTCGGCTCGTTGTTCAGCGGCCCCATCGTGGTCGCAGCATCAAACGGGTCGCCGAGGCGGACAGCCCCTGTCACCGACACCAGCTTCTCGACAAACGCGTCATGAACGGAACCGTGGACCAGGGTGCGTTCGGTCGACGTGCAGACCTGCCCAGCATTGTAGTAGCAGCCGAGCCCAATACGCTCTGCCGCGAGGTCGACGTTCGCATCTTCGAGCACAAGCGTTGGGTCGTTGCCTCCGCACTCGAGAAGCAGCGGCTTACCCGCACCGCGACGTGCGATCGTCTCGCCGGTTTCGGTGCTCCCCGTGAACGCGATGGCGTCCGTACCCGGGCTGGTCACGACGGCGTCTCCCACGACCGCACCGTCGCCTGTGACGAGGCTGATCGCCCCTTCCGGTAGGCCACCTTCGAGCATGCTTTCCACCATCCTCGAAGCAATTAACGACGTGGTTGGCGCCGGTACCCAGATCATGACATTTCCGGTCGCCACCCCCGGGACCAGATAGTAGACGCTGGGGTGAGCGGGTGGGAAATTCCAGGGCGTGATGACGGCGAATACCCCCTTCGGCTGCAGCATACTAAACGCGTGCTTGTTCCGCGCATGTGCATCCGTCGGCCGGTGTTCCGGCTTCAGCTTGAGCTCCAGGCGGACGAAGGGATGGTCGAAGAGGTGGCGGCCGACGGGACGCCGCCTCTCTCCGGGCCGTGTTCCGCCACAAGTTTTAGTATTCGATTGAAGACCTCTGGGTCGATCATCCGATCCCCGGCCTTTAGCCGATCAAGTGCCCGATCATAGTCCGCGAGGGCCTGCCGGGCTCGTTCATCCACCGGGCCCGACGGCGAAGACCCGGTGGGAGCCGGCAAGCCCGCGACCGGGGCGGATCCCTTGAACAGTGCGGCCAGGGCCGCAGGGAGCGTTTCCTCCATCACCACGCGGTCGCCGTAGGCCGCTATCACGCGCTTAAGTTCAGGCAGCTGGCCAGACTGCGCCCGGAGATACAGCGGCGATACGTACAGGATGGAGTTCCCGATGGCACGACCAGCAGAGTCCCGCGAATGACCCGGGAGCCCATCTGATTCCACAGCGAGATTTGCTGCGAGATCTCCGTGTTCTGATTGATAAGCGCCTCGATCTGGAACGGCCCATAGACCAGCTTGTCCTTAGGGAACTCGTAGACGATGAGCTTGCCGTACTCGGGGAGATTGCAGCGGGCGGCCAGCCAGGCGATCATGTTCTCTCGCTTACTCGGCGTCATGGGCAGCATGAGGAAGAACTCGGTCTGCGGCTCACCGGGCAAGCGCATCATGATGTAGTACGGCGCCATCCTGGTCTCGCCGCCGGCATTCATCTCGTTCGCCTGAGCGGGCCGTGCTCATTCTTCCGGGACCCTGGCTTTGCGCAGGCCGTCGACGAAGTGCTCCGGTCCGGCGATCGGGGAGATCGGCTAATGTGTCGGCGCGAAATCGCGCGACGGTGAAATTCGAATTGGTTGCAAGTTCCGCCCGAGGGTCAGACCGCGCTTCAAGGACCCGTCCGAGACGCGCCAAAGCGGCTGCCACTGCTTCGCAAGTCTGAGGCGGCAGTGACTCAAGCCAAATCAAATGTTTGCGCAGGGCAGCGGACAATGCGCTACCAACTGCGGCTAAATTGAACACAATTGACTGCTACGTTTCAAAGTAACCGGGGCGACGCCGGCCTCGCCCATGAGGGACTTCGCTAAAGCATTCCACAATGCGATGTGGCGAAGGGACGCTAATTGACCTATGTCGTCGACGACAACTGCATCCGTTGCAAGATTATGGATTGCGTCGAAGTGTGTCCGGTGGACTGCTTCTATGAAGGCGAGAACATGCTCGTCATCCATCCTGACGAGTGCATCGATTGCGGGGTCTGCGTGCCGGAATGCCCAGTTGACGCGATCAAGCCGGACACCGATCCGGGGCTAGAGAAATGGTTGCGGCTGAATGCCGAATACACGAAAGTCTGGCCAAACATTACGATGAAAAAACCGCCTCCGCCGGACTCTAAGGACTGGGAGGGGAAGCCGGACAAATTCCAATTCTTCTCCCCAAATCCCGGCGCGGGTGATTGATGCGGCGATGGCCACCACCGTTTGGCGGCCC
This sequence comes from uncultured Alphaproteobacteria bacterium, assembly GCA_963764955.1. Taxonomy (GTDB): domain Bacteria; phylum Pseudomonadota; class Alphaproteobacteria; order Rhizobiales; family Beijerinckiaceae; genus Roseiarcus. The sequence continues at coordinate 187,514 of CAVXVE010000031.1, read as the reverse complement.
GACCGAGAGCGGTCTATCTGATGCGATCGGGTGCCAGAAGGCGAGTGCACATGCGAGGATTGCCTGGCTGATTTCGAGACCATCCGTGACGATTTCGCCTCCCTCGACGATTGGGAGGATCGCTATCGCTATGTCATCGAACTCGGTCATACCCTCGAGCCCCTTAGCGAAGCGGCCCACAATGGAAGCAACAAGGTGCGGGGCTGCGTCAGTCAGGTATGGTTAGAACGCGAGGCGAGAACGAGCGCCGACGGCCAAGCGATCCTGCACTATCGCGGCGACAGCGACTCACACCTCGTTCGTGGGTTGATCGCGATCTCGATCTCGCTTTTCTCCGATCGGGCGCCAAAGCGAATTCTCGCCGTCGACGCCCTGGGCGCCTTTCGTGCGCTGGGCCTGGAGCAGCATCTTACGCCGCAGCGCTCGAACGGCGCGCGCGCCATGATCGAGCGCATGCGCGCGGACGCCGCTGCAGCTTAAGCTCGGCCTCCATTCGAGTATCCGATCGCCAGAATCGGCGCGATTTTCCGGGTTCCCGCCACGGTGGGCTCGCAGGCGTCAAGCAGGAGAGCGCAAAACCCGCCCAAACCGCGAAGGGCCTCGAACCTGTGGCCAAAGCGCTGTCGCGCTCGACCATGCTAACGCTTTATAAGGTCGCGAGATTTCGGAACCTTGAGAACCACCCGCCGCTGAAACCAGCATTCTCTCGTGTGGAAACTAAGAACAGGCTGAAGACAAAGTGCGCAGCCAACGATTGTAACCAGCGGGGGTCAAATGGATGCCGTCAATAGTGAGGGCGCTAGGCAGAAAGCCATCCACGGGCTGCATCCCGCCAAAGAAATCAATAACATGCGCACCTGTTACTTTAGCGAGGTTTCGGATAATTTGGTTGAGTTTCAAAATGCGAGTCGGGTCGACAACCCGCTGACCCTCCATTGCGATAGGGGGAATTGTCGTGACGTATAATTCCGTTCCGTTCGCACGAACTTCCTCAATCAGCGCCCTGAATTGCGAAGCAAAAATATCCAAGGGCGTTGCGACCGCAGTTTGCGCATCATTCGTGCCAATCGCAATAATGATTTTTGATGGCTTGATCAGTTTCAAAATTCTTGGAGCCAAGTTTAAAGTATTTGCAAGGGTAGCACCTCCGACGCCTGCGTTGAATATCGCGCCACTGCAAATCGAAGGTAAATATGCTAATTCAGTAATACTATCGCCTAGCATAAGCATCACTGGGTGATCAATCTCCTCTGCTTGCGATAAAATGGCCAATTCACGGACGTAGGCATGCCCTATCACAGGTGGCGGGAGCGGATGCCTACGTGGATATAATCGGTAGCCAGCCAGAAAGCTGCCAGCCCCTATCGTTAACATGATTAAAAGCAGAGCCGGGATTAAAATCTTTTGCTTCATAAAAGCTGTCTAACCATAATTACCATTATTGCGCTCGTGCTGTCCGTTCGGCGGTCATGCGGGTTCATCCGGCCCATCGTAAAACGTCACGAGCGCGTCCCACGCGTCACGGCGCGAGTCGCTCTCGCTGGCGTGCGTCCGCGGAGAGAGGGCGCTTGAGCAGATAGCCGATGCGTTCCTGCAAGACGTTGTTTCTTGGTAGCCGGATGGCGAATTTGATCCCCTCGCCCTCGAGGTACTCGTAGACTTCGGAATTGGCGAAGCCGGCGTCGGCGCGACAGCTTGCCGCGATAGCGCGGCACGACCGGCTTCAAGACGCCTTCCCAGACGGTTCGAGCTTGCCAAGAGCGCGATGCGGTCGCAGGCTGGACCTTAACCGGCAGCAATCAGGCGGATGTCGGTCGAATGCGCTCGTCGACAAGACCGCGCCGGATGGTACAGTCCAATGGTCGACCAAGCTGATCCGACGCGGCCTCGGTAACGTGTCTCCGAGGCGAATGAGACGGGCTAACTCGCTGGAGGCGCGTCCGGGGTGCGGCTGCCGCACATGAGGGTGACATGGCCTATAAAGACATCCTCGTCTATCTCAATTCCACGGTCGAGGTGGTGGAGCGGATCCGCCTAGCCGTCTCGTTGGCCAAGGCGCACGGGGCGCGATTGATCGGCGTCGACGTTAGCGCGCCTTCCGCGGGCCAAGAGGCCGAGACCGCAGCTGAGGTCAACCGGACGTTCAGCGACACGACGCGCCTATCGGGTCTGACGACCGTTTTTGTGCCGGCGGACAAGCCGGGCGAATCCGACAGTTTCACCCATTGCATCGACCTGATGATCGCGCCCGGGCCGGAAAGCCTGGCGCACAGCGTCATTCGCCGCGGCGCTCTCGACCGGGCGCTGCTCGAATCCGGCGCGCCGATGCTGATGCTGCCGCCGGAATGGACGCCCGGGCCCGTGGGCGACAACGTCGTGATCGCCTGGAACGGCGGGCGCGAGGCCCTGCGCGCCGTCCATGACGCCATGCCGCTGCTCGAACGGGCGAAGAAGGTGACCCTGTTCGCCTTCTCGTCGCGGCCGAGCGCCCTGCGCAAGTCAGCCGAGATGCTGGTCGATCACCTGGCGGCGCACGGCGTCAAGGCCGAACACATCTCCGACTGGACCAACGCTGGCGATCTGACCGCGGTTGAGGCGCTGTTCGCCAACCTCGACACGCAGGACGCCGATCTCATCGTAGCCGGCGCCTTCGGGCATTCCCGGATTTACGAAGGGTTGTTCGGCGGGGTGACGCTCGATCTCATGCATCAGCAATCCCTGCCGGTGCTGATGTCGCACTAGCCGGCTTGGAAAGAGCGCCCACGCGGATATGCTGCGCCGCAACATTAGCGGCAGAGGGCGGCGCCGCAATCTCGCTGGCGCCACCAACGGCCAGCTCCGCTTCAATACTACCGTGGCGGGTTGGACGGTGACTTCACCTCCACATTCCTACTTCTTCCTCTGGAACCCGCAATCCGGAACGACAAGCGGCACCAGCGCGGACAATAGCGGGGCCCGGGGCGCGTTCAGTCTTGTGAAACTCTGATAGAAAGCCTCGCCGGGGGGTCGCTGACAGGATCATTGGACCACGGGGTGAACTGGTTTTCGCGGCTGTGGGCAGACCAAGTGTAGCCGCTGCCTTCGGTCGCGGTCTGGAAGCCGAAGCTCGGATTGGCGATGACGTTGATCCAGGGCGCCGGCGTCGATTGGCCGGGCCCGAGGATCGTCACATATTCCTTGCCTCCTGCCGCAAATCCTCCCAGCCCGTTGAACAACTCGAGCTTGGGCGTTCGAACGGATCGGCGAACCGAGCCAGCGAAGAAGAGAATGAGATGGCGCCTTCTGTTGCGTGTGAGGTTAGCAGGAACAATACTTGAGATCTGGTAGCAGGGGCGTCGTCACGAGAACGACAGCGCTTTCTCCGATGCGATAGCGACTGGCGGTGATATGGTTTGCGCATGCAATCAATTCCGCGAGGGAGAGGATTCGCTGGCGGACCGCGGACTGGGTGCCTCCTGCGGCACGCCGCGAAGATGGCATTGAACTTCGGGCCTGTCTGATCTGGACTTCACAGCCGGGGATTCTGAAATCGAATCCTTGGCCTTCAGGCTCACCGACAAATTGCCGGACATCCACGAACGCATTCCCGAGAAGCCGAAGTTCGAATCCCCTCAGGTCCACCAGGAGGTCCGCGCAAAGCGAAGTGATGTCTCAGGGTCTGAGGATGCGCTTCAGATGAGCAAAGAGCATCTCGACTTTCTTGCGACGGCGACAGGCCTTCGCGTATTCCCGGAGTTGCAGCGACCGCACGGGCCACATCACGGGCGTCTCCGAGCAGATCCTGCACGGATCCGTTGTGTGAGTGATGCGGTTCGGAGCCCGATCTCGGAGAAACTTCCGCCGCTCAGCAACCACGGCTACAGTTCGTCAGCACCGGAAATTTTACCCGTTGCCGAGTAAATCATGGTCGCGCCAGCCAATTGGGATCGTCATGCGCGAGATGGCAGGCGACATTGTCGCGGAAGGGCGGAACCTCGCTCCTGCAGCGCTCGATCGCGAGGGCGCAGCGAGGATGGAACGGGCAGCCGGGTGGGGGGTCAATCGGGTTCGGCGGCTCGCCGCCGACCGGCGTGCGTGTGCGCCCGCTCAGCGTGAGATCCGGCACGGCGTCGAGAAGCACGCGCGTGTAGGGGTGACGGGGCCGCATGAACAGGTCGTCGGTCTTGGCGATCTCGACGAAGCGTCCGAGATACATCACCCCGATCCGTGTAGCCATGAAGCGCACGACGGCGAGATTGTGGGTGATCATGAGGTAGGCGAGCCCGAGCTTCTCCTGCAGGTCGCGCAGAAGGTTCAGAATCTGGGCCTGGATTGAGACGTCGAGCGCCGAGGTCGGCTCGTCGCAGACGATGAAGTCCGGGTTCGAAGCGAGTGCGCGCGCGATCGCGATCCGCTGACGCTGCCCACCGGAGAATTGGTGCGGATATTTGCGCGCATCGGCCGGATCGAGGCCGACGAGGCGAAGGAGTTCGCTGGTTCTCCCGGTAATCCCGAGAAAGCCTGAAGCCCGTGCGGCACCACCGGAGCCACCCTCCATGAGTCGAAACGCGAAAATCGGTTCGTCGACAATGGCGCCGACGCGCCACCGCGGATTGAGCGAGGTGTAGGGGTCCTGAAAAATCATCTGGATACGCCGCCTGACATCGCGCCGCGCCGCGGGATCGCTGGTCGCGAAGAGATCCACGCCCTCGACCAGCACCTGCCCGGCGCTTGGCCGCAGAAGTCCAACGACCATGCGCGCCAGCGTCGACTTGCCGGAACCCGATTCGCCGACAATCCCGAGCGTCTCTCCGCGATCGACGGCAAAATCGACACCGTCGACAGCCTTCAGAAGGCGGCGCGGCTCGCGATCGATGAGGCGCGAGAGCCAGGGCTGCGAAACGTCAAACACACGCTTGAGATCGTGCGCTTCGACAAGTCGCGCGGAACTCATCGGCTTTTCTCCGCCGTCGCCGCAGCCAGCGCCCCCTCCGCGTCGTAAAGCCAGCACGCCGCGCCCCGATAGCCGACCGTAATGAGCGGCGGCCGCTCGACCTCGCAACGGCCGAAGACCCTGGGGCAGCGCGGGTTGAAGGCGCAGCCCCGCGGAATCGCGGACAGCCGCGGCATCGCTCCCGGGATCTGTGTGAGGCGGCCGGCGCGGGCTTCGAGCGTCGGGATCGCCGCCATCAATCCCACGGCGTAGGGGTGGAGCGGCCGGCGCGCCACGTCGGCGATCGCGCCCATCTCGACGATGCGGCCGGCGTACATCACGGCCACCTGATCCGCCATCTCGGCGATCACGCCCATGTCGTGCGTGATGAGCATGACCGCGGCCGCATGGATGCGCGTCAGCTTCTTGAGAACCGCGATGATTTGCGCCTGCACCGAGACGTCGAGAGCGGTCGTCGGCTCGTCGGCGATGATCAGGGTGGGTTCGGCGCACAGCGCCAGCGCGATCACGACCCGCTGGCGCATCCCGCCCGAGAATTCGTGCGGATAGCCGTCGATGCGCTTCGCTGGCGAGGGAATGCCGACCTCGCCGAGCCAGGCGATCGCCCGCTGCCGCGCCTGTCGGCGCGTGAGCGACATATGCGCGAGTATCGTCTCCGTCAGTTGATCGCCGACGCGCAACAGCGGATTGAGGCTGGTCAGCGGATCCTGGAAAATCATGCCGATGCGACGCCCGCGCAGCGCGCGCATTCGCGCCGGCGTGAGATTGTCGATGCGCTCGCCGTTGAGCCAGATTTCGCCGCCCGCGACATGGCCCGGAGGATCGAGAAGTCCGATAATAGCGAGGCCGGTCAGCGATTTGCCCGCCCCGGATTCGCCGACCACGCCGAGAACCTCGCCCGGCGCGATGTCGAAGGAGACGCCGTCGAGCGCGAGCACCGGGCCCCGGCGCGTGGCGAAGGCTACCGACAGGTCCCGAACAGAGAGCAGCGGGTCGCTCATTTGAGCCGGGGATTGAGGGTGTCGCGCAGCCAGTCGCCGATCAAATTGACGGCGAGCACCAGAGCGGAAAGCGTGAGGCTGGGGAACACGACGATCCACCACTCTCCTGAGAAGAGATAGTTCTGCCCGATGCGTATCAGGGTCCCGAGCGAGGGCTGGGTGGGCGGCAGGCCGACGCCAAGGAAGGAGAGCGTCGCCTCGGTGATGATGGCGAGCGCGAGATTGATGGTGGCGATGACGAGCACGGGGCCCATCACATTGGGCAGGATGTGGCGCGTCACAATGTGCAAGGGACCAAGGCCAATGAGTTGCGCGGCCTGCACCGCGCCTGCACATAGTCGCGGTTCTTCTCGACCAGGGTCGAGGCGCGCACGGTCCTCGCATATTGCACCCAGAACGAAAGGCCGATCGAGACGGTAAGTACCGCTACGGCGCTGTCGTGACGGGTCTCCGGCTTGAGGAACGGCTGCACGACGCCGTCGACGAGCAGCGCGATCAGGATCGCGGGGAAGGTGAGCTGAACGTCGGCGACCCGCATGATGATCGCCCCGGCGTAACCCCCGGCATAGCCCGCGATCAGGCCCAGCGTTACGCCGACCGCGGCGCCGAGCAGAACGCTCAAGCCGCCGATCAGCATCGAGACGCGCAAACCGTAGAGGATCGCCGAATACATGTCGCGCCCCTGATCGTCCGTTCCGAGCAGAAACTGAGGATCGCCGCCCTCGACGAAGCGTGGGGGGGTCAACGAGTTCGACAGGAAATTGGCCGCGGGATCGAAGGGATCGGTCGGCGCGATCCATGGCGCAAGCGCGGCGACGGCGAACAGAGCAAATGCTACAAGACCTGCCACGACAGTCACTGGCGAGGCGAGAAAGCTCGCCAGCGCGTCATTGTCAGCAAACCTCCCGAACACGATGCGCGTCCGTCCGCCTCGTGATCGCGCCGGGGCTGCCTCGCTCATCTAAACGCGCGCCTGATTGACGTTCGCCCGGAGCCGCGGATCCACCCAGACATAGAGAAGGTCGACGACCAGGTTGAGCGCGACGAATAGCGCAGCGACGCAAAGAAGATAGGCGCCCATGATTGGAATGTCGACGTTCTGGATCGATTGCAGGAAGAGCTGCCCCATGCCGGGCCACGCGAACACCGTCTCGGTGATGATCGAAAACGCGACGATCGAGCCCAATTGAAGGCCAACGACCGTCATCACGGGTACGAGCGTGTTCTTCAAGGCGTGGCGAAAATGCACCGCGTGATCGGAAAGCCCTCTTGCGCGGGCGAAACGGATATAGTCGGCGCGCAGAACTTCGAGCATCTCCGCGCGCACTAGGCGCATGATGAGCGTCATCTGAAAAAGCGCGAGGGTGGCCGCCGGCATGATGAGCGACTTGAGACCCGAGACGGTCAAGAGCCCTGTCGTCCACCATGAACCGATCCTCACCACTTCGCCACGCCCGAACGAGGGAAGCCAGCGCAAGATGACCGCAAAGAGATAGATGAGCAGCACGCCAACCAGGAAGGTCGGCAGCGAGATGCCGATCAGCGAGAACGCCTGAATGAGCCTCGCGAACGCGCCCTCGCGCCTCAGCGCGGCGTAGACGCCCATAGGAATCCCGACAACCAGGGAAAGGAGCGAAGCGGCGAGCGCGAGTTCGAGTGTGGCCGGGAGCCGCTCGCCAATCAGCTTGGCGACTGGCTGCCTGAATTGATAGGAGACGCCGAAGTCGAGCGTCGCGGCATGGAGCAGAAACCGCCCGGCCTGCAAAATCACGGGATCGTCGAGGCCGAGCTGATGGCGCAGCGCTGCGCGCTCAGCAACGGAAGTTTCAACACCGACCATCTGGTTCACGGGATCGCCGACAAAGCGGAACATCGCGAAGGCGATGAGCCCGACCGCGATCATGACGCCGATGGAGGCGAGCAGCCTGCGTAAGACGAAGGCGATCATGGCGGCGCTCCACGGTGGACGGCGCATGGCGAACCCGTCTGCCGCTGCAGATTTTGCGTTCGGCCCATGCCCGGCAAGATTGGCGCCAGGGGCGCCTCACGATGCCGCCTCAATCCATCCTGGCCCATCGGAAGGTGTAAAAATTGTTCGGCGGCTGGATCACGTGCAGCGACTTGGAGATTCCCCAGGCGAGCGGCTGCTGGTGCAAGGGAATATAGGCGACGTCGTCCATGAGCGAGATGCGCCAGGCTTCGGCAAAATCCGCGTCACGCTTCGCCTCATCGGGCTCCGCAAGCGCCTGACGAGCGAGCGCGTCGACCTTCGGGTTGCAATAGCCGCCCAGATTGTTGCTGCCCCAGTTGGTCTTCGGGTCTCGGCAGCCCATGATGTATTGGAAGACGTTGAAGCTCTCGAGCGTCGATGGCGTCCAGCCCAAGAGAAAGAAAGACGTGTCGTAACCCCCTGCCTGCAAGACCTGGGCGAAAAACTTGGACTTCGGCTGAGCGTTGAGATCGACCTTGACGTGGACGCGCGCGAGCATGCCGACCACCGCCTGGCAGATCTGCTCATCGTTGACATAGCGGTCATTGGGACAATCGAGCTGCACCTCGAATCCGTCCGGATAGCCGGCCTCGGCCAAGAGCTTCTTCGACGCCTCGGGATCGAAGGGCAGGCGATGGAAATCCTTTGCGAGCGGGAAGAGCGAAGGGGCGACCATAAGCGCGGACGACGTCGCCTGTCCGCGCATGACCTTCTTGTCGATCGTGTCTTCGTCGATCGCCAGATAGAACGCCTTGCGCACCCGCACGTCCTTGAAAGGGTTCTTGCCCTTGACGCTGGAATGGCCGAGCTCGTCGCGCGACTGGTCCATGCCGAGGAAAATGGTGCGGGCCTCGGGTCCGGCGAGCACCGCCGTGGTCGGGTTTGCATTGACGCGCGCCTGATCGGGAAGCGGCACCGGATCCATCCAGTCAATCTCGCCGGAGAGCAGTGCGGCGACGCGCGTTGCGGCGTTCGGGATCGGCGTGAACACGACCTGATCGATGTTGTGGGTCGGCGTATCCCACCAATTGGGATTCCGTCTCCAGACCGTCTTCACGCCGGGCTCGTGGCTGACCAGGATGAATGGCCCGGTGCCGTTGGCGTGCAGCGCCGCGTAGGGTGTGGTCGTCGCGTTCATCGCTGTCGCCTCGGTCGCGTCATGCGCCTCCGACCAGCTCTTGGAGAAGATGACCCAGGTCTCCCACTGATTGATCAGCAGTGGATTGGGCGTCTTGAGTAGGAAGTCGACGGTATGGTCGTCCACTTTCACGACTTCGGCGTCCGGGGGGACAACGCCCTTGAGGTCCGAACCGGCTCCCAGAACGCGATGGGCGGAGAATATGACATCGTCGGCGGTGAAATCCTGGCCCTCGTGAAACTTGACGCCCTTGCGAAGATGGAAGCGCCAGTGCAGGGGATCGAGAATTTCCCAGCTCGTTGCGAGCGCCGGCTGGATCTTCATGTCCGGCCCGCGGCGCACCAGCCCCTCGTAAACAGCGCCGTTGAGGCTAAGGCTGAAGCTCTCGTTGATCTGGTAGGGATCGACCGATTTGAGCTCGCCTTGAAATGCGAAACGCAGGGTCTTGAGTTCCCCCGAAGGGGCGATAGCGGGCGTGATAAACGCGCCGGCGAGGCCGATGGCGGCGAGAGACAGGGATGTCGCGTTCCGCAATCTCATGAATGCAACTTCTGCAGTGTCTCTACTGGCCAGCGGCAGATGCCGACTGCGTTGGCGCTTGTGCTCTCTGGCTGGGGATGCCCGATAAGGACGCGCGGACCATCCCACACCTCGAAGCCCTCGAAAAGGTGCCTGCGCTCTGCAAATAGCGCATGAGCCTTCGCAGTCGCCTGTTCTTCAGAGAGTTCGGTGAGTTCCTCGAAGGCCGCGATATGTCCGGCGCGCAAGAAATAGCATCTCATAATAACCCCCACTGTTACCGAGGGGAGTTCGCGGTCCCTTGTGTTAGAACTCGCGTTGGCTCTCAGCCACCGTCATCGATGATAGCAATAGCCCTACCAGCTTTCGAACGAGGAATATATCAATTGCGGGCGGGTGGGCAGATCGGAACTCACACTCTGCGTACGCGCAGTTTTGATTAAATCGATTAGTTGTCGCCTTAGAAGCGGATCTTGAATGTGGTTGGCAGCATATCCTTCGCGGTTAAGTAATGCGGTGATGTCTGTAAGTCCCGCAACGCGCCCGGACTTGGCCAACCGAAAAGCTCGTTCCAGTGCTGTCATTCTGTCGTTCACGGTGCGATCCTGCCGGCCCGCTCGGGCGACCCGATGGCCTTGATCATGACCTTCATTGCGAATGTTGGCTGTCCAGAGTCTCGCAACCCTAGTAGCCGAAGGCCGGGCCGCAATGCCGGTCCACGACGAAAACGGTCGTACCCAAGCCGCCGATCACGAAACCCACTGCCCCGCCCAATACGAAGTCAAGCGCGAACAGGCAGGATTGTACGCTCATGGCGATACCCCCGATCTACTTCGGGCTGTCGTTGCTGCGTTGCTACATATCGAGCTGCAAAAGGCCCCGCGCGAGTGCTGCGACGGCACGGGGTACGCCTGCTGGTCTAATCGCGTTAGGGCTTCTCGTCACGGCGATCGCTGTCCCGCTATGGATCGCGCCGCCAAGCGAAAGGATTTCAAATCTATTCTTCCTTCGCCAGTGCCAAGATAACGTCGGTTCTCGGCGGGCGGCGCTTCGCGTCCGGTCGAGAGTGTCGAGGGGAGCTCCTCGGAACAAACGAGGTTCGATCGTGGTTAGCCTCACTTCCAGAGGACTAACGCCATGCCCATACCAAACGACGACAGATTCCAGCCCGAACCGCCTGTGCCCGTCCGGCCACCAACTCTGCCTCCGGACTTCCCTGACATACCGCAAAACCCGAGTTCCGAGTTGCAGCCTCCTCCTGACCCTTCCGCGAGACCCGACAAGGTCGAGGGTACTGCGCCTGCTCCAATGGAGCCGGAAACTCTGGGACAGCCACGTCCCGCGGACGAGTTGCGACATAAGAATGCGCGCCTCCGAGATAGGATCAATGAGATTCTGGAAGCGCACCCCGAGCTACGCGACACAACTGACGAAATCGCGCTGCACCAGGGCTTGCACGTGGAGGTCGGCACTCCATTTCTTGAACGGATACAGGGCAAGTTGCAGGAACGTGCGCGAGCCATAATCGAACGCCGCCCGGACCTAGAGCACTTTTTCGACGACTGATTCTGCTTGGATGGCCTAACGTAAAGCCCCGCGCCGTGGCTGGTCGACGCCGGGCTAACGAGCGCCTGCGTGTGTCATACTCGCGTTTGCGGCCGGGAGTTTGTGTTCGAGTTAGGTTCGAGCCATGTCGCGTATCGTCAAGCGTTCGACCTCGCAGCCCGTCAAGCCCGGCTCTTCGCGCCGAGACGTCGCCCTTCCGGGCTTTATCCCCCCGCAGCTTTCTCAACCGGTCGACAAGCCTCCATCCTCCATCCGGGCCCCAGGCGGATACCTCCGTCCGAAACTCGAGCCGCATCGAGAATTTCTCGAAGTGCTGAGACGCGAGAAATCCGACATCACGCTTAAGGCGCTTTGCGACTGGTTGATGGCCGAGCGCGGGGTCAAAGCCGACACCGCGATGATGAGCCGCTTCTTCCGCCGCCTCGGCGTCACGCTCAAAAAAAGACGCTCATCGCGCGCGAGCCGGATCGTGCGGACATAACGCGTCACAGAGCGCGTTGGCGAAGCCGCCAGAAGCGCGTCGATGCCTCGCGGCTGGTCTTAGACCTGGACCAAAACCAACATGACACGGCTCTACGGCTGGGACCCGCGCGGTGAGCGCCTCATCGATAAGGTCCCGCAGGGCAAATGGAAGACCGCGACCTTCCTCGCCGCGTTGCGCAACGACCGCATCGAGGCGCCCTGCGTGTTCGACGGTCCGATCAACGGCGAGCGCTTTCGCACCTATGTCGAGCAGTTCCTCATCCCGACTCTCAAACCCAACGACATTGTCATCCTCGACAATCTTGGCTCCCACAAGGGAAAGGCGGTGCGGAAGGCAATCCGCAATGTTGGAGCCCACCTCATCTTTTTGCCCAAATACTCCCCCGACCTCAATCCGATCGAGCAGGTCTTCGCCAAGTTCAAGACTCTGCTGCGAAAAGCGGGAGCGCGAAGCTACGAAGCGATCTCCGACGCCTGCGGCAAAATCCTCGCCCAGTACCCGCCCGCCGAATGCGCCGCATACCTCAAGAACGCAGGATACGCGTAAACCCAAAAGCAGGACGCTCTAGACCCGTTTCGATTCAAGGTGGCCGTTGACGTGGTTTGACCGCGCGGCCGGATCGGTGGTGTGCGGATCGTCGTTCTGATAGCGTCAGTGTGGCGTGATTTGATTATCTTATAGGAACGCCGTGGATATCTTGGCGTGGCTGCGAGAGCTGGGGCTGGAGCGCTACGAACAGGCGTTCCAAGAGAACGAGATTGCGGCCGACATTCTCCCGAAGCTGACCGCCGATGACCTCAAAGACATTGGCGTCACCATCGTCGGGCATCGCCGCAAGCTCCTAGAAGCGATCGCCGCCCTGGCCAAGCCTGCTTTGGCGCGACAAGCAGGACCAAGCGCCCCAGCCGAGGCTCCGCGACCGGCGCGGCCTTCTGCAGCTGAGCGGCGGCAGCTGACCGTGATGTTCGTCGATCTTGTCGGCTCGACCGCGTTGTCGGCGGCGCTCGATCCCGAGGAGATGGGCGCGGCCATTCGTGTCTACCAGAATGCCGTGGCCGGCGAGACCCTGCGCTTCGAGGGCCACATCGCCAAGTTCATGGGCGACGGCGTACTGGCCTATTTCGGCTGGCCGCAGGCGCATGAGGACGACGCCGAGCGGGCGGTGCGGACCGGCCTCGCCCTCGTCCAAACGGTAGGGGCGCTTGAGGTCGGCGGCCATCGGCTAGCGGCGCGGATCGGGATCGCGACCGGACTCGTGGTGGTCGGCGAGCCTGTGGGCGAAGGCGAGGCGAGGGAGCGCGCCGTGGTCGGCGAGACGCCGAACCTTGCCGCCCGGCTGCAAACGCTGGCCGCGCCCGGCAGCGTCGTCATCAGCCAGGCGACCCGGCGGCTGGTTGGCAGTCTGTTCGAGCTGGCCGACCTCGGTCCAATCCGGATCAAGGGCTTCTCAGAGCCGGTCGCGGCCTTCCGTGTCCAGGGCGAAGGCTCCGCCGATGGCCGCTTCGAGGCCCTCCATGGGCAGCGCGTGACGCCACTGATCGGACGTGAGCACGAGCTGGCCATGCTGCTGGAGCGCTGGAGCTGGGCCAAGGACGGCGACGGCCAGGTGGTCCTGATCGCGGGCGAAGCGGGCATTGGCAAATCGCGCCTGCTGCGCGCCCTTCGCGAGAAGCTGACGGACGAGCCGCACATCGCGATCAGCCATTTCTGCTCGGCCTACCACACCAATAGCATGCTCCATCCAATCGTCGCGCAGCTGGAGCGGGCGGCGGGCTTCGCCTCCCATGACGAACCCGAAGACCGACTCGCCAAGCTGGAGGCGCTGCTCGCCCAAGGCGCCGAGCAGCTGGACGAGGCGGCGCCGCTGGTCGGGGCGTTGCTGGGCGTCCCGACTGATGATCGCTACCCCGCCCTGAACTTTAGCCCGCAGCGCCAGAAGCAGCGCACCTTCGAGGTCCTGATGGAACAGCTGGCCGGGCTCGCCCTCGAGCGGCCCGTGCTCCAGCTGTATGAAGACCTGCACTGGGCCGATCCCTCGACTCTGGAGCTGCTCGACATGGTGGTCGAGCGAGCGCGCGTCGCTGCCTGTCCTCGTAGTGATCACCCACCGCCCGCAGTTCAGCCCGCCGTGGTCGGGCCAGGCGCACGTGACGGCGCTGCCGCTCAACCGCCTCGGCCGGCGTCAGGGGGCTGCGATGGCCCTTCGGGTCACCGGCGGCAAGGCGCTGCCGGCCGAGATCCTGGATCAGATCCTCGAGCGTACCGACGGCGTGCCCTTGTTCCTCGAGGAGCTGACCAGGACAATGCTCGAATTGGGCCTGCTGACCGATGCTGGTGATCACTACGAGCTTGCGGGCCCGTTGCCGCCGCTTGCGATCCCGGCGAACCTGCACGATTCGCTGATGGCGCGGCTCGACCGGCTGGCCACGGTCAAGGAACTCGCCCAGATCGGCGCCGTGATCGGCCGCGAGTTCTCCCACGAGTTGCTCGCCTCAGTCGCCGACCGGCCGCAGGAGCAGTTGGAAATCGGGCTCGACCAGCTGGTCGGCTCCGAGCTCGTGTTTCGCCGTGGCAGCCCGCCCGACGCGACCTACAGTTTCAAGCACGCGCTGGTCAAGGACGCCGCCTATCAGTCGTTGCTCAAGTCCAGACGCCAGCAGCTGCACGCTCGCCTCGCGCAGGTGTTCGAGGAGCGGTTTCCGGTTGTCGTCGAAACTCAACCCGAGCTGCTCGCATATCACCTGACTGAAGCCGGGCTCGACGAACGCGCGGCGGATGCATGGGCGCGGGCCGGTCGCGCGGCCCTCGGCCGGTCGGCGATGCGAGAGGCGGCGAACTCGCTCTCCCGGGCCGTCGGCTTGCTCCGGGGAATGCCGTCCTCGCCCGATCGACAGCGCCTCGAGCTCGAGCTGCTCGGCGGCCTCGGCGTCGCGCTCACCAATACGCTCGGCCCGGCGTCTTCTGAAGCTCAGGCGGCACACGAGCGCGCGGATCAGTTGTCCCGGGAACTTGGCGACCGCGAGGGCCGCTTTCGCGCGCGCTGGAACCTCTGGCGCGTCTATAATGTGCGCGCTGAATTCGCTTCCGCTGTCGCGGTAGGCGACGCACTCCTGGCGGAGGCCCGAGCGGACGGCGACGCCGATCACGAGGTGCAGGCGCACCATGCGCTGTTCGCATCGCGTCTGTTCCGCGGTGATCTGGAAGCGACTTGTCACCACGTGGACCATATGCTCGCCCTCTACGAGGTCGGGCGGCATGGAACGCATGCGCTGACCTTTGGCGGCCACGACGCCCGGGAGTGCGGCCTCACCCAGAGCAGCACTGCTCTCTTTCTTCTGGGGTATCCGGAGCGGGCGCTGGCCCGTAACGCGGAGGGCATCGCGCACGCGATGGCGCTGGGCCAACCGCAGGTGGTCGTGCACGCCCACAACTGGGGCTCGATGTTGCTTCAGCTCGTTGGCGAACTCGAGGAGCTCGACCGCCGCACCATTCTGCTCGCGCGGCTCGTCGACGAGCACGGGCTCGCCATATACTACCCCGAAGCGCGCATCCTGGCCGCATGGCGCGCCGTCCGCGAGGAGCGGGATCATCGCGCCGCCGAGGAGATGCGAAATTTCCTCGACCGGCGCGCGGCCATGGGCACTGTCTCTATTCACACATATTTCCTCATGCTGCTCGCCGACGCCTGGCTGCGGCTCGACCGACCGGACGAGGCGCTGGCTGCGATCAAGGAGGGTTTGGCCCGGGCCGAGGCGAAAGGCGAGCACCTTTGCACGGCGGAGCTGCACCGGCTGCGCGCGCGCGCCTGCCTGGCTCGCGACACCCACGACGTTCGGGGCGCCGAGGCCGCCCTCGACGCCGCGCTCGCCGCCGCGCGTCACCAATCGTCGCGCATCTTCGAGCTTCGAGCCGCCTGCGATCTTGCCCGGCTTTGGGCCGATCGGGGCGAGCGGCGGAACGCCCACGACCTGCTGGCGCCGATCTACGGCTGGTTCACCGAAGGCTTCAAAACTGCCGATCTGAAGGATGCGAAGGCGCTCCTTGAGGACCTTGCCTAAGAATGGCTGCGCTCCGCGCAAGCGTTCGCTGCGCTACGGCCATGGAGCTTGAGGCGATCCGCCTGCGCGCCCGCCGTCTCGCCGTCATCCGCCGCGCCAAGGTCATTGCCGAAACGGCGCCCGACGTCGCGATGCTGTCACTGCCGGGACGGCCAGCGCAGGTCGATCCGGCGAGCTATGCGCCGCAGCCGCCTTAAGGCGACTGTGGCGCATCATCGACCATTTTTGTCGACCAGCCGCGTGCGCGCGCGTTATGGGGTATTGCATCGAGCACGCCTTCGGTCGCGGCGGTGACATCGAGAGCGGTGCGGGGATGTGTGCCGGACGAGGCTGCTGTGAAGTTTTCAACAGCGGCCTCGCGCGTCGGGGAACACGCGAAGCTGTGGATGTCTGCGGCCTCGGTGATCTGCTGATCCACGGGCCGCTCAGATCATCGACCACAGCGACGCGAAGCTGACCGATATGCTGGCGACTACGCCGAAGGGTTACACGCTATATTGCCGCAACATATTCAGAGCGCCGTCGGACGGAGTACGGTTATTCGCTGACGATATGCCAAACACCGCCTATGCCATCCCCAGTCTTGTCACCCTTCTTCTTGTCGCCGGCATAGAAGTAGAGCGGCTTGCCGTCATAGGTCGATTGCAGCCGCCCATCTTTCCGCTTTGTGGTGGCCCAGCCCTCTTCCATCTTTCCGCCGCTCTGGGCAAGATATGGTGGCCATTTCTGGCCGCACGCATCGTAGCAGGTCGGCTTCCCACCTTCATCCTTGTCGAAGACGTACACCGTCATGCCATTCTTAGCGGTGAGCACCGTCGCGGCACTTGCTGCAAGCGACATAACAAAGGTGCCGGCAAGCAGAAGCGCGCCTAGAGCTGCCACCACTGCCACCCCCACATGGCGCGCAAAGAGCGGTAGTGCGCGACCGGACGCTGATCCACGCGGCACACAAAGGAGGGCCATTATCTGCTCGAGGGAACTTTTCTGTCCTCGAGCCAGCCATCATCGCTACCAGACTTCGACCTGTGGCCGGTCTGACGGCGGGGTCAGGAACTTCGGTTTTCATCGAGATGCATAGTTCGCAACTGAATTGGCAGACCGCTCTGGGCAGACTCCCAGGCTTCCTTGCGCTTGCTGAAAGGCCGGAGTCGGTGACGAAGCCGCCCGAGGGCTGGACGGAGGGGTTGCGCCAACAGTGCGCATTCCCCTGGTCCCGTAGGCAGGATAATCGGTATAAGTGTCAAGCTGGTCGGCATGGCTAGCCGGGCAACGACGTGAGCGATTTCTCAGCATTCGCAAACTTGGAGCGCAGCGGCTGGCTGGATACCAAGCGGGCTTTCGGCTATGTCGAGTTGTTTGCGTCTGCTTCGGATCAGGCGATCAATAGCTTGTTGGATGCAGCCGATGCCTCCCAAAATTTGAAAGCGCTCGACCTATGTTGTGGCCAAGGAAACGTTTCGGAAGCGCTGTTGAGACGCGGCTGCAAGGTCTTCGGCATCGATTTTTCGCCGGCAATGCTGGCGTTCGCACGGCGAAGAGCACCAGGGGCAACCTTCATTGAAGCGGACGCACAGAATCTTCCGTTTGAGGCCTCTGAATTTGACTTCGTCGTCTCAAACCTAGGCGTTTGCCATGTCCCCGATCAGCCGCGCGCCCTCGCAGAGGCTCGGCGCGTGCTTCGTCAGGGTGGAAAGTTCGCGATGACAGTTTGGTGCGGACCTGAAGCCTCTCCTTGTTTTGCAGCTGTGTATGGAGCAATCAAGGCCCACGGCCACCCTGACGTTTCGATACCCTCGGGACCGGATTTCCATCAGTTTGCAAGACGAGGTGCCGCCGTAGAACTTTTGGCGGACGCCGGATTTTCCAATATCGATGTAACGACTGTCGATTGTGTGTGGGACCTCAATTCGCCGGACGAACTGTTTGAAATTTACGCAAGGGGAACGGTCCGTGTGGCCATGCTGCTGGCTAAACAACCACCTCAGAATCTTGCCGCCATCCGTTCTGCATTGACGATATTGGTAGAAGAACAATTTTCGCAGGGAAAACGCTGGCGTGTTCCTGTTCCGGCAGCGTTAGTGCTGGCGACCGCTTAGGGCGGACCTTTGCCGTTCACGGGCGATGCTGGAAGGCGTGTCCTGCCCAATCCTGCCTTCCACGTCCGTCTCAGGGTGAAGTGGGTCACGCGAGTCCTGCGGCGAACGCCTCTGATAGTGCAGATTACGACTTTCACCACTATTCCTCCTTACGACTGAGCAGTCGGTTTCGTAACGTCAACGGTTCTCCCTCCTTCCTCGGCGGCGCGAGCTGCGGTGGGACGTTCGCGCGTATCAGTTGGCGAGCAACGCCACGCGGATCCGATAGCTTGTACGCTAGTCAAGAGGAAAACTGGGTGAACTACACAAATCCTGGGTCTCCTAATCCAGTCAGCGAGGCGCGCCATTTGGCGTTTGTCGACGAGACGCTGAGGCAGTGAGGCAATTCGGATGGTCGCCTCCGAATTGCGCTTACGTATGGGCTGGCGGTGGCGGTGACGGGCCGAGGCTGGCTATGCGGCAACGGCGGTCGTGACGCGTGCCGCGGCGTCGTGGCGGGCCTTCCAGGCCCAGGGCATCATCTCGCCGATGCGATGCACGGGATGGTCGGGCAGCTTCGCGAGGACGTCGGCGAGCCATGCGCGCGAATCGACGGCATTGAGCTTGCAAGTCTCGATCAGCGAATAGACGGCTGCGGCGCGACGGCCCCCCCGTCTGAGCCGGCGAAGGTCCAGTTGCGGCGCCCGACCGCCACGCAGCGCAAGGCGCGTTCGGCGGCGTTGTTCGAAAGGCAAAATCTTCCCTCGCTTGATCGTCGAGGAAGCGGGTGAACGAAGGCCATCGGGTCAGCACGCAGCATGTAGCGGATCGCCTCGGCGACATCGTTCTTCGGCGACAGCCGCTCGAGATGCTCGCGCTCATGGCGCGGCATGATCGACCAGGCGGAACGAAAGGGCAACCTCATTGTAGGCCGGACCAGCGCACCGCGCGCGCCAAGACTTCGACGGCGTCGCGGTCATCGGGGTCGAGCGCTGCAATTCGCGGCAACGCGCATGAGGGCGTCAAAATCCCCTGGGCCCATGACTATTGCGCGCAGCAGATCGTCCATTCCAAGCCTTGTGAAGTCGGCCGTCATTTCCTTTTTTCGCTGGTCGTCGCCAGCGGCGGAGAAGAGGTGCATCGCGCGCAATCTGGCGATGGTTTCGGCACTGGTGTCTCGCAACTCGCAAGGAAGCTCAGTCATCGGACTCGCCCTCGTGGGGCTCCTCCGGGGGATCTTCCCAGCCTGCTTCCACCGCCCCTGCGGCATGCTGCGCCAGGCGCACTTGAATTTTCACGATCGCGGTGAGGATGGCCTTGGTCGCCTCGTCGGGGTCGGGGATCTCGTAAGCCTCCAAGAGCTCGTCCAGCCAGACTTTCATCGCATCAATTCGGCGGCGCATGTCCATGTCATTGCTCCTTTCGTTTGTGAGGTCCAGGAGGTCTCGCCCGGCCTCGGGTCTTCGCTCAGCGTCGCCGCAAGCTCGGCTGACGCCGCCTCAAGCTCCTTGCTTGCTGCCGTAAGACGGCGGTCGACGCGGTCCCGCGCGTGCGCCGGCCATGTCGGTCCGCGCCGCCGCTCCTCGACGGAGATCGTGGCGGCCGCTTCGATCCGGCTGAGCGCGTCGATCGTTCGGCCAGCAGCGTTTCATCAGTTGGGCTGGAGGTCGATCTCGGGCCTGGCGTACGCGCTTGGGCGCCATCCGGCTCGACTGCGTGGGCAGACCGTTCGGGAGCAGTCCGCTCCTAATTGTGGTCGCGGGTCACCACGGTCGCGTATGGGATGGACAATTCGGGCGATGTCGGCAGCGCCGAGATTGCGTGAACACAACTCGCTGTGGGCGGCGTCGGCTGATCGGGCGCCACAGAGCAAGTAGTGCGTTTGTCTCAATCTACACCATCGGCCCGGACTCACGCCGAGCGCGGCAGGCGCCGGTGCGCCAGCGGGAAAGGGCAAATCCCGTCAGCCGGCGATCGCGTCGTCCGACCGCACACTTCCGCCGCTTCACCTGTCGAAGATTGAGAAGCGTGGTCCCGTCCAGGGGCTCAGCTTTCGCTTGCGTTTGCCGAGCGGCCGCTTGGGCCTGACCGACGGCCGCACTGGTTCTTCGGGGAACAGGCTCGTGTGAAACGGCCCATTGACGACGAAGTGCAGGTATGCCTCTTCAATGCCCCCGAGCGCCCTGATGCGTTCCGGGACTTCGCTGGCTCTGAGGCCGTCGCGGGCGAGCCCGTCGAGGATCTTGGCGTACTTGGAGGCTCGGGTGCGATCGTTCGGCGTCTCCGGTCGCATGATGAACAACAGGACATGCTTCGAGGTCGTCAGGCCCTTCGGCTTCTGTTGCTCGACTCCCCCAGAAGGCTTCCTGCTTCAGTTGCTCGTAAGCGCCGGGGAATTGCTGAAACAAGCGATAGACGTGATAGGCCTTACCCAGGAATGCGCGCAATTGCGCGTGATGCCCATTTTCGATGGCCTCATATTCGTCGACGAATGCCCTCGCGAAGCCCAGGGGGTCTGCGTCCTCTTTCGGCGTCCTGGCTATCGGCCGAGCAAACTTCTTCCACGTCGATTTCATGGCTGCATCCTCTCTTCAATTCGTTGTGTTGCGGCGCTCTAGGTCCGAGTACCTTGGCGTGTGAAAATGCTTCGGGGAAAGCGCCGCTTGATCGCCACCCCAACGGCATCAGCGTCAGGGCGATCAGGGCGCTCGCAACGCGACGACCCGCTCGCGGCCGAACCCCGGAAACAGCGCGTCTTGATGCTCGGTCTCCCCCATATTAACAGTTGCGATTTTGAGCGGAACGAGCACCAGTCAGCCGCGGTTGACGCTGGTGTCCAAGCGACATCCGAAACCGAGCCCTTGGTGGCGGCGCCAAAGTCTGACCTTTCGATCGTGTGCTTGCCGCCGCCTTCGGAAGGCGTGCCCGACCGCGCGGCCTGGACGAGGCCAGCGCCGTTTCTCGCGCACGCGGCAGCTATCGCTGCGAAGGGTAACGACTTGGCCGTGGTGGGCCAGGCGTCGAGGATGGCGGTGCGAGGACGGGATCGCCGAACGCAGCGTCCGAAAGTGGGCGATCTTGACCGCGATCCCGATCCGCCGGCCGTCCTTGCGCGCGATCTCAAGCTCGACCAGGAAGGCCAAGGCCTCCAGGATCATCTCGCGCCGCGCCGCCTCGTCGATCAGGCAGTCGAGCTGGTCGCAAATGGCGGCCAATTGCATTCGGGTCCGCCAGCCAGCGAGCGGCGGGGCTCTCGCAAGTCGGCGCGCGCGGATCGCGCCTCGGACGGATCGGGGATCGACTAGCAGATACAGCGTGCGTAGCGGCGCTTCATCGAGTGGTGAGCAACCGCCGCTTCCAACGCTCGCCGGGTTTGAGTTCATCGCCGAAGACGAAGCGGGCCATGATGGTTCGCTTCCGACTTTGCAGTGAACGATCGTCCACCCTCGAAGAAAGCGTGGCCGGAGAGTCCGTCTCTATCCTCTATCGCGGATCGTTGGTCGTTAGGCAAAGGCTTGGCCCTGTCGTCGGTGAGATCGCCAACTTGTCTCTTCGTCTTGCTTTTGGGCCCAGCACAAGACCGCCGACCTTTGGCGAAACGCCTGCCCTTTCATCTGATTGCACGCTGGACGTTTGAGGGGACGCGGTCGACAATCTCTCCGCCAACGGCGCACTCTCGGCGGAGGAGAATCCCGAGTTCCTCCCTCCGCTTTGGCGCCCGCGAAGGTGGCTCAAACTCTGCGGGTGTTGGTGCGGCGTCTCGGAGCGGACGCCGTAACGGGCTCGTCGGGCACGAGGCGCGGAAGAATTCGGCCCCTTGGAGATGATGCCACAGCAACAGGGGACGGATCCACCTTCTTCGCAGCGAACGCCGCAGCCGACACACGGCGCGACTTCTCGATCAAATCCCGCTCGCGGGGACCTGGTTTCGGACAATTCCGCGTCTGGGTTTGAACTCGCCAGCCTTGACCGATGCTGGACTTCGACCGTGAACGAAGGAACTGCGCGTCTCAATTTTGTCCTCGATACCGCTGACCGTCGGGCTGAATTCGTCTCGCTGCCGACGAAAATCGCTGAGACAAGCGATCTCGGCCGCGCCCAGCGCCCGAAGGTGGCGCGGGAGCCACATGATCGCCGCTTCCTGCATGGGAACGTCGAAGCGATGCGGTCCGGAAAAGAACTCGCCCGCGTAGGTCCGTGTTCGCCGGCCTGAGCGTACGTCGTCGCCAAACGCAGCCGGCATCAGCAGGTGGCGTTCGCTATTTCGGGCTGAAGCCGCGCAGAAGCCGAGATTGCCCCAGTTACTTCTTGTCACGGCTTTTGCCCATTGGGAGCATGCTGCCGCTTGTGTAAAACTGGGTGAACTACAAAATCCTGGGTCTCCCATGCGGGTGACGTGGGGACTTGCGGTTTGGCGTTGTGCGGCGAGACGCTGAGGCAGTGAGGCAATTCGAACCGCAAATCGAACAGCCGAACGACAGACCCCGGGATCGACGCCCTGAGATCTCGCGGAGATCGCGGACCTTGGGGTCAACGCGGCACGCAAGCCTGCTCCGCCAATCATCAGGCGACGGGACGCTGATTCGTGTCGCGATCCAGCGTTCACCGGCATCCGCGTGCGGTGGCTCCTAGACCGGGTGGGGACGGCCGTGGGCTCGTTGTCTTAGCTGATCAATAGTCCATGCCGCCCATTCCCCCGCCCGGCGCTGCCGGAGCTTCCTTTTTCGGAGCCCTCTGCGACCATCGCCTCGGTCGTGTGTATGATGCCAGCGACCGACGCGCCGTCCTGCAGCGCGACGCGTACGACCTTCGCAAGGTCGACGATGCTGGCGCTCGCATGTCCACATACTGCTCCGTCTGGGCCGTCGAAGCCGTGGGTCTGGGACTTGTTCTCGGCGATCTTGTCGCCGATGAGCGAGCTTCCTCTCCCGCGTTTTCGACGATCTGGCGGCTCGGCTCGGCGCCTCGAGCGCCCTGAGCGCAATGTTGATCCCGGCCTGGATGTCAGGATTATCGTCCTTGAGCTTGCCGACCACGGCCTTGGCGCGCAACAAGGCCACGCCGCCGTCCCGAACGATGCCTTCTTCGCTCAATGTCCTCGACGACGAGGAGCAGCGGCTCGCCGATCTGGACCGCGGCCTCGAAAATCGGCAGCAGCTGGAGCGAGGAGAGCTTCTTCTCGTGGATGAGGATACGGGCGCCCTCGAGCTTCGGCGACCATCTTTTCGGCGAGAGGGAGCCCCAGTCGGACTGCATCCCCTCGACAACGTCGAGAGCTCGGTCTCGGCGGTGTTGGCCTCGGTCGATCGTGATCTCCCCTTCGTTGCCCACCTTCTTCATCGCGTCGGCGATCAGCTTGCCGATCGACCTGTCGCCGTTGGCCGAGATCGTGCCGGCCTGGGCGGTCTCGTCGGAGGACTGCCCCCTTCCTTGGCCCCGTGTACCGCGGCGCCCGCGACGAGGCCAACGGCCGGTTGTTCATCAGGTTGCAGGTGAATGCGACCAGAATGCCAGATCCCCACACGGCGGCGGCGGGCGAAGCGTCGGCCAAGACCCGCAACTGGGATGAGAGCGACGCGATCACCCCGGTATGGTCGAGTGCCTCGACCAGTACGAAGAGCCCGGCGACGAGGGGCAGCACGCCCGAGGGATCAGGTGCCAGGGGGCTTCACGGGTGCGCAGCAGCGCCGCTAACGCCGTTAGGTCGCCTGCGACGGGCGTAGGCGCTCCGAGATCCCAGCCCAGCGTTGAGGCTGCGACGAGGGCGATGGGCAGTAGCGGCGACGCCGACCCCCGCGACGCGACCGCCGTTCGAAAGGCGTCTGATCCTGACGTCGGTCGCATCGATGTCCGACGCGAGCGCGCGCCGTTGCGTCGCATAGAGGACGAGGAAGCACGCGCTACTGCAGTGTCTCTGACGTTCCGACCTCTGTCTACACTAAAGGCCGCCTTCGTGACGCTAAGAGTGTTTCTGCGCGTTGTGTTGGGGTCGGTACACTAGTCAAAAGGAAAACTGGGTGAACTCCAAAATCCTGGGTCTCCTAATCCAGTCAGCGAGGGCGCGCCAATTGGCGTTTGTCGACGAGGCGCTGAGGCAGTGAGGCAATTCGGATGGCAAATCGGAGCAGCTCGAACCAGCGCAAAAGTAGGTCGGAATTTTCCGACCCGGGTCAAGTTTCGCAAGTATTTTCAAGCCCTCAAGGGTGGGGCTTCTCTCTCCTCGCCGCCGTGTTTGGGCAAACCCCGGGCAAGTGTGCGGCGCACCTGGAGAGAAGAAATGCCGCTCAAGAAAAACGACCGACGGGGACCGATTGACCCGCCCCGCAGCGCCAAGACATCGGGGACCGAGAAAGGCGCGTCGGCAATCACTGGCAGCGACGCTGAGAGGCCCGCAATCGAGCAAATCCTGTTGGGCTCAGAACGTTGGTTTCGCGATGGCGAGCCGCGGTGGACGGAAGGTCGCCTGAACCGGCCAGCGATGACAGCCAAGGAAGCCGAAGTGCGCCGGCGACAGACGGTCAAGCTCCTTCGACGCCACGGTAAGTCCGACCCGGCCGCGATGAAATTGGCCGCGAAGCTAGATTCGTGCCGTCCTCGTCAACGCTGTCTCAGCCTCGCGTGCCCCGCATGTTGTCGAGCGGAACAACGTGTATTCGTGGCGGCGGGCGAACAGCTGATGAAGCGGTCGAAGCGAACCGGCGTCACGGCGATCAGCGTCGTGTACTTCGACGCGAGGATTCCCGACCGGGGGTTGGCGAAGGTCCCGAGCTTGTTCGGTCGCGTGGCTCACTATTTGCGCGGGGCGCTTATCCAAGCAGGCGTGCGTCAAGCGATCGGCGGTTTCGACGTCTCCGCGAACGAAGACGCTTCCGTCGAGTTCGCACCGCATTACCGGCCGCATGCTTGGCTGTTCATCCCAACGTCGCAGATCGCGCGATGCGAGAGCGTCTTCCGCCAGCATTTTCCGCCAAGCGCGACAGTGCGCCGCCCCGTCGTGATGCAGACGTTCGACGGCAACCGGCGCGGATTGGCTTATGCGCTGAAAGGCGACTTCGAACGGCGGATCAGCCTGCCCCGCGAAGTCCAGCCCGACGAAACCGTGAAGCGGCGCAACACGCGCCACCGGGCCCTCCTAGCGCGGCAGAAGCTCGAACTCGCGCTCGCGCTCGACCGGATCGGCCTGGACGCACGCATGTTTTTCTTCGGTTTGCGCCTGGTGAATGTCAACGGCGAACCGATCATCCGCGACATCAATCCGGCTACCACAGACCCCGCACCGCCGACGCCACTCACAAAAAAAGTGGTAGCCAAGCCGGACCAGAAAACTGTCGAGCCGAGTCCGAGTAGTCGTCCTTCAAAGGAACTTCAGGATAAGTGGAACAAGATCCTCCGTCGGGATAGCAGGAGGCCCAGGCGCCGGTGAGTGAACAGCGGTCCTGACTCCGAACCACCGTAACCGTCAGCGTTGAGCAGGGCGGGTGTCGTTGATCGAAATTCGATGACGCCCGCCCGATAGATTCGTCCTCGTTCGCGATCGCTGTCGGAGCAATCGCCATGTTGATATGCCCGCGGCTTCTTCGCAACTGCCCCCTCACATGCGACGCCGAAGCGTACCGTAGCCGATCAGTTGAGCAGCAGTGCGTCAACGCTTCAGATGTGGCTGACGGGCTCAGTCGGCATTGAATTCGCCTCAGCACCGGTTACCCGCCGCCTCTCCTCGCATTGTTCCCAATCCACGCGCTAAGCGCTCTGACGTCGAGCGTCCAGAGCCGAACCTTCTCAACAACGTTGGGGGCGCTCTGGACTCGGATTTGCTGAGACGCGGACGCGTTCGTGCTCGAATGGACGCATTTCATCTCGACCAGCTTCGCGAACATGCGCTCTCCAATTGACGTGTCACCGCCACAAACCAGCGCCAGTCGATCCTTGGAGAACCACGTCGTCGTCCGCCCGCCGGCCAGGAGGCGAACGCCGATTTGGTCTTGCCGCCACGTCGGATATTGGCCGCGCTGCGCCGTGAATTGAGGAAATCGGGTCGCGGACGTCAATTCGCCCGCGAGCTGCTTCAGCGCCCGATTTGCCTCGACGCCTAGCGGGTCCCGAGCTCGACGAGAGTTCATGTAGTTGTGCCGAACGGCGCGCCACGGCCAGTCCGTCGGCCAAGGGAACAGGCCGGCTTCGACGGCGATGACACCCGCCGCATACGGAACCGCGAACTTAGCAGCGAAGCGCTGCTCCAACCCGTTCTCGCCTCCAGCTACCGCGTTCACAAATTCAGCAACCAGATCGATCGCGCGTTCCGCCACGTCGTCGGAGACGAGAAAGGACATCCAAGCATCGAACACCACGCCGTGGCACATCAAGATCGTGGCCTCGATCTGTTTAATCAAGGCCCCGGAGTTTGCCGGTCTCTTGCCGGCCGCGGTCACAGCGCTGCCAAAAATTCCGCCCACGCCGAGCAGCGGCAGGATGATGTCGAGCCCTCGCACCCGGTCGCCGTGGCGCGGATGGTGAAGGCGGGTAGCGAGCCCGGCGTATGATTCCGGGCCCGAACTGATCGCGTACGTTGTCCAAGTTAGTTCGGGAAGGTCCGACCTCTTGGCGCGCCCCGAAATCGCCTTGCTCCGTCCTCGCGGCACGCGCTGTGCGAACTTCTGCATCTTCGACCACGTTTCTTCGTCGCCCAGTCCTGCGGCTTCGGTGTCATCGATAACCAGGCCGAGATGGCTGCGACGGTAGGCCTGCTCGGCAATTCCGCGGTCGGTTGCCTCGTAGTCCGTATCAATCTCCGGGGAGCCGGAAACAGATTGGGCGACCCGACCGAGGGTGGTCTTTCCCGAACTCGACTCGCCCGCAAAGTGAATGATCGCAGTCTCGCTCAGGAGCCGAACCTTCCGCCTTTGGGCCACGTAGCCGAGCAAGGCGCTCGCCAGCGGGATTAGAATCGCGAGCGTGAGGTAGGGCGAGCTCAGCGCGGGAATAAGGACGCCTCGGGTGTAATCGGAGAGCTTGCCTTGGATCGCAGCAAATTCGGGAGGCGCGTTCTCCACATCCCAGATGAACCTTCCCCGCGCGCTCCCGTACCGCTTGTTCGGCATGACGAATCCCGTCCCGTCGTCACAAAAAATTGGCGATGCACAGGCGATGAACGCGGTTGCTGGCACCTGCCGGATCAGGTTTTCCACGAACGTCAGTCGCGACCTTCTTGTCGAACGGCAGACGCGCGTTGCGCAAGTCGAGCTCCCTGCGAATTCGGTCGGAGTCCGAGCGCGAGCCAGCATCGATTCGCAAGCTATCGATCTTTCCCAGTCGAGTTCCGAAATTGGATCTCGATCTGGTACCGCCCAGTCATCTCGATTTTGATCAGACGGACTTTCCAAACTTGCGTCGGCTTGCATCCCGGCACATTGGGTTCGTTCAACGAACCGACCATCAGCGGCGCTTGAATATTGGCGCCTTTCTTCTTGAGTCCAAGGCCATGTTTCACAGCTAAACTCCACGAATATGCCGAGACCGCTCGTCTGTTTTTTGAGTGCTCTTGGTGAGCGTTTGTTACGGATCGGTGGTCCGCGCTCGACTGGTCGATCGGCGTAGGTTCGCTTCCTGATAAGCGCGGAGGTCTTCCGGCCGGTAACGAACGAGCTTTGGCCCTGTGGCGACGAACGGAGGGCCGATGCCCTTGACGCGCCAATTGCGCATCGTTTTCGGGGCCACGCCGATAACGCGGGCGGCCGCTTCCTCAGTCAACGATGGCTCGAGGGGAGCTGGCTCCAGGGGGAGCTACGACGATGCCGTCGCTGCAAGATTTTGAACGCATGCAATTCTCCGAGACGTCGCAAAACGGCGCGAGCAACGGCTCGGCCACCACGAGGGTCACGGCAGTCTTGCGCTTCTCAGCAGCTTTGAAAGACGGTCACAAATTGACCCGGGCCAGTTTATTTCGACCGCGGTCGCTTGGCAGCCTTTATCTCTTCAGCGGATATGCCGCACCCGCTTGAGCCTTAGATTGTCGATTTTTTTGAGCTCATCCTCACTAAAAGGCTTAAGCGTGATAGGAGTTGGATTTCCAGCTTTCCCCACACCTCATCTTTTGCGAGTTCTTTTGATATCTCCGGCGTTAGTTGCGTTATAATTTCCTTAACGCGCGAAAAATAATTCGTGTAACGCCTATGATTTTTGGCTTCCAATTCAACTAACTCAATAATATTACCATTCTTTACGTCACCAAAAGATAGAATTCCAGAGAATTCCTCCATCTTAGCAGCAAACAAAAACAATTCTTTTTCTTCCCATCGTTTGCGTACCTGCTTTATTGTAGAAGGCTTCCATGCCTTTTCGGCATGCATTTTGCCCAATAACAACTCGGCATCAGAGATTGTACCATTATATCCTCCTTTTATCAAACGCATCCGCCACTCTGTAAACTCGTTAAGGCGCTTAACGTCAAATTCTCTCTCCTTGTTTTTTACCTTGCCAACAACGTAAGGGCGCCGCGTAGTTTTCAGAAGAAACTCTATAATATTTCTTGTTCCAAAGATCTTTGTTATCGCCTCATTTATATCCGGCTTCTCAAGCGCAGCATTGAACACGGTTGCAAGTGGCTTGTATAAAAATTCCTTCTGTTTTTTGAGTTTGTTCATCTCCTCCGATACGAGTAAGGAGCCGAAAATTAGCGGAGCGCTTCTAAGCGAAACTAACAAAGATTGTGAACTAGAGATCCACGATTTCATAAAAAATAGTGCTGCTGCAGCCTCATGCGCATATCTCTCTTTGTGGCCGCCCGTCAAGACTTCAACTACACCGGAAAAAGTGCTCCATTTTGTTTCTTCTCCTATAGCATTCATAATCCCTCCTACAGATCTACTGACTTTCGTCCTAAAAATTGTTGGCATTGATGATCTCTCGAAATCTATAAATTCGGTGACCTGTTGTGTGCGTGACCTAGCCTAGCTGATAGGATTTGTTCGCGGAAACGTTCAATCCATCGCACGGTTTATGAACACGCAATTCATCAGCGTCGTAACAAAAACGCTCAGAGTCCGCATCCTTCGGAACCGTGAGGCTGAGATCGAGCCGCGCAATCGTCCCTTGCGACCCAGATTATCCCATTCGATCGGTCACTACTTGGTCACTCGCAGCCGAGATACGGTTCAGTTTTGGTTTGCGTCTGCGGATAAGCCCTTGATTTAATTGGTGCCGCAAGAGAGATTCGAACTCCCGACCCCATCATTACGAATGACGTGCTCTACCAGCTGAGCTATTGCGGCCCCGCCGATCAACGCCGCGCAGGCGGCGCGTTTCGGACGGCGCCGCTGTCTATGCCAGTTTTCCCTCTCTTGGCAATACGCCCGAACGCGATCGCGAGGGCCGCGTCCCGCTAGGAATGCGCCGGGATGTCGCCTAGAAGCTGAGCCGGGCGGCGCCAGGATGGCCGCGGGAACAGGATGGAAGGAGCGGCCTGGATGGCTGGACGGTTGGCGGGCAAGGCGGCGTTGTTGACCGCGGCGGCGGCGGGCATCGGGCGCGCGACGGCCGAGGCCTTCGCGCGAGAGGGGGCGCGTGTCATCGCGACCGACATCGACGTCGCCGGGCTCGCCGGCCTTAACGCCGAGACGCGCAAGCTCGACGTGCGCTCGAACGAGGCGGTCGAGGCGCTCGCGCGCGAGATCGGGCCGATCGACGTCCTCTTCAACTGCGCCGGCTTCGTTCATCACGGCACGGTCCTCACCACCTCGGACGCCGACTGGGACTTCTCGTTCGATCTCAACGTCAAGTCGATGCACCGTACGATCGGCGCCTTCCTGCCGGGCATGCTGGAGAAGGGCGCGGGCTCGATCGTCAACATCGCCTCCGGCGCCTCCTCGGTGCGCGGCATTCCCAACCGCTACGTCTACGGCGCCTCGAAGGCCGCCGTCATCGGCCTGACCAAGTCGGTCGCGGCCGACTTCATCCGCAAGGGCGTGCGCTGCAACGCGATCTGTCCCGGCACGATCGAGAGCCCCTCGCTCGACGGGCGGATCGAGACCCTCAGCAAGTCGAGCGGCGAGCCGATCGACAAGGTCCGCCAGGCCTTCATCGACCGCCAGCCGATGGGCCGGCTCGGCAAGCCGGAGGAGATCGCCGCCATTGCCCTCTACCTGGCCTCCGACGAGAGCGCCTTCGCCACCGGCCAGACGTTCATTGTCGACGGCGGATTTGCGCTGTAGGGTTGTGTCCGCGTCGGCAATATAAGCCAATAAACGCCAATAAAAGCGCGTAAACGCTAGTTAATTGGCTCCAATTTACTAGCGTTTATTTTTCCGAATCGGGACTTTTCAATGGGTTGCGAGCGATTGGAGTAAAATAAATTTCCTTCCCTAACCTCCGGTTGTGCGCTGGCCTTGAGCGCGTCGGCGCGCCTCCCCCGCGGGGAGCCGGCGCGGATCCCGCCGATGGAGACTGGTATAGCATGAATTCGGAAGGTCGCAAAGAAGTTTCTTGGTTTTTAGAAATTGACCCATTGTGCGTCCTGCCCCGAGTGCGGGCGAGGGCGGTCGTGTCGACGGGCAGCTCGGAACGAGCGAGCGGCGCGTGGCCAGGTCTCAAGGTGGCCCGGTATCAGGCCATAAGCTCGACCAGATGCGCGCGCGACGGCCCCGGCTCGAACGGATCGCCGAAATATTGCGTCTCGCGGGCGATCTTGCCGTCGCGGAACTCCATGATGCTGACCGTATAGGACGGCCGCCCGTCATAGGTCAGAACGAATTCCGTGACCCAGAGGTCGCCCGCGCCGACGATCCGGCGCACCGTGAAGCGCTTTTTGGTTCGGCTGCACCGTGCGCGACGCTTGGATGTTGCGACGCCCGCGAATGCGCTCGCCCGATTGCGGATATTCGAGCACCGCGTCCTCGCGGTAGATGTCATGCTCCGTCTCGAAATCGTTCGCGTCGGACGCAGCCCAGTGGCGGTCCAGCGCTGCTCGGATCTCTGAATCTTCCATGGCAAGCCTCCTGCCCCATGACGCTGAGCCGCGAGAGAACCCCTCTCCCGATGGGAGAGGGGCAGGGGTGAGGGGATTGGGCGCCTCAGTCGAAGGGCAAACGCAAGTCCGCGCCAATCCGAGCGAGGACGGAATCGAGGTCGCCGCAAACCTCCTCATTCGTGAAGCGAATGACCCTGAGACCGAATCGTTCTAAGACTTCGCTCCGCCCTGAATCATAGTCTGCGAACCATTCGTGTTGCCTGCCGTCCAGTTCGACTACGAGCTTGGCGGCATGACAGTAGAAATCGACGACATAGCGGTCGATTGGAACTTGACGGCGGAATTTTGCTCCGTTGAAGCGTGAGCCACGCAGGCTTCGCCACAGCATGTCCTCGGCGCGTGTCGGATGCTGACGCAGGACGCGGGCGAATTCGCGCCGTTCTGGAGCCATGCCTAGTCCCTCACCCCTGCCCCTCTCCCAAGGGAGAGGGAGCGCGCCTCACCCCCGGCCCCTCTCCCGGTGGGAGAGGGGTTACTACATCGCCTTGCGCGCCAGTTCCGCCCCGGCCGCCAGCGCCGCAAGCTTGGCGTAGGCGATCTCCGACGCCATCGGCGCCATGCCGCAATTGGTGCAAGGGTAGAGCCGTTCTGGCGGGACATAGTCGAGCGCGGCGCGGATGGTGTCTGCGACCTCCTCCGGCGTCTCGACGGCGTTCGAGGCGACGTCGATGCAGCCGATCAGCACGTCCTTCCCCTTGATGCAGGCCGATCAGCTCGATCGGCGCGCGCGCATTGCGGCATTCGAGCGAGACCTGGTCGATCCGGCTCGCCGCGAGCGCGGGGAAGGTCTCCTCATACTGGCGCCAATGCTCGCCGAGCGTCGCCTTCCAGTCATTGTTGGCCTTGATGCCGTAGCCGTAGCAGATGTGGACGGCGGTCCTGCATCGAAGCCCTTGCGCCGCGCGCTCGAGGGCCGCGACGCCCCAGTCCTTGACGTCGCGCATGTAGACGTTGAAGGCGGGCTCGTCGAACTGGATCACGTCGATTCCGAGCTTTTCGAGCTCGTGCGCCTCCTCGTTGAGCGCCGCGGCGAAGGCGTGGGCGAGGGCGGGGCGATCGCGATAATGCTCATCCGCGATGGTGTCGGCGATGGTCATCGGGCCGGGCAGGGTGAACTTGAGCTTGCGCCTGGTGTGGGCGCGCGCCGCGCTCGCCTCGAGCTTGTGGACGGAGCCCTTGCGGCGGATCGGGCCGGTCACCGTCGGGACCTCGGCCTTGTAGCGATCGGCGCGGATGCCGATCGTCTTGCGGCGGTTAAAGTCGATCCCGTCGAGATTGGCGAGGAAGCCGTGCACGAAATGGATGCGCGCCTGCTCGCCGTCGCTGACGATGTCGATGCCGGCGTCCTCCTGCCGTTTCACAGCGAGGATTGTGGCATCGATCTTGCCTGCCTCGAGAGCGGCGCCTTCCAGCTTCCAGGCGGGCCAGAGCTTTTCCGTTTCCGCAAGCCACAGGGGTTTGGGCAGGCTGCCGGCGACCGTGGTTTCGAACATGTCGGATCCTGTGGGAGTATCCGCGCCGAACCCGCACGGCGCAGCGACGAGGGTGATGCGCGCAACACAGAGGAAACGTCAAGCGATCGCGCCAGCGGCGCCGGCGAGCGCAGGAAGTCGGCGCCGACCCGAAAAGGCCGCCCCTCCAATTTCCATCGCTTCGAAGGCGCTATATGCTCAGCGGGCTTCCCCGCCAATTTTGGCGATTGGCGGCTGCCTCCGGGGCTGATTTCATCGGGGCTGAAATAATTCGTGACCTCAGCGCCTCGGAGGACCGCCCGCTGACGGTGAATTGCGGCGTATGCGTCATTGGCGGCGGCATCGCGGGCCTGATCGCCGCCTCCCGGCTCACCGAATCGGGACGGCGCGTCGTCGTTCTCGAAAGCGGCGATCGGAAGCCGCTCGACCGGTTCGACGTCTTCAACGCGGTCGAGCAAACCGGATCAAATTACCTGCACGACGTGACCGGCCGGGTGCGCGCCCTTGGTGGGACGTCGAACACGTGGGGCGGGCGGATCATGCCGCTCGCGCCTCACGACATGGGGCCTCGGGATTATCTTGGTTTGGGCGCCTGGCCAATCGACCGGGCCGAACTCGACCGCTTCGTCCCGGAAATCGAGCGCCTGTTTCGCTTGGATCAAAGCTCGTATGAAGAGTTACCCGGTTCACGGCTGCGTCGAAAAGACCCGCTGCCCGACGGTCGGCCGGATATGGCTCCCAGATGGTCGAAGTGGCCGACCTTTCGCCGGCGTAATGTCGCCCACCTTCTCCGGGACATGATCGCGGCCAACCGCAACCCCGAGATCTGGCTCAACGGGACTGCATGCGACTTGCTCGTGGACGGTCCCGCCGGTCGCCTTGCGGGCGTGAAAGCCATGAGCGTCAACGGGAAGCGCATGACGGTTATGGCTGATTCGTTCATCCTGGCGGCCGGGACTTTCGAGACGACGAGGCTTTTGCTTCAGCTTGACGCGCTGACGGAAGGGCGTGCGTTCTCAGGCTGCGAGGCGCTCGGGCGATACTTCAACGACCATCTCAAGATCGAGGCGGGCCGCATCCAGCCGCTCGACAGCAAGCGGACCAATCTCGCCTTCGGCTATCACATCGGCGGCTCGACGCGCCGAGGCCTCCACCTGGAGACCACCGCCGCCGCCCAACGCGAAGATGAGGCCGCGAGCGGCTACGTCACGATTCGCGCAGAGTATGGGCCGCTGTCGCTCCATCATTATTTGCGCAATGTCGGAAAATCGGCTCAGGCCCGCCAGTTCTCCGATCTCGTGCCGAGGCGCGAGATCGCGAAGGATCTGCGGAACTTCGCGCCGGCCCTCTATTGGAGAGTTCGACACAAGCAAATGTATTTCAGCCCATCCATCGACCTTTTCGTCGATGCGCGGATCGAGCAGGCGCCGAACTCGGGTTCACGCCTCACGCTTTCCAAGCAGCGTGACAAGCTCGGCCAGCCGATGCTGGAAATGGACTGGCGGAAGACGGCTCTCGACGGGCGCACCCTTCGGTCCGTCTTGCTGCGCGCGCGCCGGTTCTGGCGATCGACCGGTCTTGAGACCACGAGCCCGGTCGTATGGTCGGTCGATCCGGACCGGGACGACCTGATCGAGGGCGCCATCGACACCCGCCATCCCGCCGGAACGGCGCGAATGGGCGTCGATCCGCGGACGTCGGTGGTCGATCCTCGCCTCGCCTGTCATGCGGCGCCGAACATCTTCGTCGCCAGCGCAGCTGTGTTCCCCGCGTCGGGAAGCGCCAATCCGACGCTGACGATCATTCAGATCGCCTGCCGGGCCGCCGAAAGCGTGATGGCGGCGCGGTGAGCGAGTCCGCTCACCCGAGCTTATAGTCGCGCGTCGCCTCGGGATCGTCGGTCGCGTAGGTGAGCGCCATAAGCTCGGTCCACGCGTCGTCCGGGATGGGGAAGCGGGCCCAGTCGACCGTCTGCTTGACCCGCTCGGGCCTGGTCACGCCGCAGATGGTCGAAGCGATGCGAGGGTCGCGCAGCGAGAATTGCAGCGCGGCCGCTCCGGGCGGCACGCCGTGCAGCGTGCAGATCGCCTCGATCTTGCGGATCGGATCGAGCATGTCCTCTGATGCTTCCTGATAGGCGTAGCGCGGATAGTTCGTCGATCCCTTGGCGAGCACGCCGCTCGCATAAGGCGCCGCGTTGAGGACGGCGATCCCTCGCGAGGCCGCGAGATCGAGCATCGCCTCGGCGTTGCGATTGGCGAGGGTGAAGCGATTGTGGGTGATCAGCGCGTCGAAATCCCAATCGCGCAGAAGCGGCGTCATCTGGGAGACGACGCCGGCCGCGAGCCCCACCGCCCTCGCCAGCCCCTCCTCCTTCATGCGGAAGAGTTCGCCGAGCGCGCCGTCCCTGCCGGTGGCTTCGTCGAACGAGCGGGCATGCTCGGGATCGTGCAGATTGAGGAGGTCGACCCGATCGAGGCCCAGCGCCTTGAGGCTCTGCTCGAGCGAACGGCGGGCGCGCGCCGCGTCGAAGGCGTTGGTCTCGAAGTCGCGGTCGAGCTTGGTCGAGACGACGAAGCCTTCAGGCAGGCCGCCGCGCTCGCGGATGACGGCGCCGATCCGCTCTTCGCTGCGGCCGAGCCCATAATTGCGCGCGGTGTCGATGAAATTGGCCGGCCCATCGAAAATGGCGTGGAGCGTCGCCCTGGCGCGCGCCTCGTCGACGCCATAGCCGTAGGTATCAGGCATGTCGCCAATGCCGGAGGAGCCAAAGCAGATGGACGTGACCATGATATCGGTGCGGCCCAGGCGAACCTTGTCCATGACGCCCTCAGCCATCGCGAGCCCTCCCTGGTTGGCGCCGCATCCCTAAAGCGCCGGCGCGGCGCGGGCAAGGCGCGCCGGACTTATGCCCGACAGTGATGTGCGCCGCCTGCCGCCGTGGCCTCCGCTAGCGGGCTTTTGTCGCGAAAGGGTTTAGCGTGAGAACGCCAAGGTCCTCAAAATCTCGCACGTTGCGGGTGACGACGGTCAAGTGGTGAATTGCGGCGGTCGCCGCGATCATCGCGTCTTCAATGAGATTGTCGCTCCGACGATGCATGAGCCGCGCCCACACGCGGAAGGTATGCGCGTCCATGCTCAGGACATTGTAGGTCCCGGCGACCTCATCCAGCCAAGCCTCGATCGCGGCGGCCTTGGCTTCGTCCTGTTCGCGCGTGATTTCCACGCCCGACTGGATCTCCCCGATCGTCACGGCGGAGATATGCAGGTCGTGATCCTGCACGGCTTGGAGCCATGCTAGGAGGGCGCCATGCGGACGAGGCCGACGCAGTTCCGAGACGACATTCGTATCGAGGAGGTACATTGGCGGTCAGTCGAGACTGCGGACCTGACGGCGGCGCCGACCGCCCCGCGCGGGAATGTTCAGTTCTCCCCGTGCATCGTTGGTCAGCAAGAGCGCCTTCAGCGTGGGCTTGGCCGCGCTTTGGAGTCTTCGCCAATCGCTCGCCGGCACAAGGACGGCGGCGTCGGCGCCGCGCTTGGTGACGATCTGCGGGCCTTCCCTCAGGCAGGTTTCGAGCATCTCGCTGAAACGAGCCTTTGCATCTTGGACAGCCCAGGCTCGCACGTTGATCTCCTCTCGTCCACCAACTGACTAGTTAGATAACTAGTCTTTGCGGGATCGCTTTGCAAGAGGATGGGGCGCGACATCGTGAGAGCCACGTCTCGTCGTTCATCGCCCGCAAACACCCGGGGCGCCCGCGCGGGACGAGGTTGGCGTTGCCGAACGCCACAAAACAGCTAGGGTTAGACCGTCGCGATGCGAAGATCGCGGACCGAGCAACACAAGGGAGGCCGCCCGATTATGCGCATCGCCAGCATTTCCGTCGCCGCGGCGACATTTCTGATCTCCGCCGGATCGGCGTTCGCGCTCGATTCCAGCGTGACCATGACATCCTCGATGTCGCCCGACGACTTGTGGAAGAAGGTCGGCGACTTCTGCGGCATCGCGAACTGGCATCCGGCGATCGAGAAATGCGCGCTGAGCGCCGACGGCAAAGAGCGCACCCTCTCGCTCAAGGGCGGCGGCACGGTCGTCGAAAGGCTGGAGAAGCTCGATAGCGCCAATCACGCTTACACCTATACGATCATCTCCGGCCTGCCCGCCGCCAACTATCATTCGACGATCAGCGTCTCGCCTGATCCGAAGGGCTCCTCCGTGAAATGGGTGGGCGCATACGACGCCAAGGGCGTTAGCGACGCCGAGGCGAAGAAAATCTTCGACGGCATCTACGAGGCCGGCGAAAAATCGTTGGTCGGCGGCTGAAGAGGGCGCCGCGCCTCGCGAGGGGCGGGAACCTGCTCCTCGCTCGATCGGGAGGGCTTTTCGTGCAGAGCCCGCTGTTCCTCGTTCTGCTCCTGCTCGCCGGATGCGACGACGCGCCCGGCGAGTGGGCCGCGATCGTCTACCCCGACCGGACAGACCGCACGCGGTTCGACGTGACGCCGCGCTTCAAGACCTTCAGCTACTGCCGCGACCAGGCGATCGAGCGAATGAAGGCGGCTCAGGTGAAAAGCGGCGGCGACTACGAATGCGGCTTTCAATGCGAACTCGGCGGCGATCCGCACCGGATGAATGTCTGAAAGGAAGTTCGCAAGTAGAAGCGAGCCAAGTGGCGCCGCTCAATCGAGGCGTGCGCCGAACGCAGCGAATTCTGCCTCGGTCGGATAGGATTTTTGCGCGCCGTGACGGGTGACGGAGAAGGCCGAATAGCGCGTCGCTTGCGCGAGCGCCGCCTCAAGGGCGAGGCCGCCGGCGAGATAGCGTGGGGAAACCGCCGCCCGGCGCCCATCGTGACGAACGCGTGAGGAATTATGGAGTTCGGCAAATCAACGTTGAGGAGGTCGTCGTCACGGTCGCTTCCGGCTTCGTGTCTAGAAATACAGCCAGAACTAAACAGCAACCTAATACGAATACTGAAATGCGTAGTGTCCACATTGCGTTTCGTTTGAGTAATTCAGCTTCTTTGGTTGTGATTTTAGTAGTTTCAATGAAATATTCCCGTATTATTGCCATTTCACTGTCAATTTTACGAACGGCAAAAAATAGAAGATCCAGAAAAATGTAAAGACCGAGACGTAAGCTTTCACCTTTGCTAGGTCGTCTGGACGTTCAGACCATCCTTTCTCTAGGATGTGCTTTCCGTCGGCATGTTGAACAACCAAGGTTATCGCAAAGGCGACCACGATGCCGAGAGCGTAAAAAATTATCTTGTTGTTTGTGCTGCGGTAGTAATCGTATTGTTGTTCAAGCTTTATTGTCTCCTCCCCATCTATGGACTTACTTGTCAAAACCGGCGGCGAACAAGGCCTTACGCTCGACCCGCCCCCGCCTCCTACGAGCAGAAAGGGAATTGTCCGCCGGCGTCAACCAACGTGAGGGCCGAACGCCGCGAACTCGGCTTCGGTCGGATAGGATTTCTGCGCCCCGTGGCGGGTGACGGAGAAGGCGGAATAGCGCGTCGCTTGCGCGAGCGCCGCCTCAAGGGCGAGGCCGCCGGCGAGATAGCGGGCGAAGCTGCCGATGAAGGCGTCGCCGGCGCCGGTCGTGTCGACCGGCTGAACCTTGACGGGCGCGATTGCGCGGGAGCCCTCGCCCGTCGCGATGAGCGAGCCGCGCGCGCCGAGCGTCACGATGACCGTCTCGACCCCCTTCTTGACGAGGCTCTGCGCCGCGGCCGAGACCTCGGCTTCCGATTCGACCGGCATGTCAGTCATGATTGCAAGCTCAGTCTCGTTGGGGACGAGAAAGCTCGCCTGCGCGATCACGCCCATGTCGAGGTTGCGCCGCGCCGGCGCCGGGTTGAGCACGGTCCTGACCCCGTTCCGCCGGCCGAAGCGAAGCGCCGCATAGGCGGTTTCAAGCTGGATCTCGAGCTGGAGCAGGATGAGATCGCAAAGCTTGAGCTTCTCGCTCGCGGCTTCGACGTCGGCTGCGCTCAAGTCGCCGTTCGCTCCTGCGACGATGAGGATCGAATTGTCGCCCGACTTCTCGTCGACCAGGATCGT
The DNA here is from genome assembly GCA_963764955.1 of uncultured Alphaproteobacteria bacterium. Classification (GTDB taxonomy): domain Bacteria; phylum Pseudomonadota; class Alphaproteobacteria; order Rhizobiales; family Beijerinckiaceae; genus Roseiarcus. Next base: position 149,188 of record CAVXVE010000031.1, on the reverse strand, counting down.
CGCAGTGCCGGTCGACTGGTTCGGGATGCGCCGGACATGGCCCGTGTCGATCCCATAGCTCTCGAAATTCTTGAGCGCGCTCTCGCCGAGGCCATCGTCGCCGAGATTGGTGACCATCACCACTTCGGCGCCAAGCTTGACTGCGGCGACCGCCTGATTGGCGCCCTTGCCGCCGAAACTCGTCTCGAAGTGCCTGGCGAGGACCGTCTCGCCCCAGACGGGCATGCGCTCGACCGTGGTCGTCAGATCCATGTTCGTCGAGCCGATGACTCCGATGCGCGGGCGCTTGCTCCCCACTGCTCTTCCTCCTCGAAGGGCCATCGCCGGAGGCGAAAGGCCACGCGCCGTTCCAGCCTCAGTTCACGCGGGTGAATCCGTCCGCGCTCCAGTCTTCGCTGCCGACGCCGTGGTGGAGGAAGAAGACGCCGCTGGGATCATATTTGTCCTTGACCGCGCGAAGCCTCGCGTAGTTGTCGCCCCAGAAGGCGTCCTGCCAGTTCGGCTGGAAAAAGTCGGTCTCCCAGACATAAGACCCGACGCGCGGCAGGAGCTTACGGATTTCGTCCATCGATTTGTCGACCGTCTCGGCCTCGCGCCGCGCAGCCCCCGCGTCCGGCTCATGTCCGGGAACGCCGGGATAAGCGGGCTGTCCGAAGGCCCCGGTGATCGCCAGCGCGAAAGCGTCGGTGACCGCCGGGTTCATCGCCGTGTCTTTGGCCGCGGCGATCGCGTCCGCCGGCGCGCCCGCGAGTCCCTTGTTGCAATGCAGCGCCACGCCCTTATGCTTCGCCGATGCAAACAACGCATCCGCGAGGCTTTGGCGCCGGTCAGCTTCGAGCAGCGAAGCCGGCAACCAGGCGGATTGGTAGGCATACCAGACCGCGCCCACCTCGTTGAGGTTGCCGGCCCAGAAAATGTTGTCGGCCGGCGCGCCGGGGCGATCATCGGCGATGACGTCGCCGGGAACCCGCCTCAGCACGGCGGGGTCCCACATATACCCCGCCGGAAAGGCGATAATTTTAGGCGCCGATACGATCGTAAAGTCCTGTGGGGAAGCCGTCACCCAATCGAAGAAGGGGCGCCAGACGGCTTCCGCCTGTTGCTGATCGAGACCCTGGAAGACCATCCTAACCGCGACGTAGCCGCGTCCGATCAGGATCTGCTCGCCCCAATGCGAATTGAAAAGCGCTTGCGCGTAGAATTCGACGGTTTTGGTGATAAGGCGGCGATAGGAGTCGTCCGAGGTCGCCTTGAATGTCGCGGACGCGGCGCCGAAGAATTTGGGCAGCGGGTGCGTGCGCACCGTGACGCGGGTGACGACGCCGAAGCCGGCGCCGCCGCCTTTCAGCGCCCAGAAAAGATCGGGGTTGGTGCAGGCGTTGGCGATTCTGACCTCGCCATCGGCGGTCACGACTTCCGCCTCGATAAGGCTCGCAGCCGCTGTGCCATAGGCTTTGGAAAAACTGCCGAAGCCGCCGCCGAGGATGATGCCGGCGACGCCGACCGTCGTGCAGCCGCCACCCTGAACGTAACGCCCGCCCTTGGTCGTCACCTCGTTGTAGACATGCCCCCAGATGGCGCCCGGCTCGATCGACACGGCTGGTTGCGGCGCCCCGCTGCTCTCACAGCCGGCGCCGACGAAGGCGTCGTGCGTTGTGATCGCGTTCATGTGCCGCGTCCAGATCAGCAGGGAATTGGCCGCGTTGGATGATCCCTGGTAGCTGTGGCCGCCGCCCTTCACCACCAGCCGCAGATTGTTCGTCCGCGCGAAATTGACTGCCGCGACAACATCCTGCGTCGTCTTGGCGGCGACGGCGTAGACGCTCGGCTCCGATGTCCACGCCCCGACCCAGCCGAGCGACTGGGTGAGCCCGACCTCGTCGCCGAGGTAGTAGGGATTCTTCAGCTCCCTGAACAGTTGTGCGCAGCCCGCGTCGAACGAACCGCCGACGCAGTCGGCAAGCGGCGAGCGCACTTTGATGAGGCGGCCCTCCACTTCGCCGCTGAGCTTTTCCCAGGCGGCTTCTGAAGGCCATGCAGGATCGCCGAGACGGACGCGCGCTTGTGGCTGGCCCGCAGCCCAGGCGCCGGGCGCAAGGCTGCTCAAGAACGGAAATGAGGCGAGGATCTCAAGCAGGCGCCTCCGACTCAGTCGCTTCGCCATTTGACGCTCCATGGCCGATGGTGACAGTCGGTTCTGTAGCTGCTTGGCTGGAGCCGTTTCAAGGCGCCGCGGCGCGTTCGATCTCGGCCGCGAGCGTATCGGGCAGTTCGATTTCGGCGACCGTTGCGCGCCGTCCGGGAATATGGACGCCGGAGCGGGCGAGCCGGTCGAGCTCAAGTCTGAGCCGGCTTGGAAAGTCGGGCTCCAGCAACGCGGGCGCGATGGCGACGACTGTCAGGCCCGCGCCGGGCGAGCGATCGCCTGAAGTGAACGAGGGCGCGTCGAGAGCCCAGTTCGCGCCCGTCAACCCTGCAGCCATGACCTCGACCATCAGCGCGATATTGGCCCCACGCGCGCCGCCAAAGGCCAGAAGCGCGCCGCGCAACGCGGCGTTCGGATCGGTGGTCGGGCGGCCATCGGCGTCGACGGCCCAACCTGACGGCAGCGCCTCGCCGCGATCCGCGTAATGACGAAGCTGGACGAAAGCGGTCGCGCTCGACGCCTGGTCGATGAGCAGCGGGGGACCATCGGCGACCGGCGCGGCGAAGGCGAGCGGATTGGTGCAATAGACGGGCCTGCGCGCTCCAGCGACCGTCATCAGCGCTGGCCCGCTGGTCGCGGCGAACGCCACCAGTCCGGCCTCGGCGAGCCGGCGCGGGTAATAGCCGAGTTCGCCGGTGGTGTAGCTTCCCTTCTGCGCGAACAGCGCGATTCCGAAGGTCCCGGCGCGGCCCCGCAGATCGTCGAAGACGCGATCGAAGCCAAGCTGCGCGATCCCGCCTCTGGCGTCGCAATGGATCGCGGCCGGGGCCGGCGAAGTTATGAGCGGCTCGGCGTCGCCGTCGATGCGGCCCTCCCGCAGCGCCGCAAGATAGTCGAGGAGATGGCCAAAGCCGATCGAGCTTCTGCCGTGCGCGTCGGCGGAAACGGTCGCTCGCGCCAGCGACAGCGCCGCTTCGTCGCTTAAGCCGGCGGCGCGACATGCGCCCGCGGCGAGGCCAGTCGCCTCCGCGAGGCTCAGGCGCCGGGTCATGCGAACACCGGCTCCATGCGCTTCAAAGCTTCGACGGGCAGGTGGCACTTGATCGTATGGCCATCGGCGACGGTGCGGGTCGGCGGCATTTCGCGCTCGCACAAATCGCCCGGAACGTCGCGCTTGTGCCCGCAGCGGGTCTGGAACGGGCAGCCGCTCGGCGGCGACAGCGCCGAGGGGATCTCGCCCTCGAGCACCACGTGGCGCTTCTTCACGCTCAAGTCGGCGATCGGGATCGCGGACAGAAGCGCCTCGGTATAGGGGTGGAAGGGCGGCGCGAAAATCTGCTCGGTTAAACCCATCTCGAGGATGTGGCCGAGATACATGACCGCGACCCGGTCGGCGAGATAGCGCACCACCGACAGGTCGTGGCTGATGAACACCATCGTCGTCTTCGATTCGCGCTGCAGGCTCATCAGGAGCTCGCTGATCGCTGCCTGCACCGAAACGTCGAGCGCCGACATCGGCTCGTCGGCGATGATCACCCGGGGCCGCCCGGCGAAGGCGCGCGCAACGCCGATGCGCTGCTTCTGGCCGCCCGACAATTGCCGCGGGCTCCGCCCGGCGAAGGCGCGCGGCAGCTTCACGAGATCAAGCAGCCGCAGCATCATGTCGCGCCGCTCGGACATGTTCGCCCCGACGCGAAAGCGCTCGAGCGTGCGCACGATCTGCGAGCCGACCGAATAGCTCGGATTGAGGGTGTCGAACGGATTCTGGAAAATCATCTGGATCGAGGCGATGGTCTTCACCGCGCGGCTTTCGACAGCCTGGCCCTGAATCTCCTCGCCGTCGAAAGCGACCACGCCCTCGCTCGCCGTCTCGAGCCCGAGCATGACCTTCGCGAGGGTCGACTTGCCGCAGCCCGATTCGCCCACGATCGCCAGCACCTCGGCCTCACGGGCCTCGAAGGAAATGTCCTCGACCGCCTTGACCGCGCGGCCCTCGCCCTTGCCGAACAGGGCGCTCGCCGCGACGCGATAATGTTTCTTGAGCCGTGTGACGTTGAGGACCGGCGCGCCGATGCTGACCGGCTCGAGTCGCGCCGCCGGCCGCGAAGCTCGAGCCCAGTCGATCGCCTCGATCCTGAGGCAACGGCTCTCATGGCCGGGCGCGCCGGCGACCTCGCGCATCGGCACATCGGCCTGATCGCACAGGCCTGCGACAAAATAGCCGCAGCGCGGCCCGAAGTTGCAGCCCGCCGGGCGCTCATGGGGCAGCGGCAACTGGCCGGGAATGGGAACGAGCGGATTGTCGTTCTTGTTCGTTCCCGGCATCGGGATCGAGCGGAACAGGCCCTGCGTGTAAGGGTGGCGCACGGCGCCGAACACGTCGCGGACCGCGCCCCTTTCGACCGCCTCGCCCGAATACATCACCGTCACCTCATCGCAAGTCTCGAGGATGAGCCCGAGATTGTGGGAGATGAAGAGCGTGGACGCGCCGGTGCGGGCGGTTAGGTCCTTGACCAGCGCGACAATGCCGGCTTCCACCGTGACGTCGAGCGCGGTGGTCGGCTCGTCGAGGATCAAAAGCTTCGGATTCGAAAGAAGCGCCATCGCGATGACGACGCGCTGCTGCTGGCCGCCGCTCAGCTGATGGGGATAGGCGCGCATCACCCGGTCGGGATCGGGCAGGCGGACCGCCTTGACCATGTCGAGGGCGCGACGGCGGGCTTCGTCGCGCGAGACCTTGTCGTGGATCAGCGGCACTTCCATGAGCTGCCGCCCGACGAGCATCGTCGGATTGAGCGAGGCCATCGGCTCCTGATAGACCATGGCGATCTTCGAGCCGCGGATGGCGCTGAGTTCCGCGGCGTTGAGGTTAGCCATGTCGCGGCCTTCGAATCGGATAGCGCCATCGGTGATGCGCCCGAGCCCGGGCAGATCGCGCAGAATGGCGAGCGCCACTGTCGACTTGCCGCAGCCCGATTCGCCGACGAGCCCCATCGCCTGCCCGGGCATGATTCGGCAGGAGAAGTCCATCACCGCGGGAATTTCGGCGGCGCGGGTGAAGAACGAGATGCCGAGACGGTCGATTTCGAGAAGGGGCGCCGCCATGGCTTGCTCCGTCAATCGCGCAGCGACTGCTCGCGGATCGCGTCGGCGAGCAGGTTCAAGCCCAGCACGAACGACATCAGCGCCAGAGCCGGGGGCAAGGCAGGGTGGACATAGATGCGCATGAAGCGGCTCGATTCGTTGATCATCGTCCCCCAGTTGGGGCTTTCGGGCGGCATCCCTAGGCCGAAATAGCCGAGCGCGCCGAGCAGGATGGTGGTGTAGCCGATGCGCAGGCAGACGTCGACGATCAGCGGCCCGCGCGCGTTGGGCAGGATCTCCCACAGCATCACGTACCACGGGCTTTCGCCCCGCGTCTGCGCGGCGAACACATATTCGCGCGTCTTGATGTCGAGGGTCAGGCCGCGCACGATGCGGAAGATGCCGGGGCCGGAGGCGAGCGCGACGGCGACGAAAATGTTGAGCGTGCTCGGACTGACCTGAATGAGCCTGAACGGGTCGGCGTTGAAGACGAAGGTCGCAAACAGCCATGCTCCCGCGATCAGGGTCAGCCCCAGCCGGAGCGCGAGCGCCGCCGGCCTTGCCCGATAGCCGGCGATGAACGCGACGCTCAGCAGCACGACCGGAAAGGCGAAGAAGACCGCGGCCAGCGCATAGGGGATCGGCGTCTCCAGAATGCCCGGCGAGACCAGGAGGTAGAAGAGGACGATGATCGGGAAGGCCAGCACCAGATTGGTCAGGAACGACAGCAGGGCGTCGATCCGCCCGCCGAAATAGCCGGCCGGGAGGCCGAGCATGATTCCGGCCGAGAGCGCGAGCAGCGTCGCCAGCGGCGCGATGATGAGCACGATGCGGGCGCCGGCGATGACCCGACCGAATACGTCGCGCGCCAGCTTGTCGCCGCCGAAGAGATAGGGCAGGCCGGAATGCGGATCGATCGCGCCGGGCCGCGCGAACTGCAATTCCGCGATCTGGCCGAGCGGATCGAAAAGTTCGATCTTTCTGGCGAAGATCGCCGCAAACAGCCAGAAGCCCACCAGGAGCAGCCCGGCGAATCCGACGCCGCTCCCCACCACATGCCCATAAAGCCCGAGCCTTTTGCGGAAGACGAGGCTCAGGCCCAGGACGAGCGCAAGGCTTGCCGAGACCGGAATCAGCTGCACAAGGATCTTGAGGACAATCTCGCCGGGACTCAGGAACTGCAAGGCCGCTCCATCAGTGCACGCGGATGCGCGGATTGAGCCAGGCGTAGCCGATGTCGGAGATGAGCTGTGTGAGCAGCACCAGGATCACCGAGACGAGCGAGCAGGCGAGCAGAAGATCGATGTCGTTGTTGCCCGCGGCGTCGACCAGGGCCTGGCCGAAGCCCTGGTAGCGGAACATCACCTCGACGATGACGACGCCGGTCAGGAGCCATGGAAACAGGAGCATGATGACGGTGAACGGCGCGATCAGCGCGTTGCGCAGCGCGTGCTTGAGCACGACTGCTCCGAAGCTCAAGCCCTTGAGCCGGGCGGTGCGGATATATTGCGCGTTCATCACTTCGATCATCGAGGCGCGGGTCATGCGCGCGACATAGCCCATGCCGAGGATCGCGACCGTCGCGACCGGCAAGGCGAAGTTGTGGAACGTCATGTGACCTTCGGTCGCGGCCGCCGCCGAACCGCTGAGCCAGCCGAGCCAGGCGGCGAAGACGATGGTGAGCACCACGCCTGAAACGTATTCGGGCGTCGATGTCGTCGCGATCGAGAGAATCGACAGGACGCGATCGGTGCGCGAGCCTTCGCGCATGCCGGCGACCACGCCGATCGCGAGCGCGGTCGGGATCATCACCACGAGCACCCAGAACATGAGAATCGCCGTCGCCTTCACCGCGGGCCCGAGCTTCTCGGCGACCTTGACCTTGAAGCTGGTCGAGCAGCCAAGGTCCCCCTGCAGCACGCCGGAGAACCTGGGCGTCTTCGGCTCGTCGCAGAACGAGAAGCGGGGCGTCGCAACGCCCGTCTTGGGGTCGATGTTGGGCTGTTTGGGCCAGATGCCGAGCCAGGCGGCGTAGCGCTCGAGGAAGGGGCGGCGGTAGCCGTTCTTGACGAGCCAGCTCTCCAGCGCCTGGTCGGAGGCGTGCATCTCGGTCTGGCTGATCGCGAGCTTGCGAAGGTTCGGCTCGAGATTGACGAGGTAGAAGACGATGAGGGTGAGGCACAGCATCGTCAGCAGCATCGCGCCGAGGCGGCGAACCAGGAATGACGCCATCGTCCCGCCCCTCCGTCGCGGTTCAGAAGGCCGGCCGATCCGCTTTTAAAGCATCGGATCGGCCGGCGGCTGCTGTCTGTTGCGCTCCGGGCCTCAGGCGTTGAGCCATACGCGCTCGAGATGGGTCTCGTAGAGGGGATGCATCCCGTAATCCATCACCGCCTTGGTGCGGTGGTTGTAGAGCGTCAGCCAGTAGGGCTGGATGATGATGCCCGAATCCTGAAGGATCTGCTCGAGGTCCTTCATCACGACCTTGCGCGCCTTCGGGTCCGGGATGGCCAGCGCCTTCTCGAGCTTGGCGTCGAATTCCGGATTGGAATAAGCGCTCTCGTTCCAGGCTTCGCCGGTGCGATAGGCGAGCGCGAGGACCTGGACGCCGAGCGGACGCATGTTCCAGTCGGTGATCGAATAGGGATATTTCGTCCAGTCGTTCCAGAAGGTCGAGCCCGGCAGCACGGTGCGCTTCACCTTGAAGCCCGCTTCGCGCAGTTGCGCCGCGATCGCGTCGCCGGAGTTCTTGTAATATTCCTCGTCGCTGGTGATGAGCTCGTGCTCGAAGTCCATCTTGCCCGCGTCGGTCATCAGCTTCTTTGCGCCGGCGACGTCGCGCGACTTCTTCGGCAGCTCCGCATATTCCGGGTGGATCGGCGCGACATGGAAGTTCTCGCCGACCGTGCCGTGACCTTCGATGCCGAGCTTGAGGATGGTCGCATTGTCGACCGCCATCTGCAGAGCGTTGCGCACCCGCTGGTCGTCGTAGGGCTTCTGCTTGACATTGGTGCGCGCGACGATGGTCGCCGACGTCTGGACGTCGGAACGTACGAGCCCGGACTTGTCGAGGATCGCCACATAGGCGGCGTCCGTCTTCATCGTGCAGTCGAGCTCCTGCGATTCGAAGGCGCTGACGGTGGCGGAAATGTCGGGGCCGTAATCGATGAACTCGACGCCGTCGAGGTAAGCGTCGCCGCCCCACCACTTGCCGTTGGTCCGCCGCTTGAACGCCGCCTTCTTGCCGACCTCGAACGAGACGAGCTCGAACGCGCCGGTTCCAATCGGATGCTTGACGAGATCCTTGCCGTCCTTCTCGAAATCGTGGTGGACGATCAGCCCCGGATAGTCCGTCGTGCCGGGGATGATGGTGATGTCCGGCTTCTTGAGCGAGAGCTTGACGGTGTGGTCGTCGACCTTGGTGATCGCGCCGTCCCGCGCCTTCTTGGTTGCAGGGTCGATGAGCGCGGCCATGCGCGCGGCCATCGAATTGCCTTCAACCGATTGATCGCACCAGCGGTTGAGGTTGAAGACGACGTCGTCGGCGTTGAAGGCGTCGCCGTTGTTCCAGGTTACGCCCTTGCGCACGTGCAGGACGTATTCGGTCGCATCCGCGTTGACGTCCCAGGATTCGAGCAGCGCCGGCTCGAAGGTGAACTGGCGGGTATAGGTGACCAGCGAATCGAGGAACTGGCGCGCGACATTGCCCATCTCGGGCCAGTCGTAGTTGCGCGGATCCTTCTGGTCCTTGACGAACATGCCGACCCTGAGCGTTCCGCCCTTCTTGGGCGTATCGGCGAACGCCGGCGTCGGCGCCGCGAGGCCGAGCATGCCGTAGGCGGCGGCGGTCGAGGCGCCGAAGATGGTGGCGAGCGCGAGAAACTCGCGCCGGTCGATCGCTCCTGCTTTGGCTTCCGCCGCCCAGGCTTTCAGGCTTTTGCGCCAGAACCCGTTCTTGAGCTTTTCGCTGATCATTTCCGTTCTCCTCCTTGTTCTTCTGAAACCGGCGCTGCGACAGGTCTCGTCTCGCACGCTCGCGGGCGCCCTTCGAAGCTTCCAGGGCGTCCGACCGGATTCCTCCCCAACCGGCGCCCAAATTCCTGGCGCCGATCTTCTGTTTCCGCTTTGCGTCGCAGCAACCTGATCGCAACATCGACACGCGTGTACACTCGGGAGGGGACGCTAACGCGATTGCAAAAACCGTGCAACGCCGGGTTCCACTCCCAGTATCACGCCTCGTCCATGGCCCGCCTTCGCGCGAAGGCGAGATGAAACGCCTTGGCCAGCGCCTGCCCGAGGCCTAAGTCCCGGCGCCGGCGCAGGTAGTTCTGAAAATCGTAGATGGTGACGGCCGGACAGACCTCGAACTCGAAAAAGGTGGGCTGGCCTTCGGCGTCGATGCGGAAATCGATCGAGAAAACGTCGCGAAGGCCGACGAGCCGCGCGAGGCGGGCGCTGAAGTCGAGGATCCGCGCCACCGCCTGCCTGGATCGCTCGCTCGTCTCGTCCCTGAGGTCGATCATGCGCGGGGTGAAGGCGGCCGCATGGCCCGCGCCGAAGCCGCCGCGTCCGCCGGCGGTGTTGCTCGCCCCCGACAGCGTTTCGTTGTCCTTCATGGTGAGAAACGCCCCGCCGGTCTCGCTCTTAGGATCCTTGACGATCCGTTCGACGCCGAACTGATCGGCGATCTCGCCGCCCAGATCCATGAAGCTCACGCGCACGTCGTCGCCTTCGACGAACGGCTGGATCAGCGCCCGGTCGCGATAGCGCTCCCAGATGCGTCGCGCCCGGTCGTTCGCCTCCAGCCGGTCGCGGCACAGGCTGTCGGCGAAAATGCCGATCTTCGCGCCGAGCGTGTTGGGCTTGACGAAGAGCGGAATGTGAGGCCCGGGCCAGTCGCCCAGGGCGGCGATTTCCCTATCCCCTTCCATGAGCCTGGTCGGTGGCACGGGAAGGCCGGCGGCGGCAGCAAGCGCGAGGCTCGCGAACTTGTCCTGGCAGAGGTGCGCCGCGGCGGCCGGGCTGCCGAAGCGCGCGAAGCCCGCGAGGCGAGCGAGCGCGGGAACCGAGGAGCCGCGATAGAAGCGCACGCCATCGTTGAGCGTCCACACGATCGACCGGTCGCGCCGCCGCGCCAGTTCTCCCAGCCGCGCCGGGAGGTCGTCGAGGGCGACGAATTCGGCGGCGATTCCCTGCTCGCGCAGGGCCTGCGCGATCTCGTCGGTGAACAGCGGCAGGTCAGTCGACTGGGCGAGATAGACGGCGATCTCGGCGGCGACGTCGGCGGGATAGCCGAACGCTTCGAGCCGGCGACGCGCCGCATCCTCGCTCTCGAACGCGATCACCGCGTTGGACAGCGTGGCTCCGCCTTCGCCCAGGGGCGCAGCCGGCGGCCTGTTCATCGGGTCGACATTCATAGGAACAGGGTAGGGCGGCGCGTCGAGCGGGACAAACTCGATTATTTAGGCGCCTGAACCTGAATTCCGTGCGCCCGCCGGGTGTGATATCGACGCCGCGGCGTTGGGCCGGGGGCGCGAAGCGCGGCCGCTGAAGAGGAGAACGCTTGACGTGAAAGTCGACGGACGCGCCTACCGCACGATCTGGCTCAACGAGGACGGCTCGAGCGTCGACGTCATCGACCAGCGCTGGCTGCCGCACGAATTCAAGGTCGCGACGCTAACGAGCGTCGACGAGGCGGCGACGGCGATCCGCGACATGTGGGTGCGCGGGGCGCCGCTGATCGGCGCGACCGCGGCTTATGGCCTCGCGCTCGCCATGCGCGACGACCCGAGCGACGCGGCGCTCGACGCGGCGCGCGAGAAGCTCGCCGCCACGCGGCCGACCGCGATCAACCTGCGCTGGGCGCTGGATGCGGTGCGCGCGCACCTCTCCCCGCTCGCCCCGCATGCGCGGGCGGCGGCGGCCTACGCCGAGGCCGCCCGCATCGCCGACGAGGATGTCGAGATCAATCGCGCCATCGGCGCGCATGGCCTCAAGATCCTTCGCCGCCTGGCGGCGGACAAGAAGCCGGGCGAGCCGGTCAACATCCTCACCCATTGCAACGCCGGCTGGCTCGCGACAGTCGACTACGGCACCGCGACCGCGCCGATCTATCTGGCGATGGAGGAGGGTCTGAGCGTCCACGTCTACGTGGACGAGACGCGCCCGCGCAATCAGGGCGCGTCGCTGACCGCCTGGGAGCTCGCCCATCACGGCGCGCCGCACACGCTCATCGTCGACAACGCCGGCGGCCATTTGATGCAGCACGGGCTCGTCGACATGGTGATCGTCGGCACCGACCGGACGACCGCCGACGGCGACGTCTGCAACAAGATCGGCACCTATCTGAAAGCGCTCGCGGCCCGCGACAATGCGGTGCCGTTTTACGTGGCGCTGCCATCGCCGACCATCGACTGGACCGTTCGCGACGGGGTGAAGGAAATTCCGATCGAGGAGCGCAGCGCCGATGAAGTCAACTTCGTCCAGGGCCAGGGCGATGACGGCGCGATCATGCGCGTCAGGATCGCGCCGGAAGGGAGCCGCGCCGCCAATCCCGCGTTCGACGTCACCCCGGCCCGTCTCGTGACCGGGCTGATCACCGAGCGCGGAATCGCGGAAGCTTCGCCCGAGGGGCTGAAGGCGCTGTTTCCGGAACGCGTTTGACGGGCGGGCGAGTTCGGCCCTGGGGGTGTTGCAATGATCCGTCCGCTTGCGGGCCTGAAGGTCGTCGAGTTCGAGGGCATCGGCCCAGGTCCGCTCGCCGGCCGCATGCTCGCCGATCTCGGCGCCGACGTGGTCGCGATCGTTCGCCCGGACAAGGCGGCGCTCGGCGACCCGGACCGCCCTCTCGCCGATGGTCCGCTGCGGCGCGGCAAGCGTGTCGTAGCGCTCGATCTCAAGCGCGCTGAAGCCGTGTCGGAGGCGCTGGCGATGATCGAGACGGCCGACGCGCTGATCGAGGGCAATCGGCCGGGCGTGATGGAGCGGCTCAAGCTCGGCCCCGCCGACTGCGCCAGGCGCAATTCGCGGCTCGTCTACGCGCGCATGACCGGCTGGGGGCAGGACGGCCCGCTCGCGCGCGCCGCGGGCCATGATCTCAACTATCTGGCGCTGAGCGGCGTGCTCTCGCTCGCCGCCCGCGACGGGCAGGCGCCGATGGCGCCGCCGACGGTTCTCGGCGACGGAGGCGGCGCGCTCGGGCTCGCCTTCGGGCGTGCTCGCGGCGGTTTTCGCGGCTCAGCGCAGCGGCAAGGGCTGCGTGGTCGACTGCTCGATCCTTGACATGGCGGCGAGCCTGAGCGGCATCGCACTCGCCGCCCGCGCCGCCGGAATGCTGGACGCGCCAAGCCCGTTTCACGACTCGCCTTTCTATGACGTCTACGCCTGCGCCGACGGCCGGCATGTCTCGGTCGGCGCGCTCGAGCCGAAGTTCTACGCCGAGCTTCTCGACAAGCTCGGCCTTGCCGACGTCGACCCGAAGGCGCAATACGACCGCGCCGCCTGGCCGGCGCTGAAGGCGCGGCTCAGCGCGCTGTTTGAGAGCCGGCCGAGCGCGCATTGGCGCGCGCTGCTCGAGGGCGGCGACGCGTGCTTCGCTCCTGTGCTGAGCCTCGCGGAAGCCGCGGCCCATCCGCACAACGCGGCGCGCGGCGTCTATCAGCGCGGAGCGGACGGCGAGCTCGACGCGGCTGGCGCGCCGCGCTTCTCTGCCGCTCGACTGATCTGGCTCGCGGCCAGCTACGAAGGACGAGACCAGACGATGTCACATCCGGCTATGCCCGAACCGCTTGTGTTTCCCAATCCCGACCCGCCGAAAGGGGGCGAAACGATCGAAGTGCGTCCCGGCGTCTTCTGGGCGCGCTTTCCCCTCCCGTTCCGGCTCGATCACGTCAACATCTATCTGATCGAGGATGGCGATGGCCTCGCGGTCATCGATGCGGGAATCGACGACGCGCAATCGCGGGCCGCCTGGGATGCGCTGCTCGCTGGCCCGCTGGCCGGGCGCCGCTTGACGCGGATCATCGCCACCCATTTCCACCCGGACCATGTCGGCCTCGCAGGGTGGCTCTGCGAGCGCTTCGACCTGCAGCTTGCGATGAGCGAGGCGGAATATCTGATCGCGCTCAATATCCGTCTCGATCCGCAAGGGCTGAAATCGGAGCCCTACCGCAGCTTCTATCGCTCGCATGGGCTCACAGAGGAGAGCACCGAGCTCCTGCTGGGGAACGGGTTGCACTATCTGAGAATGGTCTCCCCGCCTCCGAGGACGTTTCTGCGTCTCATCGCCGAGGAGCGGATCAGGATCGGCGGGCGTGAGTTCGAAGTGATGACGGGCGCCGGCCATTCGCCCGAGCAGGTGATGCTCTATTCGAAAGCCGACAATTTCGTTCTCATCGCCGATCAGGTGCTGGCCAAGATCTCCCCCAACGTCAGCGTCGAGGCGATGGATCCCGCGGGAGATCCCCTCGGCGCCTATCTGCGTTCGCTGGAAAGACTGAAGCGCGTGCTGCCGGAGGACGTGCTGGTTCTGCCCGGGCACAGGCTGCCGTTCCTCGGCCTGCACGCGCGCGCCGACGAACTCATCGCCCACCATGAGGCGCGTTGCATCGCCATTCTCGAGGCCTGCAAGATGGGGCCGCAGACGGTGGGCGAGCTCGTGCCGGTCATTTTCGGGCGCGCAATCGACGACCCGCACCAGCTCACCTTCGCCTTCAGCGAAGCGCTCGCGCATGTGAACTTCCTCGTCCGCGGCGGGCGGCTGCGCATCGCCAAGGCCGCCCAGGGCCTGGCGCTCGAGGCGGCGTGACGAGCGGCGTTTCTTCCGTCTCCCGCTCCCTTATGCTAAACTATCGGCCATGATCGCTGAGTTGAAGAACCTGCTTCCGCGCATCGACGCTTGGCCCTCGGAGGATCAGGAGGCGCTGGTGGAGGCGGCCCGCGGGATCGAAGCGGAGCGAACGGGCGTCTATCACGCGACGGCGGAGGAGCTGGCGGCGATCGACCGCGGACTCGATGACGTTCGCAGCGGGCGGTTTGCCACGGTTGAAGCGCAGAACGAGGCGCGCGCTAAACTCCGCGGCGAATGATCGTCTGCTGGACGGCCGGAGCGCTTGCTGACCTCACGTGGATCGAGAACTACCAACGGCTTCATTGGCCCCAGTCGCGCGCGGCCTTCGAGCAGCGCCTAACAGCGATCGAGCTCCGCCTCGCTGAATTTCCTCTCAGCGCGCCAGAGGTTGCGCATCGGCGGGGCGTCCGGGTGGCCGCCTTCCAAGATTTTCCCTATCGGCTTTTCTACAGTGTAGCCTCCGACGCGATCAACGTCTTGGCGATACGCCACATCGCGCCGGGCGCAGTTTGAATGACGCCGGCGGCGGCCGTTCCAGCCACTTCAAAACCCCGCGAGCACGATCTTGCCGATCGCCGCGCCGGTCTTCAAAAACCGCATCGCCCTCATCAGGTTCGCCGCATCGATGCGTCCATAGTTCTCCCGCATGGTCGAGCGGACGCGGCCCGCATCGACGAGATTGGCGACCTCGTTTAAAAGCCTGTGCTGCGCCTCGATGTCGGCGGTCTCGAACAGGGGCCGCGTGAACATGAGCTCAAAGTGAATTGACACGCTCTTCGCCCTGAAGACGAAAAGATCCGCCGCTTCAGCATTGATGAGGGCGATGCGTCCCTGCGGCGCGATCAGTTCGGCGAGGTCGGCGATGAGGCCGCCGATGGTCGCCGTCGCAAATACGAAAGCGGGCCCGCCGAGACCGAGCGCGGCGAATTGCGGCGCGAGCGCCTTCTTGTGGTCGACGACGTGGTGCGCGCCCATGTCCTTCGCCCATTGCGCGGTCTCGGGCCGCGACGCGGTCGCCACGACCGTGAGATCGGTCAATTGCCGCGCCAATTGGATGGCGATTGAACCGACCCCGCCGGCGCCGCCGAGGATCAGGATCGCCCGCGCCGCGCCCGGAACAGGTTTGGCGACATCGAGCCTGTCGAACATCGCTTCCCACGCGGTGATCGAGGTCAATGGCAAAGCCGCGGCCGCAGCGAAATCGAGCGTGCGCGGCTTCAGGCCCACGATCCGTTCGTCGACGAGATGAAACTCCATGTTCGCGCCCAGGCGCCCTACGCTGCCGGCGTAGAACACTTCGTCGCCCGGCTTGAACAGCCGAGCCTCCGGCCCGGTCTCCGCCACCACGCCCGCGGCGTCGTAGCCAACGACCTTGATCGCGTCCGCATCGGAAGGCCCGCCGGGTCCGCCGCCACTCGCCACCTTGTAATCGACGGGATTAACCGAGACGGCGCGCACCTCGACCAGAAGATCGCGGCCATGCGGCGCCGGCCTGGGCATGTCGAACGCCTCCAGATGATCGAGCCCGGGGTTCGGTTTGCGATAGCCGATCGCCCGCATGCGTCGCCCCTCCTCTTGACTCAAGCCCAGAATCTCCGGCTCGCGAGGCGCGCGCCTTCCGCAAGCGCGGCGAGCTTCGCCCATACGATGTCGGGATCGACCGCTGCCTGGCCAACCCAGGTGCCGTACCCGCAATCGCTGCCCGCGATGACGTTTTCGCGCCCGACCAGCCGGGCGTAATTCGAGATCCGGTTCGCGATCACTTCGGGGTGTTCGATGAAGTTCGACTTCGATTCGATCACGCCCGGAATGAGCACCTTGCCTTCGGGCAGCCTCACCTTTTCGAATACAGCGAATTCATGGGCGTGGCGGGGATTGGCCGCTTCCAGCGACAGCATGGCGGGCCGGGCGTTCAGCACGATGTCGACGATGTCGGCCAGGGGAACGTCGCAGTGATGCGGCCCTTCGTAATTGCCCCAGCACAAGTGCATCCGCATCCGCTCGGCGGGGATGTTTTTGACCGCGCCGTTGAGCGCCTCGACATGCTCGGCGGCGCGCTGGCGAAATTCGGCGAGTTCGAGACTAGCGTACTGGATATGACGGCCCATCGCCAGATCGGGGCAGTCGATCTGCAGATCGAAGCCCGCGGCGACGATCGCCTCGTATTCCGGCTTCATCGCCGCCGCGATCGCCTCGAGATAGGCGCTCTGGCTCGGATAGTAGTCATTGTGGAAGAAGAGGGAGATGACGCCCGGAGACGCGGCGGTCATGAACGGACGCTCGGCAGGCGCGTCTCCGACCGCCGCGCTCAGATTGTCGATGTCGCGGCCGACGCCATCCGGGTCCGAGACGACGATGGGACCGTTGCACGCCGGCGTCTTGCGGCGCGAGCGTCCGGGATCGCCGAAGACACGCTTGGCCATATTGGGGAAGTCGGCGAGGTCCTGATAGACGAAGGTGTTTCCCTTACCCCCAAATCCGGACAGCCGATCCTTGATGTAGGTGGCGTAGCTCGGCTTCGACATTTCGCCATCATTGACGATGTCGAGGCCCGCGCGTCTCTGCCTGTCGACGACTTCCTTGACCGCCGTCCGCGTGCGTTTGACCAGGGCCGCGACGTCGACCTCCTTGCCCTCCTCTTTGCCGTACATCATCTGAACGAGGTCGTCCGGCCGCGGCAGGCTGCCGGTATGCGTGGTCAGAAAGCGGTCGACGCTGAAGGGCATTCGGATCACCGATGGTTCGGGACGCGCGGCCGGCGCAACGTAGGTCGAACCACTACCGCATCGTATCGTCAATGCCGACTTCCGGCCGCGAGACTGTCTTTACGCCTCGTTCAGCCCCGCGCCGCGCTCGCCAAGAAACGCGGCGCCTTTGGCGGTGAGCACATAGGCCGAGCCTGGATGGTCGCCTGTCGGCTGCGCGTAACCCGCCATGAGCAGCCGCGCGAGGTCACGCTTCTGTTCGCTGGTGGCCTCGTAATCGTCATGCTCTTCGATGGCGCAGAGCAGTGCGATTTGAGAAGTCTGTCAGCTCGTCGGACATATCGACCTCCCTTTCCGCTCCCGGCATCCTATCCGATCGTCATCAGGCTCGCATTGCCGCCGGCCGCCGCGGTGTTGGTCGCGATCGCGCATTCCTCGACGAGGTCGGCGAGGTTGTAGTCCTCCCCTGCGTCGAGGCGGGCGCTCGACAGCGCCTGAAGCCGCACGATCGGGCCAGCGCGGCCGGCGAGCCTCAGCGACGCTTCCATGGTGGCCTCTTCGTCGCCCTCGAGCAGGGCGAAGGCGAGCGCGGGCGCGGCCAACGGATCGGCGACACGCGAGATGCGATGGCGCAGTTCCGTCGGCAGTCCCGCAAGCGCGCGCTCCGCCTGTGTCTCGTCGATCACGGCGTGGTTGCCGGTCGCCAGGATCGCGCCGATCTGGACAAGAAGACCGCTTTCGCTCGCCGCGACCGCGGCGATGCGGCCGCGCGGCCGCAGCGCATAGACATTGCGCTCGCCGACCGGGCCTTTGAGCTCGACGCGCGCGCCAAGCGGCGAGCGCGCCATCATGCCGACGCAACGCTCGGCCTCCTGGCCACGGCCGCTCCTGGCCAGCCAGTCGCTGTAGGCGCGGACGCCGGCGGCGCTTGCGCCCGCGCCGTCCACGCCGTCGAGCGCGCCCGGCGGCAGGCTCGGCGACGAGCCGCGACAGATAAAGCGGGCCGCCGGCCTTCGGTCCCGTGCCTGACAGCCGCGAGCCGCCGAACGGCTGCACCCCGACTGTCGCGCCGATGATGTTGCGGTTGACATAGACGTTGCCGGCCTCGATGCGCTCGACGACGCGGGCGATCGTCTCGTCGATGCGGGTGTGCAGCCCGAAGGTGAGGCCGTAGCCCGCGGCGTTGACCCCGTCGATCAGTGTGTCGAGCGCTTCGCGCCTGAAGCGCACAACATGGAGCACCGGCCCGAACACCTCGCGTTCGACATCCGCGATCCTGCTCACTTCGATGAGCGTCGGGGGCACGAACGTTCCGTGCGCCGCGTTCGGCCCAAGCGGAATTTAAGTCACCCTGTGGCCGCGGCCGCGCATCGTTTCGATATGCTTTGCAATCGAGGCGCGCGCCTCTTCGGTGATCACCGGGCCGACGTCGACCGAAAGCCTGCGCGGATCGCCGACCTCGAGCTCGGCCATCGCGCCCTTCAGCATGGCGAGCGTCCGGTCCGCCACATCGTCCTGCAGGCAGAGGATGCGCAAGGCCGAACAGCGCTGGCCGGCCGAATCGAAGGCCGACGACAAGACATCGACCACCACCTGCTCGGCGAGCGCCGAGGAATCGACCACCATCGCGTTGAGGCCGCCCGTCTCGGCGATGAGGGGGAGGGGCGCGCCGCGCCGCGTGAGGCGGCCTGCGAGCTCCTTTTCGATGAGGCGCGCGACCGGCGTCGAGCCGGTGAAGACGACGCCCTGGACGCGAGGATCGGCGACCAGCGCCGCGCCGACTTCGCCGGCGCCCGGCACGAGCTGCAGCGCGTCGGGCGGAACGCCAGCCTCGTGCAGGACGCGCACGGCTTCCGCGGCGACGAGCGGCGTCTCCTCGGCCGGCTTGGCGATCACCGCATTGCCCGCCGCGAGCGCCGCGGCGACTTGGCCCGTGAAGATGGCGAGGGGAAAGTTCCAGGGCGAGATGCAGACGACGAGGCCGAGCGGGGCAGGGGAGCCGGGCAGAAACGTGCGCGCGGCCTCGTGGGCGTAATAGCGCAGGAAGTCGGCCGCCTCGCGCACCTCTCCGACCGCGTTGGCGTAAGCCTTGCCGGCTTCGCGCACGATGAGGCCGACCAGCGCGTCGTTGCGCGTTTCGAGAATCTCGGCCGCGCGGCGCAGCATCGCCGCCCGCTCGGACGGCGGGATCGCGGCGAACGCGGGCGCCGCGCGATCGCCGGTCTCGATCGCCACGGCGATCTCGTCAGCGCGCGCGTGACGGACGAAGCCGACGGTGTCGGCCTGGTTGGCGGGATTGCGGACCGGCTCGCCCGGTTCGTCCTCCGCGGCGCCAGGCGGAAAGGCGCGCCACGCCGTTTCGGCGCTTGCGTCGAGGCCGCTCGCGAGCTTGGCAAGGCGCCCTTCGTCGGAGAAATCCACCCCGCGCGAGTTGACGCGCTCCGGCGCATAGAGCTCGCGCGGCGCCGCGATCTTGTCATGCGGCGCGCCGAGCGGCTGAATCGCGCTTGCGGTCGCGGCGGGATCGGCGACGAGATCGTCGACGGCGAGGCTTGCATCGGCGACGCGGTTGACGAACGAAGTGTTGGCGCCGTTCTCGAGCAGGCGGCGAACCAGATAGGCGAGCAGCGTCTCGTGCGAGCCGACCGGCGCGTAGACCCGGCATGGCCGGTTGAGCTTGCCGCGGCCGACCACCTCCTCATAGAGCGGCTCGCCCATGCCGTGCAGGCACTGGAATTCGTACTGGCCGCGATAGAAATCGGGGCCGGCGAAGACGAGCGCGGAGGCGAGCGTCTGCGCGTTGTGGGTGGCGAATTGCGGATAGACGGCGTCGGGCGCGGCTAGCAGTTTTCGCGCGCAGGCGAGGTAGCTGACGTCGGTGTGGACCTTGCGGGTGAACACCGGAAAGCCGTCGAGGCCGTCGAGCTGCGCGCGCTTGATCTCCGAATCCCAATAGGCGCCCTTGACGAGGCGAACCATCAGGCGCCGGCCCGAGCGGCGAGCGAGGTCGATCAGCCAGTCCACGACCGGCGAACATCTTTTGCCATAGGCCTGGATGACGAAGCCGAGGCCGTTCCAGCCTTTAAGCTCCGGGTCGAGCGCGAGCGCCTCCAGAAGATCGAGCGAGAGATCGAGCCGGTCGGCTTCCTCGGCGTCGATGTTGAAGCCGATGTCATAAGATTTGGCGAGCGCCGCGAGCGCCTTCACGCGCGGCAGAAGTTCGGTCATCACCCGTGCGCGCTTGATGCGCTGATAGCGCGGATGGAGCGCCGAAAGCTTGATGGAGATTCCCGGCCCCTCATAGATGCCGCGACGGTGCGAGGCCCGGCCGATGGCGTGGACGGCGCGTTCGTATTCGTCGAGATAGCGCGCCGCGTCCTCAGCCGTGGTCGCCGCTTCGCCGAGCATGTCATAGGAGAAGGTGAATCCGCGCGCCTCGCGCTCACGGGCGTTTCCGATCGCCTCCTCGATCGTGCGGCCGGTGACGAACTGCTCGCCCATGAGGCGCATGGCGACGTCGACGCCGGCGCGGATGATCGGCTCGCCGCTGCGCGCGATGAGGCGGGTCAGCGCGGCGGTGAGGCTCTGCTCGCTGGTCGTCGTCACCAGTTTTCCGGTCAGCACCAGGCCCCAGGTGGCGGCGTTGACGAACAAGGATGGGCTCTGGCCGAGATGCGCGCGCCAGTCGCCGGGCGCGAGCTTGTCGCGGATCAGCGCGTCGCGCGTCGCGGCGTCGGGGATACGCAGGAGCGCCTCCGCGAGGCACATCAGCGCCACCCCCTCCTGGCTTGAGAGCGAATATTCGTGGATGAGGCCCTCGACCCCGCTCGAGCGCGTCTTGGCTCGAAGCCTGCCGACCAGGCTGCTGGCGATCGTCCGGACGCGGCTCGCCTCGTCCGCGCTTGCGGTCGCAAGCTCGATGAGCGGCGGCATGCATTCGGGCTCCGGCGCCCGATAGGCCGCGGTGATCGCGCTCCGGAGCGGCGTTTGCGGCGCGAGTTCGGAGCGGAACGCGGCGAAGATGTCGGCGGCGGCCATCTCAAATTCCCATGAGGCCTATCCGGACGTCGCGCGCGGCGATGCTGGAGGGCCGGCCGATCTTATTCTCGCGAAAGGCGTTTTGCCTATGTCGTAAGATGGGGCCGGGCGCCACGATGCCGACGCAGTGCCTTGTCATGCCCGCAAAGGCGGGCGTTGAGCCAAGGCCTTGCCCGATTCTGGATTCCCGCTTGCGTGGGAATAACAACATGGCGGCAGGGGAGCCGGAGGCGAGGATCGGCCATGCGCGTAATCGGCTTTGCCGGGTGGAGCGGGGCGGGCAAGACGACGCTCATCGTCCGGCTCATTCCCGAACTGAACCGGCGCGGCTTCAGCGTTTCGACGATCAAGCACGCCCATCACAATTTCGACCTCGACCAGCCGGGCAAGGATTCCTACGAGCATCGCCTGGCGGGCGCCGAGGAAGTGCTGGTCGCTTCCGCCAATCGGGTCGCGCTCATGCGCGAATTGCGCGGAGCGCCGGAGCCCACGCTGGCTGAGCTTCTGCGGCTGCTGAAGCCCGTCGACCTTGTCCTGATCGAGGGCTTCAAGCGCGATCCTTTGCCGAAGATCGAGGTCTTTCGCGCCGCCAATAACAAGCCGCCGCTCTATCCCGATGACCGCAACATCGTCGCGCTGATCACCGATGCGGCCGAGCCGTCTGCGCGCCTGCCGCGCGCCTCGATTGACGACATTGCCGCCGCGGCCGATCTCGTGCTCGCGCATGCGCGCCCGCTCGCCGAAATTCTCGCTGCGTTTTGACGCCCCGCTATCCCTCGTGCTGAGGAGCGCCGCAAAGCGGCGCGTCTCGAAGCGCGCTCCAGAGCGCGCGACCGGCGCCGTCCTCTGGATCATCCTTCGAGACGCCGTGCTTCGCACGGCCCTCAGGATGAGGTTAAGCAGAAGGCCGAGCCATGGGCGGGAAGTCACCCCGCGTTAGGGGCCCGTTCGTTACGCGCCCGACTTTCGCCGCTTTGCGCGGCTCGAGCGACGATGCGACAATGCCGCCCGAATGGAACACGACCGAACGATGAGCGACGCCGCCTCGCCGACTTTTAGCCGGCGAAGATTGTTCGAGATTATCGGTGCGAGCGTCGGCGCCGCCGCGGCCTATCAGGCGATGACCCGCCTTGGATTCGCGGCGGAATCGCCGTACCGCGGCCCGATCAGGCTCGACGGCGACCCGAAGGGCGCCTCGGTCATCATTCTGGGCGCGGGCCTCGCCGGCATGACAGCGGCGATCGAGCTTGAGCGCGCCGGCTATCATGTGAGCGTGCTCGAATACAATTCCCGGGCGGGCGGACGGAACTGGACGATCCGCGGCGGCGACATGTTCACCGAGCTCGGCGGCGCAACGCAACGATGCGAGTTCGACGCGGGCCTCTATCTCAATCCGGGGCCGTGGCGCATTCCCTACCACCATTACGCGATCCTTGATTATTGCCGCCGCTTCGGGGTCGCGCTCGAGCCCTTCATCCAGCTCAACCACAACGCCTATTTTCACTCCGCCGACGCCTTCGGCGGCAAGCCGCAGCGCATCCGCGAGATCAAGGCCGACTACGACGGCGGCGTCGCCGAACTCCTCGCCAAGGCGACGAAAAAGGGCGCGCTCGACGATGCGGTGTCGAAGGAGGATCAGGAAATCCTGCTGGAATCGCTGCGCGCGCTCGGCGCGCTCGACCAGGACTTCCGCTACCGGGCCGGCGAGGCTTCGGCGAGGCAGAGGGGCTATGCGAAGCTCCCGGGAGGCGGCCTCGGCGCGGCGCCGGTTCCCGGCGAGCCGATCGGGCTGCACGACATTCTGACGTCGCGCCTGTGGCGGGGCTTGCAGAGCTTTCTGCTCTACGATTTTCAGACCACCATGTTCCAGCCGGTCGGCGGCATGGGCAGGATCGGCGAGGCCTTCGCGCGCCAGATTCCGGACCGGATCCGCTATGGCGCGAAGGTCGTCGCGATCCGGCAGAACGACAGCGGCGTCACGATTGCGTTCGAGGATCTCGCGGCCGGCGGGACGGTCCGGGAAGCGAAGGCCGACTGGTGCGTGTGCGCGCTTCCGCTCAGCATCCTAAGCCAGATCCCGATCGACGTGTCCGCGCCCATGAAGGCGGCGATCGACGCCGTTCCTTACGCGTCCGCGGTGAAGTTCGGGCTGCAGTTCTCGCGCCGGTTCTGGGAGGAGGACGAGCACATTTTCGGCGGCATCAGCTACACCGACCTGCCGATCCGCCAGATCTCCTATCCGAGCGCCAATTTCAATATGGGCGGCAAGGGCGTGCTGCTCGGCGGCTACACGTTCGACGGGCCGAATTCCTACGAATTCACGGCGATGGCGCCGGACGAGCGGGTGAAGCGCGCGGTCGAGTTTGGCGCTCAGATCCACCCGCAATATCCGAAAGAGTTCGAGAACGGCATCGCGGTCGCCTGGAGCCGGGTCCCGTTCACGCTGGGCTGCGCCGGCGACTGGTCGGACGACGCGCGCACGGCGCATTACGACGACCTCTGTCAGATCGACGGGCGGATCGTGCTCGCGGGCGAGCACGCCTCCTACATTCCGGCCTGGCAGGAGGGCGCGATCCTCTCGGCGCTGGATGCGATCACGCGCCTGCACAAGCGGGTCGTCGCGACATGAGGCGCCTCCCGCTTTGGGCGATTGCGCTCGCCGTTTCGGCGGCGGTTCGCCTGCCGGCGCTGGCCGATGAGGCGCCGGCGAAAAGCGCCGGCATGAGCCACGGGTGGGAATTTTCGGAGCAGGGCGGGGCGGACCTGTACGGTCATGTCTGCGCCGCCTGCCATCAGCCGGACGCGAAAGGCGCGGTCGGCGCCGGCGCCTATCCGCCGCTGGCGGACGACAAGGACCTCGGCTCGGCCGAGTTCGTGCTCGGCGTGGTGCTTCGGGGCCTCAAGGGCATGCCGCCGGTCGGCGACATGATGAGCGACGCGCAAGTCGCCGACGTCGTCACTTATGTCCGCACGCATTTCGGCAATATGTACCCGGACGCCGTTTCGGCCGCGGAGGTTGCGGCGGCAAGGCGGCAAGCCACGCGGCCCTAATCGGCTCCGCCAGTATACCGCCCGGCCGGCGCGCGTTCATGTGAGTGTGAGCACCACGTTATTCACCAAGTCAGTCACAACGTCGTCGGCCTGAGATTGAACCACCACCGTGGTCGATGGATGGGCGACTATGTTCCGGCGATCGAACTTCTCTTTCAAAATCTTGAAGATACTTGAATTAACGAGGCCACCGCTGGAGCAAATCTCAAGGACCTCCCGCTCCTGCAACGCATCGAGGAATTCATCATACTTGCTAAGAGCCTGACTCAAAAGTCTACGTCCGGGCGAGGCGCCTGAGGGCGATGCGGATGCAGGCGGGGGTGATGAAGGCGGCGAGGGCGTCAGCAAGGTTCTCGTAGTCCTTGGCCAGACGGCGGTTTCGGCCGAACCACGAAAAGGTCCGTTCGACGACCCAGCGACGCGGCAAGACGATAAATCCTGAACTGTCGTCGGGACGTTTGACGATCTCCACCCGCAGCGGCGGTTGCGCGGCGACGGCGTGTTCGACCTGGCGGGCGTTGTAGCCGCCGTCGGCCCAGACGAGTTCGAGCCAATTGAAGCGCTGGCGGATGCGGTCCAAGACCAGGGCGGCGCCGTCCCGGTCCTGAATGGCGGCGGAGTGAACCACCACGCGCAGGGGCAAGCCTTCGGTATCGACCAGAGCGTGGACCTTGCGCCCCTTCACCCTCTTGCCGGCGTCATAACCCACTGCGTCTGCTTCACCTTTCGCGCATCCCCTTTTTCGGCCGACTTGAGCGAGCAGCTGTCGATGACGCCGGCGCTGGGGCTCGCCTCCCGCCCCAGCCGTTCGCGCAGGGCCGCGCGCAGTTCCTCCCAGATCGCCTCCCACACGCCCTGCCGCTGGAAAGCGCGGAAGATGTTGTAGACCGTCGAGCGCGGCGGGAAGACCCGGCCTGGCAAATAGCGCCACGGGCAACCGGTTCGCAGAAGATAGAAGATCGCGTTCATCGCCGAGCGCATGTCGGTCTTGCGCGGCCGTCCACCAGGCTTCGCTGGCGGAATCAGCTGCGCCAGGCGCTCCCATTCCGCCGATCGGTCAGGTCGCTGGGAAGGCGATCCCCTGCTTGGCGATATGTGCTCCGGTCAGCCTCCGTCCACATCCCAAATCATCCTCAAAATTGCCGATGACCCGGTGAATCATTCCTGCCTTAACGGCACCCTACCTTTTGAGACAGGCTCTAAGCGAAGTCAGCAATATCGGTGGGCCAGCCGAGATGGCGGTAACAGGTGAAAATGTGATCGACGGTGATGACTGGCGTCGCGCGGTGGTCATGAAACCATCGAGCTACAGCAAGATATTGCTTGTGGTGGCTCTTTGGCTTTCCCAGCGATGCCAATGGAGGCTCGCTCTCGAGGTCGATCTGGACAATGTTGGGCCTCGGCCCGACCTTACGCTGCGTCTTCTGCTTCGGCGCAGTTGACCTCGCATTGACGGTCTCGTTTTCTTCTACTTCTACCTCGACGGCGTCAACGACCTCGGCATCCTCACCGTTGGGCTGAGAGGCCGGTGCCGCAATGCGCTTCACCGTAGTATTTGCGTTTGCCACAGACGGGCGCAGGGCATTTGTGATCGCCTGCGTAATTGGCCAATGTCTCCATCGCTCCAATCGCGATGGACGATAAATCGTTAAATCCTTGCGAAATCGTTGAAGCTAGCCCCTAGACCGTATGTCGGCTGTGTGAAGCATCTGGCGGTCCGTCCCACGGCATGTCCCAATCGAGGATTGCGTCGGATAGGCCGGCGCAGAGCCTCAGACATGGGGGACGGACCTGATGCACGATACCATCTTCGTGGGAATGGATGTCCACAAAGCGACGATTTCAGTCGCGGTTGCCGATGGGGCGCGCGGTGGGGAGGTGCGTCAGCTTGGCAATTTTCTGAACCGCCCCGATCATGTCGACAAGCTTGTGCAGCGTCTAAGCAAGACTGACGGCCGGCGACTACGGTTCTGCTATGAAGCCGGCCCGTGCGGTTATGGGTTGCATCGGCAGATCACAGATCTTGGCCATGAATGGGCGGTCGTGGCGCCCTCGCTGATTCCGATGAAAGCCGGCGATCGCATCAAGACGGATCGGCGAGACGCGGTGATGCTGGCGAAGCTGCACAGAGCCGGTGAGCTGACCGCTGTTTGGGTTCCTGATGCAGCCCATGAGGCGATGCGGGATCTGGTCCGGGCGCGGGCAACAGCAGTCAGGGTGCTTGGCAAGGCGCGTCAGCACCTGCAGGGATTCCTGTTGAGGCATGGCCGCGGCCATGCCGGAAAGAAGGGCTGGACACTCCCCTATCGCCGTTGGCTGACGACGGTTCGCTTCGACCATTCTGCCCAGCAAGTTGTGCTGCAGGACTATATCCACTCTGTGCATGACGCCGAAGAGCGCGTCGCCCGCCTGACGAAGCAGATCGAGGATCTGGTTCCCACTTCGTCGATGGCGCCGATCGTTGAGGCGTTTCAGGCAATGCGTGGCGTGGCCTTCGTGGCGGCTGTCACCGTCGTTGCCGAGGTGGGCGATTTCATCCGCTTCGACAATCCGCGCCAGGTGATGGCCTACCTTGGTCTGACGCCTTCCGAGCATTCGAGCGGGACAGCGATACGCCGCGGCGGCGTCACCAAGGCAGGCAACGCGCTTGCACGGCGTGTCTTGATCGAAGGGGCTTGGACCTATCGAATGCAGGCCCGCGTCAGCCGCAAGCTGCACGACCGGCTCGAGGGACTTCCACAGATCGTCCGCGACATCGCCTGGAAAGCGCAGGTCCGGCTCTGCGCCCGCTATCGTCGGCTCGCGGCGACAGGCAAGCCCAAGGTCGTCGTGACGACCGCAATCGCGCGGGAGATGGCGGGATTTCTCTGGGCGATTGCACGCCAGACGCCGATCGGTTCCCCCGCCTGATTTTGCGTCGGTAAACAGATCGGCGTCCACTGTTGGGGGCCAGGGCGCGGTGGAGAATCCTCGTGCCTGTTATGAGCCGGCTCATGCCGACGCTCGCCTTCTAGACAGAGACAGCTCCAAGACGAAACCACGGTCATGCGGTAACCAACCCGCGCATGAGAGCTTGCTCAACCGTCGTCTTTCAGCTCTGCCCCCTGCCGTGGACGTCGTCCAGCAGCACAGCGCCTGGGCTGAACCAGAACACGGACGCTTGATCAAAGCCCTTGACGGCGAACATGAGAGCAGGCTGTTGAAGCGGGGTTTTTACGGCCCAGGCGCCGTTGTCGCTGGACTTTCGTCCCCATATAAGGGCGAAGCTGCGGCGCTGGGGCCCAAGCGGGTCCGGGGCGGCGGCGCCCAAAATTCGGGGGTCGAATTGTCTCCGTCCAGACGTGAGCACGAGCGTCTTGTCATCATCGGCGCCGGGCCAGCCGCCTACACGGCGGCGATCTACTCCGCGCGCGCTCTCCTGAAACCGCTGGTGCTGGCCGGCTTCGAGCAGGGCGGCCAATTGATGACCACGACCGACGTGGAGAATTATCCCGGTTTCGCCGAGCCGATCCAGGGGCCGTGGCTCATGGAGCAGATGCGGGCGCAGGCCGAAAACGTCGGCGCGCGCATCGAGGGCGAGCACGTGGTGGGGCTCGAGCTTGGACAGCGGCCGTTCATCATTCGCTGCGACAGCGGACGCACGCTCGCGGCGGAGGCGATCATTCTGGCGACCGGAGCGAAGGCCAAATACCTTGGTCTTCCGAGCGAAGAGGCGTTCAAGGGCTTCGGCGTCTCGGCCTGCGCGACCTGCGACGGGTTCTTCTTCCGCGGCAAGAAGGTCGCCGTGATCGGCGGCGGCAACACCGCGGTTGAGGAGGCGCTGCATCTCTCCAACATCGCGGCCCACGTCACCGTGGTCCATCGCCGCGACTCGTTCAGGGCCGAGAAGATCCTGAGCGAGCGCCTGGCCGCGCGCCACAACGTTTCGATCCGCTGGAACAGCGCCATCGAGGCGGTGCTCGGCGAAGCGCCGCCGCGCGGCGTCACCGGGATCAGGCTGCGCAATGTCGTGACCGGCGCGCTCGACGATCTTGCGCTCGACGGCGTGTTCGTCGCCATCGGGCACGAGCCGGCGACCGAGCTGGTGCGCGGCCAGGTGGAGCTCAAGGCCAACGGCTACGTCCAGACGGCGCCCGGCTCGACGGCGACCAGCGTCGAGGGCGTATTCGCCGCGGGCGACGTCGCGGACGACATATTCCGCCAGGCGGTCACGGCCGCCGGTCTCGGCTGCATGGCCGCGCTCGAGGCCGAGCGCTGGCTCGCCGCCGAGGAGCCGAGGCGGGCGGCGGCCGAATAGGGGACGCCGGCGCCCGGCGCCAGCCGGACAGAAGAGCAAGATCGGAAGGCCCCGCGGGGGCCGGGGAAACGTTCATGGATTGGGATAAGCTGCGCGTCTTTCAGGCGGCCGCCGACGCTGGGTCGTTCACCCATGCGGGCGAGACGCTGGGCCTCAGCCAGTCGGCGGTGAGCCGGCAGGTCGGAGCGCTCGAGGCCGACCTCGGCGCGCCCTTGTTTCATCGCCACGCGCGCGGACTCATCCTCACCGAGCAGGGAGAAATGCTGCTCGGCGCCGTGCGCGACGTGGTCCTCAAGCTCGACGCCGTGCGCTCGCGCCTCATCGACAGCCGCGAGAAGCCGCACGGCGAACTCAGGGTCACGACGACGCTTGGCCTCGGCGCCAACTGGCTCGCGCCGCGCCTTGGCGAGTTCGTCGACCTCTACCCCGAGATCAAGCTGCAACTCCTGTTGTCGGACGACGACCTTGACCTCGCGATGCGCGAAGCGGATGTCGCGCTGAGATTGCGCGAACCGAGCCAGCCGGACCTGATCAGGCGCCGGCTGTTCACCGTGCACTTTCACGCCTACGCGTCCGCCGACTATTTGAGAAAGCACCCGCAACCCAGAAAATCCGAAGACCTCGACCAACACAGCCTGGTCGCCTTCGGCGCACCCACGGCGACCCATCTCCTTTATGATCTCAATTCGCTTCTGAGCCTGGGCCGCGACCCCAAGAATCCGCGCATGCCGCAGATCACGGTCAACAACCTGGCGGCGATGACGCATGCGGTCGAGCACGGCGTCGGCATCGCCGTCCTGCCCGATTATTGCGTGCAGCCGGAATTCGGGACTCGTCCGCCTGCTGCCACAGGCGGACATGCCGGAGATGGACTGTTTTCTCGTCTACACCGAGGAGCTCAAGAACGTCGCGCGCGTTCATGCCTTTCGCGACTTTCTCGTGAGCTCCGCGCAGCGCTGGCGGTACTGATGCGCTTCCCGGATAGCCGGCCGGCGCAGCACGTCGCCCAATGGCTTCGCCACACGCCGATGACCGAACCTGGCGCGCTCGCCTCGGAGTTCGAGAAGCTTCCGTCCGACGTCGCGTCTCTCAACCGGATCGCTCAGGGGCTCCTCGTGCATTCCGAATGGCTGCCGGCCTATGGGCTCGATGCGGATACAGTCCGGCCGGTCAGCCGCGCGACGCTGCCGATCGGCGAGCGCCTCGGCGGGCTGTTGAAGCTGGACAGGCTGAGCCTGCGCGCGGCGCGCGCGCCAGCCAACAGATCGGCCGGCACGTGTCGCGACTTTGCTCTGACGCTCTGCTCATTTCTTCGCGCCAAAGGCGCGCCAGCCCGTCTGCGCTGCGGTTTCGCGGCCTATTTGGCTGATGGATGGGAAGACCACTGGGTTTGCGAATATTGGGACGGAGAAAAAGAAGCGTGGCGGCTTAGCGATCCCCAACTTGACGAAATCACCTGCGCCCGGTGCGCCGTCAATTTCGATCCCGCCGATTTGCCGCGAGATGTCTTCTTGACCGCAGGCGAAGCGTGGTTGCGGTGTCGAGCGGGGGAAGAGGACCCGGATCGTTTCGGACACGGCGATGTGAAGGGGCTCTGGTTCATCGGGGTGAATGTCGTTCGTGACGCCTACGCCGTGAATGGCCGCGAAACCTCGGCGTGGGACGAATGGCGAGAAGTCCCGTCCGATAGCCGCAGGATCATGGCCCGAGAGCTGCCGCACGTGAAACGCCTCGCGCAGCGCCCGGAAGATCCTCCCGGCGACATCGCGCCCCCGTGGTTCTGACGACGGCCGCGCCCTGACGGAGCGCCGTCCGAACTCAGCCCGACGCCTGCGTCGGCGCCCCCGCGGGGCGACCCCTCTCGCCCTGCAAGCCGGCGAGGATACCCTTGTTCGCAGCGGCGAAATTGCGCATCGATCCGGCTGCCAGGTATTCGCCGGTTCTGAGGAACGACACGAACACTGTCCACGCGAACCAGCCCGGGTAATGCTGGCGCACGAAGTGAAGCTTGTTGCGATTGCCAAGATAGACCGTGAAGGCCGAACGCTCCGCCCGCTTGTTCGAGGTGCCCGAGGCGCTGCCGCTGATATGCGGCACGACGGAGCCATGGGCGTAGCCGATCCCGCATGCGGCCTTGGCGCGAACGCCCCAATCGACTTCCTCCCAATAGAGGAAATAGGAATTGTCCATCAGCCCGATCCGCTTGATGCATTCCCTCGTGACATACATCGAGGGTCCGGTCGGCGAGTCCATTCGCCGCTCGATGTCTTCGGGGTCGGGAGCAGGCGACACGGGAGCGTACATGTCGAGGCCGATCAGCCGCGTCGTGAGCTTGTTCCATTGGAGGCCGCGGGACGAAGCGACGTCGGACCGGCCGGGGATCATCAGTCGGCTTCCGACCATGCCCTTGCCGCGCTTGCTGGCGTAGGCGGCGAGCTCCGCCAAAGCGTCCGGTTCGGGGTAGGTGTCGGGGTTGAGAATCCAGGCTGCCGTCCAGCCCGGTTCGGCAAGCAAGGGCCGCATCCACGCATTGGTTCCGCCGGCGAAACCGAGATTCTCGCGGGCCTGACCGATGGTGACCGGGATCAGTCCCGCAGCGAGGCGGAGCCGGCGCGCCCGGACGAAGTCGCTCGACGCCGGTTCGATGGATTCGACGCCGGCCTTGCACGGTCCGCCCTTTTCCGACAGCGCCTTCTCGAGCGCGTCGAACGCGGCGGCGCCGCCATTCTCGCAAATGAAAACTTCGAATTTCGGACAATTGCGCTGGGCGCCGACCGCGGTCAGGCATTCGACGATATCCTCCGAATGTCCGAATCCCACGATGACGATCGGGACCTCGAAGTCGGCCGCCATGCCGGGACTACTCCTCAAACGAGCCCAGGACGGTTTTGTGCGCGATCACGAACCGATAGGCCCGGACCTGCGCCAGCGCGCCGACCGCCACGAAGCGGTTGCGAATTCCGCTCACGCGTCGCGAGCCGAGCGCCACGAACGCGTGCGGCGCGACCGCGAACAGGGCCGCCCATTGACGCAACAGGATGCGGGCGGCTCCGTGGCCGTCGCGGCGGGCGCCTTCACACGATTCGAGGGTCAGGCGCCGCCATTTGCGCTTCAGTTCCGGCATCGTTCGCCGGGCGGGGTGACCGACGATCGACTTCGCCGCGAACCGAACGCGAAAGCCCAGCCGCTGCGCCCTTTCGCCCCAATCCTTGTCCTCCGGGACGCCGTTCTTAAAGCCGCCGACCGCGTCGAACACCGAGCGCCAGACGAACATCGACGCCGTGACGGTGAAGCCGAGGTCTTTGACGTAGCGCTCGTTCCGAAAGGCGAACACGCTCTCGAACGCTTCGGCCGGCGTCATCCGCCGCGGATCCTCAACCAGCACGTCGACTCGCCCGCCGGCGAAATCCGCCATTGCGAGTTCGGCGAGGCCTTCCTCGAGCCAGCGCTCGTCCGGCCGACAATCGCTGTCGATGAACGCGATCGCCTCGCCGCTCGAAGCGCGCACGCCCGCGTTGCGGGCAGGTCCCGCGCCGCGCTCGGCGACCTCGATCACCCGGCCCCGGCTTCCAACGATCTGACGCACGGCGTCGAGCCCGCGCGAACTGCCATTGTCGGCGACGATGACTTCGGTGCGATCGCCGGGAAAAGTCTGCGCGCCGATGAGCGTCAGACACGCGTCCAGATTGTCGTAGTCGTTGAGGTGCGGCACGATCACCGACACGAGGCCGACGCCGGGAGGCCCGCGGTCTGCGGCGGCCGGCTCGGTCCGCACGGGCTCGGCGACCATCAGGGCGTCAGGCCTCATTGGCGTATTTGCTCATTATCGATACGGTTTTGTCAAAATTGCTCATCTCCAGAATGTCGTCGGTCTCCAGCATCGTATCAAATTCCGCTTCGAGGGCGGCGACCAGGATCATGTGGCCGACTGACGTCCAGGCCGGAAACTCCTGATAGACTAGCTTTGGCGTGTCGGTGTCGTCGTCAAGGTCGAAGCTCTCTTTGAACGCGCTGAACACACGGTCACGTACCGTCATTGACTTCGCCTCCGCGAGTATAGGATTTTTGACCGGAGCGCCGGCTGGCGAGCCGAATGTCACCTGGCGACAGAGGCCCCCAAGAGGAGATCGGCTTCCCGAACCGCCGACTCGGCTTTCTGGTCGCCCCTCCGGCCGACAATTCGGGCCGGGTTTCCGACCGCGATCGAACCGGCCGGAATCGACCGCGTGACCACCGAGCTTGCGCCGACGATGCAGCCGTCGCCGATCTCGACGCCGGGGACCACCACAACCCGCGCGCCAAGCCAGACGTCGTCGCCGACGACCACGTCGCGCTCGCGCTTGGGCTGGTCCATGACCGGCGTGCCCGGCTCGGTCTCATAGTTCGACGCGGTGATGAAGACTTCAGGCCCCAACAAAGCGTGGCGTCCGAGCGTGATCCGCCCCACCGAATCTCCGGCCCAGAGCGAGCAGTGGGACCCGATATGCGCATAGGCGCCGATCTTGATCCGCTCGCCGTTGCGCAGCGAGACATTCGGCGCCATGCGCACGCCGGGCCCAATGTCGGCCGCCCGTCGAGGCCGGACGTGGTTATAGTTGTAATAGTGGACCAGACGAAACAGTTGTAGCCACGCGCGAGGATCCACAAGGGAGAGGCCGAATCCCAACGCTCTGCTTTTCTTCCACGGCGAAACCGGGGCAGAAGGCCTACTCATCGCTAGTTTCCGCCAGTTGCCGCCGCACCTGCAGCTTCCGCGAGCAGTCGCGAACTATGCACCGGACGGTCCATGGGCGCAAGGCAGGGGAGACTGTTGGAGGAGCAGCGCGGCGGCATTGGATCGCGCACCCGGCTTCGCCAGCCTGACGGCGAGCGCGCTCGAGGGCCTAGACCTTCTCCACCTGACCGAACTCCAGATCGACCGGGGTAGCGCGGCCGAAGATCGACACGGCGACCTTGACCCGCGAGCGGGATTCGTCGACTTCCTCGACGATCCCGTTGAAGGATGCGAAGGGCCCGTCCGCCACCCGGACGTTTTCGCCGATCTCGAACCGGATCGCCGCTTTCGGCCGCTCGACGCCGTCGGCCACCTGTCCCTTGATCCGGTCGGCCTCGAGGTCCGGGATCGGCATCGGCTTTTTGTCCGCGCCAAGGAAACCCGTGACCTTGGGCGTGTTCTTGATCAGGTGGTAGACCTCGTCGGTAAGATCGCATTTGACCAGGACGTAGCCGGGGAAGAACTTCCGCTCCGAGTTGATCTTGCGCCCGCGGCGCATCTCGACCACCTGCTCGGTCGGCACGAGGATCTCCTCGAACTTTTCCGCGAGGCCGCGCTGGCTCGCCTGCTCGCGAATGGAGTCCGCCACCTTCTTCTCGAAATTGGAATAGGCGTGAACGATATACCAGCGCATGTTCATGGTTGGGCGTTCCGGATCATGACCGAGGCTAGCCCCCGCGCCCGAAGCCAAGGACGAGAGAAACGACTTCGCGCAGCACCTGATCGACCACGAGGAAGAAAAGGCTCGTGAACACGACCAGCATGAGCACGAGGCCCGTGGTGACAAGGGTCTCGCGTCGCGTCGGCCACACGACCTTGGCGGCCTCGGCGCGCACCTGCTGAATGAACTCGAAAGGATTAGCCATTGTTTCGATGTGGGTCTGAGGCTCTCGGCGCGGCTGGCGCCGACCTTCGGCCAGAAAAACTCGCGGCGCGGGGCCTCTCGGCGCCGCGCCACCTCGACCTCATATAGGAAAAGACCGCCGCTCGCCAAGCGAAATGTGACGGTCCGCGGCAAAACTGTCATAAAACAGCGCGGCGCGCGCCGCCTGCCGGCCTGTCAATCCCGGAAATGCTTCGAAAGTTTCAGCCCCTGGTGCTGGTAGTTTGACGTCGCATCTGCGCCATAGAGCGCATCCGGCAGGCCGGCGAGTTTCTCGTACACCAGCCTGCCGACGGGCTGGCCGTCCTCCAGCAGAAACGGCACGTCGCGGCTGCGCACTTCCAGGACCGCCCGGGCGGACGGGCGCCCGTCCTTGCCCTGCCCGAAGCCTGGATCGAAGAAGCCGGCATAGTGGACGCGAAACTCCCCGATCGCCGGATCGATCGGCGCCATTTCCGCCGCAAGGTCGGAGGGGATCTGCACGCGCTCCCGGGAAGCGAGGATGTAGAACTGGTCGGGATCAAGGATCAGCCGCCGATCCTCGCGGGCGCGTATCGGCTCCCAGAAGTCCTCCATCGCATAACCGCGCAGGCGGTTGACGTCGATGACGTCGCTGTTCCTGATCGCCCGGTAGCCGACGACAGGCTCGCTTAAGCCCCCCAGGTCGACCCTGAGCGCCACGCCTTCGCGCAGGTCGAGGGGACCGTCGACCAGCGGCGCGGCCAGATGGCGCTTGCGGATCTCCGCATCATCGAGCGTGAAGGTGTGCTTGTCCCGTTGCTGGGAATTGCGGCTGCGGAACCGGACCTGGTTCAGCTTCGTTCCCGCCTTGACGCGAACGCTGAAGCTGCGCGGCGAAATTTCCAGCCAAAGCTCGCCCTTGTAGTCGAGCGGGACCTCGTCGAACGCCTCTCCGCGATCGACGATGAGGCGGGTGAAAATGTCGATGCGCCCGGTCGAGCTCTTCGGATTCGCCGCGCCCGAAAGGTTGGGCCTGAGCTCCAGCCGCTCCATCAGCCGCGCGACATAGACGATCCCCTTTTCCAAGACGGCGCCCTTGCCCGCGAGCGACACGGGCTCCGCGTTCAGGCTCTCGAGCCGCTCGCGGACGGAGCGCTCGCGTCCCGGCAGGAAGCTCGCGCGAACGCGATAGGCTTCCTTGCTGAGCCTCAAGTCGAGGCTCGCGGGCTGAAGCTGGGACGGCTCCACTGGGATCTCGGCCTGGATCAGCTTCCGGCCGATCATGGCCTTGATCTTCTGCCGGCCGAAGAGGCCGAACGGAGCGGAGAACAGAGCGTCAGCCACGCCCGGTTCATGAGCATCGAGGATCACGGGGAGCGGCGTTCGGGGCGGCGTCAAGCTTTGGCCTCAAAGGGCGGTCCGGCGTTGTTAGCGCCCCCTCGCCTTTAAGCCAAGACTTGGCCTTGACGCCAGGAGTTGGCCTTGACGCCAAGGCTTCGCGCGCGCTAATGCGAAATTCCTCCCGTGGTCATTTGAGCCGATCGGCTTGCCGCCACGTTAAACACCGGGCTAAAAGATCGGGGCGCATTCAAACCGCCGCCTCGTCTTAAAGCCCATCAGGCGCCGTCGGCGCAGAGGCCTTGAAGATGACGAGCCCACGTAAATCCCGAGATCCCAAGACCCTGAGGCCGGCGACGCAATTGATCCATGGCGGATCGCTGCGCTCCTCCTTCGAGGAGACATCGGAAGCCCTGTTTCTCACCCAGGGCTATCTCTACGACACGATGGAGCTTGCGGAGGCGCGCTTCAAGGGCGACGATCCGGGCTTCATCTATTCGCGCTTCGCCAACCCGACGGTCTCGATGTTCGAGAAGCGTATGGCGCTGATCGAGGGCGCGGAGGCCGCGCGCGCGACCGCAAGCGGGATGGCCGCCGTCACCGCGGCCATGATGGGCCAGCTCAAGGCCGGCGACCATATCGTCGCCGCGCGGGCGCTCTTCGGTTCATGTCTCTATGTGGTCGAGGATCTGCTGCCCCGCTTCGGCGTCGCCTCGACCCTGGTCGACGGCGCCAATCTCGATGAATGGCGGGCGGCTCTGCGCCCGAACACCAAGACCGCGTTCCTCGAGTTGCCGACCAATCCGACGCTCGAACTCGTCGACATCGCAGGCGTCGCCGAGATCATGCATGGCGCCGGCGCGACGCTCGTGGTCGACAACGTGTTCGCCACGCCCCTGCTTCAGCATCCGATGAAGCTCGGCGCCGATTGCGTCGTCTATTCGGCCACCAAGCACATAGACGGCCAGGGACGCGTGCTCGGCGGAATCATCCTGGGAAGCGAGAAATTCATCGCCGACCACATCCATAATTTCCTTCGCCAGACTGGTCCGTGCCTATCGCCGTTCAACGCCTGGACGCTGCTGAAGTCGCTCGAGACCCTGCCCGTCCGCGTCGCCGCGCAGATGCGAAGCGCGGGCAGAATCGCGGATTTCCTCAGCCGGCATCCGGCGGTCAAGCGCACGCTCTATCCCGGCCGCGCCGATCATCCGCAGGCGGCGCTCGCCAAGCGCCAGATGGAGGGCGGCGGCACGATCGTGGCGTTCGAGGTCGCCGGCGGCAAGGCGGCGGCGTTCAAGGTCGCCAACGCTTTCACCATCATCGGCATCTCCAACAATCTCGGCGACGCGAAAAGCCTCGTCACCCATCCGGAGACGACCACGCACCAGCGGCTCAAGCCGGAGCAGCGGGCGGCGCTCGGCATCGCGCCCGGCCTGCTGCGACTGTCGGTCGGCCTCGAGGACGTCGACGATCTCATCGAAGATCTGGGCCAGGCGCTCGACAAGGCGTCGGCGCCGCGCCGGCACGCCGCGGAGTAGGATGCGGGCTCTACCGGCATTTTTACCGGCGCCCCCTAATGATTTCAGGGACTTCCGACCCCGTTTAGTTCCGCGCCGCGCGTGGGGCGGCCAGCTAAGCGAATTGGGTTCGTTTCGCCATTTTCAAATCCGGCTTCCCGCCCGCTCAACTATAACTTAACTATAATGTATAACTTGTCGGATCAGGCCTGGACAGCAAGGGGTCCCGATCGCGGGCCTTCCTGCGGGCTCAACAGCTCCGCCTCGATCATGACTTAGGGCCGGCTGCATTTCGGTAGAATCGATGGCGTTAGCGCCCCCGCCCCCTCTTGTGGGGGCGGGCAGGGGTGGGGGGTCGGCCGACTGAGGAGATATTGAATGCACCGCTGCTCCCTTGTCCCGTAGGACGACGCGACCCCTTCCTTGATCCTCCCCCACAAGGGGGGAGACGCGTCGGGGCGGTCCCCGCGTAAACCCAAGAGCAAAAGGCGCTAGTGGGGCCGGAAGAGTCCGCCGCTCGAGCCCGAGCCAGAACCCTGGCGGGCGCCCGCCCATACCAGGATCGGTCGGCAGCTCCGGCAATCCCGCGGCATGCCTCCATGCGGGGCTCCCGCCAACGAATGCAGGCGGGGGAGGAGGCGCAGCCTGCCGGGCGGTCTCGGACCAATTCGGCTTCGTCCGCCTGACAATGCGCCGGGCGGGCGCCTCTCGCTCTGACGGTTTCGCCGCCCGCCTCGCCAGAGGCCTGGGCGAAGTTTCGACCTGCGCGCGGCGCGGCTTCTCCGGAACGGCCGGCTCGGCGGCGAGGAATTTCTGATAGTCGCTCTCGCTCTCCGCTCTCAGGGCCGCAAGCTCAGCGGAATCGAGGAAGGACGTGGGCGCGAAGCCTCGCTTCTTCTGCCATTCTCCGAGCGCAGACCGGGTCGCGTCATCGAGGATTCCGGTCGCCGGGCCTTTGTAGAGGTCGATGACGGTCAGACGCTCCTGAACCTCCTTCTCGTCCGCCTCGCTCAGGTTCAAGGCCCTTTCGGTGTCGACGGTCCCGACATTGTCTTTAACGGCGTCCTCGCTGGGGCCGGTCGGCTCCCTCATGGCGAGGGCTTGCGGCGCCGCGGCCGGCATGGCGGTTCTCGCGCTCTCCATGCTCGCGATCCTGTTCTTCGCCATCTGCGCGAACAAGCCGTTGGGAAAGGCGCTGAGGTAGGCCCTGTAGTCGGCCGGCAGGTCCGAATGCTCGGCGGATTGCCACAGAAGGTTCTCCTCCGACCGCCTCGCGTCCACGGCCGTTCCGGCAGGACCTGCCGCCGCCGCGGTCGCCGCCGGCGGAGACTGCGGGTTGAGCTCGTACTCGCCGATGAGCGAGGTGTTGACCCATGGCAATTGATGGTGTCCGGTGTTCTGCCAGACCTCGTTTCGAACCCGGCTCATCACCGTGTCGATGGTGACTCCGGAATCGAACAGATGATCGAGGAACGCCGCCGTGAAGGGGCTGTGCCGCCCGGTCGGCCCGTCGAGAGCGGTGCTCTTCGGATCGCTGGCGAAGGCGATCAATGTTCCGCGCGCCAGATCGCCGTCGATCGGGCTCAAGCCGCGCTCGACCACCAGCGATCGCGTCTTTTGCCTCGCCAGCGCCGCCGCGAACGGATTGTCGCGGCAGGCGTCGAGGATGACGATGTTGACGCGGTCCTCCCGCTTCATTTCCTTGAGCAGGAGCGAGACGCTGATCGCGTTCAGATCAAGGTCGGTCGGACTTTTCAGGACGATGTCGGTCGGGATGAGGTAGTTCTCCTCATCGACCGAGACGCCGTGGCCGGCATAGTAAATGACCGCCGACTGGGCGCCGGCGAGCGCGGCGGAGAACTCGGAGACTTTCTCGCGCATCTCATCGATGTCGAGATCGTAGCCGTCGACCACCTGAAAGCCGAGCTTGTGGAAACCGTCTGCGACCGCTCTTGCGTCGAAGACCGCGTTATCGAGACGAACGGCGTTCTGATAGGCCCCGTTCCCGATCACCAGAGCGACGCGCTTTTGATCAACCGATACGCCCGCCAGCGAAGCCGATGCAGCGAAGCCGAAGGCGATCGCCACCAGAACGGCCAGACGCGCGGGAACCGAAAGCCGCGCCAGGACGCAGAAGAATTTAGTCATCCTCCCTCGCCTCTCGCCTCACCTTCCGCCCTATCGCCGATCGCCTGGACGAACGCGCTGCTTGCGGCTTTGCTGCGGCGGCTCGAGCCCATCGCGCCGAGGTTCCTATCGCATTTCGCGTTCGTACGGGATGGTTATCTCAATGTCTGGAGGCTTTCGCTGTGATGGAAGTCACATCCTGAGTCGGGTTCGCGCGGTAGAACGCGAGAGGCTCGATTGACCAGCCGCGGAACGCCGACGCGGCCGGCCGCCAAAAATAGGTTCGTCCCGATCGGCGAAAGGAGCGCATAAACCCTTGCGGCTGCATGCAAATGACGGAATAATGTCGCTCATCATGCGCGTTCGTCCGAGATGACACTTCGACTATCGATCGAAAACGTGGATCGGCTCCCGGACGGCGGCCCTGTACGGATCGAGGTCAAGGCGCGCGGGCTCGATCTTGGCCGCGATTCGCACCTCGATTGGACCTTGCCTGACCCAAGCCGAAGCGTCTCGGGCAAGCACTGCGAGATCCGCTATCGAGACGGCGGATACTGGCTTCACGACGTCTCGACCAACGGGACCTTCGTCAACGGCGCCGAATACCGGCTCGACGCGCCGCACCTCTTGCGGGACGGAGATCGCCTGGGCATCGGGCCCTACCTCATCGCCGTTTCGCTTGAAGAAGGACGAAAGGCGCAGGGTCCCGTTCCGGCGGCCGCGGCCTCGTTCGACGATGGGCTCGCCGACGTATGGGGTCCGGTCGGGGAGGCCGCAGCGCCCGAAACCGTCGCCCGGCGCCAGGCGGCGCAGACGCGCGACGCTCCGCCGGATTTTCTCGATTTTGCTTCGTTCCTCGAGGCGCCGAAAGCAGCCCCGGCGCCGATGGCGAACCCGCCGCGATCCGAGGACGACTGGCTGACCGCGATCAGCTCCGCTCCGCCGCCTCCGCCGGAGCCCAACGTTCCGGAGCCCCGCAAACCGGCGCCCACGCGGCCGGCGGTCGTCGACCCGCCCCCAGCCGCCCCGGCGCCAGTCGCCCCGACGCCCAGGGCGCCGCAGGCCGACGCCGCCCAGGGGCGCGAGCTTCTCGATCGCATCGCCCGGGCGGCCGGCGTTCCCCAGCATGTTTTCTCTTCGCGCAATCCGGACGAAATCGCCGACGAGATCGGCGCGCTTATCCGGATGACGACGGAACATCTGGCGCAGATGCTGGCGTCGCGCGCGGAATCGATTGCGCTCATACGCTCCTCGAACCGCACGATGATCCGGGCGGTCGAGAACAACCCGCTCAAGTTCGCGAGTTCGCCGGCGGAGGCGCTCGCCATCATGTTCGGCCCGCGCACGCGCAATTATCTCGACGCGCGGGAGACGATTGAGCGCGCTTTCGCCGATCTCAAGAGCCACCAGATCCTCACGTTCGGCGCGATGCAGGGGGCGCTCGACGCGTTGTTCGAGGATCTGGCGCCCGATCGGATCGACCGCTCGATCGAGCCTGAGCGCGGCCTGGGCGCGCTCATGTCATCGCGGAAGGCGAAACTGTGGGATATCTACGTCGAACGATGGCGGGCCAAGACGAAACGGGCGGACGGACGTCTCCTTGAGGCGTTCACCGCTTTGTTCGCCCAGGCGTACGACAGGCTGCGGGACAAGAACGGCTGAGGCGATCATCGCTGTCGGGGCTCCAGCAATCGGCTGGCTTTGAAGGAGCGGTGTGACGGGATCGAGTTGGGGAAGCGGCGCCGATGTCATGGAACGCGAAAGTTCATTGGACGGAGGGCCTCTTTCTTCGGCCGCACCATCTTCAGCAAAGCGATCGCTATCTCGAAAACGCGCTCGAAAGCCGCACGCGCCACGTGACGCCATATCCGTGGGGATTCGCGTCGCTCGAAATCGACCGGGATCTTGCGCAGCAGAGCAAGTTCGCGCTGCGCCGCGCGTCGGGAATCATGCCCGACGGCGGGCTTTTCGACTTTCCTTCCGAGTGTCCGCCTCCCGCGCCCATCACGACGCCCGAGACGGCCGCCGGCCAGCTGATCTGGCTCACAATGCCGGCGCGCGCCGACAACTTTCGCGAGGTCAGCTCCGAGCAGGCGG
Source organism: uncultured Alphaproteobacteria bacterium (assembly GCA_963764955.1). Classification (GTDB taxonomy): domain Bacteria; phylum Pseudomonadota; class Alphaproteobacteria; order Rhizobiales; family Beijerinckiaceae; genus Roseiarcus. The sequence goes on along the minus strand of CAVXVE010000031.1, from coordinate 108,322 downwards.
AAAACGCCGCCCGCTACATGGTGGGCGCCGAGACGGTGATCGATTCCACCGCGAACCTCCGCATCGAGGAGGAAATCGAGGTCGCCTATCCGCGCCTGGCATACGAGATCCGCAAGACTTCGAAGCCAGGTTATGTCGCTCTCCCGATCGCGCGCGTCGTCGAGGTGCATGACCGCACTCTGGTGTTCGACGAGAAGTTCGCTCCTCCCGTGCTCGTCTGCGCCGCGCATCCGACCGTCGAAGGATGGCTCGACCGCGTCATCGGCTGGATCGGCAACAAGCTCGATGAGCTTTCGCGATACGCGAGCGACCCGACCGCGGGCGGCGGCCTGCAGAGCGCGGACTATCTGATCCTGCAATGCCTCAATCGCGAAATCCCGGCGCTCAAGCACTTTCGCCTGTCGAAATACGTCCACCCCGAGCGCCTTTATGAAACGCTGCTGCGGATCGCCGGCGAACTGGCGACCTTCACCACGCATGAGCGGCGAGCGCGCGAATATGGCGTCTACAATCACGACGATCTGGAAAGCGTGTTCACGCCCCTGCTGCGCGACATCCAGGATTTCCTCAGCGCCCGTCTCGACCGCCGCGCCATCCGGCTGGAACTGATCGAGCGCGCGCCCAATGCGTTCGTCTCGACAATCCGGGACCGCACGCTGTTCGCCAACGCGACCTTCGTGCTCGAAGTTTCGGCGCGCCGGCCACTGACCGAAATCCAGCGCAACCTGCCCGCCTTCCTCAAGGTTGGGCCGAACACCAAGATGAACGAGATCGTGCACGCCCATCTTCCCGGGGTCGCGGTCGTGCATCTGCCGACGCCTCCGCCCCAGATCCGCGCGATCACCGACCACGTCTACTTCTACCTGGACCGCACATCGCCTTTGTGGTCTGAGTTCAGCCAGGCCACAGCTATCGGAATGCACTTCGCAGGCGACTGGCCAGAGCTCCAGATGGAGCTTTGGGCTGTGAGGGAAGACCGGCGATGACCACCGAAGACGATCCCTTCGGCCGCAGCGACAGGACGATCATTCGTCCCAATCCCGCTGGACGTCGCACGCCGCCTTCGCCTTCCGGCGATCCGGCCGCCGGCCCGCCTCAGGGCGGCGCCCCGCCGGCCTCAAGCCCAAGGCCCCCTGTCGCGTACCCGGCCCCGCCAGGCGCTCCCCCGGCCGCGCCGCCCCCGAGGCCGGGGCAAGCGGGCTGGGACGACTGGATGGCGCCGCCGACGCCGAACAACCTCTACGTCGCTCCCGAGACGTCCGCGCCGATGACGCCGGCGCCGATATCGCCGCATGTGTCGGTCGATCTGGTCACGGTGGCTGCGAGCCCGCTCATGCGCGCGGCCGCCTCGCTGCTCGTCATGCTGGGACGCCTGCGCGCTTCCCTCGTGCGCGCCGGGCCGAACCAGCTCATGGACCAGGTCGCGCAGGCGATCGAGCAATTCGAGATCGACGCGCGCGCGGCCGGCGCCCCGAACGATCAGATCGAGACGGCGAAATACGCGCTCGCCGCCACCGCCGACGACATCGTGCAGAATTTGCCGACCGCGGACAGCCGGACCTGGACGCAGTACAGCATGCTGGTTCGCTTCTTCAACGAACGGATGGGCGGCGTCCGTTTCTTCAAGGAGCTTGAGCGGGCGAAACAGAACCCGGCGGTGAACCTCGGCGTGCTCGAAGTCATGCACGCCTGCCTGAGCCTCGGCTTCGAGGGCGTCTACCGCGCCTCAGGGGGCCCCGGCGCGGCGCAGGGCCTGCGGCGCGATCTTTACGAGACCATTCGCCGGGCGCAGCCGAAGACGATCGAGGACCTGTCGCCGCACTGGCGCGGCCAGGACGTGCCGCTCGCGAGCACCCGTCTTCAGGTTCCCGTCTGGGCTGTCGCCGCGCTTGCGGCGGTCGTCCTGCTTGGCTCCTACGTCTATCTGCGCAACGCCCTCACGAGCCGCGCCGAGGCGCTCGCGCTGAAGATGGCGGACATCCATCCGGCGACGGAATTGACGATCGCGCGCGAAACCATCGTGAAGCCCCCGCCCGATCCGAAGCCCCGGGCGTCCACTCAACTCGAGCGCATCCGCGCGGCGCTCGCCAAGGAAATCATGGCGGGCAAGGTCGGCGCCGACCAGTCCGCGACGACGATCTTCATTCGCATCGGCAATCTGGTGCTGTTTCCTTCAGGCGGCGCAAAGGTCAACGAAGCCTTCGCCCCGATCGCCGCCAAGATCGCCGCCGCGCTCGACCGCGAGCCGGGCGTCATTCATGTCGACGGCTACACGGACACCGATCCGATTCACACCGTCGCCTTCCCATCGAATTTCGTGCTCTCCGAGGCGCGCGCCAAGTCGGTCGCTGCGATGCTGAAACCCGGCCTCTCGCATGCCGAACGGCTCGTGGTGACGGGGAAGGGTCCGGGCAATCCCGTCGCGCCGAACGACACGGAGGCCAACAAGTCGAAAAACCGGCGCGTCGAAGTGTCGATCCCGAGAGCTGACTAGGATGGGTTCGTTGCGGGGAGGAGAACGCTCTCAATGACCGTGATGGCCTGGCTCTGGATCGGGCTCAGCATTCTCGGGGCGATCATCCTCGCAGCCGTCGTGTGGCTCGCGGGGCCGCTCGTCTCGATCGGCGACGCCGAGCCGTTCGAGAGCGCGCTCGTCCGGCTGCTCATCATCGCCGTGATCCTCCTCGCGGTCGCCGGCGCCATCGCCTGGCGCATCGTTTCCCGACGCCGGGCCGCGGCCAAGATCGCCGAGGCGATGACCGAGACGCCGGCCGAAGACAGCGACGCGCCGGTCCTGAAGCAGAAGATGGAGGACGCTCTTTCGGTCCTCAAGCGGACGGGCAAGTCGAGCGCGCGAGCCCTTTACGACCTTCCCTGGTACCTCATCATCGGGCCGCCCGGCGCCGGCAAGACGACGGCGCTGGTGAATTCAGGCCTCAAGTTTCCGCTTGCCGGGGACAACGCCGCGACCGCGATCCAGGGCGTCGGGGGCACGCGCTATTGCGACTGGTGGTTCACCGACGAAGCGGTGCTGATCGACACCGCCGGCCGTTACACCACCCAGGATTCCGACGCCAAGGCCGATCGCCGCAGCTGGCTCGCCTTTCTCGACATGCTGGGCCGCAACCGCCCCCGGCAGCCGATCAACGGCGTGATCGTCGCGATCAGCATCGCCGACGTTCTCAACCTGCCGCAGAAGGAGGTCGCGGCGCACGCCGACGCGATCCGCAGGCGCCTCGACGAACTGCACGAGGAGCTGAAGGTCGACTTCCCGGTCTATGCGGTCTTCACCAAAATGGACCTGGTCGAGGGCTTCACCCAGTATTTCGCCGATCTCGACGAGGCGAAGCGGCAGGCTGTCTGGGGCGCCACGTTCCAGACCTCCGACAAGAAGGCCAACAACGTCGGCAAGGTCTCCGAGGAGATCGACCTCCTCATTCAGCGCGTCTCGGAGAGGATGCCCGAACGGCTGCAGGAGGAGCCCGACCTCAGATCGCGGGCGATCCTGTTCGGCTTTCCGGCGCAGCTCGGCGCCATCCGAAAGCCGATCGCCGACTTCCTCAATCGCATCTTCGAGCCCACGCGCTACCAGACGACCGCAGTCCTGCGCGGCTTCTATTTCACCTCGGGCACGCAGGAGGGGACCCCCTTCGACGCCGTCATCGGCGCCCTGCAGAAGAGCTACGGCGTCCAGAGCCTCGGCGCCGTGGGATTTTCGGGCGCCGGCAAAAGCTTCTTCCTGCACGACCTCATGGCGAAGGTGATCTTCGCCGAGGCCGGATGGGTTTCGACCAACATCGCCGCCGTGCGCAGGTCGCTCGCGCTCAGGGCCGCGGCGTTCGCCTTGATCGGCCTCGCGACCGCGGGCGTGCTCGGCTTGTGGTGGATGAGCTACACGCGCAACGCCGCGCTCATCGCCGCGACCGAGCAGGGCGTCAACGATTACGCATCGATCGCCGGACCCTTCATCAAGCAGAATTCGGTCACCGATCCGAATCTTTTGCCCATTTATGAGCTGATCGGCTCTCTGCCGGACCTGCCGGCCGGCTACGCCAAGCGTAACAACTCAACCCCGCTCGAACAGACCTTCGGCCTCAGCCAGCGCCCGCGTCTTCAGGACGCGTCCGACGATTTGTACCGGCAGGCCCTCGAACGGCTGATGCGGCCGCGGCTCATCCTGTCGCTTGAGCAGCAGATCCAGAAGAATATCGACGATCCGGCCTTCGTCTATGAGGCGCTCAAGGTCTACCTCATGCTCGGAGGCAAGGCGCCGCAGGTGGACAATAATCTGATCCTGGCCTGGTTTACGCGGGACTGGGAGGAACGCGAGTTCCCGGGCGCGCCGAACGCGGAGGGACGGGCGCTGCTTCGCAAGCATCTCGAGGCCATGCTCGACATGGATGACGGGCGGGAGCGGAAGGTGTCGCTCAACGGCCCGCTGGTCGAGCAGGCGCAGGCGACGCTCGCGCGCATGCGCGTGGCCGAGCGCGCCTACACGCTTTTGAAGTCGGAGGCGCATAACGCGGCGGTCGAGGACTGGATCGCCTCGCAGCGCGGCGGACCGGACATGGCGCTGGTGTTCGAGGCGGCCAACGGCGCGAACCTCGACACCGTGAGGGTCCCCGGCTTCTTCACCTACGAAGGCTTCTACGCCGGGCTGCTCGCGCATCTGCAGACGATCCGCGACAAGCTCGAGAAGGACAACTGGGTGCTCGGCGCGTCCGGCGACCAGAACGCGGTGCAGCAGCAATACGCCAGTCTCTTCCCCGGCATCCTCGAGCTTTACAGCCGCGATTTCATCGCCGCCTGGACGTCGGCGATCAACAACCTTCAACTGAAACCCCTGCTGAACGACAAGCCGAAATATCTCAAGCTGAGCGCCGCCTCGGCGCCGACCTCGCCCATTCGTCTGATCTTCGAATCCATTCGCGACGAGACCGCGTTGACCCGCGAGCGGCCAACCCCGCCGGCGCAGGGCGGCCCAGGCGCGGATCAGGCGAAACAGGCGGCTATCGCCGCCGCGGGCAATCGGCTGGGCTCGGTCGGCAAGGAGGCCCTCGACCTTGCGATGAAGTCGCAGCGCAAGGCCGGCGATCCGCCGCCCGAGACGCCCGGCGCCTCGATCGAGGCCTATTTCAAGCCGATCCAGATCCTGGTCGACGGGCCGGCCGGATCCCGGCCGATCGATCAATTGCTCGCCAACCTGAACGAGCTCTACCGCCAGCTCGTCCTGGCGGCGGAAAATCCGGCTCAGGCCAGGCAGGCGCTGGACCAGGCGCAAGTGCAGGTGGCGAGCCTCAGAGCCAACGCCACGCGCCTGCCCCAGCCGCTCGCCGGCATGATCGACAAAGTCGCCAAGGACGCCGCCGGCGACGCAAACGCGAGCTCCATCGCCCAGATCGCCGACGCAATGGCTCAGGACGTGACAGGAATCTGCCAGCAGATTACCGCCAACCGTTATCCCTTCGCGAAGAGCGACCGGGACACGCCGATGGCGGATTTCGCCAAGCTGTTCGCGCCGAATGGCGTCATCGACAAGTTCTACGCCGCCAACCTCGACCCGCTCGTCAACAGAAAGGGAAAGAAATGGGTCTGGCAGCCCAGCGCGAATCTCGGGCGCAAGCTCTCCGACACGACATTGCGGCAATTCCAGCAGGCGGCCGAGATCCGGGACGCGTTCTTCCCGACCGGCGGAACAACGCCCAATCTCGGCTTCGAAGTGAAGCCGCTGACGCTGAGCAGCGACGCCCAGACCGCGACGCTCACGATCAACGGCGCGAATGTCGTCGCGCAGCAGGGGGCCGAGAATCCGCCCGCAACGCTGCAATGGCCGGGCGCCGGGGCGGGCGCGGCCTCGATCGTGATGGCGCCAGACATGCCCGACCGCCAGTCCAAGCTCGAGCGCACCGGAGCATGGGCGCTGTTCCGGCTCATCGACGCCGGCTCGTCGATTCAGAGCGGCAACGCGCTCAAGGTCAGCTTCGTCGTGTTCGGGCGCGAGGTCTCCTATCAGTTCACCTCGTCTTCGCTGATCAATCCCTTGAGCATGCCGGCGCTCAGGCAGTTCAAGTGCCCGAACGGTCTCTGATCGTCATGGCCGCAGGACTCTTCGGAAAGTTGCCCGCCAAGCGCGATTTCATCGGCGCCAACGCGTCGCGACGTTTCCTCGAGGTCTGGGAGCCGTGGCTTCAGGCGAGCGTCGCGACGTCGAAGCAGATGCTGAACGCCGGGTGGATTGAAACCTACAACCGCGCTCCGATCTGGCGCTACTGGCTCGGAGCGGACTTTTGCGGCGAGGCGATGATCGGCGCGTTCATGCCCTCGGTCGATGGCGTCGGCCGATCGTTTCCCCTCGCCATTTTCGTCGGCGAGGGCGACGCCGCGCTTCCGCCGCCGGAACTCGAGCAGAACGACGCCTGGTTCGAGGCGGCCGAGGCCGTCCTTCTCGAGGCGCTCGAACCGGAAGCGACGTTGGAGCGGATCGCCGGAGCAGAGTCTCGGCGCTGCCCTCGCCGGCGCTTCAGCCTCTGACAACAAGGGACAAGGGCCTGGAGGAACTGGCCGACGGCGCGGTCCTCGCCCGCGACGTCGGCGGCGAGGTTTCCGCGGCCTTTCTCGCCGCCCGCTGCTTCGGGCGCCGGCGCGCCTTTGCGTCGCAAACCTTCTGGTGGACGATCGGCGGCGAAGGTTTTCCTTCGCTCGCCTTGTCCGAGGTCGGCCTTCCGCCCCCGACCCGCTTCGCCGACATGCTGACCGGGGCGTTCTCGGGCGGCAATGCGGTCGCCCTCGGCGACGCGACTTGAATGACGGCGCTCGCCCGACGCCCTGCTTGTTGTCGCAATCCAAGGATCGCATATCATTTTTGAGCCAAAGCCTCTCCCCTCGCAGGACAAGCGGCGATGAATGACCTTTCTCCTCCCGACGCGCCGGCCGCCTCCGTGGCCAACGCCCCGCCCCCGATAGCCGAAGCCGTCAACCCGGCCGAGGCCGAGACGGCGGCCGGTTTCTCGCCCGCTGACGAAGCCGCTGCGCCGGTCGAGCCTCCGGCCCCGGAGCCTGCGCTCGAGCCCGCGCCCGCCGCGCCGGCGGAGGCGGCGCCCGAGGCTGCGCCCCCGCCCGGTTCGGCGCCCAATCCCTTCGCGCTGCCGGTCGTCTCGGAGACCGATCCGTGCGGGCCTGACCTCGATCTTGAGGGCGACGCGGAGTTCATGAATTTCGTCGCCGCCACGGAAGGGCTGCTTCCCGCCAGCTATTACGCCTTCAATCGCGCCTCGATCGATTTTCCGGCGGCGCTGCAGACGGCGGAAGCCCTGCTCAAGCGCACGCTCGACGTCCGCCTGCTCGCGCTCATGGCCAAGCTCTCGATCCTCAATCGCGATATCGCCGGCTTCGCGCGGCGGCTCGGAAATATCGCCTGGCTCGTCAGCGAGCATTGGGAGGCCGTCAATCCGAGGCCCGAGGGCGACGACGCTTCGGGGCGCATCGCCCAGCTGATGACGCTCGAGGACAACGCCGTCGTCCTCCTGCCGCTGCAATACGCGCCGCTGCTCGACACCAACCGCGAGGGCGTGCTTGCCTATCGCGACCAGCTCCTGGCGACGGGCGCGGTCCAGCCGCGCTCGGTCACGCTCTATAACCTGAAAGGCGAGAAGCAGACGACGGAGCCGGAACAGTTCATGGCTCCGAACGCGATCGCGCGGGTGCTCAGCGACGTCGAGATCGGAAAGCTCGCCAGCGTCGCCGAGACGTTCAAGAACCTCGGCGCTTCGATCCAGTCGATCAGGACGGCCACCACCCAACATGTCGGCTTCGAGAACGGCGTCGAACTGCCGAAGCTCGCCAAACTTGTGGCTGAGATGGCGGAATTCCTGCGCACCCCGCTTGTCAGGCGCGACCCCTCGCTCGCGCCGCCGCCCGAGGCGCCTCGGGGCAGCCGAGGACGCCGCCGCTCCGGACACGGCCGCCGCGGCGCCGGCGGCTTTTGCTTCGCGCGCCGAGGTCGATGCGGCGCTTGCCGCCGCGTTCGGCTATTTCGCCGCCTCCGAGCCGACCAGCCCGGCGCTGCTCCTGATCCGGCAGGCGCGCGAAACGCTGGGCAAGAACCTGTACGAGGTGATGAAACTGCTGGCGCCGCCGCACGCCGACGCCGCGCGGGTCTTCGTCGGCCCGGACGGCGCCTTCACGGTGCCGGTGAAGAGTCTGTCGACCACGCCGACCGCGCCCATCGAAGGCTCGCCAGCGGAGCCGGCGGCGTCCCGCGCCGCGGCGCTCGCCCTCATCGACGCGGTCTCGGCCCACATGCAAAGGGCGGAGCCGTCGAGCCCCGTCCCCTATCTGCTCGATCGCGCGCGAAATCTGGCGACGCGCGACTTCCTGAGCCTGCTGCAGGACGTCCTGTCGGAGGAGGCGATCGCGTCGTTGAAGAAGGGCAAGTGATGCTCACTTCCGGGGGTCGGTGAGGAACGTCGTCCAGTCGGACGAATCGAGCGTGTCGATCTCGGCGAAAGTGACCGCCTGCAGGCCGCGCCGCCAGCAATTGTCCGCGCCGAAGGCCGTGAACTTGCCGCGGTCGATGCACATGGTCGCGGTGCCGGTCAGGAGGTCCACCCCGTCGATGTCCGTCGCGTAGAGATAGACGAAGCGGCTCTTCAGGGGGCCGCGAATGGGGGTGGCGCAGGAGCCGGGCGTCGCGACCCACCAGCCCTCCGTCTTGAAGACCTCGCCGGCGTCCGTCCCGACCGCGATATTGATGAGCGCATGCGTCTTGTTGCAGACGCGGAAGTCGGCGCGCGCGGGCATGGTGAAGATCGCAAGCAGGGCGAAGGCCAGGGAAGGGCGCAAATCGAACAGTCGACCCTTCAGCTTTCGAGTTATTGCGCCGCCGCGCTGCCTCCCCCTTGTGGGGAACGATAGAGGAGGGGGTCGCGCCATCCTATCCGACAAGGGAGCCGCAGTGCGTCCCACAATCTTCTCGGATCTCGCGACCCCCCGCCCCTAGGGCGTTCGGGAGACGCCCGTCCCTCGGACGGGCTTGCCCGCCCCCACAAGAGGGGGCGGGTGCGCTGACGCCATAGAACCGACCAAAATGCGATAGGCCCCGACGAACGATCCCGACCGTCCGATAGCGCGGCGATCCTTGCGGCCATCACTCGCCTTCATCTCGGTAGAGTTCGCCCCATTCCTTTTTCCAGACGCCGTCCGGATCCTGGACGACGATCGCGATCTTGAGCTGATTCGCAAGCCTGACGGCGCCGGAAAGGGCGTCCTTGGGCGCCATCCGCTCGGTGACCCGATCCGCGACCAGCGATTCATGCGCGCTTTTGGGACAGACGACCGTCGCCCACTGTCCGTCGGCGCCTTGAGAAAGAACGATGGTCACCGCGTCGCCGACGACCTCGTCCACCTGCTCGAAATCGATTGGCCATGCGCCGCTCCGTTCAGTTCACCTCGTACACGAACGCGCCGTCCGCGGCCGAGACCTTGGCTTCGTGTATCTCCTCGCGCGCTAGCGAGCGCTTGAGGATCTCGCGCGACAGCGCCGGCAGGATCGTGTTGGTGATGATGTTGTCGATCACGCGTCCGCCGGAATCCGGATCGTTGCACAGCGACACGATGTGATCGATGGCGCTCGGATCGGCGACGAATTTCGCCCGATGGTTCTCCTCGATCCGCCTGCCGATGCGGTCGAGTTGCAGGCGCACGATGCCGGCGAGCATCTCCCCCGACAGCGGATAATAGGGGATCGTGACGATGCGCCCGAGGAGCGCGGGCGGGAACACTTCGAGCAGGGCCGGACGCAACTGGGCGGCGAGCGCCTCGGGCTCGGGCCGCGCTTCGGCGGCCGCGGCGCGCATGATGACGTCGGTGCCGACGTTGGTGGTGAGCAGGATCAGCGTGTTCTTGAAGTCGATGCGGCGGCCCGTGCCGTCCTCCATCACCCCCTTGTCGAACACCTGGAAGAAGACCTCGTGCACGTCGGGATGGGCCTTCTCGATCTCGTCGAGCAGGACGACGCTGTAGGGCCGCCGCCGCACCGCTTCGGTCAGCCGACCGCCTTCGCCGTAGCCGACATAGCCTGGCGGCGCGCCCTTGAGCGTCGAGACGGTGTGCGCCTCCTGGAACTCGGACATGTTGATCGTGATGATGTTCTGCTCGCCGCCGTAGAGCGTTTCGGCGAGCGCGAGCGCCGTCTCCGTCTTGCCGACGCCGGAGGGACCGCACAGCATGAAGACGCCGATCGGCTTCATCGGATTGTCGAGTCCGGCGCGATTGGTCTCGATGCGCTTGGCGATCATCTGAAGGCCGTGGCTCTGCCCGACGATGCGCCGGTTCAGGATGTCGGCGAGGTTGAGCACCGTCTCGACCTCGTCGGCGACCATCTTGCCGACCGGTATTCCGGTCCAGTCGGACACGACCGAGGCGACCGCCTGCTCGTCGACATGGGCGTAGATCATCCGCTTTTCCGGGTCGATCGCGCCGAGTTCGCCCACCTTGGCGCGCAGAGCTTTTCGCTGTCCGGGGCCGGCGTCGGCGCCTTCTCGGCCGGGGCCGTCGCGGCGGCCGGCGGCGCTTTCTCCGCAGCGGCCGGCGGCGCCTGCGCGGACGCAGACGCCTTCGCGATTGTCTCACGCAGGGCGAGCACTTCCTCGACCAGCGCGCGCTCGCGTCCCCAGTCCGCTTTCAGCGCGGCCAGTTTCTCATGCGGTGCCCGCGAGCTTCGCGTCGATCTCGGCGATGCGCTCCTCTCGGGCCTCGCCGAGGTCGCGCTCGCGTGCGAGCGACTCTTTCTCGCTTCGAGCGCGGCGATCTCGACCTCCGCGTCCTCGACCGCCGCGGGCTTGGCGTTCTGGCTGATCGCGACGCGCGCGCAGGCCGTATCGAGCAGGCTCACCGCCTTGTCGGGCAATTGCCGCGCCGGGATATAGCGGTTCGACAAATTGACCGCGGCGACGATCGCCTCGTCGGTGACGCGCACCTTGTGGTGCTTCTCCATCGGCCCGACGAGCCCGCGCAGCATGATGGCCGCGGTCGCGACATCCGGCTCGTCGACCATGATCGGCTGGAAGCGCCGGGTCAGCGCCGGGTCCTTCTCGATATATTGCCGGTACTCGGACCAGGTGGTCGCGGCGATGGTGCGCAACGTCCCGCGCGCCAGCGCCGGCTTCAAGAGGTTGGCCGCATCGCCCGTGCCCGCCTGCCCCCCGGCGCCGATCAGCGTATGCGCTTCGTCGATGAACAGAATGATCGGCGTCGGCGACGACTGCACCTCGTCGATCACCGAGCGCAAGCGCTGCTCGAACTCGCCCTTCATCGACGCGCCCGCCTGCATGAGGCCGACGTCGAGAACGCAAAGCTTGACGCCGTGCAGCGGCGGCGGAACGTCGCCCGACGCGATGCGCTGCGCGAAGCCTTCGACGACCGCGGTCTTGCCGACGCCCGCCTCGCCGGTCAGGATCGGATTGTTCTGCCGCCGGCGCATCAGAACGTCGACGATCTGGCGGATCTCGTCGTCGCGGCCAAGGATCGGGTCCATCTCGCCGGCCTTCGCCTTGGCCGTGAGATCCTGGCTGAAGCGATCGAGCGCAGTCGTGCCCTTTGGCGCCAGGCGCGGCGGTCGAGCCTTCCGCGCCCGCCGCCGCGACGCCCGAGCCGTCCATCGGGCGCAGGTTGCCTTCGTCGGAGCCTGCCCAGATCGCGCCCTGGCCGACGGCGACCTCGTCGACCGGAATCTTGGCGAATTCCTGCGAGACGCCGATCAGCGCGCGTCTCAACTCGACGGACTTCAGGATCGCGACGAGGAGATGGCCGGTGCGGATTTGCGTCTCGCCGAACAGAAGCGTCGCGTAGTGCCAGCCGCGGTCGAGCGCGTCGGCGACAGGGTTCGAGATGCCGGGCATCTCGGTCTCGTTCTTGCGGAATCCGTTGACCACCGCGGTCGCGTCGGCCAGGAGCTTGGCGCGGCTCAGCTTGAAATGATCGGCGGTGAGCGCGAGATCCGTCCGGTCCTTCTGCAGGATGTGGAGCATCCAATGGGCGAGCTCGAGGTTGCGGTTTCCGGCGCTCTTGGCTTGCCGCAAGCCCTGGATGAACGACTCGTAGCCGATACGGTTCAGCTTGCCGGCGACCGCTTCGACGCTGATGTCCGCGCCCATGGGCGAATCTCCCTATTTCGCGCTCTCGAGGCGGCTGACCACGTGGAACCGCGCGTCCCGGCGGTACGTCTCGTCGGTCTTCGACCAGTTCGGCGACATCCAGCTCGTCCATCCGATCTCGGCGTCGCGGCCGAGTCGCACGGGCGTGATCTCGCCGGCGGGAATCGCGACCTCCATGTCCCAGTCGTATTCGTGGCCGAGGTAAAGATAGACCGCGTCGGCGATTTGCCGCGCCAGCGGCGAGCCGGGCAGAAACTCCCGGAAATGCTTGATGTCGCGCACAAAGACGCGGATGCGGAACTTGTCGCTGACGGTGTACATGCTCGCGCCCGCGACGCAATCCTGGCCGAGCCGGCTATTGGCCTGGCCGACACGCGTGCGCTCAGCCGGGTCGAGCTCGAGCCAGCCGCCGACGAATTCCTCGATCTCGACACGCGTCTCGAGAAAGCTCGTGAGGCAGGCGCGCAGCCGCGAGGCGCTCTTGACCCGCGCGGCGAGCAGCCCGGCATATTGCAGCTTGGCGAAATCGGAGATCGAGTCGGCGTCGCGAAAAGCCGGCGTCCCGATGCCGATCATCGCGCCGATATAGGCGCGAAACCGGTCCTCGTCGGGCCGGTCGTGCTGGGTGATCGGACGCGCGTCCGCCCAGGCGCGAAAGAACAGCGCGAGAAAGCGGCGCTGGAAGATGTCGACGAAACGAGGAAAGGCATCGTCGCGTTCGAGAAGCCAGCTATACGCCTCTTCGGTCGTGGTCAGCGGCAGGGCGCCCTGAGGACCGAACATGCCCAAGAAACGCGCTTTGAGACGCATGCGCCCGCTCTCTTCGACCGTCGCGGCTACGAGATTCGAGTCGGCGAATTCGAGATACGGGTCCTGCGCGATTTCGACGAATTCGTCCTCGAGCCGGCGCGCCTCGCCAATGCGCGGCTTGCCCGGGTTCTCCCGCTCGAGGCGCCGCAGCACGCTGAGGAGGTCGAAGCGCCACGGCTCGGCCTCGAGTTCGGCGCGGAAGCTCACAGGACGCCTCTCAAGCCGATGCGCGGCGGCCAGCGCATCATCTCTCCGCGCTCGACAGTGCGCACGACCGTCTGGGTGAAGTGGTTGATCGCCACATATTCGGCGAAGAAGCGGTCGAGCACCGCGCCCAGAAGGAAGGCGCCCGAGCCTTCGAAGGCCTTGCCTTCGAGGACGACGGTCAGCTCAAGCCCGCGGGCCGCGGCCGCGCCGGACGCCTGGCGCAATCGGCGCACGACCGGACGCGCCTTGAGGCTGCGCACGCCGCGAATCTTGGCTTCCGCCGCGGCGTCGGAAAGATCGGCGAACAGAACGAGCGTCTCGCGAAGCGCCTTGGCGCCGTCGTCGGCCCGGTCGACGAGCCCCAGATGATTGAGGCTCAGCATGCTGATGAGGCGCCAGGCGACCTCGCCCGTCGAGGCGTCCAGTCCTCTTCCCTCGATCGAGGTCAGCGATGGCTCGAGCGCTTTGGTCGGACCGCCAACGCAGCTGAGCTCGAGCTCCGTGTCCTCGAGGAAGCGGAAGTCGGCGCCGCCCTCGCCTACCGGAAGCTGCGCGGCCAGATGGCGGTTGGTGCAGAGCGCGTCGACGCTGAGCTCGGCCACGCGCAGAGTTTCGTCCGGGTCCGCTCGTTCGCCCAGCGACAGAAAGACGTCGGTGCCGGCGTAATCGGAAAGCGAGCCGTATTTCCTTTCGTCGGCGGTGCGCCGCCGGGGCAAGCGGCGCACCGTATAGGTAAGCCCGGTGGCGCTGCGCGCCGCCCTCGCGGAATAGAGCGGCTCGACGGCAAGCTTCTGCGGCGCTCCCGGCACGTGGGCGAACACCTGAACGATACGATTGGGCTCGAAATCGAGCGGGCGGCTCCGATCGGGGATGACCTGATATTCAAACTGATTGGACTTGACGGGGATCCGGTCCAGCCGCTTCTCGAAGAGGTTGGCGCCCGGCGCAATGTAGAGCGCGAACATTTCCTTGCGCACCGCCGCGGCCAATTGAGGATTGACGTCGTCGAAGGCGAAAACGATGTCGATCGACTTCGCGCCGAGGCGCGAGGCCACGGTGTCGAGATCGATGAGGTCGAAGCCGAGGAAGCGGCGCGGAAACGCGAAATAGTCGCGCAGGAAGTCGAACCCGCGGAACAGCTGGTTGTCGTTGGGGATGAGGGCCTCGTGCTCCCCGAAACCGATCTGGCGGATCATGTCGGCGCGCGCGGGCAAGACGACCGGATCGCCGAAAGCGTCGAGCATGCGAAAATAGACGCCAGTGCAATGCGCGAACAGCTGCTCGTACATCGCGACCGCGTCGGTTTCCTGGCCAAGCAGATGGAAGCGCAGCGACTTCACCCGGTAGGACGAAAATCGCAGCTCCGGGCGGGTCTGCGCTTCCTTGTCCGCGGGCTCGTCTTCCGCTTTCATGGCGCTTCGCACGGTGAGCCCAAGCCGCAGGCTCGCGGCGCAGCCGACGCCGGCGTTCGGGACGAGCGCCTGGAACGCTCCCGAACTCGTCAGATATTCCGCCTTGACGATCTCGAACGGCCAGAGCGTGATCGGCTCGGCAAGCGTGAACCGGCAGGCGACGTTGCGTTGCGCCTCGAGGTACGTGGCCTCGAACATGGCGCCTTGCTCGATGGTCCTCCCGTCGCGGAGCGCGGGGTCGCCGAATTTGGGCCGCGCCTGGACGAGAACGAAGGAAGGGGTCGGCGCGAGATAGTGCGGCGCGAGCTGGTCGATCAGGTTCGTGGTGAAGTCGGCGAACTCGTGCTTGAGCTTGAGCTGGACGCGGGCGGCCAGAAACGCGGCGCCCTCGAGAAGCCCGGCGATCATCGGATCGGCGGTGTCGCCAACGACCCCTCCGAGCCGCTCCGCGATGCCTGGGTAGTCGTCAGCGAACTCGGCCGCCTGCTCGCGCAGGATTGCGAGCTCCTGATTGTAGAACCTCAGGAATTCCCGGTCCATCGCTCAAAGCCGGTCGATTTTGAGCTTGCCGGAATCGAGCTCCACCTCAGCGACGAATTGCACTGGAACGTCGACCGGCTGCATCCTGAGCGCGGCGCTCACGAGAAACCTGACCCTGAGCTCGTTCGGCGAGACCGTCTCGTCCCGGCGGGCCTTGATCGAACCGCGCACAAGCCTCGGCTCAAAGTCTCTCAGCGCCGCCTCGAGCTCCTGGGCGATCTGAAAAACGGCGTTCTCGTCAATCGAGAGGCGCGCGATATCAGGAAAGCCGAAGTTGAGAATCGACTTGCCGACCTCCGGCGCCTCCGACAGGTTCTGAGCAGAATTGAGATTCACCGTGTTGAGCAGGGCGCCCACGTCCGAAATGACGATCTTTCTGAGCTCGCTCTCGGAAATGGGCGTCCGGCTGGACATCCGCCGCGAGGAGAGGACCCGCTCCCCGCCCTCGCGAACGTCCGACCGGGTCCTGGCGTCGCGCGAATGATGCGCCGCTCGGAACGCCTGCATGAGCGGCGGAGTCAGACGATCGTTTTCCCGAGTTCGCCAAGTCTCGCCTCGCCGCCGACAACCTTCGTCTTCTTACGCTTGCGCCTTTCGCGGTGGCTCCGGACCCGGCGATGCTCGCGACGCGCTAGGTGAAAGAGTTCTTCTTGACGTCGAGGGTGACGTCCGGCGCCGCTTCATTCGCGCCCTCCGCGCTCTGAAGATTGTAGGTCACCTTGATCTTGGAAAAATTCAGGCTGATCGATTCCTGGGCGACGTCGGCTCCCGAGGAGTCGCTTTGTTGCACGGACGTGACGAAAACCTCGTTCATCTCATAGGTCAAATATTCGAGCGGACTGTCTCCTCCGGCCTTGCGGACGTGGATCTTGCCGCTGTCGATATGTTTTCCCTGGGCGCAGAAGCGGATGAGGTCGGCCGAGGCTTTATCGACCTTCTTCATGATCGAAACATCGTTGACATTCACCTTGCCGACGCCCGAACCGCCGCCGTACCCGCCGGAGCCTATGTTCGACACTCCCCAACTGAACCCATAGATGTCGATCTTGCCACTGAATTTCTGGTCCTTCAACTCGCCCGCCACGTTTTCGAGCTCAAGAAACATGTCGTCCGGCATAACAATCCCTCCTCGTTTCAAAGAAAACCGATTTTATCAATACGCACGATTACCGCCTCGGCGTTGCCCTTTTCTCCGAGCCCGGCCGATACCCCATCAGCTCTTGCGCTCCTCGAGCGAGGCGACAAGACTCATTCCGATGTCCATGCCTTCGAGCTGGAAATGCGGCCGCAGCCAGACGCTCGCCGAGTAATAGCCGGGGTTCTCTTCATTCGGGACCACGGTCACTTTCGCTCCGGCGAGCGGCTTGCGGGCTTTGGTTTCCTCGCTCGAAGTCTTCGGGTTGGCGTCCACGTAACGGACGATCCAATTGTTAAGCCAGCGCTCGAGCTGATCCTTCTCCTTGGTCGAGCCGATCTTGTCGCGCACCATGCATTTCAGGTAGTGCGCGAAGCGCGACACTGCGAACATGTAGGGAATGCGGGCCGACAAATTCTCCGACGCCGTCGCTTCGGGGCTGTCCATCAGCTTGGGCTTATAAACGGATTGCGCGCCGATGAACGCCGCCTTGTCGGTGTTCTTGCGATGAATGATCGAGATGACCCCCGCCTTCGACAATTCGCTCTCGCGCCGGTCGGTGATGGCGATCTCGGTCGGACATTTCAGGTCCACGCCCCCGTCGTCAGTCGGGAAGGTGTGGGTCGGCAGATTGAGCACCTCGCCGCCGGATTCGACGCCGCGGATTCGCACCGTCCATCCGTATTCCTTGAAGGCCCGGTTGATGTTGGCGGCCATCACATACCCTGCGTTCATCCAGGCGTACTTTTCGCCTCGATGGCCGTCCGTCTCCTCCTCGAGGGCGAATTCCTCCACCGGTTCGGACTTGGCGCCATAGGGCAGGCGCGCGAGAACGCGCGGCATGCACAAGGCGACATAGCGGCTGTCGACGGAATCGCGCAGGCCCTTCCAGGCGGCGTAATCCGGCGTGTCCATCAGCTTTCCGATGTCGCGCGGATTCATCAGTTCGCGCCACGAATCCATGCCCATCAGATTGGGGTCGGCGTTGGTGATCAGCGGCGCGAGCGAAGCGGACGCGATCTTCGACAGGTCGCGAAGCAACTGCACGTCGGTCGGCGCATGGCTGAACGCAAAGTCGGCGACAAGCGCGCCATAGGGCTCGCCGCCCAAGGTGCCGAACTCGCTCTCGTAGACCGCCTTGAACAGCGGGCTCTGGTCCCAGCGCGCTCCGGGATAGTTCTTGAGGTGGCGATAAAGCTCCGCCTTGCCGACATTCAGGACGCGGATTTTGAGCGTCGCGTCGGTCTCGGAGTTGAAAACGAGATAGGAGAGCCCGCGCCAGGCGCTCTCCAGTTGCTGGAATTCGGGCGCATGCAGCACTTCGTTCATCTGCGCCGTCAGCTTCTCGTCGAGGCGGGCGATCATCTCCTCGATCGTATCGAGCACCTGGTCCTTGACGACGGTCGAGTCCGCGAGCGCCTGGGTGACGAGCGTTTGCACCGCGCTCTCGACCTCGCTTGCCGCGCGCTCCGTTCGCGGCTTGAAATTCTGCTTGAGCAGGCTCGAGAACTCGTCCGCTTCGGCGAGCGCCGTCTCGCCGCCCCGAGCCTTCTGCTCTTCCTGCGCCGTGGCCATGTCCAAACTCCTTATTGAGTCGCGCCGTCAGGCGACGGTCTCTGATCAAGCTTGGTCTTCATCGCCGCCATCAGTTGAGGATCGGCGAGCAGCTTCTTGAGCGTCTCCTCAGCCGCCGCCTTGCCGTCCATGTACTTCAAGAGGTTCGCCAGCTGCTCGCGCGCTGCAAGAAGCTTGGCCATCGCCGGAACCTGGCGTGCGATTGCGGCTGGGGAAAAATCATCCATCTTGGCGAATTTCAGAGTGACCCCGAGCTTCTCCGAGCCTTCGTCGGCGCCCAGCTTGTTTGGCACCCGCATCGACACCGTCGGCTCGATCGCGGCCAAGCGCTTGTCGAAATTGTCCATGTCGATGTCCAGGAACTTCCGCTCGGCCATGTCCGGTTTGGCGACAGGGGAAGCGTTGCCCGAGAGGTCCGCGAGAACCCCCATGACAAAAGGAAGCTCGACCAGCTTCTCCGCGTCGTAAGGATCTTCGTAAGTAATATGGACGCGCGGTTTGCGGTTGCGGGAAATGAACTTTTGTCCGGAATTGCTGTTTGACGCCACGACGTTTCCCCTAGCGCTCAATATAAGCCACACACAGTACTAGAATTATGGGGGAACGCAATATGGCGGCGCTGTGACGCGCGTCACACCGCTCGACCGCCGCGAGCGAAAATTCGCACGAGCTTCAACAGGTCTGAGGTGGGCGGGCGCGCTAATTCATCAGGCTCGTGATCTCCTGGTCGAGATAAGCCTTGATCGCCGGAAAGGCGGCGATTTCGGCCGACGTGACGCCGGGCGGCGGCGCTGCGGCGGTTGCGGTCGCCATGATCGGGCCTTTCAGCGCGGCCGCCGCCGTCTGAATCTCCGAGCCGAGATGGGGCAGAGGGTCGACCGCTTCCCGGTTGAGATAGAACTCGAAGTGCAAGTGCGGGCCGGTCGACAGTCCGGTATTGCCGGAGAGCGCGATGATGTCGCCCTGCTTGACCTCGACGCCGGGATCGATCGAGGCGGGGATTTCGGAGAGGTGCGAATAGGAGGTCTCGAATCCGGCGTGCTGGATGCGGATATGGTTACCGAATCCGGAAACGGGCCCGGCGATCTCGACCTTCCCGTCCGCCGCGGCGCGAACGAGCGAGCCGACTGGCGCCCCAAAATCGATTCCGGCGTGCAATCGCAGGATGTGCAGGATGGGGTGAAAGCGGAGCCCGAACAGCGACGTGATCGGAGCGCCCTTGATCGGGGTCAGGATTCCTCCGACGCTTGTGGCTCCGCTGTTGCCCAAAAACGGCGGCGTCGGGTTCGATTCTCCGCCGCCAGAACTCGCTGCCCGCCTTCGGATCGAAGCAGCGAAAGGCGCCGTCGCTCCCTTCGAACGAATAGCAATCGACGGCGATCGAGTTTCCATGCAGGCTGACGTAGACGACCTTGCCGCTCGCTTTGGCCTTGTCCCGGAACTCGGGCTCGAACAGAACGCGCAAGGTCTGGTCGGCCTGCAGCGGCGAGCGCAGGTCGGCCAGGCGGCTGATGAGCTGGATGGTTTCGCGGATGACGGAATCCGGCATTCCGCTACGGATGCCAGCGCTATAGACTCCATCCGCGATCGTAAAATGCGTCGCCGGCGGTTGGCTCCTGAGGGAATCGTCGAGCAGGTCCGCGGGTATGATCGGCTCGGCCGCCTGCTCGTAACCCCCGTCGTCCTTGGCGGCGATGGTGATGACATATTCGCCGTTCTCGAAGATCGCGATCTGCTTGATCCGATACTCGCCCGCGAGGTCCAATGCGCCCACGGCCAAGGCCGTGGATTGCGGCGGCAGCGTCTGGATATGGGCGGGCGAGTCCTTCGCGGCGCTTTCGATCATGCGCGCGCTGTCGGCGCTGTAGCCGTTGGCGATCAGGAGATTGCTGATGGTGTCGGCCACCAGAGGCTTGAGGATGGTTTCCTTCAGCTGCGGCTGCCCGCGCGATCCGCCCTGGTTTATCTCAAGCTCGTTGCTATTCGCGCTCGTCAAAAACTGGCTCTCGGCGTTCGCCGGCGTGTCGGCGCCCCCGTCATCGTCCGAGCCGTAATCCGGCTCGTTTTGAGCGGCCGCCATTTGCGCCGAGTTCGCCGCTAACTGGACTGCGAGCGCCTCGGCTTCCTGGCCGGCTTCCTGGAATTTCCCCATGTAGCCGCCAGTGGTCGGGAGCAGGGTCGAATTGACGAAAAAGGCCTTGCCCGGGGTCTTCGGCGCCTCCTGCCCGAGCTTCGCCGGGACAGAGACGAGAGCGTCCTTCGGCGCCTCAACCGCGCCCCTTCGCACAAGCACCGGATCCCCCGGCAGGTCGATAATCGTCGAAAGCCTTATTCCCTGCTCCGGACCTTCGACCACCGGGATTGGCGCGGCTGGGATGGGCGCAGGAGGATGGGGCCTCGTCGCCATCGATCGCCATGCGATGAGGCCCACGCAGACACAGGCGATCACGATCGAGGCGGCCAGGCCGACGGCGCCGCCTCGACGGCTCATGTGAAGCTCACGCCCCCAGCGGCCGGCCGCGCCGACGCCGATCCAGATCCGGTTGGCCGCTGGGAGCGAGCCTGATCATTCGCTGAGGTGCGTTTCGACGCGCCGATTCTGCGGGCTGTAAGGATTGGCGACACGCGGCTTCGTCTTGCCGAAGCCCTTCGCCACCAGCAGCGACGAATCGATTCCTTCCGACTTCAGGTAGGAAACCACCGCGTCGGCGCGGCGCTCGGACAGGCCCAAGTTATATTCTTCCGGACCGGTCGCATCCGTGTGGCCATCGATTTCAAACTTCGACCCGGCGAGGCGCGGATCTTTCATCGCCTTGGCGAACTGGTCGAGATTTTCCCGCGCCGCCTGGGTCAGCTTGTCGGAGTTGAACTCGAAATTCGCCAAAAGGTCGAACTGAACCGGCGGCGGCGCCTCGGCTGCCTCTTGCTTCTTGCAGTCTGCGGCGGTTCCGACGCAGAGGGCGCGGGTCTTTCCGCCCTTCAGCGCGTCTTTCTGCTGGAGGAAGATCTTGACCACGCTGTCAGCGGAATAAGCGGGATCGGCGCGAGCGGGAGCAAAACCGACCGAAACGCAGACGGCGCCAACCGCCGCCGCGCCGAACGCGAATGTGGATGATGCGCGCATGAGAGTTTCCTTAAAGTAGAGGTCTGCAATGAGAACCTTGAGAAATTAACTCCAAGCGCATAGCGTGCGTCAATGTTAAATCGGCGATCGGATCGATCGGGCCGAGGCAGGGGACGCGGGACAGAAACCTAGGCCCGGCGGCTACTGCCCGCGAACCGCCGATCCTCGGTATCATTTGGAGCGGAAGCCCGTGGAGGAGGACCGGACCGTCTTTCAGCGCTCCGCCGCGAGGAGCATCAGGCCCGGCGCGCGCCTCAATAACGTCTATGAAATTGAAAGACTGGTCGCGCAAGGGGGCATGGGCGAGGTCTATCGCGGGTTCAACATCCAGACTGGAGATCCGGTCGCGATCAAGATGATTCGCCCGGAATTTTCGAATGACCCCGAGATCTACGAGCTTTTCCGTCGCGAGGCCTCAATTCTTCACAGTTTCACGCACGACGCGATCGTGCGGTACTTCGTGTTCTCCGTCGATCCGCAGCTTCAGCGCGCCTATCTTGCGATGGAATTCGTCGAAGGACCGTCGCTCAAAAAACGGCTGGGATTAGGTCCGCTTCCTCTCGCGGACGTCAGAATCCTCCAGAAGCGCGTAGCCTCCGCGCTCGAAGTCGCGCACCAGCACGGCGTTGTGCACCGCGACATCTCCCCCGACAATGTGATCATGCCCGACGGCGACGTTCGAAGCGCCAAGATCATCGATTTCGGCATCGCCCGCGCCCGGCGCGCCGGAGAACAGACGATCCTCGGCGGGGGGTTCGCCGGCAAGCTGAATTACGCCTCCCCCGAGCAACTGGGGCTCGCAGGCGGGGATGTCACCCCCAAGTCGGACATCTACGGCTTTGGTCTTGTACTGGCGGAGGCGCTGCTTGGCCGGCCGATCGACATGGCGGGATCGCAGGCGGAGATGATCGACAAGCGGCGCGTCGTTCCCGATCTTTCCGGGATCGAGCCGACCATTCGGCCGCTCATTCAGGCGATGCTCCAGCCCCGGCCGGAGAGCCGCCCGGCGAGCATGGCCGAGATCGCGGCCTGGGAGCCGGCGACGCCGAAGGCGGCCCGGGCTCTCAGGGCGCCTCCTGTCGCAAGCGAGCGCAGCGGCAGGATTTCGGCTTTGGTCGGAGCGTTGATCGCGGTCCTGAGCCTCGGCGGGGTCGCTTACGTCTTCCGCGATGACCTCGCCCGATGGACCGGAACATTCCCGGCTAAAGTGCCGTCGGCGGGTCCCGCTGAAGAGGCGATGAAACCGCCAGCGGCGAAATTACCGCCTCTCGCGCCGCAGCAACCGCCGCTCGCTCCGTCGCCGGCGCCGCAGGAGGCGAACCCGGTTCCGCCGTCTCCGCCTGCAACGAATTCCAGTGGCCAAACCGAGACCGCGAGGATCGAGCCTCCATCGTCGGCGCCCCCGGGTCCGGCTCCACGCCCGGTTACGGCCGAAGCGCTGGCTGACGCGCTGCCGCCGAGGGTCACACAGGCAAGCGTCGGCCTGCCGACCGCGACCGTGGGGTCGCCTTACCGGGCCGAGTTGCCCGCCTTCGCCGATCCCGGCGGCAAGGGGCTGCGGCTGACCGCCAGCGGGTTGCCGGGAGGCCTGAGCTTCAGCGATCTCGGCGGCGGCAAGGGCGCGATCGAAGGCGTCCCCCACGAGGCCGCCAGCGCCTCGATCCGCATCGTGGCGGCCAATCACAATGATCGGAGGGCGCAGATGTCAGCGACGCTTGTCGTCGCCGACAAGCCTGCGTCGTCGCCAGGGCCGGTCGCAAAGCTCGAGCCGCGCCTCTCTGCGCCCGCGCGCCGTCCCGGCGCCCTCCCGGCGCCGGCCTCCGCCCAACCCGCTCCGTCCCACCAGCCGGCGGCGGCTTCGCAAGTCCCAGCGCCCGCGCCTCAAGCGACAATCCAGCCTCCAGCGCCGGCCGCGGCCGATCAAGCGGCGGCGCCGGCTGCTCCGCCTTCCGCTCCGACGCAGCAGACGGTCGCCCGCGTCGAAACGCCCCGACCGGAGGCGCCAGCCGCCGGGACCGCCGCGCCCCCGGCGGCCGCGCCGGCGCAGACCGCAAATCTCGCGCCGCCCGTCTCTCCGCCCATCGCGCCGGCGTCGCCGGAGGAAAAAGCCAAAGCGTTCATCGCCAGCTTTGACGGGGGCGAGTGCTTCCTCATCGAGCCGCTCCCCGGAGCGACCAGACCGCACGAATACCAGGCGGTCGGGCGGGAGATCGAGCCGTTCCGCCGCTTCGACGCAGCCTATAAGCGCGAGGTCGGCGTCGAGGCCGACCTGACAGTGGCGCCGATCAGCGCCGCGCAGTGTCCCGCCCTCGATCTCGTCCGCCTCGCGCCGCCGGATGGGCAAGAGCCGCCCCGGCTGACGTTGAAGACCTATGAGGTCGGACCGGGCAAGCCGTTGCAAGGGACGATTTCCAGTCTGCAAGGGCGCCGTCCTTATCTTGTCCTCGTCGACAACGACGGCGTCGCGCACAGGCTGGAGGCGACGGTCGATGCAAGCGGCGATTCCGCGACCTTCGACGTGCCGCTGACGCCCGATGCGAGCTCGGTGGGGCCGATGCAGATGCTGCTCGCCGTCGTCTCCGACAAGCCCATTCCGGCGCTGGACACTCTCCATTCAACGAACCTCAAATCGATCGCGTCGCGGCTGGTTGACGACGCGCGGCGGGCGTCCGCCTCCGTCGCGGCGGACTATTTCAAGTTCGTCAACTGATCGGCGCTGGAGAGCCATCTTCGCCCGCGCCCTTCGGGGTTCGGCGACCGCCGACAGGGTCCCTCGTTCAGCCGTCAAAATATCGCGGCAAGGTCGACGAGCCGCCGCTCGGCCGCTTCGCGCGCGCCCTTCACCTGATCGCCTGAGCCGGCGGTCGGCCCGATGGCGACGAAACGCACGCTGTGGACGCCGATGAAGCGCAGGATGTCGCGCAGATAGGGCGTCGCCATGTCGACCCGGCCCCGGTTCATTCCGGTGACGAAATCGGAGCCGCTGGCGAGGATGACAATCGTCGGGCGGTCCCTGACGAGGCCGCGATACCCCTCGGCCGGACTGAAGGCGAAGGTGAGCCCCGGCTGCACGATGAGATCGAACCATTGCTTGAGCTTGTAGGGCACGCCGAAGTTCCACATCGGCGAGGAAATGAGCACCCGCTCGGCGAGCGAAAAACGCAGCGCCATCCGCTCGATGACGGCGAAAGCGTCACGCTCCCTGTCGTTGAACCCCCGGCCGCCAAGGCGGGCGTATTTCGCCTCGAGCGCCGCGCCGTCGAACTCGGGCAAGAGTCTCACGCCACAGGTCTTGAAGGTCGATGTCCCATGAAGGCCGCATCTCCCTGAATTTCGCCAGGAACGCCTCGGCCGCGGCGGAGGACGCCGAGCCTGCGCGAGGCGAACAGCGCAAATGGAGGAGCTTCGGCACCTAAGGTCTCGCCCATCGCCGAGGCGACTTGCCGCTCATCCAAGCGCCTTGATGACGGCGTCGGCGTTGGTGACGACGGCGACATTCTGCAGGGCGAAGTTGATCGAGGCGTTGTGCCACTCGGCGTTCATCGTCGAGCAGCAGTCCTCCGGCACCACCATGAAATAGCCCTTGTCGGCGCCCGTGCGGGCGGTGTGTTCGACCGACATATTGGTCCAGGCGCCGGTGTTGATGATCATGTCGCGGCCCTGGGCTTTCAGGATCGTCTCCAGCCGCGAGCCCTCCCAGGCGCTCATGCGCATCTTCTCGACCACGAAGTCGCCTGGCTGGGGCTCGAGCCCGCTGACCGGCGCCGCGCCCCATCCGCCGCGCACCATTGCCTTGTTGTCAACAATACCCTCGAACAACGGCGCGTTGAGCGTCAGTCCCGGCGCGCCCGCCTCGACGACGAACCAGACATGGATCACGGCGACGCCGCGGGCGCGCGCCGCGGCGGCGAGGCGGCGCGCGTTCTCGACCACGTTCTGCGCGCGCGCATGAGCCGGCGCGCCCGAGGCGGCGAAGGCGCCGCCTTCGCTGATCACGTCATTCTGCATGTCCTGAATGATGAGCGCGCAACGGCGCGGGTCGAGCGTCAGATCTTTGGCGAGCG
Organism: uncultured Alphaproteobacteria bacterium; assembly: GCA_963764955.1. GTDB lineage: Bacteria > Pseudomonadota > Alphaproteobacteria > Rhizobiales > Beijerinckiaceae > Roseiarcus. The sequence goes on along the minus strand of CAVXVE010000031.1, from coordinate 83,303 downwards.
AGGGCGCCGAAGAGGACGGGCGGCTTTCGGCGCTTTGCGGCGCGCCGGGCGAAGCCGCCGCGGCGGGCGCTCTGGCGCCCATATAGGGCTCGCGGCGCGGCCCGACCTTGGTCTCGATTCGATAGACCGAGTGGGTCGCGGTCAGAAACAGGGTGCGTAAATCCGGTCCGCCCCAGGCGAGATTGGCGACCTTTTCGGGCGCGCGCACCTTGCCGAGAAGGTCGCCCGAGGGCGCATAAACCCACACGCCGCCCGGCGCCGTCACCCAGACATTGCCGCGCTGGTCGCACTTCATGCCGTCGGGCACGCCCTCTTCGAGCGAGGAACGGATTCCGGAAGCGAAGATGCGCCCGTTCGCCAGCGAGCCGTCGGCGGCGACGTCGAAGACGCGGATCAGTGTCTGGACCGTATCGTTGACGTAGAGGACCTTCTCGTCCGGAGAAAAGCAGAGGCCGTTCGGCTGGTCGAACAGCAGCCGATCGACCAGCAATTGCGGGGCGCCGCCGCCCGGAGGGATGCGGTAGACGCCCTGGAAGCCGAGGGCGCGAGGCCTCTCGACGCCGAAACCGGGCATCCGCCCATAATAGGGATCGGAGAAATAGATCGAGCCGTCGGAGCGAACGCAGACATCGTTGGGGCTGTTGAGCTCCTGCCCCTCGAAGTGCGTCGCCAGAATTTCGCGCCGTCCGTCGGGCCGCTCGCGCACGAGCGAGGAGGTCGCGTGCTCGCACACGATCAGGTTGAGGTCGGCGTCGTAGGTCATGCCGTTGCATTTGTTGGACGGTCGCCTCACTTCGACGACGCCGCGCGCGGCGTCCCAGCGGCGGCGTACGTCGGCCGGCATGTCCGAGAACAGAAGATACTGGTCGACCGGGTGCCAGATCGGCCCCTCGGTGAAGGTGAATCCGGTCCCGACCTGACCGACCGGCGCATAAGGGTCGATCAGATCCTCGAATTCCGGCCGCAGCGTCGCATGGGTCATCGCTTCGGGCTCCCTTCGTCGTCGCTCAGGCCGGGAACCAATTGCGCTTCGGCAGCGTCTGAGTGATCGGGCCGGGAACGGAATCCTGCATCCGCGCCACGACCACCCCGCTTTCGACCCTGGCCGGACGATCGTGCACCGGCAAAATGAAGCGGGCGTTGGCGAGGACCTTCTTGATCGCCCCCTTCTCGGCGCGTTTGGTCATGCCGTGGTTGCCGGTCGTCTGCGGCTCGCCGTCGTTGTTCTGGCGGAAGGGCTCCACGATCTGGTCGTTGATGTCATAGATGACGTCGCCGCAAATCGTCGCGACGCCTTCGGCGGTGTGAACGTGCACGTTCATCGATCCCTCGGTATGCGCGTTCGCGGCCTCGCAGAAGACGCCGGGCATAAGTTCAATCGGGCCGCTGATTTCGAGGTCGAGGAAGCGCAGCGCATTCTTGGCGTGCAGGCGGTCGACGAGGTGCTTGATGTCGGGCGCCGGATATTGCGGATGCTGGAGACCGGAGACCGAGTATTCGAGCTCGCGCCGATTGACGACCACCGTCGAGTTCATCGGAAAGAGATCGTCCTTGCCGGCATGATCGATGTGCAGGTGGGTGTGCAAGACGAAGCGGACATCGCCCATCCGCACGCCATGCTTCGAGAGCTGGTTCTCGATCATGTTCTCGTGGAACTGCAGCCCGCGCATGCCCAGCGTCTCCATGATCTGGTTCGAGCGGTAGCCGGTGTCGACGACAATGGGATAGGCGCCGCCGAGAATGAGAAAACCAAGTGTCGGGACTCGGCGGGTGCGGCCGCAATCGCGGCCGAGGACAAGGAAGCTCGATTCGAGCTCGATGTCGCCATAGTCCAGGATCTTGATTTCCAGCGGCATGATTCCCTCCCGAGTTTCTGCGTTTGATTGTGCGCCCTAAGGCGCGATGCGATAGACCCTCATCGCGGTATCGTGCAGGATCGCCTGCTGGTCCTTGAGTGAAAGCGGGGCGACGGCGTCGCGGAAGGCCTCGACAAGCGCGCCATAGGAGGTCCACAGCTTCTCGATCGGAAAGTTCGACCCGAACAGGCACCGGCCGGCGCTGAAGATGCCCACGGTCTCGCGGATCACATAGGCGATGTGCCCGGGATCGTTGCGATGCAGGAAGGTGCCGAGCCCGGAGAGCTTGACGACCACGTTGCGGCAAGCGCCCAGGCGCACCATTCCCGCGCGCCATTCCGCCCGTCCGGCGTGCGAAAGGTCCTCAAGCATGCCGGCGTGCTGCAGCACGAAGGCGACCTTCGGACAAGCCTCCGCCAGGCCGGCTGCGTCCGCCATTTGCGGGGCGAACACCTGAAGGTCGAAGCTCAAGCCATAGTCGGCAAGATAACCGATGTTGCGCCGGATCCTCGCGTCGGCGACGAGATCTCGCCGCGCGGCGAAGCGGTATTGCGGGTTCTCATGCCAATGCAATTGCATGCGCGCGCCGCGAACAAGCGGATAACGCGAAAGCCGGTCGAGCTGGGGCCGCACGTCGTCAGCGCTAAAGTCGGCGTAGGCGACGATCGCATGTGGCCATCCCGTCCGGTCCGCCGTCCGCTGAACCCAGGCGGCCTCGTCCTCATAGGCCTCCGGGGCCCAGTTGGTTTGCACGTAGACCGACTTGGCGACGCCGGAGCCGGCGACGTCGGCGAGGAACTCCTCGATCGGATAGTCGCGCCGGATGGGTTCGTAGGGACCGAAAATGCGCGGCTGCATCGGCCCCGCGAGCCACGGCAGGTCGGCCTGCCGCCAGATGTGGTGATGGCCGTCGACCACGGGAGTCACGCCGCCCTCCGGCGCCCGAGCGCCAGGATATGATCGACGATCGCCGGCGTGGAGCCGCCATCGACCATATCGTCGACAAAGCGGGAGACCGCAATCAGCGCCTCGGTGCGCGGGCGGAAGTCGGGGCCGACCGCGAGAGGCGTGAGCCAGCTTAGTCGCCAGGCGCTGCGCGAGAGTCTTGCGACCGCATCGGCAAGCGCTGCCGGATCGCCGCGTTCGAGGCCGTCCGAGATGATGAGGAGGACAGCGCCGCGCGCATAGGACGCAAAGCGCGGCACGGCGAGGAACGCCTTGAGCGCGTCGCCGATGCGCGTGCCCCCGTCCCAGTCGCTGACGATCTGAGCCGCGCTCGCGAGCGCTTGCTCGCGGCGCTTGAGCCGCATCGGACGCGTGACGCGGGTCAGGCGGGTGCCGAAGGTGAACGCCTCGACCCGCGGGGTCGCCTGGCTCAGCGCGTGAGCGAGACGGAGATTGTCCTCGGTGCGGGCCTTCATCGACCCTGAGACGTCGATGAGCACCAGCAGCCTTCGCGGCCGCATCCGCCGCTTGAGATACGAGAGCTTGATGACTTCGCCGTCGTTGCGCGCCGCTTCGCGCAACGTGCGGCGCAAGTCGACCACGGCGCCGCGCCGGGCGCGCAGGCGACGGTAGCTCAGCCGCTTCGGCAGGCGCCGTCCGGCCTCGCGGCTCAGCCGCCGCAGCGCTTCGTCCGCGTGAGCCGACCCGAAGCGGCGTTCGACCAACGCCTCGGCGCGCGTGGCCGCCTCGCCCGAATTCGTTCGAACTCTTCGGCGCCCATCGGATCGTCCATGCCGCGCCGGTCCTCCTGGACACGGACCAGGTCCCTCTCTTCGCCCACATCCAGATCCTCGCTTTGAGCGCCGAGGAAATGGATGTCGAACAGCGCATGATAAGCGGCGAGGCGCTCGGGCGGCGGGGCCAGCGTCGCGAGTCCTGCGCGGCGCACGTCTTCGAGGTCGCGCGGCCCCAAAAGGGCGATCGCCGAGAGGAACGATATCGTCTGCTCTGGAGCGACCGCAAAGCCGTTGGCGCGCAGGAGCGGGGCGAAGTCGATGAACGGTCGCACAGCTAGAGGCGGCGGATCGAACTCGCTCATGCGACTAACTCGGCGATCATCGCGTCAAGGCGGCCGGAAACATAGGCGAGATCCTCCTCGTCCTTGAGCGCGACGCCGATCGAGCGCTTGAACGCCTCGGGCCAGCGAGCGCCGCCGCGATTGAGAAGCGTCGCCGCTTCGGCCCAGTCGACCGCCTCCGAGATGCCAGGGATCTTGCTCAACGGCTCGCGCCTGAGCTTGCCGACCGCGGCCACGACGGCGCGCGCCGTCGCTTCGGCGACGCTGGAAGCGCGCAGCATGACGATGCGAGCTTCGCGCTCCGCGCTTGGATAGTCGATCCAGTGGTAGACACAGCGGCGCCTCAGCGCCTCGTGCAGATCGCGCGTGCGATTCGAGGTGAGAATGACGACTGGACGCTCCGCCGCGCGCACTGTCCCGCGCTCGGGAATGGAAATCTGGAAATCCGACAGAAACTCGAGCAGAAACGCCTCGAATTCCTGATCGGAGCGGTCGATCTCGTCGATGAGCAGCACCGTCGAATCGGGCGAGCGCAGCGCCGCGAGCATCGGACGCTCGATGAGAAAGGGTTCGCCGTAGATGTCGATCGTCTGCTCGCCGGCCTGCCGGATGGCCAGCATCTGGCGGGGATAGTTCCACTCATAAAGCGCCGAGGAAGCGTCGACGCCTTCGTAACACTGAAGCCGGATGAGGCGGCGCGCGAGCACCGCGGCGACCGCTTTCGCCGCTTCGGTCTTGCCGACGCCGGGCGAGCCTTCAAGCAGAAGCGGCTTGCCGAGGGCCAGCGCGAGATAAGCCGCCGTCGCCAGGCCCTCGTCGGCGAGATAATAGGCCGAGCGCAGCGCGCGTTCGAGCGCTTCCGGGCTGTCGATGCCGACGATACTGCCCCTGACCGCCATGGTCCGCGCCTAGCGCCGCGCCTGCGGCCGCGCGCCGCCTTGCGCTTTGATCGCGCGGAGCACCTTTTCCGGCGTGATCGGCAGTTCGTCGATCCTGACCCCGACGGCGTTGAAGATCGCGTTGGCGACTGCGGGCATGACCGGATTGGCGCACATCTCGCCCGGCCCTTTGGCGCCGAACGGCCCATCCGCCGCGGGGCGCTCGAGGACAGCGATGTCGTGGGGGCAGATGTCGCCTGGTCCTGGCATCAGATACTCGACAAAATCGCGAGGTCCATGGCTCGGATCGGGATAGTAAGGCTCCGGCGTCTCGTAGAGGGCGTGGCTCACGCCCATCCAGGCGCCGCCGACGAGTTGCTGTTCGACGAGACGCGGATTGAGCGCCCGGCCAAGCTCGTAGGCGCTGTCCATCCTCACCATCGCGACTTCGCCGGTTTCGTCGTCGACCTCGACTTCCGCGACGAGGCAGGCGTGGGCGTAGCAGGTCGCAGGCGACATCTCGCCGGTCTCCGGGTCGACGTCCGAGAGGGGAACGAGAAAGATGCCGCGGCCCGAAATCGTCTTGCCCTGCCGGAATTGCGCAGCGATGGCGACGTCCCTGGTGGAAATCGACCGGTGCGGCGCGCCCTTGACGTGGATATTGCCGCGCCCGTCGGTTTCAAGGTCGGCGACATTGACTTCGAGCTCCTCGGCCGCCGCCTCCATCATCACGCCGCGCGCCTCGCGAGCCGCCGCCATCACGGCGTTCCCGACGCGGTGCGTGCCGCGCGAGGCGAAACTCCCCATGCAATGGGGGCCGGTGTCGGAGTCGGCGGTGTCGACATAGACGTCCTCGACCGGCACGCCGAGCGTTTCGGCGCAGATCTGCCGCGTCACCGATTTCATGCCCTGCCCGAGATCGATCGAGGACAGCGACACCGTGAACTTGCCGCTTGGATTGGAATGAACCAGCGCCTGGCTCGGGTCGCCCCCAAGGTTCATGCCGATTGGATAATTCATCGACGCCATGCCGCGTCCGCGAAGCTTGGCCATCTTATCGTCTCCTGGCGCCGAATACTGACGAGAACCGGATCGCGCCATGGGATGGCGAGGCCGCCGGCGGCGGCGAGGGCGGCGGCGTAGGCCGCACCGGCTCCGCAGGCGGAGGCGCCGTGGGTCGGTCGTAGGCCGTGCGCTGCTGGCCGGCGGGACGGCTGACCAGGATCGGGTCGCGCGGGGTCGCCGGCACGGCAGCCCGCTGACCGCCGCCATCCTTGCGTGAGGACATGCGCTTGAAATCGTCGCGGATCCGCCATTTCGACTTCTCCGCCGCGACCTGCACGCACTCGATGAGCGCGGTGTTCTTCGCTTCGCGGCGGTGAGCCTTCATGTCGCCGTCGCGATAGGCGTTGAGAAGGCGGAACTCCATCGGATCCATGCCGACGAGATGCGCGAGCTTGTCCATCTGGCATTCGATCGCGAAATCGACCGCCGTGACGCCGAAGCCGCGCATCGCGGTGGCGGGCACGCGATTGGTGAACACGCAATAGACGTCGGCGGAGACATTGGGGATCGTATAGGGCCCGGGCAGATGCGCGGCGCACTTGACCACGGCGTAGCTTGAAAGCCGCGTATACGCCCCGCTATCGAACAGGCAGCGGAACTGACGAGCGAGAATGCGTCCGTCGCGGGAAACGCCGTCCTTGATGAAGATCCGTTCGGCGCCGCGTGGAGCGCAATAGATCATCTCCTCCTCGCGTCCGATCATATAGCGCACCGGCCGCCCGGTCAGCATCGCGCCAAGGATGGCGAGCGGTTCGGTGACGGTGTCGACCTTGCCGCCGAAGCCGCCGCCGACCGTGCCGCCGATGAAATGCAGCCTGTTCGACGGCACATCGAGAATCTTCGCGCAGGTGTCGAGCGAGAAGAACAGCGCCTGGGTCGAAGTGTAGACGACATAGCGCCCGTTGGTGTCAGGGGCCGCGATCGAGCCGTTGGTTTCGGTCGATGCGTGCTCGATCGGCGACATCTGATAGCGCTGCTCGAGGACGTGGTCGGCGGCGGCGAAGCCGCGCTCGACGTCGCCGAAGCGAATCTTCTGGTGGTCGTAGATGTCGTGATAGGTGAAAGTGTTCTTCGGATAAGTCTCGTTGATGACCGGCGCGCCGGGCTTCATCGCCTCCTCGACATCGAACACTGTCGGCAACGGCTCGTAATCGATGTGGATCTTGGCCAAAGCCTCGAACGCCTCGCGCTGGCTGTCGGCGACGACGGCGACGATCGGCTCGCCCTTGTAGCGGACCTTGTCGACGGCGAGCGTCGGCTCGTCATCCTTGCCGAAATTGATGAGGCTAAGCAGCGTGTTGAGATTGCGCGGGACGTCGGCGCCGCGGATGATCCGCCGCACGCCTGGCTGGCGCTCCGCTTCGGCGAGGTCGATGCGGCGGATGCGCGCGTGGGAATGCGGGCTGCGCAGCACCTTGAGGTGCAGCATACCCTGCAGCTTGTGGTCGTTGAAATAGGTCGAGGTCGCAGTGACATGGCCCAGCATGTCCTGGCGCTGGGTCGGCTTGCCGATCTCCTTGAGATTATCGTCGCGCTCGTCAGCAAACAGGTCTTTGCGAAGTTCAAGCATGGGTTCACCCTTCAGGCGCGGCGTTGGGCGCCGCGCGCCGCGGCTGCGAGAATTGCGTTGATGATCGGCTCATAGCCAGTGCAGCGGCAGATGTTGCCGGAGATCGCCTCGATCACTTCAACGCGGCTCGGCGTCGGATTGCGATCGAGCAGCGCTTTGGCGGCCATCAGCATGCCAGGCGTGCAATAGCCGCACTGCGCGGCGAAATTGTCCATGAACTCCGTCTGCAGCGGATGAAGCTCGGGGCCGTTCTTGAGGCCGTCTGCGGTCTCGATCGATTTTCCGGCCGCGCTCTCAGCTAGGATGAGGCAGGAAAGGGCGGGCTCGCCGTCGATGAGTACGGTGCAGGCGCCGCAGCCGCCCTGGCCGCACCCGAATTTGGGCGAAAAGTCGCCAAGCTCCTCGCGCAGCGCGGTCAGCAGGTTGGCGCCGCCATCGACGAAAACCGCTACTTCGTGGCCGTTGTGTCTGAATTGCAGGGGGGTCTTGGGCATGGGCGTCTTTCTTCAGCCGTCACGCCCAAGGAGCAGGCGGCGCAGATGCACGCCGACCACTTCGCGCCGATACCAGGCGCTGGCGATCGCGTCCGTAGCCGGGGACGTTCCCTCGGCGGCGGCCGCGACCGCGGCGCCAACGCCCGATTCGTCCAGCGTCCGGCCTTCGAGCGCGCGCTCGGCCGCCTTGGCGCGGATCGCGGTCGGCGCCATTGCGCCATAGGCGATGCGGGCCCCGGACACGCGTCCGCCGACCGCCGGAACAATGGCGGCGATCGAGAGGACGGAGACGCCCTTCGGCTTGACCCGCGCGACCTTGCGATACCGAAACGCCTCCGGATTGGGCGGGCGGTCGCAGGAAACGCCGAGAACGATCGCGCCGGCCGCGCGATCGCGCCCGGCCAGAAACTCCTCGAGCGCCATGTCGCGCGCACCATAGCCGCTCATCACCGACACCGTTGCGTCGAGGGCGAGCAGCGCGACCGTCAGATCTCCGTACGGCGATGGGGCGAACAGATTGCCGCCGACCGTGGCCATCGTCCGCACAGCCGGGCCGCCGATCGATCGCGCCGGCGCGTGAAGGAAGGCCAAGTCCCGCTCGCGCAGGATCTGGTTCAGTGTCACACCTGCGCCGATCGTGACGCGCGCGCCCATGGTCCGGATCTGGCTCAGCGCGCGCTCTTCGAGGCGCACAATCGTCGAGATCCCGACATCGCCCTCGTTGAGGGCGCGCATGACGAGCGTGCCGCCGCCGATGAACCGGGCGGAACGGTCGGACGCGAGCGCCGAAGAGGCTTCGGCAGGCGTTGCGAAGGTCTTCACCACCACAGGCATTGACGACCGTCCCTCATCATGCAGCCTCGCGCAAATGCTTGCGAATGGCCTCGAACCCGGCCTGATAAATCTCCTCGCCGACCATTTCGGCCAGGCGCTTCTCGTCCCCCGGCCGGGTGGTGAAGCGCGACTCCCAATGCCAGAATGTGCGGTCGCCGTCCGTCACCGGCAGGAGCCGCACATGGGCGACATAGTTGAACATGGGGATCGGAGTGTCGAGCAGGCAATAGCTGAAGCTCTGCTCGAGATCCGACAGCGCCAGCAACTGCTCGCGCAATTCCGAGCCGTCGGCGAGCCTGAAGCGGCGCACACAGCCAATGCGATCGGCGCTCTGACTGCGCTCGATCGCGCTGGTCGCGACCGCGGGATGCCAGCGGTCGTGGCCGTTGAAATCGCGTAAGACCGCCCACACCCGGTCGGTCGGAGCGTCGATGATCGTGCTCTTCACGACATGGGGCATGTCTAGCCGCCGAACGCCCGTTTAAGCGCGTCGAACCCGCCCTGGAACACCCCTCCGCCGATGCTTGCAATGAGCTCGGCCTCGCGGTCGGGCGCGCACTCGAATTCCGCCGTCCACTCGACGAAGGTCCGCTCGCCGTCGGTGACCGGGGTGAGCCTGAGCGTCGCCACATAGTTCTCCACGCCCATCGGCGATTCCAGAATCGAATAGGTGCAGAACATGTCGTAGTCGGACAGGCCGAGGAGCTTCTCGCGGATGCGGTCGCCGTTGCGCAGGCGGAAATCGCGCACGCAGCCGATCTTGTCGGCAGGTTCGCCGCCCTCGATGCGGCTCTCCGCGATCGCCGGATGCCAGTTCGGCAGGCCGTTGAAGTCGCGCACCCGCGCCCACACCCGATCGCTGCGGCCGTTAACGACGCTGGAGACGAAAACGCGCGCCATAGTCCGCCCTTAGCTCTTCTTGCGGGGCGAGGCGCCGCCGCTCGGCGGAGGCGCGCCGTCACTCTCCTTTTTTGCCGCGGTGTCCTTGCGGATGCCCTGCATGTCGCGGGCCTCGCGGATGAGACCCGGCATCTTCGCCAGACTGCCGCCCTCGACGCCGATGTCGGACAGGATCGAGTTGATAAGCGGGGCCTGGACGCGGTAGCGAAGCGCCGAGTTCGATCACTTCGTCAGTGGCGCTGCGCCCGCCATTGCCGTTCGGATGGCCGCCGTTGAGGCCATCGACGTGGAGGATGCGGATGCCCTCGATCTTCTCCATTGGCTTCACGCTCTCGCGCACGATACCCTCGATACGGTCGAGCAGTTTCCGCCGGAAAAGCGAATAGCGCGCGGGCTCGGTCAGCACGTTCTCCGCTTCGTTGAGCAGCCTCTGCGCCTCGGCCTCGACCGCGGCGCGGACTCGCTCGGCCTCCGCGGCGATGCGCGTCTCTTCGGCCGCCTTCTCGGCCAACAGCACCTCGACCGAGCGGCGCCGGCGGGCGACCTCGGTGTCGCGCACGGTAACGACCCGCTCCTGCGCCTCCGTCGCGCGAGCTTTTGCGTTCTCCGCTTCCGCTTGCGCGGCCGAGTGTTCAAGCGACTTCTGATAGAGCGCGATTGCTTTCTCCATCAGCGCCGTCTCGACGACCCGCTCGCGCTCCACCTCGAGCCTGCGCAAGTCGCGCTCACGGTTAACGCGAGCCTCGTCGATGCCGCGATCGGAGGCGATGCGAGCACGCTCAACCTCCTCGCGGGAGGCGATCTCGGCCTCCTGCAACGCCTGCATGCGCGCGATCTCCAGTTGCTCGATCGACCGTCGTCGCTCGAGGCGAGCCGCGTCCAGCGCCTGCTCGCGCTCGACGTCGCTCCTCTCGACCTGCTGCGAGGCGGCGATTTCGGCTTGGCGCACCTGGCGATCGGCGCCGATGCGCTCGGTCTTCTTGGACGAAAGCGCGATGGTGCGGTCCTCGTCTGCGAGCTCGACCGCCTTCCTCTGCTCGATGTTGAGCACTTCGCGCGTTCTCTGGGAGGCGATACGGTCGGTTTCGAGCGCAAGCTCGACCCCGATGCGCTGGCGCTCGACAGCGTCGCGGCGCCTGAGCTCCGCAGCTTCGATCGCCGCAGTCTGGGCGATCTCGAGGCCTCGCGTCTCCTGTTCGGCCTGGATACGCTCGGCCGCAACCATCTTCTCCTGCGCGATGCGAGCCGCCTCGACGGCTTCCCGCGCCTTGATCTCCGCCTCTTCGATCGCCTGGGTGCGGGCGATTTCGCGCGCCCGGATCTCCTCGTCCTTGGCGATGCGCTCGGCCTGGATCTTCCGGTCTTGATCGATGCGCGCCGTCTCGACGACCTCGCGCGCCGCGATCTCCGCCCGCTCGAGCGCTTCGTTGCGCGCGATTTCAAGTCTGCGCGTGTCCCGCTCAGCGGTGATCGTCTCTGCCGAAGTCGCCTTTTCCTGGGCGATGCGGGCCGCGCGCGTCGCCTGCAGCGCCGCGATCTCCGCCTCCTCGATGGCGCGGCGGCGCTCGATCTCCTGATTTTGCGTTTCCTGCTGGCTCTCGATGCGCGTGAGCGAGATGTTCTTCTCCTGGGCGATGCGGGCTGCTTCGATCGCCTCTCGAGCTGCGATATCGGCCTCCTCGAGCGCGCGGTTGCGCGCGATTTCGAGCCCCCGAATGCGCTCCTCCTGGGCAATCCGCGTCGCTTCGGTCGACTGGCGCGCGGCGATGCCCGCCTCCTCGATCGCCTGGTTGCGGGTGATTTCGAGCGACCGTGTTGTCTGGTCGGCGGCGATGCGATCGGCGGCAAGCGTCTGCTCCCGCGCGATCTTCGCCGCTTCGATCGCCTGGTTGGCGGCGATCTCCGCTTCCTCGATGCTTCGCGTGCGCGCGATCTCAAGCGCGCGAGTGCGTTCGTCGGAGGCGATGCGCTCGGCGTTGATCGTCGTCATCTGGGCGATGCGCAGCTTTTCGGTTGTTTCCCGCGCGGCGATTTCGGCTTCCTCGACCGCGCGCGTGCGCTCGATCTCGCGCCGGCGGGTCTCCTCCTCGTTGACGATGCGCGATTCGGTCACCGCTCGCTCTTGCAGGATGCGCGCCTTTTCGACCACTTCGCGCGCCTCGATCTCCGCCTCCTCGACCGCGCGGGCCCGCTCGATCTCGGTCTGCCGCACCTCACGCTCGGAGGCGATGCGCGCGGTGTCGACCGAGCGCTGATTGACAATCCGCGCCCTTTCGATGCCCTCGCGAGCGGCGATCTCGATTTCCTCGACGGCACGCGTGCGTTCGATCTCCTTCTGCCGCACCTCGCGCTCAGAGGCGATGCGCGCCTCGCTGATCGCCTGCTCGTTGGCGATGCGCGACTTTTCGATCGCCTCACGAGCGGAAATCTGCGCCTGCTCGGCCTCGGTCTCGCGCAACGCGCGCTCGCGCGCCACCTCCGCCCGCTGCACCGCGCGCCTGACCTCGATGTCGCGCTGTTGCGCGAGGCGCGCCGCCTCGCTGTCGCGCTCGATATCCAGCGCCTGCCGCTCGGCCTCGAGGTTGCGGGTGCGGATCTTGATCATCGAATCCTGTTCGATGTCGTTGCGCAATTTGCGGCGGTCCTCGATGTCCTCCATCAGGCGGGTGAGACCCTCGGCGTCGAAACGGTTCGAGGGGTTGAAGAATTCGAGATCGGTCTGGTCGAGATCGGTGATCGCGACCGACTCGAGCTCAAGGCCGTTCTGGGCCAGCGCCTCCTGAGCGGCGGCTTTCACCCGCGCGACATATTCGCCGCGCTGCTCGTGCATCTGCTCCATGGTCATCTCGGACGCGACCGAGCGGAGAGCGGAGACGAACTTGCCGGACAACAGAGCGTGAAGCCGTTCGGGCTCCAGCGTGCGTCGGCCGAGGGTCGCGGCGGCGATCGACACCGCCTCGCGCGTGGCCTCGACGCGAACATAGAAATCGGCCTCGATGTCGATGCGCATGCGGTCGCGGGTGATGACCGCGTCGCCCTTCTGGCGCACGATCTGCATCGGCAGCACGTTCATGTTCACGGGCGTGAAGTCGTGGATGAACGGCAGGACGAAGGCGCCGCCGTTGATCACCACGCGTTCGCCGAGAAATCCGGTGCGGACGAACGACACCTCTTTCGACGAGCGATGGTAGAGCCAGTTGACCACATAGACGGCGACGACCACGACAATGATCGCGATGATGAGCCAGAGGATCAAAGTCCCGATCAAGAGCCCCGACATTTCCCACTCCCGATTTGCTGGCCGCGTCCGACCGCGAGCCGTTGTGTCATCTTACTTCCGTCCGATCGTTTTGAATCGCCTGACCTGTTCGGTCAGCGCGGTTTCGACCGGCAGGCGCTCCATTGATGAAGCGCCGTAAAATCCGTGGCAAGTCTTGGTGGACTTCATGATGAAGTCCGCGTCGGCGGGCTCGGCGATCGGGCCGCCGTGCGCCAGCACGAGAATGTCAGACCGAACCTTCAGCGCCGCGCTCGCCCAGGCGTCGATCAAGGCGGGACAATCCTTAAGCTTCGGCGCGGTCTGGGCGCCGATGGCGCCGCCAGTTGTCAGTCCAAGGTGGCAGACGAGGATGTCGGCGCCGGCCTTGGCCATCGCCTCCGCTTCGCCCGCGTTGAAGACATAAGGGGTCGTCAACAGGTCTTTCTCGCGCGCCTTCGCGATCATATCGACTTCGAGGCCGTAGGACATTCCGGTCTCCTCGAGGTTGACGCGAAAAGTCCCGTCGATGAGGCCGACGGTGGGGAAGTTCTGCACGCCGGCGAAGCCGAGCGCCTTGATCTCATCGAGGAAGACGTCCATCCGGCGGAACGGGTCAGTGCCATTGACGCCAGCCAGCACCGGCGTGCGCTTGACGACCGGCAGCACCTCGCGCGCCATATCGACAACGATCGCGTTGGCGTCGCCATACGCCAGGAGGCCGGCGAGCGAGCCGCGCCCGGCCATGCGATAGCGGCCAGAATTATAGATGACGATCAGGTCGACGCCGCCCGCCTCCTCGCATTTGGCCGAGAGGCCGACGCCTGCGCCGCCGCCGACGATCGGCTCGCCGCGCGCCGCCATCGCCCGGAACTTATCCATCAGCGTGGATCGGTCGAACGCGCTCATCGTCATCTCGCCGCGCGCCGGCGCGCGGCCGACTGCCCGTGCAGCGCCCGGAACTCGGCGACGACAGCGGCGGCGAACTCGGGATCGTTGATGTGGCGCTTGACCCGGATCAATCGCCGGCTCGCGGTCTGCCGCACCGTCCGTTCGAGCGCAGCGAACAGGGCGGCGTCCGCCTGCGGATCGTGGAACGCTTGGCCTGGCGCATCCAGCGTGGAGACGCCGAGTTCGGGCAGCAGGAAGCGGACCGGCCCGTCCATGCGGTTCAACCGCTCGCCGATCCAGCTCCCGATCCGATCGTTCTCGGCCGCGGTCGTGCGCATGAGCGTGACCTGCGGGTTGTGCGCGTGCAAAAGCCGGCTCTTGTACGCGGCCGGCACAGTGTCGATGGGACCGAAATTGACCATGTCCAGCGCGCCGACCGAGCCGACATAAGGCGCCCGCGTGCGGATGACCGCACCGAACCGGTCCTCGTCGGCCGCGAGGACGCCGCCCATAAGCATGTCGGCGACTTCGGTGGTGGTGACGTCGATGACGGCCGAGATGAGTCCCGAATCGACCAGCTTCTCCATGGAGCGGCCGCCGACGCCGGTGGCGTGAAAGACGAGGCACTCCCAGTCCGCAGCCAGCGCGGCCGTGATCTGCTGCACGCAGGGCGTGGTGACGCCGAACATGGTGAGCCCAACCGAGGGAAGGGCGGTCCGGCGCACTCTCCCCGCTCCAAGTTCTTCGCGCGCGCTGAGGCGCGCCTTCACCATCCCGATAAGCGCCTGCGCGCCGTTCGCCAGCACCTGCCGCGAGATGGCGTTCAGGCCTTGGACGTCGGTGACCGAATACATCATCGTGATGTCCGTCGGGCCCACGTAAGGGCCGACGTCGCCGGAGGCGATCGACGACACGAGCACCTTCGGGGCGCCGATCGGGAGAGCGCGCATCCCCGGCGCGACGATCGAGGCGCCGCCCGAGCCGCCCGCACTGATGATTCCGGCGATATCGTTCTGCCGCTTGATCCAGGCCTCGAAGGCCTCGGCCATGGCGGACACCGAAGCGCCGCGCTCGCGGCCGAATACGGCCACGCCGCCGCGGCCATGGTTGAGCGCGATCTCCTGCGCCGTCACGTCGCAGGTCGCGAGCTTGCCGCTGGTCGAGACATCGACCAGGCGCGCGCGCAGGCCGCTCGCGACGATGAGGTCGCGGATGAAGCGCAGTTCGGTTCCCTTGGTGTCGAGCGTTCCGACCACGAGCACGACCGGCGAGCCGGCGGCCCGCGCCGGACGCGGCTCGGCGATCGCCTCGACCCTCGCGGGGCCGGCCGAAGCGATGCGGGCGCTCGCCTCGATTCGCGCATTGGGGACCGGTTGCGACCACCGCGTTGGCGGCGTCGGGTTGGAGACATAGAGCCTGATCGGCGCCGCCGCCGGCCTTGCGACGCTCGGTGAAGGAGCCGCCGCTTCGCGCGCGTTTTCGTCGGCGGGGTCCGGATCGGCGTCGGAATGGCGGCCAACGCCCAAGAGCCGCTGCTGCAGCTCGCGGTCGGCCGCGAGCCGCCGCGACTCGATGATGCGATTGATCCTTCCGTTGACCATGATGGCGACGTTTTCGGAAACGGTCGTCGCAACCCCGATATTCTGCTCGATGACGAGGATCGCCATGTCGCTTTCCTCGCCAAGACGAACGAGCATTTCCTCGACCTGGGACACGATCACCGGCGCCAGGCCCTCGGTCGGCTCGTCCATGATCAGAAGGCGCGGGTTGGTGATCAGAGCGCGCGAGATGGCCAGCATCTGCTGCTCTCCGCCGGAGAGCTGGGCGCCGTTGCTGCTTTTTCGTTCCGCGAGGCGCGGGAACGCGTCATAGACGCGCTCGACCGTCCAGGCGCCGGACTGGCGCGCCGTGGTCAAGCGCAAGTGTTCGTCGACGGTGAGCGAGCGCCAGAGCCTGCGACCTTGCGGGACGTAGCCGACGCCGTGCCGCGCGACTCGCGCCGGGGGAAGGCCCAACATCTCTTCGCCGCGCACGCGGATTGAGCCGCTTGACGCGCGCGCGAGCCCCATGATGGCCTTGCACAGGGTCGTCTTGCCCATGCCGTTGCGCCCGACGACCGACAGCACGCCGTGAGCCAGCGTAAGATCGACGCCCTGCAGCGCATGCGAGCGACCATAGTAGACGTTAAGCCCCGTGACCCGAAGCATGATCTCGGCGTCGGCGCGGCGCGGCTCAGGCATGGGCGCCTCCAAGGTAGAGTTCCTGCACCTCGGGATCCGCCTCGATCTCCTGAGGCGAGCCTTCCTTGAAGATCCGCCCGTTGTGCATCATCGTCACGCGCTCGACCACGCGTAGCGCCACGTCCATGTCGTGCTCGATGATGATGTAGCCGATATGGGCTGGCAGCGAGGAGAGGATGTCGATGAGCTCCGCCCGTTCCGTCGGCGACAGACCCGCTGCCGGCTCGTCGAAAAGGATGAACCGCGGCGCGCCCGAAAGCGCCAGCGCGATCTCGAGCTGGCGCTGCTGGCCATAGGCCAGCTCCGCCACCAGCCGGTCCTTGATCGGTGTCAGATGGACCGCCTGAATCAGGTTCTCGGCGGAATGGACAAGCGCGTCGTCGCGGCCCGGCCGAAGAAACGAAAATCGGCCGCGCGAGACGCCACGACAGGCGAGGTAAACGTTGTCGAGCACCGACAGGCCGGGAAAAAGGGCGGAGATCTGATAGGTCCGGCGCAATCCGCGGCGGATTCGCTCCTGGGGCGGAAAGTCGGTCACGTCCTCGCCAAAGAAGCGGATCGTTCCCGAAGATGGCGGGAAGTCGCCGGTGATGCAGTTGAAAAGCGTGGTCTTGCCGGCGCCGTTCGAACCAAGAACCGCACGCCGCTCGCCGGGGCGGACCGTCAAGGAGACGTCTGTCAGGGCGGCGAGAGCGCCGAACAGGCGGGTGACGCCACGCAGCTCGAGCGCGTTGGCCGAGCCGACCGCGGAGAGACGCTGAGCGACGCTATCCATGGCCGCCGCCCGATGGTTGCGAGCGCGCCGAGCCGGCTCGCGATCGATTGCGCCATCGCGCCCAGAGGCCGATGACGCCGTCGGGCGAGAAAAAGACGATCGCCAGGAAGCCAAGACCGATCAGCAGGCGAAACCGGTTGCCGTCGAGGCCGAACGCGACCAGGACATCGAGGGCGAAGGTTTTCAGGACCGCGTAAATCAAGGCGCCGATAAAGGGGCCGATTGGATTGCCGATGCCGCCGACGACCGCGATGACGAGGATGTCGATCGCCGCCGACACGCTCACGGTGCCGGGCGCAATCTCACCATAGCTCCACACAAGCAGAATGCCGCCCAACGCGGCGATGAACGCCGCGAAAACATAAGCCGCGATGCGATGCGCATTGACGTTGAATCCCAGCGCCGCCATCCGCCGGGGGTTGTCGCGTATCCCTTGCAGAGCGAGGCCGAACGGGGCCCGGGCGACATAGGAGACCGCGAGCCAGCACAACGCCGCGACGGCGAGCGTCAGATAGTAGAAGGGAATGGGGCGATGCCAGTCGACGCCCAGAAAGACCGGCGTCGGAACGCCGTCAATGCCGGTATGGCCATTGAAGATCGCGTAGTTCTCGTTGGTGAAATAGAAGAACGCCGCGGCGATCGCGAGCGTGATCATGATCGTGTAGATTCCCTCGGTGCGCACCGCGAGCGCGCCGATGATGGCGCCGACAATCATCGCGAGTATCAAGGCGGCGGGAACCGCGAGCCACCACGGCCAGCCCATTCCGCCGGGCACGCCGTTGACGCCGAGGATCGCGACGACATAGCCGGCAAAACCGCCGATCGTCATCTGCGCGAGGCTCACCATGCCGCCGTAACCGGCGAGGAACATCAGGCTCAAGGCGATCGTACCGAGCATGTAGGCCCAGCCGAAGATCTGCGTGAGCACGAAGCTCGAGACGATCGCCGGCATGATGACGACGATGACGGCGACGAGGGCCGCCGCCGGATTGACGTTCTGCAGCCAGGCGGGGTGCAGCGCGGCGCCCGACGCGCCTCTCGTGCGGCTCTCGGCGAGCGCCACGGCCTAGCCTCCCGCCAACAGGCCCTGCGGCCGCACGGCCAGCACGAGCACCATGATCAGAAAGGTGAGCACGATCGCATAGGTCGGAAAGTAGGCAAGTCCGATCTGCTCGGCGAGACCGATGATGACAGCGCCAAGCGCCGCGCCGGGAATCGAGCCCACGCCGCCGACGATGACCACGATCAGGGAGGCGAGAAGAAAGCGCGTATCTTCGCCCGGCGACAGCGACTGAAACGTTCCGCCGACCACGCCAGCCATTCCGGCAAGCCCCGCGCCGAAGGCGAAGACGATCACGAACACGAGCTGAATCGGCACGCCCATCGCCGACAACATTTCGCGGTCGTCGACGCCAGCACGCACGATCATGCCTATGCGGGTGCGGTTCAAAGCCAGCCACATCGCAACGCCAATCACGACCGAGGCCGCGAAGATGACCAGGCGAACGATCGGATAGGAAAGATAGACGGCCTCGCCTGACGACCTGACCGCGGTGACGAGCGGAAGCTCAACCGGTCCGCGAAGCCATGTCGGCGTCTGAATCTGCCACGAGTTTCCGCCAAACGCCCACAACATGAGATCGGCGAGCACGATCGAAATCCCGAGCGTCACCAGAGTTTGCCGAAGCTCCTGCCCCTCCATGCGGCGGAATACGGCGACCTGAAGGATGACGCCAAGCAGGGCCGCGACCACGAAGGCGACGACGAAGCCGAAAAGCCATGAGCCGGTGGCGTCGACAGCCAGGTAACCGAAATAGCCGCCGAGAAGATAGATCGAGCCATGCGCGAGATTGACGTTGCGCATGAGGCCGAAGATCAGCGTGAACCCGCTCGCGACCAGGAAATAAAGGCCGCCGAGGGTGATCCCGTTGAGGCTGGCGTTGAGAAACAGCTTCTTCCTCCCAAACACCGCCTCGAAGCCCGGCGGCCATGGAGCGAAGACGAGCCAGATCAAGGCGATGACGACGACCACGATGATCAGGGACCAGATCGGACGGCGCGCGATGAAGCTGTTCATACGCCATCACTTTTGAGTCGGCCTTGGATGGGCTCAAACCTCGGCGGACGGCGGATCGAAACAGAACGGACGACGCGCATTCGCGCCGTCCGTTCGATCCGTAACCAGCCTTTGCACAACGGGGCCGGGCGCGCTGCGCGCCCGGCCCCGGTCCGTTCGATCAATACTTCTTGCATTCTGGATTGGTGCGGCTCGGAGGCCCGATCTTGGCGAAAACGTCCCTCGGATAGCCCAGCGTCTGATGCACGTTGGGAATGATCTTGACGACCTTGCTGACGAGGCCGCCTTTTCCGTCCTCGACAACCTCGGTGACGAAATTCGTGCCGATCGCCTGGCGGTCCTCATCGAGGCTGATCTTGCCGTTCGGCGCGTCGATCGTCAGTGCGGCCATCGCAGCCTTGAGTTTCGACTGGTTGTCGCTGAGGTCGCCATTGACCTTGTTGAGCGACTCGAACAGCGCCATCGCTGCGTCATAATAGTTGGCGGCCAGCAATCCCGGGCTCGGCAGGCGCTTATCTGCCGGAGTTGATTCCTGATAAAGCTTCACGAACGCTTTCCAGCCCGGATCGTCCCAGGTGTCGGCCATGCCGCTCGACGCGATCGTGCCGATCATCGCCTTCTTCGCGTCGCCCTTGGCCGAGAGCACGGTCTGATCGACCATGATCGAACCGCCGAGAAGGTGCGCCTTGCCACCCGCCTGCTGATACTGGTTGAGGAAGTTGACCGCATCCGCGCCGCCTAGGCCGAGATAGATGGCGTCGACGTCATCGGGCAGCGCCGCAATCGTCGAGGCGAAGTCCTTCGTTCCGAGGGGCACCCACTGACGGTTCGTCACCTCGCCGCCAAGGGCGCAATATTCCAGCACGAGGCCGAAGACCTGGGTATAGACGAAGGAATAGTCTTCGCCGACGGTCGCGATCTTCTTGTAATGTTTGACGTTGTAGGCGTAGTCGCCAAGTCCCGCCGACCATTGCGCGCCGTCCATGTTCCAGCGGAAGAAATTGGGCGACGGATCGGGGAAGGTCGTCTCCTGCGCGCCGGACGCGGCGTTGATGAACGTGAGCTCCGGATGGGTCCTGGAGAAATTCTTGACTGCGATGCCCTCATCTCCCGAGAGCGGCGAGAGGAGGATTTGGACGTGGTCCTGTTCGATCAGCTTCTTCACCGCACGCACGGCGGAATCGGGCGTCGCGTCGGTCGAGGCGATGACGAATTCGAGCTCCTTGCCGCCCGCCTTGCTATTGTATTTCTTCACCGCCGCATTCAAGCCGGCGATCCCGTCGATGCCCAATATGGTGTAAGTGCCCTCGAGCGTCGCCGTGACGCCGACCTTGATCTTGTCCTGCGCCCACGCCGCGCTCGACAGCAAAAGGCTGGCGAGCGCCGCAGCGGCGACTCCACTCTTCAACATGGACTATCCTCCCAGTTTCGTCTCTTTTGCGTCCTTGGCGTGCGCCGACCGGCTGTTGGACGACTTCGCCGTTCGCGACTAAGCCTCCCGGTCAAGCCGAACGCGCGCCAGCGGCAAGGAATGCGCGCAGCAATGAAGCGGAATATGCAGAACTTTACAAGCGGTCAGTTTTTTGCGCCGCAGTACGGCGCCAATCTCGCAGCTGCAACAGCGAGAGGAGCGGCCACACGGGTCGCGCCCGCGGGATCGGTTTTGCCGTCTCGAACGGGAAAAGACCTTCGCGGCGGCCTGCGTACCCGCTAGGCCACCGAATTTATTGGGCCGAATCCGGCAGGGAAGGGAGAATGGCGCTCAGGCCGCCGACGCGTGCGGCGCGGGCCCGATGCGCGACGCCCCCGTCGCGATCTTGTCAGACGGAATCTCGACCTCGATCTCCAGCGTCGACATCGCGTCCGCCCGATCCATCTTCACGGAGAGCTTTTCGGGATCGAATTCGATGTGACGGGCGATGGTGGCGAGCAATTCGTCGCGCAGGATCGTCACGAGATCGCGCGGACCAAGCGCGACGCGCTCGTGCGCGAGCAGGATCTGGAGGCGTTCGCGTGCGACTGGCGCGCTGCTGCGAGACTTGAGAAATCCAAATAAGCTCATGCCGCCCTCCGGCCGAACAGGCGCGTGAAGAAGGTTTTCTTTTCGTCCGGGACCGCGACGGGGACCGTTTCGCCGCCGAGGCGCCGGGCCGCTTCGAGATAGGCGAGTCTAGCTTGGCCCCCGGCGGCGTTGGTCGTCACGGGAGCGCCGATATTCGAGGCCCGCAGGATCTCTCGGCTTTCCGGGATCACGCCCAGGAGCGGGATGGACAGAATCTCGAGCACGTCCTCGATACTCAGCATCTCGCCCGAGTTCGAACGCGCCGGATCGAACCGAGTGAGGAGCAGGTGCTTCTCCATCTGCTCGCCGCGTTCGGCCCGCAATGTCTTAGAATCGAGGAGGCCGATGATCCGGTCGGAGTCGCGCACTGAGGAGACTTCCGGGTTCGCGACCACGATCGCCTGGTCGGCGTGCCGCATCGCGAGGAGCGCGCCTCGCTCGATGCCTGCCGGGCTGTCGCAAAGCACATAGTCGAACGTCTCGCGCAATTCGCCGATGACCCGCTCGACGCCTTCGGTGGTCAGCGCGTCTTTGTCGCGTGTTTGCGAAGCCGCGAGCAGGTGGAGCGTGTCGATGCGCTTATCGCGGATCAAAGCCTGTGCGAGCTTGGCGTCGCCCTGCGCCACATTGATGAAGTCGAAGACGACCCGCCGTTCCGCGCCCATCACCAGATCAAGATTCCGCAGTCCGACATCGAAGTCGACCACGCAGACGCGCCGGCCTCCCTGTGCGAGCGCAGCGCCCAGAGACGCGGTCGAGGTGGTTTTGCCCACCCCGCCCTTTCCTGATGTAACGACGATCACCTTGCTCATGCGCATTGTCCCCTTAAAAAGCCTCAGCTCAGGATTCGGAGCTTGAGTTCGTCGCCCTCAAGCCGGGCCTCAACGCTACGGCCCTCCATCTCGGAGTTCGTGTTTTCCGCCGTGACATAGGCGCCGCCGATACACAGAAGTTCGGCCCTTGCCTCGGAGCAGAATATGCGCGCGGAGCGTGAGCCCGAGATGCCGGCGATCACACGGCCCTGCAGCGCCCCGTAGACGTGAACGGACCCGCCAGCGACGATCTCCGCGCCAGAGGCGACGCGGCCGATGATTGTCACGTCTCCCTGAGGATGAACGATCGCCTGGCCTGAACGCACGTTGCCATCCACGATCAGCGACTCGGTCTTTTCGGGCGCCGGTTGATCGCTCGCCCGCGCCGAATCCTCTGCTCGCAGCGCCGGCGTGTCCTCGCGCGCCGTCGGCGCATCCTCTTGTGGCTCCGGCGCGTCGATCGTCCGTCCCCCGGTTAGCGCGGGAGGCAAGTGCGGTCCGACCAATCCCCGGCCAACGTTTTCGGCCGCCATGACGCGGATGTGACGTCGTGCGAGGTCGCTGAGGAGTTCGCGGTACTCCTTAAGGCTGATGGCGAGCGCCCCCATGTCGAGAATGACCGGGCGGGCGATAAAGAAAGTTGGAGAGCGGGCGAGCCAGGCGTCCAGCGCGGAGAACCAATCGGTCAGCGGTTGGGCGGGCTCGAGGACGTAGGCGAGGAGGGATTGAGCTCTAAACTTCAGCGTTTGAGCGGGGCCTATTTCCGCGTGCGCGTTCATTACCCGATCCCGTTGGCGTTTCGTTAACCACGTTTGCGTCGGAATGGTTTACGAACGGTTAATAACCCGTATTCCCAAACAGTTAATTGTCGCAGAGGAACGGCGGCTGGGCGCAGAAGCTTTCCGCGCGCCGCAGGATTTTCGAGGGCCGGCCGGCCAGCCCGCCATTGCACCCGTCGCTCGTCGCGATTATGGCGCTACGCGACAGGCGGACATGATCGTCGGAGCGGCTTGATGAGCGATCCCACTGACGTCTTTGCGCTTCCCGAGACGTTGCGCGTTCTGGTCACGGCGGGCGCGTCGGGGATCGGGCGCGCGACCTCGGATCTGCTCGCGGCGCGGGGCGCGCGGGTCCATATCTGCGACGTCTCGGACGAGTTCCTCGCCGACTACCGCGCCGCCCATCCCGGCGGCGGCGTCACGAAGGCGGACGTATCTTCCGAAGCGGACGTGGCGCGCCTGTTCGACGACGTCAAAGCTTCCCTTGGCGGGCTTGACGCGCTGATCAACAATGCGGGGATCGCAGGGCCGACCGGCGGCGTCGAGGATATCAAACCGGAGGATTGGCGGCGCACCATCGACGTCTGCCTGACCGGGCAGTTCCTGTGCGCGCACTTTGCCGTGCCGTTGCTCAAGGCCGCCGGCGGGGGCGCGATCATCAACCTGTCCTCGTCGGCCGGCCGTCTCGGTTACGCGTTTCGCACGCCTTACTCGGCCGCCAAATTTGGCGTAATCGGACTGACCCAGAGCCTCGCCAAGGAGCTCGGACCCGCCAACATCCGAGTGAACGCCATCCTGCCGGGCATTGTCGAGGGCGTGCGCATGACGGGCGTGATCGCCGCGCGGGCCAAGCAGACGGGCGTCAGTTACGAGGCCATGGAAAAGACCTATCTTGAGCGCGTTTCGATGCGCCGGATGGTGACCGCGGGCGACGTCGCCGCGACAATCGCCTACCTGCTGTCGGCCGCGGGCCGGAACATATCCGGTCAATCGATCGGCGTGGACGCCAACGTCGAAACATTGTGACGGAGCGCGATGTGACAAAAGCAGCGGTCATCGGTTCAGGGTTCGTCGGGCGCGCCTGGGCGATCAGTTTCGCCCGCGCCGGATGCGAGGTCGCGCTTTGGGATCAGGACAAGGACGCGCCAGGCAAGGCTCTGGCCTATGTCGAGCGGCTGCTTCCGGACCTCGAGGCGAACGATCTTCTGAATGGCTCCGCCGCAGGCAAAGTCGCCGCGCGAATCCACGTCGCGCCCACCCTTGAATCGGCGCTCGAGGGCGTCGTCCACGTCCAGGAGAACACCCCCGAGGACGTCGACGTGAAGCGCGCCGTGTTCGCGCAACTCGACGCCGCCGCGCCGCCTGACGCGGTTCTCGCAAGCTCGACCTCCGCCATCCTGCCTTCCGCCTTCACGGAAGGCCTCAAGGGCCGCGCCCGGTGTCTCGTCGTCCACCCGATCAATCCGCCTTATCTCATTCCGGCCGCCGAGGTCGTGCCTGCGCCCTGGACGGCGCCTGAGGCTGTCGAGCGCACGGCGAATTTTCTCCGCGCGGCCGGTCACGCGCCGATCGTCATGAAGCGCGAGATCGACGGCTTCGTCATGAACCGGCTGCAGGGCGCGCTGCTGGAAGAGGCGTTCCGGCTGGTCGAGCAGGGCTATGCGGGGGTCGAGGACATTGACGTCGGCATTCGCGATGGGCTCGCGCTGCGCTGGTCCTTCATGGGGCCGTTCGAGACGATCGACCTCAATGCGCCTGCGGGCGTGCGCGACTACGCCGAGCGCTATCAGGGCATCTATTCCGGCATTTTCGGTTCCTCCCAGTGGCGCGCCGACTGGAGCGGCCCGGTCATGGACACAATCGAGTCGGAGCGGCGAGAACGCTTGACCGCAGACAAGCTCGAAGAGCGCCAGGCCTGGCGGGACCGCCGCCTGATTGCGCTCGCCGCGCACAAGCGCTGGGCGGACGGGAACATTGGCCGCTGAAGGATCGGCTGGTAGCAAAGGAAGATCGGTCGCATGGCACAATCGAACAAGGTCATCATCACCTGCGCTGTGACGGGGGCGATCCACACGCCGTCGATGTCGCCATACCTGCCCGTCACTGCGGACCAGATTGCAGAGGCCGCCATCGGCGCGGCGGAGGCCGGCGCCGCGATCGTGCATCTGCATGCGCGCGACGAAAAGACCGGCCGGCCCGACCAGTCGCCCGAGGCCTTCGCCCGCTTTTTGCCGCGCATCAAGCAGTCGACCAAGGCGGTGGTGAATCTGACCACCGGCGGCGCGCCGTTCATGACGGTCGAGGAACGCGTCAAGCCCGCGGCGACGTTCAAGCCGGAAGTCGCGTCGCTCAACATGGGCTCGATGAATTTCGGGCTCTTCCCGATGCTCAACCGCTTCAAGACCTTCAAGCACGACTGGGAGCCGCAGGCGCTCGAGAACTCGCGCGATCTCGTGTTCCGCAACACCTACAAGGACATCGAATTCGTGCTGAGCACGCTAGGCGATTCCGGCACGCGCTTCGAGTTCGAGTGCTACGACACTGCGCATCTCTACAACCTCGGTCACTTCCTCGAGCGCGGCCTCGTCAAGCCGCCGCTGTTCGTCCAGACCGTCTTCGGCATCCTGGGCGGGATCGGTCCGCATCCCGAGGACGTCATGCACATGAAGCGCACCGCCGACCGCCTGTTCGGCAAGCAATACCGATGGTCGGTGCTCGGCGCGGGCCGCAATCAGCTCGCCATCGCCGCGCAGGCCGCCGCGATGGGCGGCAACGTGCGCGTCGGGCTCGAGGATTCGCTCTGGTCGGGGCCTGGCAAGCTCGCAACCAGCAACGCCGAGCAGGTGCGCGCCGCCCGCCAGATCATCGAAGGGCTCGGCCTCTCGGTCGCGAGCCCGGACGAGGCGCGCGAAATCCTCGAGCTCAAGGGCGGCGACCGGGTCGCCTTCTGACCGCTCGGCCCGCGAGGATCGCCGAACGCCTTCCCGGCGCCCGAGCCGCATCGGTCTCCGCCGTGCGCTCCTCCATTGCCCCCTCATCTTCCAGCCTTACCCGGGAAGGAAGTCGCGAATGGCGGCTGCGATCTCCGCAGCATGCGTCTCCAGCGCGAAATGTCCGGTGTCCAGGAAGCGCACCGTCGCGTTCGGGACGTCCCGCTTGAACGCCTCGGCGCCCGGCGGCAGGAAGAACGGATCGTTCTTGCCCCACACCGCCAGCAATGGAGGCTTGTGGGTGCGGAAATAGTTCTGGAAGGTCGGATAAAGCGCGACGTTGCTCTTGTAGTCGCCGAACAGGTCGAGCTGCACGTCGGCCACGCCGGGCCGGGCGAGGTAGAAATTGTCGAGCGTATAGCCGTCCGGCGACACGCGCGTCGGATCGGACACGCCATGCGTATATTGCCACACCGTGGTCTCCGGCTTGAGAAAGGCGCGCACCGCCTCCCGGTTTGCCGGCGACGCGTCCTGCCAGTAGGCCCGGATCGGCTTCCAGCCGTCGCTCAAGCCCTCCTCGTAGGCGTTGCCGTTCTGCGAGATGATGGCGGTGATCCGATCCGGATGCTTGACCGCGAGCCGGAAACCGGTCGGCGCGCCATAGTCGAACACGTAAACCGCATAGCGGTCGAAACCGATGGTCTCGGTGAAGCGGTCGATCGTCTCCGCGATCCGGGCGAACGTGTTCGTCTTGTCCGGCATATCGGAGTTGCCGAACCCAGGCAGATCGGGCGCCACGATATGGAAGCGGTCGTCGAGCCGCGGGATGAGATCCCTGAACATATGGCCGGCGGTCGGAAAGCCGTGCAGCAGGAGCAGCTTCGGCGCGCCCGCCGGGCCGGCCTCGCGGTAGAAGACGTTGCGGCCGTCGACCTTGGCGGTCCGATAGTGGATGGCGGTCATGGCGCTTTTTCCTTTCACTTTAGGCGTGGCCGGCCAGGACGACCGGCGCGGTTACGCGGATTCTGTCTTGGCTCTCCTCCAAGCCACGAAGCTCAATTCCGTGCTATCTATCTCCCGCGCCTCACGCGTCAGATCCTGCTTGAGGAGGTAGAACGAGGCCGCCAGGAAGAGGAAGTCCTTCGTTAGGAAGGCGACCGGCAAATACATGGCCGGAAATCCGCCTGCCTCCGTCGCCCATGCGTTGGGGAAAAATGGGATGATCGTGACGGTGCCAAGAAAAGTGACGATCGAGCCAAGCGCCCCAACGATGCCCAGCCTTCGGAACCAGAAGCCCAGCAAAATCAGCGTGCCGAACAGCGCTTCCGTCGTGCCGAGGAAGAAAGCGGCGCCGCGAATCCCAAAGGCTGGGATCAGCCAGAAAACCAGTGGGCTGTGGCTGATAAACGGCGCAATCTGATGGGCTTCGAAACTAAACCACTTCTGGTAGCTGAATATGTAGAAAGTGAAAACCATCACTGCACGAATCAAGTGATAGTCAAGGTCGCCCCGGAACGGAGCAGACTTCGAGAGATAAAGGATAAGCGAGTTCACCTATCGCTCCTTCTCTTTCTCACCTGCGCCTCCGCTGAACAGGCCGCGGCAGAAATGCCAGGCAGGTCCGCCGCGATGATCCGAGGGCGGCGCGGTCGCCTCTGTCGCAAACACGTCAACCCTTGGCCACCTCGGCCAGCGCCTCCCGGATGATGTCGAGGACGGTGGACGGCGCTGTGATGAGCGGCGCGTGATCGACAGGATGCGACCGGATCCGGGCCTTCATCCGCTCGGCCATGAAGCGGTGATTGTCTTCAACGATCATGCGATCCTGCTCGGCGACCAGGAACCAGGCCGGCCGGTCCTTCCAAAGCGGCCGCTCCACCTTGACGCTGATGCAGGCGGGCGAGATCGGCCGCTGGACGGCCGCCAGCACCGTCAGCTCTTCCTTCGAAGCGTTCTGTGCGAAGGCGGCGGGGAAGGCGGATTCGGGCAGATAAATCCACCCATGCGCGTCCGGCGCGAGCTTGGGCGCCTGCGGATGAGGCTTGCCGCGGTAGAACACATCCGCGACCGTCTCGCCTTGGTCCGGGGCGAGCGCGGCCACATAGACAAGCGCCTTCACTTTCTCGCTGCGGGTCGCCCCAATAACGGCGCCGGCATAGGCGTGGCCGACGAGCACGACCGGCCCCTCCATGCGCTCGAGCGTCCGGTCGAGCGCCGCGACGTCGTCGCTGAACGATGTCAGCGGCAAAGGCGCAGCGACCGCTTTGACCCCGCTCGCCGCGAGGGCGATGATCACCTTCGCCCAGCTCGACCCATCGGCCCATGCTCCATGGACCAGGACCACGCTCGCATCATTCATCGCCATCCTGGCGCTCCTGACATCGCGGCTGCCTGGCCCCCGTCAGCCCAGGTCCCCATCCAGTTGGCGAGCGCCCGCCGCCGCTTTCGATACGGAAACGCCGCGCAGACCATGTTGGCTTCTCCTTCTTTTAGCGCTGTGAATCTCGCGGTCCGCGTCGGCGGGCTGAGCAGTCATCAGCTCAAGTTAGCGCGGTGATGGCGCCGGCCGCTCCGCGGGTCTGGCTCCGGGTCACATCCGAAAACAAATCAGGCTCGGAGGGCGGAGCTCTCGCGCCATCAGCGACAATCGAGACTTTTCCTCCCTCCTCAAGGATCAGATATTCGACTTCGCCAACGTTATGAACTCCACGTTGGCGCAGTAAGCTCTCTACATCCGCTCGGCATAGCCCGGACCGCCGAAGGCCCTCCTCCAGTATTTTTCCACTGGCGACGAGTATTCTTGGGCTTTGGTCGATGAGACGCGCCACGCTCGAATAGTGACGTAAGCGGGAGACCAAGGCGTGCGCAAACAGCACCGCGATCAAGGTGACGGCCCCGGCCAGATAGTCGGCGTCAGAAGCGCTTGGAATTCTGCCGACTATCGCCCCGACCGCCACAGCCGCGACGAAGTCAAACGGAGACAGTTCCGTTAGAATACGTCGTTTGCCGAGCCGCAACCCGATGATCGCCGTCGCGTACAGCAAACCGGCCTTTCCCGCGACCCACGCCAGATGCTCGATCTCTGCGCTCATGGAGTTTGCGCCGGTGTGTTCGCGAACAGAAAGCCCAGTCCCTCGGCGAAGGTCGGATGCGTGAAATCGGCCTCTCGAAGTTTCGTGTATGGCAAGTCCGCCATCATCGCCGTGTGCACAACTGCCATCACTTCGCCGGCCTGCGCGCCGATCATGGTGAAGCCGAGAATGCGGTCGTCGCTCTCCGCGACCAGGGCCTTCATGAAGCCCTCGGTTTCGCCGGTGGCCTGCGCGCGCAGCACGGCCTTCATCGGCAGCCTCGCGACGCGCGTCTTGACGCCCTGACGTTCCGCTTCGCGCTCGCTCAATCCAACATGCGCCAGCGGTGGATCGGTGAACATGCAATAGGGAACGAACCTGTCGCGCGTGCTTCGCCGCCCGCCCGCCAGATTGTCGCGAACGATGCGGAAGTCGTCCTCGGATATGTGGGTGAACAGCGGACTGCCAGCGCAATCGCCGAGCGCCCAGACGTTTGGGGCGCTCGTCTCCAGCCGGTCGTTGACCTTGACATAACCGCGGTCTGTCAACTCGACGCCGGCCTTGTCGAGCCCGATCCCGGCGGTGTTCGGAACACGCCCGGCCGCGACGAGAATGTGGCTGCCCTCGATCGTCCGTTCGCCGGCGCTCGTGCGAAGACCAACGCTGACTGCGTTTCCCGACTGGCCGCTCACCTTTAGGAGTTCGGCCGGAACGTGGATCTGGACGCCTTCGTTGGTGAGGATCCGCCGGATCTCATGCGAGGCGTCGGCGTCCTCCCTCGCCATCAGGTGAGGCGAGGCCTCGACGACAGTCACTTCGGCTCCGAAGCGACGATAGGCTTGCGCCAATTCGAGGCCGGCATATCCCCCGCCGATCACGATCAGATGCGCCGGCAAGACGTCGAGGTCGAGCGCTTCGACATGGGTCATCGGGTGGACGGCTTCGAGGCCCGCAATGTTGGGGATGGCCGCATGCGTTCCCACATTGATGAAAACCTGGGCCCCGGTCAGCGTGCGCGTCCCGCCGTCATTCAGGCTCACCTCGAGGGTTTTTGGCGCCAGAAAGCGCCCCGTTCCCATGATCAGTTCGGCGCCGCTTTCCTTGTAGTTCTTCAAATGCGCCGCGACGAGCCCGTCGACCATGTCGCGCTTGCGCTGACGCACCTTCGCCATGTCGACCTTGACCGGGCCGGTCATCACGCCGAACTCGGCGCCGTCGCGTGCGTGATGCGCGACTTCGGCGCTGTGAATTTCGTTCTTGCTCGGCAGGCACGCGACATTGGGACAGCTGCCGCCGATCCATTGGCGCTCGACGACCGCGACCCGGCGGCCCAGGCGGCCGTTGTGCCAGGCGGTGAGCTTGCCCCCGCCGCCGCTGCCGAGGATAAGAACGTCGTATTGTTCGGGTTGAGACACGAGCATCCTCCGCGATTCACCGACGAAATCGCTAGAACGCGCCGCCAATTCTGGGCGTCGGGTGCGGCCCCACTCGGAACCGCAGGCGGCGTCGATCGGGCGACGCGGTCAAACTCATGCCGCCACAAACAGGCAAAGTTACGGTGACTGTTATGCAGTCCCGGTGAGTAAGAAGACCAGCCATGCGGCAGATACGGTCACCATACAAGTTTTGTTACCGCGATCGTCGCAATTTTTGGCGACGATGGAGGGTTTCGCCGCGGCGATACGGCTCGGGAGGAAGGTAGGGCGTCCTCGATCCGTTCATCCACGCGAAACATGTCTTTGGCGCGGGCGCCCCGCGCCCTCTGTAACCAAACCAGCTCGGCCTACGAAAGGTTGACCCGGAGAAGACCCGTATTGATCCACATCCTTGAAGGAGGACAACGAGATGACAGCCACGATAGAAGTCGAACTTGCACGATCCGAGGCGCGCTTGGCCCCACCTCGCTGCCATCCGCAGTAGCGTCCAGCCCAGGCGCCGCCGGCGCTCGTGACTTTGAGACAGCCGAGATCGACACCGGCGACAACACCATTTTCATCCGGCGCTACGGAAAGGGATCGCCGCTCCTCATGGTGCATGGGTTTCCCCGAACCAGCCTGATGTGGCGCCATCTGGCGCCGCAACTCGCAAGCGACCATGCGGTGATCTGTGTCGATCTCCGCGGCTACGGCCGCAGCGGCGCGCCGGCCTCCACCGAGGATCATTACCCTTATACGAAGCGCGCCATGGCGAACGAACTCGTCAGGGTGATGGAAAAACTTGGGTACTGAATTCGATCTCGTCGGGCACGACCGCGGCGGCCGCGTGTCCTATCGCCTCGCGCTCGATCATCCGGACAGCGTCGGGCGGCTCGCGGTCTTCGACGTCATCCCGATCTCGGAAGCATGGGGCCGCGCCGACGCGAAGTTCACCATGACCTACTGGCCCTGGGCGCTGCTCTCGCAAAAAGCGCCGCTGCCGGAAAGATACCTCCTGGGCGCGCCTGACGCGGTCCTGGACAACCCGTTTGGACAGGGCTCCTTCGGCCCCGAGGTGAGAGCGGAATATACGGAAACGTACCGCGATCCCGCCCGGGTTCACGCAATCTGCGAGGAATACCGCGCCGCGGCGGGTCTCGACATCGAGCATGACCGGGCGGATAAGGAGCGATCTCGGCGTATCGCCTGCCCAATGCTGCATTTGTGGGCTCAAGGCGGCCCGCTCGACACCTTTTATGAGCAGGACGGCGGCCCGTTGGGAATCTGGCGCCAATGGGCTGGCGATGTGCAGGGGCAGGCCATGAAGGGTGGCCATTTCTTTCCCGAGGAGAATCCCGCCGGGACGGCGGAGGTCCTCAAGAAATTCCTGGCGGCCTAGGCCGAGGTGATCGGCGGCCGAGTCTTCGCCGCCCGGCCGGTTGAGGCGCCTTCTCGCGCTCAGGGTCATGGGCTCGGTGGCAGGTCGCCGATCAATTGAGCGGCGCTCGGGCCAGAAGCTCGGCCGCTAGCCCGAATGCGAGCGCAACCACCAGCAGCAGGCCGAGACGGGCGAAGATGAGCAGCGGCTCTGGCGGATTGATTTCGGAGGGATCGCTTCGGTCGAAACCACCCGCTTGCGGATCTTCGTGCGCCACAGTCGCCCGGTCCCATAAGAGATGACGCATATGCGCGCCTCCACATTGGCTTACACTGGCCGAAACATGAGCGCGGAGGCGTAAGCATTCGAGACGGAAAGAGGCTCTCAAATATAAAAAACCCATAAAGCTCGAGGCTCAAGGCGACGCGCTTGCGGCGCGAACTGCGGACGCTCGACGCCCGACAGAGAAAGCGTCGGGCTCTCCTATCGGGGCCGGGCGCGCCCCGCCAGAACCTTCCGGGCGGCGGCCTTTTCGAGCCGCGGCTTTAAGGCGTCGATCGTCCTCTCGGTGACTGAGAACCAGCCCTTGGGGGCCGGCGCGGTCGCCATATGGCCAGGGCCCGGAACCATGTGCACGACCCTATAGCCCTTGGCCTTGAGCTTGCGCAGAAGCATCGGCACCATATCGGCGGTCCACTGGTGGGTGTCGTGCAGGAGCAGCATGCCCTTGCCGAGACGGTTCAGCCGGCGTCATCACCGCTTTCAGTTCCTCCTGCGGCGTCGTCTTGATCCAGTCGCCGGCCCATAGGTCGGCGCCGAAAATCCCGACATTGTTGGCGGCGAGCCACCGGCGCAGCGCTTCGGTGTCGGCGAAGCCGGGAAAGCGGAAGAAGGGCGCGTGCAGCTTGAGGTCCTTGAGGTCCTTCGGCGCGCCGCCGCTGAAATCCTGTCGGTAGGCCGCCTTCTCGACCGCGATCATGCCCTTGAGAATGTCCGCGCGCGCGTCGGCGTCGGGCATGAAGCGCAATGTCTGCTGAGGATGGGAATAGGTGTGATAGGCGACCGTGTGGCCTTCCAGCACTTCGCGCCGGGCGATCGCCGGCAGGCCCTCGGCGTTGCGGCCGATTTCGAAGAAGGTCGCGCGGACGCACTCCCTGGCGAGCGCGTCGAGGATTTGCGGGGTTGTCCTGGCGGCCGGGCCGTCGTCGAAGGTGAGGATCACCTCGTGGTCGGCGAGCGGGATCGTCTGCGGATAGGTCTTGAGGCCGACCTCGAGGCCGCCTTGGACGCCGACTTCGATGACCCGCGACGTTCCGAGCTTGTCGGGTCCGCAACTCGTCGCCCCCGCGGCGCTCGCGCCGGCGAAGAGCGCCGCCAGCGCCGCCGCTATCCGGATTGACAGGTTCAGCCGGCAAGACATACAGGGGTTCCCCGCGATTTGGCGTCCGCCTGGTCTCGGGGCGAGCGCCTGGCGGACATTTAACGAAGCGTTACGAGGATTGCTTTAACTCGGTCGTCCGGTGTGACAGTTTGTGGACCGACAGGGGCAAAGGCGACGATGCCGGACAGCAGGACTTTGGTTTCCCATGGGCTGGCGGGCGTCGCGCTGGCGCTCGCGGCGACCGTGTCGGGTTGCGGCGGCGGGGGGACCGGTCCCCTCCTGGACGACGCCTCCAGGCTTCCCGCGGCGATGCTCAACTCCACGTATCCCAAGCCGCGGGACTACCCTGTCCACGGGATCGACGTCTCCAAGTTTCAGGGCGACATCGACTGGAACGCGGTCGCCAGCAGCGGCGTAAAGTTCGCCTGGATCAAGGCGACCGAGGGCGGCGACCGCCTCGACAACCGCTTCCAGGCCAATTGGGCGGGCGCGAAGGCCGCGGGCGTGGCTCATGGCGCCTATCATTTCGTCTACTGGTGCAGGCCGCCGCTGGAGGAGATGGCCAACTTCGAGCAGATCGCGCCGGTCGAGCAGGACGCCCTGCCGCCGGTGCTCGACGTCGAGGCGACCCCGACCTCCAAGACCTGCCATAAACATCTTACCGAAGAGAGCGCTGTCGCCGACATGAAAGTGATGCTCGATGAGATGGAGCGCCACTACGGCAAGCGGCCGATCATCTACACGACCGTCGATTTTTATGAGGCGATCCTGTCCGGCGGCGCCCTCATGGACTATCCGATCTGGGTCCGGTCGACCAAGCACCATCCTGCCGTCAAGTACGGATCGCGGGCCTGGGCGTTCTGGCAATATCAATCCGACGGGCAGACGCCGGGCATCAACGGGGACGTCGATCGCGACGTCTTTTATGGCACGAAGGAGCAATGGGACGCCTTCTTGCGCGAGCCGCTCTCCGGCCCGCGCGCGCCGACAGTTCAGGAGGCTCTCACTCAGCAATTGGCTGATCCAAAAGCTGCGCCCGCGCCGCAGGCCGCAGCGCAGCAAACCGCCGCCCAACAAGCGGACGATCAGCAGCCGGTGGCGTCTGAGGCGTCAAACCAGGAACAGTAGAGGCGACGACGGACTCGGCTGAAGTGTTGCGATCGCGAGCGCCTGCTCTGATCAGCGCGATGCGACGACAGTCCCGACCTTAGAATCGAGCGGAGGCGTGATGGCCCTGGAAGGCGCAGCCGAACTCAGGGCGGACGCCCTGCAATTTCACAGCACGCCTCGCCCCGGAAAGCTCGAGGTCGTCGCCACCAAGCCGCTCGCCAATCAGCGCGATCTCGCGCTCGCCTATTCGCCCGGCGTCGCCTTTCCCTGCGAGGCGATCGCGGCCGATCCTGATTGCGCGGCGATCTACACCGCGCGCCAGAACCTGGTCGCCGTGCTCACCAACGGCACGGCGGTTCTGGGTCTCGGCGCGATCGGTCCCGCTGGCCGCCAAGCCGGTGATGGAGGGCAAGGCGGTCCTGTTCAAGAAGTTCGCCGGAATTGACGTCTTCGATATCGAAGTCGCGGAAACGAATGTCGACAAGCTGGTCGACGTCATCGTTTCGCTCGAGCCGACGTTTGGGGGAATCAATCTCGAGGACATCAAGGGTCCGGAATGTTTCGAGGTCGAGGAGAAGGCGAAAGCCCGCATGGGCATTCCCGTATTCCATGACGACCAGCACGGCACGGCGATCATCGTCTCCGCGGCGGTGGTCAACGCGCTCGAGCTCGCCGGCAAAAAGATCGGCGAGGTCAGGATCGTCTGCTCCGGCGCAGGCGCAGCGGCGATCGCTTCGCTCAATCTCCTCGTCTCGCTCGGCGCGAGCCGAGACAACATCATCGTCTGCGACATCGAGGGCGTCGTCTACAAAGGCCGCGAGAAACTGATGGACCGCTGGAAAGGGGCTTACGCGCGCGAGACGACCGCGCGCACGCTCGCCGACGCGATCCCCGGCGCCGACATCTTCCTCGGCCTGTCGGCGGGCGGGGTGCTGAAGCCTGAGATGCTGAGGCAGATGGCGAAGGATCCGCTGGTGATGGCGCTCGCCAACCCGACGCCCGAGATCATGCCGGAACTGGCGCTCGAGGCGCGGCCCGACGCGATGATCTGCACGGGCCGCTCCGACTATCCCAACCAGGTCAACAACGTCCTTTGCTTCCCCTACATGTTCCGCGGCGCCCTCGACGTCGGCGCGAGCGAGATCAACGAAGCGATGAAGAAAGCCGCGGTCGCGGCGATCGCGGCGCTGGCGCGCGAGACGCCCTCCGAAGTCGCCGCCCAAGCGTATGGCGGCGAGTCCGCGCTGTTCGGCAAAACCTCGCTGATCCCAAGCCCGTTCGACCCGAGGCTGATGCTGCGTATCGCGCCAGCGGTCGCGCGCGCCGCGATGGAGAGCGGCGTCGCACGCCGGCCGATCGCCGATTTCGGCGCCTACGCCGACCAGCTCAACCGCTTCGTCTTCCGTTCCGGCTTCATCATGAAGCCGATGTTCGCCAAGGCGCGGGCGGCGATGAAGACGGTCATCTATGCCGAGGGCGAGGACGAGCGCGTGCTGCGGGCGACGCAGGTGGTGCTCGAGGAGCGGCTCGCCAAGCCGATCCTGATCGGCCGGCCGGATGTGATCAAAGACCGCATCAACCGCTTCGGACTCACGATTCGTCCGGGCGCCGATTTCGAAATCATCGACCCGAGCGACGACCCGCGCTATCGCGACTATGTCGCGACCTACCTTAAAGTGGCGGAGCGAAAGGGCGTGACGCCCGACGTGGCGCGGATCGTGGTCCGCTCGTCGCCGAGCGTGATCGCGGCGCTCGCCGTCCATCGCGGCGAAGCCGATGCGCTGATCTGCGGCCTCGAAGGCCGCTTCCGCTCGCGCCTCGACCACATCCGCGACATCATCGGCCTTGCGCCCGGCGTCAGGGACCTGTCGGCGCTTTCGCTCGTCATCGCGCAGGCGGGCGTCTATTTCCTCGCCGACACGCATGTGCGCTACGACCCGAGCGCGGAAGAGATCGCCGAGACGGCGGTCGCCTGCGCCCACCATGTGCGCCGCTTCGGCCTCGAGCCGAAGATTGCGCTCATCTCGCATTCCGACTTCGGCTCCGCCGACACGCCGTCGGCGCTCAAGATGCGCCACGCCCTGCGCCTCTTGCGCGAGCGCGCGCCCGACCTCGAGGTCGACGGCGAAATGCAGGCCGACACCGCGCTATCCCTCGTCGCCCGCCAGCGCGTGATCACGAACTCGCGCCTTCAGGGCGAGGCCAATGTGCTGATTTTTCCCAACCTCGACGCGGGCAGCACGGCGTTGCAGCTGACCCGCGTCATCGCCGACGCGTTGCCGGTCGGGCCGATTTCGATCGGCCCCGCCAAGCCGGCTCACGTGCTTACGCCCACGGTCACGGCGCGCGGGATCGTCAACATGACGGCGATCGCGGCGGTCGAAGCCGCCAGCGAGTAGCGATGTTCGCCGCATCCGGATCGGCCGGGGGGCGAATTGTGATTTGACAGCCGCCGCCTGCGGGGGACAATGTCCCGCGTCGTCATGAACAGGCAAACGTGAAGGCGACGCAAACGGCCGCCCGATGATGAAGGCGCGGCAGAAAGACGGGGTAGCCATGACTCCGCCGGACCAGCAGGGCTGACCCTGGGTCGACCAGGGTCAAAGCGCCGGCGCCGCTCCACATGCCAGAGCGGAAAGGCGCTCAAGGACATCATTGACCAACATCCGCGGCGGCGAACCGCGAAGGCCAAGCGGTCTCTCCGCCGAGATATCATCTGCAACATCCCAGAAGTTTCGCGAGCAGCGAAACAGGGCCCCGTTCCGCCGAAGCGCGCCGGGGCCCATACTATTTTTGGGGCGTCCCCGAGAGCCGCGTACAAAGTTACGCGCACCTATTATTTCAATGGCTAAAGCTGCTAGAGCAACGCGCTTTCAGATCGAATTGCAGTCGGCCGTATTGTCATTCCCGCGCAAGCAGGAATGCAGAGTTCGATCAATGTCTTGCTGGATGCCCGCTTGCGCGGGCATGACACCGGGCCGGCGTGAGCTGATTGCGCATTGCTCTAGCTCATAGTTCGTCGACCAGTTCGGCCGGCGGCGGGGCTGCGCTTGCCGGGGCCGCGCTTACTTGCGCAGGCGCGCGATCTTGTCCCGCGCCGTTTCGATGGCCGGGGCTGGCGGCTCTTTCGGCCCCGCCGCGGCGTCCTCGTCGCGGCGGCGGGAACCGCGCTCCTGCCGCGCAGCTTGCAGCGCCCCTTCGGCGAAGGCGCGCGCGGACTGCTCGGCATCGAGTTGCTCCTTGAGCGTGGCGAGCCTTTCCTCGAACGCCTCGCGCTCGGCGCCGATCGCCTTGTCCTGCTCGGCGATCCGCCCTTCGATCAACGCGATCTTCCGTTCGGCGCGCTGCAGCGCGCCGTCCTTCGCCTCCAACGCCTTGGCAAGCTCGACCGAGCGCTGATCGAGCGCCGCGCGGACAGAATCGACTTCCGCATGCAGCGCGCGCGCCGCGGTCACGTCCTTCTCAAGGTCGGCGAGCGCGACGTCTTTGGATTTCAACGCAAGCGAGGTTTCGAGCGCCCGCTGCTCGAAACCGCGAATCTCGGCGTCGCGTTCACGCAACGTCTCGCGCGCTTCGGCCAAGAGCCGCTCGGCGGCTTCCGAACGCGAAGTCATCGCGCTCAGCTCTTCTCGCAAGTTCGCTGCGGCCAGCCGGTGCGCTTCGGCGGCGTCGAGATGGGCGGCCTTGAGCTTCGAGTGAGCCGCCGTCTCTTGCGCAAGCGTCGCCTCAAGCTCCTCCACGCGCCGGGCGAGGTCGTCGCGCCGGCTCTGCAGATCGCTCAATTGCCGGTTGAGTTTCGAGGCGCTGGCCACGAATTCCTCGATCCTCGACCGCAGCGAACGGCTCTCCTGGAGCATGAGAGCATTCTGGTCCTGCAGCCCGGCCCGCTGCTGTTCGACCTCTTGCAGCCGCTTCTCCTTGGCGGCGAATTCAGCCCTCAGAGAGGGCAATTGCTCGCTCACCGTGTTCAGGCGCCGCCTGTTGTCCTCCAATTCCCGCTCGGTGCGCTCGAGCTTCTCCCTTCGATCCGCGAGCGCCGCGCGGGCTTCCGAAGCCGCCGCCTCGGCGGCGCCGAGCGCCTGCTCGAGATCCTTGACCCGCCCCGTGCAGGTCCTCCTGCCCGACGGCGAGCCCGTTGCGTTCGAGCGTGAGCGCGGCGTGCTCGCCACGCAGGCGCTCGTGCGCCGCGTGCAAGGCCTCGAACTTCCGCTCCGCCTCGAGATGGGCGACCTTGGTGCGCTCGATCTCGACCAGGGTCTGATCGATCGGGGCCAGCGTCTCATAGAACTGGGAGCGGATGGCCTCGATGTTGCGGAACGAAAACTCGATGGCGTCGAGGTGCGTGCGCAGACCTTCGTTGCGCCGGCCGATCGAATCGAACGTGCGCGCCACCTTGAGCGAGTTCGCTTCCCCGTTTCGGCCCGGTTCGCCGGACGCGAGCGCGCCCAGGCTCTTGATGACCGAGCCGGGATTGGCCGGCGCGGCTTCCTCCCCCGGCTCATCGTTCGTGACGAGGGGTCGCGAGTCGTTCGCGGGCGCCGGGCTGTTCTTGAACAGCTTTTCCCAACCAAGACCCATGGCGGCGTCCCCTGATCCTGCCAAAAGCAATACGGAAATGATCGTTAATACAACCGATCACGCGAATATATCGCCGTCATGACAGGAAGGTCAAACCAGGGGTCCGGAATATTCCTTTCGGTCAGCAGGGGTTCGAGGCCGCGGAAAACGCTGGTTTTGCTGATGGCGCAGCTTGGGCGACGGACAATACGCCGCCGAATCCGGCCGCCTGCCCGAGGCGCCGGATTCAACCGCCTGCGTGTTTTCGCCAGTTGTGGGCCTCCTTGAAGCCCAGGACTTCGCGGATCTTGCGGTTCGACAGCGGCGCCTCGAACTCGCCCATCTTTCGCGTCACCGGCGTATGGGGACAAAGCCGCGCCAATGCCTTCTCGGTCGGCTCGTTGAGGGTGATCGTGTCGTTGGTCGCGTTGAACACCTGGAAGCCGAGCCCGTCCTTCTCAAGGCACAGGCGGACGATCTCGCCGAGGTCTCGCGCGTCGATATAGCTCCAGGCGTTGCGCTTGCGCATCGGCGGGTTGGCGGCGAACTCCTTGAAGCGTCCGTATTCGTGCGGCTCGATCACGTTGCCGATGCGCAAGGCGTAAATGTCGGCCTTGTAACGCATGGCGAAGGCGCGGGCGGTCTTCTCGTTGCAGACCTTGGAGAGGCCGTAGGAGTCCATCGGATCGACGTCGTAGTCCTCCTCGAGCGGGAAGGAATGGAAGTCCTTGTCGCCCTCGGCGAAGCAGACGCCGTAGGTGGTCTCGCTCGAGGCGATCACGACCTTGCGCACGCCGAGCTTCATCGCCGCTTCGATCACGTTGTAGGTGCTCTTCACATTGGTGGTGAAGGTGACGTTGTCGGGCTCGATCAGCACGCGCGGGATGGCGGCGAAATGGACCACTGCGTCGGGCGGGCTCGGCGGACGGCCATCGTCGAAGCCGGCGAAGTCGGCATGGGTGGTGAGCGCATTGAACGCCTGGCCGTTGTCGGTGAGATCGGCGATCAGCGTCGGCACGCCCTTGAGGTCGAGCGGCTTCAGGTCGACGTTCAGGACGGAATAGCCATGGGCGACGAGATGCGGAACGGCGTGCCGGCCGGCTTTGCCGGTCCCCCCGGTGAACACAATGCGCTTGCCTGACATGAAAGCCCCGGACGGTTAGGAGTGAGCTCCGCGGCCCACAGAACCGCGTTTTCGCGCGATGTCGAGCGAGAACGGTCCTATGAAGCGCGGACC
Organism: uncultured Alphaproteobacteria bacterium; assembly: GCA_963764955.1. Classification (GTDB taxonomy): domain Bacteria; phylum Pseudomonadota; class Alphaproteobacteria; order Rhizobiales; family Beijerinckiaceae; genus Roseiarcus. The sequence continues at coordinate 43,712 of CAVXVE010000031.1, read as the reverse complement.
AACCGAGCCTAAAGGATTCCGGACGTCAGTTGAAATAGTTTCCGGGCTTCGTTTCCGTCAGCCGGTTGTGCGGCTGTGCTGGTGTTGGGCAGTCATAGCTGAAGGTCGTCTGATTTTTCTCGCTGTCGTAGACGATCGCAGTCAGCGTGCAGCCAGCCGGCGCGGCCGAGGGCCTCGGTCTAGGAATGACTCTGGGTGGTCGATGCTTATTGTCGGCCATAACCGGCGGTGGAAGAGCAACGGAGAAGACGAGACAGGAAAGAATTGCGAGGCTGACACCTCGCCACTTTAACTTGATCATCGATCGCCTCCCAATTTTGAGCCGCGCGTGGCCCGAGCTCCCTATCCAATGAATTGTCGATTTCCGAGTCTGAAGGTCTTGGCTGTAGCTTAGCGCTCACACCGATCGAAGATTTCGAGATTGTGGTTCCACTCGGCGGCTCTTTCCGTGAATATAATTTATGTAATAGTTCATTCGCATGTGCGAGGCGACTGGGTGATAGCAATCCACCAGTCAAGAGCTAGTCGATCTAATCAAATGTTGGACCGCCGTAGTCCGCGGACTTTCCTGAGAATTGAATGTTTCCCGCCGCCTAGCCGACTTGGCAATAGGTAGAACTACGCATCTTTTGCCGATGCAAAAACAGCATGACCCGTGTTTCTGGTCGACGCGTTGTGTCCACTGGCACGTCCCGGCGCCGGCAGCGCAATGAGAGAGCCAAAACTCGTCGTGGTCGCCGAAACTGGCCCGCGTGACCGATGTCGGGTCGAGTCTCATAAGGAACAAGGCTCGCGCTCGGCGAGCGCCGTCTTGAGGACGGCAATGGGATGAGTCGGTTTATGCCCGAGGATGGGCGGAGCGATAGGCTGCGAGCAGGCGCGCGCTGTCGACGCCGGTATAGACCTGCGTGGTCGAGAGCGAAGCGTGGCCGAGCAGGTCCTGGATCGTGCGCAAGTCGCCGCCGCGCGCCAGGAGATGGGTGGCGAAGGAATGGCGCAGCGCGTGCGGCGTCGCGCTGTCGGGCAGCCCAAGCGCGCCGCGCATCCGCGCCATCGCGAGCTGCACGATCCGTGGCGACAAGGGGCCGCCCTTCGCGCCGACGAACAGGGGGCCGGCGGGCTTGAGCGCATAGGGGCAAAGCTTCAGGTAATCCTCGACCGCCCTGCGCACCGGCGCGATGATCGGCGCGGAGCGCGACTTCTGGCCCTTGCCGACGATGGTGATGGCTTCCGTTTCGCCGACCGGCGCGTCCGCGCGCGGAAATCGACAAGGCCTCGGAGATGCGCAAGCCGGCGCCATAGCAGAGCGCCAGCACCGCGGCGTCGCGCGCCAGCACCCAGGGCTCGCGCGCCTCGCCTTCGCGGAGCGCGGTCGTGGTCACGGCCCTGGCGTCCGGCGGGCTCAAGCGGCCGGGGCAGGCGGCGCGGCGCCTTGGGCGCGCGGACGGCGCCGAGCGCCGCGGCTGTTTGCCCGCTTTCGCGCGCGATATGGCGGGCGAGCGACTTGAGGCCGGAGAGCGCGCGTTGCAGCGAGCGGCCGTCGACGCCCTCGGCGCGCCTGCGGGCGAGAAAAGCGCGCAGGTCGCCGGGCGCGCAATCGGCGAAATCCGCAATGCGCCGGCGCGGCTCGCCGAACCGCTCCTTGAGAAAGGCGAGAAACTGCCGGACGTCGCGCCCGTACGCCTCGATCGTGCGGGCCGACAGTCGCCGCTCGCCCGCGAGATGGGCGAGCCAGGCGGCCGCCGCCGCGGCGAGGTCGGGCGCAGCGGGGAATGCGGCCAGTTCGGCGAGGTCGTCGGGCTTCGGCATGGGCAAGGACGATTGCGCGCGAAGGGTTAAGCGGCGGTTGCAGGGCGGCAGGGAACGCGCTAATATTGACCGGTCAAGTTGACTGGTCAAACTCATGACAGACTTTCTCGAATATCAGGCTTCCGAGGCCAAGGCCAAATGGGCCGAGCTTCTGGACGAAGTCGAGCGCGGCCGCACCGTCCGCATCACCCGCCACGGCAAGACGATCGCTCGCGTGGTCCCCGAGACGGACCGACGCACGGCCGAGATTGCTGAGGCGGTCGAGCGCCTGAAGGCCTTGCGGGAGAAAACCGGCAAGGCGCCGCTCGCCGAAATCCTGGCGAGCCGCCACGAGGGGCACAAATATTGAGTGTCGTGATCGACGCTTCGGTTCTCGCCGCGTGGTTCCTCGACGAAAGACGCGATCCACGGGTCGAAGCGGCGTTCGACATGGTGGCGCGGGTCGAGACGCGCGCTCCCAATCTTCTCTACTATGAGATCCGCAACGCCCTTCTCATGGGCGAGCGGCGAAAGCGTATCACCGAAGCCATGTCGGCCGCGTTCCTCCGCGATCTTGCGCTGTTGCCCATCCGGTTGGAGCCTCCCGGAGACGACGCAAGCCTGATGGCGCTCGCCCGCAAGCAAAAGCTCACCGTTTATGACGCCGCCTATCTGGAACTCGCGCAGCGTGAGCGGCTGCCGCTCGCGACCCTCGACCGCGCGCTCGAAAAAGCAGCGATCGCCGAAGGCGTCGCCCTGTTCGGGGCTTGACCCTAAGCCGTGGACGGGCCGATGTTGAGATTGCGGTTGCCTTGAGCGGCCGGGCGGCGGTGAATTTCGTCCGTGGGTATCCAGCCTGGAGGCGATCTGATGCGGTTCCTGGCGTTGATTGGCGCGCTCGCGATCATCGCGGCTATCGGCGCGGCGATCTATTTCTTTGGCGGCTTCTTCAATGTCGGGCAGACCGCCAGCAACCCGGCGATCGTCGACTGGGCGCTGGCGAGCGTAAGGGGCGCCTCGGTGGTCGCGCACGGCACGGAGCCCGCGCCGGCCAACCTAGCGGACGACCAGACGATTAAGGCGGGCGCGCGCACCTACGCGACGATCGGCTGCGTCAATTGCCACGGCGGTCCGCCCGACTCCAACTGGGCCAAGTGGTCCGAGGGGCTGAAGCCGGTGCCCGCCGATCTCAAGATCATGGCGAAGGAGCGGACCGCCGGACAATTGTTCTGGGTGATCAAGAACGGCATCAAGTTCACCGCCATGCCGGGCTTCGTCATGGCCGGCGCGACGGATGAGCAGATCTGGCAGATGGTCGCCTTCATCAAGAAGCTGCCGACCATGACGGACGATGATTACAAGGCCTGGACCGCGTCCCCTTGAGCCGGCCCGCCGTTATCCGAGCAATTCCTCGAGATGGGGAATGAGCGGCGCGTCCGCCGGCGGCATTGGATAGGCTCTGAGGTCCTTCGGCCGCACCCATTTGAGCGCCTGCCCGTCGAGCGGCTGAACGAAGCCCTGCCAGCGGCGGCAGACGTAAAGCGGCATCAGGAGATGGAAGTCGTCGTAAGAATGGCTGGCGAAGGTCAGCGGCGCGAGGCAGTCCGCTTTGACCGCAATGCCCAGCTCCTCCTTAAGCTCCCGGATCAGCGCGTCTTCCGGCCCTTCGCCCGCGTCCACCTTCCCGCCCGGGAACTCCCACAAGCCCTCGAGCGCCTTGCCCTTGGGCCTTTGCGCCAGCAGCACGCGTCCGTCGGCGTCGATCAGCGCCGCCGCGACGACGAGCACGAGCTTCACAAACCGCCTCGAAGCGAAATGGCGGCGCAACGCCCGCCCTCATCCTGAGGAGCGGTGCGGAGCATCGCGTCTCGAAGGAGGATCCAGCGCGCTGCCCCAGAGTTGCATCCCGGAGCGTCCTTCGAGACGCGCCTTCGGCGCTCCTCAGGACGAGGCGGCTTCACGAACGATAATCGCCGTTGATCGCGACATATTCCTTCGTCAGGTCGCAGGTCCACACGGTTGCGCGCCCGCGCCCCAGATTGAGGTTGGCGGTGATCTCGATCGCGTCGCGCTTCATATAGGCCGAGGCCGCCGCCTCGTCGTAGGACCCGTCCCGCTGGCCCGCGTGGGCGACGCGGATCTTGCCGAAGGAGATGTCGAGCTTGTCGCGCTCGGCCTTCTCGCCCGCCTTGCCGACCGCCATGACCACCCGGCCCCAATTGGCGTCCTCGCCCCCGCACGCCGTCTTGACCAGCGGCGAGTTGGCGATCGAGAGCGCGATGCGCTTGGCGGCCTTGCGGGTCGCCGCGCCCTCCACATTGACCGTGATGAATTTGCGCGCGCCTTCGCCGTCGCGCACGACCTGATGGGCGAGATTGCGCAAAAGCTTGTCGAGAGCGCGCCTGAACGCGGCGGCGCGCGGATCGGTCGCGTCCTCTATTCGAACCGCCCCTTGAGCCGCGCCGGTCGCGAAAGCCATCAGCGTGTCGGAGGTCGAAGTGTCGCTGTCGACGGTGATCAAGTTGAACGAGCGCTCGACCGATTTCGACAGCATCGCCTGCAGCGCGTTCGCGCCGACGTCAGCGTCGGTGAACACATAGGCCAGCATCGTCGCCATGTCGGGCGCGATCATGCCCGCCCCCTTGGCGATCCCGTTGATGACGACGTCGCCCTCGCCGAGCTTGACGCGCGCCGTCGCGATCTTCGGATAGGTGTCGGTGGTCATGATCGCCTTGGCGGCGGCGGGAAGCGCGTCCGCGCGCGCTTCGGCGACGAGCGAGTCGATCACCCGCGTGATGCGCGCGGCGTCGAGCGGCTCGCCGATCACGCCGGTCGAAGCCATGAAGATTTCGCTCAAACGCGCTCCGGTCGCCCTGGCGGCGGCCTCGGCGACATGGGCGACCGCAGCCGCGCCGACGCCGCCGGTGAAGGCGTTGGCGTTGCCGGAATTGACGATCAGCGCGCGCGCCCGCCCGCCCTTCAGATGCTCCCGGCACCAGTCGACCGGGGCCGAGGGGCATTTGGAGCGGGTGAACACGCCCGCAACCGCCGCCGGCCGGTCGAACAGCGCCATCATGACGTCGGTCCGCCCCTCATAGCGCACCCCCGCCGCGACCGTCGCGAAGCGGACGCCGGCGACCGGCGGCGGGGCGGGATAGGTCTTCGGCGCCAGCGGCGAAAGGGGCGCGGGAGCAGCCATCAGGATTTCCGGAGCAGGAAAAAAGAGAGCGGGCCGAGGCCCGCGCTCGTCAGGACCTGGCTTTCAGGGCGTCTTCGGCTTGTCGGCCGGGGGCGCCTTGGTCGAGTCGGCCGGCGCCGCCTTGCCTGGATCGGCCGGGGCGACGTCCGCCGCCGCAGGCAGCGGCTTGCCGTCGGCGTCGAACAGCTCGATCTTGGCGGCGCTGTGGAGCTGGGCGACGGCCTCGCTCTCCGCCTTTTGCGTGACATACCGGGCGGCCTGGTCCTTGACCTGCTCGAAGGGCGGGAAGGTCTTCATGCGCGTGTCTTCGACCTGGATGATGTGCCAGCCGAACTGGGTCTTCACCGGCTCGGAGATTTCGCCCTTCTTCAGCTTGAAGGCGGCGTCCGAGAATTCCGGCACCATGCGGTCCTTGGTGAACCAGCCGAGGTCGCCGCCGTTGCCCGACGGGTCCTTGGAGAGTTCGGTCGCGACCTTGGCGAAGTCCTCGCCGGCCTTGACGCGCGCGAGCGCCTTTTTGGCCTCCTCCTCGGTCGGCAGCAGGATGTGGCGGGCGTGGATCTCCTCTTGCGGCGGCTCGGCCTTGGCGGCCTCGTCATAGGCCTTCCGCTCCGCCTCCTCGGTCGCCGCGGCCTTGCCGACGGAGTTGAGCAGCTCCTCCATCGCCAGCTTCTCGCGATAATAGCCCATCCTGCGCTCGAATTCCGGGCTCGAGGTCAGCTTGTCGGCCTCGGCCTTCTTGGCCGCGAGCTTGAGATCGATGAGATAGTCGAGCACGTACTTTTGCCGCGCCGCGCCTTCAAGCTTCTGGGGCAGGCCAGGGCCGATGTCGGTCATCGCGTCGGCGACATCCGCGTCGGTGATCGGCTGGCCGTCGACCTTGGCCAGCACCTTCGGATCAGCCAGGGAAGGGCCGGCGAAACTCAAACTCGCGGCGAGGCTGAGCGCGAACGCGGCGGCGGCGCCGCGCGCGGAAAAGATGGTTGTCATGGGAGCTCCTCTGAGGCGAGCGGAACGCCGGTCGCCGGTGATTTCTGTCTACTTGGGGCGCGGCTATAGAGGGAATTGGGCGATATTGCGAGGCCCGAAAGCGCGGCTTTGTCCAGAAAAATCGAGCCGCGCGATCAAAGCCCGGCGCGCCCTTGTGGTGGCCTTGTTAGAACCGGCTGGACAGGCAGGGGTGATTTCGCTTTGCCGAGGCCAACTGGAGGCTTGTGGCCGTCAACCGATGGCGCGTAAGGACGCGCCCCGCCTTGTCCCCATCGAAACGGACCTAGCGTCACTTTTCCCTTGACAAGCGCCAATAACGCTCTACATCCCGCCCATCCTGAAGTCGTTCTGGGGTCCCTGCGCCGGTTTTCGAGCGCATGGGCTTTTTTGCGTTCTTTCGGATTCTTGGCAAGGGCCGGCCTCCACCGGACGCCGAGACGAACTCGCCCGCGACGCCCGGCTCCGTCGGAGCGTCGCCGAAATGGAGATCGGGTGAATGGCTCGTATTGCAGGCGTCAACATTCCAACCAACAAGCGCGTGATCATCGCGCTTCAGTACATCCATGGCATCGGGCCGCGGAAAGCCCAGGAGATCGTCGAGAAGGTGCATATTCCTTCCGAGCGCCGGGTCGCGCAATTGACCGACTCGGAAGTGATGCAGATCCGCGAGACGATCGACCGCGACTACATGGTCGAAGGCGACCTTCGCCGCGACGTCTCGATCAACATCAAGCGGCTGATGGATCTGGGGACCTATCGGGGCCTGCGCCACCGCAAGCAATTGCCGGTGCGCGGCCAGCGGACCCACACCAACGCCCGCACCCGCAAGGGCAAGGCGAAGCCGATCGCCGGCAAGAAGAAGTGATCGCCGGACCGTTTGAACGCATTTCGGATCAGGGCGCGCTCCTCTTGAAGCGCGATTGAAGGACAAGTCTCAATGGCAAAAGAAGCGACCCGCGTCCGCCGTCGCGAACGAAAGAACATCGTGTCGGGCGTCGCGCATGTGAACTCGACGTTCAACAACACGATGATCACCATCACCGACGCGCAGGGCAACACGATCTCGTGGTCCTCCGCCGGAACCATGGGCTTCAAGGGCTCGCGCAAGTCGACGCCCTTCGCCGCCCAGATGGCGGCCGAGGACGCCGTGCGCAAAGCCTCCGAGCATGGCATGCGGACGCTCGAGGTCGAGGTTTCGGGCCCTGGCTCGGGACGTGAATTGGCGCTGCGCGCCATTCAGGCGGCCGGCTTCAATGTCACCTCGATTCGCGACGTGACGCCGATCCCGCACAACGGCTGCCGTCCGCGCAAGCGCCGGCGCGTGTAACGCGAGTTTCTGCGCGCCGGTCGGTTTGAAGGCGCGCGCATTGCGGACGGGAGCGTCTTCGGCCAGCGCTCAGCTTAGTCCGTCTATGGTCGAGAGAGAAGGCTAGCGCCGTGATTTAGAAGAACTGGCAAGAACTCATCAAGCCGAAGAAGCTCGATATCGTTCTGAGCGAGCCGACCCGCAAAGTGGCGACGGTCGTCGCCGAGCCGCTCGAGCGCGGTTTCGGTCAGACGCTCGGCAACTCGCTGCGCCGGGTGCTGCTGTCGTCGCTCCAGGGCGCGGCGATCACCTCGGTTCATATCGACGGCGTCTTGCACGAATTCTCGTCGATACCGGGCGTGCGCGAGGACGTGGTCGACATCGTGCTGAACGTCAAGGACATCGCGGTCAAGATGCAGGGCGACGGCGTCAAGCGCCTCGTGCTCAAGAAGCGCGGCCCCGGCGCCGTGACCGCCGGCGACATCCAGACGACCGGCGACATCCAGATCCTCAACCCCAACCTCGTCATCTGCACCCTCGACGAGGGCGCGGACCTGCGCATCGAATTCACGGTCATGACCGGCAAGGGCTATGTGCCGGCCGACCGCAACCGGGCGGAAGATTCGCCGATCGGCCTTTTGCCGATCGACAGCATGTTCTCGCCGGTGAAGAAGGTCTCGTACCGGGTCGAGGCCACCCGCGAGGGCCAGGACCTCGACAAGGACAAGCTGACGATGACGATCGAGACCAACGGCGCGATGTCGCCCGAGGACGCGCTCGCCTACGCCGCCCGCATTCTGCAGGACCAGCTCGCCGTGTTCGTCAATTTCGAGGAGCCGCGCCGCGAGGAAGCCGCGCACGCGATCCCCGAACTCGCGTTCAACCCGGCGCTGCTCAAGAAGGTCGACGAGCTCGAGCTTTCGGTGCGCTCCGCCAACTGCCTCAAGAACGACAACATCACCTATATCGGCGACCTCATCCAGAAGACCGAGGGCGAGATGCTGCGGACGCCGAACTTCGGCCGCAAGTCGCTCAACGAGATCAAGGAAGTGCTGGCGCAGATGGGCCTCCATCTCGGCATGGAGGTCACGGGCTGGCCGCCGGAGAATATCGAGGACCTCGCCAAGCGGTTCGAGGAGCACTACTGAGAAACCCTTCTCCCCATAGGGCGTCCGGAAGGACGCTCGTCTTTCGACGGGCTATGTGGAGAGGATGGCCGACGAAGTCGGTCGGATGAGGGGCTCGGGCGTATCGCCCTCACCCCCCGACCCCTCTCCCGGCGGGAGAGGGAAGAAAAGAGCGGCCGTTCCGTGGCGCGGCGGCCGCAGACCCGAAAAGGAGACAGGCCAAATGTATCACGGACACGCCAAGCGGCGCTTCAACCGCACCGCCGAGCATCGCCAGGCGATGTTCGCCAACATGGCGCAGGCGCTCATCAAGCACGAGCAGATCACGACCACGCTGCCGAAGGCCAAGGACTTGCGTCCGGTGGTCGAGAAGCTGGTGACGCTTGGCAAGCGTGGCGACCTGCACGCGCGCCGGCTGGCGATCTCGCGCCTTCGCGACGCGGACCTGGTCAAGAAGCTGATCGACGTGCTCGGCCCCCGCTACAAGGACCGCAACGGCGGCTATACGCGGATCATGAAGGCGGGATTTCGCCCCGGCGACAACGCCGCGATGGCGGTGATCGAATTCGTCGACCGCGACGTCGATGCCAAGGGCAAGGATTCCGGCCCGGTCCAGGCGGCCAACGAGGGCTGACGGGCCGCCCGCCCGGTTCGGGCGTTTCACGCGGGCGGCGCGTGCGTGCGCGCGCCCCTGTCGCGTCCGCGACGAGATAGGCCGGGTCGTCGTCGCAAGAAGGCCGAAGGCCTGCGCGCCCGTTCGTAACGGCGACGGCAGCCTGCAGCGATTGATCGCGGCCAACATTTCCTTTCCAAAATTGGGAAGGTGTGCTACTCATGTTTCTGATGAACAGAGCGGCGCACGCCTCGCCAGGACAGGAGCCCGGCGCGAACGGACAGGAGAGCGGATGAATCCATGGGCTCGATGCGCTTCGCCCACAACCTCGGACGCGAGTTGAGGCGCTGGAGATTTTTTTTTACTTTTTTCGCTCATAACCCTTTGAAAAGTCCCGATTCCGAAAAGTAAAAGAAAGCGAAAGAAAGCTATTTTGCTTTCTTTTCCTTTCTTTTTCTTTCCTTTTCTTTCGTTCCAACTCGCGCTTTGGTTGTACCCAGCGCTCTATCCGGGCCTTCGGCGTCCTCCCGGCCAGCTTGGGCGAAGGCGCGCGCCCGTGAGCCGTCACCCAAGCCGCCGCCGGCCGACAGACGAGACCGCAGGCCTCCACAACGCGACTCCGGTCGCCGGGCGACTCGGAAATGGCGCCGCAACCGATTGAAAAGGCTCAATTGAGACTCGGAAACGAGGCGGCCCTGCTCCCTCTGACCTCCGCGCGATGGCCGCGCTCCATCTCGATGGGCCCGGCCTAAAGCCGGATCGCGCCGAGCCGCGCGCCCTGCGCCACCGCCTCGGCCCGTCCCTGCGCGTCAAGCTTGTCGAGCAGCGAGGCGATGTGAAATTTGACCGTGTGGACCGAAATCCCGAGGCGCCGCGCGATCGCCTTGTTGGATGCCCCTTCCGCGATGAGCGCCAGCACGTCGAGTTCGCGCGGGGTCAAAGGGACGTCGGGCCCGGGCTCAGGCCCGCCGGGCACGACGAGGGCCGCATCCGCGACCTCGCCGGGCGCCGCGAGCCTCAAGCCCGGAACGTCGGCCAGAAGGGCGATCAGCCGGTCGGCGAGCTCCGGCTCCCCGATCTCGATCGCCACAACCACGACCGGCGGCTCATTGGTCATTGGCCCTCCGGCCGCTCGCCGATCGTCAGCGTCGTCTCGACCGGCTCGCCTGCCCGGCGCAGCGCAAGCCTGACAGTTTCGCCGACGCTGTCCGGTCCAAGCGCGCGCGCGAGCTGGTGGACGCCGCGGATCGGCTCGCCGTTCCAGGCGACGATGACGTCGCCCTGCCGGACGCCCGCGGCGGCGGCTGGCCCTTTGGCGTCCACGCTGATCGCCATCGCTCCGGCTCCGCCGTCGTCCAGCTTGACCGGCTGCAGGCCAAGGCCGAGATAGCCGCGCGCGATTTTGCCCTTCGTGGCCAGAATGTCAGCGACGCGGTCGATTGTCGTCATTGGAATGACCAGCGTGCGCCGCCGTGGGCCGAACACCGCCATCCCGAACGCCTGGCCTGCGGCGTCGAGAGCAAGACCGCCTTCGCTCGCGCGGGCGAGCGTCGCGTCGAGTTCGATGCGCGCTTCGATGACCCCGCCGCGCAAGCTGCGCCACTGCGGACCGACAAACGACACGACGCCCAGGCCCGCGCTGGCGGCGCCCTCGCGCGCGCCGACGACGAGGGCAAGCGCGCCGGTCATCGGCGCTGCGGCCGTGGGCGGGGCTTTCGGCAAATCGGTCCGCTCCACTCGCAACAGGGCGACGTCGGTCGACGGATCGCGCCCGACGACATGGGCCGAGCCTGAGGCGCCGTCATGGGCGATGACCGAAAGGTCCCCATCGTCCGGGATCACGTCCTCGGCTGCGACGATGAGGCCTGGGCGCCAGGAAAAGCCGGTCGAGCGCGCGCGTGCGGACCGGATCGAGACGAGGCTCGGCGCGACGTCGCGGACGAGAGCGGCAAGCGCGGCCGACAAGCCAGGCAGAAGGGAAGAGGCGGATTGGTCTGACATGGGAGGCTCCTTTCCGCTCAAAGATGCGCCTCGGCGAGGCCGCCGCCCACCTCGCCAGATGGTCAGGCCGGCGCGCGTCGCCCGCTTTGCAGCGCGCTTCCGGCCCGCCTATATGAGCGGACTTGAGCAAAGAACGGAGGCTCGGTTTGGTTCGCTTAGGCCTGGTTTTCGCCCTCGCCCTTATTTGGGGCGCGGCGTCCGCCGAGACGGCGCCGAAAGTCGCGCCCCAGAATCCGGCCCAAGTGCGGCTCTCCTTCGCCCCGGTGGTCAAGAAGGTCACGCCCGCGGTCGTCAACGTCTACGCCTCCCGGGTCGAGACGGCGCCGCGCAATCCGCTGTTCGACGATCCGATCTTCCGCCAGTTCTTCGGCGGCGGGGGCGATCAGTCGAGAGTGTCGAAATCCCTCGGATCGGGAGTGATCGTCGATCCGTCGGGTCTTGTCGTCACCAACTATCATGTGATCAACGGGATGACGGAGGTGAAGGTCGCGCTTTCCGACCGGCGGGAATTCGAGGCGCAAATCGTGCTGCGAGACCCGCGCACCGACCTCGCCGTTCTGCGCATCAAGGGAGGCGATCATTTCCCGTTCATGGAGATGGGCGATTCCGACGCGCTCGAGGTCGGCGATTTCGTGATTGCGGTGGGCGACCCATTCGGCGTCGGCCAGACAGTGACGCAGGGCATCGTGTCGGCGCTCGCCCGCACCCAGATCGGGGCGAACGACTACGGGTTCTTCATCCAGACGGACGCGGCCATCAATCCCGGCAATTCGGGCGGCGCGCTGGCCGACCTTGACGGCAAGCTGGTCGGCATCAATTCGATGATCTATTCCCGGTCGGGCGGCAGCATGGGGCTTGGGTTCGCGATTCCCGTCAACATGGTCAAGGGCGTCGTCTCCGCCGCGCTCCATGGCGGCGCGACCGTCAAGCGGGCGTGGCTCGGCGCCACGCTGCAGAACGTCTCGAAGGACATCGCCGACAATCTCGGACTCGCACGTCCAACCGGCGCGCTTGTGGTTGACGTCGCCGCGCAAGGTCCGGCGGCGGCGGCAGGCCTGAAGCGCGGCGACGTGATCGCCGCGATCGACGGACAGTCCGTTGACGACCCCGAGAGCCTCGGGTTCCGGCTCGGGGTCAAACCGCTTGGCGGTTCGGCCAGTCTCAAGGTCCTGCGGGACGGACGGACGCTGGATCTGGCCCTGAAGCTTGAGTCGGCGCCGGAAATTCCGCCGCGCGATACGCTGACCATTGGCGGCCGCTCGCCATTCGAGGGCGCCGAGGTCATGAACCTGTCGCCGGCCGTGAAGGAGGAATTGTCGCTGCGGGACGCAGGCGAGGGGGTCGTCGTCGCCGCGGTCAAGGACGGTTCGACCGCAGCCCAGGTTGGCGTGCAGAAGGGGGACATCGTCGTCGCGGTCAACGGCCGCAAGATCGCAACGACGCGCGATCTGGAGAAGGCGTGCAGGGAACGGGCGCCGTTTTGGGATCTCACCATTCAGCGTGGCGGAGAGACAATCCGCAGCCAGCTCGGCGGATAGGCGTTCAATCCCACTTCCGGTGGGCCCACATCCATTGCTCGGGCGCCTCGCGGATGAAAGCCTCGTACTGGCGCTGGAGCGCTTGCGTCGCCGAGAGGGCGTCGGCCGCGCTGTCGGCTGTCCGCGGCACTGAAATGGGCGCGATGCGGATGCTGAAACGCGACCCCGGCCGGCGGAAGGCGGCCCCGGCGTAAAGCGGCACGCCCGTCCTGCGGGCGAGGAGCGCAGGAAAGACTGTTGACCGCGCTGGCTGTCCGAAGAAGGGCACAAACGGTCCGTTGTCGTCTCTGAGATCGGCGAGAAAGCACGGGCAGGCGCCATCCTTGATGGCGCGCAGCAGGGCGCGCGCGGCCATGGGAGTCTTGGGCGTCAGACCCGCCTTGTAGAGGGGCTCGCGCAAGCGGCGCATCAAGGCTTCGACATGGGGGTTGGACATGCGCTGATAAACGCCGATGAGGGAAACGCCGAGCCGTTGGCCCCCATGCGCCAGGATCTCCCAGTTTCCCAGATGAAGTCCGCAGACGATGAACGGCTTCGCGCCCCGCGCCGCTTCGTCGAAACCCTCCGCCGGCTCGAACACGATGCGGTCGCTTTCCGTGAGCGCTTTGATGTAAAAGCTCTCCGCGAAGGTGCGCCCGAGGTTTTCCCACATCGCCGCAGCGATCGCCTTACGCTCGCGAGGCGACTTTTCAGGGTAAGCGAGTTCGAGATTTGCGAGCGCGCGCTTTTGCCGGATGAGGTGAGGAGCAATAAAGCGCCAGAGCTTACCGGAAAGCCATGAGGCCGCCTGCACGGGCGTGGCGCGCGCGATGGCGGCCCCGAGCCAAAGCGCCGCAAACTCCAAGCGAAGACGCAACCCTTTTGGGAACTTCATGCGACGGCCGCCGACCTCGAAAGGACGGCGAGTCCGGCCCCAAGGGCTCGTTTCCTATCGTATCCCTGGGTTTTTCGCAACCGTGAGCGGGATGGCGTCGACGGTCGAGGCGTCGAAAGGGCGCCGATCCGCCCGAGGTGGCGGCGCGATCGATCTTACGCGAGGCAGGGGGATCGGCGCTTGCGCGTCTGCGCCAAGGCAAGCCGGACGCGGCTCGCCGCGACCTCACGCCGCCGCGCGCACGGAGCGACCGACCTTGGCGCGCGCCAGCCGGCCCCTGATCGACTCCCAAAGGCCGCGCATTTCCCTGGCGGCCGCGCTGTCAGGGTCGAGTTCCGTCACGCCCCAGCCGTGGCGCGCCGCTTCCTGGTAGTCGGCTCGCATGAGGATGGCGGGAGAGATCAGCTCGCCCATCTCTTCAAGCGTCTCGACGCAGTCCTGGACCTGGGCGGTTTGGCCGGACGGGCGCTGATTGAGCAGGAATACAAACTCCGCCTCGATCTCCTCGAGCGCCGCGCATGTTCGGGCGCTCGCCCGCAAGTCGAACAGGCTTGGACGCGAAGGGACAATGTTGAGATCCGCGGCCTGCATCGCCCCCGAAGACGCCGCGCCCTCCGCGCCCGGGGTGTCGAGGATCGCGAGCGTGACGCCTTTGCGCTCAAGGAACGTGAGCCAGGCCGGCAGGCGCGCCGCGCCAGAGGCGATGATGGCGACATCGCGAGCGGCGCGGGTCCTGCCCCAATTCGCGAGCGCGCCCTGCGGATCCATGTCGACGAGGCAGACTTTCTCGCCCATCGCCTGCGCCGCCACAGCCAGCGATGAGGCGATCGTGCTCTTCCCCGAGCCGCCTTTTTGACCGACAAATGCTATGGTCCGCATCACGTTCCGCACTGATTGTGGCCCCGCCCGAACAGCCATCAGGGGCAGGAATTAATGAATGTTCAATAAGTTGAGCGAAAAGGAGTTAACAGGCGGTTTCTTAGACCCGCGCCAATTCAGGCGCGGAGCATTTCGCCGCTACGCGCCTTGAAGCGGCGGCGCTAGTCGTCGTCGAGCGGAACGACCCCCTTGAGCGCGCCATCCGCCGCCAGAGTGATCTTTTCGATCCGCATTTCGGCGTTCTTGAGCAATTCGTCGCAGCGCTTCTTCAACGCTTCGCCGCGTTCGTAAAGGCGGATCGACTCATCCAGCGCGACGGCGCCCTTTTCGAGCTGATCGACGATCTGCTCGAGCTCGGAGAGCGCCGCCTCGAACGGCATTGTCGCGATATCGGGCCCTGCCTCGGTCACGACGGCTCCTTTTCACTCATGGGGCGCCGCATCAATCGGGCAAGGCCGAGACGGAATAGAGGGTCTTCAATATGTCGCTGGGCTGCATCTGGTCGCCGAATGTGTGAGCGAACACGATCGCGATCTCGCCCGAGCGATAGATGTGGCTCAGCGCCCGATCGACCGCGAGGCGGAAATCTTCGTCGCCGTGCGGCAGCGGCAGGGCGTAAGGTTCGATGGAGAAGTAGTTATTGGCGAGGCGCAGCTTGCTCGGATCGGCGCTCTTCGATGCGAGATAGGCGAGGATCGCCCGGTCGGCGAAATAGGCGACGATCTCCCCCTTGTCCAGCATGGCGAGCCCCTCCTGGTGGGTCTTCGCCGGCGTGATGTCCGCCACGAGACCGGCGCTGGCGAGTGTATCGCGCAGGCTCTTCTCGGTGGTCGTGCCGGCCAGAACCCCGATCTTCTTGCCGGAGAGCGCAGCGAAGTCGGCGGGCGCGTCGGCGCCGACCAGCAGGCTCGCCCCATCGACGAAGGTCGGAATCGAGAAGTCGACCTGCGCGCGGCGGGAGAGGGTTTCCGAAGTCGGCTCGCAGAGAAGATCAGCCTTGCCGTTTTCGATCGCATCGAAGCGGTTCGCGGCGGTCACGAGGACATAAGCGACCTTGAGGTCGGGGAGATTGAGATCGGCGCCGATATGCTTGGCGATCGAGCGGCAGAGGTCGACCATGAACCCGGCAGGCAGGCCGGTCTCGTCGGTGAACGAAAACGGGGGGCGTCGGCGCGGAAGGCGATGCGCAGCGTCTTGTCCTGCCTCACGTGATCGAGCGTTGCGGCCTGAGCCGTCGCGAACGCCAGCACCGTCCCCACAGCGAAGGACAAAGCTTTGAGCTGTGCGGTCAAACTCATGCGCCTTCCCTTCCGGATCGCCGCGGGTCTGAACCGCCGCTGCGAGTTGCACGGCCCTTATACCAGAGAGAGACGCACAGAGCCGAATCAGTGTCCCGGCGCTGAATTTCCTGCGATAACCTCCTGGGGTCTGTTTTTAGGCGCGGTTTCGGAGGCTGCTCATGCTCATCGGCGTTCCCAGGGAGATCAAGGACAACGAATTCCGGGTCGGCATGACGCCGGCCGCTGTCGCCGAGCTCGTCCATCACGGCCATCAGGTCATCGTCGAGACCTCCGCCGGCCTCGGCTCGGGTCTGCCGGACGAGGAATATGTCCAGGCCGGGGGCAGGATCGTTCCGACCGGGGCCGAGGTCTTCGCGGAGGCGGAGATGATCGTGAAGGTCAAGGAGCCGCTCGCCGACGAGCGCAAGCGGCTCCGCAAGGGGCAGATCCTGTTCACCTACCTGCATCTCGCGCCCGATCTCGAGCAGACGCGCGACCTGATCGCCTCCGGCGCGACCTGCATCGCCTATGAGACGGTGACCAGCCCCTACGGCGGTCTGCCGCTGCTGACGCCCATGTCCGAGGTCGCCGGCCGTCTCGCGCCGCAGGTCGGAGCGCATGCGCTCGAGAAGGCGCAAGGCGGGCGGGGCGTTCTGCTCGGCGGCGTGCCGGGCGTGGCCGCGGCCGACGTTCTGGTCCTCGGCGGCGGCGTCTCGGGCGGCCATGCGGCGACCATCGCGGTCGGCATGGGCGCTTCCGTCACCGTCGTCGACCGCTCGCACGAGGCCCTGAAGCGGCTCTCGACCCAGTTCGGCTCGGCGCTCAGGACGGTCTATTCGACCCGCGCCTCGATCGCCGATCTCGTCAGGCATGCCGACCTCGTCATCGGCGCCGTGCTTCTGCCGGGCGCGGCGGCCCCCAAGCTCATCACCCGCGCGATGCTGAAGACGATGCGCCCGGGCGCGGTCATCGTCGACATCGCCATCGACCAGGGCGGCTGCTGCGAGACCTCGAAGCCGACGACCCATTCGCATCCGACCTATGTGGTCGACGGGATCGTCCATTATTGCGTCGCCAACATGCCGGGCGCGGTCGCCCGCACCTCGACCTTCGCGCTCAACCACGCGACCCTGCCGTTCGCGCTCGCGCTCGCCGACAAGGGCTGGCGCAAGGCGCTGATCGAGGATCCGCACCTGCGCGCGGGCCTCAACGTGCACGGCGGCAAGCTCACCTGCGAGCCAGTCGCGGCAGCGCATGGCCTCCCCTACACGCCGGCGGAGACCGTGCTCAGCGACTGACCTCTATCCCCGAGGCGACCGCCAATACAACCTGGCGGCGCGAGCCTCGTGCAAACGCCAGGCTCGCGTTCTGGTTGCCGAAACCGGCCCTCCTCGCGATCACGATCCGAGTTCAGAGCCGCGTGCGCCAGGCTCCGGCCGGAAGCGCGCGCCGCTCAGTCGGGCGCCTTGCCGAACGGGATCCCGTTGACCTTGATCGATCGCTCAGCGTCCAGTTCGACCAGCCAGCTCAACCTGCCGTCGCTCTCGCTTTTTCCCAGGCCCTTGGCCAGCGCCAGAGCGGGCATCGCCTTGCTGGCGACGTCGGGGCCGAGCGCCTGGACCGCCGCCATCGTCTTGTCGAAACCGCGCATATGGACCGTTATCGCGCCGGTCGGCTTGTTGTGGTCAAGGCTGATGGCGCCGGTGAAGTCCGCGTCGACCGCCGGCGCGACGACGTGCGAAGGGGCGAACTCGATGCGCACCGGACCGGCGCTGAGCAGAGCCGCCTCGACCTTGTCCGCATTGTCGTCGCTGAGCACGGGTCCATCGCCCTGAAGGGTGAGGTCGGAGATCCATTCGTTGGCGGCCGCTGCGATGTCGATGCCCTTCAAGGTCGCGGCGACATCGATCTTGGACGGCGTCAGGGCGCCGGCGTTGGGCGGGATGAGCCCGACGGGCAGGCTCAAGCCTTCGGCCGAGACGCTTAAGCTGATCGAACTCTGCGGCCCCGCATTGGCCGCGCCGAGCTGATATTTGAGGTTCGCCAGCGCGATTGCGCCCAAGGACGCGGTGACGACGGTCCTCTGCGCCTCGATCCCCTCGTTGAACTTGAGGCCGGGGGCCGCCAGTTCCTTGAGCAGCCCCTTGAGCTCCGCTTCGTGGCCGGCGAGGTCGGCGCGCGCCGGGTGTGCCGCAAAAAGGCTCCAAAGGTCGAAGGCCTTACGGCTCTTGAAGCCATCGACGCCAAGATTGATCAGCGCCTTTTCCACCCTCGCGCTGAAATTGACCGCAGCGTCGTCTGCGCCGGTCCCCGTCGCCTTGAGGCCGATGTCGGCAATGTCCTCCTTCGCCGCCGTCGACACCGAATTGTCGGCGCCAGTGGTTGTCGTGATGGTCTCCTGAACGGGGCCGAAATCGATCGACTCGGCGAGCTTCGGGTTCTGGAGCTGGAAGGCGCCCTTATCCAGATTCGCCGAGCCGGAGAGAATCCATGCAATGGCGGGACTGATCAGCGCCGTCGAGCGAAAATTCGTGAGCTCGAGGCTGCCGCTCGCGTCCTTGGCGTGGAAGGCGATTTTGGGCAGCGAATCCATGGCGACCCGCCAATTGCCGTCATCCTGCTCGACCGCCTTGGAGGCGATGACGTCGGGATCGTAGGAAACGCCGGTTTCCTTGATGAGCGCGTTCAGCGCGCTCAAGTCGGCGGAGACGAGATAGTGGGAGCTCTCGGGGGTCACCGTCACGACCGGAGAGGCGCCGGCCTCAGCAGCGGGCAAAAACTTGGCGATCAGGGCTTTCAGCGCCTCCGCGCCCTCTGGCGTAGCCGGCTTGTCGGCGGCGAGGGCGGGAAACGCCCAAAGCGCCGCCGCCAGCGACACGGGCGCAAGGCGACGGCGCGATCGGGAGCGGACGGAGTGCATTGGGCGGCCTGTTCGGTTGAGCGAGGACGATCCGAGTTTGCGCTCAAGCCTATTTCAGATTCTTCGCCGTCGCGCGACAAATTGTGCGTGACGCGGGGGGCGACAGCTCGCCAGCCCCGCCTCACCGCGCCGGCAAGGCCGCCGGCGATGAGCTTTTCGGCGCTTGCATCTTGGCGACGCCCGCCTTCACCGCCTGCTGCACCTTCTCGAAGGCGCGCACCTCGATCTGCCGCACCCGCTCGCGCGATACGCCGAATTCGGTCGAGAGCTCCTCGAGCGTGATCGGGTCGTCGGCTAGCCGGCGGGCCTCGAATATGCGCCGCTCTCGCGTATTGAGCACGCTCAGCGCGCTGCGCAGGGCGCCCAGGCGGGTGTCCAATTCCTCCCGGTCGGCGAGCAGCGTTTCCTGGTCGGCGCTGTCATCGACGAGCCAGTCCTGCCACTCGCCCTCGCCGCCCTCGCGCAGAGGCGCATTGAGGGAGGCGTCGCCGCCGAGACGGCGATTCATGTCGATGACGTCCTGCTTGCCGACGCCGAGCCGCTTCGAGATCGATTCGACCTGATCGTCGCGCAGATCGCCCTCGTCGAGCGCCGAAATCCGGCTCTTGGCCTTGCGCAGATTGAAGAACAGCTTCTTCTGGCTCGCCGTCGTGCCCATCTTTACCAGCGACCAGGAGCGCAGGATGTATTCCTGGATCGAGGCGCGAATCCACCACATGGCGTAAGTCGCCAGCTTGAAGCCCTTGTCCGGCTCGAAGCGCTTGACCGCCTGCATGAGGCCGACGTTGCCCTCGGAGATCACTTCGCCGATCGGCAGGCCGTAGCCGCGATAGCCCATGGCGATCTTGGCCACGAGGCGCAAATGCGAAGTGACAAGCTTGTGCGCCGCCTCGCGGTCCCCATGCTCGCGCCAGCGTTTGGCGAGCATGTATTCCTCTTGCGGCTCCAGCATGGGAAACCGCTTGATCTCCTGCAGGTAACGGGCAAGCCCAGACTCGCCCGCGATGACGGGAAGCGTCGCAGCCATAGGGAATCTCCAGTCGGAGCCCGGGTCGTCAAGGACCGTCTCCGTCGGCTCTAAGGCCGCGTTGTGGACTATTGTGCCGCCAAGCATGGCCGAAAAAGGGCCCACGCTGACAAAGCTGGATGAAACAATTGTGAACTTTGATGTTGATCTTTTCGGCTCAATTCGGCCTTTGTTACACCCCGGCATCCTCCAACGCTTTGAGGAGTTTCGTAAAATCCTTCGGCGGGGAGGCTTCGAACCGAAGCGATTCCCCGGTGATCGGATGCTCGAAGCCGAGCACCGAGGCATGCAAAGCCTGCCGCCTGAGATCGGCGAGCGCCGATCGGGCATGGTCGACGAGCAGCGCGGCCTTGGTCTTGAACCCTGATCCATACACCGAATCACCCAGCAGCGGATGGCCGATCGAGGCCATGTGGACCCGGATCTGATGGGTCCGCCCTGTCTCGAGCTGGCACGCGACGAGGCTTGCCGGGCCGAGATTTTCCTCGAGCCGCCAGTGGGTCGTGGCGCGCCGCCCGCGCTCCTCGCTCATGACCGTCATTTTCTCCCGATGGCGCGGATCACGGCCAATCGGCGCGTCCACCTTGCCGGCGGCCGCATCGAAGGCGCCCCAAACCAGCGCCAGATACTCGCGCTCCAGGGAGCCGGTGCGCCCGTGATCGGCGAAGAGGTCCGCCAAGCCCCGATGCGCCGCATCCGTCTTGGCAACGACCAGAAGGCCGGACGTGTCCTTGTCGAGCCGGTGCACAATCCCGGGCCGCTTGACCCCGCCGATTCCCGACAGGCTCGCCCCGCAATGCCGGATCAGCGCGTTGACCAGGGTGCCAGAGGCGTGGCCCGGCGCCGGATGGACCACGAGGCCGGCCGGCTTGTCGATCACGATCAGGTGCTCGTCCTCGTAAACCACGGCAAGGGCTATGTCCTCGCCCGCGAGGGTCGAGTCCTCCGGCGCCGGCGCTTCGAAGGCGATGCGCGACCCCGGCGCGAGCCGTGCTGAGGCGTCGCGGACGACGCGTCCGTCGATGCTGACGTCGCCCGCCTCGATGAGGACTTTCAGTCGGGTCCGCGATAGCGCGATGCGTCTTGCGGCCGCAGCCTGGCCCAGGAAACGATCCAGCCGCTCGCCGGCGTTCTCTTCGCTGACGTCGAAGACCTGCGGCCCTTCGGGCGCGACAAGCGCCGGCTTGCGCGCCGCCTCGACGGGCATGTCTTCCAGCTCGGCCTCATCGCCCTCGGCCGGACGAGCCCAGGCGCGCTGCTTCGCCTTTGAATTCACGTACGCTCCCGCCGGCGGGGGCGACTGGCGCCAGTCTCCGCCGCCGGCGGCGCGACAAGGGGTCCGAGCGCCGCGACGATCGCCTCCACATCCGGGCGCTTCCCGGGCTTGCGGGCGTCGAGGCCCCGGCGCATCGCCTTCACGTGCTCCGGCGTGTTCCCGCAACAGCCGCCGACGATGCGCGCGCCGCAATCCGCGGCCAGACCTGCGTATCTTTGCATCAGCTCTGGCGTGCCGGAATAGTGGATTTCTGCGCCATGCCATTGCGGCACGCCGGCGTTGGCCTTGGCGATCAGGATCCCGCCCGGCTTCATCCCAAGGATCGCCGCCAAAAGATCTGAGGCGCCGACGCCGCAATTGGCGCCGTAGGCGACAGGAGCCGGATCGAAAGCCGCGATAAGCTCGCTGAACGCGGCTGGCGCCACGCCCATCATGGTCCGTCCGGCGGTGTCGAAGCTGGCGGTGAGGGTGTAGGGCATGCCGCACCTGGCCGCGGCCCGCGCCGCCGCGCGCATTTCCTCCGGCGCGGACATGGTCTCGATCCAGGCGACGTCGGCACCGCCTTCGCGCAGGCCCTCGATCTGCTCGGTAAATACGTCGACCGCCTCGTCTTCGCTCAAGGGTCCGAGCGGAGCCAGAAGATCGCCCGTCGGTCCGACCGATCCGGCGACGACGACGGGCCGCCCGGCGCTGTCGGCGACTTTGCGCGCGATCGCGGCGGCGAGACGATTGAGCTCGCGCGTCCGTCCCTCGAGCTTGTGCAGCATCAGGCGGCGGCGGTTGGCCCCGAAACTGTTGGTCAGAATGATGTCGGAGCCCGCTTCAACGAAGGCCCGATGCAGGCTTTCGATCCGATCGGCATGCTCGGCGTTCCACAGCTCGGGCGAATCGCCGGAAGTCAGGCCCATGGCGAAGAGGTTGGTCCCCGTCGCGCCGTCCGCCAGCAGCGGCCCGCCCTCGGCCAGAAGAGATTGCAACATATCGGGTTCTCTAGGACGCCGCGGCCGGTTTTTTTACTATATTTAGCGTGTCGGCAGCCAAGCGCAAGGTTGCGGCCTCGCGCGTTGGTGTTAAGGACGATGGCTTGGGGGAAGGGCAAAGCGCGATTCCGCTACGGGCGGCGAGGATCAGGCTCTGAGCTGGATCGAGGCTGTCTCCGAATTCGACCACCCGCCGGCAAAACGAGCGGCTTTCATCATGGGCTTTCCGCCTCGCCTCCGCGCCCGATGGTCGCGCCATATTTGTCGAGAGCGCCTGCGGCTGTTTTTCATCGAAAGCGCTTAAACCTCGTGCTAAATTCACAGCGCAAGGACGCGCTGAAAAATTGATAGGTCGCCTATGCTTCACGCTCTGCGCTCGCTCGCCCTCTTGCTCATCCTGCTTGCCGGAAGCGCCGGCGCCGCCGAGACCAAGCCCTTCGCGCGCGAGGACATGGCGAGCGACGCCGTGCGGCTCACGGAGACGTTGCGCGTCGCGACCGCGGCGATTGGCGATCAGGTCAAGGGCAAGACGCCGCAGCAATTGCTCGGCGAAGCCGCCAGGGCTGTCGCCGGAGGCGATTTCGCGACCGCCGAGAAGCTCGCAGGCGCAGCGATCACCGCCGCGCCCAAGGACCCGGCCAACTGGCTCGCTTACGCCGGGATCGCTGCCGCGGCCGATGACGCCAAGGCGAACGATCGCTATGAAATGGTCACGCGAGGCGCGACGGCCGCTTATGCCGCTTATCAGCATTCGACGACGCCGAACGCCCAGGCCGACGCGCTTGCTGAGCTCGCCGATCTGCTTGCTCGCCACGAGCAATGGCGCCCCGCGCTCGACGCCCTGAAAGCTTCGCTCGACCGCCGGGACTCCATCGACGTGCGCAAGACCTACGAGGCGATGCGCGCCGAGCACGGGTTCCGCATCCTCGATTACAGGGTCGACAACGAGTTCGGCTTTGCCGCGCGTGTGCTTCAACTTCTCGGAACCGCTCGCGCGCCGGACCGATTTTTCGCCCTATGTCGCGGTGTCGGGATCGAGCGACACCGCGATCTCGAACGAGGACCAGCAGATCTGCGTCGAGGGCCTCAAGCATGGCGAGCGCTACGCGATCGTGCTGCGGCAGGGCCTCCCCTCGGCGGTCGGCGAATCGCTGCTCAAATCGGCCGACTATGAGATCTACGTGCGCGACCGCTCGCCGCAGGCGCATTTCGCTGGGCGGGCCTACGTGCTCCCGCGCGAGGGCCAGAAGGGCGCCCCGCTCGTCACTGTCAACACGGACAAAGTCTCGATCGACGTCTATCGCATCGGCGACCGCAATCTGCTGGCGACCGTCAATCGCGACGACTTTCTTAAACCCATCGATTCGTCGCGCGCGACGGAAATCGCCTCGCAGGACGGAGCGAAAGTCTGGAGCGGGACGATGGACGTCGCCTCCGCGCTCAACCAGGACGTCGTCACCGACTTTCCGGTGCTTGACGCGGTCGGCAAGCTCGAGCCCGGCGTCTATGTGATCACCGCGCGGCCGTGGAAGGGCTCGGCGAATCCCGCCGACGCCAGCGCGGACGAGAGCGTGCAGCTCGCGGCGCAATGGATGGTAGTCTCGGATTTGGGACTCACCGCGATCTCCAGCGACGACGGCGTGCATGCGCTTGTCCAGTCGCTGGGTTCAGCCGGGCCGCTCGCCGGCGTCGAGCTCAGGCTCATTGCGCGCAACAACGAAGTGCTGGCGGCGAAGACCACAGGCGCCGACGGACGGGTCGATTTCGATCCCGGGCTGTCGCGTGGCAAAGGCGGTTCGGCGCCCGGCCTTCTGGTCGCCACCCTCGCCGGCGACTATGGATTTCTCAGCCTCGCGCAGAACGCGTTCGACCTCACGGACCGCGGCGTCGCGGGCCGCGATCCGCCCGCCGCGCTCGACGCATTCCTCTACACCGAGCGCGGCGTCTACCGCTCCGGCGAGACCGTGTTCGCCACGGCCCTTCTGCGCGACTCGAAGGGCGTGGCGAAATCCGGCTTAGCCCTGACGCTCGTGGTCAAGCGGCCGGACGGCGTCGAATATCGGCGCGCGACGCTGCCCGACCAGGGTCTCGGCGGCCGCGCCTACGCCATTCCGCTGCTGCCAGGTTCCGCGGCGGGAAAATGGTCGATCGAGGCTTACGCCGATCCGAAGGGCTCGAGCATCGGCCGGGTCGAGTTCCTGCTCGAGGACTACATTCCCGAGCGGCTCGATTTCACCCTGCATCCGGCGAAGCCGGTCATCGACGCGGGCGAACCGGTCGCGTTCTCGCTCGACGCGCGGTTCCTCTACGGCGCGCCCGCGAGCGGGCTCGACGTCACCGGCGCGATCCGGCTGCAGGCGGTCGAAGGCAGGGCGCTCGCCGGGTTTCCTGGCTATGTCGCTGGCCTCGCCGACGACGATTTCACCACCGTCGAGACCCAGTTCTCCGACAAGGTTGAGACCGACGGCAAAGGCCACGCCGACCTTTCGGTCGCATTGCCGGAAGGCGCAAGCACGCGCCCGCTTGAAGCGAAACTGATCGTCGATGTCGGCGAGCCGGGCGGCCGCACGGTCGAGCGCACGCTGACTTTGTCCGTGAGGCCAAAGGCCGTGATGGTTGGCGTCAGACGAGACTTCGACGCTTCGCTGAGCGCGGGCGACGTCGCGACCTTCGAGGCGATCGCGGTTCAGCCGGACGGCCGGCGCATCGCCCGGAAAGGCGCGGCCTGGTCGCTCTATCAGGTCACCAACGACTATCAGTGGTTCAACGCCGACGGCCGCTGGAGCTATGAGCCGGTCAAGTCGTCGAAGCGCCTGGCCAGCGGGACGATCGACATCGGCGCCGACATGGCCGCGAAATTTTCGGCCCGTGTCGGCTGGGGCGCGCATCGTCTCGACATCAAGACGCTCGACGGCGAGGAGACGAGCGTCACATTCGACGTCGGCTGGTCGGGAACGGCGAGCGCCGACACGCCCGACAACGTGGTCGTGACCCTCGACAAGACGAATTACGCGGCTGGCGAGGAGGCGAAGTTGCGCATCGCCTCCGCCTTCGCGGGCAAGGCGACCATCGCGCTTGTCGGCGACAGGATCGAGCACTTCGTCGACGTCGATCTTGTCCAAGGCGACAATGTCGTGCCGTTCTCCATCGGCGGCGATTGGGGCCCTGGCGCCTACGCGGTTGCGCTGACCCATCGTCCGCTCGACATTGGCGCCAAACGCATGCCCGGGCGCGCGATCGGCGTCGCCTGGTTCGCCATCGATCGCGGCTCGCATACGCTCGACATCAAGCTCGACGCGCCGCCACTCGCGCGGCCGCGCCAATCGATGACGGTTCCCGTCCACATCGCGGGACTTGCGCCGGGCCAAGCGGCGCGGGTGACCGTCTCGGCGGTCGACCTCGGCATCCTCAACCTGACCGGATTCAAGACGCCCGACGCGAACGCCTATTTCTTCGGCCAGCGCAAGCTGCCGGTCGAGATTCGCGATCTCTGGGGCATGCTGATCGATGGCATGCAGGGGGCGGCCGGCGCCATCCATACCGGCGGCGACGCGGGCGGCGCGCTCGAAGGCAATCTGCCGACGCAGGAGCCCCTTGCGCTGTTCTCCGGAATCGTCCGGGTGGACGATCAGGGGAACGCGTCTGTCTCGTTCGATCTGCCGGCGTTCAACGGCTCGGTGCGGCTGACCGCCGTCGCCTGGTCGAAAGACAAGGTCGGGTCCGCTCAGGCTGACGTCACGGTGCGCGATGCTGTCGTCGTCGCCGCGACGCTGCCACGCTTCCTCAATGTCGGCGACCGCTCCGAAATGCATGTCGATCTCGACAATGTCGAGGGCGAGGCTGGCGACTACAAGCTCGACCTCGACATCCATGGGCCGCTCACCGCCGACGCGAATTCGATGACGAAGACGGTTCGCCTCGATGCGCATCAGCGCCAGTCGGTTGCAATGCCGATCACGGCCGCCGGCGTCGGCGTAGCTGGGCTTGACCTCAGGCTCACGGGACCGAAGACGGATCTCACTCAGCACTTCAAGCTCGGAATCGCCTCCGGCGCGCCTCAATCCTACCGGCGAACGGTGACGCCTTTGCCGCCCAGAGGAAGCCAGACCCTGTCCGGCGATCTTGTCGCGGACTTCATTCCCGGCACGGGCTCGATTGCGATCTCCGCCTCGCCCTTCGGAGCGCTCGACGCGCCGGCCCTCCTGGCCGCGCTGCAGCGCTATCCGTACGGCTGTTCCGAGCAGACGGTCTCGATCGCGATGCCGCTCCTCTACGTGAATCGCCTCGCCTCGATCGAACATCTCGGCGTCGATCCCGATCTCGACGCGCGGATCAACCAGGCGATCGACCGCGAGCTCAGCCGCCAGAGCGCCAGCGGCGCGTTCGGCATGTGGAGCGCCGACAGCAATGACGACGATCTCTGGCTTGACGCGTTCGTCACCGACTTCCTGACCCGTGCGCGCGAGCGCAATTTCGCCGTGCCGGGCCAGGCGTTCGAACAGGCGCTCGACCGGCTGCGCAACGAAGTCGTCAACGCGCCCGAGCCAACCAAGGACAATTCCGCGGCGCTCGCCTATGCGCTTTATGTTCTCGCCCGCAACGGGCGCCCCGTGATCGGCGATTTGCGCTACCTCACTGACGCCAAGCTCGACGCCTTCACCACCCCGCTCGGCAAGGCGCAGCTTGCGGCTGCGCTGGCCATGCTTGGAGATCAGGCGCGCGCCGCCAGCGCTTTTGGCGCAGCGCTTAAAGCTCTCGACGCCGAGCGCGACGAGAACGTCTCGCGGCCCGACTATGGCTCACGCTTGCGCGATGCGGCGGCCGTGCTGGCGCTCGTCGCGGAGGCCAATCTCGGCGGCGCGATTCAGGGCGACGCGATCGCGCGCGCCGGCGCCGTGCTTGAGCAGGCGAGAGCGTCGCGCTCGTTTCTCAGCACGCAGGAAATGAACTGGATGACGCTCGCAGCCGAGGCGCTTGCCGAGCACGCGAGCCTCGCCCAATTCAGGGTCGACGGCGAACCGGTCAAAGGCGCGCTCTATCGCCGCTGGAGCGGGCCGACGCTTTCCGCGCGGTCGATCGTCATCGCCAATGCGGGAGAGAACGCTGCGGAGCTCGTTGTCTCGGTCTCGGGCGCGCCGATCGAGCCGGACCCCGCCGCCGCCAACGGCTATGCGATCGAGCGGTCGTTCTACAAGCTTGACGGAACCAGGATCGACTGGTTGCAAAGCATGGCCCAGAACGAGCGCGTCGTGGTGGCGCTCAAAGTGACGGAAGCGCAGGCGCGCTACGCGCGGCTGCTCGTCGTCGACAGGTTGCCCGCCGGCCTTGAGATCGACAATCCGGCTTTGGTCGATAG
Source organism: uncultured Alphaproteobacteria bacterium (assembly GCA_963764955.1). GTDB lineage: Bacteria > Pseudomonadota > Alphaproteobacteria > Rhizobiales > Beijerinckiaceae > Roseiarcus. The sequence goes on along the minus strand of CAVXVE010000031.1, from coordinate 16,558 downwards.
TGGCTCGGTCGAAGCCTTCTCGTGGCTGAGCAAAGATGTTGAACCCACCCATACCGAGTATCGCGACGACCGTTTCGTGGCGGCGTTCGATCGCGCCGAGGGCCAGTCGGCGTTCATCACCATGGCCTATGTGGTGCGCGCCGTCGCCCCCGGCCGCTACATCTATCCGCCGGCGACCGCCGAAGACATGTACGATCCCGAACGCTACGGCCGCACCGCGTTTGGGGAGCTCACGGTGAGGGCGAAGTGAGGCGGCAAGACCCTTGCCCTCACCCCCAACCCCTCTGCCCGAGGGAGAGGGCGCGCTCCCTTCTCCCTGGGGGAGAAGGTGGTCGGCGTAGCCGACCTGATGAGGGTGCGGCGTGACGCGCCTTCGTCTCCTCGTTTTCGCCTTCGCAGCAGCCATCGCGCTCATCGCGGCGGCGGGCTTGGGCGCGTCCGTCGCCTGGAAGCGCTACACGGCAAGCCTCGGCCCGCTCGACCTTGCCAACTCGCGCGAGGGCTCGACGCTCGTCGTCGATCGCGACGGCCGGCTGCTCAGGCCTTTCACCATGGCCAACGGGCGCTGGCGTCTGCCGGCGACCACGCACGACGTTGATTCGCGCTATCTCGCAATGCTCGTGGCTTACGAGGACGGGCGCTTCTACGAGCACGACGGGGTCGACTTTCGCGCTCTCCTTCGCGCCGGCGCGCAATGGCTGATGCGCGGCCACGTGGTCTCTGGGGGCTCGACATTGCCGATGCAGGTCGCGCGGCTGATCGAGCCCAGGCCGGAGCGCACGATCGCCGCCAAACTGCGCCAGATCGCCCGCGCGCTCGAGATCGAGCGTGAGGTCGGAAGGAAAGGGACGCTCGACCGCTATCTCATGCTCGCGCCGTTCGGCGGTAATCTCGAGGGCGTGCGGGCGGCTTCGCTCGCCTATTTCGGCAAGGAGCCGTTGAGGCTCACCCTTGCCGAGACGGCACTATTAGTCGCGCTGCCGCAATCGCCGGAAGCGCGCCGGCCCGATCGTTCGCCGACGGCGGCGCGCGCGGCGCGCGACCGTGTGCTCGACCGCGTCGCTGCGCGCGGTCTCATCAGCGAAGCCGACGCCGCGGCGGCCAAGCGCGCACCGGTTCCTCAGGCGCGCTTAGGGTTTCCGGCGCTCGCTGCGCACGCGGCCGAGGAGGCGGTCGCCGCCGACCGCCAGGCCGAGGTCATCAAGCTCTCGATCGACGCGCGCCTGCAAGCGAAAGCTCGAGACTCTCGCGAAAGACAGCGTCGCGCGGCTCGGGCCGAAGCTGTCGGCGGCGATCGTCGTCGTCGACAATGCGACCGGCGAAATTCGCGCCCGCGTGGGCTCAGCGGACTATGACGACACATCGCGCGACGGCGCGATCGACATGTCGCGCGCGCCCCGCTCGCCCGGCTCGGCGCTGAAACCCTTCATCTATGCGCTCGCCTTCGAGCAGGGCCTCGCCCATCCAGAGACGCGGCTGTTCGACCGACCGATGCGCTACGGCGCCTACGCGCCGGAGAATTTCAATCTCGGTTACGAAGGCGCGGTGACGGCGCGCAAGGCGCTGCAGATGTCGCTCAACCTCCCGGCGGTCGAACTCCTGTCCGACGTCGGCCCGGCCACTTTTCTTGCCCGTCTGCACAGCGCCGGGGCCGAGATCGCTCTGCCGAAGGATACGCCGGTCGGCCTCGCCATCGGCCTTGGCGGGCTCGGGATCACGCTCACCGATATTGCGCGCCTCTACGCCGGCTTCGCCCGCGGCGGCGAGGCGCCGCCGCTCATCGAACGGCTCGACGGCCAGCCGCCGGTCATCGGCGAAAGGCGCGTGACCGATCCTGTCGCGGCCTATTATGTCGCGGACATCCTGCGCGGCGCGCCGCCGCCCGCCAATGCGCTGAAAGGCCGGATCGCCTTCAAGACCGGCACGTCCTACGGTTTCCGCGATGCGCTGGCGATCGGCTTCGACCGGCGGACGACGATCGCGGTCTGGGTCGGGCGGCCAGACAATGGCCCAACGGCCGGCCTGATCGGCCGCGAGGCGGCGGCGCCGATCCTGTTCGACGCTTTCGAGCGGCTGGGCCGGAGCATCGAGCCCATTGCGCCGCCTAAGGGCGTCTTGAGAGCGGCGATCACCGCCGACCTCCCGCCGCCGTTGCGGCGCCTGCGCCAGGATGCGCCGAAGAGCTTCGCTGCGCCGGAGGCGGCGTCGCTCAAGATCGCCTTCCCCCCCGATGGCGCCTTGATCGATCTCGGCCTGAAAGACGGCGAGCGCGATCAGCCGTTGGCCCTGAAGGCGCTCGGCGGCGCCCCGCCGTTCACCTGGTTCGTCAACGGCGCGCCGGTCGGCGAAGCCGAGATCAAGCGCCAGTCGGCCTGGAAGCCGGATGGCGCAGGCTTCGCCCACGTGTCGGTGACCGACGCCAAGGGCGCGTCGGACGCGGTGACGGTGAGGCTCGAGTGAAGCTGCGCGTCCGCGTCAGCGTTTGGGAAGCTCGATCGGGCCGATGGATTTCGCGAATTCCGCGAGATCGCCCGCCGGCGCGGCTTCGGTTCGAGCCTCCGCCAGGGCGCCGGCCGGCGCCCTCTTCGAGGCCTGCACGTGCTGAAAGACGACGCTCGCAATGAACAGCAGAAATGGCGTCTGCCAGATGCCCCCATGTCCGTCGATCACCTCTTTCGCCGCGCCAACCATCCAGAATGGGTTGACTTGCGTCGTTCCGGGCGGGTCGAGCGCGAAGGGCTTGTCGGTGGTCGGGCCAGCCAGCTTGTGGGTGCGGAAGCTGGGCACGAAGCCGAACGCGTGCGTGACGCACCACTTCTCCAGCTCATCGATCGTCGCTTCGTCGATCGCGTGTCCGGCGTTGCCAAGCGGAAACACCAAGCCGACCGGCCGGTCATTCTCGGCCTGCGCGCAGATGAAGACCGGAAGCTGCTTCGTCGTGCGCGCCTGAAAGGCCGGGCTCGTCACAAGATCGTAAATCGGAATGTAGCGCGCGCCTTCGATGGCCGGATTCACCAGCAGCACCAGGTCGGCGAATTCCGGCGTCATCCTGCCAACCGGTGCTGACGCCGCCTGAATCAGCGATTGCGCTAGAGCGGAAAAGACGATCATGCCGCCGAAGCTGTGGCCGACGATCACGAGCAGCGGGTTTCCGCCGCGCTTTTGCTGGCGGTTGCGATAATGGCGCAGCCGCCCGAACAATTCCCGCACCGAGCCCGCCGCAACCCGTTGGCCGGCCGCCTGCCTGGTCCAGAAGGTCGCATCCGCGACGGCGCCGCCCAAGCCGAAATCCGATAGCCCCCGCCAGCCGACGAAGACGCCGAGAACTGCGCGCGGCGCGACGCCGGCGGACGCGTGGCGCCTCTCGTACTCGACCGTCTTGCTGAGCAGCGCCCTGAACGCGGTCAAATTGTCGTCATCCGTGCGGGCGTCGTGCTGCCAACCATGCACGAACACGACGAGGATCACGTCCTCCCCCGTTGTGGAATTGTCCGGCGCCAGCGCTTCGAGGCGTTGCGCGACACCGTCCATCTGCCCGCGGTCATAACATCGCCCCTGATCGTCAAACTCGACGACGGCGAGCTCGTAAGGCGCGCCTTTCATGAAGCCGTGAAACTTCTGATGCTGCCTGTTCGGCATGATCCCGACGGGTCCCATGGGCTCGACCGGCGTGAGACCCTGCAAACCGTCATCCATGATGGCGTCCTCCCCTTTTCGCTTCAGGCAATCAATGGCCTGCATCGAAATGCAGGAAAATCGCGGATTCCTATCGCGCCGGCGGCGGGGCGCGAAGTGACGGTCGTCACAATAGGAACGCGCCGCGGGGAGCTGCGCCGCTACCCCACCTTCGCGGCGGGCCACGCCGCCAGCAGCGCGCGCAAGCCCGCGACGAAAGCGAGCGGCTGGTCGATCATCACGTGGTGCTCGGCCTCCGGGATCTCGACATAAGGGGAGCCGGGCGCAATGAGGCTCAGGAGCCAGGCGGCGTCCTCGGGCCGGAAGAGCTGCGACTTGCCGCCGCGGATCAGTGCAAGCGGGACGTGCATCTCCTTGACCAGCGCCACCGGATCGAGCCGCCCGAACCGTTCCCAGAAATGCGGGTCGAAGCTCAGCGACCAGCCGGGCTTGCCTTCGGCGTCGACGGCCTTCTTCGCCGAGCGGCGGGCGATGAAATCGAGAATGAACAGATTGTCGCAGGCCTGCGGCGGGGCGAGGCGGAACCGGGCGATGATCGCCTCGAGCGAGGGCCTGACGCTATGCTCCCGCGAGCTCGCGCGAGGAGGAGCAGGGCTGCGCTGGTTCTGCGGCGCGAAGAAGGGCGGGTCGACCATCACCGCCGCGGCGAGCTCGTCGCCGAAATCATGCGCGAGCCCGACCGCGATGCGCCCGCCGAACGAATGGCCAACGACGACGGGCGGCCCGCCTTCGTATGCGCCCGCCTTGCGCGCTGATTCCCGCGCCTCGCGCACGAACTGGCGGAAGTCATACGAGGACCGCCAGTCAGAACGCCCCATGCCGGTGAACGACGGCGCGATGACCCGCCGCTCGCGGGCGAAGAACGGGGCGATGAAGCTCCACCAGTCGGCATGCGCCGCCCCGCCGTGCAGAAAAATGAGGCCCGGCCTACCGCGCTCGCCCCAGGTGAGCGTTTCAACCTGCGCGCCTTCGACGGCGACGAACGACCGCTCGGGCTCGATCGCAACCACACGCTCGAACCAGCCCGGCGCCGGCGGCTTTTGCCCGCGAAAGGCCGCGAGCGGCGCCATGGGGTTCGAGTTCGGCCACGAGCGAACGCTTTTAAAGAGTTCAGGCGACTTCGAACAGGCCGGCCGCCCCCATGCCGCCGCCAACGCACATCGTCACCACGACATAGCGCGCGCCGCGCCTTTTGCCCTCGATCAGCGCGTGGCCGGTCATCCGCGCGCCGCTCATTCCGTAAGGGTGACCGACCGCGATCGCGCCGCCGTCGACGTTGAGCTTGTCGTTGTCGATCCCGAGCCGGTCGCGGCAGTAGATCACTTGGACCGCGAAGGCTTCGTTCAATTCCCAGAGGCCAATGTCGTCGACCTTGAGGCCATGCGCCTTGAGCAGCTTCGGCACGGCGAAGACGGGGCCGATGCCCATCTCGTCGGGATCGCAGCCGGCGACCGCGATGCCGCGATAAATCCCGAGCGGCTCGAGATTGCGCTGGCTCGCGAGCTTGGCCTCCATCAATACGCAGGCGCTCGCGCCGTCCGACAATTGCGAGGCGTTGCCAGCCGTGATGAACGACCCCGCCTTGACCTGCTGCCCGTCGGCGAACACCGGCTTCAGGCCGGCGAGGCCAGCCAAAGTCGTGTCAGCGCGCGGGCCCTCATCCTGCTTCAGGGTGACAGGCTTGTCGGATACGGCGCCGGTCGCCTTGTCGGTGACCTTCATCACGGTCGCCAAGGGCGCGATCTCGGCGTCGAAGCGCCCGGCGGCCTGGGCCGCGGCGGTCCTTTGCTGCGACTGGAGCGCATATTCGTCCTGGCGCTGGCGGGTCACCTGGTAGCGCTCGGCGACGATCTCCGCCGTCTCGAGCATGGTCATGTAGAGGTCGTCGCGATGTTCGACGAGCCACGGGTCCTGGCCGCGATAGCGGTTCATCTTGTCGTTCTGGACCAGCGATATGGATTCGAGGCCGCCGCCGATGGTGACGCTCATGCCGTCGTCGATGATTTCCTTCGCGGCGGTGGCGATCGCCATGAGCCCCGAAGCGCATTGCCGGTCGACCGACATGCCGGCGACGTTGGTTGGAAGCCCGGCGCGCAAGGCGCACTGGCGGGCCACGTTGAAGCCCTGCGACCCCTGCTGGAGCGCCGCGCCCATCACCACGTCGTCGACCTCGCGGGGCTCAACTGAAGCGCGCTCGAGCGCGCTCTTAATCGCGTGCCCGCCGAGGGTCTGGGCCTGGGTGTCGTTGAACGCGCCGCGATAGGCCTTGCCGATCGGCGTGCGCGCGGTTGAGACGATGACGGCTTCACGCATGATGGGTCTCCAGTTGCGTCATGACTTCGTAAACGTCCCGCCCTCGGCCGCCAGCTTTTCCAGTAGCCCCGCCGGCTTGAAGTCATCGCCAAACTTGGCCTCAAACGCCTTGAGTCTGGCCAGAATCGCTTTCAGTCCTACCCTGTCGGCGTAGAACATCGGGCCGCCGCGATAGACTGGCCAGCCGTAGCCGTTGATCCAGACGATGTCGATGTCGGAAGCGCGCTGCGCCTTGCCCTCTTCGAGGATTTTCGCGCCCTCGTTGATCATCGGATAGATGAGCCGCTCGAGGATCTCGGCGTCGCTCGACCTCGCGCTGCTCGATTCCCTTCGAGGCGGCGAAATCGCGGATGATCGCCTCGACATGCGCCGAAGGTTTGGCGTTGCGCGCTTCGTCATAGTCGTAGAAGCCCGCGCCGGTCTTCTGCCCGCGCCGTCCCTCCTCGCACAGGATTTCGCGGATCGTCGCGCGCTTCGATGTCACGGCCGACCAGCCGATGTCGAGACCGGCGAGATCGCTCATCGCGAACGGCCCCATCGGCAGGCCGAAGTCGACAAGCACCCGGTCGACGTCCGAGGGCGTCGCGCCTTCTAAGATGAGCTTCGACGCCTCGCGCTGGCGCTGCGCCAGCATCCGGTTGCCGACGAAGCCATAAGCGACGCCGACGACGACCGGGACCTTGCCGATCTTCGGCGCAAGCTGGACGATGGTTGCGAGCATGGATTTCGACGTCTTCGCGCCCCGCACGATCTCGAGCAGCCGCATCACATTGGCGGGCGAAAAGAAATGCATGCCGAGCACGTTCTCGGGCCGTTTGGTCATCGCCGCGATCGCGTCGACGTCGAGATAGGAAGTGTTGGAGGCGAGAATCGCGCCGGGCTTGGCGATCGCGTCGAGCCGCTCGAACACGCTCTTTTTCAGCTCCATGTCTTCGAACACCGCTTCGATCACGAGGTCCGCGTCGGCGAGCGCATTGAAGTCGAGCGTGGGGATGAGCCTCCCCATCCGCTCCTCGACTTCAGCCATCGTCAGGCGGCCCTTCCTGGCGGTCGCCTCGTAGTTGCGCCGCATGATCGAGACGCCGCGGTCGAGCGCCTCTTTCGAGGTCTCGACGATACTGACCGGGATGCCCCCGGAGAGGAAATTCATGGCGATGCCGCCGCCCATGGTCCCGGCGCCGATCACGCCGACCTTGGCGATCTTCCGGGTCGGCGTGTCAGCCTCTATGTCGGCGACCTTCGCCGCCTGCCGCTCGGCGAAAAAGACATAGCGCTGGGCCTTGGACTGCGTCGTCTGAAGCAGCGCCATGAACATGGCGCGCTCCTTCGCGACGCCCTCGTCGAAGGACAGATCGACCGCGTTCCTGACCAATTCGATCGCCTTCTCCCAGGCTTCGAAGCCGCGGAACTTTCGCGCATTGGCCTTGCGGATGGCCTCGAAAATCTCCGGATGGTCGCGCGCCGGCTCGAGCTTTTCGGTCCGGTCGCGCGCCTTCTTCAAGGGCGCCTTCTCGGCGATCAGACGCCTCGCGCAGGCGATCGCGGACTGGCGCAGCTTGCCCTCCTCGGCGAGTTCGTCGACCACGCCCCATTCCTTGGCCTCGCGCGCGCCAAACGGCGTCCCGGACAGAATGATTTCGAGCGCCTTCTCGACTCCAATGAGCCGTGGCAGGCGCTGCGTGCCGCCCGCGCCGGGGATGAGGCCGAGCTTGATCTCGGGCAGGCCGCATTTCGCCGACGGAACCGCTATTCGGTAATGCGCCGTCAGCCCCACCTCGAACCCGCCGCCGAGCGCCGTCCCATGCAGCGCGGCGATCACCAGCTTCGAGGCGTTCTCGATCGCGTTCAGCACTTCGGGAAGGTGGGGCGGGGACGGGGGCTTGCCGAATTCCGCAATGTCGGCGCCGGCGATGAAGGTCCGCCCGTCGCAGATGAGGACGATCGCCTTGACAGCGCCGTTCGCCTCGGCCGCCTCGACGCCGCGTTTGAGCCCGTCGCGGACGGCCTGCGATAAGGCGTTCACCGGCGGTGAATTGATGGTGACCAGCGCGACCTCGCCCTCAATCGCAAGGTCGGCGACCGAATTGATGGCGGCCATGGGGTGTTTCCTCTAGAGCCGATGACGATCGGGGGGCGTGAGGTTTTGTTGTTCTGCGACGCTCGCGATATGTTTCAGGAGCGGGCCCCTCCGGTCAACTCCCGGCGCCGCCGGGAGCCGTCCGGCGCGAGGCCGAAGAATTTCATCGCTCTCTGTAACCGGCTCCGGTTTCGAGCGTATAGGGTTTACGGACCGGGATCGATCTGTAGATCCGCCGTACTAGGGAGGTCGAGAATGTTGACGCGTCGAACGGCTCTCAGCGGCCTTGCCGCGATCGCGAGCGCCAGTCTCCTGCAGGCGACGGCAGCGCGGGCCGGCGGGGATGACCATGTCGCCTATACCGACGCCGAGTGGCGCGCCAAGCTGACCCCCGAACAATATGAGATCCTGCGCAAGGAAAGCACCGAGCGGCCCTTCACCAGTCCGCTCTTGCATGAGGAACGGAAGGGCGTGTTCGCCTGCGCCGGCTGCGGCCTGGACCTGTTTTCGTCCTCGACCAAGTTCGACAGTGGCACCGGCTGGCCGAGCTTCTGGGCCCCGCTCGACAAGGCGGTGGACACCCACGTGGACCGGACCTTCGGCATGATCCGCTCGGCGGTGACCTGCCATCGCTGCGACGGCCATCTCGGCCACGTGTTCGACGACGGACCGAAGCCCACGGGCCTGCGCTATTGCATGAACGGTGTCGCGCTGACCTTCAAGCCGGCGACCGCCTGAGGCGGTCTTGCGTTTACCTTTGGTTAAGAACCTCGCCCTGTAACACAACGCCCGTGAACGAAGTTGAGCGGCGCGGGACGAAGCTCTCGCAAGTGTGATGACACGACTGCGTGAGTAAGATCGGCTGTCGCGTCAACGCCATACTCACCGCTTATTGGAGGCCCGCTTTGATGATTCGCAATTCCCCACACTGGAGTCTGGGCCGAACGATTTCGTCCTTCACGAGAGGCGCTGCTTTCCCGGCGCTGATGCTGGTTGGGCTTCTCGCCGCGGCCGGGTTCGTCGCCACCCGGTCGACGGCCGAAGAGGCCCATGTCGCGCCGCCGCCCACCCTTGACGAGCAGGCGGGCGCCAAAACGTCCGAAGTCGCGGTGATCGCGGGGGGATGCTTCTGGGGCGTGCAGGGCGTCTTTCAGCATGTGGCCGGGGTGACCAACGCCGTTTCCGGCTATGCCGGCGGGGCCAAGGCGACCGCGCACTACGAGATGACCTCAGAAGGCAATACGGGGCATGCGGAATCGGTGCAGATCACCTACGATCCGCGCAAGATCAGCTATGGGCGCATCCTGCAGATCTATTTCTCGGTCGCCCACGACCCGACAGAGCTCAATCGCCAGGGCCCGGATGAAGGCACGCAATACCGCTCCGCGATCTTCCCGACGAGCGACGAGCAGGTGAAGGTGGCGAAGGCCTATATCGCGCAGCTCGATGCGGCGCATGTGTTCCCCTCGCCGATCGTCACCACAATCGAGCCGGACAAGACCTTCTATCGCGCCGAGGACTATCACCAGGATTTTCTGGCGAAGAATCCGACCTACCCGTACATCGTGTATAACGACCTGCCGAAGGTCTCGAATTTGAAGCGGTTCTTTCCCGCGCTTTACCGGCCTGACCCGGTGCTGGTCAGCGCCGCCCGCTCTTAAGGGGGCGCGCGCTCTTCTCCCCCTGGGAGAAGAGCTGTCCCGGGCCCAGACCCGGTTGTGGCGCGATTGGGCGTCCGGCGGGACGCCCGTCCTTCCGGACGGGCTATGGCGCCGGATAAGGGCGGCCGCGCCCTTATCCCTCAGGGAGAAGGTGGCCAGCGAACCTGGCCGGATGAGGGCTTGCCCCACCGCCCTCACCCCGCCCCCTCTCCCCGAGGGAGAGCGGGAGGCGGGGAAATGGGGTAGGTGTGCCGTTTCATGACGCACCCACCTACGCCATGCGCGAGTTGCATAGGTCAAGGGTAATCGTTGGCCTGTGTTGCAGGTCATAGAGCTCGCGGCCTCCGGAGGGTGGCTTCGAGGTTCCGAAACGGCGGGTCTTTTAAGTGGCGCGGATCAGGGCCGCGGCAAAGGCGCCGATCAATGCTGCAGCGCCGATGCCAAAAAAGAGTTTCTCGGCCCAGCCCATAGTCGATTCTAGTTTCGGGCATCGGCCCGGCTGCGATCTCGGTCTCAGTGTTGGCGGAGCGGCTGCGATCAACCCATGGTGGACCGCGAGTTGATAGATTTTCGCGCGAGCCTGTAGGTTGGGGCGATGACCCTTAAATTTCCAACGGTAGAATGAGCTGCGCGGCGCTTCGAGCGCCTGGATGAGATCCCGATCGCGATCATAGCGAACAGCAAACGACGGTGTGCAGTAAATCGGTCGCCCTTGAGCCCGGGTGACGAGATCACCGAGTGAGCCACGGAGCGGCGCAGGCTTGTTAGGGGGCGCGAGATCAGTTAGAGAAGAATCTTGCATAACACCTCCGAAGGCGCAGCAACGCTGGAGTTTGTTTCGAGCCGTCGCTCTCCGAGCACCAGCGCTACGGCGTGGGGATCATTCGTTACAAGAGCTGAAGACTCGCCCGAGGATGGACGAACGCGCCGGCCCGAGAAACCACGTGAAGTCGTGCAGGCGATCGTCTGCCGTCGCACGCGCCTTCGGAAGGTGTTACGCAAGCATTTCCTCTAACCCGATCTCGCGCCCCCAAATAAGCCTGCGCCGTTCCGTGGCTCACTCGGTGATCTCGTCACCCGGGCTCGAAGGGCGACCGATCGACCGCACACCGTCGTTCGCTGTTCGCCGCGTTGTCAGTTCTGTTCTTGTGTCGATGGGGATCTTAGGGCTTGAAGCGGCCACTTCAGGCTGACGAGCAGGCGAGCCGTCTGAAGCGGAATGCTCGGCCGCCGGCTCTCCCATGGGGCCAGTTGCGGAGTTCAAGTGCCGCATCAGGGCGTCACGGCAGGCCTCAGCTAACCTGCGTAGCAAGGATCGTCCGGCATCACGAAGGTGAGGAACTCGGCGAATTGAAGTGCGGTACTGAGAGCGACGCCGTCTCGGCAGAGAGGGCGCTCTAGATCGCAGCCACAGGGTAGTGGCGTGCGCGCCATTGTGCCGACTACGTTGCGCGGCTGTTTCGTAGGGCGCAGCTCCGCACGATCCGCCTCGGCAAGTTCCTTCCCCCGGCTGTCTATGGCGGCCTCGCGAAACAGAGCGCGTCCGTCCTCGTCCTGGCCCGCAATCCGAAGCTCGCCAGCCGCAGCCCAGCCGAGAACAGTCTGTATCGGCACGCCAAGCCGTGCGGCGGCTTGAGAGGCAGTCAAGAGCAAACTGAAGCCTCGCGGGCTGGGCATTAGAGTTGGGATCCAAAGCAGCTGGCGAGCAGGACGCTATCGGTCAGAGCCGACGAACCGCAAGGGCCTCGTCCTTGCAACTGCCTTCGTCTCGACGTACCATGCAAAAAATCTGGACGCTCCTCATGCCCAAGCCCCGCACGTTCGTCAGCGCGCCTCCAAACGGTTGGATCAGTAGGGAGAGGCTTCTCGTCGAGACCGGTATCGGCGAGCGCAGGCTTGCCGATTGGGTTCGCGCAACTCGGACTAAAAACCTGCCTCGTGTCTCGCGGCAGAGGAGGCTTCGAATCGTACTACCCTTCCGAGAGCATCGGCACGATCAAGCGCTTCCTGGAACTCAGCGCAAACTCGCCTCGCGATTTCGATGAATGGCTGTGGCGGCTATGGCTTGAAGGACGCGAGGTCGATATCCGCGCGTGGGCGAAGGAACATCTGGCCAGCGGCTTGAAGAAGCTCGGTCGGCGCCGGTCAAGCGGTTCTCGGCTTATCCGAAATCGCGTTCGCAACCCAATGCATCGGACCGCGCTCTCTGACTACGCACACCTCGCAGCCGCCGGCCGAGCCGGTCCGGCTCGCGACGCGAGTATGCACAACGCTGATCCACCTATCTTGAACCTTGTGCTGAGCATAGGGGGCCTTCCTCGCAATGCCGGACCTCCGTCAGGCGAACTGAAAAATGTCGAGCACACTTACGAGTTTTCGTATCTCGACCGGATCCTCGAGAACGCGACCGACGACGAGCTCACGCAAGCCCGGCGAGACTGGCAAGCCTTGGCTAGGTGGGTCGACGCGGCTCAAACGGTCGACTGGAATGCTGTTAGCCCGGATGTGAGCGCGTAAATCAAGTCTTTGACCGGAGCGCGCCCGGATCCGCCCTCTTGGCGGGCGCGTAAAGCGCAGCGACAGCGCCCATTGCCGCCGCCAGACCTTGTTCAGTTCCTAATGGCTTTCTGGCCGGAGTTAGCCGCTCGCGCCGCGATTCTCCCGCTCCTCATTCATCTTCGACGTTCGCCGAACTGGATAAAGTCATCACCGAAGCGGTCGCGCTGGTCGATTTGGGGTTCAATGGCTTGCCGCGACGGCGGCCGGCGTCGACTGAAGAGCGCCGGCGCGCCATCCAGCCAGACTTCGCCCGGGGCCGTCCTATGAACTCCGAGGACATGCTCTACGGCCGGATCAAGAATGGTGTGCTCACGCTATCCGGCAACAACGCCAGCATCCGCGTTGATGGCGGGTACCTCGTCGTTTCTGACGGCCCGTGGCCGGTAGCGCCTGACCACGTGGGCCCTGCGGCGCCGATCGAGCAGCGCATGGCCACGCACCGCTTTCGTCGTGCCGACTGCCCTATCAACCGTATCGTCGTCACAAGACCGGACGGCTTCATCACCTTCGCCGCGATCAAGTGGTTGCACGGCGTCGGAGTGGGTCTCGTGCAGCTCGACTGGGACGGTACGGTCCTTCTGGCGAGTGCCCCGGCCGGCGCCGACCAGCCGGCTCTGCGCCGTGCCCAAGCGTTGGCGACCGGGAACGGCGTCGGTCACGCCATTGCGCAAGAGATCCTCCGCGCCAAGCTCAATGGACAGGCTGCGGTTGCTCGCCTGCTCGGCAGTGGCGAGATAGCCGAGCTCATCATCAATCTCGCCGAGCAGCTCGACGACGCCACAGATGCCGTCCAGCTGCTGGGCATCGAAGGCGCCGCTGCTGCGGCATACTGGTCCTTGTGGGTGGACGTGCCGCTTCGTTTCGCGCGCCGGGAGCAGGCGCCGGAGCACTGGCAGAGCTTTGGCCGCCGCAACTCCCCGCTTGGCAGGAAGAACACTCGCAACGCCGTCACCCCTGCAAACGCCGTCCTGAATTACCTATACGGCGTTCTCGCGAGTGAGCTGACTATCGCGCTGACCGGCGTCGGTCTCGACGCAGGCCTCGGTATCTTTCACACGGACGCAGCTCGTCGCGCCTCCCTCACCTATGACGCGATGGAAGCAGTTCGCCCGCGCGTCGACGGCTGGCTCGCCGCATGGCTCGCGGATGCCAGCTTCTCGAAACGCGACTTCTACGAGGAGTCCGACGGGACGATCCGGATTACCCGGCCCCTGACCAGTCATCTTGCCATGACGGCCCCAATCTGGCGGCCAGCTGCACAAGGCGTCGCCAGCTGGCTGGCGCGGGCTCTCACTGAAGGTCTGCCTGAGAAGCGCCGGCCTCACTCCCCCCTGCCGGTGCTGCCCGCCCCCAGGCGAGCATGGCAAGGGATGCAACCACCCATACCGAAAACCTGCATCGAGTGCGGGAGAGCGCTGAGCACGAAGCAGCGCAAGTTCTGTTCTGACGTGTGTTCGGTCTCATTTCGGGTGGCTCTGGTTCCGCCGCCCGACGAGGCGAGCGCTCGAGCTCATCGGCTAACCCCCGTGGTGCCCGCTCGGATCGGTGATCCGAGGGCCGGAATCGGACCCACTACGGACATTCCTCGCGAACGATTGAATGTCGCGGATCGACGTAAAGCGGTCGTTCCCCAACTCCTGGTTTGGCGGGGCACGACTTGACTAATTCCGCTGTCGATCGCTAGTTACATCGTTACTTTGTCGCTTAAAAATTGGGAGGAGATCTGATGGCATCACGCCATGCCGTTGTTTTTGCCGGTAGCGTGTTGAGCTTGTGGTTTTGCTCCACCGCTTCCAACGCCGCTGTCACCCACACCACTGCGAATCTCAATTTAAGATCGGGGCCCTCAACAACCCATAAGGTGAGGGCGGTCATCCCTGCTGGCGCAGAAATCAACATACACAGCTGCGGTCACACCTGGTGCTACATGGGTTGGGCAGGACACTAGGGGTACGTCCACTCGGACTATCTCGTGCACCACGTTACAGTCGTGGTCGCGCCACTTGTCCCTGAAGTTCACGTCCACGAACACCACGTGCACCATCATCACGCGTCGTCCTAGCGAGACGATGGAGGGGGATTGAAAGGGTTCGACGTCAACTCCAGCGAGTTTCCCTGACAAGCTTTGCGCAATGAGCACCGTGCTAGAAATGATCGGCCGGGGGTGGGTGAATTTCTCGCGCGGCCGAATGGCTCGCTGAGCTTACAATTCTACATTCAGCCGACGATGGCGAGCTTGTTGGCTCTGCGTGCTGGCATTGAGGATGCGAGGCAGGGCCGGCAGGGCTATCTGTGGGCGATGCTCACGCGGCCGGAGAGGCGTCTGCAGTTGCTCCACGAGGGCTGGCGGGGAGCGATCACCCTTTCCTGTTGGCGCTTGTTCTCGATTGCATCTATCAGATCATGACGATCCGGTTTGTCTACCCGCTGGAACTGCTGTTCACAGCGACCTTGCTGGCGCTGGTCCCGTACGCATTACTGCGGGGACCGTTCAATCGCCTCGCCCGGCTGTTCTTGCCGGTTGATCGATCGCCGCCGGCGGTAAAACCTGCGGGCGACAACAAATCAATTCACTGAGGAAACGGAACAAGGAAGGCCCAACGCAATGTCGAGTGACTCCAAGACGCAGGACTGGTCGAAGCCGGTCGCGATGGCGATCCCTAAGGGAGGATATTTCGAGGACAAGGTCGAGCAGGGCCGTTACGGTCCTATCTTTCCTAAGACACCTGCCTGTTATGGCTTCTCGATCGTCGCGAAAATCATCCCAGGACGCGAAGAGAAGTTCTACGAACATGCCAGGACGATCGAAAAGACGATCGCCGCGCAGCCGGACGCTCTTGCGGTCCTAAAACTGCACTACCTGCGCTGGTTGCTCTTTCCCATCAACGGGGAAACCCATTTCATGTACCAGGGCATTTTCGACACCGACTTTGACAAATACACCGAGGACGCTGTCACGTTGTTCTCCGCCACCGGCATCTCGACTGTCTTCGAAAATCTCGAGGAATTCCCTACGGACTGGAAGACCAACCCGGCTGCCTTCGTAACATTCGTTCGCGACCATCAATGCCCGAGTTTCCTCGAATACGGCGAGTATCCTTTTGTTAGCGCCGACGAGATCAAAAAAGCGCTCAAGTTGAAGGCCGCGTTCTCGACCATGCTTGACCAGATGCAATGATTCCTCGGGGCGGGATTGTCGTCCCAGCTCCAACTGCCATGAGGGCCAAGTGTTTACTATCTCGCGACTGGAGGATGATCGTGGCGGACAAGCCCCCTGGAGAAATCCAGACCCTAATCGACAATCACATCAACGGTTTTAACACCCAGAATAACGAGCTTTTTCTTAGCGTTTTTGGGGACACAGCCACCATTATTGACGGCATCGCGCCCTATCGCTCGTCGAACCCGAACGCCCCCGCCAATTGGCTTGCTGACGTAGCAAAGTGGCGTGAGAACCTGGGGGTCTCCTACGAGCACTTATCGTACGAAATGGGTTTCTGGAACGTAGAGGGCTCTAATGCGTATGCGGTCGTAGCAGGGACGCTCAAGGTCACCATCAAGGGCCAAACCGTCCTGCGGACCGGGACGCTTGCGTACACGTTTTCAAAGCATGGCGATGAGTGGAAGATCGATGCACAAGCATGGGAGCGAACGTCGTGACGTGAGGCCCTCAGGCCGATCTCAGATCAAACTGACCAGGAAACGGCGCGATGCTCGAACTCGACGACATCCAGCACCTGCTGTTGACGCGCGCCCCGGCGCTGACGGCTCGCTACGAGTTTCTGTCATTTCGTGATGGAGCCGGCGGCCGCGCCTGGGTGTCGGCAATCAAGGAGAAAGTTTACTCAGCCGCGTCGATGCGCAGCAGCGTCGATAAGGACAAGCGCTGGGTGACGGCGGCTTTCACCTGGAACGGGCTTCGTGCGCTTGGACTGGATGAGGCTTCGCTCGCTTCGTTTCCAGACGAGTTCAAACAAGGCATGGCGGCGCGGGCGGAGATGCTCGGCGATGCCGGTGCGCATGCGCCCGAGCATTGGGTGGGTGAACTCGCGAGCCCCGACCTTCACGCGATCGTCATTCTCTTTGCGCGGGACGACGCGGAACGCGACCGCTGCGTCTCCGAGCACGAAAAGCTCATCGCCAGTTGCCCTGGTGTCGAAGTGCTGTCTGTGCTCGACCTTCACGCCATTCCGCCGTTTGGCTACGCGCACGAGCATTTCGGCTATCGCGACAGGCTGTCAGAGCCGGCAAT
>CAVXVE010000030.1:0-100573 GCA_963764955.1 uncultured Alphaproteobacteria bacterium | reverse complement strand
TCGCCCTCGATCAGAACGTCGCCGAGATTGACCCCGATGCGGTAGACGATGCGTTTAGCGTCGGGCGTCTCCGAATTTCGTTCGACCATAAGTTTCTGAATTGCGATCGCGCATTCGACCGCCGCAACAACGGAGGGAAACTCGAGCAGCAAGCCGTCGCCGGTCGTGTTGACGATTCGGCCGCCAAATCCCGCCACGAGCGGACGCGCCGCCTCGCGATGCGCGCGAACGCTAAGCGCCGTCCCCGCCTCGTCCTCGCCCATCAGGCGCGAGTAGCCGACCACGTCGGCGGCGAGGATCGCGGCGAGGCGCCGCGCGGCGGTCATTCCTCGGGCACCCCCGCCTTGCGGATACCTTCGAAAATGGGCTCGAGGTCCCTGGCCAGGAACCTTGGATCGTCGCTCCTCGGCCGTCCACGTTGGCGCGAAAGCGCGAGACGGCGAAGCCCGGGTCGAGCGCAAGGCCAGTTTCGACGGCGGAATGCGCCTCGTGAAGCCGACCGAGCTGCGCCAGGGCGGCGCCCGACTACGAAGTGTGGGTGGCGGAAAATTTCGGTTGGCCTCGATCGACCGTCGAAACCACGCGACCGCTTGCTCCCAACGGCCGAGGTGGCTCTTCGCTATGCCGGCGTGAGTCATCCAGCGGTAAGCCATCGTATCGCGTGGACTGAGCCGCAGGGCCTCGGCAACGTGCGCCTCGGTTTCTTCGGCGCGACCGATGAAAATCTTACCAAATCCGATAAAGGAATGGGCTTGGGCGAGATTTCGATCCAGCGCCAATGCGTGTTGACATTCGGCGATGCCCTGCGCGGCGCGCTTGGTCTGTATCTCGACATACCCCAACAACATATGGCCGCGTGCATGGTCCGGCACTGACGACACGGCCTTGGTCAACTTCGCTTCGGCCGCCGCGAAGAGCGCCGTCGGATCGGTCACAAAGGACAATGCGCTTTCGACCAGGTCCGCGAGCGCCGATCCGACGAGCGCATCGACATTGCCGGGATCGGCGGCGAGCGCGCGATCGAAAAAGCCGCGCGCTTGCGCCACAATGTCGGAGCTCATACCCTTATTGAGCCAAGCCAAACCTTGAAAATAGTGGTCCATCAAGTCCGGGGTTGGGCGCCTGTTCCGCGTGGCGCGCCTCGGCCGCGACGAGTTGGGCATCCAGCGCGCCTGCCAGCCGCGCGACGACTTCGTCCTGCATGTCGAAGAGATCGGCGAGCGGCTTATCGAACCGCTCGGCCCAGAGATGATTGCCGGTTTCGGCGTCGATGAGCTGGACGTTGACGCGCATGCGGTCGCCGCCGCGCTGGACGCTGCCTTCGAGGACATAGCGGACGTTCAATTCGCGGCCGATCTGCTTCAGATCGACGGCCTTGCCCTTGTAGGTGAACGCGGTGTTGCGGCCGATGACGACGGCGCCTCGTATTCTTGAAAGGTCGGTCGTGAGGCTCTCGGTGACCCCGTCGACGAAATGATCCTGCTCGGAGTCGCCGCCGATATTGGCGAACGGCAAGACGACAATCGAGAGACGCGGCGGGCGGATTTTTCCGGCGCCGAGGCCGACGCTGGCTTCGGCCTGCGGCGGGCACGCCAACTTGCCAGCGAATAGACCCGGATCGGCTCGGCGATGTTCTTCAGTTGCGTCTCGGCCGAGATCGCGAACCGCGAGATCGAGCCGCCCCTTCACCTGCCGGTAGGCGTCCTCGGAGAGGCAGATCGCGCCCGGCTTGGCGACGCCCTCCAGTCGCGCGGCGATATTGACGCCATCGCCCATCAGATCGCCGTCGCTCTCCTCGACGACGTCGCCCAAATGAATGCCGATGCGAAATTCGATGCGTTTGTCGAGTGCGACGCCCGCATTGCGCTCGACCATGGCGTGCTGCACTTCGAGCGCGCAGCGCACCGCGTCGACGACGCTGCGAAACTCGATGACGCTGCCGTCGCCGGTGCGCTTGACGATGCGGCCATGGTGCACGGAGATCGTCGGATCGATCAGATCGCTGCGCAGCGCGCGCAGTCGCGCCAGAGTTCGATCTTCGTCCGCGCCGGCGAGCCGGCTATAGCCGACCACATCCGAGACCAGAATTGCCGCAATTTTCCGAGTCTCGCCCATGGCGAACCTCCGCCGCTGCGAAGCGTAGCACAAAGACCCGCCCAAATCCGCTCGTGGACGGTGTAGAGAAGATTCAGATCCGGAGGGAGCCTCGGCCGCATTGGCGGCGTCACTACGCGGGGTGGCGATTTCGGTTCTGCCGATTGCCGCGGCGAGCGCTCAGGACAAGCGGCCTAACATCGTCATGCTGGTGACGGGCGATCCGGATACCGGGCGCTAACGGCGATGCACGCGGCCTCTATGAGCAGCACGACGCCAGCAAACCGGTCGCGCGCGCTTCTTAAATCGATGGGCATGGCATGTCCCCGTAAGAGCAGAACACGCAGCAATCGCCCGCCTTCGGCTTCAACAGGGCTTTGCATCCGGTACATTCGTAGAAATATTGGCAGGAGGTCGGGTACGCATCGTTTCGGATGCTTGGTGGCCGCAGACAGGACAGGTAAGCGTCGAGACCGGTTTCAACGCGAACATAAAGCGTCTTCAGCTCTTCGGCGCGGAGGGGTATCCCGCGTCCGTTGTGGCGCGAACGAGCTGGGCGATCGCCGCCTTGGCATCGTCATAAGTGACCGTCGCGGTCTTGTCCTTGAAAGAGATCAGCACTTCGCTGACGCCGGGAACCGCGGCGAGACTCCCCTTCACAATGTGCGGGCAGGCCGAGCAGGTCATGTCTTCAACCGCAAGCGTCACCGTCTTTTCGGCGGCGAAGGACGCTGTGTTGAACAGAAGAAACGCCGAAGCGGCGCCGAACAGCAGCTTTGTCATGGGATCGTCTCCGGTCGTTACGCGAGGATCAGTGGGGCTAGGAAGTCGAAAGCAACAGCTGCCGCCACCAGGAGCGTCGCGGCGACGAGCGCGATGGTGATGACTTTGTTGGGTAGTGTCCGGGAGCAGGCCTTATCTTCAGCGCACGCCCCACGGCGCGCGCGCCACACCAGCCAGTAGCCATAGCCGAGACAGGCAAGCGTCACAGCGACGAAAAACGGCTGATGCGGCGCGAGCCGAGTCAAATTACCGATCCAAGCGCCGCTGACACCAAGGCTGAACAGCAGAAGCGGCACGATGCAGCACGAGGACGCGGCGATGGCCGCCAGAACCCCGCTGCCGCGACAAGTTTCTGCGCGCGCCCCGCCTCCGCGTCGATCATTGTCGCCGGGGCAGTGAGGTGTCTCGTTTCGCCCATGTATGCGCGCCCATTGCTTGCCGCCTGGATTTCCTGCATCCTGTAGCGACTACAGGAGCAAGGAGATTTTGCGCTGCAGCCGATCACAAATAAGCGAGAAGCGTCGCTTTCCATTGGCGTACTGTCGCAGCAGACGGGCGTTCATATCGAAACCATCCGCTACTATGAGCGGGTCAAAATGCTCGCCGCTCCGCCGCGCACCGCAGAAGGCCGGCGCGTTTATGGGCAGAGCCACCGGCGAACGCTCGGGTTCATCCGGCGCGCAAGGGATCTGGGTTTCAACCTCGACGAAATCCGCGCCCTGTTGGATTTGGACGGGTCAGGCCGCGCCTCATGCGCGGAGGTGCGGGAGATTGCGAGCCGGCATCTTGCCAACGTCCGCGCGAAACTTACAGATCTCCGCCAGGCTCGAGGCAGTGCTGTCCGAAACGGTTGGGCGATGCGCGGCCAACATTAGTCCAGTATGCCCCGTGCTCAGCATTCTCGACACCGAGCGCGACTCTCTCAAAAAGGAAGGTTTCTGAGAGCGGCGTGGCGCGAAAGGCGCGCTTCCCGCCACTTCCCGGCGCCCTGCGGCGAGGATCGCGGCGAGGTGGCGGTCATTCTTCGGGCGCTCCGGCCTTGCGCAGGCCTTCGAAAGTGGGCTCGAGCTGCGCCAAATACGTCGGGTCGTCGCTCATCGCCGCCCAGAGGGCGCGGCCGCGGGAGATGGCGAACTTCGGGTTGAGCGCGAGACCGGCCTTTACTGCGGAATGTGCCTCGTCAAGGCGACCAAGCTGCGCCAGGGCCACGCCCAACACAAAATATGGATGCGGATAATTTCGGTTGGCCTCGATCGCCCGTCGAAACCACACGACCGCTTGGTCCCAGGAGCCGAGCTGGTTCTTCGCAATGCCCGCGAAACCCTTCCAGGTATGGGCATTAGTATCGCGCGGACTGAGGCGCAGGGCCTCGCTGACGTGAGCCTCTGTTTCTTCGGGACGACCGATGAAAATCTTACCAAGTCCGATGAACGCATGAGCGCTGGCAAGATTTCGATCCAGCGCCAACGCATGTTCACATTGGGCGATGCCGTCCGCAGCGCGCTTGGTGAATATCTCGACATACCCCAACAGCCTATGGCCGCGCGCGTGGTCTGGAACCGACGACAAGGCTTTGGTCAATTTTGCTTCGGCCGCCGCGAATGCCGCCATCGGGATCGGGCACAAAGAAATTTGCGCCCTCGCGCACGTCGGCGCGCGCCGATCCAATGAGCGCGTCGACATTGTCGGGATCGGCGGCGAGGGCGCGATCGAAAAAGCTGCGCGCTTGCGCAACATTGTCGGGGGTCGGGCCCTTATTGAGCCAAGCCATTCCTTGAAAATAGAGGTCCATCGAGTTCGGGGGTCGGGGCCCGTTGGGCGCGGCGCGCCTCGGCGGCGACGAGCTGCGTATTCAATGCTCCTGCCAGGCGCGCAACGATTTCGTCCTGCATGTCGAAGAGATCGGCGAGGGGCTTGTCGAACCGCTCGGCCCAGAGATGATTGCCGGTTTCGGCGTCGATAAGCTGCACATTGACGCGCATGCGGTTTCCGCCGCGCTGGACGCTGCCCTCGAGCACATAGCGGACGTTCAACTCGCGCCCGATCGCCTTCACGTCAAGCGGCTTGCCTTTGTATGTGAACGCCGTATTGCGAGCGATCACGACCGCGCCGCGTATCCGTGAGAGGTCGGTCGTGAGGCTCTCCGTGACCCCGTCGACGAAATGCTCCTGGCTCCGGATCGCCGCCGATATTGGCGAACGGCAAAACGACGATCGAGAGGCGCGGCGGGGCGGATTTTTCGGCCGCCACGGCCGGCGCGGGCTTTGCTTGGGCGGGCTGGCCGACTTCGAGCGAATAGACCCGGATCGGCTCGGCGATGTTCTTGAGCTGGGTCGGGCCGAGATCTGTGACGGCGAGATCGAGCCGCCCCTTCACCTGCCGATAGGCGTCCTCGGAGAGACAGATCGCGCCGGGTTCGCAACGGCCTTCGAGGCGCGCGGCGATATTGACGCCGTCGCCCATGAGATCGCCGTCGCTCTCCTCGACGACGTCGCCGAGGTGAATGCCGATGCGAAAGAGGATGCGCCGATCCTCGGGCACGCCGGCGTTACGCTCGACCATGGCGTTCTGGACTTCGATGGCGCAGCGCACGGCGTCGACGACGCTGCGGAATTCGACGATCGAGCCATCGCCGGTGCGCTTGACCACGCGGCCGTTGATGCGCGGCGATGGCGGGGTCGATCAGATCGCTGCGCAGCGCCCCGCAGCCGCGACAAGGTGCGATCCTCGTCCGCTGCGGCCAGCCTGCGAGTAGCCAACCACATCCGAGCACAGAATCGCCGCGATTTTCCGGGTCTCGCCCATGGCGAACCTCCGCCGCTACGAAGCGTAGCACAAAGACCCGCCCAAATCCGCTCGGATCGATGTGAAAGGATTCAGAGGATCCGTCGCCGCGTTTGGCGGGAACAACGCGCGTTCTTCCACGATTTATCCGTAGCGGCGGGTTTGTTGCGCGCCGATGCCGGCCCTCATTCAGGGCGCGCGGAAGAAGACAATGGCGGAGCACCGGAGGATATGGCCGCTTTTGGTCTATGGAGGCCTGACCGCGATTGCCGCGGCGCGCCGCGAGGTGATCGAGCGAACGCGCGCTAGGCCGAGCCACGAGGCGGTCCGCAAACCGCGCCGGCTAATCTATCCCGCGCCTGACCAGACCAGCGAAATCCGCGGCGACTCTCTTCCGCCGACATTGGCCGATCCCGACAAAAGGCCAAGGGAGCAACTCGAGAACGATCAGCCGATTTCGGCTCAAATGCGCCGAGCGAAAGAGGAGGGCAGGGGACGCCACGCCGTGGCGCCGTGGGAAATTCCCTGGGCAGGGTGGAAGGACATCTTTTGGCGCGTCTATGCGAGCGTGATCGACAACCGGTTGCTCGCTGTGGCGGCCGGCGTCGTCTTCTTCTCGCTGTTGGCGATCTTTCCGGCAATTGCGGCGTTCGTCTCGCTCTATGGATTGATCGCCGACGCTTCGACGATTGATTCCCATCTTTCGCTGGCCGCAGGCATCTTTCCCGCCGGCGCGGTCGACCTGCTTCACGAACAGATTGTGCGGCTCACGGCGAAAGGCGACGCAAAACTGAGTCTCGGCTTCATAACCGGACTTGTGATCGCGCTCTGGAGCGCCAACGCCGGAATGAAGGCGATCATCGACGCGCTCAACGTCGTCTATGACGAGAAGGAAAAACGCAGCTTCGTGAAACTGAACCTTCTCTCCCTCCTGTTTACCCTCATCGCGATCCTTTCTCTGATGATCGCGCTCGCTGCGGTGGTCGTCGCTCCCGTGGTCTTTTCCGCCGTCGGTCTTTCGTCTCTCTTGAGTCTGGCAATCGCGGTTCTGCGCTGGCCGTTATTGCTGGTCCTGGCGACGGTCGCCTTGGCCGCGATCTATCGCTATGGGCCGAGCCGCACCGAAGCGCGCTGGCAATGGCTTTCGGTCGGGAGCGCCGCCGCAGCCATCGGATGGCTGATCACCTCGGTTCTCTTCTCCTGGTACATCGCCCATTTCGGCGCATACAACGCGACCTACGGGTCGCTCGGGGCGGCCGTCGGCATGATGATGTGGATGTGGATCTCCGCCATCGTCATCCTGCTTGGCGGCGAGCTTAATGCCGAGATCGAGCATCAGACCGCGAAGGATTCAACAGTGGGCTCCGAGAAGCCTCTTGGCGAGCGGGGCGCCGTGATGGCGGACACGATCGGAGCCGCGCGCTAAGCTGGCCTTTGGGCACGGCTCAAATCCCCGCGTACCATTCATAGCCGCGGTCCTCCCAGAAGCCGCCGCGGCCGCGCGAGATCTTGGCGAAATCGTCGATCGCCTCGATGCGCATGATGTACTTCGCCATCTTGTAGCCGAGCTGGCGCTCGACCCTCAGTCTCAACGGCGCGCCGTGCTCGACTTTGAGCGGTGCGAAATTCATCTCGTAGGCAAGGATGGTCTGCGGGTGAAACGCGTCGATGAGCCCGATCGTCTCATAATAACGGCCGGTGTTGTCGAGCGTTTCCTCGAGCGTGTCGGCGCAGAAGAACGCGATATAGCGCGCCTGAGGCTTGAGGCCCGCGGCGGAGAGCACTTCCGACAATTGGGCGCCCTTCCACTGGCCGATGCAGCTCCAGCCCTCGACGCAATCGTGCCGGGTGATCTGCGAGCGCGAGGGGAGGGCGCGCAAGTCGGCGAGCGAGAGCTTCATCGGCCGCTCGACCAAGCCCCCGACCTCAAGCTTCCAGTCCTTAAACCCGCCCTGGCGCAGCGCGACATATTGCGGATCCTCGGGATCGACGGAGCCGTTCGGCTTGAAGTAGGACGAGATCGCGCCGGGCGGAAATTCCGGCGCCATCGCCGTTTCGGGCCCGAGCAGGGCGCGCTGGGCGGCCTTGGTCAGCGCCTCGGCTTTCTCCAGGATGTTGAGCGCCGTGGGCGAGCCGGTGTCGAAGCTGCAGGCCGATAGAGGCGCAGCCGCGGCGCCGATTCCAAGGCCAATGAGAAGCTTGCGGCGGGTGAGGCTCGCTCGCGCAGGGCGGAGGATGAGACGCTCGCGGCTCATTGCTGAGCCTCCTTGATCCGATAGCGGCCAGTGATCATCGAGCGCATATTGTTGATCGGGCCGGAGAGGACGACCATCACCAGATGCACGATCAGGAACAGAACAAGGTAGGCCGCGAGCAGGAAATGCACGGCGCGCGCCGCCTGGCGCCCATGGAACAGGGTGAGGAGCCAGGGGAAGGCCGCGTTGACCGCCGGCGACATGGTCAGTCCCGCCAGGATGAGGATCGGAAAGGCGATGACGACGCTTAAGTACGCGAGCTTCTGCAGCACGTTGTAGTGCAGCGCCTCGTCGCCTGAGGGAAACCGGAGCCGCAGGTGCTCGACGATTGCGTGCGGGATCGCTCTTAAGTCGGTGAGGCTCGGCCACAGATCGCGAATGTGGCGGCTGAAGATGAGGTTGGCGAAATAGAGAAGCCCATTGAGCACCAGAATCCAGGCGAAGAAGAAATGCCAGCGCCGCCCCATCGCCAGGTCCTGGTAGGAGGGCAGCGTCGCCCAGGATGGAAAACCGCGGGCTTCCAGGTCGCCATCATCCCCACGGGACGCGCCGAGCACGCCGGTGGTGTCGAAGGCGTGTCCGAAGATCGTCGTTAAGCCCGCAGTCGCATCTCCATTGTCGTCCTGGCGGGCCGAGAGCGAGAAGAAGGGGCGGGTGAAATTGGTCGTCTGCCCCCAGGTCAGCAACGGGCTCGCGTTGAAGATCTGCATCCCGCTCATCAAGAGCACGACAAAGCAGATCGCGTTGACCCAATGGCAGACGCGCACCAGCGCGGAATGTCTGACGATGAGCCGGCCCTCCGGCGCGGCGCGCGCGGGCAGGGCGGAAGAAAGTGCCGTCACTCCAGGTCTCCAGTACGCGGGATTAAGGCCCCGGCCTTCAATACGTCGCCACTTGGCCCGGCGTTTCGCGCCG
Source organism: uncultured Alphaproteobacteria bacterium (assembly GCA_963764955.1). Lineage (GTDB taxonomy): Bacteria > Pseudomonadota > Alphaproteobacteria > Rhizobiales > Beijerinckiaceae > Roseiarcus. The sequence continues at coordinate 91,742 of CAVXVE010000030.1, read as the reverse complement.
CAATCGTGATTTTTGTTGGGCGCTTTTTTGGGCGTGGGCGTGAAACCCGGTGAGGGCCGCTCCGTAACACCCTTCACGCCAATTGAAGGCGGACGAGACAACGATCGGTTGGAACGATCAACGGAGACCAACATGAACGCCAAGATTTTGTATTGCGCCGCGGCGCTCGCCGCCGGGATTGGCCTTGCCGCGCCCTCTTACACCCTGCCGGCCTTCGCCGAGATGACCAAGATGGTCGGCGGGGCGGCGATGTATCCGTCGAAGAATATCATCGAAAACGCGGTCAACTCGAAGGATCACACGACGCTTGTCGCCGCGGTCAAGGCGGCCGGCCTCGTCGATACGCTCGAAGGCGCCGGACCGTTTACCGTCTTCGCGCCGACCAACGAGGCTTTCGCCCGCCTGCCGGCGGGCACGGTTGAGACCCTATTGAAGCCTGAAAACAAACAAATGTTGACCACGGTCCTGACCTACCATGTCGTGCCGGGGCGGCTCACCGAAGCCGACATCGACGCCAAGATCAGGCAAGGCGGCGGCAAAGCGATGATGAAGACCGTGCAGGGCGAAGAGCTGACCTTTGCGCGCGGCGCGGGCCATCTTTGGGTCATCGACGCCAAGGGCGACAAGGCCGAAGTGACGATCCCGAACGTGATGCAGTCGAACGGGGTCATTCAGGTGATCAACAAGGTTCTGCTCCCGAGCTGAGCCCTCCTCCTACGGCTCACGGGAAGCAGCGGGCGGGCGCTTTTTTGGCGTCCGCCCTTTTCGCGTGCGATGGAAGCGAGCGCAGCCAGTTTGCGCCGGCTCCGCGCGCTATTTAGGATGCCGGAATGACGATCCGGGGAGGGGCGCCAGGCGAGCCGCCGGCTGGCGCAGGAGACGATCTGACTCAGCTGTTAAGCCGCATCGCAGGGCGAGACGCGGCTGCGTTTTCAACGCTCTACAAGCAAACAAGCGCGAAACTCTATGGAGTTGTCGCCCGTATCTTGACCCGAGGCGACGTCGCCGCCGACGTGCTTCAGGAGGCCTATGTGCGCATCTGGGAAAAGGCCGGCGACTTCGATCCCGTCAAGGGCTCAGCCCTCGCCTGGATGGCGACCATCGCCCGCAACCGCGCGCTCGACGAGGTGCGGCGAGTTCGCCCGGTTTCGCTTGAGGATCAGCCGGAGGGCTTCGAACCCGCAGCGGAGGAAATCGACCCGCTTGCGGCGCGTGAACGCTCCGAGGGGCTCGCGGCGCTGATCGACTGTCTTAAGGGGTTGGACGAGGAGAAGCGCACGATTGTGTTGCTTGCCTATTACCGCGGTTTAAGCCGCGACGCGCTCGCCAAGCGCTTCGGGCGGCCGGTACCGACGATCAAGACCTGGCTCCATCGCAGTCTTGCGCAGCTCAGGGATTGCCTCGCGTCATGACGATCTCGCCCGACGACGACTTCGCCGCCGCCGAATATGCCCTCGGCACGCTCGACGCGAGCGAGCGGGCGACGCTGGCCGCGCGGCGGTTGCGCGAGCCCGAACTCGACGAGGCGATCCGCGCCTGGGAGGAGCGCTTGGCGCCGCTCGCGGAGGCCGCGCCCGAGATCGAGCCGCCGCGCGACCTTCTCCCCGCGATCGAGGCGCGCATTCGAGGCGCGTCGCCCGAAGCGCCTCGAAACGCCGCGATTGTGGCGCTTCAGCGCAGCATCAGGCGCTGGCGTGGCCGCGGCGATCGCCGCGTCGCATCATCGCGGGCGTGCTGGCGATCGGCTTTGTCGCGCGCGAGGCAAGTCGGCAGTCAGCCCCACGCGAATATGTGGCGATCCTGCAGAAGGACGCGGCCTCGCCGGCCTTCGAGGTGACGGTCAATCTCGACAAGCAGGAGCTGACGGTTCGCCCCGTCGCGGCGCAAGCCCCGCCCGGCAAGTCGTACGAACTCTGGATCATCGACGCGAAGCTCGGCGCGCGCTCGCTCGGCGTGATCGGCGACAAGCCGCGCGGCGCGAGCCTGTCCGCCTACGATCCTGCGGTCGTCGCAGATGCGACCTACGCCGTGACGGTCGAGCCGCCGGGTGGATCGCCCGACGGCAAGCCGTCCGGGGCGCCGGTCTTCGTCGGCAAGCTCATTCCGGTCGGGCCTTAGGAGCGCGCGCAGTGATCGCCCGCGCCGGGCCACGTCGTCAATTTGACGGTGGCCGCAGGCGGTTCTGCGCGACGCGCGATAACCCGCAAAGCCTAGCCCGGCGAATCTCGAATTAGCATCATCGCCCAGGTCGAGGGCTCGGGACACGGGCAGGGCGCCATCGCAGGAAAGGTCGCAGTCCAGAACCCGGCGGTAGGGAAGCCGGCGAAAGGGCTGCCCTGATTGAGAGCGTTGAACTCGTCCGCGACGCTGCCTCCAACCGGGTTGTCGACGGTGATCGACAGGAAAGTGGTCGCCGCATTGATGTCCGTTCCGGCGAAGGCGATCACCGCCAGTCCCTGGTCGTCGCTTTGAAAGATGAAGGCCCCGGTGGCGGGATCGACAAAGGCGGCGAAGTCAAGCCCGATGTTGCTCGCCACTGCGCTGTCGAACGTCAGGCCCGGATAAGCCAGATCGATATTCGTGATGTCGAGCTGCGGAATGACCCCGGCCATCACATCGCTTAAGGGGACTTCGAACGTAGCTGACGATGGTTCGGAGACATGAGACCCGAAGCCCTGGCTTGTGGTCGTCCAGCTATAAGTCACCATGGGAGCCGCCTGCGATTGAGAGCCAACGAATGCGGCCGACATCGCTAGCGCCAGGATTGTGGAGGTCTTTGAAAACAGCATACCCTTCTCCCCCAAGATGGACAGCTTTGGCGGCGCCGAGGGCGGCCTCCCACGTCGACAAGCGAGCACATCTCCGGAGGGCTGACAACTGCTAACTCGCATGCCGGCGCCCTTCGGGTGCGGAAAACTGCAGCGAAGGGGCCGCTGCTGGCTTCACTGCGCCTGCGCAGGACAACGCTGCTGAAGAACAATGTACGAAAAATAAAATGGTACGATGCCAAATTCGTCGCGTGCTATCGAGCTAATGCGGGTCCACGAGGTCCAGTGGACGAGTACCTGATTCGGTCTCTGTTCATTCTGCATCTCCCGCAAGCAAAGTAAGTCCTGAGTTAGCAGCATGACCCCCGCCGCCCGCGCCGCCGCCGCGATCGAAGTTCTCGCGGATATCGACTCCCGCCGTCGACCCGCGGCTGACGCCATGAAAGACTGGGGCCTGTCGCACCGCTTCGCTGGCTCGGGCGATCGGGCGGCGATATCGGGCCTCGTCTATGACGCGCTGCGCCGGAAAAGCTCGTCCGCCTGGATCATGGGCGAAGCCGGGCCGCGCGCCGAAATCCTGGGCGCGCTCAGACAGACCCAGAACCTCGACGTCGAGGCGATCGCGGCGCTGTTCTCCGGCGAGGGACACGCGCCGGCGAAACTCTCGGAAGCCGAACGCGAGCGGCTCACGGCCGCGGACCTTTCGGGCGCGCCTCCGCACGTTGTTGGGGATTTCCCCGAGTGGCTCGCGCCGCAACTCGAGGCGAGCTTCGGCGCCTCCGCTGCGGAGGAGGGCAGGGCGCTGGCCGAGCGGGCGCCGGTCGACCTGCGCGTGAACCTTCTCAAGACCACGCGTGACAAGGCGCTCCGCGCGCTCGCCCATCTCAAGCCCGAGCCGACGCCGCTCTCTCCCGTGGGCTTGCGCATCGCCATGCGCCCGGACGGCCGTGCGCCGCCGCTCGCGTCCGACCCGGCTTACGTCAAGGGCCTCGTCGAGTTGCAGGACGAGGGCTCGCAGCTCGCCGCGCTCCTCGCGGAAGCCAAGCCCGGCATGCAGGTCCTCGATCTTTGCGCGGGCGCGGGCGGCAAGACGCTGGCGCTCGCCGCCGCGATGGACAACCAGGGGCAGATCTACGCCGCCGACCCCGACGCGCATCGCCTTGCGCCGATCTTCGCCAGGCTCGCCCGCTCGGGGGCGCGCAATGTCCAGGTGCGGGCGCCGAGGGGTCAAGCGGATGTGCTCGCCGATCTCAAGGAGCGGTGCGATCTGGTGCTGATCGACGCGCCGTGCACCGGCTCCGGCGCATGGCGGCGCAACCCCGACGCCAAATGGCGCATCCGCCCCGGCGCGCTCGAACAGCGCATCAAGGATCAGGACGAAACGCTCGAGAGCGCGTTGGGCTTCGTCAAGCAGGGCGGACGCATCGTCTATGTCACGTGCTCCGTCCTGCGGGCCGAGAACGAGGACCGGATCGCCGCGTTCATGCGCCGCCACGACGACCTCCTGCCGATCGACGCGGCGCCGCAGGCGCGTTCGGCCGGCTTGCCGGCGCTCGCCAAGCATCGCTCGACGCTTGGCCCCGGCTTTCGCCTCAGCCCGAGAACGACCGGCACGGATGGCTTCTACATCGCGACGTTGACGCGGACGTGAGGGCGCGCAGTGTGCTAGCCGACTGGCGGGATGCGCTGGGCCTTCTTTCGGTCGCGCTCGCGGTTCTGGCAGCGGTCATCTACATCGCGCAGACCTTGCGCGGCGATGTTCGGCCACATCCGCTGTCCTGGTTTCTGTTCGGCGTCCTGAGTTTGACCGGGTACTTGGTCCAGCGGGACGAGGGCGCGCGCCAAGGCAGTTGGACGCTGCTCGCGATGACGATCATCTCCTTTCTGTTTGTCGCTGTGAGCGTCGCTCGCGGCGAGCGCAGCTTTTCCCGGACGGAATGGGCGTTCGTCGCCGCCGCCGGCGCTGTCTTCGCGCTTTACATGTTCTCCCGAGACGCGAACGTCGCCGCGGCGCTGACCACGGCCGTCGACGCTCTAGGCTATGGACCGACATTCAGGCGCGGCTGGTCCTTCCCGAGAAAGGACAGCGTCACGAGTTTCGCGATCAACGCGGCGAAGTTCGTTCCCTCGCTGATGGCGATGGACCCGATCTCGTTCGCCACCTCGTCCTATCCGGCGACGCTGCTTGTTCTCAACACGGCAGTCGCGATCATGCTGCTCCTGCGCAGGCGCGCGACGACTTAGCAGGCCGGTTTTCGTCAAACTCAAGCGGTGTTCAAAGATTTCGCCAGCCGGGTCAGATTCCGCGGGGCGACGAGACGCCCACTTCGCGGGCTCCTCAGCACAAGGTGTGAGGAAGCGAAAATGGAATGCCGCCCCGCCCGCGATTTGATCTGTCTCGTAGGTTTCCTGTCTCACTGGTCGCGTCACGTGTGGTCGCATGATTTCGCTAGCGGAGACCGCCGCGGCCGGAGTTGTTCGACATGAATATTGGCGCGAACCTCGCGTGCCGGCCGTTTGCGCCAGCAGCGATCTTGCTGGCCAGTTTCGGCTGCGCAGCGGCGCAGGAAGCTGTCCTCCGGCTCGATCGAACGCCTGCACGATTGTCCAACGGCCAACAGTTTGCTCTCGATCAGGCGCTCAAGCTAGTCTGCGCTTTATCGCCACATCGGTGCGATTCCCAGCCTTCAATTTCCTCATAAGATTTCGTACGTGAACTTTAACGGTGCTTTCGCACATGTTCAGCTCGTAAGCGATTACCTTATTCGACCTGCCTTTCTGGATCGCTCGAGTAACCGCCAATTCACGGCCTGTGAGGAGGCCCGTTCCTGGGGTTGGGACAACATCGTTCCCGGCAGGAACGGCCTCGGTGGAGGCTCCATCCTCGGCGACGACGGCTCGACGATCTTGCTGCCTCCCGGCCAGTCGGCCCGCGTCAATGCGAGTTACCTTCAGCCGTTTTTTTCCTACACGGCTCCGAGCCAGACGACGTTCACGCTCCAGACCGGGTCCACCTACAACTGGACTGCGCATCAATGGACCGTGCCGGTCGAGGGTGGGGTCAGTCAGGTCCTCAAGATCGGAAGCCAGCCGATCAGCGTCACGGCGATGGCGAAATATTGGGCTGTGCGTCCGGACGGCGCCCCGTCTGGGGGGCGCGGTTCGTGCTGACATTCTTATTTCCCAAGTGACGGTTTCAACGGATTTGGAAGCTCGCGGCTCGCGCTTCGCTTATCGACACAAGCCTCGTGTTGGGCTTCACCCCGCGCTCAAACCTGTCCGGTTGTGAAGAATGACTAGCTGCGTGATCTGAGAACCACCCAGGCCGAACTAGAAGCTGATGATCGAGGAGGGAGGTCGCACCGTCCTACGCGACAGGAGCGCGGGACGAGTTCGGCCGCCGTCGCATAGGTCAGCAAAGGTAGCGCAAACGCCGATTGCACGCTTGGTCGTAATGCAGCTCGCGCTAGAAGGTGCTGGCTTTCGATCACCGCGATGAAAGCGCGCGCAAGCTTCGCTCCGTCGTTTCCATATCCTCGGTATCGTCAATATCTCTCGATTGCGAGCGCTGTCGTCGAATGCCGCTCGCGCCTCATCAATTGCCTGGCATTCGAATCGATCGCGAGGCGCCACAATTCGCGTGGGCTTTTTGGCCCGCATCCTGTGCGCATTTACGCATTTCCTCGGGGAACCACAAAAAATCGTTAGGTGTGCTCTTCAGCCCCTTGCACGCTCAGCGAGGTCCCCATCGCCCGAGTGTCGCAAGACGTCGTAGCTGACCCTGAACTCCTGTAGGTTAAATAGCGTACACCTTGGAACCGGGTCCGACTTCTTAGAATGGCTCACGAGCCCGTGCATTCGCTGCGAGCAAGGCGCATGATGCGAGCGCAGCGTTTGACTGCCCCGCAGGCCAATCTTAGATAACGACAATGACCCGGCTCATCGACCTGACCGAACAGCGAGCCAGCTCCAGTGTGCGCCACCCCGAGAAGGCGCACCGGCCGGACCAGCCGGTCGCCCGCAAGCCGCCCTGGATCCGCGTGCGCGCCCCCGGTTCGCCGGTGTTCGCCGAGACCATGAGCCTGGTGCGCGAATTCAAGCTCGCAACCGTGTGCGAGGAGGCGCGCTGTCCCAATATCGGCGAATGCTGGGACAAGCGCCACGCCACCTTCATGATCATGGGCGACACCTGCACGCGTGCCTGCGCCTTCTGCAATGTGCGCACTGGCCTGCCCGGTCCGCTCGACGAGGACGAGCCCGCGCGTGTCGGGGACGCGGTCGCCAAGCTGGGCCTTGCGCATGTCGTCGTCACCTCGGTCGACCGCGACGATCTTGCTGACGGCGGGGCAGGGCATTTCGCGCGCACCATCGCCGCCATCCGCCGCGCCGCCCCTGAGACGACGGTCGAGGTCCTGACGCCCGATTTCCTGCGCAAGGAGGCAGCGCTGGAGGTGGTCGTCGCGGCGAAGCCGGACGTGTTCAACCACAATCTCGAAACCGTGCCGTCGAAATATCTGACCGTGAGACCAGGCGCGCGCTACTTCGCTTCGCTGAGGCTGCTCGAGCGCGCCAAGGAGCTTGATCCTTCGCTATTCACCAAGTCGGGCATGATGGTGGGCTTGGGCGAAGGGCGCAACGAAGTGCTGCAGGTGATGGACGACATGCGCGCGGCCAAGGTTGATTTCCTCACCATCGGCCAATATCTCCAGCCGACGCCGAAGCACCATGCGGTCGAGCGGTTCGTCACGCCCGAGGAATTCGCCGACTACGCGGCGATCGGCCTCGCCAAAGGTTTCCTGCTGGTGTCGTCGTCGCCGCTGACCCGCTCTTCGCATCACGCCGGCGATGATTTCGTGCGGCTTCGGGCGGCGCGAATAGCGCGGTTGAAGGCCGACATCGGCGTTGACCCATCGCGTATGAGGCTGTAGGCACGGGGCCGCGCCTTTCTGGCCTTGAGGCGAGCGCGTAGCTCAATAGGTAGAGCATCTGACTTTTAATCAGAGGGTCGCGGGTTCGATTCCCGCCGCGCTCACCAACAAAATCAAAGACTTAAACGAACAATTCGGAGTGTTATGCTTCCCAGCTTCGGGATTGGGAAGCACATGGGAAGCAACGGCGCGACTTTGCGGGCCGCCCGGGCACTGGCGGTCACTGCAGAACCCCCAATTGCGGCACGCAGCGCGGAGCGGGACTATCTATCGGTCTCGCAGCCGGCCGATCGCCGACGCATTGCCGTCGCGGCGGTTCTCGCCGCGGTGTTGTCACTCCGCCCGTGTTCCGCAACATCGGCGCGCCGACCTTCGCCGGGTTCGCCCTTCGACGCTGGGCTACATCGTCGGGCAAGACCGCCGGGGCTCCGCCGCGACCCCCGCATGAGCGCCGTTCGCAGTCCCCGCCGAAAGGCCGTCTCAACGACGAGCCCATTGTCGCCCGGCGCGCCTTCCGCGGAGCCCTGACGACCGCCGGTAACTCGGGGAACGGGCGGGGGCCTCCCCCTCGCTCATGATTTTTTTGCGCGCGATGTTCGGTTGAAACTCGATGGTCTCAGCCACCCACGCACGAAAAGGATTGGCCTGAAAAAGCAGCAGATTGGCCGATGGGAGCAAGAGGCGGCGAGTTGTTTGTTGGACCTTGCACACCTTAACTCGGGGTTCGGACGGGGCTGCCTCCAAGGGCAAATTATTTCTGGGGGACACAACGACGCGAGTGCGCGCACGCGCGCGAGGCGGACGAGGCGGAAAGACAAAGTCGCTCCCTCGCAGACAATCTGTGGGTTGACTACTCGCGGAGCTTTCGCCAAGCATAAAACATATCGACTAAGTGGCTATGGCGAGGAGCAAAACCATGACCGAACCATCCGAAGCGCGCGCATCTAAATTGACGACGGCGCAGTGGGCCGAAGGCATCGGCCTCCTGATCGTAAGCGCCCTCATCATCATAGTCGCGCTCGTGGCGCTTGGAGCGTTCTTCCACGCCCGCTTCCTGATCTTCGGCGGGGCGCCCTTGGGGGCGGCAATCGCATATGGACTCCAACGGCTGTTATCTAAATTGGGTCTCTCAACCTTGGACAAAGTGGACTGATCGGAGGTCTATGCCCGAGTGCGACGGGCATGATCACCACGCTCTTGGAGATCGCGCCGAACAGCAACCGGCCGGAATGGTCTCCTTCGAAGCGATTGCTGGAATGGCCGAACGGCGCGCAGGCGTTGGCCTTCTCGAGCGAGGAACCGGAGCGCATCCGCGGTTTTGGCTTCGAGATCGCGTGGTGCGATGAGCTGTGCGCCTGGCGCAGCGGCAACCTCGAGGAAACCTGGAATTAACTGCAATTCACCATGCGCCGTGGCCGCCGGCCGCGCCAGTGCATAACAACAACACCCAAGCCGGTCCCGCTGTTGAGGGCGCTCTTGAAGCGCGACGACGTCGTGATCACGCGCGGGAAAACTAGCGACAACGCGGCCAATCTCGCCAAGCCGTTTCTGGACAGCATTACCAGCCGTTATGCGGGCACGCGTCTCGGCCGCCAGGAGCTGAGCGCTGAGATCCTCGACGATTTACCCGGCGCATTGCCAAGCGCCGCTGCGCCAATCTCCGGCGGCCTCTTCACGACGACGAAGCCAGCGCGGTCCATATGGCTCGATAAGCCGCCGCGCCACCGAACTCGTCCAGATTGCTAAGTGTCCGTCTGGAGAGTGCGAGTCGCGAGAATCGGTTAGGCGAGGTGGTGGCCTTCAGTGTGGGATGAGGGGTTCCGGGGCTGGGATGGTGTCGGTGCGCCGCACGTAGTAGAAAGGAAGGATGGGAAGACAGGCAGCCGTCGCGCTTTACGTGCTCGCGCTGGTAGCCGTCGTGGTCAGCGTGGACGTCCTGTTCTTCAGGAACCGGTTCTGGGAGCGGCTGATGGTGAACGTCGGGATCGTCCTGGTGTTCGCGGCGTTCTACTTGCGGTTCCTGAAGCGTCCATGAGCGCTATCCGAGCGATCTAACCGACGAGGAATGGGCGCTTGTCGAGCCGCTCATTCCGCCCGGCAAGCGAACGAATGTTTAACGGCGCAGCGGATCCGGCCGCAATTCCCGCTCGAACGTGTCGAGACAAATCGGCGCTCGCCCGCTCAAACGCCCGGCGCCCTGAGTCACGGCCCTTGTCGACGCCTCGCGCCAGCGCGTCGAGTCCCATACCATCGGATGAAGGCCGCCAGAATGCGCTCGTGCAAATCCTTCGGCGGCCGATAGCCGCTCTCAAAGTCCCTGAGCCGCGACCTGCTCACGCCAAACCATGGAGCCGCCCTCGTCTGCGACAGATCATGTTTGGCCCGCCACATCTTGATGTCGTCATGGCCTAGCAAGCCGTTCCGCATCATCGCCTCTCTTAGCAGTCATGTGCCAGCTGAGCACAATCAATACCATAAAATGCGCATTCCTTGCGGGCGCAGCGGGGACTGCCAATTCCTCGCGCCGTCAGTCAGGCGATGACCTGAAGCTCGCGCGCTCGAAGCAGATCGCCGTATGCAGGCGCGAGCACGAGCGAGTTCTGGCCGAACGGGACCGGCTCGCCGAAGAGATGGAGCGCATGGCCGGTCCGATTGCGCAGATCGCTCACACGGTCAGCAGGATCGCTATTTGTGATCGCGAGATCGGGCGGCTCAACGCAACATCGGCGTTGAGGTTTGGCTATATCCGCCTCGTACTGTCGGGAGCAGCGCCCGCTATCACGGCCCTGTTTCAGGACGCCTTGGTCTGGGACGCCTTCATTGCGGTCGCGGGGCTGCAGTCACCGCCGGTTGCTTTCCGGTCGGGGCAGACGGGAAGGACAAACCGCGCGTCAAGCGATCAGCCGGTTCTCCAGCGGCGGTTTGAACCGAGGCCGATCGCGGTCGCAAGCATCACCCCGCCTCATCCTCCTCGACGACAGCTCGGCGCGGCGAGCGCCTCGTCGGCAGCCGGCCGAGGGCGTCGTCGGTCATCGGGCACCCAGACGGCGGCTCGGGCGAAAAATCGCCCGAGCCGTTTCGTCTGCGACTCGCGATCGTCAGACCCTGAATTCCCAAGACTTGAAGCTCGTGCCGCGCGCGGCGCCGGGCGCGGAGGCGATCTTGCGAATGTTACCCCAAGTCTGCTTGTAGTTGGGAATGACCAGTTCGTTGACTCCAGGCGACACGGCGTTTCCTTGCACGCCCATCGGGTGGGCGAACAGCATGAAGGTCTGCTTGCGCCTCGCGGTCGGCGTCGGATACGCCATGGCCTGTGTCGCGCCGTTGTCGTTGTAGACCTCCACGAGGTCGCCCGCCGAAAGCCCCAATTCCTGCATGTCATCCGGGTGCATCTGGAGGTAAGGGAAGGGCCAGCGGTTCATGACGAAGTCGCTCTGCTGGTCGAGATAGAGGCTCTGCCAGACGTGGTTGGCGCGGCCATTGTTGATTAGGAACGCAAACTTCTTCGATTCTTCCTCCTTGCCCGGCGCCTGCAGTCCGCGCCATTGCGTCGCCATGAACGTCGCCTTCCCATCCTTCGTGCCGAATTTGCCGTCGGCGAAGAGACGCTTCGTTCCAATGAGCTTGCCGTTCTCGAAGCCGGTCGCGGGCTCCTGGACGCCGTTGTTTCCCATGGCGCGCAGCCGTTCATAGGTGACGAACTCGCCGCCCTTGGCGTTGGCGTGATACCCATCCATGAAGGCGTCTTCTTCGGTCTTCCAATCGAAGCCCTTGAACTTGTCCGCGAGGTCCGCGTGGCCCATTTCACGGAACACGCGTTCGAGGTTATTGGCGAGCCGCGCCGCGATCAGACAATCCGGCATGGACTGGCCGGGCGGGTCCATATAGCGCTCGGTGAGACGCAACCGGCGTTCGCCGTTCATCGAAGTGAGGTTCATTTCGCCCGCTGTCGCCGCTGGCAGCCAAACGTGGCAGGCCTGGCCGATCTTCGTTGGGACGATGTCGACGTCAACCGCGAAGAGTCCGCCCGCCTTGATTGCCGCGAGGATCGCGTCAACCATCGCCTTTCGGTCGCCATAAGGGACAGCCGACATCGCGTCCTTCACCTTGTCGGTGCGTTTCTTATAGGTCTGCTTGAACTTGTCGGCGTTGAGCGTGGTCTTGTAGTGATCGCAGGCCCAGATGTGGTGTACGCCGCCCTTGCCGCCAATGAGAAGCTGGTCGACATAAGGAGCTGGCCGTCCTCCTGGGTAGTCCGGGCGCACGTAGCCCTCCTGATGTCCGCCCATCCGCACGCAGCCGCCGCCGGGACGCCCAATATTGCCGGTCGCGAGCGCCACATTCACCAGGGCCCCATTCGTCCGGTAGTTGTCGTTGCCCCAGATCAGGCCCTTCTCATAGGCGAACATTGTCCGTCGCCGCGCGCCGCCGTCCTTCGGTTGCGCGATCCATTCGGCTGATTTGCGAATGTCATCGACGCTGAGACCGGTGATCTTCGCGGCATCCTCCAGGCTCGTCTTATTGGCAGCGACCGCCTTGTCGAAATCCTTGGTCGAAGCAGCGATGAAGTCCCTGTCGACCCAACCTTTTTCGGCGATGTAGGTCAGCCATGCGTTGAAAAGCGCGAGGTCGGTTCCAGAATTGATGGACAGGTGGAGCACCCGGTCCTTCCCAGCTTCGAACTCGCAGGCGTTCACGGTGACTGTGCGTCGAGGGTCGACGAAAATTATTCGTGCAGGCGGATGCGCTTCGCCGGAAAGCTGCGCATTTTTCTTGTCCATCGACGTGCCGCGGAGATTCGGCACCCAGTGGTTCAGGAAGTAGTTGGTCTGCGTCTCCAAGGCGTTCGTTCCGACCGCCACGATCGTGTCCGCGAGTTCAGCGTCCTCATAGCAGTTGTTGAGTTCGCCAACCCCCATATCGCGCGTCGCGTGAACCTCGGAATTGTAGGCCGGGCGATTATGGATGCGGATGTTCTTGATCTTCATCGCGCCGAAATAGAGCTTGCCCGTGCCCCAGGTGTTCTCGTATCCGCCGCCGGCGCCGCCGTGATCGAAGGCGGAGACGAACAAAGCGTCCTCCCCCTGATCGGCGATGACCGAAGCGGTCACGCGCGCGACGAGGTCGAGCGAATCGTCCCAGCTTGTCGGCTGCATCTGGCCGTAGCGCCAGACCATAGGCTCAGTGAGGCGCTGCTGCTGGGTCGAGCGAGCCTCGGAGAATGATTCTTCGGCCATCCGCGCGCCGCGGATCGAGCCGAGTCCCGAGTTCACACTGCAGCCGGGATCAGGCTTGATGACCAGGTGAACGTCTTTCCCGTCCTGCTTGACAATGTTGTACATTGCCGGCGCGTACCAATTCGCGGTCATCGCCTCTTGCTGCTTGGAGAGATCGACCCCGAACTTGTTTTGCGAGGGGGCGGGGCCGCCCTGCTGGTTGATGTCCCAGGTGTAGGCCGTGTAGCCGCAACCGACGATGCAGAACTGGCAAGTGACGTTGTGCACCTTGGCGTCCGTCGGGATGATCGGAAGCCGATCGATATGACGCTTGAATGTCATGGTTCAGCCCTCCAGAACGTTCGAAAGGCGGCCGTAGAGCAGCTCGTCGATGCCTTCGGCGTAGATGTCGCCCTTGGCGTCGACCCGCAGTTGATATTGGGGAAGGTTCGCCGTCGCTTGTCCCCAAATCTGCTGACCGCCGTTTTCGCAATCAAACCGCGAGTAGTGGCCGGGACAGTTCAGCGTCTTATCGGAAGAATTGTATGCGAGCGGAAAGCCTTTATGCGGACAGATGGTGGTGAAGCCGACGATGTCGCCGTCGGGTCCGACTCCGCCCGGGATTTTGCTGCCGAGCTTGAGAAGGACACCGGGCGCCTCGGCGTCCGGGTAGGCGACTTGCAATGGCGTGTTGGGCTTGAGGTCGCCGATATTCGCCAGCCGGTTCGACGGATAGCTGACCCGCGCCAGCTGCGGGCCGGCCTCGACGCGTTGCGGAACGACGGTTGCGGCGGCCGCTCCAGCCGCAGCGATCCCCGCCCCGGTCAGGAATTTTCTGCGGCCAACATCAACCATTCTTGGGCAAGTCTTCATCGGGCTCCTCCTCCCTAGTCGGCCGCGCCGTTTCGATCCCGAATCGTGAGTGCGCGGACCGGGACCCGGCCTTTGCGGCCTGTCATCACATTGTCATTCTGGGTCGTTATGTCGGCTGCTATATGTCGAGACTTATCGACATATCGAGTAGTAATAGAACTTGTCTCCGGCGCCAACTAGAAATCGGCGCGAACCCTGAGGGACGCGAGAGGCAATCGGATGGCGAAGAATTCATTGGCTGTCGTCGGCCACGTGGGGCCGGTCTCACACGGGGAGAAAATGTCGCCCCCGCATGCGCTGGCGGCCCTGGCGGCGCTCGGTCAGCCGACGCGGCTCGAAATCTTCCGGCTTCTGATTCGACGGGAGGTCGAAGGTCTTGCCGCCGGCGCCATCGCGGACATTGTTGGCGCGCCGCACAACACGCTCTCGACGCACCTAGCCATCCTGGCCCGCGCGGGCCTCGTGAGAGGCGCCAGGGAAGGGCGTTCGATCATCTATCGCGCCGATGTCGAGGGTATGCGCGATTTGATCTCCTTTCTTGTCGCCGAGTGTTGTGACGGGCATCCCGAACTCTGCAATCTCCAGCAATTCTCAAGCGCGCCGACGTGCGATTGCAAGCCGGAGCGCGACGGCGGCGATCGCAGGAAGTAGTCCATACAAAGAGGGTGCTCATGGCTGAACGCATTTTCAACGTCCTGTTTCTCTGCACCGGCAACAGCGCGCGCTCGATCATCGCCGAAAGCATTCTGCGCAAGGTGGGAGCCGGGCGCTTCCGCGCCTTCTCGGCCGGAAGCCACCCCAAGGGCGCAGTCAATCCGTTCGCCCTCAAGGTGCTGGAACGCGACGAATACCCGATCGACGGCCTGCGGTCGAAAAGCTGGAATGAATTCGCAGCCCCCGGCGCTGCCGGTCATGGATTTCGTCTTCACCGTCTGCGACACCGCCGCCGCCGAGGTCTGCCCGGTCTGGCCCGGGCCAGCCGATGACGGCGCATTGGGGAATCGAGGACCCAGCGGCGGTCGAGGGAACCGACATTCAGAAGCTGGCCGCGTTCGTGCTGGCCGCGCGCTATCTCAGGAACCGGATTTTCGTTTTCGCGAGCCTGCCGATCCGGAGCCTCGACAGGATGGCGCTGAACGCCAAGCTGCACGAGATTGGGCAACTTGAGGGCGCGACGAAGCCACGGCCGGAGGTCGCCTGATGGATGTCATCATCTATCACAACCCCGCATGCGGAACGTCGCGCAACGTGCTCGCGATGATCCGCAATTCGGGGGTCGAGCCCCACATCATCGAGTACGTAAAGTGCCCGCCGACGCGACTGCTGCTGACGCAGCTGCTCGCTCGCGCCGGTCTGACGGTCCGCCAGATCCTGCGCGAGAAAGGCACGCCGTACCACGAGCTCGGCCTCGGCGATCCGTCGCTCTCCGACGATGCGTTGCTCGACGCCATCGGCGCGCATCCGATCCTGATTAATCGTCCGCTCGTCGTGACGCCGAAGGGCGTGCGCCTCTGCCGCCCCTCCGAGGCGGTTCTCGATCTGCTGCCGCCGCAACGCGGGGCGTTGACCAAGGAAGACGGCGAGCGCGTGGTCGACGATCACGGACGGCGCGTGTCGAGCGCATGACGTTTCCGCTCGCCAAACGCCTCGCGGCCGAATGCCTTGGAACCGGCCTTCTGGTGACGACGGTCGTCGGCTCGGGGATCATGGGGGAGAGGCTGGCGGGCGGAAACGTCGCCCTCGCCCTCCTCGGCAACACGCTGCCGACCGGCGCGATTCTGGTGGTGCTGATCCTGGCGCTTGGCCCGATCTCCGGCGCGCATTTCAATCCGGCGGTGTCGCTGGTGATGAGCTTGCGCAAAGGATCATCCGTGGCGGGAGTTCATCCCCTACGCGGGCGCGCAAATCGTCGGCGGCTGCATCGGAACTCTGGTGGCGCATGGCATGTTCGAACTGCCGTTGTTCGAGCTTGCGGTCAAGGCGCGCACCGGCCCGGCGCAATGGTTTGCGGAATTCGTCGCCACCTTCGGCTTGATCGTCACCATTCTCGCGGTCTCGCGCTTCAAGAGCGAGGCGATTCCCGTCGCGGTCGGCCTTTACATAACGGCGGCCTACTGGTTCACGGCGTCCACGTCGTTCGCTAACCCGGCCGTCACAATCGCCCGTGCGCTGACAAACAGCTTTTCCGGGATCGCGCCAGTCGACGTTCCCATGTTCATCGTCGCGCAGTTCGCTGGCGCGCTGGCCGGCCTCGTCGTCATGAGTTGGTTCTTTGCCGCCTCGGATATTGCCGAAGGCTCGGCCGGCTCGGCGCAGGCCTGATGCACCGGGCGTTTTGGTCGGCGGTAACGCTCGCGCTTATGAGTGCATCTTGCTGGCGCCGGCAGGATGCACTGACCAGCTTCCGCCCACTTCCGGCGATAGTCGCGACCTTGCCCGGCGAGGAAACGGAATTCAGCCGCGAACTGGACGGCCGAATTCGCGAGCGCTTCCCGATCGGGACGAGCGAGGACAAGCTGATCGACTTCCTCGCGAGCGAAAATTTTGTTCCCGATTGGCGGCGACGCGACACCGTCAATTCGAGTTCGTTCGTTGAGAGCGGACTCATATGCAGGAAGATTGTTCGCGTGCGCTGGCGAGCCGACGCGGCCGGGCTCCTTACGGAGGTGGGCGGCGTTTACGAAAGCCACTGTCTTTGATATGGCTGCAATCGGGTCCAATTTCGAGAATTGTAGAAATATGACTTGACGGCCGACAGTCGCCAAGCTAGCGCTATTTCCATGAAAGTCGAAAAAGCCGCGAAACAACTCGAAGCGCTCGGCAACCCGACCCGCCTCCAGCTCTATCGCACGCTCGTGCGGGCCGGAGATGCGGGGCTGCCTGTCGGCCGGTTGCAGGACAAGCTCGGCATTGCCGCCTCGACGCTCTCCCACCACCTGCACCGGCTGATCCTGACGGGCTTGGTCACTCAGGAGCGTCAAGCGACGACGCTCATCTGCCGCGCCAACTATCCGGCGATGAATAGCCTGGTCGGGTTCCTGGTCGATGAATGCTGCGTCGATGCCGGATGCAGCACGGAGCAAGGAGAGGTTGCCGCATAGCGTCTCTCTTTTTTGTCTGCAATTTCTATGATCCTGGAAGGATAGAATATGGACATGCCAGCCTTCGAATCCCTCGCGGTCGCCGTGATTGGCGGCGGACCGGTCGGTTTGGCCGCCGCTGCGCACCTCATGGCTCGCGGCTTGCCGGTGAAAGTCTATGAGGCCGGCCCTACGGTCGGCTCGAACGTGCGCGACTGGGGCCACGTCCGTGTCTTCACGCCGTGGCGCTACTGCGTCGACCAGGCTGCGACGGTGCTCCTCAATCGTCACGGTTGGCGATTGCCTGCTGCCGACAATTGTCCGACAGGAGCCGAACTGATCAGCGCCTATCTAGAACCTCTTGCCGCCACTCCCGAGCTGGCAGCCGTCATTGAAACCAACGCCCGCGTCACTGCGATTTCGCGGCATGGCCTTGACAAGGTGGTCAGCCCCGGGCGCGAGGATCGGCCCTTCGTGTTGATGGTCAGAATGGGCGGAAGCGCTCGCCGCGATCTGGCGCGCGCGGTGGTCGACGCGTCCGGTACGTGGGCGACGCCGAATCCGCTCGGGGCGAGTGGTCTTGCCGGCTGTGGGCGAAGCCGAGTTCTCGGATCGGATCGCCTATGGCATTCCGGATATTCTCGGCGGCGATCGTCATCTCTATGCGGGGCGAAAGACGTTAGTCGTCGGGTCCGGCCATTCGGCCGCCAACGCGCTGCTCGAACTCGCTCAGCTCACGAAAGATGAGGCTAGCGCCTCGCTTGTCTGGGCGACCCGCAGCGTCGACCTCGCGCGAATTTATAGCGGTGGCGACGCCGACCAATTGCCGGCGCGCGGCGAACTCGGTGCAAATGTCAGGGAGCTTGTCGATCGGGGACGTGTAAAGCTTACGACGGGATTCGCCATCTTGGCGCTCAGCGAGGAGCGGGGCGCAATTGTCGTCAAGGGCGAGACGGCCAAAGGATTGCGATGGATCGGGCCGGTCGATCGGATCATCGCCGCCACAGGACAACGTCCAGACCTGTCGTTAACGCGCGAGCTGCGTCTCGATCTCGACGCTTGGCTTGAAAGCGCCAAGGCGCTCGGCCCCCTGATCGATCCGAACGTGCATTCCTGCGGCTCGGTGCCGCCGCACGGGCATCGCGAGCTGTCGCATCCGGAACCTGGCTTCTACACCGTCGGCATCAAGAGCTACGGCCGCGCGCCGACGTTTCTGCTGCTCACTGGCTATGAGCAAGTCCGCTCCGTGGCCGCTGCGATTGCCGGGGACATGGTGGCGGCTGACGACGTGCGGCTCGTGCTTCCGGAAACCGGCGTTTGCTCTACTCCTCCGGTTATTGCCGCCGATGTATCGGTCGGGTGTTGCGGCGGCCCCGCGCCGGCACAAGTCGATGCCTGTTGCATGGCCGATGCTGTTGCAAAGGACTTGGGAAAGACGGGTTGCGGATGTGGGGTTGCTGCGTGAGCAGCATCGCCGGCGAGACCATTCGGGTCGCGCCCAAGGCGCCGAGCCGCGTCGTCGTCATCTCTGTGCTGGGGGTGACGCAGATATTCGCCTGGGGATCGTCCTACTATCTCCCAGCGGTTCTGGCGAAGCCGATCGCTGCCGACACCGGCTGGTCGCTGTCCTGGGTGGTGGGCGGGCTGTCGCTTGGGCTGTTGATCGCCGGTCTCGTTTCTCCTTGGGTCGGCCGCGCCATTGCGCGCCGTGGCGGTCGCCCCGTCCTTGCCGCGAGCGCGGGACTCTTGGCGGCAGGCTTATCCGCTCTTGCGCTGTCCCACTCTCTGCCTGCTTTCCTGATCGCCTGGTTGCTGATTGGACTCGCCATGGGCGCGGGTCTCTACGATCCCGCCTTTGCGACTCTCGGACGCCTGTATGGACATGGCGGACGCTCTGCAATCACAACACTCACGCTGTTTGGCGGTTTTGCGAGCACGGTCTGTTGGCCTCTGTCCGCATTCCTCGATGCACATCTTGGGTGGCGCGGCGCATGTCTGGTCTATGCCGGCTTTCAACTTGCTGTTGCGCTACCGGCCTATCTGTTCGCGCTGCCGCGCGAATCTCTGCGGCCCGCGCCTCTGCCAGAGTCGCCGAATTCGCGAACGCATGCGCCGGCGTCGCGCGGTTTCCGAGGAAGTACGTTTCTCTTGCTGGCCTCGACCATCACGCTGAGTTCAGTGATCTCGACGACGCTCTCGGTTCATTTGCTGACGGTGCTGCAAGCCAAAGGGCTCACCCTCGCCGCCGCGGTGGGTTTCGGCGCGCTCGTTGGACCTTCTCAGGTAGCCGCCCGCACGGTCGAGATGGTGATCGCGCGTTACCATCATCCGATTTGGACTAAGGTCGCCTCCACCTCGCTCGTCGCCACGGGATTGGCGGCGTTGTGGTTCGACACGCCGATCATTCCACTTGCCCTAGCGCTCTACGGCGCAGGGATCGGTCTTGAAAGCATCGCCAGAGGCACGCTGCCGCTCGCGATCTTCGGCCCCGAGCGTTATCCTGTCATTATGGGCCGGATCGCTATGCCAAGTCTTATCGCTCAAGCGGCGGCACCTTCGATCGGCGCGGCTCTAATTGAAGCGGGCGGAGTGGACGGGGCGCTCTGGATATTCCTGGTCGCGGCCGTCTGCAATGCGTTTTTGGCCGCGAGCCTGTTCCTGATGCTACAGAAACGCGTGGGTCATGGGTCAGTTTGAAACTACCGTTGCGCCAAAGGATGGCGAAAGAACGCGTTCAGCAAAATCGGCACTCCGACCAAGGCTGGCAAAATCCAAAACGCAATATGCGGCAATTCGCGCCACAACGGCAGGTTTGGTCCGTTATCCACATAGAAAGCGGTTATCATCAGAATGTAGGACCCGCCCATTCCCGTCATATGAACTCGCGCCCAAGCCGGCCAAAGCCTTCTTCTCGCCGTTCGTCCAATCGTCGCGGCAGCGAACGACAAGCCGCCCAACGCGAATAGGTGATAGTCTTCCGCCCAACGCGAAATCGAGAGGACGGTCATTGTGACGAACACGACCGCGAGCGCGCGATAATAGATCGTCCCGGCCTGCGGGTGGCGCCCATGCTGCTTTCGGCTCAGCATGGCGATCACTCCGGCAATCACGCAAACCAGTCCTGCAGACACGTGCAGCCCGATAAACGCCAGAAAGAGCGGCGCATCTGACGGCAGTGGTATGCCGCCTATGACGATCGGATTTCCAATCAAGCGGCCTTCTTCCGATGTGGTCCACGTTTCGCGGGCTTAGCCTCCGCCGCCTCAACGAGCCTCACGAGATCGCGCGGGCGCTTTGGGTGCTTTGGCGTATTGCCATTGTCTCACGCGACGGAGAGGAATGGCGAAGCTTTTGTCGATGGGTCCAAATTTCAAACAGACCCATTACCAGGGGTGCGCCTGCTTGACCTCCGCGATTGCAGCCAGAAGCGGGACCCTCGCACTCCGCCTCGTCTCGCCGGCCGCACGGAATTGTGGACGAGGACATGTCCGGCCGGCACTGCCGCCGGCAGCTTGCTGAGATATCGTTCATTGCGCCCGCTCGATCATTTCATCTGAAAGCCGTTTCCGCTTGTCGCTAAGGGCGACGACCCTGGCACCGCTCTCCGCCTTGCCGGCCAGGAAATCCGCCCATCGCTGCATGACCGGCCGGCGGCGTTCGATCATCGAGCTGCGCTGGTAGGCCTGCACGACGCTGTTGCCGACCGCGTGGGCGAGGCATTGCTCGGCGAGCTCGAATTCGACGCCGTTGTCGGCCATCCACGACCGCGCCGCGCTCCTCATGCCGTGGACGGTGAAGGCGCCCGCGCCGGGCTTCGCATCGGCGAGCGATAGCCTCCGCATCGCCACCGTCAGCGCCGTCGGGCTGACCGGCCGCCGCGGCCTTGCGCCTGGAAAAACGTAAGGGCTCGTGCCGCGCGCGGCCTCCTGGCGCTTGAGGATGTCGATCGCCGCGTCGCTGAGCGGGACCGCGTGCGGCTTGCCCATCTTCATCCGCGCCGCCGGGACGGCTCCAGATCTTGGTGTCGAAGTCGATCTCGTCCCATGTCGCGCCGAGGGCCTCGCCCGCTCGGGCGGCGGTGAGGACGATGAAGGCGAGCGCGCTTGCGGCCGCGCCTTCCGTCTCGCTGAGCTGCGCCATGAAGGCGGGCAGATCGGCGTAGGGCATGGCGGCGTGGTGGCCGCGCTCGCCGATCTTCCTCGGGTCGGGCAGCATCTGGTTGAGCCAGCCCTTCCACCGCGCCGGATTGGGCCGGTCCGGGTCGATGTGGCCTTGCGTCTGGGCGGCGCTTAAGACCGCCTCGATCCGCGCGCGAAGGCGGGACGCGGTCTCGAACGGCGAACGATGTAAAATACGGGCCGATCTTGACGAGGGCAATCGCCGCGTCGAGGCTTCAGCTCGCATTCCAGATGGAGCCCGCGAGATGAGTGACGATCTATCCGCCCGCTACGCCGCAGAAGCCGCGCGCGAGACCCGCGCCGAGCAGGAAGAAATGCGGATCTTGCGCGAGGAGATGCGGGCGCTGCTGCAGACGCTCGAGGTCTATACCGCCATTGCCGAGTGCATCCGCGACAGCCGCTTGATGCGCGGTGGCTGGCTCTAACCCGTCGTGTGGATCACGCCGAGATCAGAAAGAGTAGCGGGTTGCAACTCTTTGCGCAGATCGCCGCCGCCTTTGGCGCGCCGCATGGACCGCCGCGGCTGACCGGCCAGGGGATTGCTCCGGGCGTCTTCGGCTCTCCGCACTCAGGGGCGACGGCGCATGGACGCGCGCAGGCTCCGCTTCGCCGCGGGCGATCGCCGGCATCTCATCCGCGGCCTTGAGCAATCTCTTTCCTGCTTTGCTCATGCCGCGGCCAGTCAACACCCTCGCCGAGCGGAGAGTGTAGCGAGCGATTTGGTGCTGTTACGCCGATGACTCTCTGGCCTGGCCAGGGCGTTCAGTCGCGGAGTTGTCCAAACCGCATTGTACAGTTTGGAAAACTGTTTTCTGAAGGTTGGTTAAGTCATTGAAATCGCTGGCTGGGGGACCTGGATTCGAACCAAGATTGACGGAGTCAGAAGTCCGCTGTTCTACCGTTGAACTATCCCCCAACGGGCGCCGGCGCCCGCGTCATCGCGCGGGGGCGCGGCGCGGTCAATAGCGAAGCAAGGCGGATGGCGCAAGCGCCTCCCTCGGGCGTCCATCTTGCGAAATCGGCCGACGCCGGCGGGGACCGTAGCCAGCGACGCCGACAAGGAGTGCAGAATACCCTAAGCAGACCGCTGCTATTCCTCGGCTTCGATCGGCTCGCGCGCGGGCCGGGCGCGAGCCTTAACTGGGCGAAGAAGGAAATCGGGCACATGGTCGCCCAGCCCGATGACGGGCGCGTCGTCCTCGCGACGCGGACGCTCGCGTCGCGGCGCCTGATCGGCGGCGGCCGGGACGCGAGCGCTCGGGCGGCGCTCCGGCTCGGCGGCGATGCGCTCGCGCGGCGGGCGCTCGCCCGGCGGGCGCTCGGCGTGGTGTCGGCGCGAATCGGGACGTCGTTCGACATGCCGGTCCGGGCGCGCTGCCTCCTCCACCGGCGCCGTCCGCTGGGATCGTGTGCGCGATCCGCCGCGGCCGCGGGACGAGTGTTCCCGGCGCGGCGCCTCGGCTTCGTCGTCGGCGGGCAATTGAGCGCCATCCTGCCAGTCGATCTTGCGCGCGATCAGCTTCTCGATCTCGGCCACCGCCTTCTGATCGATGCGCGAGACGATGGTCAGCGCCTGGCCGGACTTGCCGGCGCGGCCGGTGCGCCCGATGCGATGGACGTAATCCTCGGAATGATGGGGCGCATCGTAGTTGATCACGTGACTGACGTCGGGAATGTCGAGGCCTCTGGCGGCGACGTCGGAGCATACGAGGAGTTGCACTTCGCCGGCGCGGAACGCGTCGAGCGCCGCCGTGCGCATGCGCTGGTCGAGATCGCCATGCAGCGCCAGCACCGAGAAGCCGTGCTTCTGCAGCGACCGATAGACCACCTGCACGTCGCGTTTGCGGTTGCAGAAGATAAGCGCGTTCTTGAAATTCTCGGCGCCGCGGATGATGCGGCGCAACGTCGAGCGCTTCTCTTCCGGCGTTCCGCCCGAGGGCACGAGCGTCTGAGTGATGTTCTCGGCGGTCGTGGCGGCGCGGGAGACCTCGACGCGCACCGGATTGTGGAGGAACGCGTCGGCGAGACGGGTGATTTCCGGCGGCATGGTGGCCGAGAAGAACAGCGTCTGGCGGGTGAACGGCACAAGTTTGCAGATGCGCTCGATGTCCGGGATGAAACCCATGTCGAGCATGCGGTCGGCTTCGTCGATGACCAGGATCTCGATCGCGTTCAGAAGCAGTCCGCCGCGCTCGGTGAAATCAAGCAGCCGTCCGGGCGTGGCGATGACCACGTCGGCGCCGCGCGCGATCTTCGTCTCCTGATCGCCGAACGAGACGCCACCGATCAGAAGCGCGAGGTTGAGCTTGTGGTTGACGCCGTACTTGCCGAACGCCTCTTCGACCTGGGCGGCGAGTTCGCGCGTCGGCTCGAGGATGAGGGTGCGCGGCATCCGGGCGCGGGCGCGGCCACGCTCCAGCATCGACAGCATCGGCAGCGTGAACGCCGCCGTCTTGCCGGTGCCTGTCTGGGCGATGCCCAGAACGTCGCGGCCTTCCAAGGCGTGGGGAATGGCTTGCTGCTGGATCGGCGTCGGCGTGTCGTAGCCCGACGCTTCGACGGCTTTGAGCACTTTCTCGCTCAGGCCGAGTTCGCTAAATTTCATCTGTTCTCGCTTGCGCGAATGCCTCGCATTCGCTGGTTCGTGATATGGGGGCCTCTACGGACCGCGTCAATGCGTTCGCAGGTCCCGGCGCGCAAGCCTCGCGCCGCGCTGGAGCCTTCATTCGCTCTCGGCGCACTTTGCCATAGACGATCTCGGGAAAATGTCAATCAACCAGCGCCTGTCCGAACGCCTGGGCCTTGTCGACGCGCCGCTGTAAGGCGGGATATTGCAGTTTGCCGAACGCCTTGGCCGTTTGCGAAACGCGTTCGGTTCGCCAGATGGCCGGAATCATTCGATGGCCGGCGGCGGTCAATTCGGGGGCCGGGCAGCCGCGATTCGCGGCGCGGCGCGGCGGACTATCGCGCCGCCTGCGGCGCCGGGAAGGTCCACGCGCCGGTCAGGATCTCGCGCCTCGGGCGATAGAGGCGAACCAGATAATTCCATCCGGGCGGCGTCGGCAGGCAGTTCGCGATTCTGCCGTCGCAGCCGCCGAACTGGATGGCGAACGATCCGTCGTCGCCCGCTTTCGCGGTCAGGTTGTTGAGCGAATAGGCGTTCTGGGCATTGGGGGCGAAATAACGCCTGGCGTCATAGACGCTGATCGACCAGAAGCCGTCCACCGGGACGTTCTTGACGTTGAGTTTGTAGACCGCCTTGCCGTCGTTCTTGGGCGGGGTGACGTTGAGATAGAGAGCGTCCTGTTCGGGATTGCCGCCCCAGGCGACCGCCGATCCGATCAGATGCCGCACCGCGTCCACTTTCCCTCGCGGGCCGAACATGCCCTTGGTGTCGGGCACGGTCGCGCCGAGGCTGAGCAGGGCGTTGCGGACCTTGACTTGGCTCGACGCGTCCCAGTTGGGAATCGTGAACTTTCCGGGGCCGCCGGGCTGGCTGACCTCGATCGCGTCCTGCAGCGCGTGGACGGTCTCGACGTCCTTGGGATCGTCGGGATTGACCAGGATGCGGACGCCAACAAGGGCGTAGCGCGTTCCGATCTGATCCCTGGTCAGGGTGCGGACCGCGGCGCCATAGTGGACCTCGGGCGTGTACTCGTCTTCGTCGATCACCTGCATCGACAGGAAGCGCTTGCCCGGATCGGGCAGGGTGATCGTCACCGGACCGGCATCGAGGTCGAACACCGCCGCCGAATAGAGCGTATCGCGGTTCATCCGGATAATCGTCTGCCTAGCGACCGACGTCGGCTGGCGGCGATGCATGAACTTGCCAAAGCCGCCGTCCTTGACCACGCCGCTGAAATAAAGATCCGACTCGGCGCGGACGAAATTGTCGGGGGTGACGGCGACCGGCCGATCGTCTGGCGCCGCCTGCGCGCCGCCGAGCGCGCACAGCAGGAGCGTCACGAACAGGGTCAGACGGGACGGGCTCATGTTTGCATCGGGCCATCACAACGAAGGTATCGGCCAAAACCTCGGCCGGGCCTGGCGGCTAACAGTGGATTCGGGCCTTTTCTGGGAGCCCGCGCCATGGCGTCCCGCTCTCTGCCACGGTGAGCGCCATGTCTGTCTCACGTCTGTCCCACGTCCGTCGAAACGGTTGCGCAAACGCTTCGATCTGCTAGCTTCGCCGCCGAACAAGGCAGCGCGCCGCGCGAGGCGCGACAGCGGGAGCCCCGGGGAGGCGACGTGTCGACGACTGCCGACGTGGCTGGGAAGGCGTGCGTCTCGTTCCCGACTGTTTCGCTCGTGATCAGCGGTGGGAGGGGCATTTCGCCGGCGACCGCAAGCGCGGTCAGGGCGGTCATCGACGCGATCGATTGCCGCGCTAGTGCGGCGGCGCGGTCGCAGATCGCCGCGCCCGAGGGCGCGCGGGGCGCCGTGCGCCTCGACGCCGCGCTGAAGGTTCGCAATTCCTGCGCGAGGCCGCGGTGAGCGGGCCGGTCGAAACGGCGGCGCCGCTGCTCGTCATGCGCGGCGTCACCAAGCATTTCGGCGGTGTGCAGGCTTTGCGCGGCGTCGATTTCGACCTCAAGCGCGGCGAGATTCACGCGCTCCTCGGCGAGAACGGCGCCGGCAAGTCGACGCTCATGAACATCCTCTCCGGCGTCTTCGCTCCTGACGCGGGCGAAATGCTTCTGGAGGGGCAGCCCGTCCGCTTCGACGATCCGCGCGCCGCGCAGGCCGCGGGCGTCGCCACCATCTTCCAGGAGCTCGACCTCGTACCGAGCCTCGACGTCACCGCCAATCTGTTTCTTGGGCGGGAGCTTACGCGCAGCGGCGTGCTGGACCGTCCGGCCATGCGCAAGGAGGCGCTGACGCGGATCAGCGTCGTCGGCGCCGACATCGGCGTCGACCAGCCCGTGGGCGAGCTTTCGGTCGGACGGAGGCAGATCGTCGCCATCGCGAAGGCGCTCACCTACGCTTCGAAGATCCTCATCATGGACGAGCCGACCGCGGCGCTCACCGCCTCCGAGGTCGAGCGGCTGTTCGTCGTGATGCGCGAGATCGCGGCCCGCGGCGTCGGCATCGTCTACATCTCCCACCGGCTCGAGGAGGTTCCGCGCGTCGCCGACCGCGTCACCGTCATGCGCGACGGGCAGGTGGCGGGCGTGCAGCCCGCCAAGGCGCCGCAATCGGAGCTAGTGCGGCTCCTCGTCGGGCGCCCGCTCGACGAGCTCTATCCGAAGCGCGCGACCGCGTTCGGCAAGCCCGTCCTCACGCTCGAGCACGCCCGCTTCACGCCCCGGACGGAGCGGCCCGGCTGGCAGGCGCCTCAGGACGTGAGCCTCATCGTGCGCGCGGGCGAGATCGTCGGCCTCGCCGGCATCATGGGGGCAGGGCGCACCGAGCTCCTGACCGCGCTCTATGGCGCGGCGGGAAGCGGAAAATGGTCCGGCGTGGTTCAAATCGACGGCGCGCCCGCGCGCTTAACCTCGATCCGCGGCGCGCGCGGCGAGGGGCTCGGCCTCGTCACCGACGACCGGCGCGGCAGCGGACTCCTCATCCGCGACACCGTCGCCCGCAACTTGGTCCTGACCGTCCTCGAGCGCGTCTCTCCCGGCTTCCTCATGTCGCGAGCCCGCGAGAGCGCGCTCGCGCGTGAGGGGATCAAAGCTTTCGACGTGCGCCCGCCGCGCCCGGAAATCGTGGTCGGCGCCCTCTCCGGCGGCAATCAGCAGAAGGTCGTGATCGCCAAGGAAGTGCTGGGGGACCCCCGCCTCCTGCTGCTCGACGAGCCGACGCGCGGCGTCGACGTCGGCGCGAAGGGGGAGATCTACGCTCGCGTTCGCGAGCTCGCGGCGAAGGGCATGGGCGTTCTGGTCGCCTCGAGCGAGATGCCCGAGCTTCTGGGCCTGTGCGACCGGGTCGTCGTGCTGCGCAACGGACGGACGATTGCGGAATTTCCCGGCGGCGCGGACGAGCATCAGGTGCTCGAAGCCGCCGAACGAAGCGAGGACGAGACGGTATGAGCCAGTCGGCGACGACCCGCAGCGCCGCCGCAGCCCCGGCCCCGGGGCGCCGCCGGCTCGATCTTTTCGCGCTTCTCGTCCGCTTCCAGAGCGTGATCGGGCTCGTCGTGGTGGCGATCGGCGGAGTGATCTTCTCGCCACGCCGGCATGGCCTCATTCTCTTTCTCGCGCCCGACAACATGGCCAATATCGTACGCGCGGTGTCGGAGACCGGGATCATCGCCGTCGGCATGACGTTCGTCATCATCACCGCCGGGATCGATCTCTCCGTCGGCGCGCTCCTCAGCCTGTCGAGCGTCCTGACGGCGACGATCATGACGACGGCCGGCTGGGGGCTGATTCCGACGGTCCTGTTTGTCATGGCCTGCGGCGCGGCCTTCGGCGCCGTGCAGGGAACGATCTCGACCCGTTTCCGGCTCGAGCCGTTCATCGTCACGCTGGCGGGGCTTCAGGTCGCGCGCGGTCTCGCGCTGGTCATCTCCAACAACCAGTACATCAATATTTCCTACGGCAATGGCCCCGGCCTCGCGCCGCCGGTGTTCGCGATCCTGGGCGACCGGCTGTTCGACAACACCGTGCCGGTGGCGACGCTGGTGTTCGTGGTCGTGGCGGCGGTCGCCACCTTCGTCCTCAACTTCACCCGCTTCGGGCGCTACGTGTTCGCTGTCGGCGGCAACGAGCGGGCGGCGCGCCTTTCAGGCGTGCCGGTGACGGCGGTCAAGATTTCGGTCTATGCGATCACTGGCCTCGTCTCGGCGATCGCGGGCATCGTGCATGCGGGGCAGTTCAATTTCGGCAGCGCCAACGACGGGACGGGCTATGAACTCACCGCGATCGCCGCGGTCGTCATTGGCGGCACGAGCCTGTTCGGCGGCGCGGGCTCGATGGTCGGGACCGTCGCGGGCGCGGTCATGCTGGGCGCGCTCGCCAACGTGCTCCAACTCAACAACATCAATGCTGCTCTGCAATTGCTCGCGACCGGCGCGATCATCGTGCTCGCCGCGGTTCTTCAGTCTCTCGTCCGTCGCCGCGAGGGACTGGGTCGGTAAAGCGCGACGCCAAACTTCAGGACCGCCCAAGGGAGAGAAAGATGCATGGAGTGAGAATGAGACCGATTTGCGCGCTGGCGCTGGGAACGGCCGCCGCGGCCCTTATCGCGGGGTCGGCTTCGGCGCATATCGCCAAGGCCTGCGGCAAGGACGACAAATACGTGATCGGCTTCTCGCAGGCCAACAACGCCGAACCCTATCGCGCGCATGTCAATGACGAACTGACCGCGGCGGCCGCGAAGGTTCCGCAATTCACGCTGCAGATCGCCGATGGCGCCGGCAACGTGAACACGCAGACCTCGCAGATGGACAATTTCATCACCCAGAAGGTCGATCTCATCCTGATCTCGCCCTTCGAGGCCGCGCCGCTGACGCCCGCCGTCGCCCGCGCGATGAAGGCCGGCATTCCGGTGATCGAGCTCGACCGCAAGACGGTCGGTGATCCCGGCAAGGACTACACGGCCTTCATCGGCGGCGACAATTTCAAGATCGCGGAAGAAGCGGGCAAGTACATGGCCGACAAGCTTCTGCCGCAGGGAGGCGACGTGGCGGTGCTGGAAGGCCTGCCGAGCTCGACCCCTGCGGTCGAACGCCTCGACGGCTTCAAGGCAGGCGTCAAGGCCAATTCGAAGATCAAGGTCGTGGCGGAGCAGGCGGCCGACTGGCTGCCCGACAAAGCCCAGACCGCCTTCGCCGCCATGCTCCAGGCCCATCCCGACATCAAGGCGATCTACGCCTCGAACGACATGATGGCGGCGGGCGCGCGGCTCGCGGCCAAGGGCGCGGGCAAGAAGGACGGCGACATCGCCATCATCGGCACCGACGGCCTTCCCGGGCCGTCAGGCGGCATCCGCGCCGTCGCCGAGGGTGAATGGGCGGCGACTTTCACCTATCCGACCGGCGCGCCACAGGCGATCGACATGGCGAAGGAGATCCTGCTCGACTGCGCCGACAAGGTGGCGACCACGGTGACCGTGCCGACGCTCGCGATCACGCCGGAAAACGCCAAGTCTCTGATGGGCAAATAGGCGACGGAAGACGCAAATCGCGGCCGGCCTTTCGCGGCCGGCCGGTTTGACGGCTCAAAATCGGCCCCACGAGCGTTTAGCCCTGTCGCGCCGGACGGCGCAAAGGGGAAACGGCCATGAGCGAGGAACTGGAACAGAAAAACGCGCGCCTCAAAGCAAAGATTGACCAGCTGGTGGAGAGCCATCCGGAGCTGGAGACGGTCGTGAACGGCGTCGCGCTGAAACAGCCCACGAACGCATCGCTCGAGCAGGTTCAAGCCAATCTGCAGGAGCGGGCGCGGGCCATCATCGAGGCCGAGCCTGAACTCGAGGGCGTATTCGAGGACTGACCGGCGAAGCCTGACGCCGGCCGGACTTTCTACGCTCTCGGAACAATGCTTCGCCTGGCGTGTTGAGGTCGTCCGGCGCGCTTAATTCTTGCCCCCCAGCCCGAGCGCGCTGGAGCCCCGCGCGGTCCTCCCGGCGCGGGGCTTTTTTTTCCGTGGGTGTCGAGGCGGCGCATCAGCGCCGAAGCCCTCAGTACAGGTTGGCCGTCGGCAGATGCCAATGCTGCCACACCGCGAGGATTCGCAGGCCGAAGCATGTCGCGCCGCCCAGAAAGGCGGCGACGTTGGCGGGCGCCTTGACGCTCCGCGCGACGACCAGGACGATCGCGCCGATAATCGCGGCGGTGGCGAGAAAGTCGACCCGCAGGATGGCGGGAACCTGGGCGAGCAGGATATCCCGTATCGTATAGCCGCCGGCGCCGCTGATGCCGCCCATCATCACCGCGGCGATCGGCGTCAGCCGGAACTCGAGCGCCTTTTCGGTTCCCGACACGGCGAGCAGCGCCAGCCCGAGCGCGTCGACCACTGTGAGCGCGGCTTCCGGAATTTCCTCGACCATGTGGAAGGCGAAGAACGTCACGAAGGCGCCCATAAGCGCCGATGTCACGATTGGCCAGCCCCGCAGCGCCTCGGGAGGGGTTTCGCCGATGAGAAGATCGCGCATGACGCCACCGCCCGTCGCCGTGGCGAGCGACACGACGACGACGCCAAGCGCGTCGAGCCCCTTCACGGCGGCGATCGAGGCGCCCTGAATCGCGAGAACGAAAGTCCCCGCAATATCGATGAACTGAAGCAGTCGAGCGTGGCGGGCGGCCTTTTGATCCATCAGGCCATAATGGCTCAATTCCTCGCCGTCCCTCAACCGGGCGGACGGCCTGTCCGGCGGCCGGGTGGCCGGACGCGCCGGGCGAGGCCCGCCGGCGGCGGGTTTTGCGCGAGCGGGACTATTTCTTCGCCAGTTTCGCCGCGGCGCGTCTCACCGCCTCTTCGCTGATCTTGCCCGTCTTCTTTCTCATCGCGGCGAGGGTCGTCCTGGGCGAAAACTGGGGAATTGGCTTCGACAGATTCTTGTTGAGCGTGTCGCCGCGCTTTCGCTGAATTTCGCCGTCCTTGTCGCGATGGCGGCCGTCCAATCCCGGTTTCTTCATCTTCCGACTCACTCTCCTGGACACAATGCAGACGAATTCTGTCCTTCCGGGTGAAATCAGGCAAGTGCGGGCGGCGGACGCTCGCCCGGCGAGGCTGTCCGACCTCGGCCGGCGAGCCTGACGGGCAGGGCCGGGGGAGAGGGCTTATTCGTCGGCTCGAAAGCAGTCGATCTCGACTTCGACCAGCCATTCCGGGTCGATGAATTGCGCAACGCCGACGAAGGTGCAGGCGGGGCGAATGTCGCCAAAAAACTCGCCATGCGCGCGCGCCGCTTCCCGCCAGCGGTCGATGTCGATCAGCATCACCCGCGTTCGAACCGTATCTTCGAGCCGCCCGCCCGCATCCTCGATCGCCCGGCGGGCGATCGTGAGGCATGCCTTTGTCTGCGCGTAGACGTCGCCGGGATGAACGGCTCGGCCGTCAGGACCGATCGGGGCGGTTCCGGCCACGGCGAGACAGGGACCGCAACGGACCGCGCGCGAGAATCCGATCGCAGGCTCAAGCGGCGAGCCCGAGGAGACAAGCGTTCGAGGCATGAGGATCTCCAGACCGTTGCGCATCTCGGCCGCCGATCAAAGCGGCTGAATTCTTTCGTTCCGTGTGACGTGTGGCAACTGTGGATGGCGGCCGGCCCGGCGAGGGTGTCGAGGGTGATTAATCGCGGTTTCGCGGCTTAGGCTATTTCACATAATATGTATGCTAATTGCTCTACGCCCCGCGTCAATGCGCTCAATTTTGAGCGCGGAACTAAACGGGGTCCTAACCCACTGAAAACATGAGGGCGCGCCGGTAAAACTGCCGTTAGGCTCGCACGACGCGCGTCGTCGCGGCGCCAAGCGCTGGGTCCGGTCAGGGGCCGCGGCGCCTGAGCCCGTCTGAAGAACCGGGCTCGCCGGCGCCCCATTCCGGCCGGCGCTTCTCGATGAAAGCGCCCATCCCCTCGACCGAGTCCGGCTCAGCGAGGTTGTCGATCATCGCCAGCGAGGCGACCGCATAGGCCTCTTCGAGCGGACGCTCGATCTGGGCGTAGAAGGCGCGCTTGCCGATCGCCAGCGTCGTGGGCGACTGGCGGGCGATGTCCTTGGCCAGCGCCTGCGCCTCTTCGAGCGCGCGGCCCTCGGGGACCACGCGGTTGACGAGGCCGAAGCGCTCGGCTTCCGCGGCGCTGTAGAGCCTGCCGGTCATCGCCATCTCCATCGCCCGCTTGCGGGATATGACGCGGCCGACCGCGACCAGCGGGGTCGAGCAGAACAGGCCGAAATTCACTCCCGAGAGGCCGAAGCGCGCCTTCTCCCCAGCGATCGCAAGGTCGCAGGCCGCGACAAGCTGACAGCCCGCCGCGGTCGCGACCCCCTCGATCGCGGCGATCACCGGCTTGGGCAGCGCGACGATGGCCTGCATGAGCGTCGAGCAGCGCGCGAACAGTTCCACGTAGTAACTGCGGCCCCTGTCGCAGTCATTGCGGTGCGCCTGCATTTCTCTGAGATCATGACCGGCGCTGAGCGCCGGTCCCGCGCCAGCGAGCACGACGACTCGCACCGTGTCGTCGTTGGCGATGGCGTCCAGCTCGGCGACCAGAGCCTCGATCATGGCGAGGCTCAACGCATTGAGGTTATGCGGGGTGTTCAACGTCAGGGTGACGACGCCATGGTCGTCGTCGCGTCTGAAGAGCTCGGAGGTCGCGGCGACAGGGGACGAAGCGGTCATGGGATGTTCTCGCTCCCGCAGGGAAGGGCGGCGGCTCGCGCGGCGCAATCCTAGTCGCGACGGCCAGGACAGTAAATGGATACGCGCCTCGTCAAGCAGGTAGGCCGATGATCATCCTGCCAGTCGGGCCCAATTGGCAAAAAAAGAGCCGCCCGAAGGCGGCCTTGCAGATGTGAGCCGGCCTTGCGGCTAGACGATCGCGCCTTCCTCGAGCCGGTCGCGCACCACGTCGGCCTTATTCCTGAAATCGATCCAGGGCGAGAGCGCGCTCCGGAATCTCGACATCAACTCGGCGCGTCCGCCCTGAACATGGACATAGGGAGCGCATCGTGCCTCGTCCGCCGGCGCTCCGTATTGACGGAGATACTCGGCGAAATTGACGAAGGACTCATCGACATGGAGCAGCGTCTCGGCCGGAACGCCTTCGGCGTAAATCACGTCGTGGCTCTCGAGCTTGATGTGGAAGAACTCCATCTCGTCGCCCTCGGGCTCGTAACGGGCGATGGTCGCGCCATTGATGAGCGCCTCCGCTGGAACCAGCACGCCGTCGATCAGCACGCCGTGGAGCGCCGTCACGCAGAGATCGGCATGCGGGACATTGGGAGCAAGAGCAGAGCGGGTGATACGAACCGGCAGGGCGTCCTCCACCCAGGGTTTGGACGGGTCGCTCTTCCTGACTGTATAGCGTCCGATCCACTGAACGGGACGCAATCCGCCAAACATCGTTGGCAGCAAGTCGCCGATCGCGAGGTTCTCGATCTCGCGCTCGCCCTCGGCGGTCCGAATCTTCGTCCCCCTCAGGAAGCAATTGCTGCTAACCCCGCCGCCCTTGCCGCCGCCGGAGCCGCCGCCGCCATCGCGTGGCACCCCAGAACAGGGAGGCATATCGTAATCCCGCCCGCGCTGGCCGAATGGACCGAAGCTAATGTCGCGGGAACCGCAATCGCGCCCATTTTCATGATGTTGCGGCGGGTGCGCTGCACCCCGGGGTCCGAAATTTCCGGCTTGGTTGCTGCCATGGTGGCCGTTCCCCATATTTGAGTGGTCTAACATGATTATACTCGTTTTTTTCGTTCGTCACTGTAAATCTATCTATCTGGGTAAAAATACCCATCGGGCTATGGCCTCGGCCATGGCGTCAGCCACCGCGAGCCTTCGACGCGCAGGCCTTGCACGCCGCTGGCCCCGCCGACTTCGCGCTTTCCCGCCCGTCCGATTTCGGCTAGGCAGCGGCGCAACGCCGCCCTAAGCGAAAAAGACAGACAATCATGCATCGCTACCGCACACATACCTGCGGCGCCTTGACCCTCGCCGAGGACGGCGCCGACGTCCGGCTTTCCGGCTGGTGTCATCGCATCCGCGACCACGGCGGCCTCCTGTTCATTGACCTGCGCGACCATTACGGCCTCACCCAATGCGTTGTCGATCCGGATTCGCCCGCCTTTGCCCAGGCGGAGAAGCTGCGCTCCGAGTTCGTGATCCGCATCGACGGAAAGGTACGCAAGCGTCCCACAGGCACCGAAAACCCCGAAATGCCGACCGGCCTTGTCGAGGTTTACCTCCGCGAGATCGAAGTGCTGGGGCCTGCCGGCGATCTGCCGCTGCCGGTGTTCGGCGACCAGCCCTATCCTGAGGACACGCGGCTCAGGTACCGCTTCCTCGATCTCAGGCGCGAGAAGCTTCACCAGAATATCATGCTGCGCGGTCAAGTCATTGACTCGCTTCGCAGACGGATGAAGGGGCAGGGATTCTTCGAGTTCCAGACGCCGATCCTCACCGCGTCGAGCCCTGAAGGCGCGCGCGATTTCCTCGTGCCGTCGCGTTTGCATCCAGGCAAATTCTACGCGCTGCCGCAGGCGCCTCAGCAGTACAAGCAGCTTTTGATGATGGCGGGCTTCGACCGCTATTTCCAGATCGCGCCCTGCTTTCGGGACGAGGATCCCCGCGCCGACCGCCTGCCGGGCGAATTCTACCAGCTCGACATCGAAATGAGCTTCGTCGAGCAAGACGATGTTTTTGCTGCGATGGAGCCGGTGATACGGGGCGTGTTCGAGGAGTTCGCGCGCGGCAAGCCTGTCACGCCCTCGCCCTGGCCGCGCATTCCCTACGCCGAAGCGATGCGCAAATACGGCTCCGACAAGCCCGACCTGCGCAATCCGATCGTGATGCAGAACGTCTCCGAGCAGTTTCGCGGCTCGGGCTTCAAGATCTTCGCGCGGCTGCTCGAGGTTGAGAAAAACGAAGTCTGGGCGATCCCCGCTCCCGGCGGCGGACAGCGCACTTTCGCCGATCGGATGAACGCATGGGCGCAAGGCGAGGGCCAGCCTGGGCTTGGATACATGCTCTTCTTCGACCGCGCCAAGGACGAGACGTCGCTTGCCGCCGACCCGAAGGCCGCCGGCGTGGGCGGGCGCGGGCCGCTCGCCAATAACATCGGCCCGGAGCGCGTCGAGGCGATCCGCCTTGCGCTCGGCCTGAAAGCGGGCGACGCCGCCTTCTTCGTTGCTGGCGATCCGGACAAATTCGCCAAATTCGGGGGGCTCGCGCGCACGAAAGTCGGCCAGGAGCTCAAGCTTGTCGACGAGGATCGGTTCGAATTCGCCTGGGTCGTCGACTTCCCCATGTATGAATGGGACGAAGAGGAGAAGAAGGTCGAGTTCTCGCACAACCCCTTCTCGATGCCGCAGGGGGGGCTCGAAGCGCTCCGCGGCACGGATCCGCTCGCGATCAAGGCGTTCCAGTACGACGTCGCCTGCAACGGCTACGAACTCGCGTCGGGCGGCATCCGCAACCATCGTCCCGAGGCCATGCTGAAAGCCTTCGAGATCGCGGGCTACGGCGAAGAGACGGTGGTCGAGCGGTTCGGCGGCATGTATCGCGCCTTCCACTATGGCGCCCCGCCGCACGGGGGGATGGCGGCAGGCGTGGACCGCATCGTGATGCTGCTCGCAGGCGAGCAGAACCTGCGCGAGGTGGCGCTCTTCCCGATGAACCAGCGCGCCGAGGACCTGCTTATGGGCGCGCCCTCGCCAGCGACGCCAAGGCAATTGCGCGAGCTCAATATCCGGGTTGCAGCGCCGGAGAAGTGAGGGCGCATCCGCCGCGCGGCTGCGGCCCGCTCCCTTGTCCGCAACCGTCTCACATGATAGCCACACAACGCATTTCGGGGTATAGCGCAGCCTGGTAGCGCGGAAGTTTTGGGTACTTCAGGTCGCAGGTTCAAATCCTGCTGCCCCGACCACTATGACTGGGAAAGACTAGGGGCCGTCATGACCGCTCGCATCTACCAGCCCACCCGCAGCGCCATGCAGTCGGTGCAGTCGAAGGGCGACTGGCTGCTCGAATACGAGCCTGAAAAACCCCGCGAGATCGAGCCTTTGATGGGCTGGACGAGTTCGTCCGACATGCGATCGCAAATCAAGCTCAGGTTCGACGCCAAGGAGGAGGCGATCGCCTACGCAGAGCGCAACGGGATCGCCTACCGGGTTGAAGAGCCGAAGCCGGAGACGCGCAAGATCCTGTCCTACTCCGACAATTTTGCGCCGAACCGGATCGTTCCCTGGTCGCATTGAAGGGCTAGATGAGGCCCGGTTCGCCCATTGAGTTCGGCTCCGTAGCTCAGCTGGATAGAGCAGCCGCCTTCTAAGCGGCAGGTCGCAGGTTCGAGCCCTGCCGGAGTTGCCAGCGCCTTCGGACGCGATCGCCGGGCAGGGCGATCCGTAACGACGGGGATTGACGGCGTGACGGTCGCCAACGCGCTCACAATCAATGACGGCGTCGCCGAAGCTGTCATCCTTCCGGAGCTTGGCGCGGGTCTCGCCTCCTATGACCTTTTCGACGCGTCCGGGCGCGTGCCTTTGTTCCGCCCCCGCCGCGACCCGTTGCGCGGCGGACCGTTTGATCTCGCCTTGAACCTGCTGGTCCCCTGGTCGAACCGCATTTCCGGCGGCGGCTTCCGTTTCAACGGCCAGTTCCACCCGCTCGCCCCGAACCTGCCGGGTGAGCCGTTCCCGATCCACGGCAACGGCTTTTCGAGCCCATGGCTGGTCGGGCGCGCGACGGCGGACAGCGCCGACCTGTCGCTCTGCTCCGATGGCCCAGGCTCGTTCCGGTACGAAGCTCGCGCGAGCTATTCGCTGACCGCGGGCGCCCTCGCCATGCGGCTCTGCGTCCGCAATCTCGCACCCGAGCCGCTGCCTTTCGGCCTCGGCTTTCACCCCTGGATTGTGCGCAGCGCGGGAACGCTGCTCAAGGCCAAGGCCGGGCGGATCGTCATGGAGACGCACGATCATCTGCCCGCCGGCGAAGCGCCGGCCGCCTCCCGCGCCGAGTGGGACTTCGCCGCCCCGCGCGCGCTCCCGTCGGGTTGGATCAACAACGCCTTCCTCGGCTGGGACGGTCGCGCGACCGTTCTGTGGCCTGACCGGAGCCTCGAGCTTGAGGTTGAAGCCGATCCGCCGCTCTCGACCTACATCCTCTATTCGCCCTCCGATAAGGCCGACTTCTTCTGTTTCGAGCCGGTCACCCATCCGGTGGACGCCCACAACCTGCCCGGCGGGGCGGAGGCCAATGGATTGACCATACTGGCGCCGCAGGAAACCCTGTCGGCGGCCTGTCGATTTTGCCCGAAGCCCCGCCCGCGCGACCCGGTCCCGGCCGCGCCCCGATACAGCCCAAGCGTCAGCTTGCATTCAAACAAACGCCAATAAACGCTCGTAAACGCTAATAAACGCTAGTAAATTGACTCCAATTTACTAGCGTTTATTTTTTCGAAACGAGACTTTTTCAATGGGTTACAAGCGATTCAAATAAAAAATTTCGGCCCGCGTCTCAGGTTGTGCGCGAAATGTCTCAGGCGCTCCTTTGCGGTCTGTTTCAGGCGACTTTTCCATGCCTGTCGCCTCTCACGCTTCCGGATTTTACGACCAATAGCAAAGTGTATCCTTGATTTCCGAATTGTGCAAGAATTTTCACGACGAGCGCTGGCGGAAGGAATGGCTCAGTCGGGGAGGGCGGCGCCGCGAGCGGCGGCCACCATCCGGGTAGTCGGAACCTTTCGACTTGTCGCCGGACCCGGCGCGCTGACATGCGCACGGATCAGTTTGGCGTCCAGATCACGCGCCGCGATTGCGAGCAATGCGACGGTCGCCGCGCGGGCGCCATCGGCGTCGCGCATCCGGACGCACTCGAGCACCGCCCGATGGGCCGAGAGCGCGCGAGACTGGGCGGAGGCCAGCCGCCGGTTGGTGATGGCGAAGGTCGCCCGCAGCGCAGCCTCGATCGTCCCGGTCAAGCCCTTGAGGACGACGTTGTGACTGGCGGCGACGACACTGACGTGGAATTCGAGATCCGCCTCGCAGCACGCTTCCAGATTAGTTCGAAGATTACGCTCCATTCCCAGATAGGCCTGCTCGATATGCGCGAGATCCGCGGCGGTCGCGCGTTGGGCGGCCAGCGCCGCGGCCGCAGGCTCGATGATCCGCCGCGCCTCGATCAGGCTGGTGATCAACGTTTCGTCGCGCCCCACGTCGGGATGCCACGAGAGCACTTGAGGATCGAGCAGATTCCAGTCGTTCCGGTCGCGGACCCGCACGCCGACGCGCCGCCTCGCCTGCAAGAGCCCCTTGGCCGACAGCACCTTGACCGCTTCGCGAATGGAGGTGCGGCTGACGCCGAGCTCAACCGCGAGATCGTCCTCCCGAGGCAACAGGTCGTTGGGAGCGTATGTTCCGCCGAGGATCCATCGTCCGATCGCTTCGACGACGGACCCGTGGATTTTGCCCTCGTGAGACCTCGCCGCGTCGCCCATGACGCTGAGCTTCGCCGCGACCATTTTCCCTTTGGACGCGCGATTGGCTCTTACGGTCGCCGCCATGCCGCTACCAGTCCGCGATCGTGCCGTCGTCGAGGACGGCGTTTAGCGTATGCGGCGTTTCCGGCGCGAAGGGATGGCGCGCGCATTCCTTCATGTCCACTTCGATCCCGAGTCCAGGCTTGGTCGGAACCTGCCAGAAGCCGTCGACCATCTCGATCGGCCCATGCACGACATCGAAATACCAGGGAACAGCGCCGACCATTTCCTCCTGGATCACATGGTTCGACGTCGACACGGCGAAGTGCAGCGCGGCGACGCCGGCGATCGGGCCGATCGGATTGTGCGGAGCGACGCCGATGCCCGCGGCCTCGGCCATCGCGGCGATTTTCTTGGTCTCCCACAAGCCACCGCAATGGCAGATGTCGGGCTGCGCGATGCTGACGGCGCGGCTGCGAAACAATTCGTCGAATTCGGCGAGATCGATGAGACGTTCGCCGGTGGCGATCGGAACACTCGTTTTCGAGGCGACCTCGCGAAGCCCGAGAGAATCGCCAGGCGGCAGCACCTCCTCGACGAACATCGGCCGCGCCGGCTCGATAGCGTCGATATGGGCGAGCGCCGCGCTGGCGGAAGCAGGCCGTCCGTGGAAGTCGACCATGATCTCGATGTCCGGCCCCACCGCGTCGCGCAACGCGGCCATCATGCGCGCGGTGCGGTCCACCTGCGTCAGGAGGGCGCTATAGTGGGTATAAGGAATGATGACGACTTTCATCGCACGATAGCCGCGCGCGAGAACGTCATGCGCGCGTTCGGTGAGCTGGTTCGCCGACTCGGTCTCATAGACCGCCCGCATGTCGCCGAGGCCGAGATGGGTATAGACCCGCACGCGGTCGCGCACGCGGCCGCCGAGCAGCCTCCACACCGGAACCGAAAGCGACTTGCCCAGGATATCCCAGAGCGCAATCTCGATTCCAGAGATGGCGCTCATGCCGATGACGCCGAGGCGCCAGAAGCTGTGCTTCTTCATGATCTTGACGAGCTTCTCGATGTCGCGCGGATCGCGTCCGATCACGAGGGGCGCAAGATCCTCGATCGCGCCTGCGACCGCGCGCGTTTTCCACTCGAGCGTCGCTTCGCCCCATCCGAACAAGCCGTCCTGGTCGGTCTCGACGCGGACGAAAATCCAGTTGCGCATCTCCGCATGCACGATGACTGAGCGAATGCTGATGATCTTCAACCCGAAACTCCCCCCGCCGCGACGGCGCCGCAGGCGCTCGCCTGTCCCCCTCGGGCGCCACGCATTACCCGTATCGCCGAGCCTGCTGCTCGGCGATGATCACCGCCGCGATCAACAGCACGCCTTTCGCCACCATCTGAAAGAACGTGGGCACGCTGGTCAGGATCAGGCCATTGTCCAGGACGCCGATGATGAGGACGCCGAGCAGCCCGCCGATGATCGTCCCCTTGCCGCCGGTCAGCGCGCATCCCCCGAGCACCGCCGCGGTGATGGCTTCCAGCTCGAGGCCCTCCGACCCCGAAATCGGCTGTCCCGATCCGGTCCGGGCGGCGAGCAACATTCCCGCCAAGCCCGCAGTCGCGCCGCTCAAGGTGTAGATGCCGATCTGATAGGCGCGCACGTTGAGGCCCGCGAGACGCGCGACGACCGGATTGCCGCCGATGGCATAGATGTTGCGGCCGGTGATGGTGTAGCGCATCAGCACGAAGAAGATCGCGACGACGAGGACGAGCACCAGAATCGTGACCGGCACGCCGAGGATTTTGCCGTCGCCGATGAAGCGAAAGGCAGGATCGAAAATGCTGATCGACTGGCCGTTCGAGATGATGAACGCGACGCCGCGGAACACGGCCATCGTGCCGAGGGTGGCGATGACGGCGTTGATGCGTCCGACCGTGATGATCAGTCCGTTGACGGCGCCGGCGATCGCTCCGACCACCACACCGAAAAGGATACTGAGGGCAGGGGAGCCGGTCCATCCGACCGCGAGCGCAATGCAGACCGTCGACAAGCCGACCACGGCCCCGACCGAAATATCGAGTCCGCCCGAGATGATCACGATCGTCTGCGCGGTGGCCAGAATTCCGAGGATGGCGATCGCCTGACCGATATTGAGGATGTTGCGCAAGAGGAAGAAGACGTCCGGGCGCAAAAAGCCGAAGATCGCGATCAGCGCGGCGAGAGCGATGAGAAGACTGAAATTATGGGTGCCGACGCGCTCGATCACGCCGCCAAGACCTGAGCGGCGCACGGGACGGTCCGTCGCGGCGGACGCTCTCTCGATTTTCAGCTCGGTCATTGCGCCGTCGCCGCGGTGCTTTGAGTGAGATTGTCCGCCATCGCGAGGCCCAGGATTTGCTCCTCGCTCGCCTCTTCGCGCGGCATCTCCGCGACAACGCGGCCGCCGGCCATCACCAGGATCCGGTCGGCAAGCCCGAGCAGCTCCGGCATCTCCGAGGAAATCACCAAGAGCGCGATTCCTTCCGCCGCGAGTTCGGCGATGAGGCGATAAATTTCCGCCTTGGCGCCGACGTCGACGCCGCGCGTCGGCTCGTCGAGGATCAGCACCTTGGGACGGCGCGCCAGCCAACGTCCGAGCACGACCTTCTGCTGATTGCCGCCGGACAGATTGGCCACCGACGCGTCGAGGCTCGGCGTTCTGATGCGAAGCCGGTCGACGAGCGCGCCTGCGATGCGCCGTTCGTCGCCTTCATTGACGAAGTTCAGTCGACTGATGAGGTCGGGAATAGCGAGCGAGATATTGTCCTTGACGCTGCGCAGCAAGAGCAGCGCCTGAGACTTGCGATCCTCGGGCGCAAAGCCCACGCCGGCGGCGATGGCGTCCGCCGGGCTCCGCAGCCGCACCGGCCGCCCAGCCACCGCGACAGAGCCGGCGAGCATGCGATCGTAGCCGAATATCGCCTCCGCCAATTCCGAGCGGCCCGCGCCGATGAGCCCCGCGAGGCCGACGACCTCGCCTGAGCGGACCTCGAAACTGACATCATGGACGCGCGCTGTGGTCAGGCCCTGCACCGAAAGAGCGACCTCGCCGAAGCGGCGCGCGCTGCGTTCGTAGAGATCCGATATCGGTCGCCCGACCATCGCCTGAACGATTTCAGCCTCGGGAAACTCGGCGGTCGGCCGTTCGTCGACAAGGCGGCCGTCGCGCAAGACCGCGATGCGGTCCGCCAGGTCGCGAACCTCGCGCATCCGATGGGAGATGTAGAGGATCGCGACGCCGTCGTCCCTCAAGCGCCGCACCACGCGGAACAGGCGCTGCGCCTCGTCCTCCGTCAGCGACGAGGTGGGTTCGTCGAGCGCCAGCACTTTCAGGCCCCGGCGAAGCGCGCGCATGATCTCCATGAGCTGTCGCTGAGCCGGGCTGAGGTCGCCGGCGCGGGTCCAAGGGGTAAGGTCGGTCTCGAGGCCGAATTCGGCGAGCAGGCTCCGAGTGCGACGCGCGAGGTCGGCGCGATCGAGGAATAGCCCGCGGGTGCGGCGAAAATCGCCGAGGAACAGGTTCTCCGCGATCGTGAGATCGGGAATGATGTCCGGCTCCTGATGAATGACCCGGATTCCAAGCGCATGGGCGTCGGCGGGCGAGCGAAGCGTCTGCTGAACGCCGCCCGCCGCGAGCGTCCCCTGGTCGGGCCGATAGACGCCCTCGAAGATGCGAACGAGGGTGGACTTGCCGGCGCCGTTCTCGCCTACCAGGGCGAGAACCTGGCCCGGAGGCGCAGCCAGCGTCACGTCGTCGAGCGCGCGGACCACGCCGAAACGCTTCGAGACGCCGAGCGCAGCCAGAGCGGGCGCCGATTGCGCAGCGGCGCCGCTCTCGCCTTGATCGCCAGGATCGCGGCGCGGCGCGTCGCCACGCCGCTCCGTCGGGCCTACTTGTGACACAGCTTGTCCTTGTAGGACGGGAAGGTGTCGGCCGTGATCAGGTCGGCGTTGACATAGGTCGTCGTCGGGAGCGCCGTATCGTTCTTGACCGAAGCGTAGAGCAGCTGAATCGCCTGCGCGCCCTCCTTGGCCGAGTCGATATACATCGTCCCGCGGAACCCGGTCGGCTTGCCCGAACCGAATGCGTCGCAGGCGCGGCTGCCGTCGATGCCGATGCCGATCACGTCGCTCGCCGGAAACCCCTGATTCTCGGTCGCGCGCACCCCGCCCAGCACGCCGTCGTCGTTGCACGAGTAGAAGATCCAGTGCTTGGCCTCCGGATGGGCGGTCAGCGTGGTCGTCACCGCCGTGACCGCGCTCTCCATGTGATTGTCGTAAGGAATGCGCACGATATTGGCCTTGTCGAACGACGGCACGGCCTCGAGGAAGGCCGCCTCGGCGCCGCGGTTGCGGCGCATGCAGGTGTCGGCCTTCTGATCCTCGATGCTGCCGATGCGGACGTCCGTGAACTTGTCCCAGCCCTGGGCCTTGTAGAGCTTGGCCAGCTCGGACCCTACCTGGCGGCCGATGGTCTCGGCGTTCATGCCCACATAGGGCACCATCTTCTTGTCGCTGGTGTAGATGTCGTCGTCGACGGCGATCAGCCGGATGCCGGCTTTCTGCGCCTTCTCCGCGACAACGGGGCCCAGCGCTTTGTCCGGGACGACGATGGCGATCGCTTTGACGCCGTCGCCAACCATCGTATCGAAGGTGGTGAGCGCCAGGTTGGCGTCGAACTGAACATCCTGAGTCATGAGGTTCACGCCAAGCTTGCCGGCTTCGGCCTTGGCGCCGGCGACTTCAGCGACGAACCACGGATGCTCGCCCATCTTGTTGATGTAGCCCATCTTGACGCCGTCAGCTCTCGCCGCCGCCGAAGCGGCGATCGCGCCTGCGAACGCCAGCGCCACGGCGACGCCGACGGATGATTTCTGCCTCATCATTTCCTCCCTGTTTGAACGACCTTTTCCGGTCGAACGCGTTGCATGTCAGTCGTGATAGAGTACCGACCGGCCTCCGTCGATGACGATGGTGGCGGCGTTGATGAACGGCGCCTCGTCGGAGGCGAGAAAAACCGCGGTCCAGCCAACCTCCTCAGGTCGCCCGATGCGCTTCGGCGGATGCAGCTCGCAGGCGCGCTTGCGCTCCAGTTCCGGGTCTGGAAACGTGTTCCAATATTCGG
Source organism: uncultured Alphaproteobacteria bacterium (assembly GCA_963764955.1). Lineage (GTDB taxonomy): Bacteria > Pseudomonadota > Alphaproteobacteria > Rhizobiales > Beijerinckiaceae > Roseiarcus. Next base: position 48,452 of record CAVXVE010000030.1, on the reverse strand, counting down.
TTGCAATCGGCGTCTCGATATAGCCCGGCGCGATTGCGTTGACGCGAATGCCGCGCGCCGCATATTCGATCGCGAGCGCGCGCGTCAGTCCCACGACCGCGTGTTTCGCGACCGGGTAGGGGAAGCACCCCGGGATGATCTGGAAAGCGTGGGCCGAGGCGATATTCACGATCGATCCGCGGCCCGCCTCGATCATTCCCGGCAGAAATTCGCGCGTACAACGCCAGACGCCTTCGAGATCGACGGACATGCAGCGATCCCAATCCTGATCGCTCATTGCGAGAGGATCGCGAAAGACATTGACGCCGGCGTTGTTGACGAGAACGTCAGGCGTTCCAAACGTGGCGCGGGTCGTGTCGCGCATCGCGGCGACCGAAGCGGGATCCGTTACGTCCGTTGGCGCGAAAAGCGCGCTCCCGCCCGCGGCTTTAAGCTCCCCCGCCAGCGCCGCGCCTGTCTCGGGATTGAGCTCGGCCACGACGACGCGCGCTCCTTCGGCGGCGAAGCAGCGCGCGATCGCCGCTCCGATGCCCTGGCCGGCGCCGGTGACAACCGCTGTCTTCCCTTCCAGGCGTCCTGTCATGCCGGGGTGCTCTATCGAATGATCTGCGGTGTGGGCGCGAGCACGTCGTCCGCGCGCCGACGGCGAGTCGAGCGAGGCTCGGGGTTCGTCGCCATTCCTCCCATGAACTCCACTCAAAGATCATATGTTTGGGCCATTTGGAGCATAGCCCGAACAGCCGGTCAACAACGGATCGGCCTTAAGCCGGGGCTACTCAACCGAAGGCCTGCGCGGCTTGAGTACGTACTGGGATGACCAATCCGCGGCTCGATGGGGCGGACCGTCCCCCGGGCCGAGCCCGACAGCGTCGCAGACTGGGACTCGCGTTGATGAATCCGCAACGGGCGAAGGGTCTTTGACGGGGCCTGTTCACAGGCAATCTACAAGACTAACGAAGTAAATTCATCCGGGCCCCAGCCGAAGCCTCGCCCCCGACGCGTTCGGGGAAGGTCGCCGGCTTTATCGGAGCGAAATTGGGACTCCCGGCGGGTCTCTTAAGCGGCCGCGGTCACGCTCAAAGCGAGGAAATCCCCAGTGAAATTAGCTTCCAGCCGCCCCAGATCGTAAGCGACATGATCAGAAGGACAAAGAGGCTGAAGGTGAACAGCTCGCGGCCGGGATACTTGGTTGGCGGAAAGTCAAAGTCATCTTCAGAAAAGCCAAAATCATGATCAAGTCCGCGCACCGTAAAAGATTGCGATGCTCTTTCGCCCGATTCAACGCGCCAAGCGTGTGTCTGAATGTGCGCCATGCGTTCCTCTACGCGATCCCCCAAGTTGAACGATCGAGACATCAAAAGGTTCCCTCCTCTTGATCGATTCCGCTGATAGCCGCCGCCAATTCCTTCATCACGGTATTTTCCCGCGACTCTTCGCTATTACTCAGAAGTAAACTGTCGCGCTGTGGAATGACAACTGACACATATGTTGAGACTCTGGATTTTGCTCGACGCGGCGTCCGGAGTCCGCGGGCCCCCCTGAAAGGGCAGCCGTTCGCTTGCGCGGGACTGAAGAACCCACTTGCGCCGGCGGCTTTGAGCGCCAAAAGGACCATAAATGCGGTGCTGAAGCCGTCGTAGGAATCGAGCGCCGGCGAAAGCGCGCTGCAAGGCGAGCTGCGCCTTGGGTATGGCGCGAAGCGCGGCTGCGTTATCGCCGACCGGTTTGCCGACGGCGTCTAGAGAAGGCGGGTATTCCGCCCGCGAGCGGAAGTCATGCGCGGCTTCCGTTCGCCGAACGCCTCCGGCGCCGGCTCCCAGCCGAAGACGCTGCGGCCGCCGAAAGAAGGCGACAGCCGCCGCTCTTCGGCGATCAGATCCTCGACGGGCGGCCCGGCTGCGCGTCTTTCAACCCGCCGGGCCTCGTCGTCGAGCCGCTCGATCGCGGCGAGCCTGTCGTCCTGTCCGAGCTTCGCCTTATGAACCGCGGCCTTTATGACCGCGATCGTCTCGTCATAGACCTTGAGCGGCACGGGGAACGGATGGCGGTCCTTGCCACCATGGGCGAACGAGAAGCGCGCCGGATCGGTGAAGCGATAGGGCGCGCCGTGCATCACTTCGGCGACCATCGCGAGCGCTCGCACCGTGCGGGCGCCGACGCCGGGAACGAGAAGCAATTCGGCGAAATCCGCCGGCCCGCGATTGGCCGCCGCCGTGAAGCTCGCATGCAGGCGGGGGCTGAGAACATCGCTGGCGCGCACATCGTGATGCGCGGGCATGACGAGATGGGGCAGGGGGAGTTGCCTGGAATCGGGTGCGAGCTTCCGAGGTTTCGCCTCGATCGCGGCGAGCTGGCGCGTGAGGCCATCGGGACCGAGGGAAGACAGAAGCTCCAGCTGGGCTCGACGGGACACGTCGGCGCGCCGGTCCGTCAGGTTGACGATCTCGCCCTGATGGATTCCGTCGATCGCGGCGTGCGGCTCGTCAACGAAGCTGGTGATACCCTCGGACAGCCAATGGTAACGCCGCGCGGTGCGGCTCGCATCGTTCATGCCTTGCTGGACGACCGCCCAATGGCCGTCGTCGGTGACGATGAAGCCGTGCAGATAGAGGTCGAAAGCATCCTGGACAGCGGCGCTGTCGACCTTGGCCACGAGCCGGCTCACATCGGCGAGCGCGGCGCCGTCGATCCCGACCCGCTCGCCGACCGCCGCAAGTTCGGATGGCGTCTTGCGCGACTGCTTGCCGCGCCCGCCGCAGACATGGATTCCGAGCTCGCCCGACAGCGGCTCGAGGCCGCGCTTGAGCGCGCCGATCACGCTCGTGGTGATGCCCGAGGAATGCCAGTCCATGCCCATGACCGCGCCAAACGACTGAAACCAGAACGGGTGAGCAAGGCGACGCAGCAACTCGTCGCGGCCGTAATGGTGGACGATCGCCTCCGCGATGACCGCGCCGAGGCGGGTCATGCGGTCCGCGAGCCACGAAGGCACCCGCCCGCCGTGCAGCGGCAGATCCGCGCTTCCTGATCGATGGGCCATGCGTGTTCTTGAGACTGGTTCCCAGAGGCGCTAGCGCTCTCCTCCGGCGGTTGCGAGTTTAACATCGACAACGCAAATAAGCACCGTCATCGGCGAAAACGATCTGCGGCAAGCGTTTCCGCGACAACGGGGGCAGACTGAACGCGTGCCTGCGTCAGCGCCAGTCGCTTCTGCCGAAACTGTCATCGATGGCGTAGCCGGCGCCGCGCACGGTCCGAATTGGATCCCTTTCCTTCCCCTTCGACAGCCGCCTGCGCAAGCGTCCGATATGCACATCGACCGTGCGTTCGTCGACCTCCGCCGATCGCCCCCAGACAAGGTCGAGCAGTTGCGCCCGGGAGAACACCCGTCCCGGCCTTTCGAGCAGATATTCGAGCAGCCGAAAATCGGTCGGCCCGAGGCGGACGTCGCGATCGCCGCGCCGGACGCGCCGAGTTAGCCGATCAAGATCGAGGTCTCCGACGTAAAGTCGTTCGGCGATCCGTTCCGGCCGGCTGCGCCGGAGCAGCGCGTGCACGCGGGCCATCAATTCGATCACCGAGAACGGCTTGACGACGTAATCATCCGCGCCGACCGCGAGACCGCGCACCCGCTCCGACTCTTCCCGCCGTGCGGTGACGATGATGATCGGCAAAGTGCGCGTCGCCTCGCGCGCCCGCAAGCGTCGGCAAATCTCGATGCCCGATACGCCCGGCAGCATCCAATCGAGGATCAGAAGGTCGGGCGCATTTTCGGCCAGGCGCAGCTCCGCCTCGTCGCCGCGCGCCACGCTTTCTACGACGTAGCCTTCGGCCTCCAGGTTATAGCTGAGCAGCAAAGCCACATCGATCTCGTCCTCGACGACGAGGATGCGTGGCCCGGAGACAACAGTCGCACAGGCGACGGGCTTGCTCGTCTCGTTGATCAATGGTCGTCTCCGGCGGCAGTCGTGGTCGCTTCCCGTCCTCGGAGCGCTCCTCCCGTCCGCCTGGGGCTCTCCCGGAGAACAAATCAATCGCGGAAGACAGAAAGGCAGTTCGACAATGGACGTAGCCGCCGCGCGCGAGCCGCGGCAACTGACAGAAATGTGGAGGCGAACCCGCTAACACTGTTCACAAACTGTAGGGCGCTGGCGCGGAATCTACCGATGTAAATCTAAAGTTCCGGCTGATTCACTAAGACGATCACGGTGATCTTGGATCCGAGGAAGACGATCTTTGTCAAGCTTCTCGAATACTCCGGGAGGTTTCCATGAAGAGGTCAGTAACCGCAGCTTGTCTGAGCAGTCTTCAATCTGCTTGGCCTTGGCGGGCGGCTCAAGGCGGGCCGCTCGCTACGATCGTTTGACAGCGGTCGATGCAATTGTCTTCGAGCAAGCGCATTCGGCGCTGGCGCTGCTGCGACAATATTGGACGCCGACTGTCGACGGTAAAGTCGATATTCATCTCCAATTCAGCATGGGGAGCGCAGACAGAGACCGTTCGAGAAACAAGAGTCGGAAGACTCGCTTCAAGAGGAACTGCAATGATCAACAAATATGTCGCCATGGGCCTTGGCGCCCTCATCGCCCTCGCGCCCATGGCCGCAGTGGCCCAAGAGCAGGTCGCCCAGGCCGCTCCCGCTCCCGCCGCCGCGCCCGCTAAGGCCACCGGGACACACGGGATGCAACGGCGGTCAGGACGACGCACCACTCGCCATCAGCGACGGCACACGCGCCGCACCGGTCAACCTGCGCCCGCCGCTACCGCGGCTCCGAAGAGCTGATTGGTCAAAGCCGCGCCCGAGGCGGGCGCGGACGTAATGGCTGGGGGGCCGATTGTCGCGGCCCCCTTCCGACCCCCAATCGAGTTCCGTCGGCTTTGGTCCTTGATGAACGGCTTGGCGGGCTCAACGCCTAGCCGGCAAGGCCGGTTAAGGTCGGCCTGATCCATCCTATTTCCTTCGCATCCTGTCGCCATCCGTCTCTGCGCCCGGCGCAATCCGGGCTTAAGGGCGCAGCGCCTCTTGCGCTGCTCATGGTCGTCTGGCCCTCGCGGCGGCGGGCTACGCGAGCCTTTGAGGCGCCAAGCCGTCAGTCCGCGGCCTTCCTGCCGCGCGGCCAGAAGGCGACGGCGAGACCCACGATCGCGACGCCGGCCAACGCCAGCAACAGGGAGGCCTGTTTGAGCCAGGTCATGGCTGGAATCGCCATCGCCATGGCGAAGCCCAGAAAGCAGATCCGGAGCGACATCAGATGGAGGCCGGCGAGGAAGGCGCCGACGCCGAGCAACAACAAGAGCACGAGGCCCGCCGCCTGGACGGTCAAGACGAGCTGAAAACCTTGGAGGAGCAAAAGGTTCATCGCCACCAGGATCGTGATCCAGTGCGCCGCTTGCGTCCAGATCAGCCTGAACCGCGACTGACGATCAGGGGCGTTCGGCCATGCGGTGATGACGCAGACAAGCCCGATTGCAATCGCCAGGAACTCCCAATAGCCGTTGATCGTGTGGCCGGAGAAGTTGCTATAGGCCACGCCAAATATGGAAAGCGCCAGCGCAGCGATATAAGGCAGGTTATGGAAAACGGTGCTCCACGAAAGGAACTGTTCTGAAGCAGGTTCAGGTTCCGGTTCCGGAAACTCTGTCGGTTCGGTCATCCTCAGCCCAATTTGTCACGCAGCCCAAATCTCTTTAGGCTTTGGCGGCCCCAAGTCCATCCTCAATAACGCGGCGTCTGGTTTGGCGCTTCGAAATTCTCGACGCGAGCGAAATCAAGAACGAATTTGATCCCTTGATTGTGACGCGCGGGTCGCGATTGTGCCGCCGCGCGGCGCTTGATCCTTCGCCCCGAAGTCAGAATCCCATGAGCCGGGCGATAAGCCTGTAACGCGAGTCGTTCGAAGGAGCGCCATGTCGACGCCAGCAACCAAGCCGATTGACCGCAGTCCCGTCCTCGTCGATCTCGCCCTCCAGGGCGGGGGCTCCCACGGCGCCTTCACCTGGGGGGTGCTCGACCGCCTTTTGGAGGAGCCCTGGCTCGAGATCGACGGCATTTCCGGCACCTCCGCCGGCGCGATGAACGCCGCGGTGCTGGTCTACGGCCACCAGACTGGCGGGACGGCGGGCGCGCGCGAGGCGCTTGGCGCATTCTGGCGGCGCGTGTCGGACGCCGCCCGCTTCAGTCCGTTCCGGCGCGGGCCGCTCGACGTGCTGCTCGGGCGCTGGACGCTCGATTCGTCGCCCATGTATGTCGCGATGGACCTCATGTCGCGGCTGGTCTCGCCCTATGACGTCAATCCTCTGGGCAAGAATCCGTTGCGCGAAATCCTTGCCGAGTTGATCGATTTCGAGGTCCTGGCGCAGTCGCCGATCCATCTCTTCATCACCGCGACCAACGTGCGCACCGGACGCGGTAAGGTGTTCAAGAACGCCGAGGTGACGCCCGACGTCCTGCTCGCCTCGGCCTGCCTGCCGACGATGTTCCAGGCGATCGAGATCGACGGCGAGGCGTATTGGGATGGCGGCTATTCCGGCAATCCGACGCTGACCACGCTGGTGCGCGAGTGCAAGTCACACGACACCATTCTCGTGCCGATCAACCCGATCGAGCGCAAGGGCGTGCCGCGCAGCGCGAGCGATATTTTGAACCGGCTCAACGAAGTGTCGTTCAACGCCGTCACGCTCAAGGAACTGAGGATGATGGCGCTCCTGCGCAAGGTCGCCGATCCCGGCGACGGCGAGGGCAAGCTCTGGGCTGAGATGCGCATCCATTATGTCAAGAACGCCATCATGGCGGAGCTCGGCGCGTCGTCCAAGCTCAATGCGGAATGGCCGTTCTTCTCGTTCCTGCGCGACGAGGGGAGGAAGGCCGCGCAAGCGTTTCTCGACGCGCACGCGATGGATCTGGGAAAACGCTCGAACTCTCGATATCGACGTTCTGCTGGAGGGAGTCTGAGGGCATGGGGCTTCTCGGCATTCTGATCGCCCTCGGGCTTCTCATCTGGCTCGCTTACCGGGGCTGGAGCATACTTCTGCTTGCGCCGGGCGCCGCGATCCTTGCGGCCGCACTCGCCGGCGAGCCGCTGCTTGCGCACTGGACCCAGACCTTCATGGGCAGCGCGGCGCAATTCGTCATGCAGTTCTTCCCGATTTTTCTTCTTGGCGCCCTGTTCGGCAAGCTCATGGAGGATTCGGGCTCGGTGACCACGATCGCCAAATATATGACCGGGCGGCTCGGGCCGCAGCGCTCGGTGCTCGCCGTCGTGCTCGCCGGCGCGATCGTCACCTACGGCGGGGTCAGCCTGTTCGTCGCCTTCTTCGTGCTTGCGCCGATGGCGCATCAGTTGTTCCGCGCGGCGGCGATCCCGAGGCGGCTGATGCCGGCGGCGATCGCGCTCGGCACGACGACCTTCACCATGTCGGCTCTGCCCGGAACGCCCGCCATTCAGAACGCGATCCCGATGCCCTTCTTCGGCACCACGCCATTCGCCGCGCCCGGGCTCGGAATCATCGCCGCCCTCGTCATGTTCGGCTTCGGCATGTGGTGGCTTGGGCGCGCCGAAAAAAACGCGCGCGCCAAGGGCGAGGGCTATGGCGAGGAGGTCCCCCAAACGGACGCGGCCGAGGATCTCCTCGTGCGCGAGCGCGCCACCACGGCCAGCACATTCGATCCCCCGGAGGCGATCCACGGGGCGCCGAGCGACGACGGCCCTCCGATTGTGCTCGCGGCCTTGCCTCTCGTCGTCGTCGTCGCGGTCAATCTCCTGATGTCGCTTTTCGTCCTGCCGCGCACGGACGCATCGTTTCTCGCGCAGAAGGAATGGGGCTCGACCTCGCTTTCAGCGGTCGGCGGCGTGTGGGCGGTGGTGGCCGCGCTTTTTGTCGCGATCGTTGTTCTCATAGCCATCAATTACCGGCGCCTGCCGGCTTTGCGCGACAGCATGGACGCGGGCGCCAACGCCTCCGTCTTGCCGGTGCTCAGCGTCGCGAGTTTCGTCGGCTTCGGCTCAGTCGTCGCCGCGCTTCCGGCGTTTGGCCTGGTGCGCGACTGGGTGCTCGGCATCGAAGGCGGGCCGCTGGTGTCCCTGGCGGTCGCCACCAACGTGCTGGCCTCGTTGACCGGTTCGGCCTCGGGCGGCTTGACGATCGCGCTCGACGCTTTGGGCGCGACTTATCTCAAGATTGCGCATGAGCAGGGGATTGATCCCGGGCTTCTGCATCGCGTCGCTGTCATCGGCGCGGGCACGCTGGACAGCCTGCCGCACAATGGCGCCGTGGTGACGCTGCTTGCGGTCTGCAACTCCACCCATCGCGAGAGCTATCTCGACATCGTCATGGTGTCGATCGTCGGCGGTCTGCTCGCGCTCGCCGTGGTGATCATCCTTGGCAGCACGGTTGGATATTTTTGATCGTCCCCTCTCCTACGGAAGAGCGGTTGGGGTGAGGGTTCGCGCTACCGCACGAACGTGTAGCGGAAGCGGTCGCCATCCGCGGAGACGCGGCCGACCGTCGGACGGGGAAAGTGGATCGGCAGCACGAAGACGCCCGTGTCGGCGACCTGACTTAAGAGGCGCCGTCGCGATTGCGCGGCCTGCGCGGGATCGAAGTCGAAGATGGTCGACCAGTCCGGCTCGCGGCATTGCAGCGCGTGATGCATGAGATCGCCGGTCACGACCGCCTCCTGGCCCTGCGAACGGATCATGACGCAGCAATGGCAGGGCGAGTGTCCGGGCGTGGGGATCAGCGTGAAGTTGTCGTCGAGCTCAAAGGCGTCGTCGACCAGGATGGCCTGACCCGCCTCGACCACCGGCCGGCAATTGTAGCTCCATGAATTCCCCGGCAACGCTCCCGCCATGAGCCCGGGCGGCAGTTCTCCACGCGCGGTGACCGCTTCCCAACGCTCGTATTCGCCTTTGTGAAAGATGTATTTCGCGTTCGGGAAGGTCGGCGCCCACCGGCCGTCGCGGAGCCTCGTGTTCCAGCCCGTGTGGTCGAAATGGAGATGCGTGCAGAAGACATGCGTGATGTCCTCGAGGCGCAGGCCCGCGGCGTGAAGACTGTCGAGCCACGGCTGCTTGGGGAAGTCGTAAGGGGCGGGAAAGCCCTTGTCCTCGCCGGTGCAGGTGTCGATGAGCACCGTGCGCCTCGGCGTGCGCACGACGAACGTCTGGTAGGTGATCACCATCTTCCCGCTCGCGGAATCGAAGACGATCGGATCAAGCTCCGCGAGATGTCTACGCCCAATCTCGGGATCATAGGCCGGGAACATCACCTCCGGCGTGCGCCAGGGACCGTCGCGCTCGATCAGGCTGGTGATCGTGATCTCGCCGAGCTTGAGAGTGTTCATGGATGGTGTCCCTGTGGCGATCCTCCTTCTCCCGTAGCCCGTCGCGGTGGACGCCTTGTCAGCGGCGGCCGGTCTTGGCTTCCTGATTGCGGCCGGCCATGAGCAGCGCCAAAGTCGATGCGGAAACGAGCGCGCGGATTCACCCGCACGGACGGATCAGGGTTGCACGAGGCCACGGCGAATCCTCCCACGGACAAACGCGGCCGTGCTTATGGGGCGAGCAGTGAGGGCGCAACGATCATGAAATCCGCTCGCGACACCCTTCCGCTTTGGATCCGCTCAGCGGCGATGGCCCCCACCAGCCCGATGGCCGCCGCCACCTCTATTGCCGCCGCCGTGGCCGCCGCCGCGATGACCTCCTCCACCGGGCCGATGGCCACCACCGTGGCCGGGGCGGTGAGCCGGCGGCCTGTGGTGGACGGTGCGGTTGACATGGACGTTTCGGTTGACATGGACGTTCCGATTGACGTGGACGTTCCGGTTGACGTGCACGGTGCGGTGGTTCCAGTTATGCCAGCCTGCGGCGCCGCCCCAGCCGATTCCGCGCCGCCATGCGTAGCCGCACCAGTACCAGCCCGGGCCTCGCCAGGCTGAATTGTACCAGCAGTAATTCCTCCCGCCCCAGACGAACTGCGCCTGTTCGACGGGCGAGCTTTCGACGAGCGCGGCTCGCGGCGCGAGTGCGCCAACGTCCATCGCCGCCTCAGCTGGCAGGACGAGCTGGGCGACCATACCGGCCACCGCAGCGAGAGATAAGACAAGCTTGCGAAACATGAGATGCATCCTCCGAACGCGCCGATTGTGTACGCACCGCTTGAACGCAAGATGAATGGGGGAGGGGCTCGCTACCGTGCGGAGGCGCGCCATGATAGGAGACTCTCGACCTCTCCGGAAATTTTGTTGCCAAACGCAATGCGAGCGCCCGACGTCATTTCCTCGAGCGCCCAAGCAGGGCTTGAGCGCCGCGCGCCGGATCCAGCACGGCCGATCCTCGATCCGCGCGACGGCGACGCCGAGGACGACGCCTCGAGCCCGAAGCAGAAGTCGCTTCTGGCGATCGCCGGCAGCCTTCTGGCCGAGATCAGCCTGCCGAAGCTCGCGCTCGCCTGGATCGCCTCGATCGTGCTGCCAGCCGCAATCTTAGGGGTAGCGCCGCTTATCGTAACCGCGTGGGTTGGCGACGTGTTTGTCCGGGTCCTCGAATTGACCGGAATTGGCGCCGCGCTGGTGCTGCTGGGTGTGGCGCTTGCCGGCTGGTTCGGCTGGCGCCCCTTGTTTCGCGCGGCCGAGAAGAACTTCTGGGCGCTCAACGCGCTCGGGGTCCAGCCGGGATACGCGCTCTGCCGCGAGGCGATCCGCCATCTCGCGGAGCGGGCTCTAAGACCGAACGGCGGAGCGGAGCTTGCGCGCATGCGAGGCTTAAGCTGCGCCGGCGCCGGAATGCTGCTTGTCGTCGTCGCGGCGCTCATCGCCTACGCCGTCTGGCCGTGGACGCGATGGATCGGATCGGGCCATGACCTTGCGGCGCCGCACCACCTGATCCTGCCGACCCTCGCCAACGCAATCGTCATCATGACGGCCTATCTCGCGGCGGCGTCGCTCGTCTGGGGCTTCGCCGATGCGAGCATGGACCAGCCGCTCGACCTCGAAGCGTTCGACGGCCCGCCCGCGGGCGGTCGCGTCTGGCGCGTCGCGCATCTCTCCGACATCCATATCGTCGGCGAGCGCTATGGCTTTCGCGTCGAGAGCGGACGGGCCGGCCCGCGCGGCAACGAGCGGCTGAGGCAGGTCATGGCGCGGCTAGAGGAAGAGCACGCGGTCCGGCCGCTCGATCTTGTGCTCATCACCGGCGACATGACCGACGCCGGACGATCGTCCGAATGGGCCGAGTTTTTCGACATCGTCGCGCACCATCCCGGCCTGGCCGCCCGTACGCTCATCCTGCCCGGCAATCACGACGTCAATGTCGTCGACCGCTCAAACCCGGCGCGCCTCGATCTGCCGTTCAGCCCGGCGAAGACCTTGCGCAAGATGCGCGCTTTGTCCGCGATCGCAGCCTTTGGCGCCGATCGCCTGCGGGTGATGAGCGACGGCGCCGCCGAGCCCGGCCAGACCCTTGCGGCGGCGCTTGCGCCCGAACGCCAGGCGATCGAGACCTTCGCCGACCGCGGCGGCTTACGGTTATCGAACCGGCTAGCGCAGCTTTGGGACGAATTGTTCCCGCTCATTCTTCCGCCGGGAGAAGACAACGGGCTTGGCGTCGTCCTTCTTAATTCGAACGCGGACACGAATTTCTCGTTCACAAATGCGCTGGGAATGATTCCGGCCGGCCAGGCCCGCCGGCTCACCGCCGCGCTCGACCATTATCCGAAAGCGCGATGGATCGTCGCGCTGCATCACCATCTGATCGAATATCCAATGCCCGTCGCCGCCTTCTCCGAGCGGATCGGCACGGCGCTTATCAACGGCAGCTGGTTTGAGCGCGTGCTCAAGCCCTATGCCAGGCGCATCGTCGTCATGCACGGCCATCGTCACGTCGACTGGATCGGCGCCTGCGGCGAGCTCAGGATCGTGTCCGCCCCTTCGCCGGTGATGGCGCCGGATTCGGAGCCAACCCATTTCCATATCCACGCGCTTGGGCTGGGCCCTGACGGGCGCCTCATGGTGATCGCGCCGGAGCGGATCAACCTCGCCGCCGGCGATAGCGTTTAAGCGGTCCTTCCGGCCGAGGCCGGAAGGGTCTAGCTCTGCGTTAGGGGCTTCTCTTCGCGCCGGCCGCCGAGCAGGTCGGCGACCCAGCGGCTCGATGGATGATGGCCGCAGAAGGTGATGATGGCGATCGCGATCGGGACGCCGATGAAGGCGCCGAATAAGCCCCAAATGAACATCCCGAAGAAAACCGCGAATAGCACCACCGTCGGCGACATGGCGAGCACGGCGCCGGAGACCCGCGGCTCGATATAGCTGCCGATCACAAACTGAATCACGTTCAGGCAGGCGAATACGCCGATCACCGCGCCCCAGGAGGAGAGCTGTGACATTTCGATCAGGGTCGGAAAGAGCGTGGCGATGAACGGGCCGACGAACGGAATGTAGTTGAGCACGAACGCGATCACGCCCCATTCCAGCGGGAACTGCAGTCCGACGATCCAGGCGAAAGCCCCGACGAGGACGCCCGTCGCCAGGCTCATCTGCGTCCTCACCTCCATATATTTGCGCGTCTTCCGCGCCGTCTCAGCGCTCGCGGTCAAAAAGACGTGAGCGGTTTCGGGCTTGGCGTACGCCTTCACCCTCCAGCGGACGTCTTCGACCTCCATCAACCCGAGGATGACGTAGACTAGAGCGATCAACCAGAAGCTTAAGGTGGTGTTGACGCGGCCGGTGATTTGCTGCGCCGCGCGCAAGAGCCAGGCGACGTCAAAATGCTGCGTCCACACTCCGGCCATCGAGATTCCATGGCCCTCCAGCCAGGCGACAGCCGCGTTATAGAGGGTCTGATAACGCCCGTAATCGGAGAGGACCGAGCGTCCGACCCGGCCGAAGCTCCAGATGACCGTCGAAGCGAGAAGGACGCAGACGGCGACTGTAACCACCATGGTGATTGCAAGGGCTAAGAGCGTCGGCATTCGGGCTTGCAGCCGGGATTGCAACGGCCACACCAGCGCGATGATGAATAAGGCCAGCGCCAAGGGAGCGAATACCTCGCTCGCCTGATAAGCGGCCGCCGAAACCAGTATCGCGGCGATCACGCCGACCGAGACGTTGAGCGCCGAATTGGGAGCCATGCACCGCTTCCGGAAGGCGAAGTCCCGTATGCGCAAGGACATCGCGGTTGTGCCCGAACGGCGACGGCATGTACAGGGATGAACGGCGGCGCCTTGATCGCCCTAGCGCCTGGGGAAGGCCTCTATCGGTGGTCCGAACTGGGGCGTCGCGCCCCGCTTCGGAACTTGACGCGTGGAAGCGTATTGGCAGTTACAAACGGTTGATAGGTTTCTGCGACCCGAACAAGGGCCGGGGCCGAACATTCTGACGCTCGGACGTTTGGCTGCTTATAATGAGGCTTGACCGATACTCAGACGAGGTTCCGCCGTCGATCGTAAATCGGGACGGGAGCGAAGAGAGTCGCAGACATGGACGATCGTCATGTCGATGAAATAGAGTAGCGCTCTGTCAGAGCAGGCTTCTCCCAGGGTGCGAGCCTCCTTCAATTTCTTGGCGACTTCGATCAGACAGTCGACTTTCTTCGTCATGGCATTGTCTCGTTTTCTTAGATCTTGCCGCACGCGCCGCAGCCCCCCGGCGTTCGCCTTCCGGCGCTGCGGCTTGAGGCCGCGGCCCGTGCGTTTGTCATCCGACAAGTGCCTAATGATTGGCCGCGAATTCCTATCAAACCGCTATAGGTCGCTGTCTCAATTGTATAAAATTGGAACAAGCGTATGTCGTTTCCGTTTCGCCGGAGGCAAATCTGGCGAGGGATAGAAAAATCGACAGTCTCGTTGCAGCGCGGCGGCAAGCCGGCGCAATGACGCCGACGGAGGGACCTTTCGATGGCGGCGCGCCCATTCTGGAAGGGTTACATGAAGCTCAGCCTGGTCACTTGCCCGGTGGCGATGATGGCTGCCACCAGCGAGGAGGAAAAGATTCGCTTCCATGTGTTGAACCGCCCCACAGGCAATCGAATCCTCAGCCAATATGTCGATGCGGGGACGGGCAAGCTGGTTAATGAAGCCAACGAGGTCAAGGGCTACGCGCGCGGCGAGGACGACTACGTGCTGCTCGATGACGAGGAGCTCGAATCGATCGAGCTCGAAAGCGTGCGCACGATCGACATCCAGAGTTTCGTTGGCGCCGAGAGCATCGATTGGATCTGGTACGACACGCCCTATTACCTGACGCCTGACGATCCGATCGGCGAGGAGGCCTATTGCGTCATTCGTGACGCGATGCGCTCGACCGCGATGGTTGGCGTATCGCGGCTCGTTCTTCAACGGCGTGAACGGGCGGTGATCCTGAAGCCGCGGGACAATGGAATCGTGCTCTGGACGTTGCGCTTTGGCGATGAAGTGCGCGATGCGAGCGAATATTTCGCCTCGATCCGCGACGTCAAACCTGACGCGGAACTGATGCGCCTGATCGGCGACCTCATCAAGTCGCGGAAGAAAGCCTGGAGTCCCGAGATGGCCGCCGACCCGGTTCAGGAGCGGCTCATCGACATCATCGAGGCGAAGAAGAAGGGAACGGGCAAAGCCAAGGCGGCGCGCAACGAACCGCAGGAAGAGACGGCGCCAAGCAATGTCATCAACATCATGGACGCGCTGCGGCGCAGCGTCTCCGCGGCCAAAAAGGGCAAAGGCCGCTCATAAGCGCGTCCCCGATCACCGTCTGCGGGGCGACTTGCTCTTCTTGCGCTCCGCCTCGATCGGCGCTGCGGCGGCGCGGAAATCCGCCCATGGATCAGCGGACGAGGAAAGACGCGCCGGCGCGTTGCGAGTGGTGAAGTAGGCCGGACCGATCTCAGGCGCGAGCTCCTCCCAGGCGAGGGGCATCGAAACCGCGGCGCCCGGCCGGGCGCGGGTGGAGTAGGCGGCGACCGCGGTCATGCCGCGCTGATTGCGCAGGTAGTCGATCAGGATTTTGCCGTGCCGCTTCGCCTTCGGGATCGTCGAGACGAATCGCTCGGGACTGTCGGCCGCCATTGAATCAGCGATCGCTTTCGTAAAGGCCTTGACGGCCGGCCATTCTGCTTTCGGCTTGACCGGCGCGACCACATGCAGCCCCTTGCCGCCCGACGTCTTGACGAACGCCGACAGGCCCGCGTCCTTCAGCCGGGAACGAACCTCCTCCGCCGTCGCGATGACCGACACCCAGTTCACGTCCTCGCCGGGGTCGAGGTCCATCACGATCATGTCCGGCCGTTCCCAGTCTGCCACGGTCGACCCCCAGGGATGGATTTCGAGGGCAGCCGATTGCACGAGCGCCATCAGTCCGTCGAAGTCGCTGATGCTAATGAGCGGTTCCGGCTCGCGGGGATCATTGACGAGGACGATATTGCGGTTGAGCCCTTTCCAGGCATGCTTCTGGAAGAAGGTTTGTCCCTCGATTCCGTCCGGGCAGCGCACCAGCGCCAGCGCCCGGCCGACGATGAAGGGCTTCATGAATGGCCAAGCCTCGGTGTAGTAGTCGGCGAGACCTTCCTTGGTCACGCCTACGTCCGGCCAATAGACGCGATCAGGATGGGTCAGCGTCACGCTGCTTTTCGGGCGTTCGGGCGCGGCGTTCGTGGTCATGGTCGTCTCGCGCACAACTTCGCGCGCCGGCTTATCATCGCGCAAGCCCTGAAAGGACGCCTGGCGCAGGAGGCCGTCTCCGGTCCAGCCCCGGAAGTCGACCTCGGCGATCAGCTCGGGCCGAACGAAACGGACTTGACGCGCTTCGGCCGTGGTGAGGCGTTTGGCGAATGGACTCGAGCGGATGCGCATTTCGTCGAGCTGCGTGAACAACGCCTCGGCGACCCCTGACGAAAAACCGGTGCCGACGCGGCCGACATAGCGCAGGTTGGCGCCCTCGTAGACGCCGAGCGCCAGCGAGCCGATCGCCTTGCGACCTGTGGTCGAGGGGACGTAGCCGGCGATGACAAACTCCTGCCGGGCGGAACACTTGCTCTTTACCCAGCTCTTGCCGCGCCCCGAGACGTAGACGGATTGGCTGGCCTTAGAGACAACGCCTTCGAGACCGAGCGCGCAGGCGCGCTGCAACACGAGCTTGCCGTCCTCGACGAAATGGGAGCTGTAGCGGATTGCGCCGCCGCCGCTTCCGATCAGCTGGTTGAGAAGCTCCTTGCGGCGGATGAGCGGCGTTTCGCGCAAATCGGATCCATCCAGATACAGGCAATCGAAGGCGTAGTAGGCGAACCGGTCGGATCGTCCATCGCTGAGATCAGCTTGCAACAGGGAAAACTCGGAGACGCCGCTTTCGTTCTCGACCACAAGCTCGCCGTCAATCAAGGCGGTGCGGGCAGGCAGGCTCCGAAGCGCCTGCCGAACGCCGTCGCCGAACTTTTCCGTCCAGTCGAGCCCGCCACGGGTCCAGAGCCTGACCTTTCCGTCTTCGATATGCGCCTGAAGCCGATAGCCGTCGAACTTGATTTCATGCAGCCATCTGTCGCCCGCCGGCGGAGACTTGGACAGCGTCGCCAGCATCGGCTCGACGAAGCCGGGCAGGGGGGCTTTGGCTGCCCCCTCGATCGCCAGTGGGTTCGGCGCCTTGTGTGTCGGGGCGGGAACGGCGGATTTTGCGCCCTCGCCGTCGGGCTTCTCGATCTTACCCGTCTTTGACGACCAGCCCGGCGCCTCGCCCTCGAGATCGTCGATGGTCCTGCCGGTCTTGACCGATTCAGGGTTCCCTTCGAGAATATCGGCGTCGTCGGCGGAGCGGGCGAATTCATCGTCACCTTTGATCAGAAGCCAGTTCTCGTGCTTCTCGCCCGGCTTGCCGCGCATCCTGACCAGATGCCAGCGACCTTTGAGCTTTTCGCCATAAAGCTCGAAGTCGAGATGGCCCTTCTTCAAGCCGCGGTGCGGATCGCCGATCGGCGACCACGAGCCTTTGTCCCATACGATGACCGAGCCGCCGCCGTATTCGCCCTTGGCGATCGTGCCCTCGAAATCGGCGTATTCCACCGGATGGTCTTCGACCGCGACCGCCAGGCGCTTTTCGCCCGGGACGAGGCTCGGGCCACGGGTTACCGCCCAGCTCTTCAGCACGCCGTCGAGAGCCAGCCGGAAATCGTAGTGCAGCCGGGTCGCGTCATGCTTCTGCACGACAAAGAGACTGCTCTCCGCAAGCGGCGCGGCGCCCTTGGGCTCGGCCGTGGCCGCGAAGTTGCGCTTCCTGCGATAGGTTTCGAGCGCCATTCAGCCCGCCTTGCGTCGCGCCGAGGGCTTTGATTTCGCCGCGGCGCGTCGCCCGGTCTTTTTCTTGGCCGTGGTTTTGGCGCTCGGCCGGGGCGCCGCCCCGGCGCTGTCGCGCAATGCCTGCATAAGGTTGACGGTCACTTCGCCCCGCGGCGGCGCGCGCTTCGGGATCGCCTTGCCCTCGAGCTTCAGCTTGACCAGCTCGGCCAGCGCGGCCTCATAGCGATCCTGAAACTCGCGGGGATCGAATTTGCCCTGCTTGGTTTTGATGATGTGGGCGGCGAGATCGAGCATCTCGCCCGTGACCGCGGTAGCCGGGATCTCCGAGAACGCTTCCGCAGCCGAGCGCACCTCGTAGTCGTAGTTGAGGGTCGACGCCACGAGGCCCGAACCGAGAGGGCGGATCAGGACTGTCCGGGCGCGGCGGAAGAGGACCGCGTCAGCGACCGCCGCGACCTTGGCCGCGCGCATGCCGTCGCGGACCAGCGCGAACGTCTCCTCGACGCTTGGGTCAGAGGGACCAAGGTAATAAGGCTTGTCGAAATAGAGGTCATCGACCCCGGCCAGATCGATGAACGCACTGACCGACAACGTCTTGTCGCTGTGCGGAATGACGGCTTCGATCTCCTCCGGTTCGAGGGTGACGTATTCGTCCTTCGCCACTTCGTAGCCTTTGACCTGATCGTCTCGTTCGACAGTCTGACCGGTCTCGGCGTCAACGAACTCGCGCCGGACCCGGTGGCCGGTCGGTCGATTGATCGTGTGCAATGCGATACGCTCGGTGGTCGACGCGGCGGCGTAAAGGGCGACCGGGACCGCCACTTCCGCGACCTTCAGGAAGCCTTTCCAGCTTGCTCTCGGCGACAACGTCGACCTCGCGAGGTTCTGAGAGCGGCTTGAGCCAGCCAAGGATTAAATCCTTTCAATGCCCGACGGTCAAATTTTGATCCGATTGATTCAGCGTTTTGCCGCCTGCGCCGGAACTTTTCCCGGTATGATCTGTTCATGGGCGCTCGTCGCTTTAACTCGACGCTGGTCAGCCGCGCGGTTGAGTCGTGCAAGAATTGTTTGGCCGACTGACGCACGCCACCTGCGGGCGACGCGGAGGGATGATGGGGGAAGCCGGGCGTTCCGAGGCGGTCGCGGCGGAGGATGAGGGTCCACATCCCGAAATCACGCTGCGGGAGATTTCGGCCTGGTCGCTGGCGGTCCTTGCCGCAGTCGCGGCCGGCTTCGTTCTCTACGCCGCCCGCGAAATCATGCTGCCTGTGGTGGCGGCGTTCGTCGTGGGCGTCATGCTGGGTCCCGCGGCGCGAAGACTCGAGGGACTGCGCATTCCACGACCCCTCGTGGCGCTCCTCCTGGTGGCCGGCGTCACGCTGATTTTCGCGCTTCGTGATTCTGCTGATCTTCCCGCACGTGTCCGAACTCGCGAGCGACTTTCCGGGAATGATCGCGTCGCTGAAGAAAAAGCTGCACATATTCGACAGTGTGATCGCGGCATGGCGGCGCTTCAGTGGAAGCATTGGCGAACCTGCCGCCGCCGGCGGAGTCGCGATTCCCATACCGGGCATTTCCTGGGTTCCGTCGACGATCTCGCTCTTATTGCCGCCTATCACGGGATTTCTGTTTTTTCTTGTCGTACTGCTTCTGGTCATCTCGGAGTGGCCCGACTTACGGCGCGGTCTTGTCATGACGTTCGCAAGCCGGGACTCGCGACTGACGGTGCTGAAAATCCTCAATGAGATCGAAGCCGGACTGGCCAATTATCTTTTGATCGTGACGCTGATCAACCTGGGCGTGGGCGCGCTGACTGGCGTCATTTGCGAGCTGACCGGAATGCCCAACGCGGTCGGATTCGGCGCGCTGGCGGCGACATTGAATTTCATTCCGATCATCGGGCCGATCGCGATGTTCGTCATTCTCCTCGTGGTCGGAGTGGTGGCCGAGCCGACGTTCCTCTGGGGACTTCTTCCCGCCGCGGGATTTCTTGTGGTTATAACGGTCGAGGGACAGTTCCTGACGCCGACTATCATCGGACGTCACCTCGAGCTCAACGCGCTCGCTGTCCTGCTCTCGCTTGCTTTCTGGACTTGGCTTTGGGGACCGATGGGAGCATTTCTTTCCTCGCCGATTCTCATGGTGGCGCTGATCCTTAGACAACGTCTCTATGTGGACGAGGATCACTGAATCCGAGGTGAGGAACCTTCCGCCTCTGAATCGTTTTGTCGTGATGTCCCGGAGGGACGTATGACTGACTATCCATCCGACGCCGAACGAAACGACCAAACTCGATCTAGTGCGGGTGATGACGCTTTTGCTCGCCTGGAGAAGGAGATGGCGGCCATGAAGAGCGCGACCGCGGGTCTTTCCGACCAAATCGCGGGCGCTGCGGACGATATAGGCTCGGTTGCACAAGAGCAGGCCAAGCCGGGCCTGAAACATGCCCGGGCCGACATGGGCTCCATCGCGGCCGACGCATCCGACCGGCTTGGCCTCGTCGCTGGGGCGGCGCAATCACAAGCCTCGTCGCTCGCCGACACTCTCCAAGACACGGTCCGGGAACGACCACTATCCGCCGTCGCCCTCGCTCTCGGTCTCGGATTCCTGATCGGCGCAATCCGGCGGCGGTAGCGCTTGAGCAGCCGATCGCAAGGATGCTGCAGAACGCGCCAACCCGGCCTCACGGGGGTATAGGTCGCCAGGCTTAACCAGACTTGCCGCTTTCTAGGCCCTAGACGTATCCGAGCAAGGCGAGGATGAGGACGATGATCAGGATCGTCCCGAGTTCCTCCGACCGGATAGTAACCCCAACCCGAGCTGTAAGGCCAAGTGGGCAATGCGCCGACGAGTAGGATGATGAGAATGATAAGAATAATAAGACGCATCCGTCGCCTCCCAAGTCCGTTCGCTCCGCGAGCGGTGCAACAACGCCAAATTCGCCCGAGTGTTCCTTGCGCTACGGCTCTTCTAGCGATCGCGGGCGTCGAACATCGAGATGCGTCAGTTTGTCGATATTCTTCGGATTTCATCCCGCGGGCGCGGGCTCGTTGAGATCACGCAGAACATTTTGGATTGGCTCGCGCCGCATGGAGTGCAAACCGGGCTCTTGACCCTGTTCTGCCGGCACACCTCTGCAGGCCTGCTCATCCAGGAGAACGCCGCGCCGGACGTTCGCACCGATCTGGAGGCGTTTTTGGAACGCCTGGCGCCCGAAGACGCGGGGCGATACCGGCATGCGGACGAAGGCCCCGACGACATGCCCGCCCATATCCGGACGGCGGTGACCGGCGTACAGCTCTCGGTGCCGGTCATCCAGGGCCGGCTCGCCCTGGGAATGTGGCAGGGGATTTATCTTTTCGAACATCGGCGGGCGCCGCGCCGGCGGGAAATCGCCCTGCATCTGATTGGCGAATGACGGCGGATCGACGGCAAAAAATCGAAAGCGCCGCCATCGAGCGGGAGTCGAGCCGATTACGACCCCGTGTGGGGAGACCTCGCGCGCCGCAAGTGATTTCAAGTTCCTGTGGATGAAACTTCAATGACAGCGGGAACGCCATATTTTGCTGGACGTTTGCGGCGAGCTGTGATTAAAGCGTGACGTCGCGACGGGCTTGAACCTGGACCTTCGGGTTGAGAACCCCCTTCAACCCGATGAGCAACGCGGCGACGAGTGGAGGCGACGCGATTAGCACCGGCCGGGAGGGCTTCTAGCAAGTTCATCTGGCAGAACAGTCGCTTCCAAAGAACTGGGCGGTTCGAATGCTGCCGTATTCGGGCCGCCCCGCCTTTCTCGCAATCGCCCTCTTTCTGCGGCCTCCCCTCAACGCCACACACGGATCACGGGTCGTGACCCGCGGGGGCTGGCCACGTTGTCGCCGCGATTGGGCGTCAGTCCTTGGGCCGAAATGCGGCGGGACGGCAGGGGTCTGAGATCGTGGCGGGCGGCTCTCGGGCGCATCGGCAGGCAGCGGTCCGAGGCCTTCGCGGGGCCGGAATTCGTTAGCGAATTCGAAACGAAGCAGGATCAATAGTGCGCAGTGGGCTTGATGGTTCGGAAATGTCCTGCCGCTGCGGCGGGCCTCGGCGTTCGAAGCTCGAACCTTGCGCTTGTGCGCGACCCGAGTAAGCGTCATGAGCGTTTCGGGCCTTAAACCGTGCGTTTGTGCCGGCGACCGGAGATGGCGAGCCGCCGCAAGCCTCGGCGTGGCGGCGGTTGCGCTCGTCGGTTGCGCCACTCCGCCGCCCACACGGGTCTCGTATTCCCACGGGCATGAACATTTCTCCCAGGCCAGATACGGTCACGCCAGTCCGAAGGTCGTCGCCGATGGCCGACCGGTGCCTCGCGGAGGGGGGGAATATCTGGTCGGCCGCCCCTACACAGTCGCCGGCCACAGGTATGTTCCCACGGTAAATCCCTCATATTCGGCGGTCGGGATGGCCTCCTGGTACGGCGCGGCGTTCCATGGCCGCCGCACCGCCAACGGCGAGGTCTATGACATGGCCTCGCTGACCGCCGCCCATCCGACCATGCCGCTGCCGAGCTACGCCCGGGTGACCAATCTCGGAAACGGCTATTCGATCATCGTCCGGGTCAACGATCGCGGCCCTTATCACGCCGGGCGGGTGATGGACGTGTCCTCGCGGGTCGCGGACGTCCTCGACATGAAGGCCATGGGGACGGCGCGGGTGAAGGTCGATTATGTCGGACCGGCGCCGATGGAGGGATCGGACGATTCGCAGTTGCTTGCGAGCCTTCGCACCGATGGATCGCCCGCCAACATGATCGGCTTTCCGACCGCGCCGACCATGGTGGCGGAAGCTGAGACGCAGACGCAGTCGATCTTCTCGTTCTTCTCCGGCGGCGGCGGGAGGTCGGCGTCGCCGACGGCGGCGCCCGAGCCTCCGGCGCCGATCGAGGTTGCGAGGCGTCCCGCCCCGGCGCCCGAGCCTGAGCCTGAACCGGTGCGCGTGGCGGCGGTCGCTCCCGCGCCCGTGGCCGAGCCGTCCCAGGACGCCGCGCCCGCGGCCGAAGCCCCGGAAGCCGATGCGCCTCTGCCTCCGCTTCGCATTCCGGGCGGCGCGGTTCCGTTGCCGCCGCCCCGCCCCTTCGATCTCGGCTCCAATCGCAGCAGCGCGCTTGTCTTTGCCGCTCTCGCTCCGTCTTCATCCGCGCACGTCGTCGCGCCGCCGCGCCGGCCGGAGCTTCACGCGAGCGCCGAGCGCGCGCATGCCTATTCCGGGCCCGCGCGCCTGCCGCCCAAGCGGCCGACGATCGCAGTCGAGCATGTGAAAGCCGCAAAGTCCGCTCGGGCGGACTATTAGGCCGCCTTGCCTTTGGAATGAGCGGGTGGCTCCTTCGCGGGGACGGGCCGCAAAGGGTTCGTCGGACTCGATTTGGGTTTTCTTGGGCCTCGGCCCTTTCGCTGCAAAAGCCCCATTTTTGAGGGTTGGAAAAGCTTGGATTTCCTTGGATTCTCTTCGTCCGAAACGAGACTTTTCAATGGGTTACGCGGGATTTTCCGCGAAAAAAATTTCTCGCGGCCCTTCTCCTTCTAGTGAGACGCGCCGGAACGGCGGCCTGCGGCCGATGCCATGGAAAAGGGCAGGATTGTTCATGGGGCAAGCTTAAGCTGATTTCTGATTTCCTGCAAGAGATTGTCGTCCGAGCCGTTGCCTTTCGGCCTTCTCAATCCAAAAGCAACGCCCACTAGGTCAAAACCCAATCGCCGCCTACGGACGGCGACCGCTATGGGCGGAGTCCGGCCCTTCGGCGATCGCGATGCGATGGCAAGAATGCGCAAATAGGGGTCATTCGGCAACAGCGCGGCGAACGCGCCAAACCGTACCCGTTGCCGCCCTTCAGGATCGGCCCTACGAATGGGCGGTAAGCGCGAGAAAGCGGTCTTCGGCTGAGGGCGTAACTGAGCATAAGGCGACTGCGTCTCCGCCCTTTTCGATGGGGGGCGCCACAGCATAGGCGGCGAAGTTGCGCAAGAGTGTCGCACGGAACGTTCTCGCAATAGCGGCGCAAGAGAGGCGTGACTGGCGATGGTTGCCGCCGGATATAACTCAATTTGGTATTGGACATTCTAGGTTTCTGCTGTTCACATTCTTCGTGAACGCGCAATCCTGGTAGGGGCCATCACGCGCTGCTCCAGAGGTCGCAAAGGCGGGCCCGATTGGGCGATAACGTGGCGTCGCCGCCGAGCCGGCGCCCATCATGAGCGCTCGCACGAACTTCAGCGAAGGGGGAGCCAACGACGCCATAAGATTGAGACGACACATCGACAGCGAAGGAACCCAGGGAGAGCAAGATGATGAATCGCACCACGCGTTTTTTCTTGCGCCGGCTCGCCAGTGGCAGCCTCGTCGCATCAGTCTGCGCAATCGGGTTCGCGTCAACCGTCCAAGCGACAGACTCTTGGTCCGCTCGTGCAAGTGACCGGCACTGATCCGTTCACTTCCTGCACTAAGGACAATGTGCACCAGCAGGAGACCACCTTCGGCAGCGTAGTTTATCCGAGCACCGCAATCGAGCCATGGGTCGCAGTCGATCCGATGGACCCGTCCCGACTGCTGGTCGGCCATCAGCAGGACCGCTGGTCGGACGGCGGCGCGCGCGGGCTCACCGACGCCTTGTCCAACGACGGCGGCTCGACCTGGACGAACCCGATCCCGCCGAACCCGCCCGGGGTGACGGAGTGCACGGGAGGCAAGGCGGCCCGCGCCAGCGATCCCTGGGTCGCCTTCGCCAACGACGGCACCGCGCTCTTCATGTCGCTTTTCCTCGATCCCGCCAAGCCGACCACGCCCTTCGGCGCGCGGAAAGGCGGTATGGACATGAGCCGGTCGACCGATCACGGCACCACATGGAGCGCTCCGGTGGTGCTGATCGCGAACAACTCGCCGCATGTGCTCAACGACAAGAACTCGGTGACCGCCGACCCGACCGACAACGGCTTCGTCTATGCGGTGTGGGATCAACTGAGCGTCTTCCCGCCGACCCAAGCGGGCGCCGACTTGCTCGCGCAAAACGACGGCGTCATGATCGCGCGGCAGCTGTTCAATGCGACCCGGGGCGGCGCTCCCCTCTTCAAGTTTTTCTTTACCGGCCCGTCTCTCTTGTCGCTGTCGACCGACAATGGCGTCAGCTTTGGCCCGCCGACGGCGATCTTCAGCCCGGGAACCAACGCCCAGACGATCGACAATCTCGTTCAGGTGACCCCGAATGGCAATGTCTACGATTTCTTCACCGCCATCGGGGTGACGCCTTCGGGGTTGAGCATCGAGTATGTCGTTCTCGTCGAACAAGGGCACCAACTGGAGCACGCCGGTTTTCGCGCAAGATATCTCCGTGGTCGGGGTGGTCTCCCCGGACTCGGGGCAGGCGCTGCGCGACGCCTCCATCCTCTACGCGGTCTCGGTCAATCCGAAGACCGGGGCGCTCTATCTCACCTGGCAGGACGACCGCTTCACAACGGCCACCTGCACAACTCCGACAGGGACAATCCCGATTGACGGGATCGCCTTCAGCCAATCGCTGGACGGCGGCGTCACCTGGTCGAAGCCGATCATGGTCAATCAGACGCCGGCGAACACGACAAATCCGTGTCGCCAGCAGGCCTTCATTCCGGCGGTCGTCGCGACCGGCGACGGCAAGGCCGTCGTCGTCACTTACTATGACTTCCGCAACGATACGAACACGCCGACCGGGTTCGAGGGAACGGACTACTTCGCGGTCATATGCACAGTCTCAAACGACTGTTCCAAGGCCACGAGCTGGGGCGACGAACAGCGGCTGACGACCACCCCCTTCAACATCCTCGACGCGCCCGAGGCTGGGGGTCACTTTCTTGGCGACTATATGGGCTTGGCGGCGAGCGGATCGACGACGGTTTATCCGGTCTTCGGCCAAGCGACCGGTAAGAACACGACGGCGGACTTCACTCGCTCGATCTCCGGGCTGCCCTGATCGGTGCCCAGAACTTTCGACTTGAGCGAAAATGCGGGCGGTATGCAACGTCTGCGCTCTCGGGAAGCGCGCCGGTTGCTTTAGGGGCGACCCACGGCGCGCCATTGGAGGTAGTCCCACTATGGAGCGCAGTGGACCAGTAGCCTCGATCGCATCTCGCAAGTCTCGGAAATGGTCTGACTGGTAGCATGAGCTGACGACGAAATTGGGCCGCCCGTTCCGTTGCCTCGCGGAATGGGCAGTGAGCAATTGCCGCGAGCTCTTCCATTTTCGTCGTCGCGAAGCCTGTTTCGTGCTTGCAATGGAACGGCGGCTTTGGCCCGCACTCCGGTCCTTCCCCAGGCGACTCGTGTCGGCGCGCTTTCCGCCCACCTGCGACTTCCGAGGCCCCGGTCTGTTATGTCCGCTCAACGTCGTTTCGCGACATTGAATCAGTAGCGACGAGCTTCCGTTCAGGGTCGACAGCGGTCCAAGCGATTGGATTTTGACTCTAGCGCTCCCGGCGATCCGGTCCCACTTGCGCGCGTTGCCAAAGGGCGCCGAACCATGCTGAGAAGGGCGATCGTTGGCGGCGCTTGAAGCGGACGCTTGCGCGAAGGGCGGCGCTCGGTTTCTTCGGCGTGAGGCATGAGAATTGAAGCGGAAACCGCCTCGCATCGGGCGCGCCAGATGACCGGGCTGGCCACGGGTCGTTTTATCACGCTCGAAGGCGGGGAGGGCGTTGGCAAGTCGGTCCAGGCGGCGCGGCTCGAGGCGCGCCTCGCCGGGCTTGGGCTCGAAGTCGTCCGAGCCGTTGCCTTTCGGCCCTCTCAATCCAAAAGCAACGCCCACTAGGTCTAAACCCAATCGCCGCCTACGGGCGGCGACCGCTATGGGCGGAGTCCGGCCCTTCGGCGATCGCGATCGCGATGACAAGAATGCGCAATTGGCGGCCATTCCCGGTCGACGTGGCGGACGGATAAAACGACCCTGAGCCGCCGTTGAGATCGGTCTTATGAACGCGCGGGAGCGCGAGAAAGCGGTCGTTAGTTGAAGGCTTCGCGTTCTATCTGACCAATAACGGCAGCTCCTTTCAGTTCTTCGTTCGCGACGGCGTCAACATGCATGGTCCGCCGGCCCGCACCACACCGGCGGCGCCATCCAGCGCATCGATCTTACGACGGTCGCGACAACGGCGGTTTACATCCGCTGCGGCGAGCGCCAATTGCTCGCACTCCGTCTCGATGCTTCGCGCGAGCTTCAGTTTATCGAGGGATTATAGGGAGCCCGCCAGTCGCGGCTTACCGCCGCGACTTGCTCATGGGCCAAAAACGCTTGTCCGCCGTCATTGTTCGGCGCCGAGCCTATTGACCCCGGCTGATCGGCCCCCGATGTCGGTCGAAGTAGTTCTGGGTGTAGACCGGCTGCTGGTAGACGCAAGTAAAGTTGGCCGCTTCGTTCGTCGCCCCAGAGCCCTTGTACCGTGTCTGGCGGGGATAGGGGCAGATGGGACGCGCGCCGTTGGCCGGGAAGTTTGTTGTGACGCCGGGCGCGAACACGTGATGTGGGTCGGCGCCGCCCGCGGTGAACGGCGACGAACTGCTGTGGTTGGCGGCGACAATCTGTGCCGGCGCGGCGCCGTTTTCCACCCAATCCGTGATCGCGCTCAGCGTATTTGCGGCAAAGTCGCTTGTCGCCGGGCCGCCGCCGCAATGGGCCATGTTGGGGACCAGGAACAAACGGGCGAAGTCTTGGGCCTGGCCAAACTGGCCCCTGTTCATCGCATTGTACCAGTTGACGAGGTCGACGCCGGAGAAAATCCCGTCATTGACGCTGTCGTAAATGATCATCTTGCCGCCACGGAACGCGAACGGCGCGAGGTTGAGCGAGACGCCGGTCATGAACTCCATCGGGCTCTCGGGATAGCCGCGCACCGACGCGAAGATCGTCGGCGCATCCGTATCGAAATTATAGTCGAAGATCACCTTCTCCTGCAACTCGCCGGCCGCGCCCGTGCTGCTGTTGACGGGCGTGACGATGGGCGGATTATGGAACACCATCGGGACAGCGCCGGCGCCCAAGCTCAGGTTTGCGGGCAAGCCGCCGAACAGGGTCACGTTCCACGCCTGCCAGCCTAGCCCGGACGCGGTCGGCGGGTCCCAGATCCCGGCGTCCCAATACCAGTTGGAGTATAGGGCCTGGTCGTCGGAATTGTGCGCTCCGTCATAGATCTTGAGCAGGGCCGTGACCTGGGCCGAAGTCAGGCATGTGCCGCCATGGGGCGTGCTGCCGTGGCTGCCGGAGCCGCAAGTAAAATTCGCGAGATGCGGCTTCACGACCGCGGTGGTGCAGGCGGAATAATTATCGATGACGCCGTCAACGAGCCCGTCGAGGCCGTCGCAGGCTTCGAGGATCGCGGCTGACGCAACTTCGAGGTCTTGCGACTGGAAAGATTGCTCGATGTTGGGCTGGCCGTTGGCGTCGACGCCGTTCGCGAGCGGCGCGAGGCTCTGTTCGTTCCACGCTTCGCCAATCCCGGCGCGCGGCAGGTCGAACCCCGGATTGCCCGCGACGACGCCATCGTAATTTTCTGGGTAGCGCTGCACTTGCATGAAGGCGTCGCGGCCGCCGTTGGAGCAGCCCCAGAAATAGGAATGCTGTGGACGCTCGCCGTAATAGTACCAGATGATCTCTTTGGTCACGAGCGTCGCACGCTCCATGGCCTCGTAACCATAGTCGCTGCGCGCCTGCGCATCGATGCCGAAATGCGCGCTCCCCCCGGCGTTAGGGTCGTCGTCCTGCCATGTGAACGGGGGCGTGAGACCGTTGGAGGTCGCGGGGTTGGCGTCCTCATGGCCGCCGTCGTCCGCCGCCACGACCCAGCCGGAGGTCAGTTCGCTGCCGCCGTTGCCCTGCGGGTTCTGGTTGAGCGACCCGTCGGTGCCGCCTCCGCCCATCATTTCGAAACGGCCGACCCAGGAGTCCGGCAGGTTGATCGCGAAGCCGATTCCGTAGGTGTAATGGTCGGGGTCCTGCGAGCTGACCCGCTTGTCGATGACGCCCACCACGTTGCAATGCGCCGGCACGCCGCCGCCCGCGGCCACCTCGGTCGCGGTCAGGATCCGCGTGTTGGCGATCGGCAGCCCGGTCAGCTTCGCGCAGCTGAGCTTGGGCGACCCGCTCCCGGCCCCCGCGGCCGGTGACGCGGCCCAGACGATCGCCGCGAACGCCGTCGTCGCCAGCAGATTCGTCCGCCCCATGCCGAATTGTCGGCGCCCAACCGCGAAAATCTCCATTGCGCCTCTCCCTGAACGCCAGGCTTCTACGACCTCATCGCGGCCGCCCTGGACTCCCGGCCGCCTGGGCCCGTGGGACCCGACCGTACAGCCGATCGGTTATGGTTACGTTGGTCGGAGCACCCTATCAAGACGGAAGATTGCGGGTGAATTCGCTTTCTCCACAATCCCGTGATCCCGTCGTAAAGTCACTTCAGTTGCTGGACGCCTCAGCCTGCGCCGGGATCTTCGGGGCGGCGAGGTTGCGGGAAGCTGGGCTTAGCGAGCAAACTTAGCCATTGGGCGGTGAAGCGCAGTCCGCGCTCGCAATGCAATGGCCGCTATCGCGCGGATTCCGGTCGTTCCTGAGGCGGCTTCTGTAGGGCCCCCATCCGCCCAAACTGTCCCGTCTACGGATGCGGTCGGCTACGACCGCTTAACGTCGTTTCGCGACATTAAATCGGTAGCGACGAGCTTCCGCTCAGGGTCGACAGCGGTCCAAGCGATTGGATTTTGACCCTAGCGCTCCCGGCGATCCGGTCCCACTTGCGCGCGTTGCCAAAGGGCGCCGAACCATGCTGAGAAGGGCGATCGTTGGCGGCGCTTGAAGCGGACGCTTGCGCGAAGGGCGGCGCTCGGTTTCTTCGGCGTGAGGCATGAGAATTGAAGCGGAAACCGCCTCGCATCGGGCGCGCCAGATGACCGGGCTGGCCACGGGCCGTTTTATCACGCTCGAAGGCGGGGAGGGCGTGGGCAAGTCGGTCCAGGCGGCGCGGCTCGAGGCGCGCCTCGCCGCGCTTGGGCTTGAAGTCGTCCGCACGCGCGAGCCGGGCGGCTCGCCGGGCGCGGAGGCGCTCCGCGAGGCGATCCTTTCCGGCTTTGCCGCCGGCTTCAGCCCCGGGGGCCAAGCGCTGCTGTTCGGCGCCGCCCGCATCGACCATCTCGAAAAGACGATCCTGCCGGCGCTCGCGCGCGGCGCCTGGGTCGTCTGCGACCGGTTCGCCAATTCGACGCGCGCCTATCAGGGCGCGGCGGGCAGTCTCCCGCCCGAGTTCATCGCCGCGCTCGAGCGCCTGACGGTCGGGCCGAACCGCCCCGACCTGACGCTGATCCTCGACTTGCCCCCGGAAGTCGGCCTTAAGCGCGCGGCCGAGCGCAGGCCGGGCGGGGCGCCCGCCGACCGGTTCGAATCGGAGGGGTTGGTCTTTCATGCAACCCTGCGCCGCGCCTTCCTCGACATCGCCGCCGCCGAGCCCGGTCGTTGCGTCGTCGTCGACGCCGGGGGAAGCGAAGACGAGGTCGCCGCCGCCATCTGGTCGGCGGTCGAGGCGCGGCTCGATCCTGCGGCGGCGCTCGAGGCGAACCGCCCATGAACCAGCCTCGCACGAAAAAGGGCGAGGCCGACGATCTTCCCGAAGCCGACGCGCTTCCCGGCGCGCCCCATCCGCGCCACGTCTATTCGCTGATTGGCCACGAGCGGGCCGAAGCGGAAATGCTTTCGGCCTATCGCGAGGGCCGCCTCGCCCACGCCTGGCTGATTGGGGGCAGGGAGGGGATCGGCAAGGCGACGCTCGCATGGGCGTTCGCCCGCTTCGTGCTCGCGAACCCCGATCCGGCGGCCAAGGCGGTGCGCGAGGCGCAAAATCTCCATGTCGATCCGAGCCATTCGGCGGCGCGGCTGCTGGCGGGGCTCGCCCATCCGGATTTTTCCCTTATCCGGCGCGAGTGGAAGACCAATCCGAAGCGGCTCGCGACCGAGATCGCTGTCGACGACGTGCGGAGCGGACTGCAGGTGTTCCAATTGTCGGCCGCCTTCGGCGGCTGGCGGATCGCTATCGTCGACGCGGCCGAGGACCTTAATCCAAACGGCGCCAATGCGTTACTTAAAATGATTGAGGAGCCGCCGCAGCGATCGCTGATCCTCATCGTATCGCATCGGCCGGGCCAGGTCTTCGGCCACAATCCGCTCGCGCTGCCGCCGTTTGCGGCTCGATTCTCTTGACGAAGATGAGGTCGTCCGGGCGGTGATCGGCCTCGGCCCGCCATGGAGCGAAGCGGGCCATGAAGCCGTCGCCGCCGCGGCCAGACGGGCCGACGGATCGGTTCGCGAGGCCCTCATCCGGCTTGCGCCGGAATTCGGAAGGGGCTACCGCGCTGATCGATCAGGTCGTCGCCGGCCTGCCGCGCCCCGATCCGCGCGCGGTCGCGCGGCTCGCCGACGCGGTCGGCGGTCGGGCGGGAGACGAGACCTACCTCGCGTTCCATCGCGAACTCTACGACTGGCTCGCTGTTTACGCGCGGGACGCCGAGCCTGGCTCGCTGCGGGTGGAGGAGATTGGCGGCTTGTGGGACCGCATCCGCGAGGCGGAGCGCGAGACGGAGGCGCTCAATCTCGACCGCAAGCTGCATGTTCTGGCGCTCGTCGCCGAGATCGCCGCGACCGCGCCCAGACGCTGAAGGGCTTGGGTGCTCTTAGCCGTCGCGTGATCGCAAGTAACTTGGAAGTTCCCCCGTCAACCGGTCCCAGTCGAGAGCTTCACTTGTCCAGACGTGAAAGGTTGGAGGGACCGCGTTCGGGTTGTCCAGGCTCACTGTCATGACGTCGAGTTCGTCGGGTGAGTCGTCTCGGCGATAGGTCAGAGGAGACCCGCATCTGCCGCAGAAGCTGCGGGTGACGCCGGGTGACGAGGCGTAGTCGACCGGGGCGCCGCGGGTGAAGCGAAAGTCTGCAGACCGCACGCCAGTGAAAGGGAGCCGGGGCGCCGATGCGGCGCGCCGGCAGGTCTCGCAATGGCAGACTCCGCTGCTGATCGGTTCGCCCTCGGCGATATAGCGCACCGCGCCGCAAAGGCATCCGCCCTCCATCTATCCCTCCGGCGTTGACCAGTTCGACCGTTTAGCGCGACCAGCCCCCTCATCGACAGCATGAATCACGACCGGCCAAAACCGCCATCTCAATTCCAACCGGGCTCTTAGATTTTCGTCGCCGCTTAAAAACTTTTGCTTTAGGACGGCGCGCATGAGCCGCTTCTTCATCACAACGGCGATCCCTTACGCCAATGGCGCGCCCCATATCGGGCACGCCTACGAGCGCATCGCGACCGACGCGATCCAGCGCTTCATGCGGCTCGACGGGCGCGAGACCCTGTTCGTCACCGGCATGGACGAGCATGGGCTGAAGGTTCAGCAGGCCGCGGCGCGCGAGGGCCTGACGCCGCAGGCTTTCGTGGACAAAGTCGCGGCCGAGTTCGAGGCGATGGGCGAGATGCTGAACGCCCGCGCCGACGACATCGTGCGCACGACCCAGCCGCGGCATATCCGCGCTTCGCAAGCGATCTGGGAGCGGATGGCCGCCAACGGCGACGTTTACCTGTCGAAATATTCCGGCTGGTATTCGGTGCGCGACGAAGCCTATTTCGACGAAAGCGAGCTGACCGACGGTCCGGATGGTAAGAAGCTCGCGCCGAGCGGCGCGCCGGTCGAATGGGTGGAGGAGGAAAGCTGGTTCTTCAAGCTCTCGGCCTATGCCGACAAGCTGCTCGCCCATTACGAAGCCCATCCCGAATTCGTCACGCCGGAGACCTATCGCAACGAGATCGTGTCGTTCGTAAAGCGGGGCTTGTCCGATCTCTCGATCAGCCGCGCGACCCTCAAATGGGGCGTGCCGGTTCCGGGCGACCCAAAGCATGTGATGTATGTGTGGGTCGACGCCTTGACCAATTACATCACCGCGACCGGCTTCCCGGACGATGGCCCTAAGGCGAAATTCTGGCCGGCCGACGTCCATGTGATCGGCAAGGACATCACCCGCTTCCACGCCATCTACTGGCCGGCTTTTCTCATGTCGGCGGGCCTGCCCGTGCCGAAACAGGTCGTCGTGCACGGGTTTCTCTTCAACCGCGGGGAGAAGATGTCGAAGTCGGTCGGCAATGTCGTCGACCCGAAGGCGATGGTCGAGGCCTACGGGCTCGATCCCGTCCGCTATTTTTTCCTGCGCGAGGTCCCGTTCGGCCAGGACGGCAGCTATTCGCACGAGGCGATCGTCGGGCGCATGAACGCCGATCTCGCCAATGACATCGGCAATCTGGCGCAGCGCTCGCTGACCATGATCGCCAGGAACTGCGGCGGCCTCACGCCCGACTGGCGCAAGGCGGCGCCGGCCGAAGCGGATCTGGCGATGCTGGCGCGCGCCGACGCGCTCATCGGCGAAGCGCGCCGGCACATGCAGACTTTCGCGCTCCATCTCTATATCGGCGCCGTTTTCGAGGTCGTCTCGGAGGCCAACCGCTATTTCGCCAATGCCGAGCCGTGGAAGCTCGCGAAGAGCGACCCCAAGCGCATGGAGCTCGTGCTCTATGTGACGGTCGAGACCTTGCGGATCGCCGCGATCCTGCTCCAGCCGGCGATGCCGGGCGCCATGGGCGCGCTTCTCGATCTTCTCGGCGTGGCGCCGGAGGCCCGCAGCTTCGTCGCGTTGGACGCCGGCGAGCGCAGAGGCCAGCTCGACGCGCCGCATCGCCTTGAGTCGGGCAGGGCGCTGCCAAAGCCGGCCCCGGTCTTTCCCCGTTACGTCGAGCCGGAGGCGGGAACGTGAAGGCGCGGATCTCCTTCTCCCTCCGGGGGAAGGTGGCCGCGAAGCGGCCGGATGAGGGACGGGCGTGACGCTTATCGACAGCCATTGCCACCTCGATTTTCCCGACTTCGCCGATGACCTCGACGCGGTCGTTGAGCGCGCCCGCGCCGCCGGCGTCGAGCGGATGATCACCATCGGCACGCAGGTCAGGAAAGCCGCGGGCGTCGCTAAGATCGCCGAGCGCTACCACGACGTCTTCTTCACCGTCGGCACGCATCCGCACGAGGCGGCGGGGGAGGGGGCGGAGGACTTCGACGCGATGCGCGCGCTCGCCAAGCATCCCAAGTGCGTTGGCGTCGGCGAGGCGGGCCTCGACTATTACTATGACAGCGCGCCGCGCGATGTGGCGCAGCGGGTCTTTCGAGGGCCAGATCGCGCTCGCCCGCGAGCTTGACCTGCCGCTCGTCATCCACACGCGCGACGCCGACGCCGACATGGGCACGATCCTGGCGCGAGAAATGGGGCAGGGGCGGTTCCGCGCCGTGCTCCATTGCTTCACCGCCTCGCGTGAACTCGCCGAGAGCGCGCTCGGCCTCGGTCTCATGATCTCGTTTTCCGGCGTCGTGACGTTCAAGAAGTCGGAGGATTTGCGCGCCATCGCGCGCGATGTCCCGCTCGATCGCCTCCTGGTCGAGACCGACGCGCCCTATCTCGCGCCGACGCCCCATCGCGGGCGCCGCAACGAGCCGGCGTTCGTCGTCGCGACGGCGGGCGTGGTCGCCGAAGCGCGGGGGATTGAGCCGGAGGCGCTTGCCGCGGCGACGCGCGCCAACACGCTCAGGTTTTTTTCCAGGCTTGAGCCGGCCGACGACGAGCAGCCGCAGGCTATCGGCAAGCTGCCGCAGGCCGCCGAGTCCTCGCATTGAGTTTGCGTCTGACGATTCTTGGCTGCGGCTCGTCCGGAGGCGTGCCGCGGGTCGGGCAGGGATGGGGCGCCTGCGATCCCTCGAACCCGAAAAACCGTCGCCGCCGCTGCTCCGTGCTCGTCGAACGCCTGGGGCCCGGGGGCGTGACCGCAGTCCTCATCGACACCTCGCCGGACTTGCGCGAGCAGTTGCTCGACGCGGAGGTGAAGCGGCTCGACGGCGTGCTCTTGAGCCATCCCCACGCCGACCACACCCACGGAATCGACGATCTGAGGCCCCTTTGCCTCGTCACGAGCCGCCGCATCGACATTCACATGAACGAGGTCACCTCGGGAATCGTCCGCCGGGCGTTCTCATATGTTTTTCAAATGCCTGAGGGAAGTTCTTATCCGCCGATGGCGAATGAGCTGCGCCTCGCCGCCGGCAAGCTCTGCCGGATTGAGGGCTTGGGCGGGGCGATCGAGGCGACGCCATTCGATCTTGAGCACGGCGAGATCACCGCGCTCGGCTTTCGCATTGGCGCGCTCGCCTATACCCCGGACGTCAAGCGCATTCCCGAAGCGAGCCTGCCCTTCCTCGAAGGCCTGGACATGTGGATCATCGACGCGCTGCGCGATCGCCCCCACCCGTCCCATTTCAGCCTCGACGACGCGCTTCATTGGATCGAGACAATGCGTCCGCGCCGGGCGATCCTCACCAACCTCCATACCGACCTCGACTATGAGACCTTGCGCGCGAGCCTGCCGGCGCATGTCACACCGGCCTATGACGGGATGCGCGTCGAGGACTTCGCGGGCTGACCACCGTCATGGTTGACAAGTACTGTCGCCATCCCGTCAGCCAGCGCAAGCGCCAAGGCGGCGGTCTCCGTCTGCCGGGCCGGGTCTCGAGTTTGACATGGGGCGATCTCACCCCCAAATTATTGGGCGAGGGATAGAGTGATGGCCGTCGATAAGAAGGAACAGACGACGTCAGGTCCGCCTGCTATGCGTGGCGGGACTTCGCGCATCCTCAAGCCCCGCCCGGTGAAGAATCCTCGCTCGCATGAGGAAATTATCGCTGACGCCGAAAACAAATTTTCGAAGACGCTCGCCTATCTCGCCAAGTGACTGAACCCGTCTGGCTTTCGGCTGAGACGGGTGGTCACAAGGACAGGCGAGCCGTTCCTTTTGCGCGATCTCGGCTTGCTTGAAAGCGCTCTCGTCAAGCCGCAAAATGAGTTTTACTACCGCGATGTCGAGGACGTAGCCTCGCTCGCGACGACATTGTTGTTCGGCATTGCGCGAAACCATCCATTCGCGCAGGGCAACAAGAGAACCGGTTTTTGAGCGCGGTCGACTTCCTCGAGATCAATGGCTACATGATTGAGATGGGTGACGATGAGCTTCTGCTTGGCCGCTTGGTTGTAGAGGTTCTCGAGCAGAAATTGGACGAAGAACGCTTCGCCGACATTTTTCGATCCATGACGCGCGACATTTGAGGCCCTGGGCGGCGAATTTGTTCGGAGGGAGACGACGATGACGCCGGTCGAAAGCGCGATCCATGACTTCGTGCATGAGCATGCGGAAGCTGAGACGCGCTTCCTCGCCGAGATCGTGAGGGTACCGTCGGACAATCCGCCCGGAGATTGCGACCGCTCCGCAGAAGTCGTCGCCACGCTCCTGGAAGGACTTGGCTTTCAGGTCGAGCGGCGCAAGGTTCCCGAGGACCTCGTCAAGGCCAACGGGATGATCTCGGCGACCAACCTGATCGTGAGGCGTCGTTTCGGGCAGGGGGGCCCGACGATCGCGCTCAACGCGCATGGCGACGTGGTGCCGCCCGGCTCGGGCTGGACGCACGACCCCTATGGCGCGGCGATCGTCGACGGCTGGATGGTCGGGCGCGGGGCGGCGGTGTCGAAGTCGGACATCGCCACGTACGCCTTCGCCATGCTGGCGCATCGAGAAATGCGGCGCGAAGCTCAACGGCACGGTCGAACTGCACGTCACCTATGACGAGGAGGCGGGCGGCGAAATCGGTCCGCGCTGGCTCGTCGAGAACGGCCTGTCTCATCCCGATCTGGCGATCGGCGCGGGCTTCTCCTATGCGGTCGTCAACGCGCACAACGGCTGTCTTCATCTCGAGGTCGAGGTGCTCGGCCGCTCGGCCCACGCCGCCCGCCCCTCGACCGGTGTCGATGCGCTCGAAGCGGCGAACGCGGTTCTTTCGGCGCTTTATGGCTGGCGTGGGGGCCTCGCGGCGCGGACCTCCGCCATTCCCGGCATCGGCTCGCCGCAGATGACGGTCGGGCTCATCTCCGGCGGGATCAACACCAATGTCGTGCCCGATCGCGTGACCTTCCGGCTCGACCGGCGCATGGTTCCGGAGGAGAATCCGGCCGAGGTGGAGGCGGAACTGCGTGCGGTCATCGCCCGCGCGGCGGCGCTCCATCCCGACGCCAAGGTCGAGGTCCGCCGCATCCTGCTTGCCGAGGCGCTCAAGCCGACCTCCGCCGGGACGAAGCTCACCGAGATTCTCTGCCGGCAGGCGAGCCGGGTCATGGGCGAAAAGGTCGCCGCATCCGGCGTGCCGCTCTACACCGACGCCCGTCATTACGCGAAGGCGGGGATTCCGATCGTCCTTTATGGCGCCGGTCCTCGCACGATCGAGGAAGCCAACGCCCATCGCGCCGACGAGCGCCTGCCGCTCTCAGATTTGTACAAGGCGACCGAAGTCATTGCGCTGACGCTGGCGGAGCTCATGGGAGCGTAGGCGAACCACCGCCCGGGCTTTCGCGGGCCCCGAGACTGTCGGGTTGTGTGACGCTGCTCACTGTCCGTGAGGCCAAAAGCGCTTAACGCCTCTAGTATTATTGCGGACCGCGGCCATTTCCGGCGGTCGTCATTTATTTTGGAGGGGCTCCCGTGATTGTCGACCGCGCCTGGATCGCGCGCAACATTGGAGCCGATCCGGCTACCGTCTCGATTCCCAAATCGGCGTTCACGACACACGCCGCGGCCGCGCGCGACGCGAGCCTCGACGATATTCAACGCGACATCATCGACTTCGACTCGGAGGGTCCGGAAGGCGCAGCTTTCCTGGCCTTCACCAAGGCGACCGGCCTCAGTCGCTTCGTCGACATTCCGTGGCCCAAGGGCCTCGCTCCTACGCCAGCTGCGCGAGCGCCGGCTGGCGGCGCCAAGCCGCTGCCCCGCGCCGACGTCCTCATCGTCACCTGGACCGTGGACGAGGGGCATGCGCTGAGCCGCGTTCTGACGCCCGGAAAAGATTCCCGCGACGACTACGTTCCCTACACGCACAATTTTGCGACGCTGGCCAGCCAGATGAGTAAGGGCTCGCCCGCCGTCAAGGCGAAGCGGCTCGGCGCCTTCTGGACGACGACGATCGGCGGCAAGAAGGCCGTCGTCTTCAAATCCGAATCGCACCTATCGCAGGATACAAACAAGCATTTTCCAGCAAATGGACAGCTGCCGAACGCTGAACTTTGGAAGCAGATCATTGGCGAAGTTCAGCCGAAGCTGGTGCTCACTACGGGCACGGCTGGAGGAATCGGCAAGGACTTCGAGGTGGGCGATGTCGTCGTCAGCCCTGTCGTGCGCTTCGATTCAACAAGCTGGCTGAAGAAAGCGACATTTGCCAGCGCGCATTACGCGAGCGAAGCCGCCCAGACGAAATTGTTTTCGCAGGCGAAGGATCTGTTCAAAGCAAACGCCTCGCAGCTGCCCCCGGACAACGCCCGTCCGCCGGCAATCACCGTCGTCGCGCCCTCGGCGCTTTCCCAGTCGGTCGTCACCACCGACTTCTTCGGCTTCGACACGACAGACAATCATTTCAAGCTGCAGGGCCTTGGCGACGTCTCCGAAATGGGGGACGCGGTTTTGGGCATGGCGGCCCAGTCGCTCGGGACGCGCGCTCCGCCGTGGCTCGCGATCCGCAACGTCTCGGACCCCGAGATCGCCGCGGAGGGGACGATCAAGCAGCAGGCGCAGGCGGCGGCAACGATTTACAAGGCTTACGGGCGCTGGAGCTCGGTTTGCAGCGCCATCGTTTGCTGGGCCGCGGTGGCCGCTCTTTAGCGCGCTTTTTCGCGAAAAACCGGCTTCCACTTTTTCGCAGCGCGCTCTTTAGATCGGCGGTGACGCGATCACTCCGCGGCGTCGCCCGCGCGCCTGCGTCTGCCGGAAAAATACTCTTCGGGCACGAACCGGGTTTGCGCCGGATAGGCGATATCCAGGCCGAGTTGCTGGAAACGGATTTTCATCCGGCGATTGAACTCGCGCTGCACCGGCCAGCGGCCGGAAACGGTGCATTCGATTTGACCGACGAGCGTCACCGTCGCGCCATCGACCTTGTCGACCCCCCAAAGATCGAGGTCGCCGCGCATGAGCGTTTTGAACTCCGGCTCGCGATGCATTTCGGCGGCGATTTCCTTGAGCGCGTCGCCCGCCCTGTCGATATCTTCGTCATAGGGGAGATTGACCGAAATGGCGGCGTTTCCAATGCCGCGATTGGTGTTGGTGACGCTCGTCACCGCGCTGAAAGGAATGATGTGAACCGAACCGTCTCCGGCGCGGAGGCGGATCGATCGCACCGAAAGATTCTCCACCGTCCCCGACAGGCCTGAGACGGTGACGAAGTCGCCGACCTGCATGGCGTTTTCGAGCAGCAGGAACACGCCGGTGACGACGTCCTGCACGAGCTTCTGCGAGCCGAAACCCACAGCGATGCCGACGATGCCGGCGCCGGCCAGGAGCGGCGCGATATTGACCCCGACGGCGCTCAAGGCAGTGAGACCGGCGATGGTGAGGATCGTCACGATGAGGGCCGTGCGCAGCATGGGGAGAAGCGTCCGGAGACGGGCCGCGCGTGCGTAGGCGCCTTCGCGCGCGAAGCGAGCGAGCTGGCGCTCGATCGCGGTATTGCAGGCTTCCCAAACGAGGACGGCGATCGCGATGGCGAGCAGAACGGAAGAGAGCTCGGACAGCACGATTGCGCCGATGTGACCCGGATCGAACCAGCCCGCAATGTCGACCCCCCAGGACTCGAACAATGCGCCGATCGCCACGACCGTGATGATCGTCGAAACCGCGAAACGCAACACGGGCCGGTACCGGGCGACAAGGATCTCCCCGGTCGGGAAGCCCGCCAGATAGCCCGAGCCGGGGTGAAAAGCCCGGTCGATGCCGCCAAGCGCAAGCGTCCACGCCACGCGGGCCAGAGCAAAG
The DNA here is from genome assembly GCA_963764955.1 of uncultured Alphaproteobacteria bacterium. GTDB lineage: Bacteria > Pseudomonadota > Alphaproteobacteria > Rhizobiales > Beijerinckiaceae > Roseiarcus. The sequence goes on along the minus strand of CAVXVE010000030.1, from coordinate 9,240 downwards.
ATCAGGATCGCCACCGAGGCGTAATAGGCAAGCAGGCCATAGCCGTTGGGGATCCTGAACGCCCAGATCGCCCACAAGGCGAGATTGGCGACAATGGCGAGATAATGCCAGACGTCCGCCAGCCGATTGCGCAGAATTGCAAGGATCCCGCTCCGCCCGGCGGGCGCGCGAATGAACGACGCGACGACCCGGCGACAGCGCAAAGTCACGACGACGAGCATGAGATGCGGGATCAGGACCACAAGCTTCACCAGCGCCCAATAGGCGGGGCGGTAAAGGCCGAGCGCCCTTGCGATATTGGCGAAAGCCAAGCCGAAGACCGCGACGCCAACGATCCGTCGGACCCAGGTCTCGATGACGATGGCGGTCTCGGCAGGCGGCGCGAAAAGGCTGGCGCCGCGGCGTCGAACCGCCGATGAACGCCCGCAAGACGCTCATCACGGCGCGGCAAACGACGTAGGCGTTGACCAAGGCAAGGACCGCGAGGCGCGCGACGGGATCTTCGCCGAGGCTGGTGGCGAGCAGAGAATTGCCGACAATGGCGAAGGCGGCGATCGGCGCGAGTTCGAGAATGAGGCGCGCCACGACGAGCGGCGCCCGGCCGACCGCTCTTCGCAGCCAAGTCAGCCGGCGGACGTGCAACGCCGCGGCCATGTCTGCGCCGGGCTCGACAGGCCCGGCCGGACCGGCTTCATGGGTCGCGCGCGCATCGAGCGCCGCCAGAGGCCGGCGCAAGGCGAACTGCGCAAGCCGCTCCGCCAGGAGCGCGAGCGCGGCGACCGCCGCGGCGCGCCAAAGGAGGCCCAGCAGGAGCTGCTGCGCAACGGGATCGCTCGCCGTGTTGGTGAGCCATCGCCAGAGCAGGGGGAACTTCGTCACCGTGCGCGCATCGTGTGCGAATTCGGCGGACATTTCCCCAAGCCTGCGTGAAGCCTCCGACAGCAGGCCTGCGCCGAACCCGTCCGTCGCCGTCGCCGGGTTGACCGCAACCGGGGCGGCCGGCGCCAGCGGAGGGGCTGACACCTTGGCGATCGAGCGCAGCGTTTCGATCAACTGGTCGCGCTTGCCCGCATCCTGCAGGGCGTCGAGCGCGCGCTGCGCTTCGGCTGGAGTGAGGGCCGGATGCGCGTCTGTGGACGCAGGCGCGGCCGGGGGAGCGGCCTGCGCCTCTGCACGCGAGATCGCGTTCAGGCTCAGAATTGCGCACAGAAGCGCGACCGCCGCGACGAGGCGCAGACCGCATTTCCGAACCCGCTCACGCGCCTGACTTGGACTGCCGAAGGTCATGGTCCTCCATCGCGAATCCGTGGCTAACAGCCTGCCGGAGGCTTGGGCGGGCATCTTTCAGCGTTTGGGGGCGACTCTATGGCGCGGGCCCGGCCCGCCCCTCAGGACCTCCTTCAACACGTCGCGCTGCGTGAAGAAATTGAGGAGGCCGAGGAAGGTTGCGCCGGCTTAGAAGCCGGGCTCGACGGCGCGTCCGCCTAACCGCCATTTTACCGGCGCAGCCTAATGTTTTCAGTCGCTTGGGGTCCGTTTACCGGCGCCCTGATTTTCCGACCGACCCCCGTTCCATAATAACTCTTATGCGAATCGCGGGCACCAAGCCCTGCCGTCGCCTCGCCGCCAAGCTTGGAACCCCCCGGCGGCGCGCCTGCCGCCTCGCCGTCCGCGGACGCTTCGTCCTCGACGAACAAGACGGCCGCCCCTCCCGTGCCGCGTCGGCAATTCGGGGACCCCATAATCGCCGGAAGGCCAGGCCCAGCGAACTGCCGGCAAAGCGCTCTGACGAGGCGCGCGCAGCGCAAGATTAACGCGATTTAATCCGGCGGAAAGTTGCAGATCGGGGGGTCGGCCATAACATTCCGCAGCACTCGGACGACGGGGACCGCGCCGAGGGTTATGAGCGGCTTGCGGCGGTGCGCCAAGGCGCGCGTGAGGCTTCCATTTGGTCCTTTTTGGGGATGTGCAATGTTGGACCAGAATGCGGGCCGAAAGGCCCAGCGGATGTTCAGTGTCTCTTCCGTGCTCGAAGCGGATCTTTCGCAGGCCAGTGATCCGAAACAGGGCGCGCGGCTGGTCAGGGCGTTCCTCGGGATCAGCGATCCGAGGATTCGCCTGGCGATCGTTCAGATGGTCGAAAGGCTCGGATCTTCCCCTGAAGGTTTGGGCGAAAGAGCGACGTGAACATCCGACGGTCAAATCTTTGAAATTATGTGGAAAAATGGTCGGAGTGGCGGGATTCGAACCCACGACCCCTAGTCCCCCAGACAAGGCGGCGTCGAGCTATTCCCCTTGATTTACCAATCGCTTAAGCGGAGAGCCTGAACCGTTCCGGGACTTAGTTCGGGATTTTTCATCCGCCTTTTGCTCGAGCGCGGCGCGGATATCCTCGTCGACGACATGGGCGTAGCGCGCCGTCGATTTCAGGTCGGCGTGATTGAGGGCGCGCGAGACGAGCTTGAGGTTGCCGGTCTGGCGCAGAAGCTTGGTGCCGAAATCGTGCCGATAGTCGTGGAACCGAAAACCCGTCACCCCTGCCCGCTTGCGCAAACGCCGCCACTGCGTCTTCAAGCCCGACTGGGTTATCGGATGGCGCTCGCCCTTGACGCGCCCGTCGCGGGTGCGCTGCGGCGACATAGGTGAACACGAACTCGGGATGCTGACCGCGCAACGGCCAAAGGATCGCGCGAACCTCCGACGTGATCTGCGCCACAACGGTCCTGCCGCCCTTCCCTTTCTTGACGATCCGCTCGCTGTCCCAATCGACCTCGCTCCAGCGCAACAGGCATTCGCGCTGCCGCAGGCCCGTGGCCTCGGCGAGGGCGAGGATCGGCGCGTATTCGTCACGCGCCGCCGCCTCGAGCCGCTCGCCCTGGTCGCCCTTGAGCTCGTTGACGCGCTCCTGCGGCTCGGCGAGCCAATGGTCGCGCCAGCGCGGCTCGCGCGCGAATTTGACGCCCCAGACCTTGGCGCGGGTGAACAGCTTTTTCACCTGCTCCGTCGTATCGTTGACGGTGAAGGGCGAAATGAGCGAGCCGCGCGAGCGATGCCCGCGCCGCCAGGCGACCAGCCGTGCGATGTCGTCGCCGGTGATTTCGGTGATCAGCTTGTCCTTGCCGAAGAACTCGATCAGGCGGGCGAGCTGGCGTCTGGTGTTCGCAGCCCCCTCCCCTGCGTGGTGCTGCCCGATCTCGAGCCAGTAACGGCCCGCCACGTCGTCGAGCCGCAACGACGCCGCCGTTCCCGCCGCCTCCGCGGCGCGCGCTTTGGCCTTGTCCTTTTCCGCGCGCTCTACCGCTTCCGCGGCGCGTCGGCTTGTCGCGCCAGTAGAGCCGTGAAAGCGACTACCCCGGTGCTGGAAGTCGAATTGCCAATACGGCGAGCGCGGATTTTTGTAGACGGACATGGCAGTGGAACGTCCTTCCGTTTTTGATTTGCAATAAATTCCTCAAGGTCGCCTGAGGTAAACATTTTGCGCGGCCGCCGCTTGCTGATCCCGATCTGCACGTAGCGAATCGCGCCCGCCGCCACGTGGGCCCGCAATATCTTTACTGAACAATTAAGTCTTACCGCAGCTTCGCGAGGCGTCAAAAGTTCGGTCACGAGAGTCGCCTCATGCTGTCTGTAACGTCAACCGCGCTCGGGGCGTTTTCGCACTGCCACCCGATCGCTCCCGCCTTCGCCCGGACGACGGCGAGAGACTGGCTGGCCAGTAGCGGCAGCGCGGCGAACGCGATGATTTTGAGCAGGGACGTGCTGGAGGTCATGTCACTGCGCTCGCCCGACAGTCGGCACGATACCTTGCGCCGCCATGAACCGCTGCAGGCTCTTGACGCATTGGGGACACCACCAGCCGGCCCAATGCGGGGCTTCGCTCGGCGGGTCCACGTAGCCCCACCCTGCTGCTTTCGGGGTCCGGGTCGTGCGACTGCACTCGGCGCGGACGCACTTCACTTGTTCGTTTGACCGGATCGCGGCGGCGCTTTGAGTCACCCATTAGTACAGGCCGTCCTGACGACGGCGAGCGTCTCGCCGCGTTTGACCGCCATCATCGCGAGGGTGCGGATGAACGTCGCCAGCGGCATCTCGGCCCTGTTCGCCGCCGCCCGCAGCGCCTCCCGCTCCTCGACCGTCATCATCAGCGTGATGCACGCGCCGCGCTTCCGCCCCGCCATCGGGTCGCCTCCTCAGGCATTGATCCGAAATTACACTTGTGGCTATATCGACTAACACAGTAATGTGTCAAGCATCGGCAGAGCAGAATGAGCGATAACGGTCAATGATACAAATTCAATCCACAGGCGATGCAGTATTGGATACAAATTCAATCCACGCGCTCTTCGGCCGTTGCTACAAAATCAATCCACGCCCCCTCACCGGTGGCTACAAAATCAAGCCTGAGCATGACAAATGGAGCGCCAAGGCCATGACAAACCTTGTTTTATCCGCCGGCGGCAAAATCCCTCGGCTGTACGAGAAGATGCAGACGGCCATCGCCGCCTGCCATTCCTTCGACGAAGTCAAGGCGATCGCCGATCAAGCTGCCGCCATCGCCGCCTACCACAAGCAGATCAGGGACGACGCCTCGATGAGACGGTTCCTCGAGATCAAGCTGCGCGCTTGGCGGCGCATCGGCGAGATCATCGGCGGTCGACACCCGCCTTGCGCCGTCTTACGCCGGCCGCTTTTTTCATGTGACGAGGCGCGCTGCTCGAGATTATGTTCAGCCGGCGCGGCGGGTGGTTCTTGTTTTTCCCTATCCGCGGCAGCGTGAGCCGCCCGAGCGCCGCGCCCTCGCGTGGATGCAATCTGGCGGCCGGGCGACGATTTATTGAGTGGGGCCGGGATGAGATCGCTCCTCGCCATCCTCCTCTTTTTCGCGCTGGCTGAGCCCGCTGCGGCATGCAGGCGCTTTTCGATTTGGCATTATAACTTCCCACAACCCTGTCCGATCGCTCGCGCGGAGGCCCAAGCCGCGCCTGCGCCGGCTGCTCCGGACATCCCCCTGCCCGACCTGACCGAAATCACCTGGGGTGAAACCGGCGACGGGCGGCTCGCCGCGATCGGGATGCTGCGGGCGCTCAGCGGCGGCCGCTAGGCTTCCACGTTTCTTAAACCGCATAAGGAGCCTTCTCGGTTGGCGGCAGAGGCGTCCGGTTTTCCCCCGCACGGAAATAATTCGCGGCCGTCTGGCGGCCCGCCAGGAGGCCTTAAAGCCCGTTCGTTTGAACGCCGCCTCACCGCTCGCCGCATTCCTACAGCATATCCTCGCCGCGCAGTCCGGCCCCGGTCGCCACGCTGGAAACAGCGGTGGGCTTACAGTTCGTAATCGGTTGACCCAACGCAGCGAACGCGGCTTGACGCACGTGCGGGGCATGCGCATGCCTTCGGCGTAGACTTTGATTTCATCAGCCGACCGTCGAAGCGGCGCTCGGGCGGCGTCCAAATAGCCGGCGAGGTACGCCTAGGACGTTATCTCGGTCATTTGTCCTTCCTTGAGCGATCGCCCCTCCGTCGGCTAAAGACCTCGTGGCCTTCACTGTCGAGGATGCGCAATTCGATCGTTCGGGGCGGCCATGTGACATTCGCAGCGGCGACGATTGCGCCCGATGCATCCGAAGCTTGAATCTCGAGTTCGGTGACAGTTGACGGTCCGCGATCCGGCGCCGAGCTGATGAACTGGAGCCGGAATGGCTGTAGGGCGAGGGTGCTCTTCGGCTCATCGACCTGGCTCAAAGGTTGAGGCTTGCGGTCCCCGGCGTGTTCGCGACCAGGCGCGAAGACGGCATTCATCGCTATCCGAGTTGATGTATCGAGCCCGATGCGCGTGCCGGTCTTGTGAGCAACGGCCAAAGCAACCCGGTTCCACCACAACGCGATCGCGTCGTCGCTGGACTCATATTCCCTTCGACGCGCTTCGGCATAGGCATCGACGCCCAGCTCGCCGATAAGCACGTCGGCCTCGGCGTCTATCCTTTCAGCTGTCTCGCGCCGGCGACGCAGCCAGGAAAGCATTTCCGACCTTTTTGCTCGGAGACGCACGCGCATAGTGAGAGGCAGTGTGCAATCCTTATAACCTGACCAAGGGCTGGGCCGCCATCCGCGACAGGTCCCGCGCGAAGAATGACCGCGCCGGCAATCTGCACCTGCTTCGATGGCTTCTTCCCAGAAGGGCTCGGCGAGGTGAGGTTTTGGTCACAACAGCTTCAAAGCCACCCTTGACCAATGGGGCGCGCCCTGCAGACATGACCGCCTAACTCGTTTCGCCACTTCGAACGTCTCAAATGCGCAAATAGCGGTCACTCCTGGACTGTTCAGCGAACAACCCAAGTTAGAGGCCCCCGAACCACGGTTAATTTTGAACTCGGCCTTTCGCTTCGCTGTCGTCGAATGTTGACTCGGCTATGCTACGCTGTTGCATCCCGGTCAGCGGAGAATTCGGGTGGAGGCGGAACGCCGGCAAGTCACCGTCCTTTTCACCGACATGGTCGGCTTCACGACCTTCTCGGAACGGTCCGGGGAAGAGGCTGCATTCACGTTGATGCAAAGCCTGGCGAAGCCAATGGAAGACGCCGTCCGCGCTCAGGGCGGCGCCGTGCAGGGCTTTACTGGCGACGGGATCATGGCGGTCTTCGGCGCGCCGGTCGCGCACGAGGACGCGCCGCTGCGAGCGTGCCGGGCGGCACTGGCCATCCTTGAATGGCTGAACGTTGGCGGCGGCGATCTCGAAGCCCGGCATGGGATACGGCCGCAATTACGGATCGGCGTCAACACGGGTCCGGCCGTCGTCGGCCAAGTGCACGGCGGCCCTGATGGCGGAGCGACGGTCATGGGCGACACGGTCAACCTCGCTTCGCGCCTGCAAGCCTTAGCGGAACCGGGTTCCGCTGTCCTGAGTGAGGCGACCTATCGCCTCGTGGAGGGGATGGTCGAGGCGAGCTTCTTTGGCGAGCATTACGTCAAAGGCAAACCCGAGTCGCAAAAAGCCTATCGGCTCGACGCGATCCGCGAGGGAGCGACGCGCTTCGGCGCCAAACTCCACCACGGCCTCACAACCTTTGTCGGGCGCGACCCCGAGTTGGAAAAGCTGGAGCGCGGATTCGACGCGATCCGCTCCGGCGTCCAGGTCTTCGACATCGTCGGCGAGCCCGGCATCGGCAAATCGCGGCTCGTGCACGAATTCCTCGGGCAGATCGTCAAGGAGCGCGCGTGGGTCCTGGTGGGGAGCTGCACGCCCGACGGCCAGCAGACGCCCTTCCGCGCTTTCATCGAGATCGTGCGTGGCGCCTTCCGTCTGGGGCCCGGAGATTCGGAAGCCGTTGTCGCGCGCAAACTCGACGAAGGTCTCCAAGGTCTCGGCCTGCGCTCCCCGGAAAATCTCGCCCTGTTGCTCAATATGCTCGGCCTCAAGGCCCCAGAGGGCGCTTTGGCCGGTCTGGACGGCGTTCTGATCGGCTTGCGCACGCGCGAACTGCTGCAAACGCTCGTGCAGGCGCGCAGTCGGCTGACGCCGTTGATCCTGGTGTTCGAGGACCTGCATTGGCTCGACAGCGCGTCCGAGGACCTGCTGGCGAAGACCGTCGCCATGGAGGAGCTCCGGCTACTGATCCTGCACACACGCCGGCCGGAATATGATCCGCCTTGGGCGGGGCAGCCGCGCGTGGCGCGCTTATCGATGGAGCCGTTGTCCGCTCGGGAAACTTCGCGGATCGCTCAGGCGCGGCTCGGCGTCGACTCATTGCCCGAGGCGCTGGCAAAGCTGATCGCGGCGAAGGCGGAAGGCAATGCCCTGTTCGCCGAAGAGATCGCGAGCTTCCTGATCGAGCGCGGCATTGTCCGTCGCACCGCTGCCGGCTTGAACTTCGATCCGGCGGCGGTCGCTGCCGCGTTGCCGGAAAGCGTGCAGTCGCTGCTCGCTTCGCGCGTTGACCGGCTCGCCCCGGCCGATCGGAACTTGCTCCAGGCGGCGGCGGTGGTCGGCAGGCGGTTCGACCCCGATCTGGTCGCTGTGGTTGGCGGCGCAAGCGGAACCGCCCAAACGTCCTTCGCCGCCGTGGAGGCATTCGACCTCATTCGTCGCGTCGAGGGCTCCAGCGACTATGTCTTTAAGCATGCGCTGGTCAGGGACGCGCTTTACAACGGCCTCTTAAGCGGTCCGCGCGCCGCGCTGCATCTCAGGGTCGCCGAGGAATTGGAGCGACGCGGCGGCAATCGACTGATGGAGATCGCCGAGACGCTTGCGCATCATTTTTCGGAGACCTCTCGCGTCGACAAGGCGTTCGCTTATCTCGCCATGGCGGGCGACAAGAGCCTGGATATCTATGCGCTCCAGGAAGCCGAGAAAAACTATCGGCACGCTTTGAAGATCTTCGACGACCACGATGCCTGCGCGAGTTCCGAGTTGGTCGCAGCCGTAGTAGTCCGGCTGCTCGAAGCGTTCGTTCTGGGGGGCGACTATCGCGACTTCGGCCGCGTCACGGAAAAGTATCTACCGCTGATGAGGAAGGCGGGAGAGAGTCCCGATCTCGTCAAGGCGCTGTATTATCAAGGGCTTTTGACCTTCTTGAATCTCGAGGATTTGCGCGAGTCGCACCGGTTGATGGCCGAGGCGCATGCGATAGCCGAACGGTTGGGCGCCGGCCGGGCCAGAGCCTACGCCAGGTATGGCTTACTGCTTATTAGGTCAACCATGGGGCTCGACGCGCCCGAAACCAGCGAACGAATGTCGGCCGAGATGATGGAGGATAGCCTACGGTACGGCGACAACTACATCCGCAACTTCAGCTCCTGGATGGTCGGACAACATTATCTCCGTCACGGGCTATTCAAGGAAGCGCGTGAGGCCGCTTTGCAGTTCATGAAGTGGGGAGAACAACGTAGCGATCCGAGAGCGATTGGCCTCGCCAACTTCACTCTCAGCTTGGCAGAACTGGGTTACGAAGCGCCGGAGGCCGCGCTTGCCCGCGCTGAAGATTGTGTCCGCTTTGCGGTGACGCCAAATGAACAACGCTGGGGCGCGGGGGTAAGAGCTGTAGCTAATATTGCTCTGGGGCGCTTCCACGACGGCCTCTTGCAACTTGACACTCTCAATTTGGAGTATGAGCGGTTAGGAGTGAACTTCAACAGATTTTATTGGCCACGAGGTCAGGCGCTATTGTTATCCGGCGAGTTTGCCGAGGGCATTCGCGTAATCGAGCGGGAAATCGACCGATACGCGAAAGCCGGAGACGCTTGGAT
>CAVXVE010000029.1:0-50083 GCA_963764955.1 uncultured Alphaproteobacteria bacterium | reverse complement strand
CGGTTTCGACGTCGTCTGATAGCTTTCGACACTTGTACGGCGGTTCACGGGTGTTCGCCTTCCTGTCTCCTACCTGACGCCTTTGAAGCGCCTTTTCCGTAACGCTCACGACCCTGGCTTTTGACCAGCGCCGCTTACGGTGGTTTGCGACCCGCTCCTGCAAGCCGATCGCGGGGGACCTACCCCCATCTCTCACGCCGCTTGCTGCGGCACACTAAAATCCGCGAGCCACAGACGGTCTGGAGCGGAAGCGTGGAACTGTCGGTTCCCGTGATCCAGCGGACAGAGAGCCGCCTTGTCGCTGATCGTTGTCCGCAAAGGCTTGCCCCGGACCGCCCCCCGAAGGCCCATATCCCGCATCAACCGCGCCACCGTGCAGCGAGCGGCGCTGACGCCCTCCCGCCGCAACTGACGCCAAACCTTACGCACGCCATAGACACGAAAGTTCTCCTCGAACACGCGCCCGATCTCGACCTTCAGATCGGCGTCTCGGCGGACCCTGTCGGGCAGACGGGAGGGGATCGGCTCGCCTGGCGAGATGGGCGCGATAAGTCGACAGGGCGCGATCGGCGGAACCCTGCAGACCGGCTCGACCCCGTAGGCCTGACGATGATCGTCGATGAACGCAATCATGGCTTGAACCGCAAGGAAATCAGGGAATTGCGAGCTCCGCCTGGGCGAAATAAGCAGACGCCTTGCGAAGGATCTCATTCGCCTGCCGGAGTTCTCGGTTCTCACGCTCCAGCGCCTTCAGACGTTCGGCAATTTCGGTCGGAACGCCGCCGCGTACGCCGTTGTCGACCTCAGCTCTCTTGACCCGCTCATTGAGCGACTGAGCCGTGCAGCCGATCTTCGCAGCAATCGAAGTCACCGTCGCCCACCGCGAGGAATGATCCTTCTCGTGCTCGAAAACCAGCCCAACGGCGCGTGCCCGCACTTCGGGTGAAAACCGCTTCGTCGTCTTGCTTGCCATCGCTCCACCTTCTCAAGGTTCGGAGCCTCAGGCAAAGCCGGAGCGGTTCAGGAGCGCTCGATCTGCGCCTCACGTTTGGTCCCGGAGAACGAATGCCATTTGCGCTTCCGCTTGCCGGTCTCGGATGTCGAGAACGATTGCCCAATGGCCTGGGCCGAGCAAGTCCGCGCGGGCCATTGTTCCCGGCGAACAGGTTCCGCTTCTTCATAGACGTGACAATCCGTCGTCCGCGCGAGCGGCGGCTTGGTGCGCTGCTCGGCGGGCCAGCCATCACATTCCCCACGCCGCCCGCAAGTCGAACCGTGTATATCGGCTCGTTTCCCATACGCTCCCCCGATCGGCATTATGGAAAATATCAACTTGGGCACTGTCACATCGGAGAGAATAACTGACCCGGCATCTGATCGCCTGGATCTGGGCTCATTGTGTCGTGATCACGGGATTGACGACTATCGCGACCTCGCGTGAGCTACGGCCGCGGCCCTTTCTCGGAAGCGCGCCAGTGAATCTTTGAGCGACGTGAAGGAGATGGAGAACGCAAACCGCGGCGTCACAAAAAAGTGCTAATGGATGCAATACGTTGGTCGCTGACTTGGTCGAAGGAAAGTGGAGGAGGAACTCTGCTATGGCGCAAGCTAAGCGTGCTTCGAGGGGGAACCGTCCAAGTAAGACCGTATCCGTGCTGGGAATCGCCGGGATGTCTTTGGCGGCGTCGACCGGCGGATCGCCAGCGGAGATGCCGTCGGCGTCTTTGGCGGCGCCGACCGCTGGATCGGTGGCAATCTGGCAGAACACGGCGTCGTTTCAGGTCCCCAGTCTCGATGAGGAGGAAATCTCCGACGTCAGCCTGGCGACGTTCCATCTCTTCGACAAAGAAGACCTCGCAAACTCCCAGTCAGGCGTGCAACGCGCTGCTTTCCGAGGAGGCTGTGGCTGCGGACACGGCTGCGGAGGCTGCAGAGGCGGCGGCTTTCGAGGCTGCGGAGGAGGCTGCAGAGGCGGCTTTGGCGGCTGCCGCGGGTGCCGCGTTGGAGGCTGCGGCGTTGGCTTTCGCGGCTGCGGCTTTGGTGGCTGCGGCGGCTGTGGCGGCTGCGGCTGGGGCTGGGGTTGGGGCGGCGGCTGTTGCTTGTCGTGGGGAGGTTGCTCCCTCTGGTGCTAGACTGAAGCGCCTTGCAATTACATTGACAGACGCAAGGCGTCATGCCCTGATTTGATCAGGCTTGACCCGGCCAACGATCTTGTTTGCAGCGCTTCTCAGGTGACGCGCGCGCGAGCTTGACGAAGGAGCCCTGGGCCGGCGATACGCCTGGCGCCGGCGCCCGGAGCTGCGGCGAAAGTGCTTGTGCAGACCTCATGACAGGCGATCACGAAAACGAGTTTACGCAGCTTAGCGGCAAAGTCGTTCCGCAGTTCGCGCCGAATTTCAGCGTCTATGTGCTACCCCCCGATATCGTGTGCCTCTATTCCGAGGACCGGAAGTTCCTGCTTCATGGCGAACTCTATTGCGCGCTCGCCTATGCGATAGGAAAAGGTGGAAGGAGCTTTCAGCAACTCGTTGGTGACCTGGAACCAGATTTTCCGTCCGACAAGATCCATGAAGCGCTAAAGCGGCTGGTCGACCGCCGCTATGTCCTTCCGGCCTCTACGTCTTCGAATGGCGCTGTAGCAGCCTATTGGGCGAGCCTCGGCCTATCGCCGAAGACCGCGCACCAAAATCTCCAGAAATGTCGTGTGCGCATTCAATCAATCGACGTGCAAGGGGAAACGGAACTCGGGGCTGCCCTGAGCGGGTTGGGCGTTCGCGTCGTCAAGCGCTCCCCCAATCTGACGGTCACGTTGGTAAACGATTATCTCGAAGGTCGATTGGCCGAATTGAACCGGCAGCATTTGTCGGATGGCGCCCGGTGGGTGCTCGTCCAACCCTCCGGCATTTTTCCCCTGGTGGGGCCTGTGTTCAGACCGGGGCAGAGCGCCTGCTGGATGTGTCTCGCCGACCGGATGACAAGGAATTGGGAGGTCAAGGCGCTCCTCGACCGCAGACAGGCCCGCTGTGTCGCCGTTTCGCCTCTGGCTCAACACACCTTCGGACAGTCCGCCATCCAACTCGCCGCCGTCGAGGTCGCGAAAGCGATCGCCACGGATTTTCGCACGCAATTGAGCGATCACATCATCAGCCTCGACCTGTTGGGCTCGACCATCGTGAAGCATCATGTGGCGACCCGCCCGCAATGTCCGAGCTGCGGGCGCAAGAAACTGCGCGATCCACGCCATGCACCATCGCCGGTCGAACTTGGCGCGGGCGGCAAGGTCCTTATGACCAGTGGCGGGTACCGCAGCGTTTCGCCGTCGGCCACGGTTGCACGTTTCCGCAGGCACGTGAGCCCGCTTACCGGCGTCGTCTCACGTCTCGAGCGGATCCAAGCGGATTTGCCCTTGAACACCAACTACTATGCCACGCACAATTTCTCGGGGCCGGCGAAGACGGTCCATGAGCTCAGGGCGGGACTGAGCAGTGGCAGCTTCGGCAAGGGCAGCACTGCCGAACAGGGTGAAGCCAGCGCGCTTATGGAGGCGATCGAGCGCTATTCTGGAATTTTTCAGGGCGACGAGATTCGAGCGAAGCGGCGCTTTACCGATTTCCCGTTAGACGAGGCCATTCCTCCAAACGAAGTCCTTCAGTTCAGCGCAGCGCAATTGCCGGACGCCGACGCTCGGCTCGGACGAGCGGAACGCGATCCCGGCGCTCTTCGATCGATCCGCAAAGATCGAATGGTCGCCGGTCTGGTCTCTGCGCGACGCGCGCTTCAAATATCTTCCGACCAGCCTGATGTATTTCTTTTACAGGGGCGCTGCCGCCTTCGCCGCAGATTCCAATGGCTGCGCGGCGGGCAACACGCTCGAGGAAGCGATCGTCCAGGGATTCCTCGAACTGGTGGAAAGGGATGCATACGCGATCTGGTGGTACAATCGGCTGCGGCGGCCGGAATTGGACCTCGGCCAGTTCGATGATGCTTATGTTCGCGATCTGCAAAAGCAGCTAGCCCAAACCGGCCGCCGACTTTGGGTGCTCGACGTAACCAGCGATCTCGGGATCCCGACGTTTGTGGCAGTCACGCACTGGATGCAAAACGGGCGGGAAAATATTGAATTCGGTTCCGGCGCGCATTTCGATGCGCGAATTGCCTTATTGCGGGCGCTGACGGAGCTGAATCAATTTCTATCCCTGGGTCTGATGGGCGGCGGGACGGGGGAGAAATCGAGCCTCGACGGCGCCACTCCGTTGCGCCTGCAGGACCATCCCTATTTGACGCCGAGCGGAAATCCGATTGTCCAACCCGAATTCGGCTCGAAGTTTGGCGGTCTCGACACGCGCGAGCAGGTGACGGCCTGCGTCTCCCTTGCGAAGGAAGCCGGCCTCGATTTCCTCGTTCTCGATCAGACGCGTCCCGACATCGAGACGCCGGTCGTCAGGGTGATCGTTCCGGGATTGCGGCATTTCTATCGCCGATTCGCGCCAGGCCGGCTTTACGATGTGCCGGTCGAGCTCGGATTGTGTGACCGACCGCTGAAGGAAAACGAGCTCAATCCGATTCACCCCCATACCTGAAGGCGATCCCGGCTTGCGCGCTCCCGGACCAAGAGTGCGGCCGGCCGCACCGGCGGCGCCTGTCTCCGCCCGGCTCCGCAGTCACGTCAGGCTCGAAGCGCAGGCGAACGGAGAAATTGTCGTCGGCTTCGATGGCTATTCGGTCGGCTTGGGAACGTTCAGCGCGCGCGCCGCGAATCGCGCGCAGGAATTGCGCACAGGCCTGCCCCTCAGCTCGTTTGCGTCCAACAGTCGGAACATCGACAAAGAGATTGGCCGATTGGTCCAGCGATTGGCTAGGCACGGTCTATTGGAGTACCGCCTTGGGCGCTCGTCCAACGGCGGGGACCTGGTCGTCATCGAACCGCAGGTTCCCGATTATTGGCCGCGAGCGCCGCAGCTCGGCAATGCCGGCGCTCTCGTCCTGTCGCGGTTCGCGTACATGCGACGGCGCGGCGCCGAGATGGTCCTGGAATCGCCGCGCGCCGGCGCATTGTTCAAGATTTGTGATCCGAAGATTGCCACCGCCATCGCGATGTTCTCCACCCCGCGGCAAATCAAACAACTGCGTCGGTGGGAGGGTTTTCCAGGCGTCGAGCTTCTCGCCCTGCTCCTCGATTGCCAAATCCTTTTCAAGGTCGGTACTGGCGAAAGTGGGCTTCGAATGGCCGAGGGTGACCACAGCCTCGTTCTTTGGGACTTTCATGATCTTCTATTCCACACGCGCAGCACGGAAGGTCGGCACGTTAATCCGCTGGGCGGAGTTTATCCGTATGTCGGCGTCATTTCTCCGCCGCCGGCCGTGCGGCCAAACTGGCCTGGAATGAAGGTCGATCTGCGCAAGTTCTCCGCAGTGCATCCGGAGGCGACCTCGCCAGTCGCAAAGCTCCTACTTGAACGCCATTCGACACGCAGCTTTGATGACCAGCGACCGATTACGCTCGCCGAGCTTTCGCAGTTTCTTGACGGGACCGCGCGGGTCCTGTCGAAATCGAACGCGACGCTCGACCTCGACGACGGTGGTCACACCGTCAGGCCGTATCCGTCGGCCGGCGCCAGCTACGAACTCGAGCTCTATCTGGCCGTCAACCTATGCGAAGGGCTTGCGCGCGGCTTTTACCACTATGACGCCGGCGCTCACGCATTGGCGCTGATCGGCGTCGCCACGAATGAGCTCGAAGCGCTGTTGGCGGGAGCCGAATACGCAATGGGGGTCCCCGCCGCGCCTCAGATCTTGATCACGATCGCTGCGCGCTTTGGCCGGATTTCATGGAAGTACAGCTCGATCGCCTATGCGCTCATTCTGAAGGACGTCGGTGCGTTCGCGCAAACGCTCTACTTAATGGCGACCGACATGGGGCTCGGCGGATGTGCGATCGGGATCGAGAATATCGATCTGTTCGCAAAGATGACGGGAGTCGAATTCCACGTCGAGGGACCAGTCGGTCAATTTGCGATCGGTCGCGGCGCGAAACCGGCAGCTTCCGCCTGACAATCGCATGGCCTCGGCGTGGCTGCGCAACGGCCAAGCACATGGCGATGTAACCACCAAAGTTCGCTGGGCATAACGATCAATCTTCG
The DNA here is from genome assembly GCA_963764955.1 of uncultured Alphaproteobacteria bacterium. Taxonomy (GTDB): domain Bacteria; phylum Pseudomonadota; class Alphaproteobacteria; order Rhizobiales; family Beijerinckiaceae; genus Roseiarcus. Next base: position 43,943 of record CAVXVE010000029.1, on the reverse strand, counting down.
GCGCCGGATTTATCAAGACCGTTGGCGGCTCAGCGCATCAAGGGGTCGCGCGGCGCCATGCGTTCGAAATAAACATATCCAACAGCTTTGCGCCTACGCCTGTCCAGCAGCGCGAATATGGCGCCCTGAGGGTCCGTGCAATGGACGATCCAAGCGCCGCCCGGCACCTCGGTCGGGCCATACAGGATTTGGCCACCGCCTGCTTCCACGCGCTTCGCCGCCGTTTGGATGTCGTCGATGTTGAGATAGTAAAGCCAAAAGGGAAGCGGCAAGGTGGGAGGCTTGGTGAACATGCCGCCGATCGTCTCCGCTCCAACAGAGAACCCCTGATACATGCCCATCACGCCGACATGGCTGTCGGCTTTTTGCCAACCAAATAGCTCGCGGTAGAAAGCGAACGCCTTCTCCCAGTCGGTGGCAAGCAACTCATGCCAGCCCACGCGCCCCGGCGCGCCCAGCCCGGCGGACTGCGCCCGGCTGGATCTCTGCCCCGCGACCAACGCAAGCGTCGCCATTTGCGGGTCGGCGACGACCGAAAAGCGACTGACGTTGGGGACGTCCGTCGGTGGGACGTACACCGCTCCGCCAAGACGCTTGATCCGGTCGACGGTGGCATCCACGTCGTCGACTCCGACATACCCGATCCAGTGCGGCGTGGCGCCGGTTCTCCTCGCGTCCTCGGGCACGTTCACCAACCCGGCGACGGGACAATCTCCAATGGTAAACAGACTATAGTTCGGACCCGGCATCAAGGCGTCCCGTGCGCCCCAGCCCACGACGCTGGCGTAGAAGGCATTGGCGCATTCTATGTCGGTCGTCATCAGCTCGTACCAGACGAAACGGCCATGATGATCGACCATGTCTGTTTTTCCTTTCGAGCCTGCAAGAGCGGCGACCTGCTTTGAGGCGACCTGGGGTTAAGAGCTAGTTAACCACCTTTGTTTCAAACCAAATCAATCGGGCTCCGAGCGCACGGATAATCGCCGCATCGTGAGCGGCATCATGCATGTCCTCAAGATCGGCAGCCCCCGGCAGGATTGTCCGACGATTGGGACGATGCGTCGTCCGGGCGCTTTTCGCGCTGGAGCGAGGAAGGCGGCCGCGGATTGAGCGGTGGCGAATGTCCGGTGTACGTCGACAGCGGACCTTGCTGTCGATCTGGACTAGGTCCGCTCCCGCCCTAGACAATCATTCCGCCAAGGTCATCCAACCGCGTCCACCGCCGCTAGGACTATTAAATTTGAGATTTCTCGCAACTCATGCGATTGCCCCAGCAAGAGTTCGTGCGCCGAACGTCGCGGATTTCATTGCGATCGAATCTGCGGGCGCGATGCATAGTCGTCCTGTTGTCCCACATCACAAGGTCGCCGGCGCGCCAGACATGGCGATAGACAAATCGCGGCTGCGTTGCATGCTCTGTCAGATCGCGCAGAAACACCCGCGCTTCGGGAATCGACCAGCCGACGATCGCGCCGGCATGGGCCGACAGGAACAACGACTTGCGTCCCGTCCTGGGATCGACCCGCACGAGCCGATGACGGACCGGCTGGAAATGATCGCGCTCCTCGGGCGTGAGATCGAAGAAGCCGATCGCCTCGCGGGAATAGATGAGCGAGTGCTCGCAAACGAGATCTTCGATTTCGGCTTTCGTTTCGTCATCGAGCGCGTCATAGGCGGCGCGCATGTCCGCGAATTCTGTCTCGCCGCCGCGAGCAGGGACCGTTCGCCCGGACAGCAAAGAATAGCCGGCCGTGATCGGGCGGAACGAGCTGTCGGAGTGCCACAACCGATCGCCGAGTTTGAAAAGCCAGACGCGATCGTCCGGCGTCATCAGCAAGCCGTTTCGCGTCAGGTTGGAAAAATCGGCAATGCCATTGCCGAGGCGCTCCTGCTCTCGCTTTCGGATATGGCCAGGCGTGTCGTAGCGCTCGAGGTCGCCAAAGCGCCGGGTAAACGCGAGCTGCTGTTCGTCCGTCAGCGCCTGATCGCGGAAGACGAGCACGGCATGTCTCGCCATGCCGTCATGAATGGCGTCGACGTCACTCGCATCGAGCGGCTTCGCGCAATCGACCGCCGAAGCTTCACCAGCAAACGCGTTCGACAGGGGACTGATGACGACAGACATTTGCGGTTACTCCTTGCTCCGCCCCCCTTAATGGTTTGGCTGCAGCCTTGTCTTGCGGTCTTCTGTGGCTCCAACGTCTCCGCCCGCGGGAAGGTTATTCCTTCTCTTCGGATAGGATCTGCGCGATCACGTCGTTGTGAATGGATTTGCAAATGCATTCACAGCGTGGTAGTCCGATTACCAAGATGAGCACGATTGCGCAAGTCGCCGCGCTCGCAAAAGTCTCACGGACCACGGTTTCGCACGTGGTGAACCACTCGGACCGCGTCTCGAAGGCTCTGCGTGAGCGTGTTGAAAAGGTGATCGCCGAATTGGGCTACGCGCCCAATCCACAGGCGCGTAGCCTTCGCACCGGCCGCACGAATATCGTTGCGATGTTGATCGCCGACATCGTCAATCCGTTTTTCCCCGAACTCGTCAAGACCGCGCAATCCGAGCTCGAACAGGTGGGCTTGGACATGCTGGTATTCAACACGGACGTTCCCGGCGGTCGCTCTCAAGCGCACGCGCGCGACTATCTGCGTCAGATCAGCCATAAGCGCGTCGACGGTCTGATCATCGGCGACGTCGCGCTGCACGGAATGTCCGATGCGCATGAAGCTTTGCGTCAGCTCGACGTGCCGGCGGTGGTGATCGGCTATCTGCGAGACAACGTAGTTGACAACGTCCGGGTGGATAGCGAGGGCGGGGCCTACCGTATGGGCGCTTACCTCGCGCAAAAAGGACATCGTCGAGTCGCGCATGTGACGGGTCCGAAGGTGTTCGACGAGGCGGTGGCGCGCGCCGAAGGATTCGAGCGTGGTTTGGCCGAGCATGGCGTCACCGTTCCTCCGGCTCTTCGCGTGGAGGGGACATACCTCCAACCATCCGGCCGCGAGGCGATCCAGCGTCTCTTCGCCGTCCCGCCGCGCAACCGTCCAAGCGCCATATTCTTCGCCAATTATCTGATGGCGGTAGGGGCCCTGGCGGAGCTTCACGATCGCGGCATGCGCTCGCCGGAAGACATTGCTCTTGCGGTTTTCGACGATTCGTCGAGTCTGGAATACGTTCGTCCGAAGCTGACATGCGTTGGGGTAAGCCCGTCCGCCCTCGCCCGGCGGGCGTCGGAAATGTTGATCGAGCGGATCAACGGGAATGACGCCGCGCCATCAAGATCGGAGACCTTGCCTTGCGCGTTTCGTATAGGTCTCACGGCGTGAGTTGAGACCCAGCGGCGCCACGGGCCGAGACCGTCAAGAACGACTGACGAAGACATGGAGGAGGAAACGAAAGTGGTTGAAGGCTGGAACAATTCCACGACGACGCGCAACGTTGGCCGAGGTCTGAACCGCAGACAAGTGCTGGCTGCGGGCGTCACCGGGGCTGCAATCACCGGGTTTCCCTATGTGTCCCGCGGCCTTGCTGCGCAGACTTTGAAATTCTGGCAGTTCTATGCGCCTGGCGGCGGCGTTCGCGTCACAAGACAAATGGTATCGAGGACCTTGTCAAGGACTGGAACGACAGCCACGAGGTGAAGGTCGAGCTCGTTTATGTGCCAAACAACGCCTACATGGACGGCACAAAGCTGCCGACCGCCTTCGCCTCGGGCGCGGGCCCCGATCTCTTCATCATCAGCCCGGGCGATTTCCTCCGCTACTACAACGGCGGCGTGCTTCTCGACCTCACGCCGTTCATGGAGCAGAGCGCGCGCGACGACTTCCTTCCGAGCGTCATCGCGAACCGCATGGTCGACGGCAAGATCTACGGCCTTCCCTACGAGGTCGAGCCGATGGCGATGTATTACAGCGTCGACGCTTTCAACGAGGTCGGGCTGACCGAGAAGGACGTTCCCAAGACCTGGGAGGACCTTCTCGCCGTTGCGAAGAAGCTGACCAACCAGAAGCGCTACGGCGTCCTGTTCGAGACGAATCCCGGCTATTATCAGAACTTCACCTGGTATCCGTTCCTCTGGGAGGCCGGCGGCGACTTCCAGACCAAGGACGGCAAGAGCGCGTTCAACTCGCCCGCCACGGTGTCGGCGCTGAAGTTCTGGCAGGACGCCATCAACACGGGCGTCGCGCCGCGCAAGCCCCTCGGCGGCGGCGCGTGGGACATCGGTTCCAAATCTGGGCTCCGGCTATTGCGCCATGCAGAACGTCGGCATCTGGGCGATCGCGCAATTGCGCGAGGGCGCGCCCGACTTCAAATATGGCGTCTTCAAGCTGCCGACGCCTCCCGGCGGCAAATACCTCACCATCGGCGGCGGCTGGGCGTTTGTCGCCAACGCCAAGGGATGGAATCCGAAGGCGGCCGGGCGAATTCGTCGCCTGGGCGCTCGGTTCGCCGAAGGACGGCTCGACCGGCCGGATCGTCGACTGGTGCACCAAGGCGAAGAGCGACATGCCGCCGACCAAGTCCGCGCTCGAGGCCGGCAAGGCGGCGTTCGAGAACGGGTTCCTCAAGGTCTTCACCGACGAGATCTACCCGGGCGCCCGCGCGGAGCCGCGCATGCCTCCGCCCGTCTACAAGGCGATCTCGGACGCGATCCAGTCCTGCCAGCTGAACGGCCAGGATCCGGCCCAGGCGGCCAAAGCCGCGTCCGACCAGATCGACGCGTTCCTCGCCGGCTACAAGGGCGCGCCGATCCTCTGATGCAGGATCGCACAGCCGAAACTCCGCGAGGGCGCCCATGCTCGCGGCGCCCTCGATCGATCGCGGCCCGCGACTGTCCAATCGTCGCGCGCGAAAGGATCGCGGGCTATCTCTTCGTCGCGCCCGACGCCATCGGCCTCCTGATCTTCGTCGGCGGGCCGATGATCCTGTCGCTGAGCCTCGGCTTCTTCTCGGTCAGCGGCTTCGGCGAATACACGTTCGTCGGGCTCGACAATTATCGACGGATGCTGGGCGATCCGCTGTTCTGGCGCAGCCTTCAGGTGACGATCCTCTATGTCGTCGCTCTCGTGCCCCTGCTCTATGTCGTCGGGCTCGGGCTCGCCCTGCTTGTGCAGAGCGGACACCCGCTTCAACGGCGTCATCCGCACGCTCCTCTTCATGCCGCAGACGGTGAGTCTCGTCGTCGTCGCCCTCGTCTGGCAGGTGCTGGTCGTCGACAAGATCGGGCTCTTCAACCAGTTCGGCGCGACGATCGGCATCGGGTCGATTTCCTGGCTCGGCGATCCGCGTTTCGCGCTCGGCACCGTCATCGCGATCAGCGTCTGGTTCCTGATGGGATTCTACATGCTGATCTTTCTCGGCGGCCTGCAGGACATTCCCAAGGAATATTACGAAGCGGCGCGCATCGACGGAGCCGGACCCGTCCAGTCTTTCTTCCAGATCACGCTGCCGCTGTTGCAGCCGACGAGCTTCTTCGTCCTGCTCGTTTCGACGGTGACGGCGGTATGCGGATCGCAGACGTTCGATCTCATCTACATCATGACGAAGGGCGGCCCGGCGAACTCGACGTCGCTCGCCATCTTCTACATCTATCAGCAGGCGTTCCTGTTCAACGAATACGGCTATGCGGCGGCGATGGCGTCCGTGCTCGTCGTCGTGCTGATGGCGATCACCGTTCTCATGTTCTTGCTGACCGAGGCGGGCGCTTTACCTATGAGTGAGGCGGCCCCCGCGGCGGCGGACGACGACGCGATCGAGCGCGCGATGCTCCAGCCGGTGCGGCTTGCGCTCTATCTCGCGGGCGTCATTCTCGCCTTCATGGCGGTCGCGCCGCTCTTCTGGATGGTGTCGATGTCGCTGAAGCCGTCGAACGAGGTGTTCGGCACGAATCTCATCCCGCAGCGTCCGACGCTTGCCAATTTCGTCTACGTGTTCACCCAGGTCGATTTCGTCCGCTACCTTCTGAACACGTTCTTCGTTTCGGCCGTCGTGACCGTCGTCGCGCTCGTTTTCCATTCCATGGCCGGCTATGCGCTCGCGCGTCTGCGTTTTCCGGGACGCGACGCGATCTTTCTCGCGATGTTCGCGACCTTCCTGATCTCGCAGCCGGTCATCATCGTGCCGCTCTTCATCCTGGCGCGGACGCTCCATATGCTCGACAGCTACGCCGGCCTGATCATTCCTTCGATCTTCAACGCCTTCGGCATCTTCCTTCTGCGCCAGTTCTATCTCGCCGTTCCGCGCGAGCTCGAGGAGGCCGCGCTGATCGACGGCGCCGGCTATTTCCGCATCTGGTGGTCGATCATCCTGCCGCTGAGCCGGCCGATTCTCTCGGCGCTTGCGATCCTTTTCTTCCTCGCCAACTGGAACTCCTTCCTTTGGCCGCTGACCATCACCTCGAACCAGGACCTCTGGATGGTGCAGGTCGCGATCGCGAGCTTCCGTCAGCAGTACAACGGTTCGTGGAACTACATCATGGCGGCCTCGACCGTCGTCGCGCTGCCGACGATCGTCATGTTCGTCATCTTCCAGAAGCGCATCATCGAGTTGATCAAGACGACGCGGCATCAAGTAGATCGGACAGAATCGAATGAGGCGAGCGGCATGACGGAGGGGTTCTCGGGTCTCGGATTGCATCTCGGCAATCTGTCGCGGCTGTCTTCGGCGAAGTCGCGTTCGATCAGCCCGGAAAACCCGACGGGCGAGAAGGGCAAAGGCGGCATGGCCGATGAGGGCACCGGCGCGATCCACGCGCGCGGGCTCGGACGCGGCTGGAAGATCTCGCCCTCGATGCGCGTCGCGCCCGGCGAGACCCTGCTGCTCGGCGACATCGAAGGGCAAGGCGCAATCCAGCAGATCTGGATCACGCCGGCCCACGTGCGCTGGCGCGATCTCATCCTGCGCATTCACTGGGACGATCAGAGCCACCCGTCGGTCGAGGCGCCGCTCGGCGACTTTTTTCGCCTGCGGCTGGGGCCGCTACGCGCAGGTGAGCTCGCTCGCCGTTTGCGTCAATCCGGGACGCGCCTTCAACTGCTACTGGGAGATGCCGTTTCGCCGTCGCGCCCGGCTTACGCTCGAGAATCGCGATCCGGACGCGGAAGCCGTCATCTACTGGCAGATCAACTATGCCTTGACCGAAGTTCCTGAGGACGCGGCCTATTTCCACGCCAGTTTCGGCGTACGAACCCGTTGCCGTTCAAGCAGGACTATATCGTGCTCGACGGCGTGAAGGGGCGCGGTCATTACGTCGGAACCTATGTCGCCTGGGGCGTCAACAATTCGGGCTGGTGGGGCGAGGGCGAGATCAAGTTCTTTATGGACGGCGACGAATGGCCGACCATCTGCGGCACAGGGACCGAGGACTATTTCTGCGGCGCCTATAATTTCGACGCCGGCACGGTCGACCCGACATTCCCGCGGGCCTACATCGAGTTCACGACCCCCTACGCGGGACTTCCCCAGGTCATCCGGCCCGATGGGACCTATCAGTCGCAGGAGCGCTTCGGCCTCTACCGTTGGCACATCATGGATCCGATCCGCTTCGAGACGGACCTCAAGGTGACGCTGCAGGCGATCGGCTGGCGCACCGAGAAGGAGAACCGTCGCTACCTGCCGCTGCAGGACGACATCGCTTCCGTCGCCTACTGGTATCAGACGCTGCCGGCGGCGCCGTTTCCGGCGCTCCCCGACCGCGACTATCTCGAAATCATCTAGGCGCGCGCGATGACAGCCTTGCCTCCAGATTATTCGGAGCGCGCCTACGCGGCCGTGCTCGGCAAGCTGATTGGCGTCTATCTCGGGCGCCCGTTCGAGGGTTGGACGTATCAGCGGATCATGCGCGAACTCGGGCCCATCGAGGACTATGTGCACGAGCGGCTGAACTGTCCATTGGTCGTCACTGACGACGATGTGGCGGGAACCTTCACATTCATCCGCGCGCTCGAAGATCACGGGACGCGCCCCGATCTCACCTCGCGCGAGATCGGTGAGACCTGGCTTAACTACCTTGTCGAGCGCCGCTCGATCCTGTGGTGGGGCGGCAACGGCAACTCCACGGAGCACACCGCGTGGCTCAATCTGAAGCGCGGGATTGCGGCGCCGGCCAGCGGGTCGATCGGCGGTCAATGGCCAGGCCGTCGCCGAGCAGATCGGCGCGCAGATCTTCATCGACGGATGGGCGATCGTCGCCGCCGGAAATCCGGCCCTCGCCGCCCGGCTCGCGGAGCAGGCGGCCAAAGTCAGCCACGACGGGGCGGCGGTGGACGCGGCGAAGCTCTGGGCGGCGATGGAAGCCGAGGCGTTCATGAGCCGCGACGTCGAACGCCTGATCGAAGTCGGCCTCGCCCAGGTCTCGCCGGACGGTCCCGATCGCGCGCCTGATCGCCGACATTCGGGACTGGCGAAAGCGTTACCCGGACTGGCGCGACGACGCGGGAAGCGATCGAAGCGCGCTACGGATACGACAAGCATCCCGGCCACTGCCACGTCATTCCCAATCACGCGCTCATGATCATGGCGCTGCTCTACGCGCCGGACGACTTCGCGCTTGCGCAGACGATCGTTTGCACCTCCGGCTGGGATACGGATTGCAACGCCGGCAACGTCGGCTGCCTCATGGGCGCCATGCTCGGCCTTGAGGGGATCGAGCCGGCCAAATGGCGCGGGCCGCTCGCCGACCGCATGCTGATCTCGTCCGCGGACGGAGGGGACGCGATCAACGACGCGGTCCGGGTCAGCGCTCGACTCGTCGACCTTGGACGAAAGCTGGCGGATCTCCCTCCGCTCGCCGCACCTAAAAATGGAGCTCAATTCCATTTTTCTTTCCAGGGCAGCATGCAGGGATTCATGCTCGTGCTGACGATAGTTCGGCGGTATTTGGGCTCGCGAACATTCCCTTCGACGGCAGTCGTGCGCTGGAACTGCGGTTCGCCCGGCTTGGGCTCGAGCCGGCCGCCGTGATGACTCCGACATTCACGTCTCCCGAAGTCACGCGCATGCGCACCTACGAGCTCATGGCGACGCCGCTCATCTATTCCGGCCAAACGGCGCGGGCTCGCGTGATCGCCGATTCGCGGAACGTGGGCGACGTCGCTGTCGGCCTAAGCGTCCTTGTCTATCGTCGGGCCGACGCACTTGAGGCTGTTGAGTCCGAGGGCGTTGCGCTGGCGCCGGGCGAGGAGAAGGTTCTCGACTGGCGTCTTCCCGACACAGATGGCCAGCCGATCCAATCCATCGGTATTGCGGCCCGTTCGCTGGGGAGCGCCCAGGACGGCGCGATCGTTCTTGACTGGCTTCGCTGGGATGGGCCGCCGGACATACGGTTGCGGCGGCCGCGCGAACCGAGCGACTTCTGGCGCCGCGCCTGGGTCAACGCGGTCGACAATTTCTCGACGACCTTCCCGCAGGCCTTCCGCATTTCACAGGACCGCGGCGAAGGCATGATCATTCATGGCAGCCGGCAGTGGCGCGATTATCGAGTCGAGACGGCGCTCACCGTCCATCTTGCCGAACAAGCAGGGATCGGCGTTCGCGTGCAGGGTTTGCGACGGTTTTACGCGGTCCTTCTGGTGCGATCGAATGTCCTGCGGCTGGTTCGCGCGCGGGACGGCGAGACGACCGTCCTCGCGGAAACACCTTTCGAGTGGTCCTTTGAGAGACCTTATCACTTCATCCTCGAGACTGAAGGCCAAACAATCGAGGTCACCGTCGATGGCGTTCGGCTTGCGGCCCGGGACGAGAGCAAGGGCGCGATAGCCAATGGCGGCGTCGCGCTGATCATTGAGGGCGGTGCGGCGTCCAGCGATGAGATCCTGGTGGCGCCGCACTCCTGTCGCTAGATTGACGGCGTCCACGGGAGCGCGTCGCGCACGCGATTGGAGCGCACGGATTGGGGGGCATTAAGATCGAGAACGTCGAAAAATCCTTCGGCTCGGTCAAGGTCATTCTTAACGTGAACATCGAGGCCGAAGACGGCGAATTCGTCGTTGGTCCACCATCTTAACCCGAAGGATCGCGACATCGCGATGGTCTTTCAGAATTATGCGCTTTATCCGCACATGACGGTCCGAGAGAACATGGAGTTCTCGCTCGTCCTGGGGCGGGTCTAGAAATCGGAACGTGAGGTTCGGGTCGACCGTGCCGCTTGGATACTCGGCATCAATGAACTTCTCGCTCGACGTCCGGGTAGCTCTCCGGCGGCCAAAGACAACCGTCGCTATGGCACCATCGTGCGGGATCCGAAGGTCTTCCTTTTCGACGAACGCCTCTCAAACCTCGACGCCAAGCTTCGAGTCCAAATGCGGGGCGAAATTCGCGACTTGCATCGACGACTGGGAACCACCTGCATCTATGTCACCCCACGATTCAGATCGAAGCCATGACAGGGCAGACCGCATCGTCGTCATGCATAGCGGCGGAGCAAGCAGGGACGCCGCTCGAGCTGTGCGACCGGCCCTCGAACCGTTTCGTCGCGTCGTTCTTGGTTCGCCCGCAATGAATTTCATCGTTGGGCGGCCGACCGCCAAGGGAACCCTTGTGAGCGAGAATGGGTCCGTGGTCGTATCCCCGCGGAAAATGCCCGCGCGGCCGGGCGCCCAAGTGATCTGAGGTTTCCAGCCGGAGGCCGTCGTTCTCGATGCGAATTCGCCACTAAGTCTGCGCCTCACGCTGACCGAGCCCACGCCGAGACCCATGTGTTCGGAGGTGTCAATCCCGGGCGCCGGGCTGTTTTTCGTCGAGATCCACACACTCAACGGATCCGCGCCCGTGCACCGGTTCTTGATCCAGCCGGATCGCCCACTGATATGTTGGTAGTCCGACCATGTCCCATGTACCTCTACCTGACCACCACGGGCCGCGTCACCGGTCAGGCGCGGGAAATCGAGATCTGGTTCACCGAGCATGGCGGGCACTTCTACCTTGTTGCCGAGCGCGAGAGCGCCAACTGGGTGCGCAACATCCAGTCGCACCCGCAGGTCAAGGTGCGGGTCGGCGACGCTGAATTCGACGCCATCGCGCACGTGGTGCGCAATGACCGCGAGCCCCAGCTCGCGGCTACTGTGAAGGCGTTCTTTGATGCCAAGTACGGCTGGAGCGACGGCCTCATAATCGAACTCACGCCAGCCGGCGGCGGCGATCGCGCTCGAGCACAAGTCGCTCGCTAAGCTACAAAAGCTCGGCGTCAAAGTCGTCACCAACGTCGACAAGGCGAGCTTCATCAAGATCGCCGAGCCGCTGCAGGACAAGCTCGCCAAGGCGCTCGGCCCGCACGCCGAGAAGATCCTGCAGAGTCTGCCGCTCGATCCAATAGCGATGGACGGGCGCGCGGACCTCGTTCTCGCCGCCGACCGCCACCTGAAGTGGCCGGTGCTGGACCCGCTCGAGCGCGTACTCATGCAGTTCTGCGGCGTGTGCCTGGTCGGCTTCACGTCGACGACCTTGCTCGACGTCGTCGCGAGGATCGCGGGTCATCCACTGCTCTGGCCGCAGGAAGTGACGTCGGCCTTCTTCATCTACGGCGTCTTCATCGGCGCCTCGGTCGCGACGCGACGCAACGATCACCTGCAGCTGCTCGCCTTGACCGAGTCGATGAGCGGCCCGACGCGACGGGCGTTCGAGGTCTTAAATCGCGCCGTCGTCATGGGCGTCGGCGTGTTCCTCGTCGTTTATGGCTGGCAGAATTTCTTGACTGGCTTTGGCAGCTTCCGCATGCCGTCGATGTTGCCGATCGCCTATCTCTACGCTCCCATTCCGCTCTGCGGCGCGCTGGTGGCGCTGTTCAGCCTCGAGCAGATCGTCAACGGCCTGCGCCACGGCTTCGAGTCTCCGCCGCCCCCCGCGCCCGCGGCCTAAATCCCGATGCCGAACAGCGCCATCCTTTTGATCATGACGGCGCTCTTTCTCACGCTCGGTTACCTCGGCGTGCCGGTGGCGTTTTCGCTGATGGCGGGGGTTATCGTGGGCACGATGCTGACGCCGGTCTCGCTGCAGTCGATCGTCGGGCAGGCGTTCAATGGCGTCGATTCTGAAGCCCTGATGGCGATCCCGTTCTTTCTCCTGGTCGGCGAACTGATGACATCGGCAAATGTCGTCGTGCGCATCGCAGAACTGTCGCAGGCGCTGGTCGGCCATATTCGGGGCGGACTGGCTCAAGTGACCACGGTCTTCAGTATGTTCTTTTCCGGCATGTCGGGCTCATCGTCGGCGGACGTTGCGGTGTTGAGCCGGACGATGGCTCGCCCGATGGCCATGGAAGGCTACTCGCCGGCCTTTGTCGCTGCGCTCATCGCCGCCGCCTCGACCATCGCCAATCTGGTGCCACCGAGCATCATGGCGGTCGTCTATGGCGCGGTCGGCAATGTTTCGATCGCGGGGCTCTTTCTCGCGGGCATTTTGCCGGGCGTCATGATCGGCGCCGGCCTCATGCTGTTCTGCTATCTTTTCGGTCCCGTCGGCTTTCGCCGGCCGCGCTCGAGTTTCCTCAATCTTGTTGCGGCTGCGCGAGCCGCGGCGCTGCCGGGACTGATCCCGGTGATCCTGCTCGGCGGCATCATGACCGGCTGGTTCACGCCGACCGAAGCCGGTGTGGTCGCCGTCGCCTACATTCTCATCATCGTGATTCCGGCGCTCAATCCGCGCCACATGAGGTCGGTGTGGAGCGACTTCGTGCAAGCTGGGCTAATCTACTCGCTGCCGCTGATCACTATTGCTGCGGCGTCCGCGTTCGGTTGGCTGCTCGCCTATCTGCGCGGTCCAATCGTCGTCTCGGGGTGGATCGGCGATATGGCGCACGGCGATCCGCGCGCCATCATGTTTCTCCTGGTGGCGGTGTTCACCATCGTCGGGGACTTCATTGAACCGATCCCTGCGATCATCATTTTCATGCCGGTCGTCAATCAGCTGACCGATCAGGCGTCGATCAACAGCGTGCATATGGGCATCGTGCTCATCATCACGCTGGCCTTCGGCCTGATCACGCCGCCATACGGGCTGTCGCGTCTGATGGCGTCCAAGTTCATCGGGGTTCGCTTCTCGTCAGCTCTTCGGGCGTCGCTGCCGATCTACGTGATCTTCTTTGCGACGATCGCCTTCGCCATCTTCTTCCCGAGGGCGGTGCTCTGGTTGCCGAAGATGCTGTTTCCGGAGTTGGTCGGCTGCTTCAAAGCGCCGGACGGCGGGAGATACGTCTGCCCGTGACCGCGGCTAATCGAACTGGTACAGCGTCGCCGGGTTGTCGACCAGGATGCGACTTGCATACCTTCACGTTGGCGTAGCCCTGAATCTTGTCGCTGACCGGAAAGAAATGATTGATCTGCGGACCTCTCCCCGCGACGCGCGATTCAAGCCCTCCGAGCTGCGCTCCGGCGCGCCGTGATCGCCAGTGATCTGCTGAAGGTGATAGCCGACCAGACCGACGTTGAGCTGTTTGGCGAGGAAGGAGGACGCGCCCTTGTCGAGATGAGCGTCGAGGTCGTTCTGATATCGCGTCGACGGTTTGGCGAAGATCTATGTCATTCCAACCAAAAATCGCTTCTCGCGCCGCCAATCGCCGGATAAATAGGAGTAGTCTAGACCCGCGCGGGTTTGGAAGGGTGATTTTGAGCGACCGACAATCCCGGCAGCGTCGAGAACAACGACAGCTTGCCGGTCATAACAATGTGGGAGGAAATCAGAATGAGGAATACTCTGTCTCTGGGCCTGCTCGTTTCGCTAGGCTGCCTTTGGGGCTCGGGAGCGATGGCTCAATCGGGCGCCATCAACAAAGCCGTCGGCGGCTATTCGTTCGAAGATGCGGCCAAAGAATCCCCTACGACGAAGAAAGACGGCAAACCGCTCACCTTCGCGATCATCACCCACACCGCCGGCAACGGCTTTTTCGATCCGGTCTATGTGGGCGCGCAAGTCGCGGCCAATGCATTCGGGATCAACCTGATCCGCCTCGGGTCGGAATCGGCGGTCGACGACATCCCGCGCGAAATCCAGATCCTCAACCAGATCGTCAACGATCCCACCATCAACGGCGTGATCATGACGACGCCGCAGGTGGGCGCCTACAACGATATCGTGAAGAAGCTCGAGGAAAAGGGCGTCGTCGTCGCCACGACCAATTCCTTTGACGGGACGCTGCTCGACCGCAGCAATATCAGTCATACCGGGCAGGACGCGAGCGCGGCGGCGATTGGCGGCGAGGCGATCGTCAAGTGCCTGATCAAGAACAACATCAAGAGCGGCTCGATCCTCTTCCCGAATACCGTGCCGGTCGGCAATATCGAGGTGAACAACCGCGTCACGGCGGCCTTCCAGGCGACGCTGAAGGCCCTCAAGGCGAACAACATGCTGGCCAACTTCAAGGTCGACGCAGGCCCGAACAATATCGGCGTCGACGTCGGAACCGACATCACCGCGGGCCCGATCGTCCAGCTGATCGAAAGCCGCAAGGACGTGGTGGGCCTCTTCGGTCCGAACGGCGGCGTGACGCCGGCGATCGGCGACGCGATTTCGCAGCTCAAGCTGAACGGCAAGGTCTGCGCCTATGGTTTCGATCTCGGTCCAAAGCAGCTTGAACAGATCAAGAGCGGCGCCCTGATGGGTTCGCTCGGCCAGCAGCCGTTCCTGCAGGGCTTCTACCCGGTGATGCAGCTCTATCTGCAGATCGACCGAAACATCGCCGCCGCCAACCTCGACACGCGAGCGCAGCTCGTCACCAAGGACAATGTCGAGAAGGTCGGCAAGCGCTTCGAAAACTAGAAGAGCATCGCGTAAGGGGATGCGCGGCCGACGATGACGCTTCGCGCGCATCCCCTCAACCTGAGATTCGCTGGGCGGCCCAAGCCATGAGCGTCACAAAAGCGGTCACGCGCCCGATCGAGAGCGTACGCGGCTCGTCGCTGTTGTTCGGCGGATGGGAAGTGGGCCTGCTCGTGATCATGGCCGCGCTCTATCTGGGCGGCCTCTACCTCAACCCCGCATTCTTCGGCTCGACGTCCGCGCTGTTCTCGGTGCTGCGCGATGCTTCGCGCTACGGCGTCATGGCCGTTGGGATGACGTTTGTTCTGGTCAACAAGGAGCTCGACCTCTCCGTCGGCTCGACGTTCGGCCTCACCGCGACCTTCTTTGGCATGCTGTTCGCGCCGAGCTATTTCGACCTCGACGTCACGACCGCCGTCATCGCCTGTCTTGCCCTTGGCCTCTTCATCGGCCTGACCAACGGCTTTCTCGTCACGGTTCTCGAGGTGCCGGCGTTCATCGCGACCCTGACGACCTTGTTCATCGGCCGTGGCGTCATCCTTGGGCTGACCGGCGGCAAGAACATCGCGTTCGAACTCAAGGCGAACAAATATCCGCCGTTCTTCCGCATCGGCGAGATCAACGCGCTCGGCTTCAACAACCAGATCCTCGTTTTCGTGATCATTGCAGCGATCGGCGCCGTCGCTCTCGCGTTTACGTCATATGGCTGGACGACATACGCGACCGGCGGGAACGAACAGGCCGCCCGCTACGCCGGCATCAACACCCGCTTTGTTCGGATGCGCTCCTACTTGCTGTCCTCGCTCTGCGCCGTCGTCGCCGGGTTGATGAATCTCGCGCAGAGTAAGGACGCCGACCCTGCATTCGGCCTTGGCGCCGAGCTGGTCGTCATCGCCTCGGTGATCGTCGGGGGCACAGCGATCTTCGGCGGCCGCGGACGCGTTATCGGATCGTGCCTTGGCGCGATCCTCGTCGGCCTGATCGACAAGGTGTTGCGCGAAGGCGTGCCGATCACCCGCGTCATTCAGGTCGGCGACGAGAAGATGGAAGTTGCCGCGATCTCGCAACTGCCGCCCGGAGCAGTGCCTGCGTTTCTCGGCGTCATCCTGATCATTGCGGTGCTGGTCGAGCCGTGGCTGGTGCGCCGTCGCATTCTCGCAAGAGTGTGGGCGCGGCTGCGCGGCCTGCCGGCGCCGGTCATTCCCGATCTTGGCGGCGTCGCCATGTCCGGCGCCCAGACGCGCGGCACGACGTCGCAGTCGCGCGGCCTCGGCAAACGCGGGATTGCGGCGTTCTTCTATCGGCGCGATGCGGCGGCCGTCATGCTGCTCGTCGCGCTCTGGCTGTTCGGCTTCTGGGCGAGGCCGGATTTCTGGCAGGGACTCGACAATTCGTTCTCGATGCTGCTCGCTTTTTCCGAGATCGCGCTGCTTGCGGTCGGCCTCACCTTTGTCATGGCCAACGGCGACATCGATCTCTCCGTCGGGTCGGTGCTGGCGCTTTCCGGCGCAACCGCCGCCGTGATTATGAAGGACACGAGCCTCGGTCCTTTTGCCGCGGCCGTCATCGCCATTGGGGTCGGCGTCTTGGCCGGCGCCATCAACGGCTGGCTCACCGCCTATGTCGGCCTTCCCGCGTTCATCGCGACCCTGGGCACCTTCTACTGGGCGCGCGGCATCGGATCATCGATCGTGGCGGGCACGCAGCTCAACGGCTTTCCCGAATCCTTCAATCTTATCGGGCGCAGCCTGTTCGAATTGCTCGACACGCTCGGAATCGCGCCGACGCACGGATGGTGGCTCGCCGTCGCGAAGGCCGTCAGTGTGCAGACGATCTTCGTGATTGTCGTGGCGGCCATTGCCGGAGTGGCGCTCGCCTACACGAGATTTGGGCAAAAGGTGCTCGCGGTCGGCGGCAATGAGCGCGCGGCGACCTTTGCCGGCATCAATACGCGCCGTGTCCGGTTTACCGCGCTGTTGATTTCCGGGACCTGCGCAGCTTTCGCCGGCGTGATCTACGACGCTTTCTACCGCAGCTTCATTCCGACGGCCGGGCAATTGCGCGAACTTGACGCCATTTCCTCGATCATCATCGGCGGCGGCTCAATCTTCGGCGGCTACGGCACGATGATCGGATCCCTCGCGGGCGCAGGGGTCATCACCCTCATTCGCCAGCTGCTTTCGCTTCAGATCATCCTTCGCGACGGCAGCTCCTTCGTTCTCCCGCAGCAATGGCAGAATGTTTTCATCGGGCTGATCCTGATCATTGCGGTGATCGGCGACATCTGGCTGCGCCAGAAGAATATCCTCGGCGCATGGTTCGGCAGGCTTAGAGCGGGCGAGGAGGCGACCCCCGCCGTCTTGGAGCACAGGGCATGACGACGCCGATTGTGGACATGCGGGGAATTTACAAGAGCTTCGGTCCCGTGCAGGCGCTGGTCGACGTCCATCTGCGCTTGATGCCGGGCGAAGTGCTTGGGCTCGTCGGCGACAATTCGGCGGGCAAGTCGACCTTGATGAAAATCGTCACCGGCGCCTACGAGCGCGACGCGGGCGATATCTTCATCGATGGGGCTCCGGTGCACTTCAAGAGCCCGCACGAGAGCCGTGAACGCGGCATCGAAATGATCTATCAGGACTTCGCGCTCTGCGGAAATCTCGACGTCGCCCAGAACATCTTCCTAGGCCGGTGGCCGATGCGGTACGGGATCTTCGTCGACCGCACGCGCATGCATGGCGACGCGCGCGAGATCCTGAACCGACTCAAGGTCGACGTGAACTCGGTCTACCAGAAGGTCGAAAGCCTGTCGGGCGGCCGCCAGCAGTCGGTGGCGATCGCCCGTGCGATTTCGTTTGCGCCAAAGGTGGTCATTTTCGATGAGCCGACCGCCAATCTGTCGGTGACGGCGACGCATCGGCTGCTCGAGACGATTGCGGAATTGAAGGTCCACGGGGTCGCGCAAGTGATCATATCGCACCGGATGACTGACATTTTCGAAGTGGGCGATCGCGTGATGGTGCTCAAGCGCGGCCGGAATGTCGGCGACCGAGTCATCGGCCAAACGACCGAGAAGGAGGTGCTCGAACTGATCGTATCGGGCGTGCCGGAAATTCCAGCCGCGGCCGAGGTCGCGCCGTAGAGGTTGGAGCCGCCGAAGTCTTGTTTCGAAAAATTCCACTTGCGAGTCGGGGGCCGACTCGCTCTTTCTACAAGTGGGTGGTGCTACGAGTGAAACAAGCAAACTCACTTCGATTTGGCTGGCCGCGACTCTACTGCACTCTTGTGGCCAGCATGGCGGCTACGGACTTCGGGTTGAACGGCCGCCCGCGCTCGTTCAGGAAGCCTCGAGCAGCGAGTTCGGCGGATATGGCGCGCGAGCTCAGCTTTCCCCTTGGGCTTCTTGCGCGCGAGCGCCTTCGTCAGCTTGACGACGTCCGGGCGCGGTCGATATAGCTCTTCCGCCCCTCGACCTTCTCGCCGGTGGCAATACGCTTGCGCCTGCGTGCGGCCGCGAACCTGGCGACGAGAGTCGTTTTCTCGAACTCAGCTATAGCGCCGAGGACTTGGCGCGAGGACCGCAGTCGGTGTGTCCTCGGCGAAGTGCATGGGTGCCGACGCCGCGATGAGCGTCACTCCCTTCGCCTTTAGCATGTCGTGGCCGGCGAGTTGCACCATAAGGTCGCGGGCGAAGCGGTCAGAACTTTCCACGATGATCGTCCGCGCGCCATTGCTCATTAGACTCCAGCGTCTGCGCGAACCTCGAGCGCCCGCTCACGAGGTCCGCGCCGCTAACCTGAAGTGGACCCTGTTTCTGGGACCAGGGGTTAATACCAAAAGTCATAGCGTCTGACCGATGTGGGCCCAGTCTCGCATGCCGATGGACGTGATCGTTTCCGGCTGGGCGATGAGGTTTCGCCAGGCGGCGCATGCGGCGTCGATGATCGCGTCGTAGTTTTCGAACACGGTGTTTGAGAGCCAGTTCTGGCGTAAGTACTGCCAGACGTTCTCGACCGGGTTGAGCTCCGGGGCGCGCGAGGGCAGGAAGATCGGCGTGATGTTGTCAGGCACGTCGAGCTTGCCCGTGGTGTGCCATCCGGCTCTGTCGAGGATGAGAACGGCATGGGCGCCGTCGGCGACATTGCGTGAGATTTCGTCGAGGTGAAGCTGCATCATGTCGGCGTCGGCATAGGGAAGCGCGAGGGCGGCGCCGACGCCCCGCGCTGGGCAGATCGCGCCGAACAGATAGGCGTTGTCATAGCGCTGATCGGCGGGCTGGCGAGGTCTCGTTCCACGCCTGGCCCACTGCCGAACCAGCCCATTCTTCTGGCCGATCCGGGCCTCGTCCGCAAACCAGATCTCGACCGGCGTCGTCTCCGGCAGCCCTTCGAGATGGGCCTTCGAGCCGCGCGCGGGAAGTTTTTTTAAACGCCTCAACGATCCGCTCGTCCTGGGCCGGATGACGCGGCCTGGCGCTGATATGCGAAAAGCCGAGCTTCTTGAGAAGCTTTCCGACACAGCGGGGATGAAAGTCGACGCCGAATCTCTCGGCGATGACCCGCTTGAGATCGATGCGCCGCCACCGGACGACGCCATCTTCCTCACGGTCCGGGCCAGCCTCGACGATCTGCGCGAACTGGGTCAGTTGCTCCTCCGACAGGCGAGGCTTGGGACCCTCCGTCCAGTTGTCGATCAGGCCCTGCGGACCCGAGGCGTTGAAGCGATGCACCCAGTCGCGCAAGGTCTGCCGATCCATGCCGCCGATCTTGGCTGCTCCTCCTCGGTCCATCCCGTCCCGGACCGCCGCCAGCGACAGAAGCCGCCGGCTCTGGTTGACGGCCTTCGACCGGCGCGCAAGCGCCCGAAGCTCCTTAGCCGAATAATCCTCTCGCAATCTGACCGCTGATGGCATGGCGCAAATCCTCCATGCCGTCTTCAATCAGTCCCGCCACGATTCGGGAATCCCCCTGTGAGTCAGACAGCAGAGCCGTTGGTATAAGTTGGAGGACGGCCGCTCCGTTTGATAGACGGAGCGAGCGATGACGAAGAAGACGAGACGGCGGATTGACGCCGGCCTGAAGGCGAAGATTGCGCTGGAGGGATTGCGGGAGCAGGCGACTGTGGCTGACCTGGCGCAGCGCTACGAGGTCCATCCCAACCAGATTTACGCCTGGAAGAAGCAGCTTCAGGATCAGGCGGCGCGCGCCTTTGATCCGGGCGTCGGGCGGGACGCTGAGACGGCGCATGAGCGGGAGATCGAGCGGCTGCACGCCAAGGCTTGTCCTCGGGCTTGACCCGAGGATCGGTCAGCTCACAGTCGAGCGGGATTTTTTAGCCAGGAGGTCCGGAAGATGAGCGCGCCGGACCGCAGAGCGATGCTCGACCGCGCCGACAAGGCGCTGTCGGTTCGGCGGCAATGCGCGCTTCTCGGCGTGGCTCGCTCGGGCGTCTACCGGGCGCTGAAGCCGGCCAATGACAACGACGCCGCGCTGATGCGCCGGATCGACGAGCTGTTCACCGCCTGGCCGTTTCTCGGCTCGCGCCGGATGACGGCGATGCTGCGCGCTGAGGGCGTCAACGTGAACCGCAAGCGGGTGCAGCGGCTGATGCGCCTGATGGGGATCGCCGCGCTCGGGCCGAAGCCGAGAACGAGCAAACCCGCGCCCGGCCACCGGATCTATCCCTATCTCCTGCGCAATCTGACGATCGAGCGCGCAAACCACGTCTGGGCGGCCGACATCACCTACATTCCGATCGGGCGGGGCTTTCTCTATCTGGTGGCGATTATCGACTGGGCGTCGCGCGCGGTGCTTGCGTGGCGGCTGTCGAACACGATGGACGTGTCGTTTGCCTGCGGCGCTCGAGGAGGCTCTGGCGAGTTCGGCAGCCGGAGATCTTCAACACCGACAGTCAGAGGATAACGCCAGTTTCCGGGCGGCCTGACTCAAACACCGATCGACCGACTGGTAGGCTGGCGCCGTGAGGCGCCCGGTGCGGCCTGACCCGCACTCCGATCGACCAGCCGTGTCTTTCCCTGGACCTGTCGACCGCCCGGGAACGCCTTGCGGTGAGGCTTTGCCTCGCCGATGCCTGTGACCCGAGAAGGGCCTGACCTTCATGGTCTCGTGACTGTCCTGTCCGCGCATTCGGTCCGGCGAAGCCGTTCGTGCTGGTCAAAGCCGGAGGCTGGGAATGGCGGTAAACGAAGGAACACGTCGCATCGTCGGCGGCGTGGATACCCATAAGGATCTTCACGTCGCAGCGGTCGTGGATGAGCAGGATCGGGTTATCGAAACGCGATCCTTCGCCACCACCCGTCAGGGCTATCGCCAGATGCTCGCCTGGATGCGCGCCTTCGGTGACTTGCAACGCATCGGTGTAGAGTCGACTGGCAGCTATGGCGCAGGCCTTCTCCGTTTCATGCAGCAAGCCGGGATTGCGGTTCTCGAGGTCACAACCCCGGACAAGCAGGATCGCCGCAGACGTGGCAAGAACGACGATCTCGATGCTCAGAACGCGGCCCATGCCGCCTTTGCAGGCCAGCGGACCGTGACGCCGCGAAGCCGGGACGGCATGATCGAATCCCTACGGGTTCTCATGGCTTGCCGGAAGACCGCGGTGAGCGCCAGGCGCGTCGCCCTGCAGATGATCCACAATACGATCGTCTGCGCTCCCGACGGCCTTCGCGATCAACTGCGCAGCCTTACCCGCATGCAGCTCGTCCGCACCCTGGCCTCGTGGCGGCCCGATCTTACTGCTTATCGCGACTTGGAATCCGCCTATCGCATCGGCCTCAAGTCCCTGGCCCGCCGTTACCTCGAACTGCATGATGAGATCGCGGATCTCGATGCGATGATCGCCGCCATCGTCGACGAGCTGGCGCCGAACCTCGTCGCCCGCAATTCGATCGGCCACATCGGAGCCGCCCAGCTTCTCCTTACGGCCGGCGACAATCCTGAAAGATTGCGGTCGGAAGCCAGCTTCGCATCGTTGTGCGGCGTCAGCCCAGTTCCGGCCTCGTCGGGAAAGACCGTCCGCCATCGGCTCAACCGCGGCGGAGATCGCGCCGCCAACAGCGCGTTACACATCATCGCCATCGGACGCTTACGGACCGACCAGAGAACCAAGGACTACGTTGCTCGTCGGATCGCAGAAGGGCATTCCAAACTCGACGCCATTCGAGCCTTGAAGCGTTACCTTGCCAGAGAGGTCTTCACCCTCATCACTCAGCGACGCCGGGAGATCAACGCCACGCGAATCGCCGCTTGACAAACAGAAGGGCGTCCAGGGCTCGCAGTTCACCTCGGCCGCCTTCACCGGCGCGCTCGCCGAAGCCGGCGTCGCGATCTCGATGGACGGCCGCGGCCGCTGGATGGACAACGTGTTCATCGAGCGGCTGTGGCGCTCGCTGAAGTACGAGGACGTCTATCTCAAGGGCTATGCCGACGGCCGGGACGCCGCGCACGGTATCGCCGAGTGGATCGCTTTCTACAATGAGCGGCGTCCGCACCAGGCGCTCGCCGACCGCTCCCCGATGGCGGTCTGGCGGGAGGCGACCGCCGGCGTCAAGGCTGTGGACATGATGGACATCGCTTCCGCGTTGCCCACAGGCCCACAGCTGCAACAGCAGACGCAGCCTCTTGCTGCATGATAGAAAGGAACACCGAGCGGTCGGACTTCCAACTAGAAAACTGATCCCAGCGGTCCCGCTGCGCGGGTCCACTTCAAACCGCCGCGTCGTAGAACGTGTCGACGATCTCGTAGCCCGCCGCTTTGGCGTAAGCCCCGATGGCGGCGCGCTGGCCCTTGTTGTCGCTATCCTGTCCGCGCCGACGTACGTGCGGCTTGAGATTCTCAGATAGGCGACGGCCTTCTTGATTGTCCGTCGTCAGATGATTTGAGGCAGTTTGCTTGCTTTCGGAAGGGAGGCTCTGGATCATCTGTGATTGAGATTATGCGGCGCGCAGGTGGTGCTGCAAGCGACGGTTGGCGATGGTCTGGCGTTTGATCCTTTCGCGTTCGAGGAGGACGGCCTCGGCCCGGCCGAAGTAGACGTCAGCCGGAGTGAGATTGCCGAGGCTCTCGTGATAGCGGGCATGGTTGTAGTGCTCGACGAAGGCCGCGACCTGGCGTTCGAGATCGCCGGGCAGGTCGTAATGCTCGAGCAGGATGCGATTCTTGAGCGTTTGATGCCAGCGCTCGATCTTGCCCTGGGTCTGTAGATGATAAGGGCGCTCCGCGGACATGCTCGATGTTCCGCTCGTCCAGCCATTGCGCGAGATCCGTCGCGACGTATGACGCGCCGTTGTCTGACAAGAGCCGTGGCCGGTGAACGACGGTCATCTGATCGAGCCCTGAAGCCGCCAGCGCCAGATCGAGCGTGGCGGTGACGTCCAGCGCTTTCATCGTCGCGCAGAGCTTCCAGGCGACAATGAAGCGCGAGAAGTCGTCCAGCACGGTGGAGAGATAGCACCAGCCCCAGCCCGTGATCTTGAGATAGGGGTGAGTAGGCCGAAGGAGTTTCGCCTTCGGCCCCTCGCAGAACCGGACGTGAACCTCTCAGCTCATCCGGCTCCCATCATCCATCCTACGACTGATACCCCATCGACCAATGGACGAATGCGCGTGGCTGACGTTGGGCCAGCCGTTTGAGCGTTTCGGCGGCGCGTGTTTTATGGCCCGCCAGCTTCTTGTGCTTGCGCATCAGCCATCCGACCAGAGCTTGGTTCACGCGTCGCCAGACCGACTTGAGCGCCGAGCCGTGGAAATGGCCGTAATATTGCTGCCATCCCCTCAGGATCGGGCCAAGCATGGCCGAGAGATCGGCCACGCTCTTGTCGTTCTTCAGTTGGACCCGCCAACCCCGGATTGTCTGCCGCATCGCCTTGAGGGCGTCGCGGCTGACCGCCGGTGAGAAGTTCACGTAGACGCGGTCGTACTTGTCCATCGCCTTGCGGGGGCGGAACGTGTAGCCGAGAAAGGTGAACTGGATGTCGGGATTCGCTTCGGTCCGATTGATGTCCTTGCAATACACGATCCGCGTCTTGCCCGGATGCAGTTCGAGATTGCAGGCTTGGAACCGCTCCCGGATGCGGTCAAGCACGTATTCCGCCTGGCGTCGGCTCTTGCAGTGAAGCACGGCGTCATCGGCGTACCGGGCGAACCGGACGCCAGGCAAATGCCGCGTCACCCAGAGATCAAACGCGTAGTGCAGGAACAGATTGGCCAGGATCGGCGACACGACGCCGCCTTGCGGCGTGCCCTTGTCGCGCGCCTGAAGCTGCCCTTCCGCGTTTTGCATCGGCGCTTTCAGCCAACGCTCGACGTAGAGCAAGATCCAGGGCTCCTGACAGTGCTTGCGCAGAGCCTTCATCAGGAGGCCATGATCGAGATTGTCGAACAGGCCTCGAATGTCGAACTCCACCACCCAGTCTTGGTCCCAGCAACGGCGTCTGGTGACAGCGATCGCCTCCAGCGCCGATTTCCCCGGCCGATAACCATAGGAATCGTCGTGGAAGAGCGGATCAAGCTGTGGCTCCAGCCACATCTTGACCGCCGTCTGCGCGATCCTGTCGGTTACCGTCGGGACGCCCAACACCCGCACGCCCCCGGACTTCTTCGGAATCGGCACGCCTTTCACCGGCGGCGGAAAATAGCTGCCGGAACTCATCCGATTCCAAAGCTTGTACAGGTTGGCGGCGAGCTTCGTCTCGAACCGCTCGATCGTCTCCGCGTCGATCCCTGCGGCTCCCTGATTGGCTTTCACATGCAACCAGGCTTCCCAGATCAGCGCCTTGGGAATGCCGTACGATTTGCAGGTCATGCGAGATTCCTCCCAGTCGCCCGGTTGATCTCCCATGCCCGCCAGATGACGCCGTCCCTTTGCTCCCCCGCCATTACAGCGGTCTCAACGCTACTACGGACGGCTCCGTCCCTTGGCGGCGCTTCGCTAATGTCGGCCTCGCTTTTCAGGCTTGGGCCTTTCGCTTGGCATCGCCGCCGAAGGTTCCCGCAGTTCAACGCAAGAGCCTGAAACAGGATCGCGCCGCCTCTATGCCGGACGCCGTCTGGCCCGTCAGCAGGCATCGTCCAGACTGATCCCGGCGCAACTTCACTCACCGGTTTCGACGTCGTCTGATAGCTTTCGACACTTGTACGGCGGTTCACGGGTGTTCGCCTTCCTGTCTCCTACCTGACGCCTTTGAAGCGCCTTTTCCGTAACGCTCACGACCCTGGCTTTTGACCAGCGCCGCTTACGGTGGTTTGCGACCCGCTCCTGCAAGCCGATCGCGGGGGACCTACCCCCATCTCTCACGCCGCTTGCTGCGGCACACTGAAGTCGGTCTGCCAGAGCTGGTTGGGCGCCGTGGTCTTGTCCCTGAATTCCTCGGCCGCTTTGATGACGATGTAGGCCGGGCCGGCGATAAGATCGTGCGCTTTCAAGAGCCGATAGACCGACGCCTCCGAGACAAAATATTCTGCCTCGTCCGTGAAGCGCACCGCCAGTTCCCGCGGGCTGAGCTCGGGTTGATCCAGCGCCAGGTCGACAATCTGGCTGCGGATAGCCTCTGGGATGCGGTTCCAGACCCGATCCGGCCGTGAGGGGCGATCCGCGAGGGCCTCCGGTCCGCCGCGCCGATGCCGATCATACCAGCGGTAGAAAGACGATCTGGGAATGCCGAGCTTTTCCAATGTCCGCCGAGCCGGCCAAGGCGATTGCTCGACAAGTCGGATGATCTCTGTCTTGTCGGATGCGGAATATCTCATGCCTCGTCTCCCCCATCCCCGATCATGCTTTATGGAATGGCCCGCCCCTCCTTCCGGCGATGTACGCTCGCCGGCATTTTCAGGAGGAGGAATGGGAATGAGAATGAGAATCTCTGTCCTTGGCGTCGATCTTGGCAAGAATGTTTGCAGCCTCGTCGGTTTCGATGCGTCAGGCGCGGTCGTTTTGCGCCGGCGCGCGAAGCGCGAGACGGTGATCGCGCTGGCGGCGAAGCTTCCGCCTTGCGTGGTGGCGATGGAGGCCTGCTGCGGCGCCCATCATCTCGGCCGCGTGTTCGCCGCTCACGGTCACGACGTGCGGTTGATGTCGCCCGAGTATGTCCGGCCATACGTCAAGGCGCAGAAGAACGACGATCGTGACGCCGAAGGGATCGCCGAAGCGGCGACGCGTCCGACGATGCGGTTTGTCGAGCTGAAGAGCCAGGAGCAGCTCGACATGCAGACGCTCCACAGATCAAGAGACCGATTGGTCGGTGAACGGACCGCTCTGATCAACCAGTTGCGCGCCATTCTCCTGGAGCGCGGAATCGTCGCCCCTCAGGGCAAGCGGAAGCTGGAGCAATTCCTTGTCAACCTGATGGACGAACAAGGCGGAGTGGGATTGAGCCCTCGGATGATCATGTTGGTCACCGACGCGCGCATCCAATGGGCCGAGCTCGATCGAAGGATCGCCGCTTTTGATGCGGAGTTCGTTCGCTGGACGAAAGAGAATGAGGACGCCCGTCGCCTGGCGACGATCCCAGGGGTCGGCGCGACAATCGCCTCGGCTTTGATCGCGGCGGTGGGAAAGGCCGAGACCTTCGAGCGCGGCCGCGATCTGGCGGCGTGGCTGGGGCTGGTTCCACGCCAGTTCACGACCGGAGGAAAGACGAAGCTGCTGGGCATCAGCAAGCGCGGCAACAAGTATCTACGCAAGCTCCTGATCCACGGCGCGCGAGCGGCGCTGCCCTATGTGGCCGAGCGGGACACCCCGCTCGGCCGGTGGGCCAAAGCGCTACTGAGCCGGGCCCACCCAAATGTCGTCGTGGTGGCGTTCGCCAACAAGCTGGCCCGGATTGCCTGGGCGGTGCTACGGCGAGGGGAGCCTTTTGCCGCGAAGGGCGCGCCCTTGGCGGCGTAGCGGTTGGTCGATCAGAGCTTGAGGGCGCTGTTCGATCGATGAGGTTTGCGAGTGGCGATATCGAGATGGCCTGACAGTCGAACGACGTTTCGGAAGCCTAGTCAAAAAAGCGGCGCTAGACGCCGAACGCTTTATGAGGACCGGAGCGCGCGTATCTCCATCTTGGCCGGGAGACACCCTCCGAGGCCGGATACGTTGAAGCAGACTGATCTTTCGGCGCTCTCGATCAAACCCCTTGCAAACGGGGCGGGCCATACGTTTTTTGAGCAGCCGGTTTTCGAGGGTGAGATCGGCCACGACCTCTTTCAGCGCCTGCGCCTCCCGGCGAAGGTCCTTCACCTCGTCGGAGGTTGCGGCGCGCGCCGTGTCGCCGGCGAGCCGCTTCTTGCCGGCTTCCAGGAACTCTTTCGACCAGCCATAGGACATCGACGAGGCGATGCCCTCGCGGCGACAGAGTTCGGCGATGCTCTCCTCGCCGCGCAGCCCTTCCAACACGACGCGGATCTTCTCTTCAGCTGAAACATGTCGACGCGTCGCGCGCCGAATGTCCCTGATCGCGTCTTCCGCCGGCTGCTTTTCCGGCCCGGATTTCTGTCTCATCTTCGCTCCTTGCGGCTACGATGATCCAGAAATCCTCCCTAGGTGAAAACCCCGCGCTGTCTCAAAGGCGCTGATGGCGGACAACCGAAGTCCCCGCCAAAACCCGTCATTCCATTGCGGGCGCGTGACTGCACGAAGCGGAAGTCTCAGCCTCGAATTTGGATCCGCCTGCGACGATCCGCGACCGCTCCCGAGCTATGCGGGAAACTGGGTGACGGTGTGAGGAAGGCGGCGTAACGGGGTTGGTGATCAAGCCACCCGAACCTCCAAGTAGGAGCGTTACGCCATGACCGAGAATAGAGTTGTCGCCGTTCGACAGAAAGGGGCAATCGACGATCCGCTCACCGAAATTCTGCGAACCGGCGCGCGTCGGTTGATCGCCCAGGCGGTCGAGGCGGAGTTCGAGACATTTCTGGCCTCGACCGCGGAACTCGTGCTTCCGGATGGCCGCCGACGGGTGGTTCGCCACGGGCATGATCCGGTTCGCGCGATCCAGACAGGAATCGGCCCGATCGAAGTGCAAAGGCCGAAGGCCCGCGATCGCGCCGCTGCTTCGGGCGAGCGCGTTCGCTTCACGTCGAACATCTTGCCCAAATGGGCGCGGCGCACCAGGAGCCTCGACGCCCTGCTGCCTGTTCTCTATCTGCGCGGGATTTCCGCCGGCGATTTCCAGGAGGCCCTCGCCGCCCTGCTCGGCAAGGACGCGCCCAACCTTTCCGCGGCTGTGATCGCGCGCCTCGAGAGCGAATGGGAGGAAGAATATCGACGATGGCGGAAGCGCGATTTGTCGGCGCGCCATTACGTCTACGTCTGGGCGGACGGCGTCTATTTGCAGGCGCGCATGGAGCCGCAGGCCGAATGCATGCTGGTGCTGATGGGCGCGACGCCCGAGGGCAAGAAGGAGCTGATCGGCTTTCAGACCGGCATGCGGGAAAGCGGGCAAAGCTGGAAGGAGTTGCTCGTCGATTTGCAGGCGCGCGGCTTGGTCGTCGCGCCGCAAGCAGCCATTGGCGATGGCGCGCTCGGGTTCTGGAAGGCCCTTGACGAAGCGTTCCCGACGACACGTCATCAGCGATGCTGGCTGCACAAGACATTGAACGTGCTCGACAAGCTCCCGAAGTCGATGCAACCCAGCGCGCATAAGGATCTGCGCGAGATCTGGTTGTCGCCGAGCCGGGGCGCGGCGCAAGCGGCGATGACGATCTTCGCCGAGAAATACGCGCCCAAATACGACAAGGCCGTCGAATGCCTAATCAAGGATCGGCAGACACTGCTGATGGTCTTCGACCTTCCCGCCGATCATTGGGACCACTTGCGAACCTCGAACCCGATCGAGAGCGTGTTCGCGACAGTGAGGCATCGCACCATCCGCATGAAGGGCGCGCTGTCGCAGGACACCGCGCGTCTCATGGTGTTCAAACTGGTGATGGCCGCATCCAGGACCTGGCGGCGATTGCAAGGTCAAAACCAGTTGCCGAAAGTCGTCAACGGTATAAAGTTCAAAGACGGAATCGAAGCTGTCGCCGAAATCAAATCCGCCGCTTGATTCATGCCGTCACCGATTTCTCCGCATAGCTCTCCGCTATTGAATGAAATCACCAATGCAAGAGCCGAGTGATCGACTTGGCCAGCCAGCGCCGGCCACTCTTCCGGACGCTAACAAATTCAGGTCGCGTGACCCTTGCTACATCGATCCCCCAGCGCTGTCTTGTAGAGCTTGCCCGTCGGGAGACGCGGAAACTCGGTCTCGAAATCGATCCAGCGCGGACATTTGATGTGGGCGGGATGCCCGCGACAAAAATCGATGCGCTCCGCTTCCACATCGCCGCCCTGAGCTGCGCCCAGCATCAGCCGGACGACGGCCCTTCACCTCTTCGCCGAGGTCGTCGTTCGGTACGCCCAAGCGCCGGCACGATCGCACTCTGCTGCAGATCGATCGTGACGATGTGGAAGACGCCGTTTGTCTCCCGCGGATCGAAATCGCCCTTCGATGTCCTGAGAACTTGGCATCGTAAAGACTACTGGGCGCTGCGTCTGTGTCTTTGCGAGTAACCCGCCAGAGCGATTGCGGCAATCAAGGTGCCGCCATTAAACAACGGCTCGACATAAAATTCGCCGCCAAACTGCTGGATGCCCGATATTCCGATCGCGAGCACCAGTACGGCGACCACCGTGCCCCAGACATTGACCCGTCCCGGCTTGATCGTCGTCGAACCCAAAAAGACGCCGACGAGTGCAGGCAGGAGATATTCGAGCCCAACGCCGGCCTGACCGATCCTGAGTTTCGAGGCGAGGATGACGCCTGTGCAGGCGGTCAGGAAGCCAGATACGACGAACGTCAGCATGACGTATCTGCGGACCGGAATCCCGTTGAGGGCGGCAGCTTTCGGGCTCGCCCCGATCGCGTAGAGCTGACGCCCGATCGGCATCCGCTCCGTGACCAGCCACAGAACGATCGCGAGCAGAAGTACGTAGAACGCCGTGACCGGCAGCCCGAGAACGAATCGGGCGTTGATGCTGAGGAACCCCAAAGGCAACGCGCCGATCATCTGCTTTCCGCCCGTGTGCCAGAGGGCGATCGCATAGAGAACGGTCCCCGTTCCGAGCGTCGCAATGAACGAGTCGATCTGAGCCACCTCGACCAAAATCCCGTTGAGGAGTCCCGTGAACGCCCCGCACGCGAGCACGACGAGCACGCTCAGCTCCCACGGGAATCCGGCTTTGGTCTGCAGGCTGATCGCGAGAATGTGCCAGAGCACGATGCCATAGCCGATCGTGAGATCGATCCGCCCTGCGATCATCGGGAGCAGCGCCGACAGGGCGAGCAGGGCCACGATCGACTTGTCGCTCAGGATCGACCGGATGTTGAACAGCGTCGGAAACGTGGTCGGCAGCAGAACGGAAAAAAGGATGACCAGCGCGACCGCGAGCAGCGGCAGCCCATAGACCGGCACGAGCCGCAAGATCGCCTGCAACCATGACATCCGCGCGATCTCCGTACGCGTCGGCTCGAGGGCCCTCGATTTCAACGACTGCATTCGGCTATCTCCTGTCCCCGACCCCGGCGGGGTCCGCGGCCGACGCGGCGGCGAGCAGAGCGGCAGGCGTCAAACGCTCGTGCGACAGCTCGGCTACGACCCGGCCGCGATCGAAGACGAGCGCGCGATGGCAGATATTGGCGATCTCCTCAAAATCTGTGGAGATAATGACGATCGTCGCGCCGTTCTCGAGCGCGATGTTGAAAAGCTTGTAAATGTCAGCCTTCGCGCCAACGTCGACGCCGGCGGTCGGATCCTCGAAAACATAGACCTTGCCGTCCAGATTGAGCCAGCGGCCCACGATCACCTTTTGCTGATTGCCGCCGGACAACGCTTCGATCGGCAGGCTGGGCTGGTTTGGACGTAAGCCCACCTTGCGCCCCAGATCCAGGGCGGCGACGTCTTCCTTGGCTGGACCGACATAAGAGAACCATCGCATTCCGGCGAATGCCTGGTTGACGAACAGGTTCTCCTTGACCGAGAGAAACGGCACGACGGAGCCATTGTTGCGATCGCCCCAGATCAGACTCACTCCGGCCTGCATCGCCTCTCGCGGCGACGTAGGCGCGATGGGCGCGCCGTCGAGGATGATGTCGCCGCCGACCTTGTCCGTGAGTTCGAACAGAGCCTGTCCGATCAGTTCCTGACCCGCGCCGCGAAGTCCGGCCAGTCCCACGACCTCGCCGCTTCTGAAATCGCATGTGACAGGTCCCGCGCCCTCAACCGAGAGGTTGGAAAGCGTCAGAAGCGGGCCGCCGACCGCTGCGGTTGGTCGGCGAAAGACCTGCGACGGCTCGCGGCCGACGATCTGGACGACGAGACTCTCGGGCGTGATGGCGTCAACGCGGCTCCTTCCGACGACGCGCCCATCCCGCAGCACCACGACGAAATCGGCGATCCGAAACACTTCGTCGAGACGATGGGAGACGTAGATGACCGCAACCCCTGTGCTGCGAAGCCTCTCGATTGCATCGAACAATCGCGCGACCTCGTTCGCAGGCAGGCTCGCCGTGGGCTCGTCCATCACGATGATGTCGGCGTTCGATCCCAGCGCGCGGCTGACCGCGACCAGCGCCTTCTCGGTCCGTGTCAATTGC
This sequence comes from uncultured Alphaproteobacteria bacterium, assembly GCA_963764955.1. Lineage (GTDB taxonomy): Bacteria > Pseudomonadota > Alphaproteobacteria > Rhizobiales > Beijerinckiaceae > Roseiarcus. The sequence continues at coordinate 12,560 of CAVXVE010000029.1, read as the reverse complement.
TCGACGCGCGCGTCCGGATCGATGACCACGCCCAGCTTGTCGAGGGCCTCTTGCGCGCGCCGCCTCATCGCCCGCATCATGATAAGCCCCGCGCGGCTTGGATAGCCGAGAGAGAGGCAGACGTTCTCCGCCACGGTCATCCAGTCGATCAGGCCCAGGTCCTGGTGAATGAAAGTGATCGGAAGGTCCGTTGGCGACGTTTTTAAGCCGCGAAAGAGAATGGTTCCTCTGTCGGGCGTGTGAACGCCGGCAAGGATCTTGATCAGCGTCGACTTCCCGGCGCCGTTCTCACCGAGGAGCGCCAGGACCTTTCCGCGCTCGAGATCGAGACTGACGTCGTCCAGCGCCTGGGTTCCGCCGAAGCGCTTGGAGACGCCCTGAACCGAGAGAACGATTTCGCCACCCTCAGGCGCGCCCGCCTTTCGGGGCTCAGGCGCAGCGACCGACATTGGCCTCGCCGCCCTGGGCAATCGCGAACGAGGACCTCGGCGGCCTCACGGGTTGAACTCCATGATGTAGAGGCCGACGCTGAAATCGGTCGCGTAGACGAGCCCGTCCTTGTCGACGAAGACGTCGGCGGCGTGCAGGACCAGCGGCCGGTTGGGACGCGGGTCGACGAGCCGCTTCGGGGCGGCGACGACCATCGCCCCGACCTCCACGGGCGCATACTGGTTCCTGATGTCGAAAACGCGCACGCCCGCGTTCTGGTAGGTCGTGAACACGATGTCCGAACTGACGAAGTGGCCGGGCCGATTCTCGTAGATGTTGTGCGGGCCAAAATGGCCGCCGACCTCGACATAGTTTCGATCGGAGGGGGTAGGCAGAGTCGAAAGGCAACGCGGATTTGCCGGGTCCTTGACGTCGAAGATCCAGATCGGCTTGTAGCCGTCCTCCATGGCGTCAAGGGTGGCCTCGTCGAGGACCATGAGCAGATTGCGGTCGGGCAGCGGAAGACAATTGTGGGTCGCCCCGCCGATGGTCGGCGCCCACATCCGGTGCGCGATCAGTCTTGGCGCGGCGCGATCCTTGACGTCGACGACCGCGAGGCACGCGTCCCGCCAGCTACAATAAGCGATGTCGCCTGAAACGATCGGATGATGGCATCCGTATCGCCCGGTCGCCGACGGCCATGAGGGCGTCTCGCCCGCGGCGAGATTCATTCCCGGCAGCCAGAACCGACCTGTCTCCTTCGGATTGGCGGGATCGGCGAGGTCGATCGTGATCATGATGTAGTCGCTGAAGCCCTCGATGAAGGCCGACGCATAGGCCCAACGTCCGCCGACATACCAGATGCGGTGGAGGCCGCCGCCCTTGATCGACATGAAGCCGATTTTCTTGGGCTTGCCTGGAGTGGAAATGTCGTAGACCGCCATTCCGGCCGACCAGCTCTGCTGTTCACTGACCCGGGCGTGCGCGTGGATGTCGCTGGTCTTGGCGCGGTAGTAGTTGCGCTCGTCGGCAAGATCGGGTTGCGCCCACATGTTCTTGGCGTGGACGACGAGCAGAAGCCCGTCATGCGCCTGCACATGAAGGTTCCAGGTGTTTGGCGGGGCTGGAATGAACTCGACCGCGAGCGGGTTGCGGGGATCGCGCACGTCGATCACGCTGACGCCGTTCGCGAACAGATGCCCTACATAGGCGAAGCCCTGTTCGACCATGATCTGGACGGCGTCGGGGCGCCCGCCCTGATCGCTGTGGCCGATGAGCTTCATGTTGTTCGAATATTGCGGCGCTTCGATATCCGGCATGTCCGGTTCCTGATCCTGATCCGACGAGAAAGGACCGGGGCGAAACACGTCCCGGCCGCACACGCATGAACGACGCTTGCCCTCCGCTTAGCTCGATGTCTTGCCCCAGATCTTGCGATATTGCTGCTCGTAACCATTGGCGGGGTCATAGATCCCGCCGGGGCCGCGATCGCTCTTCACGTTGGCCGGGGTGAAGAGATGGACAGGTGCGGAATAGCCGCTCGGCGCTTCGCCGGCGAAGGCTCGATTGAGCTCGTCGATCACCTGGAAGCCATGCAGCCGCAGCGGCTCCGCCACCGTCCCGATCTGGTACTGATCGCCCTCAATCCGCTGGAACGCGGATTCGGAGCCGTCGCCGGCCGAGATGTTCCTGGGCTTGCCGTCGCCCGCTATCCCGGCCGATTGCAGAGAAGGCGCCATGTAGTCGAAGTAGAGATCGTTGATTCCGATCGAATGGGTCCAGTTCGAGCCGTACTTGGCGATCAGTGTCGCGGTCAGCTGGGGCATGCGCGTGGATACTTCGCCCAGGGGGGAGTCCTCGATCGCCAGGACCTTGCAGGTCTTGCAGCCCTCGATTGCCGACTTTTCCGCGTTCGTCTTGGTGGTGCAAATCTGGTAGGCGCTGTCCGTGAATAGAACCACCTGCGCGGTTCCGTTCGAGTCGGCGACCGCATAGAGTCCCGCGGCACGCGCCACTTCGGTCGGGTCTGTCGTCACATTGGTGAAGATCGGCGAGCCGGCAATTTTGCCGGCATTGGTGCCGGAATGCCAGGACACGACCTTGATGCCGTTGTTGACCGCTTGCGTGATCTCGGGGTTGTGCTCGATCGCGTCCACCGAGCCCAGGATGATGCCATCCGGCTTCAAGGCGATCGCTTGGTTGAGCGCGGCGGTCTGCCCGGACACGGTGCCCTGGCCATCGAGGACGCGGTAGTCCCATCCGAGAATCTTGGCCGCCTCGGCGGCGAATTCGCCAACGGCGCGTCCGCCGCTGTTGCGCTGGTCGTAGTTCACAAACACGATCGATTTGTGCCCTTGCGCCTTGGGGCCGCTCGTCGGCCCGGACCAAGCGGCGCCTGGCTTTGTGATCTGGTCGATATAGGCCTTCGCCTTGTCGACATATTCGTCAGCGGAAACGACCGCGCTGGCCGCAATCAGCGCCGACAGGGCCAAGCTAAGCCGCAGCGCCTGCTGTTTCGTCTGCATTCGATCCTCCCTGGGAAAGGCCCGCGAAGAGCCTTGACGTACGCTATCCGATGTTTGATTTGTGCGTACTATAAGTTTTGATAATGCCGCAAAGCTCGGATTCGCTCCCGTTCGAACTGCGCTCGCTCGAGGTCTTCCTCACCGTTTGCGATTGCGGGACGATGTCCAGCGCGGCGAGAATCCTCGGACTCACGCAGTCGGCTGTTTCGCAGACGATCGCCGAGCTCGAGCAGCGGGTCAACGCCAACCTTTTCGACCGCAACGTGAGGCCCCTCGGCCTCACGGTCAGCGGCGTCCTCCTGCGCCAGAGGGCGAGCGCCCTCATCGCCGACGCCCGGCAAATCGCGCCTCTGCTCAGGGACGTCCGCCGCAACAAGCTGCCCCTGATCCGGGTGGGGCTGGTCAATTCCTTTTCGCGATTGCTCGTGCCGGATCTTCCCAACCATCTCAGCCGCTTCGCTGACCATGTGTCCTTTGTCTCCGGTCTGACCTCCTCGCACGTCGACGACCTTCTCGGCCGCAAGCTCGACATCCTCCTGGGAGTGGACGAGTTTGAGGCTCTCGACGGTCTCGAGAGCTGGCCCCTGCTCGAGGAGCCTTATGTAATCATAGCGCCCCCGCAGGCGCCGGCGCCGGCCACGGTCGCGGAGCTCGCCGAGCTCGGCAGAAAGCTCAAGTTCGTGCGCTATCACCCGCGCCGGAAGATCGGCGTCTCGATCGAACGCCACTTGCGCAGACTGGGCGTCGAACTCCGGCGCGCTTACGAATACGACACGCCTTTCGCCGTCTCCGCGACCGTCGCGAAGGGCGAGTCGTGGGCGATCACGACTCCGCTCTGCATCTTCGAATCGGCCGAGCTGGCGCGGAATTTCGTTTGCCTGCCGCTGCCTGGGCCAGGGTTCAAGCGACGGCTGTCTCTCATATCCCGGGTTCGCGAGCTTGCGCGTGTGCCGCGTGAAGCGGCCGACTTCGCGATCGGGCGCCTCAACAGCGAGCTTGCGCCCGCCATCGCTGAAACCGCGCCATGGGCATCGGCGGCGATCGCCATCGGCGATCAGATCCGCCGCTCGCTGTGACCGAAGACCTCATTAGGCAAACTTATGAACCCGTGCAGCGCGGGCGGAGGTAAAAGGCGCCGATTGAGGCCGTCAGCCAATGCATGGGCGCTTTGACTATGGAGCTTGGGGTTAAAGACCGCGTCGCGCTTGTCTTCGGCGCGGCCGGAGGCTTGGGCCGCGCCATCGCCGAAGCCCTCGCGCAGGAGGGGCGCCAGCTGGCGCTGGCGGATGTCAACGAGGCCGGCCTTGCGAAGGTCCGTGAGGCGGTCGAGGCGCTTAAGGCGCGAAATGTCGCGCTCCCCTGGGCGCTCGGCGACTCTGAGGCGATCGAGCCGAACCTCAAGCGCGTAGAAGATCAGCTCGGCCCGATTGACATCCTGGTGAACAACACCGGCGGCCCTGCCCCATCGCTTGCCGCCGATACGCCGGTCGGGACCTGGCGCCGAGAGTTCGAGGCGATGGTCGCTTCCATGATCGCGGTTACCGCGGCCGTGCTGCCGTCGATGCGTGGACGCGGATGGGCGCGCGTCATCACCAGCGCTTCCTCGAGAGTGGCCACACCGATCCCCAATCTTGCGGTCTCGAACACCCTTCGCTCCGCCTTGGTCGCGTGGTCGAAAACGCTGGCGCGCGAGGTCGCTCGAGACGGCGTGACGGTCAATGTCGTCGCTCCGGGCCGCATCGCGACGGGGCGAGTGACCGCGCTCGACGAGGCGAAAGCCGCGCGCGAGGGCCGAACCTCCGAAGAGGTCGCGGCTCGCCGCGCCGCCGATATCCCAATGGGCCGCTATGGGCGGCCGGAGGAATATGCGAACGTCGTCGCCTTTCTCGCCAGCGTTCAGTCGTCCTACGTTACAGGATCGCTGATCCGTGTCGACGGCGGCCTTATACCGAGCATCTGACGAACATGGGCCCGGGGGTGTCAGAAATGAACGAGGAAGCGCGCACGGCGTTCAGCTCCCTTTCGACCGCGACGGTCACGATGGCGCTATTGAAGAGGGGATTGCGCAACGTTTGGCTGCGCGGCGTCCGGGTCCTCGATCCGGGCGCTCCTCGCGTCGTGGGCCGGGCGTTCACGATGCGCTTCGTACCGGGTCGCGAGGACCTTGCGACGCCCGAGTCACTGTCGTCCTCGAAGTCCACGCGGTTTGCGATCGAGGAAATTCCGCCCGGGTCGCTGGCGGTGGTTTCCTCATGCGGCATTGTCGATGCAGGCGTCTTCGGCGACATCCTGTGCGCGCGGATGGTTCACCGCGGCGTCGGCGGCCTCATCACCGACGGAGCGATCCGGGACGTGGAGGGCGTTCGTCGCACCGGCCTGCCGGTCTGGTGCTCCGGCGTTTCGGCGCCGCCCTCGGTCGCGCAACTCACGTTCGTGGACTGGCAGGAGCCGATCGGCTGCGGCGGGGTCGCGATCTTTCCCGACGACATCCTGATCGCCGATCAGGACGGCGCCGTCGTCATCCCGAAGGCGATGGCGCAGGACATTCTGGAGAGCAGCCGGGAAACGGAGGCGCTCGAGGAATGGATTCTCGAGCAGGTCAACGGCGGCAGAACGCTGCCGGGCCTCTATCCTCCGAACGAGGACGCAAAGGCGGAGTTCCTGTCCTGGAGATCCGGCCGCTAGTCGCGGCGACCGTGCGGCGTGCCTTTTTGCCCGTGCCGTCGCTGAGGCGGCCGGCGCTGACGCCCCGGTCCCCACCGTGTCCAGCCCGGATATCGCCACCTGATGACCCGGCGGATCGTCGGGGGGCCTCAGCCTTCTCCAGCCGCCGGGCCAGACCGTGGGGTCGGTGCCGCTGGCGCCAACCGGCAGCTCTCCTCGCCGACCGTTTCGACGTTGCGCCACCCACTGAACCGCTGCGGCTTTGCCGGAGGCCATTTTGTTTGAGTCACGCGGCCATGGGTTTGTCGTTCAGCATGGCGAAGTAGCGTTCCTCGGCTTCGGCCGGCGGGATGAAGCCGATGGGCTCCAGAAGCCGGCGGTTGTTGAACCAGTCCACCCACTCGAGGGTTGCGAACTCGATGGCCTCGAAGTTGCGCCACGGGCCTCGTCGATGGATGACCTCAGCCTTGTAGAGGCCGTTGATCGTTTCGGCGAGGGCGTTGTCGTAAGAATCGCCGACGCTGCCGACGGAAGGCTCGATCCCGGCTTCGGCGAGCCGCTCGGTGTCCTTGATCGAAACATATTGGGCGGATTCAAGCGGTCGTCGCAACACGATCTTTGTCGGCTGATAGGAGAAACCGGTCAAGCGCCTCTGCGGGTGTCTTCCAATCAAGCGTCTTTCGGGGCCGCGAGTTGAGGGCGGCGGCCACGGCTGCAATCTCGTTGGCGCTGTGCATGCTGAGATCGGTCCCTTTGGGGAAGTACTGGCGCAGCAGTCCGTTAGTGTTCTCGTTGGTGCCCCGTTGCCATGGGCTGTGAGGATCGCAGAAATAGACTCGCACGCCCGCCTCGATCTTGAGGCGCGCGTGCTGGGCCATCTCAGCTCCTTGATCCCAAGTCAGCGACCGGCGCAGTTGCTCGGGCAACGTGACGATCGTGCGCGAGATGGCGTCACGTACCGCCTCGGCGCCATGACCGGCGAGTGCGGGCCCGTTCTTCACGCGAGCCTCGTGGCCATGGCCCGCCATGCGCGGCAGGTATAGCAGCAGAGTGAAGCGCGTCGTGCGCTCCACCAAGGTGCCGATCGCCGAACTCCCAAGACCCAGGATAAGGTCTCCTTCCCAGTGGCCCGGCACGGCGCGATCGGCTGCCTCCGCCGGACGTTGGCTGATCATGATCTCGGGAGAGATGAAGGTCTTGCCTCGCCCGCGCGTGCGCGCCCTCGGCATCCGCAACACGCGCCCGGTGCGCAGGCAGGCCGTCAGTTCGCGGCGCAACGCGCCTCGACCTTGAACGAACAGCGCTTGATAGATGGCTTCATGGCTGATGCGCATGGTCGCGTCGTCCGCGAAGTCCACCGGCAGGCGACGGGCGATCTGCTCCGGGCTCCAGGCGTTTGCCCATCGCCGGTCCTTCCGTGGTCCGTGCCGACGGCTTTTCCAGGACACGACCGGGCCGGGAACAGGAGCCCCGCTCGGAGCCACAACGACGCCAGCCAACCGTTCCTCGACATAGGTTCTTAACGCCGCGTTGCGCGCAAGCTTCGCCTGCTTTGGGCGGCGAGCAGCGCGCTCGGCGTGCCATTGCGCTGTCGTCGCACGATACGCGAGGCCACCGCTTCGGGTGGCGGCGTTGCGCCGCAGCTCTCTGGAGATTGTCGATGCCACTCGCCCGAGCCGGCGAGCGACCTCCTGCATGGAGTAGCCCTGAACGCGAAGGAGCGCGATCTCCTCCCGCTCCGCAAACGAGAGATACCGACCAGAGAGCGGCTTCGCCGATAGCCCAAACATCGATGGCGGCATGCCCCCTGCCTTCCTGAACCATCGTGTTCCTACCGCCTGCGGGACACCGACACCGACCGCAGCATCTTCACTCGCCGTGCCCGCCGCAATCGCTGCCCAAAATCGCCGCCGCTCCTCTCGCCCTGCCACCGGCGGTCGACCTGGTGAGAACAAGCGCACCCGCCCAGAACGATCCGAGCGCCGTTTTCGAATGTTCATCGCAACTCCCGTCAAGGTGTTGCGACGACCACTTGAATCCGCCTTGGGCGCCGCGATCGCTATGATGAACGAGGCCGCCGCGGCTGGCCGGCCTTCGGTCATGGAGCGCCTGTTCGAGGGCGTCCAGGACGAAGTCCGCATGCGCTGTCCTGCTGGCTCGCCAGCCGACGATCCGCCGCGCATAAGCGTCGATGACGAAGGCGACATAGACGAAGCCGGCCCAGGTCGAGACGTAGGGGTGAGTAGGCCGAAGGAGTTTCGCCTTCGGCCCCTCGCAGAACCGGACGTGAACCTCTCAGCTCATCCGGCTCCCATCATCCATCCTACGACTGATACCCCATCGACCAATGGACGAATGCGCGTGGCTGACGTTGGGCCAGCCGTTTGAGCGTTTCGGCGGCGCGTGTTTTATGGCCCGCCAGCTTCTTGTGCTTGCGCATCAGCCATCCGACCAGAGCTTGGTTCACGCGTCGCCAGACCGACTTGAGCGCCGAGCCGTGGAAATGGCCGTAATATTGCTGCCATCCCCTCAGGATCGGGCCAAGCATGGCCGAGAGATCGGCCACGCTCTTGTCGTTCTTCAGTTGGACCCGCCAACCCCGGATTGTCTGCCGCATCGCCTTGAGGGCGTCGCGGCTGACCGCCGGTGAGAAGTTCACGTAGACGCGGTCGTACTTGTCCATCGCCTTGCGGGGGCGGAACGTGTAGCCGAGAAAGGTGAACTGGATGTCGGGATTCGCTTCGGTCCGATTGATGTCCTTGCAATACACGATCCGCGTCTTGCCCGGATGCAGTTCGAGATTGCAGGCTTGGAACCGCTCCCGGATGCGGTCAAGCACGTATTCCGCCTGGCGTCGGCTCTTGCAGTGAAGCACGGCGTCATCGGCGTACCGGGCGAACCGGACGCCAGGCAAATGCCGCGTCACCCAGAGATCAAACGCGTAGTGCAGGAACAGATTGGCCAGGATCGGCGACACGACGCCGCCTTGCGGCGTGCCCTTGTCGCGCGCCTGAAGCTGCCCTTCCGCGTTTTGCATCGGCGCTTTCAGCCAACGCTCGACGTAGAGCAAGATCCAGGGCTCCTGACAGTGCTTGCGCAGAGCCTTCATCAGGAGGCCATGATCGAGATTGTCGAACAGGCCTCGAATGTCGAACTCCACCACCCAGTCTTGGTCCCAGCAACGGCGTCTGGTGACAGCGATCGCCTCCAGCGCCGATTTCCCCGGCCGATAACCATAGGAATCGTCGTGGAAGAGCGGATCAAGCTGTGGCTCCAGCCACATCTTGACCGCCGTCTGCGCGATCCTGTCGGTTACCGTCGGGACGCCCAACACCCGCACGCCCCCGGACTTCTTCGGAATCGGCACGCCTTTCACCGGCGGCGGAAAATAGCTGCCGGAACTCATCCGATTCCAAAGCTTGTACAGGTTGGCGGCGAGCTTCGTCTCGAACCGCTCGATCGTCTCCGCGTCGATCCCTGCGGCTCCCTGATTGGCTTTCACATGCAACCAGGCTTCCCAGATCAGCGCCTTGGGAATGTCGTACGATTTGCAGGTCATGCGAGATTCCTCCCAGTCGCCCGGTTGATCTCCCATGCCCGCCAGATGACGCCGTCCCTTTGCTCCCCCGCCATTACAGCGGTCTCAACGCTACTACGGACGGCTCCGTCCCTTGGCGGCGCTTCGCTAATGTCGGCCTCGCTTTTCAGGCTTGGGCCTTTCGCTTGGCATCGCCGCCGAAGGTTCCCGCAGTTCAACGCAAGAGCCTGAAACAGGATCGCGCCGCCTCTATGCCGGACGCCGTCTGGCCCGTCAGCAGGCATCGTCCAGACTGATCCCGGCGCAACTTCACTCACCGGTTTCGACGTCGTCTGATAGCTTTCGACACTTGTACGGCGGTTCACGGGTGTTCGCCTTCCTGTCTCCTACCTGACGCCTTTGAAGCGCCTTTTCCGTAACGCTCACGACCCTGGCTTTTGACCAGCGCCGCTTACGGTGGTTTGCGACCCGCTCCTGCAAGCCGATCGCGGGGGACCTACCCCCATCTCTCACGCCGCTTGCTGCGGCACACTAAAATCCGCGAGCCACAGACGGTCTGGAGCGGAAGCGTGGAACTGTCGGTTCCCGTGATCCAGCGGACAGAGAGCCGCCTTGTCGCTGATCGTTGTCCGCAAAGGCTTGCCCCGGACCGCCCCCCGAAGGCCCATATCCCGCATCAACCGCGCCACCGTGCAGCGAGCGGCGCTGACGCCCTCCCGCCGCAACTGACGCCAAACCTTACGCACGCCATAGACACGAAAGTTCTCCTCGAACACGCGCCCGATCTCGACCTTCAGATCGGCGTCTCGGCGGACCCTGTCGGGCAGACGGGAGGGATCGGCTCGCCTGGCGAGATGGGCGCGATAAGTCGACAGGGCGCGATCGGCGGAACCCTGCAGACCGGCTCGACCCCGTAGGCCTGACGATGATCGTCGATGAACGCAATCATGGCTTGAACCGCAAGGAAATCAGGGAATTGCGAGCTCCGCCTGGGCGAAATAAGCAGACGCCTTGCGAAGGATCTCATTCGCCTGCCGGAGTTCTCGGTTCTCACGCTCCAGCGCCTTCAGACGTTCGGCAATTTCGGTCGGAACGCCGCCGCGTACGCCGTTGTCGACCTCAGCTCTCTTGACCCACTCATTGAGCGACTGAGCCGTGCAGCCGATCTTCGCAGCAATCGAAGTCACCGTCGCCCACCGCGAGGAATGATCCTTCTCGTGCTCGAAAACCAGCCCAACGGCGCGTGCCCGCACTTCGGGTGAAAACCGCTTCGTCGTCTTGCTTGCCATCGCTCCACCTTCTCAAGGTTCGGAGCCTCAGGCAAAGCCGGAGCGGTTCAGAACGCCTACTATGTCCAATGCGCGGCGATGCGGATCATCAGGTAGCTAGCTATTTGCCAAGCGTTTTCGCGTTAAACATAGTTCGCCGCGCGCGTTCGTTACTTTGCAGCGCAATCGTGTCGCATTGCGCGAGCGCGCAGCTATGCAGCGCTGCCGATGGCGCCACGCGTTTGCAGCGCGTGAGCGCATACTACTTTTGCCTTCACGCGCGAGCTACTACGCTCCGAAATTGCGCTCGTTTAGCGTACGCGCGAGAATTGTCCGTCATTATTCATTTTTCAGCACACATCACATTCTAAAAAGTCCGCACGCAGCAAAACACTTTAACCCCTTTCATTCAATCATCATGTGAAATTGTTTCACAACTTTGTGGAGCCTCAACAGGTTGTTCCGGTCCAGTGCGAGGCGGGTGATGGGCGGCTTGGAGCCGATGCGGCCATGGGGTCTGTGCCAATTGTAGCTATGAAGCCATCGAGGCAACTCTGCTGTGCGTTCGTCTGAGCTGTCGTAGGCGCGCGCATAAGCCCATTCGCGCAAGCTCGTTTGGATGAAGCGCTCGGCGTTGCCGTTGGTTTTGGGCGTGTAGGGCTTGGTTTTGATGTGTTTGAGGCCGGGCTTATTGCAGGCTTGGCCAAAGGCTCGCGAGAGATAGCACGAGCCGTTGTCGGTCATGACCCGCTCGACCGTGACGCCCAGGCTTGCGTAATAGACTACCGCCGCCTCAAGGAAAGCGACGGCGCTGGCTTTTCGCTCATCCCTCATCACCCGGCTATCTGCCGGGCGAAGACACCGCGTCTGTGTACGAGCTGACGTCGCGTTGATCCGCGAAGGGAGCGACGTCGGGAGGGGACGGCGCGCCAGCGAGACGGCCGCGAACCCGGATAGTCGGCCCTCGCACGGCCATGGTTGCGGGCGGGGTTCGAAGACGGGGATTTTCCCCCTCGACAATAATGGCTGCTTTCCATCGGCGCGCAAGAGTCGCAAGGTCGCCGGTAAGCGGGCGTCATTTTGCCGTCGCCGGTCTTGGGGTGCGTCAGATGCGATTGGCGATAGTGGCGGCGTTGGCGGGGCTGGTCGGCGGGGCGGAGCCGGCGCTCGCCCTCGACAAGGTGAAGTTTGGCACCAACTGGCTGGCCGACGCGGAGGCGGGCGGCTTTTACCAGGCGCTGGTGGACGGCACTTATGCCCAACACGGGCTCGATGTGACCATCATTCCGGGTGGCCCCCAAACGAACGGCGCATTGATGCTTCTCTACGGCATGTTGGATTTCTTCATGGGCGGCGATCAGATCGGCGATTTCATTTGCGCCGAGAGCAAGCTTCCCCTTGTCGCGGTGGCCGCGGACTTCCAGAAAAGCCCGCAGATTTTCATGTCTCATCCCGGCGTGGGACTCGACAAATGGGAGGATTTGTCGACGGCGAAGCCGGTCTACGTCGGCGCCGGCGCGATCCGGACCTTCTATGCCTGGCTCAGGCTCGTCTACGGGTTCAAGGACGAGAACATCAGGCCGTACAATTTCAACTCCGCGGCCTTCATGAATAGCAAGAGGTCGATCCAGCAGGGCTATGTGACGGCCGAGCCGTACGAAATCGAACGGCAGGGCGGCTTCACGCCGAACGTGTTCCTGCTCTCCGACTACGGCTATTCGACCTATTCGACCCTCATCGAGACTCGCAGTGAGATCGTCGAGAAGAACCCCGATCTGGTGCAGCGCTTCGTCGACGCCTCCGCGATCGGCTGGTACCACTATCTCTATGGCGACAACGCAAAGGCCAACCAGAGGATCAAGACGGAAAATCCCGACATATCCGACGACCAGATGGCTTTTTCGATCGCCGAATTGAAGGAGCACGGCGTCGTCGATTCCGGCGACACGCTGAAGCTCGGCATCGGCGCGATGACTGACGCGCGCTGGAAGGACTTCTTCGACAAGATGGTGAAGATCGGCATGGTCGACAGCGGCACCGACTACAAAAAGGCCTACACCCTGCAGTTCGTCGGCAAGGGAGTGGGGCTCAAACTCCGTCCTCAGTGATCGCTAGCCGCAGATCGGCAATGTCCCG
>CAVXVE010000028.1:0-130720 GCA_963764955.1 uncultured Alphaproteobacteria bacterium | reverse complement strand
CCGGGGCGCCTCGAAGATCATCGAAGGCGACGCGCTTCGCGTCAGCGCGCAGACGCTGACCGAGAAAGCCGGGGCGGCCCCGGTCCGCATCGTCGCCAACCTGCCTTTTGTCGCCGAACCGCGCTCCTAACCCGATGGCTCGAGGCCGAGCCGTGGCCGCCTTTCTATGACCGGCTCGTCCTCATGTTCCAGCGCGAGGTCGCGCTGCGCATCGTCGCCACCCCCGAGAACCGCGCCGATTATGGCCGCCTCGCCGTGCTGGCCGGCTGGCGGGGGCAAGCCCGCATCCTGTTCGACGTCGCGCCCGCGGCGTTCACGCCCCCGCCGAAGGTCACCTCAAGCGTGGTCGAGCTGATCCCGCGCGCGCGCCCCGAACCCTGCGACGGGGCGACGCTGTCGGCGCTGACCCAGGCCGCGTTCGGCCAGCGGCGCAAGATGCTGCGCCAGTCGCTGAAAGCCTTCGCCGCCGCCCGCGGGCTCGACCTCGCGGCGCTCCTCGCCGCCGCCGGGCTCGAGCCCACGATGCGGGCCGAGGAGGTCGAGATCGGGGGCTTCGCGGCGCTGGCCCGGGTGGCCGCCGGGTCTGCCCGATAGAACATACCCTCTAGGTATGACGGCGACGCGGGAAGCTTCCCCCGCGCCCTGGCGTGGCCAGGGGCCTCCAAATTTCACCGAGAGCGCGAGTTCGGGCGAAATAAAAGAAAGAAAAGGAAAGCAAAAAGGCTTTCTTTTGCTTTTTTTCCCCTTCTTTTAATTTTCGGAATTGGGATTTTCAATGGGTTACGGGCGAAAAAAGTAGAAAAAATTTCCCTTTCTGATTTTGTCAAATCCATTCGCGCCCCTTGAGGAGAGCGCCGGCGATCAGACGGAATGGGCCCGCTCAGGCCCGCGCCGCCAGCGCCCGCGCGCCGTGCCGACAGCCGCGAGCCCATGCTTCCGAAGCCGACCAGCAGCATCGCCCAGGTCGAGGGCTCGGGGAACGCCGACGTGAGCCTGCGGCCCACAAAGCCTGCACCTTCTCGGTCGGGTGAATGTCATCCCAATAGACGAAACTGCCGATGTTTTCGGCGTCGCTGCAGGCCGAGGAGGTCGTCGCGCTAAAGGGCGTGCCGGTGTAGCAGCGGTCGGTCGTGTCGGTGAACCCGTCAGAGGCCGCGTTGGCCAGAATGTTGGCGTTGAAATCGTAAAGGTCGAACGCCTGAAGCGTGGAGCCCGCGCCAAGCGTCGGGTCGAGCGACGCGAGCCCGTTGGCGAGTTCGCTATTGAACAATTGGCTCAACATCGTCGCGCTCGTGGCCAGGGTCGGATGGTCCTGCGCGAATCGGGGATGATTCCGACATTGGGAACGTTGACCACCAGAAAGTGCTTGGCGTCCTCGTCCGAAAGGGTCGAGATCGCGGCCAGTTCCGCGGTGACTTCGGTCGTCACCGCCGCTTGGTCGGTCCGTCCAGGGCCGCGTCGCGCACGTCGTCGCCGCCGATCATGACGACATAAAGCGCATCCGGGTCCGCATGGCCCGAGGCATAAGCGCTATAGGCGCCGACCTGGCTCAAAAGGTTGACGCTGACCGGCGACGGCGTGGCCGACAGAGCCCCGGCGACGGCGTAATTCGTGCCGGGCATGAAGGAAACGCCGCCGAACAGGCCCGCCGGATCCTCGAAGCCGGTCACCGACAGGGAGGGCGTGAGGCTAAGCCCCAGATTCTGCGCAAGGCCCGCAACCGCGACCGGCCCGTTGGTGAAGCTGTCATGGAAGCTCGGCGGATTGGGAAAGTTTCCGAAGTAATAGCCTGCCGGCGTGGCTCGACATTGAGAAGTTCGGCCAGATTGCCGTTGTCCGACAGGCTGTCGCTGAACACATATTCAGCCGAGAAGTCGCCGGCGCGGGCCGCGGAGACGAGCGGCGCGGACGCAAGAGCGGCGGCGAACGCAAGGATCGAGGGACGAACAAATCTGCCAGTCATGTGGACGTTTCCCCTTGGCCGCCCCCGGTGTCGCTCGGGGGCCCGGCCGATTTCCCTATCGTCATCATGCCCGCGGAAGGACATGAGTCAACAGCGCGCTGGCGGGAATGGGATTGGTCGCGTGGGGCGCGCGGGTTTGTGAGCGGATCGCGGGAGCAAGTCCGGCTGGATGCGCCTACTTGCGCAGAATTGGGTACCCTTGGGTGTAGATCCAGTCCGTCGCCTGCGCGGGAATATGACAGGGCTGGCAGTCCGTCTTGTAGTCGGTCGATGTCGTCTTCAGCGGATCCTTGGCGTCGAACCATGACCAGGCCCATCCGCTGCCCCAAAGCTTGTTCCCAGGATGGCTGTTCTTGCTGTCCTTGACCATGACGAACCAGCCAGCGAGCGTATCCGCATGGCTGACCGTGCCCGTCGTCATCGGGCCGGTGGCCGTCGCGTAAACCTCCTTCACCAGAACGGCGCCGTCGGGAAAGCTGGCCGTTCGCCCGAAAGGCGGCGACAGCGCCGGGCGACGCGAAAACGTTATGAAGCTGTTTCGATCCCTCGCCGTGGTCGGCGGCGACCGCCCAGGTTCCGAGATATTCGTACATGGAACGATAGTCCGCAGGGACTCTGAGCGCCCCTTCCGCGTCGGCGATCGCACCCGTTTCAGTGTCGGTCGCAGCGCCGGCGCGGCCGCCTGGCGCTAGCGACATGAGCGCCGCCGCGCAGAAGACGGGCGCGATCAGGAGCAGCAGCGCTGGAATGCGGAATTTCGCCATGGGTCAGTCCTCCCGATCAATGCTCCCGAAGAGCAGCCATCCACCCGTGAGCTGACTGTTTGCTCACCGATCAACTGCGTGCGCAATGCGGCGAAATGAATAAGACTTATCCACGGGCGGTCCATCGGCGGGCGCGAAAATCGCGGATCATCTCGAGCGCGGCATTGTGACCCGGCGCGCCAGTGACCCCGCCGCCCGGATGGGTCGAGGCGCCGCACATGTATAAGCCTGGTACGGGCGAGCGGTAGTCGGCGTGACCCAGCACGGGCCTTGCCGAATAGAGCTGGTCGAGGCCGAGCGCCCCATGAAAAATGTCGCCGCCGACGAGGCCGAAATCGCGCTCGAGGTCGAGCGGGGTGAGGATGGTGCGCGCGATGACCGAGGCCCTGAAGCCCGGCGCGTAAGCGTCGACCGTGTCGATCATGAGATCGGCGACCGTCTCGCGCGCTTCGTCCCAGGAGCGCCCGTCCGGGAGCGTTGGCGCGACATGCTGGCAGAAGAGCGAGGCGACGTGGCGGCCAGGGAGGCGCGAGCGAGTCGTCGAGGGTCGAGGGGATCAGCATTTCGATGACCGGCTCGGCCGACCAGCCGGCGCGCCGCGCGTCGAAATAGGCGCGCTCCATATAGGCGAGGCTCGGCGCGATCACGATTCCGGCGCCGTGATGCTCGGCGGGAGCGTGGCCCGGAAGGGCGGAAAAGCTCGGCAGCTCGCTCAGCGCCAAGTTCATGCGAAACGAGCCCGAGCCGCTGCGATACGAGCCGATGCGGGCGCGGAAGTCGGCCGGCAGGATCGCGGGATCGAGGAGCTTCTCGAAGGTGAGCTTCGGGTGCAGGTTGGACACCACCGCGCTTGCGGCGATCCGCTCGCCCTTGTCGGTGACGACGCCCGCGGCGCGGCCTTTCTCGATGAGGATTTCGTTCACTGCACAGTTCGTGCGGATCTCGACCCGGCGCTCCGCGCAGGCGCGCGCCATCGCTTGCGTGATCGCGCCCATGCCGCCGATGGCGTGGCCCCACACGCCCTTCCTGCCGTTCACCTCGCCCCAGCAATGATGCAGCAGCACGTAGCCCGCGCCGGCCGCATAGGGGCTGGCGTAGGTTCCGACGATCCCGTCGAAGCCGAGGATCGCCTTGATCGGATCGCTCTCGAACCACTGGTCGAGCAGATCGCCGGCCGAGCGGGTGAGGAACTCGAAGAGGTCGCGCTGGCCTTCGAGGTCGAGCGCGCGCAGGCGGTTTCCGACTTTGGCCGCGTCTATGAGGGCGCCGAGGCTGGGGACAAGCCCCCGTCCGGTCGCGACATTTGGGGGCGTGGAGAGCGCGAGCGCACGCAGGACGTCGGCGAGGCGCTCGAGCCGAGTCTCATAGGCGTCGAGGCGCTCGGCGTCGCGGGCGGAGAATTTGGCGACCTCGGCCTTGGTGCGGCCGGCTGCGACCTTGAGATAGCGCCCGTCGGGCAGCGGCAGGAAGTTCGACAGAGGGCGCTCGACGATGCGGAGCCCATGGCGGTGAAGCTCGAGGTCGCGGATGATTTTCGGGTTCAGAAGCGAGACGGTGTAGGCGGCGACCGAATTGCGGAAGCCGGGATGGAATGCCTCGGTCGCCGCCGCGCCGCCGACCTGCGCGCGCCGCTCGAGCACCGTGACCTTGAGGCCGGTCATGGCGAGATAGGCCGCGGCGACAAGGCCGTTATGGCCGGCGCCGATGACGACGACGTCGCGCATGGCTCCCGAGTTGGAGCGGGACGCCATCAAGTCGCCGCCGTCATTGCGGGTTCAACACCGAAGGCCGACCCGATCGAACAAAAAGAGGAGGGCGCGCATGTCGGCGCCTCCCCAAGGGATTCAGCGAGCCCGACTATTTCGCCCTTCTGTTCAGCGTATCGATCAGAAGCTTGGCGGCTGGGCCGGACGAGGCCGGATTCTGGCCGGTGATCAGCTGGCCGTCGGCGACCGTGTGAACGCCCCAGTCCTTGACCTTGGAAAAGGTGGCGCCGAGGTTCATCATTTCGTCTTCGACAAGGAAGGGCACCACTTTCGTCAATCCTACCGCTTCTTCCTCGCCGTCGGTGAATCCGGTCACCGTCTTGCCCTCGACAAGCACCTTGCCATCCGGGGTTTTGACGTGGCGCAGCGCGCCGGTCGAGTGGCAGACCACCGCGAACGTCTTGCCGGCGGCCAGGAAGGATTCCAACAGCTTGATCGAGGTCTTGTCTTCGGCGAGATCCCACATCGGCCCGTGGCCACCGGGGTAGAAGACGGTATCGTAGTCTTCCTGCTTGACGCTATCGAGGCGCACCGTTTTGTCCAGCTGAGCGTTGGCGTCGGCGTCTTTTTCGAACCGCCGTGTGATGTCGGTCTGGAAGTTCGGCTCGTTGCTCTTGGGATCGAGCGGCGGCCGGCCGCCTTTGGGCGATGCGAGGGTGATCTGGGCCCCGGCATCCTTGAAAACATAGAAAGGCGCAGCGAGTTCCTCCAGCCAGAAGCCGGTCTTGCGACCCGTGTCGCCGAGCTGGTCGTGGGAAGTAAGAACCATCAGGACTTTCATAACGCGCTCCTTCCTTGATCGGTGATGGATCGTCGGTCGAAATCCGGAGTTCCGGTTGAGGCGAAGTGTCTGCGCAGTATCTCGACGCGGCTACATTACTCGAACGGCTCGGCTGAAATCCCTATTGTTAGCCAGGGTCGAAACCGGCCCTGTCGATTCGGTTTTGACGCTAGAAGTCGAACCTCACCCCTTGCGCGAGCGGCAGCCTGGCCGAATAGTTCACCGTGCTCGTCTGCCGGCGCATATAGGCCTTCCAGGCGTCCGAGCCGCTCTCGCGCCCGCCGCCGGTCTCCTTCTCGCCGCCGAACGCGCCGCCGATCTCCGCGCCCGAGGGGCCGATATTGACGTTGGCGATGCCGCAGTCGGATCCCGTCGCCGACAGGAACGTCTCGGCCTCGCGCAGGTTGAGGGTGAAGATCGACGACGACAGGCCCTGCGGCACGTCGTTGTGGATGGCGATCGCCTCGTCCAGCCCGTCATAGCCGAGCGTGTAGAGGATCGGCGCGAAGGTCTCCTCGCGCACGATTCCCGACTGGTCCGGCATCTCGACGATCGCCGGCTCGACATAGGCGCCGCCGTTCGGGACGCCCTTGGCGACCGCGCCGCCGCCATGGACCTTGCCGCCTTCGTCCTGCGCGCGCTTGAGCGCGGCGGCCATCTTGTCGCGCGCGGCGTGGTCGATCAGCGGGCCGACCAGCGTTCCCTCCTTGCGCGGATCGCCGATCGGCAGGCTCGCATAGGTCTTGACCAGGCGATGGGTGAGATCGGCGCGGATCGAGCGATGGACGATCAGGCGCCTGCAGCGAGGTGCAGCGCTGTCCCGCCGTGCCGACGGCGGAGAAGACGATCGCCCGGACCGCCATGTCGAGATCGGCCGAGGGGGCGACGACCATCGCATTGTTGCCGCCGAGCTCGAGGATCGGCCGGCCGAACCGCGCGGCGACCTTCGGCCCGACGATCGAGCCCATGCGGGTCGAGCCGGTGGCCGAGACGATCGGCACGCGCTTCGAGGAAACGAGCGCTTCGCCGATCGCCGCACCGCCGATGACGATCTGAGCCAGGCCTTCGGGCGCGTCGGGACCAAAGCGCTCGATCGCGCGAGCGAGAATCTTCATCGTCGCCAGCGCCGAGAGCGGCGTCTTCTCCGACGGCTTCCAGATCACCGGATCGCCGCAAACCAGCGCCAGCGCCGCGTTCCACGACCAGACCGCGACCGGAAAATTGAAGGCGGAAATGATCGCGCACGGCCCCATGGGATGCCAGGTCTCGGCCATCCGGTGGCCGGGCCGCTCGGAAGCGATCACGAGGCCGTGCAATTGCCGCGACAGGCCGACGGCGAAATCGCAGATGTCGATCATCTCCTGCACTTCGCCCAGACCCTCGGAGACGATCTTGCCGACCTCGAGCGTCACCAGCGCGCCGAGCGCCTCCTTCGAGGCCCGCAGTTCTTCGCCGAGCAGGCGCACGAGCTCGCCCCGCCGGGGCGCCGGAATCTCGCGCCAGGCGAGGAAGGCCTTGTGGGCGGTCTCGATGATCGCCGGCATGTCGGCGGCCGGCGTCTCTTTCAAGCGCGCGATCTCGGCGCCGTCGATCGGCGAGCGGACGGAGAGCGAGCCGCCCGAAAGCGCCGCGGCCGTCAGACCCAAGCGCTCGAGAATGTCCTCGCTGGTCATGGCTGGCTCATCCTTTGCTTATCCCTAGCGTATCGCGCGGCCCGTGGCGGCAAAGCGTTCTTCGACCCCAATTCCGCCGGTCCGGCAAGTCCCCGCTTCGCGGTAGCGCGCGCGCATTAGGGTAAATTCAGCGACGATGGCGTTTCGGCGGCGGCCGGCCCGCGCCCTCTTTGGCCGCTGCGTTGCGCGGGACTGGCCGAGCCATTATGTTGAGGAAACGCGCGCGGGGGGTTCCGCGGGCGCCGGAGCCTGACATGGCGCGTTCGACCAACATCCTTATGGCCTGCGTCGCGATGCTGGGCGCCATGCTGCTCGCGATGGCGATGACGCCGCACAATCTGATGGCGCGCACCCACGACGTCTTCAATATCGACAAGCATCTGCCGACCCAATTCGGCGACTGGAAGCCGGTCGAGGGCCTGAACGTCGTTGCGCCGCCGGCCCCCGATTCGCTCGAGGCCAGCCTCTATAATCAGGAGGCGTCACGCGGCTTTGTCGATCCGGACGGACATGTGGTGATGCTGATGGTCGCCTATGGCGAGAGCCAGAGCGACCGCCTGCAGCTGCATCATCCGGAGGTGTGCTACACGGCGCAGGGTTTCCGGGTGTCGCGCACGACCCCGTTCAAGCTCGACTATTCCCCCTCGGCGCCGCCGCTCAAAGTGACGAGGCTGGTCGCCCAGCGCGAGGACCGGATCGAGCCGATCAGCTACTGGATGCGGATCGGCTACGACAATTCGAACAGCAACTGGACGCGCCAGATGCTGAAGCTCGGATACGGCCTCAGGGGATGGGTGCCCGATGGCGCGCTGTTCCGGGTGTCGACCGTCGGCGTTCCGGCCGAACAAGGCTTCAAGATCCAGGACAAATTCATTCGCGATCTTTTGAACGCGGTGGACCCGGCGACGCGGGAGTTCATGGTCGGCGACCCCAAAAGGGCGCTGATGTAACTTCGGTCCGCGGCGGTCAGGCCCGGCGAGCGCGCCGCCAGCGACCCCTCCGCGTCGACAACCTCATGTCCTTTGCGGTATTTGGGCGAGGCTAGGGGCGCGGCCCGCGACCCCGAGGCGTGAGATGCGCTGATAACGGAAGGCCGATGGAGCGGATCTGGCTCAAGTCCTATCCCGAGGGCGTGCCGGCCGAGATTGACTTAAGCGCGCTCGGCTCGCTCGGCGATTTCATCGCCGAAAGCGTCGTCAAGTTTCGCGCCCGCACCGCCTTCATCAGCATGGGCAAGGCGATTTCCTATGGCGAACTCGACCTGAAATCACGCGCTTTCGCGGGCTACCTCAAAAACGTCGCCGGCCTGCCTCGGGGCGCCCGCGTGGCGATGATGGCGCCGAACCTGCTGCAATATCCGATCGCCGCGTTCGGCGCCCTGCGCGCCGGCTATGTGGTCGTCAACTGCAACCCGCTCTACTCGCCGCGCGAGCTCAAGCACCAGCTTGCCGATTCCGGCGCGGAGGCGATCGTCGTCCTCGAGAACTTCGCCGCCACGGTCGAGAAGGCGGCCGACGGGACGGCGCTCAAATTCGTGATCGTCACTGGCGCTGGCGATCAGCTGGGCGGCGTCAAGGGCGCGCTGGTCAATGCGGCGGTGCGTCACGTGCGGCGCGACGTTCCCGCCTTTCATCTGCCCCACGCCATGCGCTTCAATCGCGCGCTGGCCCTGGGCGCGCGGCGCCCGTTCACCGACCCCGCCGTCAAGCCCGACGACATCGCGTTTCTTCAGTACACCGGCGGCACCACCGGCGTGCCCAAGGGCGCGATGCTGACCCATCGCAACATGGTCGCCAACCTGCGCCAGATCCACGCGTGGGTCGCCCCGGCGCTCAAGTCCGACAGCGAAACCTTCGTCGCCGCCCTACCGCTCTATCACGTGTTCGCGCTGCAGGTGAACGGCTTCGTGCCGCTGATGATCGGCGCGACGAATCTCATGATCGCCAATCCGCGCGACATTCCCGCCCTCGTCAAGGCGTTGCGCGGGACGCCGTTCACCGTCCTGCCCGGCGTCAACACGCTGTTCAACGCGCTCCTCAACAACAAGGACTTCGCCACGCTCGATTTCTCGCGCATGCATTTCGCCATCGCCGGGGGCATGGCGGTGCAGCGAACGGTCGCCGAGCGCTGGCAGTCGGTGACCGGCAAGCCGCTGATCGAGGCTTATGGATTGACCGAGACCTCGCCCGCGGCGATCGCCAATCCGCTGAACGTCGATCACTTCACCGGCGCGATCGGCCTGCCCATGCCGTCGACCGAGATCGCCATTCGCGACGACGACGGGCGCGATCTTGCGGTCGGCGAAACCGGGGAACTGTGCATCAGGGGCCCGCAAGTGATGGCCGGCTACTGGAACCGGCCGGACGAGACCGCCAAGGTCATGACCGCCGACGGATACTTGCGCACCGGCGACATCGCGCGCGTCGACGAGCGCGGCTATGTGTATGTGGTCGATCGCAAGAAGGACATGATCAACGTGTCGGGCTTCAACGTCTATCCGAACGAGATCGAGGATGTGGCGATGGGCCATCCGGGCGTGCTCGAAGCGGCCGCGGTCGGGATCCCGGACTTGAGGACCGGAGAAGCGGTCAAGCTCGTGGTCGTGCGCAAGGACGCTGGGCTGACCGAGGCCGATCTCGTCGCCTACTGCCGCCAGCATCTGACCGGATACAAGAGGCCGCGGCATATCGAGTTCCGCGATGCGCTGCCGCACACCAATGTCGGCAAGATCCTGCGCCGCGAGTTGCGCGGCGAGGACCGGGCCGGGCGGATGACGCCGCGCCCTCCCTTCTCCCTCGGGGAGAAGGTGGCGGGAGAATCCCGCCGGATGAGGGACGTCACACCCGGGGCCCTCACCCCTATCCCTCTCCCAGAGGGAGAGGGGCCTCAAGCCCCGCTGGCGGAGGTCAGCGCATCCATGTCGGCTGAGCTCAGCGAAAGCTCGGTCGCCCGCACAAGGTTGTCGACCTGCTCGACCGAGGTGGCGCTGGCAATCGGCGCCGTGACGCCGGGCCTCGCCATGATCCAGGCGAGGGCGACTTCCGCGGGCTTCGCCTTGTGGCGCGCGCCGACCGCTTCGAGCGCGTCGAGGATGCGAAACCCCCTTGGATTGAGATAGGCCTTGACGTCGCCACCGCGCGCGCTCCTCGAGAGGTCGGCCTCGCTGCGGTACTTGCCCGACAGGAACCCTTTGGCGAGGCTGAAATAGGTGATGACGCCGATCTCCTCGCGCTTGCAGAGGTCGGCGAGGCCGCTTTCAAATCCCTGACGGTCGGCGAGATTATATTCCGGCTGCAGCACCTCATAGCGCGGGAGCCCCTTGGCCTTGGCCGCGGCAAGCGCCGCCTCGAGCATCGCAACGGGCAGGTTCGACGCCCCGCACCAGCGGATCTTGCCCTGTTCGATCAGGCGCTGATAGGCGCCGAGCGTCTCCTCGACCGGCGTCGCCATATCCGGCCAGTGCGAGAGATAAAGGTCGATCACATCCGTCTGCAGCCGCTTGAGCGAGGCTTCGGCCGCCTCGGCGATGTAAGCCGCCTTGAGCCCTTCCTTTCCCTTGCCCATCGGCGAGCCGACCTTGGTGATGACGATCACGCGGCTGCGATTCCCCCGCGCTTTCATCCACTCGCCGATGATCGACTCGGATTCGCCGCCCTTGTTGCCCGGAACCCAGGACGAATACGCGTCGGCCGTGTCGATCGCAGTCAGCCCCGCCGCGGCGAACCGGTCGAGCACGGCGAAGGACGCCTTTTTATCCGTCGTCCAGCCGAACACGTTGCCGCCGAGCACGAGCGGCGCGATGGAAAGGTCGGTGCGTCCCAAACGGCGAAGCGGCATGGCAATCTCCCTTAAGCCCGGCGACGCTAGCGTAATACCGGCGCGGACGGAACCGGCGGAAGGCTCACATATCCGTTTGCCGAGGCGTCGGGACCCCATTTTGTCGCGAGCTTTCGCCGCTCACCCATTCGATCACGAGATCGCGATTGGCGCTGACGCTGATTCTCCCTTAAAGGTCACGGGCAACCTCCAAGAAACCCCCCATGACCTCCCTGACGACTCACCGCACGCTGGTGCTCGCCGCCGTGATGGCGGCGAATTTCATGATCGCGATCGAAGCGACGATCGTCTCGACCGCCATGCCGCAGATCGTGGCGCAGCTAGGCGGCTTGCCGTTTTACAGTTGGGTGTTTGCGGCTTTCCTGCTCACCCAGACCGCGACCACCGTGGTGTTCGGCAAGCTGTCCGACCTCATTGGGCGCAAGAGGGTCATGCTGGTCGGGATCGCGATCTTCCTGTTCGGCTCGCTGCTGTGCGGGTTCGCCTGGTCGATGCCGTCGCTGATCGTCTTCCGGCTGGCGCAGGGGGTCGGCGCGGGCGCGGTCCAGCCGACCGCCATGACCATCGTCGGCGACCTTTACTCGGCGCATGAGCGGGCGAAGATCCAGGGCTGGCTCGCCAGCGTCTGGGCGCTCTCGGCGGTGCTCGGGCCTCTGGCCGGCGGCCTCATCATCCAGCATTTCAGCTGGGCCTGGATCTTCTGGATGAACCTGCCGATCGGGGCGCTCGCCGCGGCCGGTTTCTTTGCCTATCTGCACGAAGAGCGGGTCCGGGGCGGCGGCAGGATCGACCATCTGAGCGCCGCCATCTTCACCGTCGCCATCGCCGCCGTCATGGTCGATCTGACGGCGTTTTCGACCTCGGGCCGGCTCGAGATCGGGCTCACCACCCTGGTGGCTGTGGTCGCGGTCGGCGCTGTTCGTGCTGCAGGAGCGCCGCTCGCCGGAGCCGATGATTTCGCTCGACCTCTGGGGACGCCGGCCGATCGCCGCGGCGAACGGCGCTTCGCTTCTGACCGGCATGGTGATGATCGGGCTCACGACGTTTCTGCCCGTGTTCGTGCAGGGGGTGATGCAGAAGTCGCCGCTGGTCGCGGGCTTCGCCCTGTCCGCGATGGTGCTCGGCTGGCCTATCGGCGCGACCGTCGGCGTGCGCGGCTTCCGCCGCTTTGGCGTGCGCGCGGTCTTGCGGCTTGGGGGCGCGCTGGTGCCGGCGGGCGCGCTTGTGTTCATCGTCCTTCGCCAGGAGAGTTCGCCCATCGTCGCCGGGCTCGGCTCGCTGATCATCGGGCTGGGCATGGGCCTGCTCTCCAGCGCCTCGATCATCCTGATCCAGGAGATCGTCGACTGGTCCGAACGCGGCAGCGCGACCGCGTCCTTCCTGTTCGCGCGCAGTCTCGGCAGCACATTCGGCGCGACGGTGTTCGGCGCCGTGCTCAATTTCGGCCTCCTGCGTCTGGGCCACGCCGGCGCGTCCTCGGACCAGCTCCGCGAGCTGCTGGAGCAGGGTTCGGAAGCGGCAGGGGAGTCTGGGCTTCGCGCCGCGCTCGAACAGTCGCTTCATCTCACCTTCACGTCGATGTTCGCGGTCGCGCTCATGGTCGCCGCGGCCGCGTTTCTCGTGCCGAAGGTCGTCTTCGCTCCAAGGCAGCAGGCGCTCGCCGAGTAGACCGAATCAGGCCGCCGCTTCCGCGCGCTTTTCGCCGACCGCGACGGCGAGCGTCATCGCGAGACAAAAGGTCGCCGACAGCGAACGGAAGGAGCCGAAGTCGCTCTCGACGATCTCGAAGCGGACGTCGGCGAGGCCGGCGAGCGGCGAGAGCGCGCTGTCGGTGACGACGACGATCGGGACGCCGGCGCGCCGGGCGCGCCTGGCGAGGTCGACGGTGAACGGCGCGTAAGGCGAGAAGCTGATCGCGATCAGCGCGTCGCCAGCGCCGGCCTGCGCGAGCTGTTCAGGCCCGAGCCCGCCCACATTGTCGATAAGCGAGGCCGCTATCCCGAGCTGCGAGAGCGCGTAGGTCAGATAGTGGGCGACGCAGAACGACCGCCGCTGGCCGAGGCAGTGGATCGTCCGCGCGGCCGTCAGGAGGCTCGACCGCCCGGTCGAGCTCGCGGCCCTGCACATTGTCGCGCAGGCGGGCGATCGAGGCCGCGGCGGAATCGGCGAATCCGAACAGAAGATGGCTGGGATCGCCGCTGTCCCGGGCGCTCTGCTGCAGCGCCTTCAGGCGCTCGGAATAGTCGGGCCAGCGGTTGCGCAAGCGCGAGCGGAACAATTCCTGCAGCTCGGAGAAGCCGGCGAAGCCCAGCGTCTGGGCGAAGCGCACCAGGGTCGAGGCCTGCACCTCGGCGTTGCGGGCGAGCGCCGACGCCGTGCCGAGCGCGAATTCATCCGGGTGCTCGAGCGCATAAGCCGCGGCCTGGCGGAGACGCTTGGGCAGCTGCGGCTCGATCTCGATCAGGCGGCGCTGAAAGGCGTCGAAGCTCTCCGGCGGCGCGCTCGGTGCCTGGTCGCTCATTGTCTTCCTTGCGCCGGCGCGACGCTCGCGTTCGCCTGGGTTATGGTCCCTCAGGCCGGTATGAATAGAACAGATATTCCAGTCTGTGTAGCATATGAAACATTTGTATTGGCGGGCGGCGCCAGGCGGGGCGCATCAAGGGGAGGGAGCGCATGCGCACGATTGGCGTCGGACTGATCGGCACGGGCTACATGGGCAAATGTCACGCGCTGGCGTGGACGGGCGTGCATGCGGTGTTCGACGACACGCCGATCGTCAGGCGCGTCATGCTGTGCGAGATCGAGGAGGGGCTGGCGCGGCGGCGCGCCGACGAATTCGGCTTCGAGGCCTCGACCGACGACTGGCGCGCGCTGATCGCCGACCCGGGCGTGGAAGTCGTTTCGATCACCACGCCGAACGCCCTGCATGCGCCGATGGCGATCGCCGCGCTCGAGGCCGGCAAGCATGTATGGTGCGAAAAGCCGATGGCGCCGTCGCTGGCCGACGCGGAGCGCATGGCGGCGGCGGCGCGCGCCTCGGGCCGGGTCGCCATCCTCGGCTATAATTACATCCAGAGCCCCGCCGTGCGTTACATCAGCAAGCTCCTGAAGAGCGACGCGATCGGCCGGCTCACCCATTTTCGCCTCGAGATGGACGAGGACTACATGGCCGATGCGGAGGCGCCGTTTTCCTGGCGCAGCCAGGCGAGCTCCGGCTATGGCGCGCTCGATGATTTCGCCGTCCACCCGTTGAGCCTGATCACCACCCTGATCGGCGCCCCGAACGAGGTGTTCGGCGAGATGAGCAAGCCTTATCCGGACCGCCCCGACGGCGGCGGACGGCGCGCGGTCGAGACTTTCGACGTCGCAACCGCGCTCCTGAGGATGGCGGAAGGCGCGTCGGGAACGATCGAGGTCAGCCGCTGCGCCTGGGGCCGCAAGGGCCGCCTGCAATTGCAGGCGTTCGGCGCCCGGGGAGCGATCGTCTTCGACCAGGAGCGTTTCAACGAGGTCGGACTCTATGTCGCGGAAGGGCCGGAGGACGCGCAGGGGTTCAGGCAGGTGCTGATGGGTCCGGCGCACCCGCCTTACGAACGGTTCATCGCCGCGCCCGGCCATCAGATGGGCTTCAACGACCTCAAGGTGATCGAAGCCCACGAACTCCTGAACCGCATCCTCGACCGGCCGGCGCTTGACCATCGATTTCGACGCGGGGCTCGAACATCGAGCGGGCCGTCCATGCGATCGCCCGCTCCGCCCATGAGGGGCAGTGGGTGACAGTGGGCTGAGCGCGTGGGGTCCCGGCATTACGGCGCGCATTACGGTGGTATTACGGTGACACTTTGCGTTACGGTGACACTTTACTCAGGCGTATCGAGCCGCCTCAATTGGGGATTTGGTAAAGTGTCACCGTAATACCAGGGGCAGTCGGCAAGCGCCTGCAACAGGTTAGTCCGCTTCACCTCGCCGTGCCCTTCCAGTCAGGCGGGACGTTGTAGACCCACGCCGCGCCCGCAGGGTTCTAGAATGATCGATAAGCGTCGGTCCACGAGGTCGGGACAGGAGGTGTGAGTCGGCTCGGGGCCCAAATTGTACGGGTATCCTCGTCCACGGACGGACGGTTCGTAGGCTTTCTCCACATTATTGTGGAAGCGCGGCGCAGCAATATTGTCGAGAACGACTTATTTTGGGTCGGAAATGGGCGTCTCATACGGTGCAAACCAGGGGCAAGCCCGAATCGTGGCGACCCGCGCATCGAGGAGGGCCATTTTCCTGCGAGCGACTGCGGAGACATCTGCCCCGCTCTGCCGAATGGGACAGTTTTATCGGATGGCCGAGGAAGTAGGCTTCCTGAGACACAAACCCGGAGGTGGGAGAGCCGGAAAGCGCGCTCCCCCGAGATCGCCGAGAAGAGCCGACGATCCGTCTCATGGGGCTGTGACGCGGGAAGTGCTCGACGTCGCCCGTTACATCACCGACGTGACCGCCCAACTCGAAGCCGTGGCGATCGCGGCCCACCTCGACCGGCTGGCTTACTTTCTCGGGATGGCGAAAGCGGAAAGCGAAATATTGGTTCGCATCAACGGCGTCCTCGAAGCCCAGCGCGCGGAGGATGAATCCCACGAGCCTACTGTTGGACTGCATCACGAGAACAATTCGTTCGATTGAGAATCCGCGCGGTTCATGTTTAGTGGCGCTCGCGCCCAAGGCGACCTAGTCGCCCAAATATCGGACGCGCCCGGCCAGTTCGAGTTCGGGCAGCGGTACCCGCACCGCGCGCCGAAGCCTCCACCGCCCTGGCCAGCTCGTCGAGCGTGATGGGGAAGGCCCGAGCATAGTGATGATCCGCTTGCGCGCGGCCTCGGCTTCGTCGCCGGGGCGCGTTCGCGGCGTCGATTGCGGATCGCCCCGTAGAGCGCTTGTTCACCCAGCGTGCTGTCTGATCGGATGGCGGCCGACGACTTTCGCGCCCATGTTCGACCGACCGATCTTGCCGCCATGCGCGAGCGAACGAGGAGCCTGGCGGACCGCCGACCCGTGGGAGTTCCGTGCAACGAATTCGCCCGGCCAGCGCGAGACGAACTCACCTGGCCTCAACCCCGGGCCGGACGCGCTGGGGCGAGAAGTTACTTTTCCCTGCCCGAGTGGCTGTTCGTTGGCCGCCCCATCATCATGGCGCAACCCATATCGGCCACTTTCGCGACGTCTATAGCAACTCGGCGGCGCATGCGCCTAATCCTCAACTGGGGGTCGCAAGAATGTCGAAACCACGGAACGCGCGTCGGTGGTTCTCCTCTACCTGTGCGGTCCCAAGGCAATCCGATGAAGCCTTGGCTAAGTCTTCAGCCAAGCAGATTAATTTCTCGCGCAACGCCGGCTCCTTAATCTCAAGAAACGCCTTTATTAAACGCACGCCGTCTCTTGGATTCGCAGCATCGGATAGTCGAAATTTGCTAACGTGCTCGTCACGATTACTTTTTCTAGTATTGTCTTTTACAACCGATCGGTCTAAGCTCATAGCGCCGACCTTCGTCTGAGGCAGGGGATCTTGATCCAGCGGGCAAGCTCTCCACCGCTGGTGCCTACGAGATATACTTCGAATGAACTTACAGACCGGCGTGCTCCAGCCGCACCGAGCGAGGTGCAACCAATCATGTTGTATCAAAATCGTCAAGTGGTTTTTATTCCAAACTTTTACCATCGTTGGGCCAGTATCTCGTCAAACTCAACCGTTCGGTTGAGCGGCTTGAGAGCTTTGCCAAAACTGCGAGCGCTACGTGCTCGAAGACTCGTGCAAGGTGGGGTGCCCGAGGAATAAAGGCGAAGCGCGGTCGCCCAAACACCTAGGGACGCCGACGCATGCTTCTGCTTTGGGGTGAAGCCTATTTCGCGCTCGCAAGGGAATGACGGCTATGGCGCGGAGTCCGGTCCCATCCTGAGGCGGTCTCTGTAGGGGCGCTATGAACGCAACAAACGGCCCTGTGTCAATCGTCGTGGAACCTCCGTAGGGCAGCTCGGTGGGCGGTCGGATCGTTGTCGTTTGGTACCAGCGCCACGCAGCAATTAACCCTGCGAGTGCGGCGGCGAAGTTTAGCACAGTCCCAAGCATACCGGCCTCCCCGTCCCTCGATATGTTCCGACTGGGACCGCGCCCTCTCATGGAGCTATGGCCGAAACTTGGTGGAGGGGAGAATCGGGTTCGAGGCACCACTCCGGATGGCCGGATCTAGCAGCCGATTGGCTTGAACTAGCAAGACTCCCAACGCTCAATTTCCTACCAACATGTTAACGAGCGGGCCGCTTCACGGCGCCCCGCAATGCGATCCAACGCTTGCAGACTGAAAGGTCTGTGGGTGTTTTTTTACGGGTGCAGCAATCGTTGCGTGAGGCGCAACCTGATGAGATCAGTAACTCAAACTAGGATAATCAAAACGAAAAGAATGATACTCGCTATGGCGCCGGTCGCTTCAATATCCAAGCTCAACAAGAGTGCCTTGATGCGGCTTGTGAGACAGCAATGGGATTGCTAGCCAAAGCTAACGACGCGCCGGCAAATGATGATCAATATCTGGCCTTCCCCTCGGTTCGGCTGTAGTTTGCGGGGTTACTAGGTCACTAGTGCGACTGGGCGAACTGGCAAAAGTCGAAAAACCACGTAGGCTACATAACTGGTGCGCAACAAACGGCGAATCGAGTCGCCAGCGCAAAGCGCAAAGAAACCTGCGTCAACGGCCCCCGCCAGGTCCACCCCCGCCGCCAGGACCACCGCCGCCGCCAGGACCACCGCCGCCGCCAGGACCACCGCCGCCGCCGCCAGGTCCGCCGCCGCCACCGCCGCCAGGTCCGCCGCCACCGCCGCCAGGGCCGCCGCCACCGCCGCCAGGTCCGCCGCCACCGCCGCCAGGTCCGCCGGCGCCACCACCCGATCCGACCCCGCCGGTGCTTGCGGCGCTGGCCACTCCACCAAAAGCGCCGCCGCCACCCCCGCCACCCGGTCCGACGTTGGCTCGGGCTCGTCGGAACCCGGTCGAGTTCCTCGGCTGCTCCCCGAAAAGCGCCAGAAGGATTGGCGGCAAGCTAGGGGCCGCCCACCGGTTCGCATGCCGTCTTGGCTGAAGGTGGCGCGAAGAGACACTCCAATGCGTCCTATTCCGAAGTTCAGGCGCTCGCCATCCTGCAACTTGTGCTGGACCGACCCTCGAAGAAGGACTTTCAGTAGCAACGTCGGCGGCCTTGGGAGCTTGGTAGTCCAGATGTTCTGTTAGTCGGAAGAGTTCTGGTCGCAACCTCTCGCAGCGCAACTCAGTCAGGAACCGCATAGCTTCGTCGCTTGTCGGGCTATTGGACAACCGTTGCAGACGGTCTTCGTCGCGTTTGCAGATTTCATCCGAGGTAAGCGTGGCGACTTCGGGCGGTGGGGAAGTCCGGCCTGGGGAGGCGACGTCGCTCGGAGTTTTGGTGTCCGAAGACCCACCGTCCGAGGCCTGGGCAGCCACCGGCGCGGGACGCGTCTTGGCCGGAACCAGTTTGTCGATCTCAGCCCGCGCAGATTGCGCATGGGGGCCGTTCGGATGAGCGGCCAGGAACGAGCGCCATCCTTCGGTCGTCTTTGTTCTTTGGGCAATTCGATAGTCCAGGTCCTCGTCGACATTTGCTGCGGCGATTGGATCGACTGGGGAAACGCCCGCTTCGGGCTTCGCGGATGCAAGAGACTTGCTGAGGATGACGTTGATGTCATCAAGCCATCGAAGCTTTGCGATGTCGTCACCGGTCAGCGGCACATACGCATAGATCACCGCGAGCGCCATCGCCAAAACGAACGCGTATTTCGGACTAAAGCTCATGCGGCCCCTTCGAGCCGAAAGTGGCGCGTCCCTCTGCGCCCTTGATTTATCCAGCTCGGCTGTGAACTCGGTGGTTGCGTCCATTGGTGGACGCGGCGGCTGAAATGGGCCTGCTTTGAAATTGTGATTGTCAAAAGTGCGGTAAAACCAGATCGCGAGCTGTCGCGCCATCTTTAAGCATGCAAGCGCCTTCTCATGGTCGCCTGTGTGATGATGAGTTGCGGCATTGCCGTGTTTACGCAGTTGATTAAAAAGGTTCAATACGTTTGACGGGTACCTTCCGTCGACGCGGAGACGTTGGAGCAAATCGCGCTGGGGCTCGTTTGGGTCGTTGTACAAACCGGAGCGCGCCGCCACGAGCTGCGCCAATCCCTCACCGAACTGCCGAAGGGTGATCAGGGAAACGATGGGATCATCAGAGAAATAGCGCTCGCTGCGCGCGGCAATCCGCTCCAACTCTGGATAACGCTTAGCCAGAAAGCCGAAATTGGGTGATGTGGCGTCTTCGGTGGCAGTCATTCAGCCATTCAGCATACCAAGCTCCCCGGAGGTTACGTTAGACCGCCAACTAAGCGTCTGCCAACAGTCTTCGGTGGGCGGGCCGGGGGCCAGACGCGACAGAAGCGGCGATGGCGTTGGCAGGCCGCGCGGGCGTTTCCGTACACGAAATAGCCCCTTGGTTGTTCCCGCCTGTAGCCTGGGGAGGACCATGACCATCGTTCCATTTCTAAATGGCAGAGTGTTCGCACCGCACGACATTCAAGCGATGTCAACGGCGCTCGAAGACGTGTGCAAGATTCTCAATCTGGCCGACGAAGCCAAACGCGAAAAAGAGCTCCTCGCAAAGAAGATTGTCACTCTTGCGCACCAGAGCGAGCCCAATGCCGCGCTCCTGCGTGATCACGTGCTGAGGGAGATAGCTTCTGGCCAAGGGGAGTTGCGCGGGCGGCGCTCGTTCCGCCAATAGCGTTATCATTTGGCTCGAATTTCCACGGTCATTGGTGCGCTCCTTAGCTTAAAATGTACTCACGCCCGAAAATTTCGACAATGAAGATGTAATCCGGCTTCTGCATCACTGTGGCGACGTTGAATTTAAGAATACGCACTAATCCAAAAAATGAAAAATAGTATCCACGTTGATAACGGCGAAGATCATAGTCGAAGTATTTCTTCACGAACATTGGAGCGCCTCTAATTTAAAAATGGAGGGGCAGCTATGGGTAGCGAACCTCACCACCCCTCCACTCTTCCATCAATGCGCTCCAACCGTTGGAGAACCAAAAGCGCATCTGCCAGCAATGCCAGACTGACATGGAAGCGATCAAACTTTCTGGAATGACCTGTTGTCCCTGATACTTTTTAGATACTTTTTATCGCCGCTGAAGTCATCCATCCATGCTGAAAGTGTGCCATAAAACTCATAATATGGTCTCCCCGTAGCATCGTATTTTGTAACATGGCAATTACACTCAAGCAAATTATGTGGAATACCACACAGGAAAATTGGCTCGAGAAATCAAAGTGATGCGAAGAAACTCAAACTGCCGAGAAGCGCCTCAAAGGAGGCGGAAAGCTATGACATTTCCTGCAACTCGAAACTTCAATAACACATATTAATTCTGCTCTACAATCGCCGAAGAAGCCAGCCCCCAACGGGACCCCCTTGCAATCGCCGTCGAGATAGTTCATATGTGAACCTTATCGCGGCCACACGCCGCACCCGCCGCAACGAGGCGGATTTCCGTTTTTCCGGTAGGGACGAAATGGCAACATACAAGGCGCCCGTCAGCGACACGCTCTTTCTGCTCAGAGACGTGTTCGGCTATGGCAAATTGGCGAATGCTCCAGGCTTCTCGGATGCGCCGCTCGATTTGGTCGAGGCGGTCTTGAGCGAAGGCGCGAAATTCGTCGAGGAGGTGATCCAGCCGCTCAATCGCGTCGGGGACATCGAGGGCTGCAAGCGCAACGACGATGGCAGCGTCACGACGCCAAAGGGCTTCAAGCAGGCCTACAAGGGGCTTGTCGAAGGCGGCTGGGTCGGCCTCTCCGGCGACCCGGCTTATGGCGGCCAGGGCCTGCCGTCATTCATGGGCGCGCTGTTCGGCGAATATGAATGCTCGGCGAATATCGCCTTCTCGATGTATCCGGGCCTCACCCGGGGCGCGGTCGCGGCGCTGGCGGCGCACGGCGACGATGACTTGAAGGCGCGCTATCTCCGCAAGCTGACGGTCGGCGAATGGAGCGGCACGATGAACCTGACCGAACCGCAGTGCGGCACCGATCTCGGGCTCATCAAGACGAAGGCCGTCCCGCAAGCCGACGGCTCCTACGCCATCACGGGACAGAAGATCTTCATCTCGGCCGGCGAGCACGATCTGACGGACAATATCATTCATCTCGTGCTCGCGCGCATCGAGAGTGCGCCGGCCGGCACGAAAGGCATCTCGCTCTTCCTCGTGCCGAAATTCCTGCCCGACGCCGATGGCGGCGCCGGCGAACGCAACGGCGTCATCTGCGGCTCGATCGAGCACAAGATGGGGATTCACGGCAATTCGACCGCCGTCCTCAATTATGACGACGCCAAGGGCTGGCTGGTCGGGGAGGAGCACCGCGGCTTGCCCGCTATGTTCGTGATGATGAACGGCGCGCGGCTCGGCGTCGCCGTCCAGGGCCTGGGGATCTCCGAGGTCGCCTATCAGAACGCGGCGGCCTATGCGAAGGAGCGCCGGCAGGGCCGTTCGCTCAAAGGCGCGGTTGAGCCGGACAAACCCGCCGACCTGCTCCTGGTCCATCCCGACGTGAGGCGCATGCTGCTCGAAATCCGCGCCTTCAACGAAGCGGCGCGAGCCCTCCTCGTCTGGATTGCGGTGACCCAGGACGAAGCGCGGCTCCTGCCCGATCCGAAGATGCGCGCCGCAGCCGAGGACCGGCTCGGCTTGATCACGCCGGTGCTCAAAGGCGTGTTCACCGACTACGGCTTCGCCAACGCAGTCAAGGCGCAGCAGGTGCTGGGCGGCCACGGCTATATCGCCGAATGGGGCATGGAGCAGTTCGTCCGCGACGCGCGCATCGCCATGATCTACGAAGGCGCGAACGGCGTGCAGGCGCTCGACCTCGTCGGCCGCAAGCTGCCGAAGGACGGCGGCCGGGCGATCATGGCCTTCTTCGGCGAAATCAGCGGCTTCCTCGCCGCCAACAAGGATGACGCGGCGCTCGCGCCTTATCTTGGCGCCCTCAAGTCCTCGCTTGGCCATCTGCAGCAGGCGACGATGTGGCTGCAGGCGAACGGCCTCAAGGATCCGGATAACGCGGGAGCTGCATCTTATGACTGTATGCACCTCATGGGCCTGACCGCGCTTGGGTTCATGTGGGCGCGGATCGTCAAGGCGGTTATGGCCCGACAGGCGAGGGCTGAGAGCACGCCCGACCTTGACGCGAAATTGATCGTCGCCAAGTTCTTCAACGAGCGTATGCTGCCGGAAACAGCGGCGCATCTGGCGCGGCTCAGCGCCGGCGCCAAGACGCTGATGGCGCTTCCGGCCGAGGCGTTCTGAAACCGCGTTTGAGGGAGGTTAAGGGCGATGGCGATCGATGCGGCGCCTGGCCTCACCGGAGGCTGCCAGTGCGGTGCGGTGCGCTATCGCCTCAGCGCCAAGCCGACCGGCGTCAATATCTGTCACTGCCGGATGTGTCAGAAGGCGAGCGGCGGCCCGATGATGGCCTTCGGCGGGGTGCGGCTTTCCGAATTCGTCGTCAGCAGCGGCGCAATCGCGACCTTCTCAAGTTCGGACATCGCCGAGCGCGGCTTCTGCGCTCAATGTGGCACGCCGCTGACCTACCAGGGCGTGGGGAGCGACCGGATCAGCGTCACCCTCGGCAGCCTCGATGAACCGGGAGCGGTCGCGCCGGTCACGCAGCTTGGCGTCGAATCGCGAGTCGACTGGCTTGTCGCTTCGTTGAACCTTCCCGAGATTCGCATCGAACAATGGCTGGCGAAGAAAAAGATCGCAGTCATCCACAACCATCAGCATCCGGATCACGAAACTTGAACGCCACGTGGCGCACGCGGCAGGGAGAACCAGAATGACCGACGCCTTCATCTATGATCACGTGCGAACGCCGCGCGGGCGCGGCAAACCGGACGGCTCGCTGCATACCGCCTCGACGCTCCATCTGGCGGCGACGGCCTTGAAAGCGATCAAGGATCGCAACCATCTCGACCCGACCCAGGTCGACGACGTGGTGATGGGTTGCGTCGACCCTGTCGGCGAAGCGGGCGGCGACATTGCGCGCATGGGCGCGCTCGCCGCGGGCTTCGGCGACACGGTCGCGGGCGTGCAGATCAACCGCTTCTGCGCGTCGGGTCTCGATTCGGTCAATTTCGCATCCGCCCAGGTGATGAGCGGACAGCACGAGCTCACGATCGGCGGCGGCGTCGAATCGATGAGCCGCGTCGGCATCGGCGCCTCGGGAGGCGCATGGCCGGCTGATCCGTCGCTGGCGATTCCGACTTATTTCATGCCGCAGGGCGTGTCGGCCGATCTGATCGCGACCAAGTACGGTTTCTCGCGCGACGACGTCGACGCCTATGCAGTCGAGTCGCAGAAGCGCGCCGCCGCGGCCTGGAGGGAGGGCCGGTTCAAGAATTCGATCGCCCCGGTCCGCGACGTCAACGGCCTGCCGATGCTCGACCGCGACGAGCATATGCGGCCGAGCACGGACATGCAGTCGCTGGCTTCCCTCAAGCCCACGTTCGTCATTCCGGGCGAGCAGGGCGGCTTCGACGCGGTCGCCATCCAAGCGCATCCGGACGTCGAGCGCATCATCCATGTCCATCACGCCGGCAATTCGTCGGGCATTGTCGACGGCGCCGCAGCCGTGCTCATCGGCTCGCGCGAGGCGGGCGAAAAGGCGGGCCTTAAAGCCCGGGCGCGCGTGCGCGCCTTCGCCAATATCGGCTCCGAGCCCGCGATCATGCTGACCGGCCCGGTCGATGTCACGAAAAAGGTGCTCAAGCGCTCCGGCATGACTCTGAACGACATCGATCTCTTCGAGATCAACGAGGCTTTCGCTTCCGTCGTGCTGCGCTTTCGTCAGGCGTTCGATCTCGACGCCGACAAGGTGAACGTCAACGGCGGCGCGATCGCCATGGGCCATCCGCTTGGCGCGACGGGCGCCATGATCCTCGGCACCGTGCTCGACGAGCTCGAGCGCACCGGCAAGAGCACGGCGCTCGTCACGCTCTGCATCGGCGGCGGCATGGGCACCGCAACCATCATCGAGCGCGTCTGATCGCGAGACGGAGTTTTTGCCATGATCCTCACCAATTTTTGCTTCGAGAACGACGCGGATGGCGTCGCGCTCGTGACCTGGGACATGCCGGGGCGGTCAATGAACGTGATCAACGCCGAGGTCGTCGGCGAGCTCGGGCAGATCGTCGATAGAATTGCGAGCGACGCCGCGATCAAGGGCGCCGTCTTCACCTCCGGCAAGGATGGCTTCGCGGCGG
The DNA here is from genome assembly GCA_963764955.1 of uncultured Alphaproteobacteria bacterium. GTDB lineage: Bacteria > Pseudomonadota > Alphaproteobacteria > Rhizobiales > Beijerinckiaceae > Roseiarcus. The sequence continues at coordinate 106,583 of CAVXVE010000028.1, read as the reverse complement.
GCGCGGATCTCACCATGCTCGAGACGGCGGGCGTCGAATTCGCCCGCCGCGCCAAGGCGGAAGGCAAGGACGCGGCGATGCGCGCCTTCGTCGACGGGATCCGGCAATATCCGCTGATCCTGAGAAAGCTCGAAACCTCCGGCAAGCCGGTCGCCGCCGCGATCAACGGGGTGTGCCTCGGCGGCGGGTTCGAGCTGGCGCTGGCGTGCCATTATCGCATCGTCGCCGACAGCGACAAGGCCCGCGTGGGACTGCCGGAGATTAAGGTCGGACTCTTTCCCGGCGCTGGGGGCACGCAGCGTGTGCCGCGGCTGATGCCGACGCCCGAGGCGCTGCAGATGCTGCTCAAGGGCGATCAGATCCGTCCGGCCGCGGCCAAAAAGATGGGCCTCGTGCACGAGGTGGCGCCAGCCGGCGAGATCGTCGCGCTCGCCAAGGCCTGGGTGAAGGCCAATCCGAACGCGAAAGCGCCGTGGGACGATCCGAAGTTCAAGCTTCCTTCTGGCAAGGTCTTTTCCGCGCAGGGCATGATGATCTGGCCGCCGGCCAACGCCATCTACCGGCGCGAAACTTACGACAACTATCCGGCCGCCAAGGCGGTTCTGAACAGCGTGTTCGAGGGCCTGCAACTGCCGATCGACCTCGGGCTCGCCGTCGAGAGCAAATATTTCGCCAACATCCTGTTATCGAAGGAAGCGGCGGCGATGATCCGCTCGCTGTTCCTGTCGATGGGCGAACTCAACAAGGGCGCGCGGCGCCCGGCGAACGTTCCGCCGACAAACCTGAAGAAGATCGGCGTGCTCGGGGCTGGCCTCATGGGCGGCGGCATCGCCTATGTCTCGGCGTCGGCCGGGCTCGATGTCGTGCTGATCGACCGCGATCAGGAATTTGCCGACAGGGGCAAGGCCTATTCGGACAAGCTCGTCAGCTCCCAGATCGCCAAAGGCCGCGCCAGGACCGCCGACAAGGAGGCGCTGCTTCAGCGCATCACGCCGACCGCGGACTATGGCGAGCTTAAGGGCTGCGATCTCATCATCGAGGCGGTGTTCGAGGATCGCGCGGTCAAGGCGGAGGCGACCAGACAAGCGCAGGCCGTGGTCGGCCCCGACGTCGTGTTCGCCAGCAACACCTCGACCCTCCCGATTGCGTCGCTCGCCCAGACGTCGCTCAATCCGGAAAATTTCATTGGCGTGCATTTCTTCTCGCCGGTGGAGAAGATGATGCTGACCGAAATCATCATGGGCGAGAAGACCGGCGCGAAAGCGCTCAGCGTCGCGATGGATTTCGTCCGTGCGATCAAGAAAACGCCGATCGTGGTCAACGACTGCCGCGGCTTCTACGTCAACCGCTGCGTCGGCAATTACATGGTCGAAGCGCACGCGATGGTGATGGAGGGCGTGCCGCCGGCGATGATCGAGAACGCGGCGAAAATGGCGGGCATGCCGGTCGGGCCGCTCGCGCTCAACGATGAAGTCGGCATTGATCTGAGCTTGAGAATCCTCAAGGCGGCGAAAACGGATCTGGGCGCGAACGCCGTCAATCCCGCCCAGGAGAAGCTCATCGAGGCGATGGCGGGCAAGGAAGGCCGCTTCGGCCGGAAGAACGGCAAAGGGTTCTATGATTACCCGGCGCATGGGCCGAAGAGCCTGTGGCCGGGGCTTGGCAAGATCGTCGGCAAGCGGCTCGATCCCGATGGCGTCAGCGTCAAGGACCTCAAGGATCGCTTCCTCTTCACCGTGGCGCTCGAGGCCGCCCGCTGCATGGACGAGGGGATCGTCACCGATCCGCGCGAGGCGGACGTCGGCTCGATCCTCGGCTTCGGCTATGCGCCCTATTCAGGCGGCGCGCTGTCGTTTATCGACGGCATAGGGCTCAAGGCTTTCGTCGCCCGCGCTTATGAGCTCGCAGCGAAATACGGGCCGCAATTCGAGCCCGGAGAGAAGCTTGTCAAAATGGCTGAGCGCGGCGAGACCTTCTACGGCGCCTACGAGAGACGGAAGGCGGCCTGAGGCGAACGACTGTTTCTCGGCGCGCGCTCGCGGCCCAGGCCGGCGAGGTCGCCGCGCTCGTCGCAACATACGCCTCGCCGTGGCGCCGCTGAGCCAGTATATCTCTCTTGTCGCGATCGACGGTTTATAAACCTGAACGCCCGCAAACCTGCGCGGGGCTTCTAGCGTCCTGATTCTGAGTTTCGTGCTTTGGCTTGGGCTGCGGCGATGTCGAGGGTTTTGAGACAGAAGCGTTTTATGGCGGCGAGAATGTCGTCAGCGGATTTGGTCTAGCGGAAGGGCTTTGGGTTGGCGCTGACGGCGTCGAGGTAGGCTCGGATCGCGGTTTGCAATTCCGCGGTCGAGCGGTGGACGCCGCGGCGGATTTGCTTTTCGGTGACGTCGGCGAAGAAGCGCTCGACCTGATTGACCCACGAGCTGGCGGTCGGGGTGAAGTGAACATGCCATCGCGGCCGCGCGCCGAGCCACTTGCGGATCGGCTCGGTCTTGTGGGTGGCGTAGTTGTCCATCACCAGGTGGACGTCGAGGCCGCGCGGGACATTGCGTTCGATCTCGCGCAGGAAGCTCAGGAACTCGCGTCCCGATGACGGGGATAGCAGCGCCCGATGACCTTGCCGGTGGCGGCGTCGAGAGCAGCGAACAGGCTGAGGGTTCCGTGACGCGCATAGTCGTGGGTGCGCCGCTCGATCTGGCCCGGGCGCATCGGCAAAAGCGGCTGCGTTCGGTCCAGCGCCTGGATCTGGCTCTTTTCGTCAACCAAAGAACCAGCGCGCGCTCCGGCGGCGACAGATAAAGCCCGACGATATCGCGCACCTTCTCGACGAACAGAGGATCGGTTGAGAGCTTGAAGGTTTCGGTGCGGTAAGGCTGGAGGTTGAAAGCCCTCCAGATGCGGTGGATCGTCGAAGGCGCGAAGCCGGCTGCTTTCGCCATCGAGCGCAGGCTCCAGTGCGTCGCATCCGGCGGCGTCGCCTCGAGCGTCTGGCGAACGACCTCGGCGACCTCGTCATCGCCGATCTGGCGCGGCGCGCCGGGACGGGGCTCGTCATAAAGACCCGCCATCCGATGTTCGGCGAACCGGCGCCGCCATTTTCCAACCGTGTTGGGGGCTGCGCCCAGCCGCAGGCTGATGTCCTTGTTTGCCACCCCTTCCGCCGCGTGCAAGACGATGCGCGCCCGCTGCACCAGCCCCTGCGCGGTCTTGCGCCGCGGCGCAAGGCTCTCAAGTTCGCGCCGCTCGCTGTCGGTCAAATCGATCCCAACCGCCGTCTTGCCCATCGCCATCCTCTGCGCCAACGCGCGCAGAGAATCGTATATATTTGTCGATCAGGACACTAGGAGCGTGTCCGAGTAGTGGTGGCGTTTTCGCGGCGAATCTGATTCCTTTCGCGACATGAGCCGACATTTTCGACCGTGGAAGATTGATCAGGCGCAGCTCCTGCCGGCTTCGGTCGTCGATTGTGTGCCGGGGGACCACCTGGCGCAGTTCGTCGTCGGTTTGGCGCGCGAGCATCTGGACCTGTCGGAGATTGTCGCAAGCTATAAAAGCGGGCTTGGTCAGCCGCCATTCGATCCGCGCCTGATGACGGCCCTGCTGCTCTATGCCTATTGCTCTGGTCTTTATTCCGCGCGGAGGATCGCGAAGGCCTGCGCCGAGCGGGTCGATTTCATGATGATCGTGGTGCACGATGCGCCCGATTTTCGCACGATCGCCGACTTCAGGAAGCGTCATCTGCCGGCGCTGGGGAGGCTGTTTTTGCAGGTGCTGAAGCTGGCGCAAAAAGCCGGGCTGGCGAAGCTGGGGCATGTCGCGCTCGACGGCACGAAGATCAAGGCGAACGCCTCCAAGCAAATCATCGTGGCGCATGGACTGACGCAGAGCATGAGCGACTGTCCGCAACTTGTTCCCCTGGTCGACGCCGTCCGGGCCAACCTCGGACGCAAGCCGAGGGAGATTTGGGCGGACGCGGGCTATTGCAGCGAGGACAATCTTTTGGCGCTCGCGACCCGGAAGATCTACGCCTATGTCGCCACCGGGCGAGCCAAGCATCCGGCCGAGACTACGCGTAAGGTCGGCGGCGAGATGACGCAGACAATGCGGCGGAAGCTGAAGCGTGCCGGTTATCGCAGCCGGTACCGATTGCGAAAGCAGATCGTCGAGCCGGTGTTCGGGCAGATCAAGCAGGCACGAGGATTTCGACAATTCCTGCTCCGTGGCCTTGAGGCCGTGCAGGCAGAGTGGGCGCTGATCTGCACCGCCCACAACATCACAAAGCTCGCCAAGGCGATCTGACGGCGCCTATCTCAAATCCCCACGCCGTTCAGACGCTATCTGGACAGGCTCCTAGATGCAGAACGCTTGTGGCCGCGCCTCGCCTTGCTGTGTGAATTCTCCACCGCCTGAAAGGCGGTGGCTTCGAGTTACGGCTCAAAGCCGGATCGGTCCGCCATCCGGCGGACATGGCCGCAACTCAGGTGACATTGAAGTTGTCATCGGGCTCGGGAGGGGTTTGGTTCTTGATATATTCGACCCACATGTCATCTGTGACGTTGCCGCTGCTCACCACCCAATAGCCCCTCGCCCACAGATGCTGGCTCCAGTAGCGCTTGCGCAACACGCCGAACTCGCTCAGCAGCTTGTGCGAACTGCGGCCCTTCAAGTGCTGCACAGCGCGCGACACCGACAGGCTCGGAGGGATCGACGGCAGCATGTGGACATGGTCGCGATTGATCGACCCTGCGTGCACCGCCATCTCATGCGCCCGCGCCGTCTCGCGCAGCAATTCGCGACAGCGAACCCCAACGCCGCCGCCAAGCACCGGGTAACGATACTTCGTCACCCAGACCAAGTGATACTTGCAGCCCCAGACCGTATGGCCGCCTCGCTTGTACGCTTCCATCCAGCCAATCTATACCGCACGCGCCCCTATCCAGCCGCCTAAAGGCGTGGGGTTTACGGATCCCCTATCGGGGACTCTAAATCCGAACCGAGCGTGACACCGGTCCGAACTGAGGACGTTGCAATTGGCTGCCCGAGACCTATCCAACGAATGCGCGCGGGGTTCGATCCCCGCGGATGAAATCAGCCGTTGTAATCACGGGGAGGAGGAGGCCGCCATCGGCAAAGATCGTCTGCCCCGTCACGTATGACGCTTCGTCGGACGCGAGAAAGACGGCGACCTGGGCGATCTCCGAAGGCCTTGCAGCAACCGGAGCCGCCGCCACGCGCAAAATCGCCGAAATTCTTGCGTCCCACGTTGCGGGACTCGAAGCCCGTTCCCAAACCGAAACCGTCTTTAGCGAGCTCATTGCGAACATTGCGAAACGAACCAACCCTGATCGATCACGCCGCATAACGTCGGCTCGCGACGCCCGCCAACCCCGCCGACGACGGAAGGTTCCATCAAACCGAACGCGCAGCATCGACGGCGCTTCGTTCACGCATTTGGCGCTGGACATCGCACCTGAGGCCGCCGCCAAAAAGCCCCGCGGTCGGATGAACGGCCGTCGGAGCGAAAAGCGCGGAGCCCATTGCTGAAAAGAAAGGAAGGGCACGGCTGTCAAACGCGGGCGGCCTATAGGAGTTCCGTTCAGGCGCTTTCGCTCGCTTAACCCGTCTGCCCATCAACGGAGACGTGGATCTCGATCGACGCATGTCGCGGCTGATCTCACGGCGCGCCCGCGCCGACCTCAGCGAAGGGGAACTCCTACCCCCTGACTGGGTTATTCGGCTGGGGTCTGCCAAGCGAGGACATCGACAATGACGATCGTGGCTTACAGAGTGGCGCCCAATGACGGAAAGTGGCAGGTGACGCGCGATGGCGAGCCCGGCATGAGCTACGTTTCGCAGGAGGCCGCCTACGAGGTTGCAGTCGCCGAAGCATCCGGCGATCTGCGGACAGGGCATGAGATCCGCATCGAAGTCCTGGGGAACGCATATGAGCGCCTTGGCGACGGATCGTCCAATCCGATCCGATCGTAGATCGCCCGCGTTTAGCGCGCTCGCTTAGCTCCCCATGCCTCTCACCCTGACCTGGTGGGACGTCGGCCTTCGCATCGCCCTCACGATATTGGCGGCGGGGGCGATCGGGTTTGATCGCGACGTCGAAGGTCATTCGGCTGGACTGAGAACCGCGCCCCTCGTCGCCCTGGCCGCTTGCCTTGCGATGTTGCAGGCAAACTGGCTCATGAACAGTGTCGGCAAAGCCTCCGGCTCCTTTGTCGTTCTCGATCTCATGCGCCTGCCGCTCGGCATTCTGACGGCGTGGGCTTCATTGGCGGGGGCGCGATTCTCAAACGCGGCGACACCGTTCACGGCCTCACGACCGCCGCCACGCTCTGGTTCGTCACTGTCGTCGGCCTCTGTTTCGGCGGCGGACAGATCGGGCTCGGCGTCGCAGGCAGCCTTCTGGGACTGCTCATTTTGCGCGCGTTGAAAATGCTCGAGATGAGGTTCGAGCAGCAGCGCACTTCCGACCTGCGGCTCAAGTGGAAGGTCGGGGAGTTCGACCTTGGTTCGGCGATGGCCGCGCTCGGCGCCGCCGGCCTCGAGCTTTCGCGCTTCACCGTCCGGCAGGACGTGAGCGCGCAAGTCGAAGAGCTTCGGTGCTCCGTCCAGCGCAAAGCGATGCGCGACGAACATGGCGTTCCTCCCAGCCTCATTCAGGTGGTTGGACAGCCAGGCGTACTCGAATGGGAATAGAGGAGTTGAAAGCGCCCGGCGAAGCCGCTCTCCGGCGGCTTCAGCTCGAGAGCAGCTTTTCCAGGCGGATCGGCAGGTCGCGCACGCGCAGGCCCGTTGCGGGAAGACGGCGTTGGCGACCGCGGCGTTCCCTCCCACATTGCCGAGTTCGCCGAGGCCGTTGACGCCGAGTGGATTGACCCAATCGTCCGTCTCGGGCACGAGGATCACTTCGACCGTCAGAATGTCGGCATTAACGGGGATCAGGTAGTCGGCCAGATTCGTGTTGACATAGCGGGCAGTTCTCTCGTCGAGCTCCGTCGCCTCATGCAGGGCCGAGCTCAGGCCCCAGATGATGCCGCCCATCAGCTGGCTGCGCGCGGTGCGCGGATTCATGATATGGCCGGCGGCGAAGGCGCCGACCGCGTGCGGATTTCGCGGGTCCGCGCATACACGCGCACTTCGACGAAATGCGCCCCGAACGCGAAGGCGAGCTTCTCGCCCTTCGGGCCGCCGGTCAGCGCGACTTGGCCGGAATAGAGCTTGTCGATCGAATCCTGCGGCAGGCCTCGCGGAACCGATTCTGCGTATTCCTTGAGCACGCCCTGCCCTGTCTGACGGAAGGCGGTCTCCAGGGCCATGGTTGCGTCGCCGGCGTGAATGCGTTCTTCTTTAAGCCCGAAGTCGGCGATCGGCCTGTCGCCGAAAGCGTCGCTGTTCGATTTCGCGGCCGCCTGGAACAGCTTCGCGCGGATCGCGCCGCAGGCTTTGACCACCGCCGACGTCGCGCTCGCGGTCGTGTTCGACCCCCCGGCGATGGGACCGACCGGCAGCGCGCTGTCACCCAGTTCGACCGTCACCATGTCGACCGGAACGCCCAGTTGATCCGCCGCCGCCTGGCCGATGACGGTATAGGCGCCCGTTCCGACCTCGTGGGCGGCGATTTGCACGCGCACGGAGCCGTCCGGCGAGAGTCGCACGCGAACAGCCGCCGCCATGATTTGCGTTGGATAAGTGGCGGTGGCGCATCCCCAGCCGACCAGCCAATCGCCATCGCGCATCGAGCCCGGCTCGGGGTTGCGATTCCTCCAGCCGAACGCCTCCGCGGCCTCATCAAAACATCGCATGAGAGAGCGGCTCGAATAGGGCCGGCTGCTTGCCGGATCCTTCATCGTGTCGTTTCTCCGCCGCAGTTCCACCGGGTCCATCTTCAATGCGTAAGCCAGTTCATCCATGCCGCTTTCCAGGGCGTACATGTAGGGAACCTCGGGAGGCGAACGCATGAATCCGGGCGTATTGCGATCGGCGGTGACGACATTCACCCTGGTTGCGATCGCGCCATAGTCGTACATCACCGCGGTGCTCGACGTTCCGGCGACGTTATAATTGTCGGGCCGCGAACTGAGCTCCCAGGCATCGTGGACATGGGCGAGGAGCTTGCCCGTCTGATCGGCGCCAAGCTTCACATGATGGCGCGTCTCCGCGCGGTAGGTGGCGATGGTGAAGCCCTGCGCGCGCGTCGCGACGAGCTTGACCGGGCGCCCGAGGCGCTTCGCCGCCAGCGCGACAAGGGCGGTGCGCGCGGTGACGGACCCCTTCGAACCGAACGCCCCGCCGAGGTAGCGGCTGACGACGCGGATATTTCCCGGCTCGACGCCAAGCTGTTCGGCGAGGCCATATTTCATGCCATAGACGAACTGGCTCGGTTCGTTGACCGTCAAATGTCCCTCGCTCCAGACGCAGGACGTCGTGAACAGCTCCATCGGATTGTGGTGCTGAGGCGGCGTGGAATATTCGGCGTCGATTTTGACTGGCGCTGCGGCGAAGGCGGACGAGGCGTCGCGGAATTTCGGATCGACATGGCTCTTGTCGACGTCGACGACCGGCTTCATCTCCGTTCCCGCCGAGTCGAGGGTCGCGCTCGGCCGCTCCTCCTCATATTGAATGAGGATCCTGTGCGCCGCTTCCGTGGCGGCTTCGAATGTCTCCGCCACGAAGCGCGACGATCTGCCCATCGTGCCAGATCTTCGCCGAGCTCAAGGGCACGATCGAGCTCGCCGCCTGCCCGCCTCCCGAGAAGGTTTTCAAGGCCTCACCTGGTTGGCGTTGCGAAAGGTGAGAATGTCGAGAACGCCGGAGACTGCGTGCGCGCTCTCCAGATTCATCTCACGGATGGCGCCGCGCGCGATGCTGCTGGTAGCGAGGCAGGCGAACGCCGTATTGGCGATGGGCTCGTCCGAGGGATAGCGGACCGCCCCGGTCACTTTCAGCCTCGCGTCAAAGCGCGGGATCGGCTGTCCCATGTTCGTTTGCTGAGCTGGGGAGCTGTGCGCCATGTCAGACCTCGATCGCCGCGGTCTCGGTGAGCGCGCGCTCGAGCGTCCTGCGGCCGAGCGCGATCTTGAAGGCGTTGAACTTGCGCGGCTCGGCGCCGCGGAACAGCGCCTCGGAGGCCTGCGCCGCCATCTCCGCGGTCAATCGGCGCCTGGCCAAGACGGATTCGGCTTCGCGCGCCCGCCAGGGGATCGTCGCGACCCCTCCGAGCGCGATCCGCGCCTCGTTCACCGCTCCGTCCGGACCCATGTCCAGCGCGACGGCGGCGGAGGCGAGCGCAAACTCATAGGATTCGCGGTCGCGCACCTTCACAAAGCGCGACCGCCAGGTCCAGCTTGCCGCGGGAACGAAGAAAGCGGCGATCAGCTCATCGGGCGCAAGCGAGGTCTCGATGTCCGGCCGTTCGCCGGGAGGACGATGCGGCTCCGCGAAACGGATGGTGCGGCGCTCACGGGCGCCGCGAATCTCGATGGTCGCATCGAGAGCGATGAGAGCCTGCGCGAAGTACGGCGAGGGTCAGCACGAGAGGACGCGACGCCCGTCGACATGCACCGTGCACGCGCCGCACTGGCCGTGATCGCAGCCCTTCTTTGTCCCTGTAAGCCCGATGTGCTCGCGCAGGGCGTCGAGAAGCGAAACGCGGGCTTGTTCGTCCGCTTCCTTGGCGTTCTGCGATTGGGTTCCTGCCCGACCTGCTCCTCAGGCGGCGCGATCACGCCATGCCTATAGTCCTCGAGTTCCCTCGCGTAGGGCTGTCGCTCTTCCCGGTCGCTTTCGTGCGGCAGGCTCGGCGAGTCATCGGAGCGTTCCGCAACCTTGCGCCGAGACGAGCCCGAATCTGAGGCGCTCATGACGTTCTCCTTAAGCCGAGCAGCGTCAGCGTTTGCGCCCGAATAGCTCGCGCAATTTTCCTTTGGTCGCTTCGAGGGTCCGCTTCCGTTCGGCAGGCAAATTTCGGCCCGCGCGATTGATGTAGAAGGTCAGCATCGACATCGCCGATCGGAAGGGACTCGATTTCCGCCGGTCGCTCGCCTCGGCCGAGCGCTTGAGCGATCGCGCGATATCCGTGGCGTTTTCCTTCTCAAACACCTTCGACTCGAGATCGAGCGCGTCGGAATGCGCCGTCACATCAGCCGACCATCGTTTTTTCCTGTGGTTTTCGGGCACCGCCCGCTCCTCTGAAGCGGCTCTGCGCCCCAACGCAAATTGCGCAGGATGGTTCCCGACGCTGGACTTAAAGTGCGGATATCGATCCGAGCCACTGCCGGGTCGACGGCGTGGACATTGGGCCCGGGCGCCGCCGCAAAACCGCGGAGCGTGCTCGTCAGCCGAGGGCCCCGTATCGTTCGCGCATCATGCGCTGAACGACCTTGCGGTCGATCTTGCCCGGACCGTTGAGCGGCAGCTCGACGACGAAGTCGATCCGCCGCGGATGAGCGTAAGCCGGACCATTGGCGAGGCAGAATTGCTTGAGCTCATCTTCGCCGACGTCGCGGCCCTTCGCCTTGACCACCAGCGCGACCGGCACTTCGCCCTTGACGGCGTGCGGCACGGGGACGACTGACGCCTCGGCGACCGCCGGATGACGCAGAAGCATGTTCTCGACTTCGAGCGGATAGACGTTCTCGCCGCCGGAATTGAACATGTCGTCCGTGCGGCCCTTGAAATAGAAAAAGCCGTCGGCGTCGCGCTCGAACACATCGCCGGTTTTCAACCATCCGTCCTTGAGGCGCTCGCTGTTGACCTCCGGCAACCGGTAATAGCCGGGCGTGACGCCCGGATTTCGCACCCAGAGTTCGCCATGGGTCGGGGATTCTTCACCCTCCGCGGTCACGAGCTTGACCTCACCCTCGGGCCACACGACGCCGCAGCTCCCGCGCGGAACGGGCCGCCCGTCGATCGGCGGACCGATCATGACCGGTCCGCCTTCGGTGAGGCCGTAGCTCTCGCTGACCGGCGCGCCAAAGGCGGCCTCGACCGCGTCGAGGAGCTCCTTCGGCGTGGGCGCCGAGCCGATCTTGAGCCCCTTGAGCGAGGAGAAATCGAGGCTCGCAATGAGCTCGCGCTCCTGCAGGAGGAGCGTGAAAACGGCCGGCACGCCGCTCGCGTGCGTGCAGCGATAGTCCGAAAGCGCGCGTAGGAAACGGGCCGGCCTGAAGTCGGGCAAAAGCACGACCGAGCCGCCTGCCGCCAGCATCGGCTTGATGGCGCCCGCCATGGCGTTCTTATGGTAGAGCGGGACGGCGACGAGCGCCCGGGTTTCGGCTGGCGTTGGCCAGTAGCGCAGCAGGCAGTCGAGCCACCAGCGCTGGCCCGCATGGGTCAACACGACGCCTTTCGGCTTGCCAGTCGAGCCCGAGGTGTAGGGCAGGAAGGCCATGTCGTCCGCCGGAAGCGCCGGCGGCGCGAACGTCGCGTCGCTCTTGGCCAGTTCGCCTTCATAGTCGAGCCAGCCTTTGTCCTCACCATCGAGCATGACGCGAAGGCTGAGATCAAGGTCGTCGACGATGCGCGCAACGTTCGCGTTGGCGGCGGACTCGACGACGGCGCCGGCCGCGCCGGAATCCTCGATCACATAACGAAGCGCGTCGGTGCCGAGCTTGGTGTTGAGCGGAACCGGGACGACGCCCGCCCGCATCGCGCCGAACATGGTCTCGACGAATTCGACGCGGTTGCTGATCGCCATCGCCAGGCGATCGCCGGAGCTCATGCCGAGCCGCGCCAGTGTCGAGGCGACGCGGTCAAGACGCGATTCCAGCTCGGCGTAGCTCACCTTTCGCGGCGGGTCGCGCGACAGATCGAAGATCGCGATCTTGTCGGGATAGCGCGCCGCCGCGGCGGCGTTCCAATAGCCAAGGTTGTGAGCCGCGGAATCAACGGACGGCATGGACGTTCCTTCTCGCATCGCTGGCCGCTGGTTTCAGGAATGGGTGAGGACGACGTCGCCATTTGGCGTCGCGAGCTCCGCGACGAAACCTGGATAGGCGCCGCGCTTGACAGGGACCGGAATGTCGAGGGCGGCGTAGAGACGCGCGAGCTCGTCGGCCTTCGGATGGAGGACGGCGAAGGAGCGCAGCTGGCAGCCAGCCGGAACGCTTTCGGACGGATGAGGCGACGCGCCCCAATCGATCACAAAGGGGATCGCCTCGCCGAAGCGGCTGTCCTCGAGATAGAGAATAGTCCAGTCGAGGCGCACGCCGTCCGGCCGGTCGCGGCTCATGGCCACCGGGCCTTGCAGAGACAGGCCTTCGCGCCGAGCCGCCGCGCTCAGCGTGTCGAGATCGTCCGAACGAATGGCGAAGGTCATGATGCCTGGACGCGGCAGGGCTGCGATGCGGCCGCCCCGATTGCCCTCTAGCTCCTGAGCCGGATCCGGCGAGATGATCTCGAGATAGATCCCGGAATCGAGGCCCATCAGGCTGTTGCGCGTGCCTAAGCCGGGATGGGATCCGCCGCGCGCCGGCGCGACGCCCGTGAGGCTCCCGATGATCTTTTCTCCCGCGCCGAGATCGGGCGCAGCCCAAAGGATATGGTCCAGTCCAGTCAAGCCCCCGACTCCTTCTTCTCCGATGGCGCCCGCGTGAAAAAGAGCGCGCGGCCGCTCGCGACGAGTTCATCGCGCTCGTCAAAAACGCGCGCCTCCGCGGTCGTCAGCGTGCCGCCGAGCTTGACCACCGCCGCGCGCGCGATGAGAGGCCCCGGCATTGCCGCGCGATGATAGTCGACGCGCATGTCGACTGTCGGCGCGCCCCGCCCGATCCGCGCCGCGACGGCGTAGTCCGCGGCGAGATCGATCAGCGAAGCCAGCACGCCCCCATGCGCGTAGCCGCGGTCGGGGTCGGAGACGAACTCGGCGCGCCAGGGCGTTCGAATGGCGATTCCCGTCTCATCCAGGCTTATGAGCTCGACCCCGAGCCACTGGTGAAACGGACAGTCTTTCACCATGGCGGCGAGCGTCGCGAAATCAAGCGCCGGGGCCGCGCCCTCTCCGTTTCGCCAAGCCCGATCGTTCATGGCGTGAGCACCGCCTTGCCGAACACCTTGCGGTCGATCAGGTCGGTCATCGCCTCCCTGAAGCGCGCAAGCGGCAGCACGCAATGCTTGATCGGTTTCAACCGTCCTTCAGCGATGCGGCGCAGAAGCTCGATCTGATCTTCGCGCGTCCAACCGTTGCTGCCGATGATGTTGAACTCGTACGACCAGATGTAGCGAATGTCAGTCTTCGGATCATATCCGGCGGTCGCGCCGCAAGTCAGAAGGCGCCCGTTGCGCGTGAGCGCGCGAAAGCATTCCGCCCAGGTGTCGCCGCCGGTGTAATTGACGATCACGTCCACTCCGCCGCCTCCGCGCGTGCGGGGTTTGCCGTAGAGCTTGTGGATCTCCGCGACATAGTTCTGCGTCGACGTGTCGATCACGTGATCAGCGCCGATGCCCTTGAGACGATCGGCCCGTTCGGCGGAGCTTGCGCACGCGACCACCTCGCATCCCGCCGCCTTGGCGAGCTGGACGCAGCAGACGCCGACCCCGCCGGCGGCCGAGAGAACGAGCACTTTCTCGCCGGCCTTGAGCTGTCCGCGGGTCTCCATCATGCGCAGCGCAGCGCCGTAGGCGACCGGCAGGCACGCCGCGTCGACGAAGGACACGTCGTCGGGCAGCGGCAGAAGATAGCGCTCGCCGGTTGCGAAATATTCGCTGGCCCCGCCGCGCAATGTCTCCCCAACCATGCCCTCGTCCTGGTTGGGAATGACGGTGACGCGATCGCCGATCTTCCATTTCGCGCGGTCGACCTCGGCGCCAAGCGCGACGATCTCGCCGGCGATGTCGGCCCCCGGCGTCATCGGCAGCGGCGTCTTGAGGCCCGGAATGCCGCGCAGGATCATCGGATCGAAGCCGTTGAGCGCCACGGCGCGGACGCGGAGCAGGCAGTCGCGCGGGCCCGGGGCCGGGTCGGGCGCGTCGCGATACTGCATGGCGTCAAGCGCCCCGTGGGCGTCGAAGACGACAGCCTTCATGATACATGTCCCTCGCTGCCGACCGGCTCCTCGGCGCCCAGATAAAGCTCCGCGACGCGCGGATCATCGAGCAGGTCGCGGCCACGACCTTCGTGACGGTTCTGGCCGAGGTCAAGCACATAGCCGCGGTGCGAGAGGGCGAGCGCAGCCCTCGCGTTCTGTTCGACCATCAGGATGGCGATCCCTTCGCGATTGATGGCGCTCACTTGCGCGAACACGCCATCCACCAGCATGGGCGCAAGGCCCGCCGACGGCTCGTCGAGCAAGAGCGCCGACGGCTCCGGCATCAAGGCGCGCGCGATCGCGACCATCTGCCGCTCGCCTCCCGACATTGCGCCGACGGTCTGGCGGCGGCGCTCGGCGAGGCGGGGAAAAAGGCCGTACATCGCTTCGAGCCGGCGCGGCAGCGATTTATGCGGCGCCGCCGAGAGACCAATCTCCAGATTTTCGGCGACGGTCAGGCTCGGAAACACATTGGCCCGTTGCGGGACATAGCCGACGCCGAGCCGCGCCACCTGGCTCGGGCGCAAGCCTGAGATGGGCCTGCCGGAAACCATGACCCGTCCGGACTTAGGCCGGACGAGGCCGAAAATCGCCTTCATCAAGGTCGACTTTCCCGCTCCATTCGGACCGACCACCGAGACAATCTCGTGCGCCTCGACGCGGATCGACACGCCTTTGAGGATATCGACCTCCGCGGAATAACCGGCGACAAGATCCTCGACCGCAAGCACAGGGGGAGCGGTCACGCCACGGCTCCCCTGCGGCCGAGATAAGCGTCGATCAATCGCGGGTCCCGGCGAATGAGCCCAGGCGGACCCTCGGCGATCACCGCGCCCTCGGCCATGGCGATCACATGATCGGCGCGCCGCATGACGATGTCGATGTCGTGCTCGATGAAGAGGAACGTCACGCCCTCTTCTCGCCTGAGCCGCTCGACCTCGTCGAGCAGGCTTGCGCCGAGCGCCCGGTTCACGCCCGCCATCGGCTCGTCGAGCAGGACGAGCTTCGGCTCAGCCATGAGCGCGCGGGCGAACTCGAGCAGCTTGCGCTGTCCGCCTGAGAGAGAGCCCGCATAGTCGTCAGCCTTCCGGTCCAGAGCGAAGGCCCGCATGAGGGCGTCGGCGCGCGCCTGCGCGGCCTCCTCGGCGCGTTTGACGCCCTTCGGGTCGAAGACGAGCTGCGCAAGGCTTTCGCCCGCCTGGCGCTGAGCGCCGATCAGCATATTGTCGCGCACGCTCATCGCGGCGAAGGTTCGCGTCAACTGAAAGGTCCGCACAAGCCCGCGCCTGGCAATGCGGTGGGTCGCAAGACCGTCGATGCGTCGCCCCTCGAAGCGCACAGCGCCGGAGTCCGGACGCTCGTAGCCGCTGATGAGATCGAACACGGTGGTTTTGCCGGCGCCGTTGGGCCCGATGAGCGCGGTGATCGAGCCGGCGGCGACCGCAAAGCTCGCGCCGTCAACCGCGCGCAAGCCGCCGAAGCTCTTGGCGACGCCTTCAAGCGTAAGGATCGGCTCGCTCGTATTCGTCTCGCGTCTCATGAGCGAAGCTGCATCTCCGCCTTCGAGCCGAGCAGGCCTTGCGGCCGGTACATGCAAAGGATGACCAGGATCAGACCGACAATGATGAAACGCAGCGAGCCGGACTGGCTCGACGACAGCGGCAGGTCGAGAAAGCGCAGACCTTCGGTCAGCGCGCACAGGACGAGCGCGCCCGCCGCGACGCCTCCATAACTGGCGAAGCCGCCGAGGATAAGCGCCGCATAGCCGAAGAAAGTAAAGCTCGGATCGAATTCGCTTGGATAGAGATAGGTGACGTTGAGCGCGAGGAAGAACCCGGCGATCGCAGCGAGGGCGGCCGCTATGCCAAGCGATTGCAGCTTGAAGGCGAACACGTTCTTGCCGAGCGCGGCCGCGGCGTCCTCGTCTTCGCGGATCGCCTTCAAGACCCGGCCCCATGGGCTTCGCTGCAGGACGACGAGCGCTGCAAGACAAACGAGCGCTGTCGCCCAAACGGCGATCAGCAACGGAAGCTGGGTCGTCCCGCCGAGGCCGATCGGCGCAAGCTTGGTCAACGCCCAGGCCTGAAAGTCGCGCCATCCCCCGTCGTAACCGAGCACGCCTTGATTGCCGCCGGCGAAGGCCGCGTTCTGCAAAGTGTAGCGGGTGATTTCCGAGAACGCGATGGTGACGACGCCAAAATAATCCGCGCGAAGCCGCAAGGTCGGCAGGCCGACCAGGGCGCCGGCCGCGATCGCGACGAGAATGGCCGCGGGCAGAGCAAGCAGGAGCGGCCAGCCAGCATCGACCACAAGCATGCCCACAGCGTAGGCGCCTATCGCCATGAAGCCCGCCTGCCCGAGGTTGACGAGGCCGGTGAAGCCGACATTGAGCTGCAGCCCCAGGGCAAAAATGGCGTACACGCCGGCGGTGACGCCGACGCCTACCCAAAAATCCGCATCGAGAAAGCTCATGAGCGTGCGCGCCCCGAGCCGAAAATGCCGCGCGGCATGATGAGCAACATGAGGATGAGGATGGCGAAGCCGACCACCGGCTTCCAGCGCGTGTTGAAGAACAGCGTCGACCATTCCTGGGCAAGCCCGACGATAAGGCCGCCGGCCAGTGCGCCGTAGGCGTTGCCGATCCCGCCAAGGACGGCGGCGGTGAAGAGGCTCAGGAGAATGAGAAAGCCGAAGTTGGGATTCACCGACCCGACCGCGGCGGCGTAGAGGACGCCTGCGAGCGCCGCGAGGCCGCCAGCGACGAGCCAGACAAGGCGGATCATGCTGCGCGCGTCGACGCCCGACACCTCGGCCAGAGCCATGTCGTCGGCCAGCGCCCGAATCTGCTTGCCGAAGCGGGTGAAGGCGAGGCCAAGGCCGACAAGGCTCGCGGCCGCGACGCCGACGATGAGCGCCAGCGCCTGCAGCGCGCCCAGATGGAATGGGCCCACGACGATCTCGCTCAGCACGTCCTGTCCCAGGCTGCGCGGCTGGCTGCCGGCGAAGAACTGGATCGTGTAGCGGATGATCATCGCAAGACCGATCGCGACGAGAAAGAGCTGCAGCGTGCTTGTCTGCTGGCGTCGCATCGGCTCCCACACGATCCAGTCGAGAACGAGCGCGACCCCAGCCGTCGCGGCGATCGCCAGCGCCGCCGCAGGCCAGAACGGCAAGCCGAGCGCGTTCATTCCCAAGGTCAGGTACGCGCCAAGCGTCAGCAGATCGCCATGGGCGAAATTGATGATGCGCAAAGAGCCGAAAACGAGCGTAAGGCCCACAGCGCCGAGCGAGAAGTACCCGGCCGCGACGAGGCCGTTGAGCGTCGTCTGCCCGACCGCCACGGGGCCGCGCGCAATGGTGAGCGCGATAGCGACGGCGATCAGCGCGGCCGCCAGCCGAACCGCTCCAGGCGCGTTCGCCAGCCGGAATGGAAACCGCCGCTCGTCCTCGACCAAAGCCGCGCTTTCAGATGGGCTCACTCAGCCGCGTCGACTTGCTTGATGACGTGGAGCTTGCCGTCGCGATACTCGAAGATGTCGAAACGGCTGATCGTCGGGTCGCCGTTGGCGGCGAATTCGAAGGCGCCGGCGACTCCCACATAGTCGATCGGTTTGCCGGCCCAGACGGCCTTGAGCGCATCGCCAAGGTTGGTCGGCGAGTATTTGGTTGCGCCGGGTTGGGTCACGAAATGGACCTTTGACTGGATCGCTGCGGGATCGGCCGACTTGGCCGCGGCCGCCGCAAGGATCACAAGAGTTGTCGAATCAAAGCTGTTGGCGTCGAGCGCGAAATGCTCGACCCCGCCCGCCTTTTGCCAGAGGTCATCGAAAAGCTTGTAGGCCTGAGTCGATGTGTCGGACCCGCCGCGCGTCCCCCGCGCCCCTTCCAGCGCCTGCGGAGGAATATTGCTCGGAACGGTCGAGAAGGCGAGCGCGTCCGGAACGACAAGCTTGCTCGCATCGAATTTGCCGGTTCGGACAAGCGCGGCGCCGAGCTTGGCGAACGTGTCCGGATAGTCGATGACCACGTAGGCGTCCGGATTGTTGTCGACGATCTGTTGGGCCTCCGAGTCGAAAGTCGCCTGCGTCGGGTCGAACACCACGGGACCCTGGATCTTGCCGCCCTTGGCCTGCCAGGCGGTGGAAAGGTCCTTCGACAGGCCTTCCCCGTAAGGCTCGTTGCGATAGGCGATCGAGAGCAGCTTGCCGCTCGCTCCCCCGAGCTTGTCCTCGACGGCGGCGGCGAGAGCGCGGGCCTGCAGGCTGTCGGGCGGCACAGTGCGGAAGATCGTTCCTTCGTCCTTGATCGTGCGCAGCCGCATGCTCGTTCCGACCGGCCACATGGTGATCTTCTTCTGGATCGTGAGGCCGTTGGCGATGGCGATCGCCTCCGGCGTGATCGAGGGCCCGATCAGCGCTGTCGCGCCTTTGGCGACCAGCGCGCGCGCCGCGGAAAGGGCGGCCTGCGGATCGCCCTGCACGTCGGCGGAAATCGCCGTGGCTTTGATCGGCACGCCTGCCGCCTTCGCGGCCTGGTTGGCGTAGTCGACCGCGATGTTGATCGCCTTGTCCTGCGAGGGAGCGTTCTCTGACAACGGTCCTGTCAGCTCGAGCAGCTTGCCGACCGTCAGCGTCACCTCCTGCGCGAACGCGGCGGAGGTGAGAACGCCCGCGAGCGCCGCGGCGGACGCCGCAGAGACGAACCATCGACGCCAATTCATCCAACCAGCCTCCTTCTCAAACGCCGGCCCGCCGTCCGCCGCGATCTTCCAGCTTCACCCGAGCCTAGCCGATAGGTCCGCAATGCGCATCAAGCTGAGCCTGGGCGGCGGAAACCTCTACGGGGTCTAGCACATTAATCCATAAAGTCAGTAGACTAAAAGCGCCAGGTCCTCATCGCCTTCAGTTGATCCGACCGAAAGTGACGTTCGGCTCGCCTCGCGGGATGCCCGCTCGCAGCTGCCCCTTCCCTACCCGGCGCGAAGCCCCTATATTCGAACTGCAGCCCGCAAGGGCGGCTATGGCGATAAATGGGCATCGGAATAAGTCTTTCGGACCCGGGGGCGGTACCCGGCGCCTCCACCCAAGCCCGCTTCAAAGGAGGCGGGCTTCGGCGGGGGCGAAATAGGTTCGACGGGGGACCCAAAGGGTGATTCTTTCGCTCGGCATGATACCGCCGTTATCGGGTCAAACCTATAGTTGCGAATGACAACTATGCTCCGGTGGCCCTCGCTGCGTAATGCAGCGCTGGTACTGGGAATCAAGTCCTAGGGGTTTGCACTTCTAGGCGGGGTCCGGAGGCGCCTGGCAACAGAAGCCTCCACTTCTTCTTTCGTCGCGGACCTTTGCATGCGCGCCGCCGATTGCAATACCGCGGACTGTCGGCTAGTTCTAGCTCCACCCCGCGAGCCCTTATCCTCATGGCGACCGACCTCATCCGCTATGACCTTCTGGTGCAGGACGCGCTGCGCTCCGTGGTGCGCAAGGTGCTTGCCGACACCGCGCGCAATGGGCTCATCGGCGAGCACCATTTCAATATCGCGTTCAAAACGCATGCGCCTGGCGTGGTTGCGCCGGCCGCGGTCAAGCAGCGCTTCCCTGACGAGATGTCGATCATCCTGCAGCACGAGTTCTGGGACCTCGTCGTCACCCCGGAAGCGTTCGAGGTCAGCCTCAACTTCGCTCGCAAGCCGGAGCGGCTGACGGTGCCGTTCGATTCGATCACCGGCTTCACCGATCCTTCGGTTCCGTTCGGATTCAAGCTCGAGCCGCGCGTATCCGAGCCAGTGAGCCGGTCGCCAGCTGCGGTCGAGCAAAAGGAGCCGGCTCCAGCGCCGGGCCGCCCACCCGCGAAGCCAGCGCCGGTCAAGCCGACTGCCCGACCGGCCGCGGCTGCGAAGGCCTCCCACGGCGCGGAGAAACCCGCCGAGCCCGAAGGCGAAGCGAAGGTCGTGTCGATCGACGCCTTCCGCAAGAAATAGCAAAAGGCGAGCGCTTTGACCGAGATCGTCAACCTGCGGCGGGCGCGAAAGCAGAAGAACCGCGAGCTTAAAGAAGCTGAAGCGGTGCAAAACCGCGCCGTCTTCGGCCGCTCGAAGCCCGAGAAACGTCTCATCGAGAGCGAACGCGCGCTCGCCGAGGCGCAGTTGGACGCCCGCCGGCTCGCTCCGCCCGATGGCGACTGACAGCGCGGATGCGCGCGTCGTCAAGCGCTCGCTCGTCATCGCCGGACATCGCACCAGCATTTCGCTCGAGGATGCGTTCTGGCGCCGGCTGCGCCGTATCGCGGCTGAACGCAGTCTGTCCCTCAATCGCCTCGCAGCGATGATCGACGCCTCGCGCGGCGGCGCCAATCTTTCATCGGCCATCCGTGTGTTCGTGCTTGAGACCGAATGCGCCGATTTGTCCTGCGAGGGCCGGGCAACCGGCAGCGCCGTGCGGGCAGATCAGTAGAGCTTGCCTGGCTGCGGTTCGGCTCTGTGTCGGGCGCGCCCTGGGCCTCGGCGGGGGTGTGGGAGAAGCAGGGCCATTGGCGCCGACCTGGTCGCTCTTCGGCGTCGGAGCGGCGGCGAACGGGGCGCTCGTCATTGTCGCCGGGCCTCCTTCTGGCCTGTCGGGCTTAAGCGGCCCTGCGCCGCCGGCCCCCTTATCGCGCTCGGCTTTCTCGGCCGCCGCTTTATCTGCCGCGGCTTCCGCGGCGCTCTTTGCGGCGATGGCGTCGGCCGCCCTCTTTGTGGCGTCGGCGTCGGCCGCCTTCTGCGCTTCCTCAAGGTCGCGCAGGCGATCAGCTTGCGCCTTCAGCCGCTCCTGCTCGACTTTCCAGTCCTCGATCTCCTGCCGCCTCCGATCCATGAACCGCTCGCCCTTGAGACGCCGGTTGAAGAACGCGCGCTCGCGGATGTCAGCTTCCATTGTCGAGATGCGATCGGTCTCGCGCGCGATCGCCTGGGCGGCGAGCGCGGCGGAAAGCGTGCTGACGTCGACCTGCCGCTTCGGCGCCGCCAATGCGCTTTCGACCGCAACCGCCGCGCCCGGCGGCGGCCCCGACCAGAACTTCAAATCGCTGGCTGACGAAGTGAGCGCAAGCTGCGTCCCGGCGGCGAGCGTGCGCAGATCGAGATCGGCGGTCAGCGTCCCCTCCCCGCGCCCCTCGGCGATCTTGATCGGGCCAATTTTCGCGACGCCCCCGCTGAGCGAGATCGGCGCCGGTCCGTCGGGAATGGCCAGCGGCCCCCGATTGAGCTCATTGCTGAAGGCGAACGCGATATTGGTCTCATCCAACGGCGCGTCAGGGGTCTGCGCCTTGGCGACCACGCGATCGAGCGCGGTGGGATCGCTGCGCGCCAGGGCCGCGCCAGTGAACGTCACCGCGCCCGAACCGGCAAGTCCGTTGATCACCGCGGCGGGACTGCGCCCGGTCGAAGCGAAATCAATCGCGGCGCTGACACGGCCCGAGAATCCCGGCCGGTCGAGCGCGATCGCGTCGAGGGCCAACGCGCCTGTCAGCGTCACGGTGTCGGCGTCGCGGCGCAGCGTCGCATGGCCGGAGGCGCCGCCGCCCGCGATCCGCATGTCGAAGCCGTCGAGATCGAGCCGGCCCTTGTCAAAGCGCAGCGTGGTCACGAAGTCGCGTGCGATCAGAGCGTCGGGCATGTCGAGCGTTTCGACCTTGAGCTTTACCGCGGCGGACGGCGGACGTAACGGCGGCGGCGCGAACCTCGCCTCCGACCAGCGCGTTCCCGCCCGGCTTGGCGGCGGTCCGAGCGCGAGCGCCAAAACCCCGCCCAGCGGCATGCGTTCGACGGTGAGCTCGCCATTGATCTCCGCCGACGCAGGCGCCGCCGAGCGACCGGCGGGAGCCCCGGAGCCAACCGCCTCTTCGGCTCGCGAGATTTCAGCGCTCGCCTGGGACAGCGACGCGAGCGTCGCGTCAGGTTGAGGTTGAAAAGTGAGCTCGCCGCTCGCCTTGACCCCGCCGATCGTCGCCGCGAGCCGCGATAATTTCCATTGCTCGCCGCGCAGGATCACATCGAACCCGATATCGGCAGGCCCGAGCGCCCCGCCGTTAGCGGGCGCAAGACCGAGGGCGGCCGCCAACGGAGCGAGATTCGGCGACTTCGCCTTGGCGGAGCCAAACAGCCGTGCGTCGTCGCTTCCCGCAGCCGGCACAAAGCGGCCTCGCCACGTGAGTTCCGCACCCATGAGCTGCGATGACGCATCGACGTCGTAGCCCTTCTCCCATTCGCCCGCTGCATTGAGCGAGAGGCGCGCGCGCCCGCTCGCCGCCGTCGCGGCGTTCACGCCAAGCTGGCGCAACAGCTCACCCGAGTTCGTGGAATCGAGGCTGACGGTGAGAGCGCGACCGCCGTCTTTCGGTCGCGGATCGAGGGTGATTGCGAACTGGGTTTCGCTTGCCGATCCATTGGCTCTGAGCGAGTCGATGGCGGGAACGCCGTCAGCGTTCGCCGGCCCGCCGTGCGCTTCGAACGTCAAAGCCGCCGGCGAAAGCTCGCCAGCCCGCTTGACCAGCGTCCGGCTCCAATCGCCCGGCGCAAGGCGCGAAATCAGTGCGGCGAAATCGTGCAGCCGGTCGGCTCGCAACCGGCCCGTCGCCGAAGTCGAGTTGCGACCAAGCGCGCCCTCGACCTCGAGCGAGGCGCCGTCCAAACCGGCCACGCTCAAGCGCTTGAGGGCGACATTCGGCCCTGTCTTGGTGAGGTTCACCTCTAGTGAGCCGCTGTCGATCTCCGTTTCGCCGACGCGGGCGATATGCAGCGAGCCCGCTCTCAACGAAAGCGAGAGGTCGAGGTCGCCGATCGACTTCGCTGCGGCGAGACTCGGCAGCGCCTCGACATCGAGCGAATCGCTGGCGAGGTCCACGTCGAGGCGACCTGCGTCGGCGCCCGCCGGCGCCTTGAAGGCGAGCGCGCCAGTCAGGGCCGTGCGATCCAGCATCAGCTTGAGATTGCGTCCAGAGAATCCGGCGGCTGAGACTTCGACCGCTCCCGAGAGCGATGCGCTACGGTAAGGAAGCGCTTGGCCGAACGCTGCGACCTTGGCCACGGACGGCGGCGCGCCGAGAGTCGCCCAATCGCGCAGGAGCGCGAAATCCGCGCTCTTGAAAGCAACGTCGCCCCGAAACTTTGGTTCTGCGCTGGTCTCGAGGTCCCCGTCCCCACGCAGACGCGATTCCCCCGGGAGGCCAAGGTTGAAGTTGAGATTGAGCGGCGCTCCAGGGACAATTTTCACCGTCGCGTGAGCGTCGGGCAGCGTATGCTCGCCAAGGATGATCGATTGGGCCCAGACTTGGGCGTCGATCGCCATCTGGCTCCCACGGCCCTGAAGCGCAGCCGACACAACGTGAGTGAACAGCGCCGCGGCGCGCGCAGGCGTGACCCCGTCCTCGCCCTTGCGGCGCATGAAAGCGTCGACATTGGCCTGTTTAGCTTTGAACGCGACGCTGATCCTGGCGGGCGAGCCGAACACGAGTCTGGCGTCCCCATCCGCGCGGATCGCTCTTTCCTCCGGTCCGAGTTGAAATTGCGCCCCGCGCAGGACCGCTTGATTGAGGTCGACGCTGATCGGCCCCGCGATCCGCCAAGGGGTCGGCGCCTGCTCGCCGGGCGCCGTTCCCGTCAAGGTGGCGTCGCCGGCGAGACGAAGGGCGCCAATCCCTGCCGCCGGGTCGCCTTGGAGGGCGCCGTCAAATTCGGCGCCAGGCCAGCTCGGCCCCGCATCCACCGTAACGCGGAGCGGCGTCCCATCGGGCCCCGGCTTTTCCGAGGCGAGCCTGAAGACGACGGGAACGTTGTCCGGGCCGGAAAATTGCCCGCTCAGATGCGTGGGACCGTCGAGGGACGGCGCGGCGGCGTCGATCTCGACGCCGGAGATTTCCGGCGTCGCTCCGTTGGCTGCGCCGACGATCCTCACCCGCCCGTCCTGCACGGTCAGGCGGTCAAACCCGGTCGAATGAAGACCGGCCATCCGCAGGGGCGGCAGCTTGAGCGCGCCGTCAGGACTGCGGGTGAGGGTCAGAACGGGCTTCTCGAGGCGAATTTCAGTGAACTGGATGTGGCCGCCCGGCAGTTTGATGAGCGCCAGCTCCAGCCGCGCCGATCCGAACGACAGCTTCGCCCCGTCGGGCCCTGGCGCGCTGACCAAACCTTCGCCCACCGCGAGATAGGGCGTCGGCAGGACTCTCAGTTCGACCGGTCCCGTCAGGGAGACGTTCGCGCCGGTGATCGCGCTAAGCTGCGCCTCGATCTCACCGCGCTGCGCCGACCAGTCGATGAGATACGGCGCGACCAGCGCAACCGACATCACCGCGACAAGCGCGACCGCGATGATGGTCAGAACAGTGCGCACTTTGAAACGACTTCCACTCCGCCTCGACGAACTGCCGCGGCAACGATTCGCCGAGCTTCGCGGTTCAAAATGCCGCGAAAGTATGACCATGACAACAAAAGCGGCTCGGCGCCGGGCCGGCGAGCGGCCATACATATGGACAATTGGCCTTGCGTCTTGCTCGGCGAACCCGCTTTGACCTACGCATAACCCGTTCGCCAGTGTCTTTTGGCGCCCTACTCTCAGCGCAGGTATCGACCGACGTCGAATGTGTTGACGGAACCCCGCTAAGGCTCGACATTGGGCGCCAAGGCGCGAACCCCGCGCTCAAGCCCCGCTTCGGGCGCGCTGTCATCCGGGAGGCGATACCCATGGATCTTCGACTGACCGAGGACGAGCTCGCGTTCCGCGCCGAGGTCCGCGCCTTTGTCCGCGACAACCTCCCGGCTTCGATCCGCGAGAAGATGGTCGCCGGCCGCCGGCTTTCCAAGGACGACTATGTGCGCTGGACGCGCATTCTCGCCGCCAAGGGCTGGGCGGCCCCGCACTGGCCGCCGGCATGGGGCGGGACGGGATGGAGCCCGATCAAGCAATCGATCTTTCTCGACGAGACCCAGCGCGGCAACGCGCCTGAATTGGTCGCGTTCGGCGTCAGCATGGTGGGCCCGGTGATCTACACCTTTGGCTCGGAGGCGCAGAAGCAGCGATTCCTGCCCCGCATCATCGATCTCAGCGACTGGTGGTGCCAGGGCTTCTCGGAGCCCGGCGCAGGATCGGACCTCGCCAGCCTTAGGACAAGCGCCCGGCGCGACGCCGACGGCTGGGTGATCTCGGGCCAGAAGACCTGGACCACCACGGCCCAGTACGCCGACTGGATTTTCGTCCTCGCCCGCACCAACGCACAGGCGAAGAAGCAGGAGGGTATTTCGTTTTTCCTGGTCGACATGAAGACGCCGGGGATTACGGTGAAACCGATCCAGACGATCGATGGCGGCCATGAGGTCAATGAGGTCTTTCTCGACGACGTGCGCGTTCCCGCCGATGCGATCGTCGGCGAGGAGAACAAGGGCTGGGACTACGCCAAGTTCCTGCTCGCCAACGAGCGCAACGGCATCGCCCGCGTCGGCGTCTCGAAGGCGCGTCTCGATCGGGTGCGCGAGCTCGCCTCGATTTCCGTCTATGGCTCTGGGCCGAAGATCGAGGATCCCTTCTTCCGCGCCAAGCTTGCTGAGGTGGAAGTGGAGCTGAAGGCGCTCGAAATGACCCAGATGCGCGTCATCTCCAACCGCCGCAACGCGGGCAAGCCCGATCCCGCCTCTTCGGTGCTCAAGATCAAGGGCTCGGAGATCCAGCAGGCGACCACCGATCTTTTGATGGAGGTCGTGGGGCCTTACGCCCTGCCCTATCGAGATTCCGACGACATGAGCAACGAGCCGCCGGTCGGCCCCGACTGGGCGGCGCCGCTCGCGCCGATCTATTTCAACAACCGCAAGGTCTCGATCTACGGCGGATCGAACGAGATCCAGCGCAGCATCATCGCCAAGGCGATCCTGGGGCTCTGAAATGGACTTCGAGCTCAGCGCCGAACAGGAGCTTTTGCGCGACAATATCGCGCGGCTGATGAAGGACCGTTACGGGTTCGAGGCCCGCAAGACTTATCAAGCGAGCCCCCACGGGTGGAGCGACGCGCTCTGGCGCGACTACGCCGAGATGGGCCTGCTCGGCGCGCCCTTCGCCGAGGCCGACGGCGGCTTCGGCGGCGGCGCCGGTCGAGACCATGATCGTGATGGAGCAGTTCGGCAGGGCGCTGGCGCTCGAGCCCTACCTTCAAACCGTGGTCCTGTGCGGCGCCCTCATCAAGCATGGCGCAAGCGACGCCCAGCGGGCGGAGCTCATCGGCGCGATCGCCGCGGGCGAGCTTAAGCTGAGCTTCGCGCATATGGAGAAGCAGTCGGGCTACGATCTCAACGATGTTGCGCTGAGCGCCGTCAAGGATGGCGGCGGCGGATTCGTGCTGAACGGAGAAAAGACGCTGGTCGGTCAGGGCGACAGCGCCGACAAGCTGATCGTCTCGGCGCGGGTGAAGGGCGCGCGCCGCGACCGGCACGGCGTCGGCCTCTTCCTCGTCGACGCCAACGCCGAAGGCGTGACCCGCCGCGGCTATCCGACCCAGGACGGCCAGCGGGCGGCCGAGATCAGCTTCGCTGACGTCCGGGTCGCGCCGCATGACGCTCTCGGCCCCCCGGACGGCGCGCTGCCGATCATCGAGCGAGCGATCGACGAGACGATCGCCGCGCTCGCCGCGGAAGCCGTCGGGGCCATGTCCGAAGCGCTTACGATGACGGTCGAATACCTCAAGACGCGCAAGCAGTTCGGCGTCACGATCGGCTCGTTCCAGGCGCTGCAGCATCGCGCCTCGGACATGGTTGTCGCGCTCGAGCAGGCGCGCAGCATGATGTATCTGGCGGCGATGATGGCGGGCGAGGACGACGCGGCCGAGCGCGGCAAGACAATGTCGGCGGTGAAGGCGCAAATCGGCCGCTCCGCCAAATTCATCGGCCAGCAGGCGGTGCAGATGCATGGCGGCATCGCGATGACCTACGAGTACAAGGTCGGCCACCTGTTCAAGCGCCTGACGATGATCGGCGCGACTTATGGCGATGCGGACGTTCACGTGCGCCGTCTCGCCGACCGCGGCAGCCTGTTCGCCTGACCTTGGCCAGAGCGGCGCGCACGATCCTCATCACCGGGTTCGAGCCGTTCGGCGGCGAGATCGTCAATGCATCGTGGGAGGCCGCGCGACAGCTCGAAGGGTGGCGCCATCGCGACACCGCGGCGGTCGCACGCCTCATGCCCTGCGCCTATGACGCGTCGGTGAAGACATTCATCAGCGCGATTGAGACGCTCCGGCCGGAGGCGATTCTGATGACCGGCCAGGCCGCGCGCCGCGCCGCGGTCAGCGTGGAGCGGTTCGCCCGCAATCTCGACGACGCCAATGCGCCGGACAACGTCGGGGCGCTACGCCGGGCGGTCAGGATCGCCGAGGGCGGACCCGAACGGCTCGAGACGCGTGCCTCCGTTCAGGCCATTGCGCGCGCCATCCGAGCGGCGGGAATTCCAGCGCGCGTTTCGACCGACGCCGGCGGATTCGTCTGCAACCATCTCTATTTCGGCGCCTTGCGCTATCTGGGCGGCCTCGACCGTCCGGTCCCCGCAATCTTCCTGCATCTGCCCGCGACGCCAGAGCAGACGCCGGCAGGCGCGAGCGCGAAACGGCTCACGCCCGCCAAAGGGGCCGACGCGCTCCGGGCGGCCGCGTCAGCGATGGTCGATCTCCTGGAATCGAGCGAGGCGGCGTGACCGGCGCGCTTTACCTCGGCGTCGATGGCGGCGCCACCCGCTGCCGAGCCCGGCTGCGCGACGCGAACGGACAAGCGCTCGCCGAGGCGAGCGGCGCCGCGGCGAATATCCATGTTGATTTCGCCGGGGCTGTCGCCGCGCTGCGGGCGGTCGTCGGCGAGCTTCTGGCGACGGCCGGACTTCAGGACGCCGATCGGGGGCTAATCGCGATCGGCCTCGGGCTCGCCGGATTCAAGGAGGAAAGCGACGCAGCGGGGGTCGCGGCCGCCTTTCCCGGCTTTCGCCTGCTGCGCGCGGCGAACGACGCGACCGCCGCCTGCATCGGCGCCCACGCCGGCGCGGACGGCGGGCTGATCATCGCTGGCACCGGCTCTGCCGCGATCGCCCGGGTGCGGGGCAAGGAAACGATCATCGGCGGGCGTGGATTCGCGCTCGGCGACGACGGCTCCGGCTCCCATGTCGGCCTCGACGCGCTGCGCGCCGCCATGCGATCTCACGACGGCCTCGGTCCGGCGAGCGGGCTAACGAACGACATCATCAGCCATTTCGACGGCGATCCTGTGGCGATGATGAAATGGGCGCGCGATGCGAAGCCAGGTGATTTTGGCGCCTTCGCGCCGCGCGTGTTCGAACGCGCGGGGGCCCGTGATCCGGTCGCGCTCGAGATCGCGCGAGGAGCGGCGCGCGCCATCGGCGTCCTCACCCGCGGCGTGGTCGCGCTTGGGGCGGAGCGGGTGGCGCTGGTCGGCGGCGTCGGCGAAGCCTTGCGCCCCTATTATGAACCGGATATCGCCGCGCGGCTCGAGCCACCGCTCCACGATCCGACCGACGGCGCGATCCTGCTCGTCGGGGGCGCCGTCGCGTCTCAAAGGGAAGCCGTCCCGTGAAGGTTTTCTATGGCGCCCGCCTGTTCGACGGCGAACGGTTGCACGACGATTGCGCGCTGGTCGTGGAGGGCCGCTCCATCCAGGCGCTCGTCCCCGTTCGAGACCGCCCGCGCGGCGGCGAGCAGGTCGATCTCGGCAGCGGGATTCTCAGCCCCGGCTTTATCGACTGGCAGATCAATGGCGGCGGCGGCGTTCTGTTTAACGCCGATCCGACGATCGAGGGGATCGCCGCCATTGCAGCCGCCCATCGGCGCGCGGGCGTCACCGCCTTCCTGCCGACGGTCGTGACCGACGCGCCGCGCGTGCTTTCAGCCGCGCTCGCGGCGGCGCGCGGGGCGCAAGCCCATGTCCCCGGCGCGCTCGGAATCCATGTCGAGGGGCCGTTCATCGACGTGAAGCGCAAGGGCGTGCATCCGCCCGAATTCATCCGTCCGATGGAGGGAAAGGACGCCGACGCCCTGATCGAGGCGCGCGCAGGCGTGACGGTGGTCACGCTCGCTCCCGTCTCGGTCCCGCTCGAGCGCATCGCGCGGCTGGCGCAAGCGGGGATCATCGTCAGCCTCGGCCATTCGGACGCCAGCGCCGAGGAAGCCGAGAAAGTCTTCGACGCCGGCGCGAGCGCCGTGACCCATCTCTATAATGCGATGAGCCAGCTCTCGTCGCGCGCGCCCGGCGTCGTCGGGGTGACGCTGTCCGACCCGCGCATCATCTGCGGCCTGATCGCCGACGGTGAGCACGCGCATGGCGCAGCTTATCGCGCCGCTTTTGCCGCCAAGGGCGCGCGAGGTATTGCGCTCGTGTCCGACGCAATGCCGCCCGCCGCCGGCGGGCCTGACACGTTCGAGTTGCAGGGGCGGCGGATGACGCGGGTCGGCGACAAGCTCATCGCCGAGGACGGAACCCTCGCCGGCGCGGCGATCACCATGCGCGACGCCGTCGACTATGTCGTCAGCGTGCTTAAGGTCCCGCTCGCCGACGCGCTCACGATGGCGACGCTGACGCCGGCGCGACTGCTCCGCATCGATGATCGGATCGGGCGGCTCAAGCCCGGCCATCGCGCCGACCTCGTCCATTTGACTGACGCTCTTCAGGTGTCGGAGGTCTGGACGGGCGGGCGGCGGTTGAGCGAGGTCGACGACGCAGCATAAGGGACCGCGGGCCAGGCGCCCGTCATCCGTATCAGTGCTGCCGACGGCTCCTGACCAAGAAACAATGCGCGCCGCCGATCTTCGTATTATAATTCCGGCCGAACGCACGGGAAGGTTTCGAGCCCGAGAACCATCGGACCGGTTGCGCTGCTCGAAGCCCAGTGGAGGAAGTTTCCGATGGACGACCTCAATTTCGGCAAACGCAACAAGCGAGGGGACTGGACGCCGAGCGCCTATCTCTCGATCGCTCCCGTCTTCGTCCTTCCGCCTCAACCGCTCGCCTTTCTGAAATGGCTCCCCGGCTATTTCCTGCCCTGGAACCTCCTTTTCGCCGCGTCGGCGGTCGCCTATGCGCTGTTCGTATTGCCGGACGTCGAGGTGATGAAGACGCTGGCCTGGGGCTGGATCCTCAGGCTCTTCATCGTCAATTGCGTCGCGGTGTTCCTGTTCTACGGCGCGTTCGAATACCGGCTCTATATGGCTCGCGCTCAAGGAAACCGCTTCAAGTACCACGCCAAATTTCCCAACGACCTGAAGAACAAGGCGTTCCTTTTCCACAGCCAGAACGTCGAGGGCCTCATCCGCGGATTCGGAACCGGCGTGCCGATCTGGACGGCCTACGAGGTCGGGATCCTCTACGCCTTCGCCAACGGCTATGCGCCCTGGCTCTCCTTCGCCGAGCATCCCCTCTATCTCGGATGCCTGGCGCTGATCGTGCCGATCTTCCATGAATTCCATTTCTTCTGCATCCACCGCCTGATCCATTGGCCGCCGCTCTACCGCTCGGTGCACAGCGTCCATCACCACTCGGTCAATCCGTCGCCGTGGTCATCGCTGTCGATGCACCCGGTCGAGCAACTCCTCTATTTCTCGTCGTCGCTCATCCACCTGATCATCCCCTCGAACCCGGTGCTGGCGATCTATCAGCTGCATTACGCAGGATTCGGCGCGGTCGTCGGCCATATCGGCTTCGACAAGATCGAGACGAGCGAAGAGGCCGCCTTCGACAGCCATGCCTACGGCCATTACCTCCACCACAAGCATTTCGAGGTGAACTATGGCGACGGGCTCGTGCCCTTGGACAAGCTGTTCGGCACCTGGCACGACGGCTCGCCTGAGGCAGAGGCGCGGATGAACGCGCGATACGAGAAGCGCAAGGCGCGCCTCAACGCGGTCAAGGCGGCAGGCTGAAGGCGCGCGATAAACCTACACCCTGAGCGGCATCAGCACGTAGAGGGCGGGCGCGCCCTCGCGATCCTGGATGAGCGTCGGCGAGCCCGGGTCGGCCAGGCGGATCAGCGCGGTGTCGGAAGACAGCTGGCCGACGATGTCGAGCAGATAACGGGCGTTGAAGCCGATATCGATCGGCGCGGAATCGTAATCGGCCTCAATCTCCTCGCTGGCCGAGCCGGAATCGGGATTGTTGACCGAGAGCGTCAGCTTGCCGTCTGCGATCGCGAGCTTGATCGCACGCCCGCGCTCGGACGAGAGCGTCGCGACCCGGTCGACCGCCCTCTCGAACGGCTCCTTGTCGACGACGAGGCGCTTGTCGTTGCCGGTCGGGATGACCCGCGCATAATCGGGGAAGGTGCCGTCGATCAGCTTCGTCGTCAGCACGACGTCGCCGAATGAAAACCGCGCTTTCGCGGTCGAGATCTCGATCCCGACGTCCTGCGATGGGTCCTCCAGGAGCTTCTGCACTTCGCTGACCGCCTTCCGCGGCACGATGACGCCCGGAATGCCGATCGACCCTTCCGGCGCGGCAGTTTCGACCCGCGCCAGCCGGTGCCCGTCGGTCGCGACCGCGCGCAGCATCGGCGCGCCGCCGCTGTCGACGGTGTGGAGGAAAACGCCGTTAAGATAGTACCGCGTCTCCTCGGTCGAAATGGCGAACTGGGTGTTCTCGATCAGCCGCTTGAGCTCGGCCGCCGGCAGGACGAACTTGTGCGAGAACTCGCCTGCGGTGAGATCGGGAAAGTCGGACGCCGGCAAGGCCTGCAGGGTGAAGCGCGAGCGCCCCGAGCGCAGCACGAGTTGGCCAGTGTCGCCCGTCGTCTCGAGGCTCGCCTGGGCGCCCTCCGGGAGCTTGCGCACGATGTCGTAGATCACATGCGCCGGAACGGTCGTCGCGCCATTCTGGGCGACATCGGCTGGAACCTGCTCGGCGGCCTCGAGGTCGAGATCGGTGCTTTTGAGCGCCAATCTGCCGTCCTTGGCCTCGATCAGCACATTGGCGAGGATCGGGATGGTGTTGCGTCGCTCGACGATGCGATGCACGTGCCCCAGAGCTTTGAGCAGGACCGAACGCTCGATGGTGACCTTCATCGCTTGAAATCCCAACAATCGCTGACGTGTGCTCCCCGGCGGGGGGCGGACTTTGCCAAGATGGGGGCCGGGGCGCAAGCTGAAGCGCGTCCGATGGCCGGTTACCCAACGATTTTCGCGTTTTCCCGCTGGGAGCCGCATGGAGCGGCGGACGAGTCCGCCGAACCCGCGCCTCGGGTCCGCTTGTCTTGGGGGCCGCGGCGGTTGCCGGGCCGCGACGACAACCCCTGCGCGAGCTCCCCAGAAAATAAACGCAAATAAACGCGAGCAAACGCCAATAAGCGCCAGTAAACGCTAGCAAATTGACTCCAATTTACTAGCGTTTATTTTTTGGAATCGAGACTTTTCAATGGGTTACGAGCGATTGGAATAAAAAAATTCGCCCCTTCGTCCTGATTCGCGTCTCGGTTGTGGTCGAGCCAGCTTGTCCAAACAGCCACCGCTCTCCTCGCCCGGCGGCCCGCCAAACGGGGACTGATTCCGCCAATAAGAAAATATGTAGCGCAGATTTCTGATTTTGTCAAGAAAGCGTCGGGCTAGCGACAGAAAGCGTCGGGCTCCTAGGCGTCGCTTTCGGCGACGTTCTCTGGGCCAAACCCTTCCGATGGGTAGCCGGGCCACGATAAAATCATCGCCGCCGTCAGACGAGGGCGTCAAGCGCTGGATTCAATTCCCTAAAGCAACGCGCTTTCAGATCGAATCGCAGTCGGCCGTATTGTCTTTCCCGCGCAAGCGGGAATCCATGGTTCGATCAGTGGCTTGCTGGATGCCCGCTTGCGCGGGCATGACACCGGGCCGGCGTGGGCTGATTGCGCATCGCTCTAGCTAGATGGTTCCGGAACCATTTGCCAGAATATGGATGACCACGGATCGATTCTCCGCCCTCGAGGCGACCGTTGAGTTCACCGTAAAATATTCATTCGGCGTGGCGGGCTGCACCACGACTGCGCGAGAGCGAGCGCTTGGACCAAGCAGACGAAAGACGTTCCTGGCTCTGCCCGTTCGCAGGAACACGTTATTGCGTTCGGAGCCAACGGAATCGCTGTATCCGAGGATCATGAATTGCAGCGTCGTGTCGATTTCGAAACGCTGGAGCTGCGCCCTCAGCAAAGCATCCCGCAATGTCAGATCCTTGAGATGCCTCCAGTTCACGCCGAAGTCCCGTATAAGAAGAAACTGGCACAAGGCGCTACTGGCCGTTGCGCCGGTCAGGACGACGTCCGGGGCGAGATGACCCGCTTCGGTGTGGGAGATGGCGACCTCATTGGCCTCGTAGGGAAAGACGTCCGCGCTGACGATCTTCGGAGGCGCCGGACACCAGTTGATCGGCGGCTGCAGAATTCGGCATTTTCTCGACGGGGTCCGTCGAGGTCCAGACGTTCGGCATTCGCTCGACGGGATCGGCCATGGCGATTTCTCCCGCAGTCGCGCGGCGCTTCGGCGCTTCGGCGCTTGCTGCTTCTTCGACCCAGAAACTTTGGGTCTGGTGGGAATATTTTGTACGAATGGCCCGGGCGCCCGTTGGCCCCGGAGCTTCTCCAGTGAATTCAGTCTGCTCGGATTTGGCCGAATGTGTCTGTGATGAAAGTCACAGAACAGCGACCTCCCCGGCCCGAGGCCCTCATGGATCGCCGCGTCTCAAGCCCGCGGCTCCTCGCCATGACGGGTGAACGGCCTCTCAATGCGCCGGCGGGATCGAGAAAAAGGTTTACTAGCCCTTAAACCACTGCCCTTACGGTCCTTAACGTGGCGGGGCGCGTTTCGCCCGAGGCTCCCTCAATCGGGACACGCCGCGAGCGGGATCAGCGATGCTCGGCCGAGGCGGCAAGAAGAGGCGTGACCGGATCGAGCCGCGCTTCGGCCGGAGCGAGGGAACCCGGAGCCCCGCAGGCGACCTTCGCGCCGACCCGGCCGACCGTCCGCCGGGCCTGCGCAAAAGAAAGGCCCGCGCGTCGCGATCCGCCGTGAGCCCCAGGCGCAGACGGCGCCGCTCGGCGCTCGGCCACCTCGCCTATTGGGGCCTTGTGCTCTCGGTCTGGGGCGTCGTCGCGCTCGGCGCGCTTGTCGCCTATAACGCGAGCCAGCTTCCGCCGATCGATCAGCTCGCGGTGCCGAGGCGCCCGCCCAATATCGCCATCCTCTCCGACGACGGCTCGCTGATCGCCAATCGCGGCGACACCGGCGGCCCAGCGGTCAGGCTCATCGACCTGCCGCCCTATCTGCCCAAGGCGTTCGTGGCGATCGAGGACAAGCGCTTCTACGAGCATCATGGCGTCGACCCTTTCGGCCTGTCGCGCGCGCTTCTGCGCGACGTGACCGGCGGCGGCGCCGTCGAGGGCGGCTCGACGCTGACCCAGCAGCTCGCCAAGAATCTGTTCCTGACCCGTGAGCGCACGCTGTCGCGCAAGATCCAGGAGGCGATCCTGGCGTTCTGGCTCGAGCGCCGCTACTCCAAGGACCAGATCCTCGAACTCTATCTCAACCGCGTCTATTTCGGCTCGGGCGCCTATGGGGTCGAGGCCGCGTCGCAGAAATATTTCGGCAAGAGCGCGCGATTTGTGACGCTGCCGGAGGCGGCCCTCCTCGCCGGCCTGATGAAGTCGCCGACCAGGCTCGCGCCCGACCACAACCTCAAGGGCGCCAACGAGCGCGCGGCCGAAGTCATCACCGCGATGGCCGAACAAGGCCATATCACCGAGGCGATGGCCAAGGCCGCGCTCGCCAATCCGGCCGAGGTCAAGCACGACAAGGGCGCAGGCTCGATCAACTACGCCGCCGACTACGTGATGGACGCCCTCAACAGTACGATCGGCGCGATCGACGAGGACATCGTGGTGACGACCACGATCAATCTCAAGATGCAGGGCGAGGCCGAGCGGGCGCTGACGGAAGAGCTCAATGCGAAGGGCGCGAAGTTCGGCGTCGAGCAGGGCGCGCTGGTCGCGCTCGATCCCATGGGGGCGATCAAGGCGATGGTCGGGGGACGCAATTATGCCGACAGCCAGTTCAATCGCGCCGTCGCCGCCAAGCGCCAGCCCGGCTCGTCGTTCAAGCCCTTCGTCTATCTGGCCGCGCTCGAGAAGGGCCTCACTCCCGACACCGTGCGCGACGACGCGCCGATCACCGTCAAGGGCTGGAGCCCGGAGAATTATTCGCGCGAATATTTCGGCCCCGTCACGCTGACCAAGGCGCTGGCGCTGTCGCTCAACACCGTGGCCGTGCGGCTGGGGCTGGAGGTCGGGCCGAAGGCGGTGGTCGCGGTCGCGCACCGGCTCGGCATTACGTCCGATCTCGATCCCGTTCCCTCGATCGCGCTCGGCTCCTCGGACGTGACGCCGCTCGAGATGGTCTCGGCCTATGCAGCCTTCGCCAATGGCGGCATCGGCGTCCAGCCGCATGTGATCACGCGGGTTCGCACCGCGGGCGGCAAGCAGCTCTACCTGCGGCGCAACGCGAACTTCGGCCGCGTCATCGACCCGCAATATGTGGCGATGATGAATGAGATGATGCAGGAGACCCTGCTCATCGGCACCGCGCGCAAGGCCGAACTGCCGGGCTGGCAGGCCGCGGGCAAGACGGGGACCAGCCAGGATTGGCGCGACGCCTGGTTCCTTGGCTACACGAGCTATCTTGTCGCCGGCGTCTGGCTCGGCAACGACGACAACTCGCCGACCAGGAAGGTTTCGGGCGGCAATCTGCCGGTCGAGATCTGGAGCCGGTTCATGCGGGCCGCGCATGAGGGCGTCCCGGTCGCCGGCCTGCCGGACGGGACCTGGCGCGGCGCCGGGGCGCAGAACCCGGACGCTTCGCCGTCGCCGCCGCTCGACCTCACCAGTATGCAGAGCCCGAGCGGCGGACGGGGGGGACGCCCGCCGCAGCCGGCGCCGGCGCCGCGCGAGGCCTTCGTTCCTCAGGCGAGGGCCGGCCCTCGCGCGACGGTCGGAGCGAGCGAAGGCGGGGCGCTGCTTCCGCCAGCCGACATCCCGAACGCCGGCCGCGGGCCCCCGGCGCGCGACAGGGGGCTCCTCGACAAGCTGTTCGGCACGCTGTGAGGAGCGGCCCGCGCCAACGCGGGATTGCCTCGCCGCCCCGCAGGCGCCAATCTGGTTGTCTGATCAGGTCACGCGGAACGAATCCATGTTGAAGCGGCTCGTCGCCTCCGCGATGTTGATCGTGGCGCTCTGCGCCACCGGGGCGCGCGCCGACACCCTGCCCCTGCCCGATAATCTCACCGGATTCAGCACCCGCGACGGCGAAGTCTATTTCGCCGAGAGCGACGCGCGGGAGGCTTATTTCCCGCTCGCCAGCAATTTCCTGACCCAGAAGACCCAGGCCTATTGCGGCGTCGCGAGCATCGTCATGGTGCTCAACGCGCTGGGCGTTCCGGCGCCGGCGGTTCCGGAATACGAGCCGTACCGCACCTTCACCCAGGACAATGTCCTCGACGAGCAGACGGACAAGGTTCTGCCGCGCGAAACTCTGGCGAAGCAGGGCATGACGCTCGATCAGATCGGCGGAATTCTCGCCCTTGAGCCGGTCAAGGCGGAGGTTCATCACGCGTCGGACAGCTCAGTCGACGAGTTCCGCAAGCTGGCCAGCGCCTATCTTCGCGAGAAAGGCCACTTCGTCATCGTCAACTACCTGCGCAAGGCGCTCGGAGAGGAGAGGGGCGGCCATATGTCGCCGCTCGCCGCTTATGACGCGAAGACCGACCGCTTCCTCATCCTCGATGTCGCGCGCTATAAATATCCCCCCGTCTGGGTGAAGACGGCCGACATGTTCGCCGCCATGAATACGTCCGACGCTGCCAACGGCGATAAGAGCCGCGGCTTCGTACTGGTGACAGCGGCGGCCGCTCAGTAGCGGGGCTTCCCATCGTTCGATCCGTGGAACATCCCGCGGGCGCCGACCGTTGGTTGGGCGCCGAGCGCCCCGCATCTCGACGTGGACGGACGGCGACCGCGCCGTCAAAACGCGCGCGCTATCCGGGTTTGTCGTTTTCTCAAGCGGACCGGCAGGGGCCGGAAGCATCCACCCCCGCTAACCCAAGG
This sequence comes from uncultured Alphaproteobacteria bacterium, assembly GCA_963764955.1. Taxonomy (GTDB): domain Bacteria; phylum Pseudomonadota; class Alphaproteobacteria; order Rhizobiales; family Beijerinckiaceae; genus Roseiarcus. The sequence goes on along the minus strand of CAVXVE010000028.1, from coordinate 69,430 downwards.
CGCCCTTTTCGACCCCGAAGTCGATATTAACGGCGCCGGAGACGCAGGTTCGCCGAGATGCAACCGCCACGGTCGCAGAAACCCCGAATAAATTATCAGCTTGGAAGCATTTACGCTGTCGTCACCGCGCTCTTCCTGTCGGTGCAAGAGCCGTTTTCGTTTCTCGCGGCCAAGCGACTCACCGTCACGCAGTTTGTGTTCCTGACCCAGGTCGCCCTGTTGATCTCGATTCCGCTATTGGTTGCGCGGGGAAAGAGCCGCCGCGACCTCGTTGTGCTGCTCGGGAACGCCGCCAACTATCGCAAGCTTGGAGCTCTGTTTTCGATCGGGATCGTCGGTTTGCTACTGTTCAAGCTCGCGCTCAGCAACGCGCATCCGATCATCATCTCCGCGATCATCAACCTCCAACCCTTCTTCGCGGCCGTGGTGGCGCTCATCATAGCGAGGGTGCCGATCCCGGTCTCGCCCATGGTCTTCTTCGGTTGCCTCATCACCGCGTTTCTCGGCGCGATGCTGGTGGCCTGGAGCCAGGTCGGCGAGGCGAACCGGCCCGACTTGAGCCAATTGGCCGAGAGCGCGATGCACGGCACCTGGCTCTACGCCATTCCGGTGCCGATCTGCACGGCGCTGGGCGGAACGCTCGTCTGCAAATGGTTCGCGAAATACGACGAGTCTGCTGCGATCGCGGCGAATTTCTTCGTCTCGGCTGTCATCCTTATCCCCGTCGTGGGGTTTTTCTTGTATTGGCGCTCCGAGTTGCATTTTGGGCAGGCCGTTCCGGTGATCCTGATGATGGCGGGCACGATCATCGCCGCCTCGGTTGGGCGTGTCCTCTATCAAATCGCGCTCAGCGTCACCGGGAACGACAACGGTTTCGTCACGATGTTCTTTCTCCTGATCCCGGCCCTCACCGCTTTGATATCCTTCGCCCTGTCGTGGTGGATTACCGATTTGCATTTTGCTGTCAGCTGGATGTTCTATGTCGGCCTGGTTGTCGTTTCGACGTCGCTCCTGTTCTTTTCGCTCAAATCCTGGGCGCAGTCGGCGTGACGATGATCAAGACAGGCTCTCGGATCAAGACAGGAACTCGCTTTGGCCAGCAATACCCAAGTCCTGCTCGACCACCGGCCGACCGGCAAGGTCTCGCCCGCCAACTTCCGCGTCGTCGAGGCGCCGGTTCCGACGCCAGGTCCGGGCGAAGCGCTGGTGCGCCACACGTTCCTGTCGCTCGACCCCTACATGCGCGGCCGGCTCAGCGATGCGAAATCCTACGCCAAGCCGCAGGAGGTCGGCGCGGTGATGGGCGGGGGCACGGTCGGCATTGTCGAAGCGTCGAACAACCCGCGCTTTTCTCCGGGCGACGCTGTCGTCGGCATGGGCGGCTGGCAGCGCTATTCGCTCGGCGACGGCGCGAGCTTGAGGGTGATCGACGCCAAGGCGGCGCCGATCCAGGCCTATCTCGGGGCGCTCGGCATGCCCGGCGTCACCGCCTGGTACGGCCTGAACAAGATCATCGCGCCGAAGGCGGGGGAAACGGTGCTCGTCTCGGCGGCGACGGGCGCGGTGGGCTCAGTGGTGGGTCAATTGGCGAAGATCGCCGGCGCGCGGCCGGTCGGAATCGCGGGGGGCAAGGAGAAATGCGCCTACGCGGTCAGGGAGCTCGGCTACGCGGCCTGCGTCGACCATAAGTCGCCAAACTTCGCCGACGAATTGAAGGCGGCGGCGCCGGACGGGATCGACGGCCTGTTCGAGAATGTCGGCGGCGAGCCCTTCCAGCAGGCGCTTGGCCGGCTCAATGATTTCTCCCGGGTCGCGCTCTGCGGGCTGATCGCGTCCTACGAAGGGGTCCCGACCGCGTTGCCCGACATGCGCATTTTCCTGATCAGGCGCTTCAAGATCGAAGGCTTCATCGTCTCGGACCATCTGGAGCTGTGGCCGCAGGCGATCGGCGAACTGGCCGCTCTTGCGGCAGCCAGGAAGCTCATCTGGCGCGAGACGATCCGCGACGGCCTTGAAAACGCGCCTCAGGCGCTGGTCGACCTGCTGCAGGGACAGAATTTCGGCAAGATGCTGGTGCGGGTGAATTGAGCCAGAGTCAATCACCCGTCTGCCGGCCTGGCGTGAGCCGCCACGGGGCGATCGATCATTGAGTTGTATAAAACAGCGCCAGCGACTATTTAGCAGCCATGAAGCTCGGCGACTGGCTCAAGCGCAATCAAGTGACCCGCGCGGATTTCGCCCGCCGGATCGGCGTTTCGCCCGGCGCGGTCACGCTGATCTGCCGCGAGCACGGCTCGTGGCTCTCGCGTGAAACCGCCGGCCGGATCGTAGCCGAGACGCAGGGCGCCGTCACGCCGAACGATTTTCTCGACCCCGCGCCGCCGGCGCCCAATGAACTCGACATGCTTCTCCCCGTCTCCGCCGTCATCGAGGCCTTCGCTCGCGGTGAGATCGTCATCGTCACCGATGACGACGACCGCGAGAATGAGGGCGATATGATCGTCGCCGGCCAATTCTGCACGCCGGAGAAAATGGCCTTCATCATCCGCAATGGCTGCGGCATCGTCTGTGCGCCGCTCACGGCGGATGATGCGCGCAGGCTTCACCTTTCCCCGATGGTGGCGATCAACGACGCGCCGCTCGGGACGGCTTTCACCGTCTCGGTCGACGTCAAGCACGGCCTCACCACTGGCATCTCGGCCGAGCAGCGCTCGAACACCGTGCGCGCGCTCGCCAACGGCAATATGGGCGCAAGCGACTTTGTCCGTCCGGGCCACGTCTTCCCGCTGATCGCCAAGCAGGGCGGCGTCCTAATGCGCTCCGGCCATACCGAGGCGGCGGTCGACCTCTGCAAGCTCGCCGGCCTGCCGCCGGTCGCCGCGATCTGCGAGCTCGCCAACGACGACGGCACGGTGATGGTGGGCAGGCAGATCGCCGACTTCGCCGAGCGTCACAAGCTCAAGCGCATTTCGGTCGCCGAGCTGATCGCTTATCGCCAGGCGCGCGAGAAGCTGGTCGAGCGGGTCGCCTGTTTTCCGGTCAACTCCGCGCATTTCGGCCAGCAGCGCGGCTACGCCTATCGCACCCCGTTCGATCCTGTGCTGCATTTTGCTTTCGTTCACGGCGAGATCGGCGACGGACGCGACATGCCGGCGCGCCTGCACCGCGCCGACATCGTCACCGACATTTTCGGCGGCGTCATCCCCAAGGTGCTGAGTCGTTTCAAGGCAGAGGGGCGGGGCGCGCTCATCTACCTGCGCGACGGCGCGGCGGGCGTGCCGGCGAACCTCAGCGGCGCCGAACAGACCGGATCCGACGACGCGCGCGCCATGCTCTGGCGCGAGGTCGGGCTCGGCGCCCAGATCCTGCGCGACCTCGGCGTCACCTCGATCCGGCTGCGCACCGACAATCCGCGCACCTATGTCGGGCTTTCGGGCTTCGGCATCGAGATCGCGGCGGTCGAGCCGATCGACGGCTGAGCGGCGGCCGCGGCGGCGGGAGACGCGGCCTCGCTCACGCCTGCATGATTCCATTACAAGCTCGTGAGCCGGACGCCCTTGCCATGAGGCGGGTCCGGCGGCCAAGACGAAGCCCTGCATGTCCCCCCTACCCGACACCGATCCCGCAGGCGTCGTCGCCGCGGAAGCGGTCCTGCAAAACCCGGCGACGCTCAGCGACCTTCTCGCCGTCCAGGCTTATGTCTGGTTCTGGGCCGGGGGGGTCTGTAACAGGCTGGCCGTGCAGATCCAGGCTGTCACGCTCGCCTGGCAGGTCTATGCGGTCGCGCGTCATGCCGGGTCGGTCAACCAAGCGGCGCTAGCGGTCGGCATGCTGGGTCTCGCCCAGTTCCTGCCGATGTTCGCGCTCGCCCTGTTCTCCGGCCACGCCGCGGACATTTACGACCGGCGCAAGATCATGATGACGGGTCTTGGCGCGCAATTGTGCACATCCGCCCTGTTCGGCGCGATGGCCTATGGCGGGCTGAACGTCGTCTGGCCGATCTACGGCGTCGCGGCTGTATTCGGCTCGGCCAGGGCCTTCTACACCCCATCCAGCACCGCGCTCGCCCCGACCCTGGTCGAGCGGCGGCTGATCCCGCGTGCGATCGTGGCCAGTTCGGCCGGCAACCAGGTGGCGACCATAATCGGTCCGGCGATCGGCGGGCTCCTGGTGGCGTTTTCGCCGGTTGCGGCTTTCGCGGCGGCGGGGGCGCTTTGCCTCGCCTCGCTCGTCTCGCTGGCGCGGGTCAGGTCGCCGCCGGTCGAGCGTCGTGCGGCCGCCTCGCGCTGGACCCTGATCGCGGAGGGGCTCAACTATGTCTGGAGCACCAAGGTCGTGCTCGGCGCGATCAGCCTCGACCTGTTCGCGGTTCTACTCGGAGGCGTGACGGCGCTCCTGCCGGTCTATGCGCGCGACATCCTGCATGTGGGCCCGCAAGGGTTTGGAATCCTGCGCGCCGCCCCGTCGGCCGGCGCCATCGTCACCGGCTTCGTCCTGGCCGCCCGGCCGCTCAGGTCGCGTGTGGGCTTGAAGATGTTCGCAGCGGTCGGGATCTATGGGCTCGCCACCCTCATCTTCGCGCTGTCGCGCTCGATGGTGGTGAGCGTGCTCGCGCTCGCGATTCTGGGAGCGGCCGACATGGTGTCAGTCTTCGTGCGCCAGTCGCTCGTGCAGATCGTGACGCCCGATCCGATGCGCGGGCGGGTCTCCGCGGTTTCGAGCCTGTTCATCGGCGCCTCGAACGAACTGGGGGAGTTCGAATCGGGCGGGATGGCGCGGCTGCTTGGCCCGGTCGGCTCGGCTTTGTTCGGCGGCCTGGGCGCGATCCTCGTGACGCTGTTATGGGCCGGGATCTTCCCCGCTTTGCGCAAGGCCGACAGGCTGGAATAGGCGAAAGGGCCGCGCGATGACACGGCGCCCGCTCACCCCTCCATCAGCGCGGTGACATGCGCGGCGACCGAGCGCGAAAGACCCTCGAGATCGTAGCCGCCCTCGAGCACCGACACGACCCGGTCCCCGCTCGTCTTGCGCGCTACGGCCATGAGCTTCCGCGTCGCCCAGGCATAATCCGCCTCGACGAGATTGATATTGCCGAGCGGGTCGCGGCGATGCGCGTCGAAGCCAGCCGAGACGATGACGAGGTCGGGCGCGAACGCTTCGACCCGCGGCAGGATCCTGGCCTCCATCGCCTCGCGGAAGGCCTCGCCCCCATCGCCCGCCCTTAAAGGGGCGTTGACGATCTGGTCGTGCTCGCCGCGCTCGGAGGCGGCGCCGGTGCCGGGATAGTGCGGCATCTGATGGGTCGAAGCGTACATGACCGTCGCATCGTCCCAGAAGATGTCCTGCGTGCCGTTGCCGTGATGGACGTCGAAATCGACGATCGCGACCCGCTCGGCTCCGTGCGCCTCCCGGGCGTGGCGCGCGGCGATGGCGGCGTTATTGAAGAAGCAGAACCCCATCGGAGTCGCGGTCTCGGCGTGATGTCCGGGCGGGCGCGTAGCGACGAAGGCGTTGCGCGCCTTGCCGCTCATCACCTCGTCGACCGCGTAGACGGCGCCGCCCGCCGCGCGCAGAGCCGCTTCGTAGGTGCCGGGCGACATCGACGTGTCCGAGATCGATCGCAGTGAGACCCTCCTTCGGCGTCGCCGCGCGGATCGCTTCGATATAGTCTTTCGGATGAACCCGCGCGATCGCGGCGAGGTCGGCGCGCGGCGCGACGTCGCGCGCCAGCATCTGGAACGTCTCGCTCTCAAGCGCGCGTTCGATCGCGCGCAGGCGGTCGGGCCGCTCGGGATGGCCTTCGCCCATGTCGTGCGCGAGGCAGGCGGAGTGACTGATGAGGAGCGTGGTCACGTTCTTGGCGTCCTGCTCGGTGATTTTGCCTTCTCCCCGCCCCTGGTGAGCCGCAGTTTCGCGCCGCGCGCGCGTGAAAGTCCATGTCGCCATCCCGTCCGAGGCTGGCGTATGGACGTGACCTGACCTAAGGTCGAGCGGGGCGCTCGCCCGGTTGCGCTGGAGAGCGCCCGCGAGTCAACCGGAAAGGCCTGCGGCCGGCCGATGGCGGCGGAACACCCACAAACCCTGCCGTTCTGGCGGGTCAAGACGCTCGACGAGATGAATCTCGCCGAATGGGAAAGCCTGTGCGACGGCTGCGGCCGCTGCTGTCTCGTCAAGCTCGAGGACGAAGACACAAGCGAGATTCATTTCACCGACATCGGCTGCAGGCTGCTCGACGGCAAGACATGCCGCTGCCTCGACTATAAACGCCGTCACCGGCTGGTTCCCGACTGCGTCAAACTGACGGCGACGGTGGTTCGCGAACTGGGCTGGCTGCCTGTCACCTGCGCCTACCGGCTGGTCGCCGAAGGACGCGACCTCTACGACTGGCATCCGCTCAAGTCGGGTTCGCCCGACAGCGTCCACGAGGCCGGCGTCTCGGTCCGCGGGCGGGTGGCGGCGAGCGAGACCGACCTCGCGCCCGAGCGCTGGCCGAGCCGGATTGTCAAGTGGCCGAATCGCAAGCCGCGCGCCCGGCGCCGAACCTCGGCCGATTGATCGGGCGATGTGTTCCGCAGATCGGGTCGCGGCGTTATCCATCCTTCAATCATTGAGGCGCCGGCGCCACAAACCATTCAGCCGCCATTCAACCACGCCCCGCTAAAGGGTCGCCGCTCCTAATCGAAAGGCGAACCCCATGCGAAACATCCTGATTGCCTCTGCCTTTGCCCTCGGTGGCCTTGCGGCCGCGGCGCCCTCCCAGGCGATGCCTTTCGCGCCCGTCGAGAAGGCCCCATCCGCTATCACGCTCACAGCGGGCGGCTGCGGCGCCGGCTTTCATCGGGGACCGAACGGCGGATGCCGGCCAAACGGCGCCGCCTATGCCCACCCCTATGCGCATCCTTACGCCCATCCCTACGGCCGCCACTGCTGGTGGCGCCATGGCGTGCGCGTCTGCAACTAAGCGAGTAAAACAGACGTGAGGCGCTAGCCTTTTCCCAAGGCCAGCGCTTCTTTTAAGCCGCGGCGCTTGGCCTGGCCTTCAGCGCCTGATGCCAGCGATTGAGATGGACGAGCTCGGGCGGGATCGCGATCCGCGCGGGCCTGGCGAAATCGAGCGCCACGAGGCCGGTGATGTCGGCGATGGTGAATCGCTCGCCGGCGATGAACGGCCGGTCGCTCAGGATCTCGTCGATAATCGCCATCGCCTGGAGCGCCCTCGGCCGATTGGCCGCCGCCCAGTCGGGAAGTTGAGGGTTCTCCATTTCCGCCATGTGCGGATGGGTGTGACGCAGCACCTGCGCAATCGGCAGAAGCAGGCGCAATTCCAGCTGTCGCTGCCACATCTCGATCATCGCCTGCTCGAGCGGCGTCAAGCCGAACAGGTTCGGCTCCGGCCAAAGCGACTCGATGTAACGGCAGATCGCGATCAATTCGGCGATCCTCGTCCCGTCGTCGAGTTCGAGCACCGGAATGGTCTGGAAGGGATTGAGCGCCGCAAATTCCGGTCTCTTGTGCTCGAGCTTGCCGAGATCGACCTCGATTCGCGGGATCGAGACGCCCTTTTCCGCGAGGAAAATGCGCACGCGGCGCGGGTTCGGCGCCAGATTGGAATTGTAGAGCTTCATGGGCAGCCTCCCCGCGGGCCCCAGGCCCGAGCGTCAACGGGTTGAGACATCCTAAAGCTCGAAGGCCGTGAGCGCGAATTGACGCGGCAAACCGGACAACGTTAATCAAATTATCCTCAACAGTCTCTCAATTGCGCGCGATCGCGTCAGCAGGTCGTTAATCATTTGAGCCGCATGATTGACGCGAGTAAGGGCGTGCGCGTCGGGCGGCTTATGCGGGAAGTCGGTGCGGATCTGGGCGGAGGCGGTGGTGGCGCCGACTCCGAAGCCGCAGCGCGCAGGCGCAAGATGACCATCCAGCTCCGAGAGGCGCGGCGGTCGCTTTCCGAGCCCGACGCGATTCCGAGCCACTCGAGCGCGATGGTGCGTCTTTTCGCCGAGATCAACCGCAGCGCGACCCCCATGCTCGGGATTGTCGCGCTCGGCGTCTGCGCGACGGCGCTGGCCTGGGTGAACGCCAGCCCGCTCGCCACCTGGGTCACCTTCATCTCCTGCGCGATCGCAACCGGCTATGCGCTGCCGATCGCCTTTCTCGACTCGAGCGACAAGGAGAAGACCGCCGGCGTGTGGCGGCGCAAGTTCATCTTCTCCACCGCGCTCAGCGGTTCGGCCTGGGCCTATCTCATCGTCACGCTGCTGCAGAACAGCGACCCGAACGCGCAGGCCTTCGCCATTGTCGTGATGCTGCTCGTCTCGACGGTGATGTCGCTGCTGGCGGCGGCCATTCCCGCCGCGTTCGTCGCCGGCATGTTGCCGATGATCGTCGGCGTGATCCTCCTCTACGCGCCGCGGCTGCACGGGGCGGCGCTGCCGACGGCGGCGCTGTCGATTGGGGTCATCGGCTATTTCCTTGTCGTCGCGCGGCGCCTGCACGCCGCGGCCTCGCAGAATGTTTCGTTCCAGGCGGAGAAGGACTCGCTCATCGCCGAGCTCGAGCAGGCCAAGCTCAATTCGGACGAGGCGCGCCGCCGCGCCGAGAGCGCGAACCTGGCCAAGTCGCGCTTTCTGGCGACGATGAGTCACGAGCTGCGCACCCCGCTCAACGCGGTCCTCGGCTTCTCCGAAGTGATGAAGGGCGAACTGTTCGGTCCGCACTCGGTGCCGGCTTACAAGGAATATTCCAGCGACATTCACGCCAGCGGCCAGCATCTCCTGATGCTCATCAACGAGATTCTCGACCTGTCGCGCGTCGAAGCGGGGCGATATGAACTGAAGGAGGAGCCGGTCTCGCTCGGCGCGGTGGTCGAAGAATGCGTGCGTCTCTTGTGGATGCGAATCGAGCGGCGCCACCTCGTCATCACCGAAGCGATTGAAGACGGATTGCCGCGTATCTGGGTGGACGAGCGCGCGGTCCGTCAGGTGACCCTCAACCTGCTCACCAACGCCATCAAGTTCACGCCCCATGGCGGCTCGATCACCATCAAGGTCGGCTGGACCAGGAGCGGCGGACAATATCTCTCCATCCGGGACACCGGGCCTGGCATTCCTCCCGATGAGATCCCGATCGTGCTGTCATCCTTCGGCCGCGGGGCGCTGGCGCAGAAGAACGCGGAAGAAGGCACGGGCCTCGGGCTGCCGATCGTCAAAGGGCTGGTCGAACTGCATGGCGGGGAATTCCGTCTCAACTCGACGCTGCGCGTCGGGACCGAAGTGATCATGATCCTGCCGCCCGAACGGGTGATGGACACGCTGCCGGCGCTCGACCCGGAACCCACGCCTGAGACGCCGGAGCGGCGCCGTCGCCGCATGCGCCGCCGGCATCGTGACCCGGCCCGCGCGGCCTAGTCGGAGACGCCGAGCGCTTCTCCAAAACCGCCCCCAATGGATCCAGTCCCCAGCCTTGCTCGCGCGCGTCCCTTCTCGAAGAAAACCGCCCGCGAACGCGCGCGACTCAGCTCGGCGGCTCAGACCGTGTCGGCGTGGACGTGACGAGTGTTCGAGGCAAGGACACGGACGGCCTCCTGTTGGGGGATTTGCGAGAACAACCGATGGCGGAAGGCAATATTCCCCGGAAGGCGCCCGCGCGCGGCCGCCTTTATTGCTCCGATTATGTCGGGGAGGGCCGCCTTGACCGGTCAGGCGCTGGGCTTCTCGCCGAAGCCGGCCGCCTCGATCGCGAGATGCGTTTTGTTCTGGAAGCTTGCGTCCTGACCGGCGACCAGGAGCGGCGCGGCATCGGCGATGGCGCGCGAGACCGCTTCGACCCATCCGGCCTCGGATTTCGCAAAGTCGCTCAGAACAAAGTTGTAAACGAGCGCCTTGTCGCCGGGATGGCCAATGCCGATCCTGACCCGCTTGTAGCCGGGGCCCAGGTGAGCGGTGATCGAGCGCAGGCCGTTGTGGCCGGCGTCGCCGCCGCCGACCTTGATCCTCACCTTTCCGGGCGCGAGATCGAGTTCGTCGTGGATCACGACGAGCGCGCTTAAGCCGAGCTTCATGTAGCGCAACGCCTCGCCAACGCTGCGCCCGGACTCGTTCATATAGGTCTGCGGCTTGAGCAGCATCACCCGCTCTTCGCCGATCAGGCCGTCGGCCGCCAGCCCCTGATGCCGGGCGCGAAACGGGCCGAACCGGCCGCGCTCGGCGATCGCGTCAACCGCCACGAAGCCGATGTTGTGGCGGTTGCGCGCGTATCGTGCGCCCGGGTTGCCGAGTCCCGCGATGACCAGCATGGGGTCCTCGATCAGCGTGACCGCGGCGCGGCGTCAAGGCGTCGGCGCCGAGCGGCAGCCGGTCAAAGCCTCGACCGCGTTCAGGCGCCTACTTCTTGGCGGCCGGCTTCGCCGCAGCAGCAGGCGCAGCCGCGCCTTTGCCAGCAGCGGGCGCGGCGGCGCCCTTGCCGGCAGCGCCAGTCGCAGGCGTAGCGCCAGCCGCAGGCGCGGCGGCGCCTGCCCCGGCGGCCGCGGGCGCGGCAGCGCCCGCCGCGGCGGCGGTCGGCGCCTCCTCGGCCATGACCGTCGGCGGGACGATCGTCACCACGGTAAGGTCAGCCTTGGCGCTGACCGGACGGCAGCCTTCGGGCAGCTTGACGTCGGACACGTGCACCGAATCGTGAAAATCGAGGCCCGCAAGGTCGATGGTGATCGCCTCTGGAATGTCGTCAGCGGGCGCCATCACCTCGACCGAGTGCAGCACCAGATTGACGGCGCCGCCCTTTTTCACGCCTGGCGAAGCTTCGCGATTGATGACGTGCACCGGGACGCCGATGCGCACGCGCGAGCCGGGGATGAGCCGCAGAAAGTCGACATGCACCGGCCAGTCGGTGACGATATCGAGCTGATAGTCGCGGGGCAGGACCCGCTCCTTGCGCCCGTCCATCTCGAGCTCGAAGATCGTCGTCAGGAAGTGTCCGGCGAAGATGAGCTTGTTGACGTCCTTGAAGTCGACCGAGATCGGCTCGGGCTTCACTCCGCCGCCATAGATGACGGCGGGAACGCGGCCTTCGCGACGAACGGAGCGGGCGGCCCCCTTGCCTGTCCCGCTACGCGCCACGGCCGCGAGTTGCTTGATCGCTGCCATGATGATGTCCTTTATTGTCAGTCGCGCCCTGCCTCCAGGGGTGTCGGAACTGGCGCGAAGCGCCGGCTTATAGAGAAGCGACGCGATCCAGGCAAGCGCAACGAGGGCGTGCTTTTGCTAAGCTCGCCCGACAATGCCGCCCTGCGGAGAACGGAATGATGACGAGCGCATCAGCGAACAACGAAAAGTGGCGCGTCGAGAAAGACGCGCTCGGCGAGGTCAAGGTGCCAGCCGAGCATTTGTGGGGCGCGCAGACCGAGCGCTCGCGTCTCAATTTCGTGATCGGGGTCGAGCGCCACCGGTGGAGCATGCCGGTGGTCCACACCTTCGGTCTATTAAAGAAATGCGCCGCGCTGGCCAATCTCAAACTTGGGCAATTGCCCAAGGAGAAGGTCGACCTCATCGTCCGCGCCGCGCAGGACGTGATCGACGGCAAGCTGGACGCCGAGTTTCCGCTGGTCGTGTTTCAGACCGGGTCGGGCACCCAGTCCAACATGAACGCCAACGAAGTAATCGCCAATCGCGCCATTCAGATCGCCGGCGGGGTGATCGGATCGAAAAAACCGATCCATCCGAATGACGACGTCAATCAGAGTCAATCGTCGAACGACGTGTTCCCGACCGTGATGCATGTCGCCACTTTGGGCCAGATCAGGGCCGCGCTGCTGCCGGCCGTCGAGCAGTTGCGCGACACGCTCGACGCCAAGGCGAAGGCCTTTTCCGATGTGGTGATGGTCGGCCGAACGCACATGCAGGACGCAACGCCGCTGACCCTCGGGCAAGCGATTTCGGGCTGGGCGGCGCAGCTCGACCACGCGATCATGACGATAAAGCGCGCCGGCGAGGGGCTTCTGCCGCTGGCGATCGGCGGAACGGCGGTCGGCACTGGCCTCAACGCCGACTCGCGTTTTGGCGAAATGGTCGCGCGCGAACTCGCGGAGGCGACCGGCGAGCCATTCACCTCGGCGCGCAACAAATTCGCCGCCTTGTCCTCGGATGACGCGATGGTCAACGTCAGCGCGGCGCTGCGCACGCTCGCCGGCGCGCTCATGAAAATCGCCAACGACGTCCGCCTCTACGCCAGCGGGCCGCGGGCTGGGATCGGCGAACTGAAAATCCCCGAAAACGAGCCCGGCTCCTCGATCATGCCGGGCAAGATCAATCCGACCCAGTGCGAAGCCCTGACCATGGTCGCGGTTCAAGTGTTCGGCAACGACCAGGCTGTCGCCTTCGCCGGTTCGCAGGGGCATCTCCAGCTCAACGTCTACCGGCCTGTCACCCTGCACAACGTCCTCGAATCGATTCAGCTGCTCGCCGAAGGCTGCCGATCTTTCGACGAGCATTGCGCCCGCGGCATCGAGCCGAACGCGAAACGGATCAAGGACAATCTCGACAATTCGCTCATGCTGGTGACGGCGCTCAATCCGCACATCGGCTACGAAAAGGCGGCGCAGATCGCAATCAAGGCCTATCGCGAGGACTTGAGCCTGCGGGAGGCGGCGCTCGCGCTCGGCTTCGTCACCGGCGATCAGTTCGACGCGTGGGTAAGGCCCGAGGACATGATCCACCCCCTCAGGAAGACGTAAAGCGCCCTTTAGGCGCCGTACGCCTTCATGAAGACGTCGACCCCCGCCTCGACCGAGGCTTCGATGTCCTCACGGCTGATCGAGTCGACGACCCCGAACAGGAGGCGCTTGTAGACGTAGCTCTGGCAGAGATCGACGAACTGCCAGGCCGCGCGCTCCGGATCGGGGACTCTTGAGCGCGCCCGTCTGTTCCAGATGCTCAAGCTCGGCGGCGAGCCGGTTCGCTCCATAGAGCGGGCCAGCTTCGTAAAAGGCGCGCCCGATCTTGGGGAATTTCTCCGCCTCCGCGATGACCACCCGGGCGAGCGCGCGCGTGTCCGGTTCGGACATCCGGCTGATCAGCCGGACGCCGAAGTCTCTCAGCATGTCGCGCGCGTCGCCCTCGCGCCGAAAGGTGCAGAGGCGCTCGGCGGTTTGCGCAAACTCCCCGCGAATGATCGCCTCGAACAATGTGTCCTTGGAGTCGAAATAAGCGTAGAGCGTGCCCTTGGAGACGCCCGCGGCGCGCGCGATGTCGTTCATGCTCGCGCCGTCGAAGCCGGCGCTCAAAAAAACCTGCCGCGCGCCGTCCATGATCTGGCGCCGTTTCGCGCCGCCGTCATTGGCTGCGCCGCCTTCCCGCTCCAAAGCCTCCGATTCCATGAGTGAACTATGTCCTTCGCTTGGTCGCGCTGACCGAACCGTTCGGTTCGATTTTTGTTGCAATACGCTCTCAACTGCGCTACGTCAATCGAAAATGACCGAACCGTTCGGTCAACTTCTTTTGAGGGCGGATTTCTCAGATGGTCGATGAGTCCAAGGTCGCCGGGCCTGACGCGGGAACGGCGTCTCGCGCGATCACGGCTCCCGCGGGCGGTGGATTCCCCGCCCCTGCGGCTGGCTCTTCCGGCACGCTCGCGCATGCCCACGCGGCCGGCGCGCTGGCGGGCAAGCCCGCCCCGGCCAGACGGTCTGGCTTGCGCAGGTTCATTGTTCCGGTCCTCCTTCTCGCCGCGCTCGGCTATGGCGGCAAGACGGCCTATGACTATTTCGTCGAGGGGCGTTTCCTGGTCTCGACCGACGACGCCTATGTCGGCGCCGACACCTCGATCATCGCCGCCAAGGCGATGGGCCACCTCACTCAGGTTCCGGTGGTCGACAACCAGGTCGTCCACAAGGGCGATCTTTTGGCCGCGATCGACGACGGCGACTATCGGAACGCCGTCGACGCCGCGCGGGGGCGCATCGGCACCCAGGACGCGACCATCGCCCGCTTCGCGCGCCAGATCGACGCCCAGGGCGCGATCATCGCCCAGGCTCAGGCGCAGGTGGCGAGCGCTGCGGCGCAGGAGAAGAGCGCCGAGGCCGAGGTCGAGCGGGCCGCGCTCGAATATGACCGCTCCTATAAGCTCGCGCAGACCAATTTCGGCTCGCAGCAGCGTCTCGAGCAGGCGACCGCCGACCGTGACCGCACCATCGCCGCTCTGGCCGCCGCCAAGGCGAGCGAGGCCTCGGCCAGCGCCGCGCTCGAGGGGTCAAAGGCCAATCTCGACGTGCTCAAGGCCCAGAAGGACGAGGCGGCGCGCCAGCGCAACGAACTGGTGACGGCGCTGGAGATGGCGGAGCGCAATCTTTCGTTCACCCGGGTGGCCGCCCCGTTCGACGGAGTCGTCGGCAACAAGGCGGCCGAGGTCGGAAACCTGGTGCAGCCGGGAACCCGCCTGATGGCTCTCGTGCCGCTCAACGATTCCTATGTCGACGCCAACTTCAAGGAAACCCAGCTCGCCGCCATCAAGCCGGGGCAGAAAGTCGATGTCGCCATCGACGCGCTCGACGGCAGGGTGGTCGAGGGCGTCGTCCAGTCGATCTCTCCCGCCTCCGGATCGGAGTTCTCTCTGCTGCCGCCGGACAATGCGACCGGCAATTTCACCAAGGTCGTCCAGCGAGTCGCGGTGCGCGTCGCCTTCCCCGAGGAGGTGCTTAAGGAGGTCCCGCTGCGGCCGGGGCTCTCGGTCGTCGCGACCGTCCACACCCGAGATCCGGCGCTGCCGAAGCCGACGCTGCTCGGCGCGCTCGGGCTCGAAGCCTTCGGCGCCCGCAGCGTCAAGCCGTGAGCAACGCTGTCGCCGCGATAAGGCCCGGCGGGGCGTCGCCGGCCACCGATCTTGTCGTCGCACCGAAGGCTGTCGCGCAGCGCGATTTCTCGGCCAAGCGGGTCGCGGCGTTCATCTTCATGGTGTTCGGGATGTTCATGGCGATCCTGGACATCCAGATCGTTTCGGCTTCGCTGTCCGAGATCCAGGCTGGGCTTTCCGCCTCGTCCGACGAGGTCACCTGGGTCCAGACGGCCTATCTGGTCGCCGAAGTGATCATGATCCCGCTGTCGGGCTTCCTGTCGCGTGTGGTGTCGACGCGGGTCATCTTCACCATTTCGGCCGGCGGCTTCACGCTCATGAGCTTCATGTGCGCCCACGCCAATTCTATTCAGGAGATGATCGTCTGGCGGGCGCTGCAGGGCTTCATCGGCGGCGGCATGATCCCGACCGTGTTCGCTTCCGCCTTCACCATCTTTCCGCGCGACAAGCAGCCGCTGATCGCCCCGGTCATCGGTCTTGTGGCGACGCTTGCGCCCACCATCGGGCCGACGGTCGGGGGCTATCTCACCGACTGGTTTTCGTGGCACTGGCTGTTCCTGGTCAACCTCGGTCCCGGAATCATCGTCACCATCGCCGCCTGGCTCCTGATCGACTTCGACGAGCCGGACTATTCGCTCCTCACCCATTTCGACTATTTCGGCCTCGCGACGATGGCGGGCTTTCTCGGGGCGCTGGAATACGCCCTCGAAGAGGGGCCGTCGAAAGACTGGTTCGAGAGCCAGCCCGTCACCATCGCGATCGTCATCTCGGCGATCAGCTGCGTCGCCTTCTTCTGGCGCATGGCGACGGCGCGCCAGCCGATCGTCGACCTCACCGCATTCAGAGACCGCAATTTCTGGACCGGTTCGATGTTCGCCTTCGTGCTCGGCATCGGGCTCTACGGCCTCACCTACATCTATCCGGTCTACCTCGCGGTGGTGCGCGGCTATTCGTCGCTGATGATCGGCAAGACGATGTTCGTGACGGGCTTGTGCATGTTTTTCACAGCCCCGCTAGCCGGGCGGCTGATGAATCGCGTCGACCCGCGGATCATGATCGCGACCGGGTTCGTCTTCTTCGCCATCGGCACCTGGCAGGCCTCCTATGTCACGGTCGACTGGGACTTCTGGGAGCTGCTCTGGCCGCAGATCTTCCGCGGCGTCGGGCTCATGCTGTCGATGGTGCCGATCAACAATCTGGCGCTCGGCACCATGCCGCCGCACAAGATCAAGAACGCCTCCGGCCTCTTCAACCTGATGCGCAACCTCGGCGGCGCGGTCGGCCTTGCGCTCATCAACACGCTCCTCGACAAGCGCATGGACCTGCATCTCGAGCGCCTGCGCGAGTCCGTGACCTGGGGGCGCCAGGTCGCGGTCGACACCCTCGCCAGTATGACCGCGGCGCTGGCCGCCCGCGGATCGGACGCCGAGCTCGCGGCGACCCGCCAGCTTGCCCTGATCGTGCGCCGGCAGGCGGAGGTGATGGCGCTCGCCGACGTGTTCCTGGCCCTGACCGTCCTGTTTTTGGGCTGCGTCGGCCTTGCAGCGTTGATGCGCCGCCCGGTCGCAGCGGGAGGGGGCGGAGGCGGCCATTAACAAGTCGAGAAAAAAGCTCCGGACGGAGATTACCAATCGGTAATGAAGCCGCAAGCCTGCGCCGGCCGATCGGACTTGCGGAGGGGCGCCACGAGGCCATATTATGCGCGTAGGCGTTCACTCGGCCGTCGCCGGGCGAGCGCCACGCTCTTATCAAGAGGTTTCTCTCATGTCCGACTATGACCGCTACGCCAACACGCGTCTCGGCGCGGGGCTCGCACGGTCCGGCGTCGCCGTCGATCAGGGCCTCCGGGCCTACATGATCGGCGTTTACAACTATATGACCCTCGGGCTCGGGGTGACCGGGCTGGTGGCTTGGCTCGCGTTCCAGTTCGGCACGGTCCAGACGGAAGCCGGCCGCTTGGCGCTGACCAGCTTCGGCCATGCCATCTATGTCTCGCCGCTGCGGTGGGTGATCGTGCTCTCGCCGCTCGCGCTGGTGTTCTGGCTCTCCGCCCGCATCAATACGATGTCGGTGGCGACCGCGCGCAACGCCTTTCTCGCCTTTGCGGCGCTGATCGGCCTGTCGATGTCGGCGCTGCTCGTCGTTTACACCGGCGCCTCGTTCGGGCGGGCGTTCTTCGCCACCGCGGCGGCCTTCGCCAGCCTGAGCCTCTACGGCTATACGACCCAGCGCAGCCTGTCGGCGATGGGCTCGTTCATGATGATGGGCGTCGTCGGCCTGATCATCGCGAGCCTGCTCAACGTCTTCCTGCTGCACAGCACCGGGCTGCAGTTCGGCCTGTCGATCCTCTGCGTCCTTATCTTCGCGGGCCTCACCGCGTGGGATACGCAGGCGATCAAGGAGATGTACTTCAGCGGCGACAGCTATGAGGTGGTCCACAAGAAGTCGATCCACGGCGCGCTGCGCCTCTACCTCGACTTCATCAACATGTTCCAGGCCATCCTGATGCTGACCGGGTCTCAGCGCAACAGCTGAAGAATCATCGACCGACGACCCCCTGTTTCCCCGGCTCGCCCATCGCGAGCCGGGGATTTTTTTGCGTCAAGCCCGCCTCGGCGTGTCAATCTCCGCCCAGTCCCAGCACGTCCGCCATTGAATAGAGCCCGGGCTTGCGGTCCCTCGCCCACAGCGCCGCCTTAAGCGCCCCGCGGGCGAACAGCGCGCGGTCCTCGGCGTGGTGGCTCAGAACGAACCGCTCGCCCTCGCCGGCGAAGATCACGCTGTGATCGCCGACGACTGTCCCGCCGCGCAGCGAAGCGAAGCCGATGTCGCCCGCCCGCCGCGCCCCGGTCAGGCCGTCGCGGCCGCGGGCCGAATGGTCCTTGAGCGAAACGCCGCGGCCTTCAGCCGCCGCTTCGCCGAGCAGGATCGCCGTGCCTGAGGGCGCGTCGACCTTCATCCGGTGATGCATCTCGACGATCTCGATGTCGAAATCGGGACCGAGCGCGGAGGCCGCCCGGCGCGTCAGCGCCGCGAGCAGGTTGACGCCCACGCTCATGTTGCCGGAGCGCACGATCGGGGCGTGACGCGCCGCGGCGTCGATCCGGTCGAGATCGTCGTCGCTGAGGCCGGTCGTGCCGATTACGTCGACGATGCGGGCTTGCGCGGCGAGGCCGGCGAGCGCAACGCTCGCGGCGGGCGAGGAGAAATCGATGATCGCGTCGGCGCCGAGCATCAAGGGCAGCGGATCGGCCACGATCTTAAGCCCGCTCGCCGGGCACCCGGCCAGAGGCCCCGGGTCCTGGCCGAGCCAAGGCGAATCCTCGCGCTCGAGCGCGCCCATGAGCTTGAACCCATCCGATTCGTGCAGGGTCCGGATGATCATACGTCCCATGCGGCCGGCGGCGCCGCTGACGATCAGCCTCATCTCGGCCATTCATCCTCTCCCCGGATTGGCGGTCAGCCCGGCTGGGGCCCATCGTAACCTTCGATGATGACGAGATCGGCGGCGCTGGCGGCGTCACGAAGCTTGGCGGCTTCTCGATATTCCGGGGAATCGTGGCAGGCGATCGCGGTCTCGTAGTCGCGAAACTCGATCACGACGGTGCGCTCCGCCGCCTTGCCGCGGGTGACCACGCGCCTTCCGCCACGGACAAGGAAGCGCGCCCCGTATTTGGCGAACGCCGCGGCATTGGCCTTGACGTAGCGCTGGTAAATTTCGGGATCGCGCACGTCGACATGCACGATCCAGTAGCCCTTGGGCATTCGTTACACTCCCTCGACCAGAACCATTTCCATCTCCGCCGCGCCCTCGCGCAGCGCCTTCGCGGCCTGGTATTGCTCGGAATAATAATAGCGGCGCGCCGCGTCGTAGCTGTCGAACTCGAGCACGACGTTGCGCGCCCGCGCCTTGCCTTCCAGCCCCTCGCTGCGTCCGCCGCGCGCCAGCGGCCGGCCGCCATGGTCGGCGATCGCCTTGCCCGCCGCCGCGGCGTAACGCGCATAGGCCTCGGGATTGGTCACATCGACGCGCGCAATGACGTAACCTTTGGGCATGAATCCTCCTCAAAACGGCGCGCGGGCCAGCCTAGCCCGGCCAGGCGGCCAATCAAGTCAACCCGACGCCGATCTCCGCCACCAGCGCCTCCGCGGCGCCACGCGGGTCCGCCGCCTCAGTCACCGGCCGGCCAACGACAAGATAGTCAGCGCCGTTGCGAATCGCCTCGGCTGGCGTCGCGACGCGCTTCTGGTCGCCGGCGGCTGCGCCCGCGGGCCGGACGCCGGGGGTGACAAGAAGCATCTCCGCGCCGACCGTCCGGCGGACCATCGCCGCCTCCGCGGCGCTCGCCACCAGTCCATCGACGCCGAGATCCCGCGCCTGTTCGGCCCGCCTCTTGACTGTTTCGACCACGCCAAAACGATAGCAGGCCTCGGAAAGATCGGCGTCGTCGTATGAAGTCAGCACCGTGACGGCGAGGATCTGCGTCCCCGATCCGCTGGCGCCCGCGACCGCCGCGCGCATCGTCTGCGGATAGGCGTGGACAGTGAGGAACCTTGCTCCCAGTTTGGCCGCCTGCGCCGTCGCGCGCTCGACCGTGTTGGGGATGTCATGCAGCTTGAGGTCGAGGAAAACCTGTTTCCCCGCCGCCGCCAGTTCCGGGACGAGCGGCAGGCCGCCGCCATAGGCGAGCTCCATGCCAACCTTATAGAAGACCGTGCTGTCGCCAATGCGCTCGACGAGGCGGCGCGCTTCGGCTGCGTCAGCAATGTCGAGCGCGACAATCAGACGATCGCGCGCGGCGAGCGGGCGAGGCTCACTGACCTTTGACAGCATCGGCGCTTCTCCTGTCGAGCCGGTAGGTCCACACGAAGGCCGGAGGCAGATTGCGCAAGATCGGCTTCGAGCGAACCGCCGTATAGCGGTTGGCGCAGACCTCGCGGGGAATGGGGGACAGAAGGCCGTAGGTGAACTGAACGAACACACCCGAAGGCCCCATCAGCGCGAAAGCGTCGGCGATGAGCTTCTCGCGCCGCGGCGGCGGCTGATTGAGCAGCGGCAGGCTGGAGACGATCGCGGCGATCCGCCGGCCTTTGAACGGCGCGAGCGCGTGCGGAAGATCATAGGCGTCGCCTTCGACAACCGCCGCCGGGGGGAAGCGCGTCTTCAGAAGCTGGCAGAATCCCGCGTCATATTCGACCAGCACCAGCCGGCGAGGCGCGACGCCGGTCTCGATCAGCGACTGGGTCACCGGACCGGTGCCCGGCCCGAGCTCGACGATGAGGCCCTTCGACGGCGATCCGGTCGCCGTCGCCATCGCGCGCGCCAGCGCTTTCCCCGAGGGCGCGACCGCGCCGGTCAATCGCGGCGCGGCGAACAGCGTTTTGAGAAAACGCGCGCGATCGGCGAGCCCCCGCCGACGCGTCTTGTCCAGCGCTTGACGCTGCATTCCGACTCCGCGAAGGCGCGCCAGATCCGGGGCCGCCCGTCCCGCGGGCGCTTATACCGACCGGCGGCGCGCCTGCAAAGCAAGCGCGCCGCGAGAAAGCGGTACGGGTCGCCTCGGTCTTCGCCAGAACGAGCCGTCCGCGTTTCAGGATCGCCGGTTCAGCGCCCGCGGGCGGTCAAGGCGTTCCAGGCCGCGAGAGAATCCATGTAGTCTCTCCAACGCGCGATCTTCCGATTTTCGACATGGATGATCGAGCAGAACCGATTGTCGTATTTCACGCGCGTCGCGAGGATCGTCCCGTGGACCTCGTATTCGATGACCACGACCTGACCGCCGTCCGTCCTGTGAGCAATCAACCTGTCGGCGGACTGAAGCGCGATATTGTCGACGTAGCGTCTGAACGCGGCCATCAGGCCAGCTCGCCCCTTTATCACGCGGGGCCAGCCGGCAACCTCGTAGAGGACTTCGTAAACGACGTTGTCGGCGAGGACGTCAAAAAAGTGCTGGCCATCGACAAGGTCGCCTAGCGCCGCTCGGACCAGGCTGAAGTAAGGATCGGCGCCCTCGTAGGCCGCGTATGTCGGCCTCGGCATTCTGAACGCTCCCGCTCGCTTCGCCCAAGGGAGGGACTTCGCGCCGCGACGGCGATCTTCGAGGGTCTCGGCCGCCTCAGCCGCGCCCCTCGAAAAACTCCTTCATCTTGGCGAAGAAGCCGGCGCTTTCCGGATGGGTCGTGTTCGACGATTCGGTGGCGAACTCCGCGAGGAGCTCGCGCTGGCGGCGCGTGAGGTTCTGCGGCGTCTCGACCACGAGCTGAACGAACAGGTCGCCCGAATCCCGCGCTCTCAGCACCGGCATGCCTTTGCCGCGCAGCCTCAACTGGCGCCCCGACTGGGCGCCCTCGGGGACGCTGACCTTGGATTCGGTTCCATCAAGCGTGCGGACGGTGAATTCGCCGCCGAGCGCGGCCTGCACCATCGAGATCGGCACCCGGCAATAGAGGTCGGCGCCGTCGCGCTGGAAGAACGCGTGCGGCTTGACGGTAAGGAAAATATAGAGATCGCCGGCAGGTCCGCCGCGCATTCCCGCCTCGCCCTCTCCGGTCAGGCGAATGCGCGTGCCGTCCTCGACGCCGGCGGGGACATTGACCGACAGCGTGCGCTCCCTGGTCACGCGGCCGGAGCCTACGCATTTGTCGCAAGGGTTCTCGATCGTCTGTCCCCGGCCGTGACAGGACGGGCAGGTCCGCTCGATGGCGAAGAAGCCCTGCTGCGCGCGAACGCGCCCGTGTCCGCCGCAGGTTTTGCAGGTGACAGGCTTCGAACCGGCGCGCGCCCCGGAGCCGGCGCAGGCTTCGCAGGCGACCGAAGTCGGCATGCGGATGGTCGAGGTCTTGCCGCGAAAGGCGTCTTCGAGCGTGATTTCGAGATTATAGCGCAGGTCCGCGCCGCGCTCGCGCCCTGAGGACTGCCGGCCGCGCCGGCCTCCCATCATGTCGCCGAACAGATCGTCGAAGATGTCGGACATCGAGGCGGCGAAGCCGTCGTTCATGCCGCCCTGATCGAAGGCGGCGTGGCCGTAACGATCGTAAGCCGCGCGCTTTTGGGCGTCGGAGAGATGCTGATAGGCTTCGTTCAGCTCCTTGAATCGCGCCTCGGCGTGCTTGTCGCCTGGATGCCGGTCGGGATGACACAGCATCGCCGCCTTGCGGAAGGCGGACTTCAACTCGGCGTCAGTCGCTGTCTTGGAAACGCCCAGGGTCTCATAGAAATCGCGCTTAGTCATCGTTCAGCGCGCCACTAGCCTATGCATGTCTCAGACCTGCCGCTCCCGCGCCGCTTCCCCGGGGCCGATCGGCTTGGTCTCTGACACGCACCGCGGCGCCCTTGAGCGCCGTCTCGCCGTCAGCCCGATCTCCGCTCGCCATCGCCGGCGCCCCCTCCAAAGGCGTAAGCCGGCCGCGCCAAAGCGGCCAGCCTCGTTCGTTCAGGACGACTTCTTCTTGTCGTCGTCGACTTCGCGGAACTCCGCATCGATGACGTCGTCCTTCGCCTGACCAGCGTCGGCGCCGCCGCCGGCATCGCCCGGCGCTCCGCTCGCCTGTTGAGCCTTGTACATGGCCTCGCCAAGCTTCATCTGCGCCTGCATCAGGTCGTTGGTGCGGGCCTTGATCGCCTCGACGTCCTCGCCCTGCAGCGCCGTGCGCAGCGAAGCAACCGCAGACTCGATCGCGCTGCGATCGGACTGGGCGACCTTGTCGCCATATTCCTTCAGCGATTTTTCCGCGTCATGCGCGAGCGACTCGCCGCTGTTCTTGGCGTCGACCATTTCGCGCCGCTTCTTGTCCTCGGCGGCGTGCGCCTCCGCGTCCTTCACCATCTTGTTGATGTCGGCCTCGCTCAAGCCGCCCGAGGCCTGAATGCGGATCTGCTGCTCCTTGTTGGTCGCCTTGTCCTTGGCGGTCACGTTGACGATGCCGTTGGCGTCGATGTCGAACGTCACCTCGATCTGCGGCACGCCGCGCGGGGCGGAGGGTATGCCGACCAGATCGAACTGGCCGAGCAGCTTGTTGTCGGCCGCCATCTCGCGCTCGCCCTGGAAGACGCGGATCGTCACCGCGGTCTGATTGTCCTCGGCGGTCGAGAACACCTGGCTCTTCTTGGTCGGGATCGTCGTGTTGCGCTCGATCAGGCGCGTGAACACGCCGCCCAGCGTCTCGATGCCGAGCGAGAGCGGCGTCACGTCGAGCAGCAGCACGTCCTTGACGTCGCCCTGCAGGACGCCCGCCTGAATCGCCGCGCCGACCGCGACCACCTCGTCCGGGTTGACGCCCTTGTGCGGCTCCTTGCCGAAGAACTGTTTGACGATTTCCTGCACCTTGGGCATGCGGGTCATGCCGCCGACCAGGACCACTTCGTTGATCTGGCCCGCCGACAGGCCGGCGTCCTTCAGCGCCTTGCGGCACGGCTCGACCGTGCGCTGAATGAGGTCGTCGACCAGAGCCTCGAACTTCGCGCGGGTCAGCTTCAGGGCCAGATGCTTCGGCCCGGTCGCGTCGGCGGTGATGTAGGGCAGGTTGATTTCGGTCTGGGTCGCCGAGGAGAGCTCGATCTTCGCCTTCTCGGCCGCCTCCTTCAGGCGCTGCAGGGCGAGCTTGTCCTTGGTCAGGTCGATGCCCTGCTCCTTCTTGAACTCGGCCGCCAGATATTCGACCAGCCGCATGTCGAAGTCCTCGCCGCCGAGGAACGTGTCGCCGTTCGTCGACTTCACTTCGAACACGCCGTCGCCGATCTCGAGGATCGAGATATCGAACGTGCCGCCGCCAAGATCGTAGACCGCGATGGTGCCGGTCTTCTTCTTGTCGAGGCCATAGGCGAGCGCCGCCGCAGTCGGCTCGTTGATGATGCGCAGCACCTCGAGGCCGGCGATCTTGCCGGCGTCCTTGGTCGCCTGACGCTGGGCGTCATTGAAATAGGCGGGAACCGTGATGACCGCCTGGGTCACCGGGCCGCCAAGATAGGCCTCGGCGGTCTCCTTCATCTTCTGCAGAATGAAGGCGGAAATCTGCGAAGGCGAATATTGCTTGCCGTCAGCGGTCACCCAGGCGTCGCCGTTCGGGCCCTTGATGATCTTGTAGGGGACGAGATTCATGTCCTTCTTGGTCATCGGGTCATCGAACGTGCGTCCGATGAGGCGCTTGATGGCGAAGAAGGTCCGCTCCGGATTGGTGACCGCCTGCCGCTTGGCGGGCTGGCCGACCAGCCGCTCGCCGTCGTCGGTAAAGGCGACGATGGACGGCGTGGTGCGCGCGCCCTCTGAGTTTTCGATGACCTTGGGGGCCGAGCCCTCCATGACAGCGACGCACGAATTGGTTGTGCCGAGGTCGATGCCAATTACTTTCGCCATTTCTTCTTTCCCCTATTCTCTCGCGAGACCGCCGGGCCCCAAAGGCAGCCAAGCCTTATGAGAAGCATTCCGCCGTGCGCTCAAAGCCATCGGCCTAGCTCTTCCGATCTCCGTGTCATAACCAGATTTCCGCTGGATCGGCGCGATTGCGCGCCCGAACCTGTCAGTCGGGGCGTATATAGGGGGGGCGATTTGGCGGCGCAAGGCGCGCAAGCGGCGGATTCTTCAAGCTTTGAGCCTGTTTGTTGCGAGGGCGCGCGCCTTCCCCTTTTTCTCCAAGGCTTCTAGACTCAACCGATGACTCCCCGGTTCCGCATCCTTGTTTTCGGCCTCTTCGCCATCGCCCTCGCGTCAAACGAGACCCGCGCGCAACTGATGCTCCCAGGGGCCGCGCCGGCCGAGCCGCAGGGCGCGAAGGTCGCGCCCGCCAGGCACAGGAGCTCGGGCTCTTCCGTAAAGGAAGCGGGAGCCGGCTCCAAGGGCGTCAAGGCGGGCCTCGAGCCCGGGATCGACAGCGTCGCCGGACGCCCGCTCATGCTCAACGGCAAGTCGGGGCTTTTGCAGATTTCCGGCGACGACAAGACGGCGACCATCGACAAGCTTGAGCTGGCCGGCGAAAGCGTCTCCGACCCCTCGCAGCGCTGCGTCGTCGACATTGTCGGAGAGAAGCCGATCCTGGCGACCAGCGCCGGCCGGCCCGACGGCCTCATGCGGTTCGAGGCCGATGTTCCGGCCTGTCCGATCGCGTTCGACGTTCTCGACGGCGCAGTTCTTGTGCCCGCCCAGATCACCGCCTGCGTCTTCAAGGCGGCGGACTGCCAGACCACGCCCGGCGGCCTCTGGGGCCCCGACGGCGCCTCGCTCGTCGGCGACGCCGCGAAGATCGTCAAGGAACGCGCCGCGGCGGAAAAAGCGATGGCCAAGATCGTGCGCGCGATCGAGGATCGCGCCAAGGATAGCCCTGAGGCGGCCAACCTGGCCCGCGACCAGAACGCCTTTGCCGGCCAGCGCGACGAACTCTGCCACGACTACGCCAAGGAAAGCCTCCACGGCTACTGCGCCCTGCGCGTCACCCAGGCGCGGACCGCTTTGCTCCAGACGCGGCTCGAAGCGCTCGCGACCGCAGCGGCGCCCGCGACTGCGAGCGAAAAGGGCAAGAAGGGGAAGTCGAAGAAGGGAACCAGGCAGCCCTAGCGCGGATGCGGCGCTTAGGCCCGGCTTCGGCGCGGGAACCCGACTGTCTTAGAGGCGCTTGCGTCGCGCGAGGACTCGACCCATGGTCAGTGGCGAGGCGACCCTAGGTGATCCGATGACGCAAGGTTCGACGGGCGGAGGCAGAGCGGCGGTTGCGGCCGTCGGGGACGCTCATGGCGCGCGCTCCCTGAAAGCCAAAGCGGTCGACGAGGTTCGCAGTTTCCTCGTGCTGTTCTTCTATCTTTGGATTCTGTTTGGCGTCTTTGTTCTCAACCAGGGCATCGTCCTGCGCGAGCACGGGTTCAATTTCGCCATGCAGGGATTCGCCTTCATCAACGCGCTCGTCTTTGCCAAGGTCATGATGCTGTTCGAGATCTTCGATCCCGGACGCTGGCTGCGCAAGAGGCCCCTCATTTATCCGATCCTCTACGAGACTTCTGCTGCTGACGGTGCTCTTTCTCGTCGCCCACGTGCTCGAGAAGACGATCGAAGGGCTGGTGCGGGGAAAGACGATCGCCGGCAGCCTGCCCCCGCTCGGCGGCGGCGGCCTCATCGGATTGCTCAGCATCACCGCCATTCTTTTTATTGCGCTGGTCCCATTTTTCGGGCTTAGGAATTTGAGCCTGGCGATGGGCGAGGGGCGGCTCTGGGCAGTGATTTTTGAGCAGCCCTCGGTCGAAGAAGGCGAGCGCCGGCGAGGCGGATCGTCGCAATCCACCTAGTTCTTCGGCCTCGCCGGCTGGCAGAACTTTATCTCTCAGGACGGGTCGGCTAGCTTGCCCGGCGGTCGGATCGGCCGCCGCAACCCCGCTTCGCCTCGCGAGGACGATAGCCTATGTGGAATGAATTCAAGGAATTTGCGCTCAAAGGCAACGCGCTCAGCCTGGCCATCGGCGTGATCATCGGGGCGGCGTTCGGCAAGATCGTCGACGCCCTCGTCAACGACATCATCATGCCGATCCTCGGCATCGCCGGCAAAGCCGACTTCACCAATTATTACTTCCCGCTGTCGAGCAAAGTGACCGCGACCAACCTGGCCGACGCGCGAAAGCAGGGCGGCGTCCTCGCCTATGGCGACTTCATCAGCGTGGTGATCAATTTCGTCATCGTCGCGGTCGCGCTGTTCATTGTGATCAAGGGGATCAATGTGATGACCCGGAAGGCGGCCAACGAGCCGCCTCCGCCCGCGCCGCCGACGCCGGAAGTCGTTCTCCTGACCGAGATCCGCGACCAATTGGCCAAGCGTGGGGCTTAACCGGCCTCAGGCTCACTCGGCCGCGGCGACCGCTTCCGACGCGGTGCCGCTTGAAGGTTCAATGTCCGCGCCCCGGCTCCGCGCGACCCAGAATGACGTCTGCGCCACGAGACCGGCGCCAAGCAGCACGGCGGCGGAGGCGAGCGAGGGATTTGCCCCGAGGCCCGCGATCGCGACCAGCGCCGCTCCGACCGCCATCTGGACCGAACCATAAAGTCCCGAAGCCGCTCCCGTGACCCGCGGATTTACGCTGATCGCCTGGACAAGGGCGGCGGGCGCCGAGGCCCCGACGCCAAGGCTGAACGCAAACATCGTCCCAATCACCCCGGCCACGGTCGCCCGGTCGGCGATCACAAGGCCGAACAAGAAAGCCGCCGCGACGACGCTCACTGCATTGGCCGCGACCAGAAACCGATGGAGCGGAAAGCGCTCGATCAACCGGCTCGCAACAAGACTGCCGAGCCAGAGCCCGGAGACCAGAAAAGCCAGATAGGGGCCTACGCTTGCGCTCGGCGCATGCAGGGTGTCGACAAAGATGAACGGCGCGCAAGCGATGAAAGCGTAGAGGGCGGTCGTCGCGCAAGCGCCGCCAAGGGCGTAGCCGAGAAACTGCGGCGAGCGCAGGAGACCGACATAGTCGCGCGCATATTTCGAGGCGCTGACGAACAACGCATCCGGCCGCGTCTCGGGAAGAATACGCCATGCGAGCACGAAGTTGGCCACGCCTAACGCGGTCAGCCCCACCAGGATTGTCCGCCATCCCCAAAGACCGCTGAGCGCCGCGCCGACGAGTGGTGCGATCGCGGGGCCCGCGGTCACCAACACGTTGACCAGCGCGAGGCGCCGCGCGGCCTCGTTCGCCCGCGAAGTGTCGCGGATGATGGCGCGGGCGAGCAGCAGGCCCGCACACCCCCCGAGGCCCTGAAAAAATCGGGCGGCGACGAGCATGTGCGCGTTCGGAGCGAAGAGCCCGGCGACGCTCGCAAGGGTGAACAGGGAGAGGCCGAGCAACAGTGTAGGCCGACGGCCGAAGCGGTCGGATAGGGGGCCGTAGACCAGCTGGCCGACGGCCAGGCCCAGGATGTAAAGGCTGATCGTGAGCTCGACCATGGCGGCCGTCGCGTGAAGGTCCCTGGCCGTCTCCGGAAGCGCGGGCACGAAGATGTGCATGCCGAGCGTGCCACAGAGGATGAACAGGCCCAGGAGCCAGAGAGGAACGTCGGCCCGGCGGGGAGCCAGCTTCATCGGACCGCCGCCCGCTTGCGCTCGTTGGGTTCCGGCCGCCCATCCGCAAGGGTCAAGAGCCGGTCTCTGACCGTTTCGAGCAGGTGAAGCGTGCGCCCCAGATCCTCGTCAGGGACTTCGCCGAGGACGACGTCGCGAATCGCCTGGGAAACGCGCTCGACCTGATCCACGGTCCGGCGTCCGCGCGCCGTCAGGACAAGGCTCTTCGCGCGCCGGTCGGCGCGGTCCTCGCATCGTTCGATGAGGCCCGAGCTCTCGAGCGCGTCAAGCAGGCGGACGACCGACGATCCGTCGAGCGACAGCGAGGCGGCGAGCTCATTCTGCCGCATCGGCGTTTCGGAGCGTGCGATCCGGAGCAAGGGAAGCCAGGTCGCTTCCGTGAGCCCATAGACCTGCAGCCGGCCATCGACCGCGCGCCGCCATTCCCGCGCCACATGGGCGACGAGAGGCGCGAGTCGAGCCCGGGCGTCTTTTTGGGTGGACGGCATGACGCCTCAATAGATGGCATCTCAATTAATGGGGTGTCAACATTTCCGGCGAACCGCCCGAGGCGCCCGGCCCGGGAGATCAATCCTGAGATCAGTCCTGGAGAGCGACCGCTCTCAGTCTCAGCGCATTGGCGATGACGCTGACGGAGGACAGCGACATCGCCGCGGCGGCGATGACCGGCGACAGCAGAAAGCCGAAGGCCGGATAGAGAACGCCGGCCGCGATCGGCACGCCGAGCGCGTTGTAGATGAAGGCGAAAAACAGGTTCTGGCGGATGTTGCGCATCGTCGCCTGCGAGAGGCGCCGCGCCGCGGCCACGCCACGGAGATCGCCCTTGACCAGCGTCACGCCCGCAGACTCGATGGCGACGTCTGTTCCCGTCCCCATGGCGATCCCGACGTCGGCGGCGGCAAGCGCCGGGGCGTCGTTGACGCCGTCGCCGGCCATCGCGACGATCCGCCCCGCTTTCCGTAGCCGTTCAACCACCCTGCCCTTGTCCTGCGGCAGGACTTCCGCCTCGATTTCCGCAATGTCGAGCTTGCGCGCGACCGCTTCGGCCGTCGCGCGATTGTCGCCGGTCAGCATGACCACGCGGACCCCGGCGTCCTCGAGCGCGCGGACGGCTTCCGCCGTCGTCGCCTTGATCGGGTCGGCGACCACGATCACCCCGGCCGCCTTGCCGTCGAGCGCGGCGAAGATCGCAGTCGCACCGTCGCTGCGCAAGTCATCGGCCGCCCGTTCGAGCGCGCCGACGTCAATCCGCACCGTCTCCATCATCGCGCGATTGCCAAGCGCAACCTTGAGCCCGTCGATGATCCCGGTCACGCCCTTGCCGGCGACGCTCTCGAACCCATCGACCTTGGCGAGCGAGAGCCCGCGGTCCGCCGCCGCGCGCAGGATAGCAGCCGCCAGCGGATGCTCGCTCATGCGTTCGAGACTGGCCGCAAGCTTGAGCAGTTCGTCTTCGCTGACCCCGGGCGCCGGCCTCACCGCCACGACCCTGGGCTTGCCCTCGGTCAGCGTGCCGGTCTTGTCGACGACGAGTGTGTCGACCTTTTCGAGCCGCTCGAGCGCCTCCGCGTTCTTGATCAGGACGCCCGCTCTCGCGCCCCGCCCGACGCCGACCATGATCGACATCGGCGTCGCGAGGCCGAGCGCGCACGGGCAGGCGATGATCAGGACCGACACCGCAGCGACAAGGCCATAGGCCATGCGCGGCTCAGGACCCCAGATCGCCCAGGCGACGAACGCGACGACGGCGGCCGAAATGACCAGCGGCACGAACCAGCCGGCGACCTGATCGGCGAGCCGCTGGATGGGCGCGCGGCTGCGCTGCGCTTGCGCCACCATCTGCACGATCTGCGCCAGCACCGTGTCGCGGCCAATTCTGTCGGCGCGCATCACGAAGGCGCCGCTCTGGTTCATCGCGCCGCCGATCACCCGGTCGCCGGCGCTCTTGCTGACTGGCATCGACTCCCCGGTCAGCATGGATTCATCGATCGCGCTCCGCCCCTCGATGACCTCGCCGTCCACCGGGACCTTCTCGCCCGGCCGGACGCGCAGCCGGTCGCCGATCTTCACCGCATCGAGTGCGACCTCCTGGTCCGCGCCGTCCGGGCGGACGAGCCGCGCAGTCTTGGGCTTGAGATCGAGCAGCGCGCGGATCGCGCCGCCGGTCTGCTCGCGCGCCCTGAGTTCGAGCACCTGTCCGAGCAGGACAAGGGTCGTGATGACCGCCGCCGCTTCGAAATAGACCGCGACGGCGCCGTGGGCGGTGCGGAACGCGGACGGGAACAGGCCCGGCGCAACGGTCGCCACGACGCTATAGGCCCACGCCACGCCCACCCCCATCGCGATCAGCGTGAACATGTTGAGATTGCGGGTCTTGAGCGACGCAAAAGCCCGTTCAAAAAACGGCCAGCCCGCCCAGAGCGCGACCGGTGTCGCCAGCGCAAGCTCGATCCAGTTGGACAAAGCTTCCGGAAGGAACCGATGCAGATCGACCAGATGCCCGCCCATCGCGAGTGCGAAGACAGGAATGGAGAGCGCCAGCGCGATCCAAGAGCGCCGGGTCATGTCGGCCAGCTCCTCGCTCGGGCCGGTCGCTTCCGTGGGCGTTTCCGGCTCGAGCGCCATGCCGCAGATCGGGCAGCTTCCGGGGTGGTCCTGCCGGATCTCCGGATGCATCGGGCAGGTGTAGATCGCGCCGGGCGTCGCGGGCTTCGGCGAGGGCGCGGCGCTTGCGTAATGCGCATGTCCGTGCGCATGGGCCGCCGGCGCGTGGGCCAGCTGCGCGAGAAACCGCACCGGGTCGGCCACGAACTTTTCCCGGCAGCCGCCCGAGCAGAAATAATAGGTCGCGCCCGCGTGCTCGGCCTTGTGTTTGGCCGTCGCCGGATCGACCGACATGCCGCAGACGAGGTCCCTGGCGAGCGGGCCGGCGTCGGCCACGCCCGTCGACGAATGATGCTTGTGCTCCATGACGGGAAGGCATAAACCTTCCCACCATGGGAAGGTCAAGCGGATTCTCGACATGAACATCGGCGCTGCGGCGGCCGCGAGCGGCGTGACCGCCAAGATGATCCGCCATTACGAGGCGATCGGGCTCCTGCGTCCTCCCGAGCGACGCTCGAACGCCTATCGCGACTATGGGACTCGCGACATCCACGAGCTCAAGTTCATCCGGCGGGCGCGCAGGCTCGGCTTTTCGATTCCCGAGATCGGTGAGCTGCTAGCCTTGTGGCGCGATCGCGGCCGCCCGAGCCGCGAGGTCAAGCGCATCGCGGAAGCGCATATCGGCGATCTTCAGTCGCGCGTGGCCGAAATGCAGGCGATGACGAACACGCTTCGCGCGCTTGTCGCCGCCTGCCATGGCGACGACCGCCCGGACTGCCCGATCCTCGATGATCTGGCGCTCGGAGCGGACGGCTAAGCCATCGCCGTCCCTTGCGCGCGCGCCAGCGCTGGTTCATGAGGCCGACATGAACGTCGCCTCGCCCGCCCCCGGCGCCAACTGGCCCGACCTCATCCGCCCCGTCATGCGCGACGTCGCGACGAGCGGCATCGTCGAAGTGTTCAATTACGGCCGCGGCCGGCAGGGGCTCATTCCTCTGTGGGTCGGCGAGGGCGACCTGCCGACCCCGCCGTTCATCAGCGAAGCGGCCAAGGCCTCGCTCGACCGCGGCGAGACCTTCTACACCTGGCAGCGCGGCATCCCGGAACTGCGCGCGGCGATCGCAGCCTACATGACCCAGGTCTATGGCGCGGCGCCTGGCGGCGGCGCGTTCTCGCCCGAGAATTTCTTCGTCACTATCGGCGGAATGCATGCGATCGAGCTGGCGACCCGGCTCATCGTCGGCCCCGGCGAGGAGGCGCTGATCCCCACGCCCGCCTGGCCCAATTTCGTCGGCGCGCTGGAAATCTCCGGCGCGCGCGCCGTGCCCGTGCAACTCGACAAAGGGACGCGCTGGAGCCTCGATCCGGGCAAGCTCGAGAAGGCGGTGACGCCCTTGACCCGCCTCATCTTTCTCAACACCCCCGCCAACCCGACGGGCTTCGTCGCGACGCGCGAGGAGATCGCCGAGACGCTCGCCATCGCGCGACGGCATGGGCTCTGGATCATCGCCGACGAGATCTATGGCCGCATCACCTACGACGGCGTCCGTGCGCCCTCGTTCCACGACGTGATGGCGCCGGACGACAAGATCCTGTTCGTTCAGACTTTATCCAAGAACTGGGCGATGACCGGCTTCCGCGTCGGCTGGCTCGAGGCGCCGGCCGCGCTCGGCGACGTCATCGAGAATCTTGTCCAGTACACGACCTCGGGCGTGCCCGTTTTCACTCAGCGCGCCGCGACCGCGGCGATCGAACAGGGCGAAGCGTTTCTGGCCTGGCAGATCGAGCGCTTCCGCCGCTCGCGCGACATCCTGTGCGAGGGGCTCGCCGCAACCGGACGCGTGCGCTTCTTCAAGCCGGAGGCGGCGTTCTATCTCTTCTTCGCGATCGACAGCTTTCCCGATTCGCGCGCTCTCGCGCTCCGCCTTATCGACGAAGCGGGCGTGGGCGCGGCGCCGGGCGGCGCTTTCGGCCCCGGCGGCGAGGGCCATCTGCGTATCTGCTTCGCGCGCGATCCCGAACAGATCGCCGAAGCGACGCGGCGCATGGCGCGCTGGCTGAAAGGGTGAGGCGAAGGATCGCCGCCTGGCCACAGCGTTGAGCGCGCCGATCGCGAGAGCGGTGACTGGCGCGAGATGTATTGATCACGCCTTTTCTCTGCTAACGCCCATGTTGCATTTGAGGGAGGCAAGGACGTGTACATCAACCGGGAGACCAAGCCTGTCGTAGACGCAATTCGCGACGACCGTCGGCATCGACGCATATCATCTCTATGAGGAAGAAAGACATTCAATCACTCTCGAGATCCGGTCTTGAATTCATAAAGGGGATGACAGGCTTCAAGGACCTGGGGGAGCGGGTCTCCGATGCGCCAGAGCAGATCGCCGACGCCTGCCTGGAGGCGGCCGAGCCGCCGGCGCCGCCATCGTCCATATCCACGTGCGCGACCCGGCGGCGATGAGGGTCGAGCCGGGCCGAGGAATGGGTCGATGACAAGATCGCCGCGATTGGTGAGGTCGAGGAGCGCGTCCTCGAGGCGCCAGGATAGCTCCAGACGTTCGAGCGCCAACGATCGCGCTTGCCCAATTCGACATTGTTGACGTGCGGGCGGTGACAGCCGAACAAGTGACATGTGATCGAGGCACGCTCAGGGACCGCCGCATTCGCTCCTCCGCAGCGACCGCTTGCCCGCTAAATGCCAATATCGTTAGGCTTGGATCCTCATGAAGAAGATAGGTTTCCTGTCGTTTGGACATTGGACGCCCTCGCCGCAATCGCAGACGCGGTCGGCCGCGGACGCGCTCCTGCAATCGATCGACCTCGCCGTCGCGGCCGAGGCTTTGGGCGCGGACGGGGCCTATTTCCGCGTCCACCACTTCGCCCGCCAGCTCGCCTCGCCCTTTCCGCTGCTGGCGGCCGTGGGCGCCAAGACGAGCCGGATCGAGATCGGCACGGCGGTCATCGACATGCGCTACGAGAACCCGCTCTACATGGTCGAGGACGCGGGCGCGGCCGACCTCATCGCAGGCGGTCGCCTGCAACTTGGGATCAGCCGGGGCTCACCCGAGCAGGTGATCGATGGATGGAGCTATTTCGGCTACCGCCCCGCTGAGGGCCAGAGTGACGCCGACATGGGCCGGCGCCGTGCGGAGGTATTCCTCGACCTGCTGCGCGGCGAGGGCTTCGCGCAGCCCAACCCGCGGCCGATGTTTTCCAATCCACCGGGCCTGCTGCGCGTCGAACCCCATTCAGAAGGCCTGCGCGAAAGGATCTGGTGGGGTGCTGGCTCCAACGCCACCGCCGTCTGGGCGGCAAAGCTGGGGGTGAACCTGCAAAGCTCAACCCTCAAGGAGGAGGAGACCGGAGAGCCTTTCCACGTCCAGCAAGCCGCTCAGATCCGGGCCTTCCGCGCCGCTTGGAAAGAGGCTGGCCACGCGCGCGAGCCGCGCGTGTCGGTTAGCCGCAGCATCTTCGCGCTCCTAGACGATCGCGATCGCGCCTACTTCGGTCGCGGGGGAGGGGAGGAGGACCAGGTCGGCTTTATCGACGAGAAGACACGTGCGATCTTCGGTCGCAGCTATGCCGCTGAGCCGGACGTTCTCGTCGAGCAACTCAAACGAGACGAGGCGATCGCCGAGGCCGACACTCTGCTCCTGACGGTCCCGAACCAGCTAGGCGTCGCCTACAATGCGCATGTCATTGAGGCGATCCTGACCTACGTCGCCCCGGCGCTCGACTGGCGCTGACGCAACACGTCCGCACTTCGCGCTGCGGGGGGCGCCTCTGACCGATCCCCGCACCCGCCACCGGCGCTCAGACATGACGAGCAGCTTGGTTGGGCGCTACAGCCATCGCTTCGGCGATCGTTGGATCGGCCGCTTCGAGCTCATCGAACCGCCGGCAGAGCGAGTTGGCAACCGGAGCGAACTTCAATTGCTTCGTATCGTCGCCACCATGATGCACTGACGCGTCTGCCGCGCCGGCAAAGGCGCCACTGAGTTGGGGCCACCGGCGGTGGTTTGCCGCGCCAAGCCCCGGCCGGCGCGGCACGACCTCCTCCGAGGCTTTGCGTGCGACGCCAAGGGTGAACCGATCTTGCGCAAGGCGTCGGCGCACGGGCTCGGCGACAAGCGGGCACCTTATGACGACGACCGCGCGCCAACGTCAATTCCGAACGCGATAGTCAAGCTCCCGGATATTGGCGTCGACCGTTGGCAATATGATCTCTGGTATCAAATCATCAAAGCCGCGCTCGCGAAACAGTTGCTGATTCCGGAGGAAGCCGCCCCCCAATTCCTGGATGATGCCGCCCCTCGTAACGGAATGATGCCGCCCCCCGATTCCGAGATGATCGCGCGCCCCATAACGGAATGATCCCGCCCGGGGTCATCCGTGGATTGGCGGGCGCCGCCGTTGGCCTGATCAGGTCGCCCCTTTGGCAAGCCCAAAGGAGGATCGATGCCAGCGGAGCGGATTGGAATGCGCGATGCGCGCGAGATTATTCGGCTGAAGTTTTCCGGCGCATCGACGCACGAGATCGGGCGGCGGCTTGGCACGGCGCGCTCGACAGTGCGGGAGACGCTGAAGCGGGCGGATGGCGCGGGCCTCGCCTGGCCCTTGCCGGAGAGCATGAACGACGAGGCGCTGGAGGCGGCGCTCTACGCCAGCCGACGCAGCAAACGCGGCCATCGGCGGATCGAGGAGCCGGACTGGGCCGGCGTGCGTCGCGAACTGAAGCGCAAGCACGTCACCCTGATGATCCTCTGGGACGAATACATCGCCGCGAACCCGGGCGGCTACAGCTACTCGCGGTTCTGCGAGCTTTATCGATCCTTCGAGAAGACGCTGTCGGTGACGATGCGCCAGACGCACGCGGCCGGCGAGCGGCTGTTTGTCGATTACGCCGGCGACGGCGTTCCCGTCATCATCGATCGGCTCACCGGCGAGATCCGCATGGCGCAGATCTTCGTCGCCGTGCTGGGGGCCTCGAGCTTCACCTTCGCCAAGGCGACATGGACGCAGGCGCTGCCCGACTGGATCGACGCCCACGTGCGCGCCTTCGAGGCGATCGGGGGCGTTCCCGATCTCGTCGTGCCGGACAACGCCAGGACCGCCATCGTCAAGGCCAGCTTCTACGACCCCCAGGTCAATCGGACTTACGCCGACATGGCGGCCCATTACGGAAGCGCCATCCTGCCGGCGAGGCCGAGAAAGCCGCGCGACAAGGCGAAAGTCGAGCAGGCGGTGCTGATCGTCGAGCGCTGGCTGCTCGGCAGGCTCAGGCGCCGGATGTTCACCAGTCTCGCTGACGTCGATGAACCGCTCCGGCTTTGCCGGCGGCCATTTTGTTTGAGTCACGCGGCCATGGGTTTGTCGTTCAGCCTGGCGAAGTAGCGTTCCTCGGCTTCGGCCGGCGGGATGAAGCCGATGGGCTCCAGAAGCCGGCGATTGTTGAACCAGTCCACCCACTCGAGGGTTGCGAACTCGATGGCCTCGAAGTTGCGCCACGGGCCTCGTCGATGGATGACCTCAGCCTTGTAGAGGCCGTTGATCGTTTCGGCGAGGGCGTTGTCGTAAGAATCGCCGACGCTGCCGACGGAAGGCTCGATCCCGGCTTCGGCGAGCCGCTCGGTGTCCTTGATCGAAACATATTGGGCGCCGCGATCGCTATGATGAACGAGGCCGCCGCGGCTGGCCGGCCTTCGGTCATGGAGCGCCTGTTCGAGGGCGTCCAGGACGAAGTCCGCATGCGCTGTCCTGCTGGCTCGCCAGCCGACGATCCGCCGCGCATAAGCGTCGATGACGAAGGCGACATAGACGAAGCCGGCCCAGGTCGAGACGTAGGGGTGAGTAGGCCGAAGGAGTTTCGCCTTCGGCCCCTCGCAGAACCGGACGTGAACCTCTCAGCTCATCCGGCTCCCATCATCCATCCTACGACTGATACCCCATCGACCAATGGACGAATGCGCGTGGCTGACGTTGGGCCAGCCGTTTGAGCGTTTCGGCGGCGCGTGTTTTATGGCCCGCCAGCTTCTTGTGCTTGCGCATCAGCCATCCGACCAGAGCTTGGTTCACGCGTCGCCAGACCGACTTGAGCGCCGAGCCGTGGAAATGGCCGTAATATTGCTGCCATCCCCTCAGGATCGGGCCAAGCATGGCCGAGAGATCGGCCACGCTCTTGTCGTTCTTCAGTTGGACCCGCCAACCCCGGATTGTCTGCCGCATCGCCTTGAGGGCGTCGCGGCTGACCGCCGGTGAGAAGTTCACGTAGACGCGGTCGTACTTGTCCATCGCCTTGCGGGGGCGGAACGTGTAGCCGAGAAAGGTGAACTGGATGTCGGGATTCGCTTCGGTCCGATTGATGTCCTTGCAATACACGATCCGCGTCTTGCCCGGATGCAGTTCGAGATTGCAGGCTTGGAACCGCTCCCGGATGCGGTCAAGCACGTATTCCGCCTGGCGTCGGCTCTTGCAGTGAAGCACGGCGTCATCGGCGTACCGGGCGAACCGGACGCCAGGCAAATGCCGCGTCACCCAGAGATCAAACGCGTAGTGCAGGAACAGATTGGCCAGGATCGGCGACACGACGCCGCCTTGCGGCGTGCCCTTGTCGCGCGCCTGAAGCTGCCCTTCCGCGTTTTGCATCGGCGCTTTCAGCCAACGCTCGACGTAGAGCAAGATCCAGGGCTCCTGACAGTGCTTGCGCAGAGCCTTCATCAGGAGGCCATGATCGAGATTGTCGAACAGGCCTCGAATGTCGAACTCCACCACCCAGTCTTGGTCCCAGCAACGGCGTCTGGTGACAGCGATCGCCTCCAGCGCCGATTTCCCCGGCCGATAACCATAGGAATCGTCGTGGAAGAGCGGATCAAGCTGTGGCTCCAGCCACATCTTGACCGCCGTCTGCGCGATCCTGTCGGTTACCGTCGGGACGCCCAACACCCGCACGCCCCCGGACTTCTTCGGAATCGGCACGCCTTTCACCGGCGGCGGAAAATAGCTGCCGGAACTCATCCGATTCCAAAGCTTGTACAGGTTGGCGGCGAGCTTCGTCTCGAACCGCTCGATCGTCTCCGCGTCGATCCCTGCGGCTCCCTGATTGGCTTTCACATGCAACCAGGCTTCCCAGATCAGCGCCTTGGGAATGCCGTACGATTTGCAGGTCATGCGAGATTCCTCCCAGTCGCCCGGTTGATCTCCCATGCCCGCCAGATGACGCCGTCCCTTTGCTCCCCCGCCATTACAGCGGTCTCAACGCTACTACGGACGGCTCCGTCCCTTGGCGGCGCTTCGCTAATGTCGGCCTCGCTTTTCAGGCTTGGGCCTTTCGCTTGGCATCGCCGCCGAAGGTTCCCGCAGTTCAACGCAAGAGCCTGAAACAGGATCGCGCCGCCTCTATGCCGGACGCCGTCTGGCCCGTCAGCAGGCATCGTCCAGACTGATCCCGGCGCAACTTCACTCACCGGTTTCGACGTCGTCTGATAGCTTTCGACACTTGTACGGCGGTTCACGGGTGTTCGCCTTCCTGTCTCCTACCTGACGCCTTTGAAGCGCCTTTTCCGTAACGCTCACGACCCTGGCTTTTGACCAGCGCCGCTTACGGTGGTTTGCGACCCGCTCCTGCAAGCCGATCGCGGGGGACCTACCCCCATCTCTCACGCCGCTTGCTGCGGCACACTAAAATCCGCGAGCCACAGACGGTCTGGAGCGGAAGCGTGGAACTGTCGGTTCCCGTGATCCAGCGGACAGAGAGCCGCCTTGTCGCTGATCGTTGTCCGCAAAGGCTTGCCCCGGACCGCCCCCCGAAGGCCCATATCCCGCATCAACCGCGCCACCGTGCAGCGAGCGGCGCTGACGCCCTCCCGCCGCAACTGACGCCAAACCTTACGCACGCCATAGACACGAAAGTTCTCCTCGAACACGCGCCCGATCTCGACCTTCAGATCGGCGTCTCGGCGGACCCTGTCGGGCAGACGGGAGGGGATCGGCTCGCCTGGCGAGATGGGCGCGATAAGTCGACAGGGCGCGATCGGCGGAACCCTGCAGACCGGCTCGACCCCGTAGGCCTGACGATGATCGTCGATGAACGCAATCATGGCTTGAACCGCAAGGAAATCAGGGAATTGCGAGCTCCGCCTGGGCGAAATAAGCAGACGCCTTGCGAAGGATCTCATTCGCCTGCCGGAGTTCTCGGTTCTCACGCTCCAGCGCCTTCAGACGTTCGGCAATTTCGGTCGGAACGCCGCCGCGTACGCCGTTGTCGACCTCAGCTCTCTTGACCCGCTCATTGAGCGACTGAGCCGTGCAGCCGATCTTCGCAGCAATCGAAGTCACCGTCGCCCACCGCGAGGAATGATCCTTCTCGTGCTCGAAAACCAGCCCAACGGCGCGTGCCCGCACTTCGGGTGAAAACCGCTTCGTCGTCTTGCTTGCCATCGCTCCACCTTCTCAAGGTTCGGAGCCTCAGGCAAAGCCGGAGCGGTTCAGTTCCAGCGCTTTTCGAACTCCGGGACATAGCGTTGGATCCAACGCATGATCGTCGTGTGCGCCAGCGAGAGCCCGCGTTCAGCCATCATCTCGACGAGATCGCGAAAGCTGAGTTTGTATCGCAGATACCAGCGGACACAGAGGACAATGATCTCCCGATCGAAGTGGCCTCCTTTGAAGAGTTCGTCCACGCTCAACATGCAAGTCAGCTTCACCAAGAGTTACGCGGCCGCGAGATATGCTCGCCTTCTGATCTTTGCACCAGAACCGTCCAGAGCTTTAGCGATAATAGCACGCGACCCTTCAGCGCCACTTCGCCGTTCTCTTTGACCGAAGAGGTGGTCTATACGCGGGACCCACATGGAGAGCTGCTTAATCGTGGTGTGGGGAATCGTCTTGACGAACGTGCCGGAACCCTCGACCTGGGCGATGATGCTGCTCGGTTTTGCCGGCCTGGGCTCTGCGGCGATCCGCCGCAACGGCAAGGCTCGTAGGACCGCCCCACTCGACGAAGCCGCGGTTTGAGGGGATCATCGCGCCCTTTCGTAGCGGGCGTTGCCGACCTGGAAGAAGGGGCCGCTGACGCCCCCATGTCGAGGTCCACGACCTGGGGGCGCGTTCAGCACCAGCCGTCCGCCAAAACATTGTTGGCGCCTGTTGCCGGTCGGTCCGGCGCTGATGTCCACGTCCGTTGCGAGAGCCGGAGCGATTGCTCGCCCGGCGCTCGTGGGCGCCGCGAAGCCCAAAGCGCGCGAAACGTGACCGGGGATCGCATCGCGCTCCGTCCGCGCTCGTTTCGCCGCGAGCCGTCGGGAGGCGCGGTGACTGCCCGCCGCATCAGGCGCTGAGCGACGCGCCGAGCTTGTCGAGGAGATCCCCGGTCCCGCGTTCCCGCGCCCCGGCGTCGTCGTAGCCGTCGAGAAACGCGCCCTGTTCATCGACCAGAAGCCTGGTGCGTCGTTCGCCCTCGGGCTTGATCTGCAGGGTTGCAAGCGAAACGGAGATCTTCCGCTCGTCGAGATGCATCTCGTAGGTGTAGACAATCCGCTCGCGCGGGACGATGTCGTGATAGTTGGCGTCGAACGTCGTCGTCACGCCGCCGTCGAAGCCGCCTTTAACCCGCTCGCGGCCGCCGACGCGGAAGTCCATTGTCCGCTCAATGAGCCGCCAGCCGGAGGGTCCAAAAAACCAGCGGCTCTTGGCGGCTTCATCCGACAGCGCTTTGTACACCTGCTCGGCCGTCGCTTCGTAGATGCGCTCGAGGTGGAAGGCGCCGTGGACGACGGAGCGGCCGGCCCCATTCGCCTGCATGCGCGCGATTTCGGCGTCGAGCTTGTTCAGGGTCTGGCGCCAGCCCTCGGGCGCGCCCTTGAGCATCGGCTCCACCTGCGCCACGTCGAAGACCGTGTAGGTTTGCTCGACCTCCATCCGCGTGCCGCCATCAGCAGCGACGAATTTGACCCGCGTGACGGCGCTGAACAGCGGGCCGCCGCCGCAGGGGTCGATCACGTGGTGGTCGATCGTCAGGCGCTCCGGAGCCACGACCTCGGTAAAGGTTCCCTTGGTCCAATGCTCCATGCCTTCGGGCGAGCGCATGCAGACCTCGAACCGCCCGCCGACACGCATCTCGACTGTCGCGTCGGGAACCGAATAGCCGTCCGGGCAGAACCACCGCTTGATATGGTCAGCGGAGCTCCAGGCCTTGAACACGGTTTCGCGCGGCGCGGAGAATACCCGCGATACCCGCAGCGGGGCCGGCTGAACCTTGCGGCTCGTATCATCGATCGTGTTCATCGCTCTTGTCCTCACTCTCCAGAGTTTTGAGATAGTCGCCGAGCCGGTCGAGACGGCGTTCCCACTCGAGCCGCCGCTCGGCGAGCCATTGCTCGGCTTCGGCGAAGGCGGCCGGGTTGATCCGGCAGGTGCGCACCCGTCCCGACTTCTGCGAAACCACGAGGCCCGAAGTCTCCAGCACCGCAAGGTGCTGCATCACCGCCGGCAGCGACATGAGAAACGGCGCCTTGAGCTCGCTGACCGCCGCCGGGCCCTGCGCCAGCCGCTCGACCATTGCGCGCCGGGTCGGATCGGCGAGCGCCTGGAACGCCCGATCGAGTGGGGTCTCATAGTTAAGCATATACTTAACTATCAGGGCGACAATAGGAAAGCAAGTGCTTTAGTTTGGTCTCAGGCTGATTGCACTACGCGGCAATCCTTCGGCAACCGGGCTGCGTTCGGAGAAACCCGCGGTCTAGGCGAGGATCCGCGCGAAATAGGCCTCGACCGCCGGAAGCGTCGGCGGCGTCAGCCGAAGGCCAAGGTGGCCGTCGGGGCGTACGACACAAAGCGACGGCTCCTCGCCGCCGCCGAGCCGCGAATGGGCTGTCCCCGTCGCATCGATCAGCAAATCATCATGAGATCCGCTCGCAGCTGCGTTCCGCGCCACTACAAAGGCTTTGACATGCGGGCCGAAGCGGTCCGCCACCTTGCGCGCCATTTTCGCGACCTCGTCTGATTTGACGCTGTCCCCTTTGCCTGTCGTCACGAACAACGTGTGCCCGGTATGGGCAATGAGTTCGTGAAGCCAAATGGCGCCGCCCGGTCCCGTCAGGGGGCCGGCGTCCCCAAGCCGGTATCCGATCGCCGTCATGGACTGAGAGATGGGTTCAGGCCCGATCGCTCCCAGGATCGGGCTCGCATCGTAGCCGAGGCCAAGCTCCGATTCGCCAAACGCTGCTTTGTATTGGCCTTCGGCCGTCGCCAAATTCTTCGCCGCGGCGTCGATCGCCGCCGGATCGCCTTGCGCGGCGTTGGCCTCCGCGTCATCGCCCGAGGCGCAGACCATTTTCGCAATCGCACGGCGCTCGACATCGTAGGAGTCAAGCAAGGCGTCCTGAGCCTTGCCGGTCGCGACCAGGGCGAACTTCCATCCCAGATTGAACGCGTCTTGAATCCCGCCGTTCATCCCGTGGCCTTCGATCGGGCTGCAGGCGTGCGCCGCGTCGCCGGCAAGCAACACCCGCCCCGAGCGGAACCGCGTCGCTATCCGGGAGTGGGTGTGGAACAGCTGCGGCTCGTCGGAACTCGCGACCGTCGCGCCCGGCGCGAGCATTTCGAGACAGCGCGCGATATGGGTTTGATGCGCGCTAACGGCCGGATCGGCGCGGAAGTACGCCCGCCAGATATTCCCGCCGATCGGAACCGGGATAAGGAGCGGATCGAACATAGCCGCGGCCAAGTCCGGCTCGTGCGGCCAGTTGGCGAAGCGCAAGTCGGCCACGCCCCATTGTTGATCATAATCGTGTCCAGGGAACTCGATTCCAACGGCGTCGCGGACCTTACTGTGAAGTCCATCGGCGCCGACCAGCCAGCTCGGCTCCATGGTGCGTTCAACGCCATTCTCGCGAACCCGAACCCGGATTGCCTTGTCGTCGGCCTTGAGATCGACGAACTCGACCCCGCGTTTGACGCCGCCTCCCAACCGCTCGAGCTCTTCGGTGAGGATCGCCTCGGTGACGCCTTCCGACAGACCCAGCATGAGCGGGAATGGCGTGTCGAGCACTTGAAACCGAAACGACGCCCTCCGTGATCCTGCGCAATAGAAGTCGGTTCCGCGAATGGCCGTCCCTCGACCAAGAAACTCTGAAGAAAGCCCCAGGGCGGCGAGAATCTCGAGGGTCCGCGCCTTGACGACCGCCGCACGATCCCACACCTGCGGCTTGGGCCGCTGGTCGATCAGGACATGCGGCACGCCGCGGCGAGCGAGCTCGATTGCAAGCACAAGACCCGTCGGACCAGCGCCGACAATGAGAATGGGATCCACGGACTCCCCCCTTTGCGAGATTGCGCTTGTGGCTACGTTGTCTTCGACCGGTAACGACTTACCCTAAATGGCAGGATGACAAACAGCTGCAAAGCTCCGTTGAAATTTGCGCCGCTCGCCTCGCTGATCACGCAGATTTGAGCGCGCCTTTCGCATGCCCCATCGCGATTCCGGCGGCTCCGGGACGCCTTCCACCTCGACCAGCTCGAGCGCGGCGACTATGCAATCAAGTCTTTGACGCACGCTTGACGCGCGGGCGACAGTCGCGCTTGGCCGCACTGGAAGGCCCTCGAGTAAAGCACCAATTTAGCATTCCCTGCGCGCTGCGCGATCGCGTCTGCCCGCAGCCTTGAAAACTGGAGCCCGTGGATATGAGCAGTTCGCCCGAATATACGCCGCCGAAGGTCTGGACCTGGGCGAAGCCGAGCGGCGGCCAGTTCGCGAACATCAACCGCCCGATCGCCGGCGCCACCCATAAAAAAGAGCTGCCGGTCGGCCGCCATCCGATCCAGCTTTATTCGCTGGCGACCCCGAACGGCCAGAAGGTCACGATCATGCTCGAGGAGCTGCTGGCGCTGGGGCACAAGGGCGCCGAATATGACGCCTGGTTGATCCGGATCAACGAGGGCAATCAGTTCGGCAGCGGCTTCGTCGCCATCAATCCCAATTCCAAGATCCCGGCCATGGTGGATCGCAGCGGTCCGAAGCCGATCCGCATCTTCGAATCGGGCGCGATGCTGCTCTATCTCGCCGAAAAGTTTGGCGCCTTCCTGCCGACCGGCCCGGCCGAGCGCGCCGAATGCTTCTCCTGGCTGTTCTGGCAGATGGGAAGCGCGCCCTATCTCGGCGGCGGATTCGGCCATTTCTACGCCTACGCGCCGGCCAAGATCGAATACGCCATCGACCGCTACACGATGGAGACGAAGCGTCTGCTCGACGTCCTCGACCGGCGCCTGGCGGAAAGCGAGTACGTGGCGGGCCCCAATTACACCATCGCCGACATGGCGAACTGGCCCTGGTATGGCGGCCTGGCGAGAGCCAACAGTTACGGCGCGGCCGAATTCTTGAGCGTGCAGGACTACAAGAACGTCCTGCGCTGGGCCGACGCGATCGCCGCCCGGCCGGCCGTCAAGCGGGGACGCATGGTCAACAAGACCAACGGCGATCTCTCAAATCAATTGCATGAGCGCCATGACGCCAGCGATTTTGACCTGAAGACGCAGGACAAGCTCGAGCCCCCGAGACCGCCTCGCCAAAACCGGCCGCCTGACCGCGTTTCATTGTTGCGGCGGCGCGCGGCCATTTCCGCGGCCGCCGAGATCAGGCCGCGCTTTCCATTCGCGCGCCGCCGCCCATTTCATTCGTCTGCGGTGCGATGCTAGGCTCACGACGAAACAAGGAGGCCTTTCATTCGGATCGCTGCGACAATCGCCGTCTTCGTTGTGCTCTGGTATGCAAGCTTCCGCACCGTCGTCGCCGCGAGTCGCGGCGCGGTCAACGTCATCGCCAAAGCGGTCTTCCTCATCCTGACCTGCCTCGCCTGCGTCGCGATCGGTTTCTTCCTGCCAATGGTCCCCGTCATTCGTTCGCTCATTGGCGGCGCGTTCTGGGCCGGGTTGCTGGCGACCGCCGGCTCGCTCGTCGGCATGGGGCTGTCGGACGCCATCCTCGCCCGCCTCGAGGCGCGCGAATCCGCGCCCACTGGCCCCGCCCCGACGGCGGCGCAGCAAAACACGCGACCGCCGGTGTGAGAACGGCGGTTATGTCGCGGCGAGCGCGTTCGCGCGCGGCCACGTCCCGAACGACCTGGCAGGGCGGCGCGCCAGCCTGATGACGCGCCTCAATATCCACGGGGTTGGCTTCACCCTCTTTCTCGCCCTGCTCGCCGCCTTGCCGCCGCTGGCGATCGACATGGCGCTGCCGAGCCTGCCGCT
Source organism: uncultured Alphaproteobacteria bacterium (assembly GCA_963764955.1). Taxonomy (GTDB): domain Bacteria; phylum Pseudomonadota; class Alphaproteobacteria; order Rhizobiales; family Beijerinckiaceae; genus Roseiarcus. Next base: position 24,694 of record CAVXVE010000028.1, on the reverse strand, counting down.
AATCCAGGCCGATCTTCATGCGGCGCAGACGGAAGCAGCGGCGGCCATCGCGATCTTCATCGCCGGCTTCTCGACCGCGCCGATCGTCGTCGGCCCGCTGGCCGACCGGTTTGGCCGCAAGGCGGTGATGAGCGTGGGCCTCGTCATGTTCACGCTCAGCGCGGCGGGGGCCGTGCTCGCGCCCTCGATCGGGGTGCTGCTCGCTTTTCGCGTCGTGCAGGGAGCGAGCGCCGGAGCGGTCGGCATCCTGCCGCGGGCGATCATCCGCGACCTGTTCGAGGGCCGGGAGGCGCGCTTGCACCTTGCCGCGGTCTCGGTCGTGTTCAGCGTCGCGCCCCTGCTCGCTCCATCGCTCGGCGTGGCAATTTTGTACTTCGGCTCCTGGCGTTTGATCTTCGTCGTGCTGACCGGCGTCTCCGTCCTCGTCACGCTCGTCGCGCTCACCCTGTTCGAGGAATCGCATGCCGTCGAGAACCGCCGCAACCTGAAGCCGGCGACGATCATCGCCGGCTATCGGCGGGCGTTGACCAATCCCGCCTGCGCGGGCTTTTCGCTGCTCGGAGGCTTCCTGTTCGGGGGTCTCTTCGCCTACGTCAACGTTTCGCCGCTCCTGTTCATGCAGGGCTATGGCGTGTCGAAGACCGGATTTGCGGCGCTGTTCGCGATGACGGCCTCGGGGGTGATCGTCGGCTCGTCGATCAACGCCTGGCTCATCAACCGTCACGTCAGGGCGAAAACGGTGTTCGACGTTGCGCTGGCGCTCGAATGCCTGGCCGCGCTCGCGCTGCTTATGGTCGGCCTCGCCGGCTTCGGCTCGGCGCTGACCGACGCCGCGCTGGTGATGGTCTTCATTTCGGCGTTCGGCCTCGTTTTTCCCAACGCTGTCCACGAGGCGATCCATCCCCTGCCGGAGATCGCCGGCTTGGCCTCCGCCGTCGTCACCACGACGCAAATGCTGTTCGGCGCGATCGGCGGCGTCGCCTCGGCCGCGCTCTACCGCAACGCTTCGCCGACCGCGCTCGGCGCCATCATGAGCATCGCCGCCCTCAGCGCCACCGCGCTCTACGTCTTCCGGCTGCGGCGAAACGTCGAAGGGTAAGGCGCTGCCCGCCGCAATGCCCCGACGTCACGCCCGGACGCGGATAAGCTTAAAAAGCAAAAAAATCAGCATTCAACTACGGCAGGCGCCGCCTGCATCTCTGGAAATCCAGCTTTTCGTGACTATTTCACGGGTTCGTGGCTCGAGCGCCTCAGGTCGCGAGCCGCTTCCCTAACATTCCAGAGCAGACTATGAACCATACCAACGCTGACATAATGGACGTCGCCATCTCCGAGGGCGGCGTGTCGTTCACCACCTATTTCGCCGATCGGGAGCCGATCGACGGCAGGCTTACGGTCGTCGACCTGACGCCGAGCTCATGCCGGTGGCCGACCGGCAATCCGCGCGATCTCAACACCTTCCGCTATTGCGGCGCGTCCGCGAACGGCAGCCCCTATTGTGAACGCCATGCGCGACTGGCGTATCTGCCGCGACTTCCGCGAGCCGCCTGACCGGGCCCGGGAGCGGCTGGATGCGAATTCAACGGACGTAAAGAGTGTTAACGCCCGCCGCTCGCCTTATCCTGAGGAGCGGTGCGGAGCATCGCGTCTCCCCTCATCCCGAGGAGCGGTGCGGAGCATCGCGTCTCGAAGGATGCTCCAGAAGGCGCGGTCTCGCGCTCACCGCTCAGACTTCAACCGTCGATGAGACAAATCCGTCAGCGCGTCGAAATCACCGCGAATGTAGGCTTCTTTCTTGGCGCGCGACCAGCCTTTGATGCGCCGCTCGGCGGCGATGGCTTCGTCGATTCGCTCGTAACTTTCCGCATGCACAAGCGTCACTGGCCGCCGGGTGAAAGTATAGCCCTCGTGAAGACCCTGGGCATGGTCGCTGACACGCTCCTCAACAGGACGGCGCGTGATTCCGGTGTAATAGCTCCCGTCCGAGCAGCGGAGGATATAGATTGTCGCGCCGCTCACAGGCTTTGCCCCCGCCAGGCATCGGCACACGATATGGCAATTCGACCGAAGGGACAAAACTTCGCGATCTCTGGACCATCCTTCGAGACGCGATGCTCCGCACCGCTCCTCAGGATGAGGGGAGACGCGATGCTCCGCACCGCTCCTCAGGATGAGGGGAGACGCGATGCTCCGCACCGCTCCTCAGGATGAGGGGAGACGCGATGCTCCGCACCGCTCCTCAGGATGAGGGGAGACGCGATGCTCCGCACCGCTCCTTAGGATGAGGGGAGGCGCGGATGCTCCGCGGCGCTAAGGCTCATCCGCACGCGCAGCGAGTCGTTCATACAATCCCCAATTCCTTGCCGGCGTCGGCAAAAGCGGCGATGGCAAAGTCGATGTCGGCTTCCGTCAGCGCCGCCGACATTTGCGTGCGGATGCGCGCCTTTCCCTTCGGCACGACGGGAAAGAAGAACCCGGCCACGAACAGGCCGCGCTCGTCCAGCGCCTTCGCCAAATCTTGCGCGCGCTGCGCCTCGCCGAGCATGACCGGAATGATCGGCGTCTCTCCCGGCAGCACCTCGAAGCCCGCCTTCTCGATCCCTTCGCGAAACCGCCGCGCGTGGTTCTTCAATAAAGCGCGCCGCGCGTCCGCGCCGATCGCGATCTCGAGCGCCTTCAGCGCTCCCGCCGCGATCGGGGGCGCAAGCGAGTTGGAAAAGAGATAGGGCCGGGCGCGCTGCCTCAAGAGATCGACGATCGGTTGCGCCGCGGCGACAAAGCCGCCCATGCCGCCGCCCAGCGTCTTGCCGAAAGTGCCGGTGACGATGTCGACCCGGTCGCCAGCGCCTGTCAGCGCCGGGGTGCCCCGCCCCTTCTCGCCCAGATGCCCGGTCGCGTGGCAATCGTCGACCAGCAGCAGCGCGCCATAGCGGTCGGCGAGTTCGCAGATCTCTTTCAGCTTGGCGACATACCCGTCCATCGAGAACACGCCGTCGGTGGCGATGAGCTTGAACCGCGCGCCAGCATTGTCGGCTTCCTTCAGGCGGTCCTCGAGCTCGTTCATGTCCGAATTGGCGAAGCGATAGCGCTTGGCCTTCGAAAGCCGCACGCCGTCGATGATCGAGGCGTGGTTGAGGCTGTCGGAGATGATCGCGTCCTGTTCGTCGAGCAACGGCTCGAACACGCCGCCATTGGCGTCGAAACAGGCGGCGAACGCGATCGCGTCGTCCTTGCCGAGATGCCTGGCGATCGCCTGTTCGAGCTCGCGATGCAGGGTCTGCGCGCCGCAGATGAAGCGCACCGAGGCCATGCCGAAGCCGAACTCGTCCATTGCGCGCCGCGCCGCCGCGATGACGTCGGGGTGGTCGGCGAGGCCGAGGTAATTGTTGGCGCAAAGATTGACCGCCTCGCGCGCGCCTGCTTGAGACGCGACATGGATGCGCCCGCCCTGCGGGCCGGTCAGGAGCCGCTCGCGTTTGGTGAGGCCCTGCGCCTCGATATCGTCCAGGGTCGCGCGAATGTGGTCGAGAAAAGCGTCGGACATCGCGCCTCGCCGGTTCAGGTGAGCGCGAGCATAGCAGCGCGACGACCGCGCTCAAATCCTCGCCGGGAGAAGGCAAGGCGCGGCTGACAGCCCAACCATCCACAAAAACGCCTTGCGACTGCGCCAATCGGCGCCGTCTCCGATAAAGACATCCAGGAGCGATTCGCCATGAATGGTCTCGCCACGGGGCGGCGCGTCGCTCCGGCGCTCACGCGGTACGGCTCGACCGCCGTCGCCTTCCACTGGGCCGTCGCGGCGCTGGTGGTGTTTCTCGGAACGCTGGGGATCCTGTTCGACGACATCCCTAAGGAGTCCCGCGCGTTCTGGATCAACATCCATGGCTGCGTCGGGCTTGTCTATCTCGCCCTCGTCATCGCCAGACTTGTCTGGCGCATATCCCACAAGCCGCCCGATCTGCCGCCCGACATTGGCGAGTTCGATCGCCGATTTTCGCTCACGGCGCACCATCTCCTCTATGCGCTGATGGTCCTCATCCCGATTTTCGGATTTGTCGCCTTTGTCTGGCACGGACGCGCCTTTGACTACGGGCTGGCCAGGCTGAACTTCGGCGTCGCTTCGAACCGCGCCGTGTTTGAGCCTGCGGAGGAAGTTCATCAGGTGCTGGCCTACTGCCTGTTCGGGCTGGCCGCCCTGCACGCCGCAGCCGCGCTCTACCATCACTTCGTTCGTCGCGACGGCGTGCTTGTGCGGATGCTCCCCGGCGGGACGGGGTAGCGCCGCCTTCGCTTGACGCGCGCCGCTATTGCGAGAGACGGATGTAGAGCTCGTATCGGCCCGTCGAGAAGGTGAGCCCTGCTTGCGCGGCGCTGAGGCGCATGATCACGCCGTTGCGGTTCTCAAGCCAGATTTCGCCGTTTGCCCTGGAAGTGACGGCGAGGCTGCCTGTGCCCTGAATCCAGGGGCCGGAGAACTGCGAGACGTCGTGGAGGTTGTAGACCTCGCCCGAGGCCTGCATCGTCGAGATGGCGCCGAGCCCTATCAGTGAGCCGAGCAGCATGAACGGATAGGTCCTGCCGCGGAACGCAAGCGTCCCGCTTCCGACGCCCGTGCCGGCGACGAAGGCCTGGTTCATCGTCACCCTGCCTGACGGCTTGAGCCCACGAATGCTGGCTTCGGTCGGGATGCCCGAGGGCGGGATTGCGCAGCCGGCAAGCGGCGCAAAATTGAGGAGCGCGAGGACCGTCGCGATGAACCGGGAGCGAATGAGCCTGGACCGCATGGCCTTCCCCTTGTTGAACTGGCGTCTTGGACCCGAGGGCGTCGACGGTCTAGCCAATTGAATGGGGCGATGTCAGCAGGCGCTCCCGGGACCAGCCTGGCCCCCCATAGGCCGCTCGCCGCGATGGAAGGCGCGACATTCAATTGCGAGAAATCAGAACTCCGGTTAAGCTCGTTCCATGAACAAGTCCGCCTTTCGCGTGGAAAACACGAAGCTCCGCCCGGCAGTCGGATGTCCAGGAGAGGCAAGGGGCGCGGGAAAATTTTTTTGAGCGAAAATCCTGTGTAACCCATTGATAAGTCCCGATTCGGACGAGAGAATCCAAGGAAATCCAAGAGAATCCAATAGGCGCCAAAGGCGGATTCCACGGGGAAACGGCTCCGCGCCAAGAAAATCCAAAATACACCGAATTGATGTGTCGAAATGGGCTGCGTTCAGCCGCCCCAGTCGAGCAACCGCTCGCCGCGATGGATGGCGTCCGCTTCCGCCGTGAGGCGCCCATCGGCCCCATGCAGGACGAGTCCCGGCGCGAGGCGCAGCGGCGCCTTCGAGCCTTTCACGCCCGAGACCAGCAGGCGATGCGCGCTGGCGTCTACTGTCGGATGAACCGGCAGGAGCGCAGTTCCCCCGAGCCGGCTCCCAATGGCGGCCAGGATTGCGCCAAGCGCCTCGGGACGGTGGATCATCACGAAAAGCCCGCCAGGCTTGAGCATCGCGAGCGAAGCGGAAATCCAGTCGGCGAGCGTCGCGCCGGCGTCTGCGGGCATGACATGCGCGCGCGCTTTGCCCTCGTCGGGGGAAGCCCGAACCGTCCCGGCCTCGAAGAAGGGAGGATTGGTGACGACGCAATCGGCGGATTCGGAGAGCCCGGCCTTGCGGCGCGCGCGCGGGTCGAGCGCGTCGATGCGCAGGATCCGCGCCTGCGCTTGAAGCCCGTTGCGCGCCGCGTTCCGCTCTGCAAGCTCCGCCAGCCCGGGATCGATCTCGACGAGATCGGCGGAAAGAGGCGCCCAGCGCTTCGCGAGCGCGAGCCCCACCGCGCCGACCCCAGCCCCGACGTCGACGATCCGGCCTTGGCCAACGTCGCCCGCCGCCGCGACGAGGAGAGCCGCGTCCGTGCCGACCCGGTGGCCGCGCCTTGGCTGGACGAGCGTGAGCGCGCCCCCGAGCCATCGGTCCTCGGTCAGCCCGTCCGCGACCGCAGGAGCCTCCAGTGAAACCGACGGCTCAGCCATCGCGCAGTTCCTTCGCGAGCCCCGCATCGACGATGACGCGCCGGGCCCGTCCCTCCTCGCGCGCGTCGACCAGGATCCGTCTTGGCAGGAAGCCGAGCGAGCCTTCGACGGCGGCCATGTGCTGGTCGGCGACGAAATAGGCGATCCGCTCCGCCTTCAGGATCGATTCGATGACGGTGATGAGCACGAGATCGTTGGTGCGCAGGATTTCGACCAAAACGGACCTCAATTGGCTCACTTGCCGCGTCAATTGGCTCACTTGCCGCGTCGTGGGGCCGTCTTTATGGTCGAGCCACAGGATCTGGCAAGGGAATGCTTGCGTGGGAATTGTCATTCCTCTCGAAGACAAATCGGCCGATCGCCTGATCGAGCCGCTGACGGTGCTCGTCGCTGGCGACATGGCCAAGGTCAACCAGACCATTCTGTCGCGGACGGGATCGGAGGTGACGATGATCCCGGAAGTCGCCAACCACCTTATCGCTTCGGGCGGAAAACGGATGCGTCCGATCCTGACCCTGGCGACGGCTGGCCTTTGCGGCTATGGCGGCGAGGGCCACATCAAGCTCGCCGCCGCGGTCGAATTCATGCACACCGCGACCCTCCTTCACGACGACGTCGTCGACGAGAGCGACATGCGGCGCGGCAAGGAGGCGGCGCGGGTGCTTTGGGGGAACGAGGCGAGCGTTCTGGTCGGCGACTTTCTCCTGGGCCAGGCCTTCAAGATGATGGTCGAAGTTGGCTCGCTCGCCTGTCTCGAGGTGCTTTCCAGCGCCGCCGCGGTGATCGCCGAGGGCGAAGTGATGCAGCTCTCCGCCGCCAAGGACACTGAGACGACCGAGGACGCCTATCTCGCCGTCATTCGGGCCAAGACCGCGGCTTTGTTCGCGGCCGCCTGCGAGGTCGGGCCCATTCTCGCCGGCCGCGCGAAGGCCGAGGTCGCCGCCTGCCGGGGTTTTGGGGCCAATCTCGGCATCGCCTTTCAGCTCATCGACGACGCGCTCGACTACGGCGGCTCGTCCGCCAAGCTCGGCAAGAATGTCGGCGACGACTTCCGCGAGGGCAAGATCACGCTGCCCGTCGTGCTGTCGTTCCGGCGCGGAGCGACGCACGAGCGCGAATTCTGGCGCCGCACCCTGGAAAGGGGCGAAGTCGCCGATGGCGATCTCGAATTCGCGCTCGCGACGATGAAGCAGCACCGCGCGCTCGAGGATACGATCGAGCGCGCCCGCCACTATGGCGCGATGGCGCGCGACGCGCTCGAATTGTTCGCGCCCTCGCCATGGAAGCATGCGTTGCGCGACGCAGTCGATTTCGCGATTGGCCGGGCGCATTGAAAGTCCGCCCATTTGTCGCCTTGTTAAGGTCAAATGGTGAGGCGGATCACAGCGCGTCAGCCCGAAAGACTGGACAAGTTTTCGCGCGAGGGTTAGCGAGGGGGAAAGCGGCGCCGTGCTAAAGGGCGCTGGGCCGAGAAGGACAGGCGATGGACTATCAGCGGAGCTTCGAGGACGCGATCGCGCGCCTGAAGGCGGAAGGGCGCTATCGCGTTTTCGCCAATCTCGAGCGCGACGCCCGCCGGTTCCCGATGGCCCAGTGGCGCCCAGAGGGCGAAGAAGACCGACCGCGCGAAGTGACGGTCTGGTGCTCGAACGACTATCTCAGCATGGGCGGCCATCCCGATGTCATCGAAGCCTCGGTCAAGGCCGTGCGCGCTCATGGGGCTGGCGCGGGTGGAACCCGCAACATCTCCGGAACCCACAATCCGATCGTCGAACTTGAAGCTGAGCTCGCCGATCTGCATGGCAAGCCCGCAGCGCTCGCCTTCACCTCCGGCTGGGTGTCCAATCTGGCGGCGATTTCGACCATCGCGAGCCTCCTGCCCGATTGCCTGATCCTGTCCGACGCGCTCAATCACAATTCGATGATTGAGGGTGTCAGGCGATCCGGCTGTGAGAAGCGCGTATGGCGGCACAACGACGTCGCCCATCTCGAACAGCTGCTCGCCGCGGAGCCTCGCGACCGCGCCAAGCTCATCGTGTTCGAGAGCCTCTATTCGATGGACGGCGACATCGCGCCGCTGGCCGAGATCGCGGCCCTAGCGGAGAAGTATAACGCGCTCACCTATCTCGACGAGGTCCACGCCGTCGGCCTTTATGGTCCGCGAGGCGGGGGATTGAGCGAACGTGAAGGGCTGGCGGCGCGCATCGACATCATCGAGGGCACGCTCGCCAAAGGCTTCGGCTCGCTTGGCGGCTATATCGCGGCGAGCGAGGCGATCGTCGACGCGGTCAGAAGCTTCGCGCCCCAGTTTATCTTCACCTCGACCCTGCCGCCGAGCGTCGCGGCGAGCGCCGCAGCCGCGGTCAAGCATTTGAAGCGCTCGACCGCCGAGCGCGACCGCCACCAGCACATGGCGCAACTCGTCAAGCATGCGTTGCGCGCCGCCGGCCTGCCGGTGATGGACAATCCCTCGCACATCGTGCCGGTGTTCGTGGGCGACGCCAGACGATGCCGCGGAGCGAGCGAACTCCTGCTCGAGCGGCACGCGATCTACATTCAGCCCATCAACTACCCGACTGTCGCGCGGGGAACCGAGCGGTTGCGTGTCACTCCGACCCCGGCTCATAGCGAAGCGCAGGTCGCTGATCTGGTCGAGGCCCTGGTCGACGTGTGGAAGACGCTTGACCTCAAGTTCGAGGAGGCGCGCGTCATCCCGCTGTTCCGCGCCAATGCGAGTGAGGACGCCCATTGCGTCTATCCGGAGATGAAGCGGGCGGCGGAATAGGAGCGGTTTCGGCGCCAACCATAAGTTCCGCCAAGCCCTTCCTCGCCGCGCTTGCGGGCGAGCGACAGAAAACGCCGCCGATCTGGCTCATGCGCCAGGCCGGTCGCTATTTGCCGGAATATCGCGAGCTTCGGGCCAGGGCCCCGACTTTTCTCGATTTCTGCTATGACCCCGCGCTCGCGGTCGAGGCGACGTTGCAGCCGATCCGCCGCTTCGGCTTCGACGCGGCGATCCTGTTCTCCGACATTCTCGTCCTTCCCGACGCGCTCGGCCAGAGCGTCTCCTTCGAAGGCGGCGACGGGCCCCGTCTTGATCCGATCGGCGACGCGGCGGGCGTGGAGAGGCTTCGCCATGAGCCTGACTGGGCGCGGCTCGCGCCGGTGTTCGAAACGCTCGACCGGCTCAAAGGGGCGCTGCCGAAGGAGACCGCGCTGATCGGCTTCTGCGGCGCGCCATGGACGGTCGCGAGCTATATGATCGCTGGCCGGGGAACCCCGGATCAGGCGCCGGCGCGACTGTTCGCCTATCGCCATCCGGACTTGTTCGCGCGCCTGATCGACCGGCTGGTCGACGCTTCGGCCGAATATCTCTGCCGTCAATTCGCGGCCGGCGCCGATGCGGCGCAGATCTTCGATTCCTGGGCGGGCGTGCTGCCGCCGGCCGAGTTCGACCGCTGGTGCTTAGCGCCGATCGCGGCGATCGCAGCCAGGGTTCGCGCCGGGTCGCCGGGCGCGCGCTTGATCGCTTTTCCGCGCGGCGCGGGAACGCAGCTCGCCAAGTTTGGCGCCCTGGCTGACATTGACGCGATCGGCCTCGACACCGCCGCCGACCCCGGAACTGCTATCGCCGCTCTGCCCGAGCGGCTCACGCTCCAGGGCAATCTCGATCCGCTGGCGCTGGTCGCGGGGGGACGGCGCCTCGACGAGGAGATCGAGCGGGTCAAGAGCGGCTTTATGAGCCGCGCCCATATCTTCAATCTCGGTCACGGCGTCCTGCCCGACACGCCGGTCGAACATGTGCAGCGCCTGGTGGCGCGAGTGCGCGGCGAGCAAGCGCCATGAACGAGCCCGCGGTTTCCATCGAAGACCCGCGTTTCGCGCGTGCGCGCGACTGGTTCGAGACCCTGCAGGAGCGGATCATCGCGGCGATAGAGGCGCTCGAACGCGAGTTTTCAGGCGCTGGCGCGGATCGTCCGCCGGGGCTTTTTGCGCTCGAGCCCTGGGAGCGCACCGACGCCAGCGGAGCGCCCGGCGGCGGCGGACGAATGGCCATGCTGCGCGGGCGCCTGTTCGAGAAGATGGGCGCGCATTTTTCCCTCGTTCACGGCGCCTTTCCGGCGGAATTCGCTTCTCAGATTCCCGGCGCAAACGAAGACCCGCGCTTCTGGGCCGCCGGCGTCTCGGTGATCGCCCATCCTTGGAGCCCGCATGTGCCGACCGTGCACATGAACACCCGGCTCGTGCGCACGACCAAAACCTGGTTCGGCGGCGGCGCCGATCTGACGCCGATGCTCGATGAGCGCCGCAAGCCCGACGACCCGGACGCACTGGCGTTTCACGCCGCGATGCGCGGATCTTGCGAGCGCCATCCCGGCGTCGCCGACGCCGAGCGCTTCAAGACCTGGTGCGACGAATATTTCTATCTCAAGCACCGCAAGGAGCCGCGCGGGATCGGGGGCATCTTCTTCGACTACCTCAACAGCGCCGGCGACGCCGGCAATTCCGCTTTCGATGCCGATTTCGCCTTCGTGCGCGACGTCGGCGAGAGCTTCATTGCGGTCTATAGCGACATTGTCCGGCGCAACGCCGGCAAACCGTGGAGCGCGCGCGAGCGCGAGGAACAACTGGCGCGGCGCGGGCGTTACGTTGAGTTCAACCTCATCTATGATCGAGGCACGATCTTCGGCCTGAAGACCGGCGGCAACATTGCTTCAATCCTTTCCTCGATGCCGCCGCTGGCCAGCTGGACCTGAGCACGTTTACCGAAAACCTTCGGAGAGAACCTATGATCAACGCCGCTGAATCCGGCCGCTTTCGCATTGGCGGCGCCTTTGACGTCAACCGCCTCGGCTTTGGCGCGATGCGCGTCGTGGGCAAGGGGATCTGGGGCCCTTCCGCCGATCGCGCGGAAGCTCTCAAGACATTGCGCCGGCTGCCTGACCTTGGCGTCGACTTCATCGACACCGCCGATTCCTATGGTCCCAATTTTTCCGAAGAGCTCATTCGCGAGGCGCTCGCGCCCTATGGCAAGATCCATATCGCGACCAAGGGCGGGCTGGCGCGCACTGGGCCGAACATCTGGATTCCGCTTGGCCGGCCGGAATATCTGATCCAGCAGGCGCATACGAGCCGCTGGCGGCTTGGCGTCGAGATCATTGATCTCTGGCAATTGCATCGCATCGATTCGAAAGTGCCGGCCAAGGAGCAATTCGACGCCATCGCCACGCTGATCAAGGACAAAATCATCCGCTGCGCGGGCTTGTCCGAGGTCGGCGTCGCCGAGATCGAGGCGGCCTCGAAGGTCTTCCCGGTCGCCACGGTGCAGAACCGCTACAATTTCATCGACCGCGCGAGCGAGGACGCGCTCAACCATTGCGAGAAGAACGGCATCGGCTTCATCCCCTGGGCGCCGCTCGACGCGGGCGCCTCCGCGCGGCCGGGCTCCGCCTTGGACGCGATTGCGCATAAGCACAAGGCGAGCCCCGGCCAGATCGCGCTCGCGTGGCTCCTGAAACGCAGCCCGGTCATGCTGCCGATCCCCGGCACCGGCAAGGTCGCGCATCTCGAGGAGAACGTCGGCGCGGCGGCGATCAAGCTCACGGACGAGGAGTTCGAAACGCTCGGCCGCGTGGGACGCGCGAAGGCGTAACCTCGGCTAGGGCTTGCGCTTTCGCGTTCTCGAGGAGGTGGTCCTGGTAGCGCGCGCGCAAAGCGAGCTTGTTGAGCTTGCCGGTCGCTGTATGCGGCAGCTCTTCGAGCATCAGCACATCGTCGGGGAGCCACCACTTCGCGACCTTGCCGACGAACATGGCGAGAAGCTCGTTTTTGTCGATTCGCATCCCGGCGCGCGGCACGACGAGCAGCAACGGCCGCTCCTGCCATTTTGGATGGCGGGCGGCGATGATCGCCGCCTCGGCGACGGCGGGGTGCGAGACGGCGATGTTTTCGAGCGCGATCGAGCTGATCCACTCGCCCCCCGATTTGATGACGTCCTTGGAGCGATCAACGATCTCGGCGCAGCCGTCAGGATCGATGGTGCAAACATCGCCGGTCCGTAGCCAGCCCTCAGAATCGGCCGCGCCCTCCGCGCCGCGGTTGAGATACTCGCGGCACACCCAGTGGCCGCGCACGAGAAAGTCGCCGAACGCCTTCCCGTCCCATGGCAATTCACCGCCCTCGGCATCGACGATCTTCATGTCCGTGCCGCAGGCGGCGCGGCCCTGCTTCAGCAGCTGGCGGATTGATTCCTCCCCGGTGAGGATGGCGCTCGCCGGCGTAGGCGAGTTGTAGGTGACGATCGGGCTGGTTTCAGTCATGCCCCAACCTTGTTCGACGTTGACGCCCATCGGAGTAAATTCTTCCACAAGCAGTCGAGGCAGAGCCGAACCCGCGACCAACATACGCTTGAGGTAGGTGAGCCGTTCGTTCGAGCCGCGCAGATGCGCGAGCAGCCCGAGCCAGATGGTCGGCACGCCCGCGGTCATCGTCACCCGCTCGCTCTCGAGCATCCGGTAGAGAGACGCGCCGTCCAGATGCCGGCCCGGCAGGACGAGCGTCGCGCCCACCATGGTCGCGCAATAGGGCAAGCCCCATGCGCAGGCGTGATACATCGACGCGGCGGGCAAGATGCGATCGACCGCGCGGATGCCGAACGTCTCGGCGGAATTGCCGGCATAGGTGTGCAGCATCGTCGCGCGGTGGCTGTAGAGCACACCTTTCGGCCGCCCGGTGGTGCCCGAGGTGTAGCAGAGCGCACTCGCCGTGTTTTCATCGAACTCCGGCCACGCATAATCCTCGTCCGCCTCCGCGAGCAGCGTCTCGTAGCAATGAAGTCTCATGCCTGGGGGGAGCGCGACATCCTTCATGCCGGCCTCGTCGGTCAGCAGCACGACTGCGCGGACGCAGGCGCTCACCATGGGCGCAATTTCGGCGATAAGCGCGGCGAAGGACGGATCGGCGAACAGAATGCAGTCTTCAGCGTCGGTCATGATGAAGGCGATGTCCTCCGCCGAGAGCCGTGGATTGACGGTGTGGCAGACCGCGCCCATGCCGGAGACGCCATAGTAGAGTTCGAGGTGGCGGAAATCGTTCCAGGCGAGTGTCGCCACGCGATCGCCGAAGCCGACGCCGAGCCTGCCGAGCGCCCGCGCAAGCCGCCGGCTGCGCCGTTCGACCTCGGCGTAGGTCGTTCGATGCAGGGTTGGGCCGCCGAGGTTCGAGACCACTTCCGCCCCGCCGCGATGACGCGCGGCGTGGGTGATGAGCGAGGAAATCAACAACGGATAGCGCTGCATCAGTCCAAGCATCGGTCCGCCCCATTGGCGCCCAACGACCTTTGGTCGCCGCAGCTGCACACTGCACCATTTCACTGTGTTGAACAATGCGCCCGCCGCCGCCCGCAGCTAGCTCCTGAGCACGGCGCAGGCGCCGCCGACGGCTTGGATCCGAGCACAAAGCCTCCGCGCTTCACCGCCGGTCTGAGCGGGCAGGCGGACGCGGTAGAACGGTCGCCAGCCGCGGCTGCGCAGGACGGACCCGAGCACAAACGGATTCATGTCACCGATCACGCTCGCGTAGTCATGCCGGGCGCGGGCGAAGGCGCGCAAAGCCGAGCCTTTCGAGAAACTGGCGGCGATCTGCACGCCCCAGGGCGCGAACCAGCCCGAAACCACGGGGGACGCCGCCGTGGTCGTGCGCAGGCTCGCGATCAGGCTTAGGCACGACGGGCCGGTGTCGGCCCGGGCCACGGCTGGCGCAGCCACGGCGGGTGGCGGCGCCGTGGCGGCTGGCGCAGCGGGCGCGTCCGCGGCGGGCGGCCCCGAGGCAGGCGCAGCCGCGGCGGGTGGCGGCGCCGTGGCCGGCAAAGTCGCGGCGGCTGGCGCCATGGAAGGCGAAGCGGTGGCGGGCGGCGCGCCGGCTGGCTTTGAAACGGCCGGCTTGTCGCTCCGCCAGTCCTCGGCGTCGCGCCCGGTGATCGCAAGGACATAGTCCTGCGTCTCGAACGGAAGCGAGCCCTTGCCGGCGAGCCAATTGCCGACGGCGGTCTGGCCGGCGTTATAGGCCGCCGCCGCCAGCCCCAGATTGCCGAAGCGGCGCTTGAGCTCGCCCAGGAACTTCGCCGACGCTGGAATTGCGGAAGCGGGATCGAATGGATCGACCAGCCCGCGCTCGCTCGCTGTCCCCGGCATGAATTGCGCCACGCCCTGCGCGCCGGCGGGGCTGACCGCGGTCGGCCGGAACGAGCTTTCCCGCCAGATGAGCTTGGTGAAGAAGGCGACCGGCAGCCCTTCGGCCTTCGACGAGGCTTCGACGATTCCGCATAAAGTCGCGAGCGCATTGTCGGTTTCGGGACCCGCGTCGGCGTATGCCCCGCGGGCGCCGAGCAAAAGCGCGAGCGCGGCGAACGCGATTCTCGCAGCCCTCACGCCAGTCGCGGCTTTGCCGGCCAGGGCGCCGATGTTATAGGGGCCTGTCGCCCGCACGCCGCGCGTTCTCCCGCCAAAGAAAGACTTCTCGCAGATGGCTAAGATCAAGGTCACGAATCCGGTCGTCGAACTCGACGGCGACGAGATGACGCGCATCATCTGGCATCTCATCCGCGACAAGCTCATCCACCCCTATCTGGACGTCGACCTCCAGTACTTCGACCTCTCGGTCGAGAACCGCGACGCAACCAACGACCAGGTCACCATCGACGCCGCCGAGGCCATCAAGAGCGCAGGCGTTGGCGTCAAATGCGCCACCATTACCCCGGACGAAGCGCGCGTCAAAGAATTCCATCTGAAGGAAATGTGGAGAAGCCCGAACGGCACCATCCGCAACATCTTAGGGGGCGTCATCTTCCGCGAGCCGATCATCTGCAAGAACGTGCCGCGTCTCGTCCCGAGCTGGACCCAGCCGATCGTCATCGGCCGTCACGCCTATGGCGACCAGTATCGCGCGACCGATTTCAAGGTCCCCGGCAAGGGCCGCCTCACCATCCGGTTCGAGGGCGACGACAGCAAGGTGATCGAGAAGGAGGTGTTCAAGTTCCCGGGCGCGGGCGTGGCGATGTCGATGTACAATCTCGACGATTCGATCCGCGATTTCGCCCGCGCCTCGCTCAATTTCGGCCTGATGCGCAAGTATCCCGTCTATCTCTCGACCAAGAACACGATCCTGAAAGTCTATGACGGCCGCTTCAAGGACATCTTCCAGGAGATCTACGAGAGCGAGTTCAAGAGCCGGTTCCAGGCGCTCGGCATCACCTACGAGCACCGCCTGATCGACGACATGGTCGCCGCCGCGCTCAAATGGTCGGGCGGCTACGTCTGGGCCTGCAAGAACTACGACGGCGACGTGCAGTCGGACACGGTCGCGCAAGGGTTCGGTTCGCTCGGCCTCATGACCAGCGTGCTGATGACCCCCGACGGGCGGACGGTCGAAGCGGAGGCCGCGCATGGCACCGTGACCCGCCATTACCGCGAGCATCAGAAGGGCAATGCGACCTCGACCAACTCGATCGCCTCGATCTTCGCCTGGACGCGCGGCCTTGCCCATCGGGCCAAGCTCGACGACAACGAGGCGCTGGCCAAATTCGCCTCGACCCTCGAGAAGGTCTGCGTCGACACAGTTGAGGCTGGGTTCATGACCAAGGATCTCGCGCTACTTGTCGGCCCCGAGCAGAAGTGGCTCTCGACCGAGGGCTTCCTCGACAAGGTCGACGCGAATCTCAAGAAGGCGATGGCGTAGTCGATCTCGCGGTTCTTCGCAGGCCGTCAACCTGCGGCCGCTTGCGCTGGAACGGGCGCCACAGCTATCCTTGGCCGAAAGACAGCGGTCGCCGGAGGCGTCGCAAAGGCCCGACGGGAGGACCGCCTTGTCATGACCGCGATCGCTCTTTCCCCAGACCGGCCGCCGCCTTCTCCGCGCGCCGAGCGGGCTCCGCTGCTCTACTGGCTTATCTTCACCGGCGTCACGATATTCGCCGCCGCGCTGCTTTGGCGCTACGGTCTTTTTCAGCTCATGTTCGAGTCCGATCGCACGCATATCAGTGCGGCGATCAGCGTTCTTTATGTTTGCGCTTCGCTGCACTGTCTGTGGCGCACCATCGTCATCTCCCGCGAGGCGGACGCGGGCCGGCGCGCCGCCTCGCAGATCGTGGGCGGCCCTGATCTGGCGGACGGACGTCTCGAGGACCTGCCGCCGGGCCTCGTGTGCGACCATATTCGCGATCTTGCGCTGAAGGCGCGGACGCAAGGGGGAGGAAAGCTCGACCAGAACTCTGTTGCTGCGTTCGCTCGCAGACAAGCTGCGCGGTTCGAACGGTTTCGGCGCCTTCGCCAGCGACACGCTGATGAAGCTCGGCCTGCTCGGCACAATTATCGGCTTCATCATCATGCTGGCGCCCATCGCCGGGCTCGACGCGAGCGATCGCGCGTTGATGAAATCCTCGATGGGCCTGATGAGCGGCGGCATGGCTGTCGCGATGTACACGACGCTTGCCGGGCTCGTCGGTTCGATCCTGCTCAAGTTTCAGTACTACATGCTCGACGCGGCGACGGCGAAAGTATTCTCCCGAGCCGTCGCGCTGACGGAGACGCGGGTGGTGCCGGAACTGGAGCGCGCAGGTGTGGGATGACTTCGGCCTTTACCCGCGCGAGGAGCCCTTCGACCCGTTCAGCGTGATGCTGTTCAAGGCGCTGCAGGTCGTCGCCTTCCTGTTCTTCATCGCCCTGCTTGCGATCTCGCCGGAAGAGAAGGCGGGCAAGGTCAACTCGAAGGCCGAGTTCCTCATCACCATGGACTGGCCGGACAACCATCCGGACGATCTCGACCTGTTTGTGCAGGATCCCGCCGGCAACGTAGCCTGGTATCGGCATCGCGAAGCGGGATTCCTGGTGCTCGACCGCGACGATCGCGGCGGCGCCAATGATTTCATCGTCGTGAACGGCAAGAAGATTTCCTCGCCGATCCGCGAGGAGATCGTCACCATCCGCGGCATCGTTCCCGGCGAATATACAGTCAACGTCAGCCACTTCCAGGCGACGACGCGTGTGCCCGTGCCGGCCAGCGTGAAAGTGCAAAAGCTCAATCCGACGGCGCAGGTGATCTTCGACGACCAGGTGTTTGTCGACCACACCGGAGACGAGAAGACCGCTGTCCGGTTCACGATCGACGCCGAGGGCAAGGTGACCGATGTCAATCGCCGGCAAAAGTCGCTGATGGAGACGTTCCGCGCCGTCGCCAGGAACGGCTCGGACCTCGATCCCAAAACCCGGACCAGAACGCGATGACGGACTATAACGAAGTCATCCTCTGGCTTGCAGTCAGCTATGCGCTGCTCGGGGCGCTTCTGCTCGCGATCCTGACCTTCGCCAAGCTCAGCTGGCCGATCAAGGCGAGCCTGATCGCGCTGACAAGCGCGTTCTACGTCGTGAATTTCTTCGCTTCGCGCGCTTTGCTCGGCTGGTCGTCGATTGATCCGCTGCCGCCGCGGTTCAAGCTGTTGGACGCACGCATCGTGGAGCCCCACTCGCTCGCGGGCGACGCGGGGGCGATCCACCTCTGGGTGGAGGAACTGGACAAAGACAACTTTCCAAGCGGCGAGCCGCGCGCCTACCGTCTTCCGTACGACGCCAAGCTTGCGGAAAGGACCGAGGCGGCGATCAAGGCGAGCGCCGAGGGAAAGCCTCAGGGCGGCCGGACCGCGGATTTTGGGACCGGAGGCGGCGGCGACGCCGAGGCGACCGCGCGCGAGGTCACGCCTTCGTCGATCGCCACGACCTCCGGAGGCGATCCCTCGACCGGCGGTCCGCTTGATCCCGCGGCCGGGCAGGGCGATCGCGCGAGCATCGTCTTCACGCCGCTTGCGCCTCCGCGGATGCCGCCCAAAGAGCCACAGTAAGCTGCCCAAAGAGCCACCGTAAAAAGAGCCGGCTCAGGCCTCGCGGGCTCGGGGGTCGCCGGCCGCTCGCACGGATTGGTTAAAGAATCCTTATCCTGATTGGACCGGATCGGGGGCCAGCGTGTTATAAGGGGTCGTCCGCCAGCGTTGAGTAGGAGTATCCATGGCCCCCCCGCGTCCCTACTGGAAAGGCTACCTCAAGCTTTCGCTCGTCTCGTGTCCGATCGCGCTCTACACGGCGACGTCGCCTGGCGAGCGCGTCGCGTTTCGGCAAATCAACAAGAAGACGGGCAATCGCCTTCGCCAGCAGCTCATCGACGAAGAGACGGGCGAGCCGATCGACCCCGACGACAAGGGGCGGGGCTACGAAGTCGACAAGGGGGTCTACCTGCGCGTCGAGGACGAGGAGCTTGACGCGATCGCGATCGAGAGCAGCCACACGATCGACATCGACAGCTTCGTGCCGAAATCGGAAATCGACGAGCGCTACATCGACAGCCCGTATTACCTGATTCCGGAGAACAAGGTCGCCCTCGAGGCGTTCGCGGTGATCCGCGACGCGATGCAGGACAAGAACATGGTCGCGCTGGGCCGGGTCGTCCTGTCCAAGCGCGAGCGCGTGATCATGCTGCAGCCGCGGGGGAAGGGTCTGCTCGGCGCGACGCTCCGGTACCCTTATGAGATTCGAGACGAGGGGATCTATTTCGGCGACATCGGCGAGATCCAGATCCCGAAGGACATGCTGGCTCTCGCCGAGCACATACTCGACAGCAAGACAGCGACGTTCGATCCCACGAAATTCCACGATCGCTACGAGGAGGCGATCGTCATAATGCTGAACGAGAAGAAGGCGGGGATGCCAATCGCCAAGCAGCGCCCGATGCCGAGGATCGTCGCCGGCACCGACTTGATGGCGGCGCTGAAGCAGAGCATCGACAAGGCGAAAGAGGAAGCGCCGAAGACGGCCGCCAGACAAGCAGCCCCGGCCCCGGCTCCGACAGCGGCGGCGAAGCCTGCTGAGGCGCCGAAAGGCAAGCGGGCGGCGAAGGGCAGTCCCGATCAGCGCGAGATGCTGTTGCCGATCGCGGGCGGGGGGCGCGCAAAGGAGGCTGGCGCGCCCGCGAAGGAAGCGCCCACGGAAGCGCCGGAGAAACAGACGGCGCAAAAGCCCGGCGCCCGGAAGAAGGCGGTATAGCCGCGCCCTTCAGCGCGCCATGAACCCGATCGCGGCAGCGTTGGCGATGTCGATGAAGAAGGCCGAGACGAGCGGCAGGATGATGAAGGCCTGCGCGCAGGCGCCGTGCAGCTTGGTGACCGCCGTCATGTTGGCGATCGCGGTCGGGGTTGCGCCGAGGCTAACGCCGGTGAAGCCGGCCGAGATCACGGCGGCCTGATAGTCTCGCCCCATCGCGGGAAAGACGACAAAGACGATATAGGCGACCGCCACGATCGTCTGGAGCGCCAGCACGACGACCAGCGCGAGCCCAAGCCCGCCGAGCGTCCAGAGCTGCATGCTCATCAGCGACATTGCCAGGAACACATTGAGCGACAGGTCAGAGATGAGCGCGAGCGCGCGCGTTCGCGTCGGCCATTCGAGGCCGGGAAGAAGACGCGGAACAATGTTGGTGGCGACGATGCCGACGAGGAGGCAAATGACGAACAGGGGCAGCTTGACGCCGGTCTTCGCGACCGCCTCATCCAGCCCATAGCCGATCAGGATCACCACGTTGAGGACGAGCAGCGTGCGCAGAAGGGCGACATGGCTCAGATCGTCGACGGGCTTGTCGCCGGGGTCGTCCGGCAGCCCCACGATGGGATCGGGCGCTAACGGTCCGCTCAGACGATGCCGCGCAATGAGAAAGCCGGCGATCGGACCGCCGACCAGACTCGCGACGACCAGCCCGAGCGTCGCGGTCGCGATGCCGACTTCGAGCGCATTGGCGATCCCGAACCGCTGGGTGATGATCGGCGCCCAGGCGATGGTCGTGCCGTGGCCCCCGATGAGCGAGGCGGAGCCGACGAAGGGGGTGATCCCATGGGGCAAGCCCGAGCGCGACGACGCTGCCGGCGGCGATCAGGTTCTGCAGCACGAGATAGACCAGGGTCAGAGCGAGCAGGACAAGGAGCGGACGGCCGCCGGAAATCAGGTCGCCGAGCCGGGCGTTGAGGCCGATGCCGGTGAAGAAATAGAGCAGCAGCATGTCGCGCGCGTCGAGTGTGAAGCTGATCTCGACGCCGAACGCGACATAGGCGACCAGCGTCGCCGCGGCCGCCAGGAGACCGCCCGTCACCGGCTCGGGAATGTTCCAGCGCCTCAGCGGCTCGATCAGGCGATTGAGCCCGGCGCCGGCGAAGAACACCAGAATGGCGATCGTGAAGGTGAGCAGCCCGGGGACGTGAATCGCCGTCATCGTGCGTGAGCCCGCGCGCGGCTCGGAGCAAACACGCCGACGGATTTCATGGCTCCGCCTGCGAGGCGAACAGGCTCAAGCCCAGGCGCTCCGAAAGAAAGCGCGCACCAATTGCCCCTTGACGCTGTTGCCTGCTTCGTCGAGCCGCGGCGCGAAGGCGCCGAATCCGCCCTTGCCCGGCGAGACGGTGACGATCCCGCCGCCGATCCCGCTCTTGCCGGGCAGGCCGACGTCGTAGAGCCAGTCGCCGGACGTTTCATAGAGGCCAGCCGTCGCCATGACCGCGAGCGCGAACTTGCAGCTCTCGGCGTCGACCACGCGCTTTTTGGTCAGCGGATTAACGCCGCCGTCAGCGAGGGTTGCGCCCATGACAGCGAGATCCTTGGCTGTCACGTCAAGCGAACATTGCATCGTATAGAGCGCGACCGCATCGGCCGGATCGATAGCGATTTGACCGCAGCTCAGAAGCAATTGGCCGATCGCCTGATTGCGGGAATTGCTTCCGCTCGCCGAGGCGAGGATCGCGTCGTTCATGGCGAGCCCGCGGCCGGCGAATCGGGACAGGCCATCG
Organism: uncultured Alphaproteobacteria bacterium; assembly: GCA_963764955.1. Taxonomy (GTDB): domain Bacteria; phylum Pseudomonadota; class Alphaproteobacteria; order Rhizobiales; family Beijerinckiaceae; genus Roseiarcus. Next base: position 3,803 of record CAVXVE010000028.1, on the reverse strand, counting down.
AGAATGAACCGCCATTTGTCCTCGAGCGTGGAGCCAGGCGCGAGGCTGGTCGTCGCGATCGCGCCGGAATTGACCATTGGGTTCGTTTTGCCATTCTCGCCGCGTTCGACGGCCGTGAGGGAGTTGAACGGCAGGCCGGTCGCGTTGACGCCCAGGCGCCGGCGCGCGGCGTCCGCGCCCAGAACCTGCAAGATAAGCGCGAACACGAACGGTTTCGATACGCTCATGATCGCGAATGGAGCGTCCCAGTCGCCGCCCGCGTAAGAAGCGCCGTTGACGCCGACCACGCAGAGACCGAACTGATTTTGCGGAACGGTTGCGAGCGCCGGGTAGATATCGGAGACCCGGCCGTCCCTGTTCGACCTGAAGCGCTCATGCGCCTCGGACACCAAAGCCTTGACGACGTCCGGAGACGGGAGACGCCCGGTCGAGACAAAGTGCGGCTCGACAGAGGCGTCAGTGGACACGTCGGAACTCACCGCTTGCTCCACGCGCCGCGCCAAATCAGCCCGGCGCGCCGCGGACCGAAACGTCCACATTGAGCCCGATCGAATCGCCAGCGGCGCCGACATAGCCTCCTGAGACGGGAAGCGCTTGCGCCGCGGACCGGGCGACGCCGACACGAACAAGGTTGGCGCCGGCGACCAAGCCATTGGTTGGATCGTATTCCGTCCATCCCGCCCCCGGCAAATAGACGTTGCACGACGCATGCGTGCCGCCGCCGCCGCGTGTCGTTCCCGACGTGTCGTCATAGAGATATCCGGTGACAAAGCGCGTCGCGACGCCAAAAGACCGCAGGGCCTCCATCATCAAGACGGCGAAATCGCGGCACGTGCCGGATCCAAGCGCAAGCGTTTCGGCAGCCTTCTGCGTGCCCTCTTCGCGCCGGGCGCCATAGCGGAAGTCGGCTTTGATCGCGTGCGTCATCGTCTCCAGGACGGCGAGCGTGCGGTTCTCGCTCCTAGTCCCGACGAAGCGGCGCGCCCATGCGGCGACCGTTCCGTCCGGATCCGGCTCCTGCCGTTCGATAAGGCTCACGAGGTCGGGAAGCTCATCGGGCGCGTAGGCGAACGGGAAGGCTTCGGCGCCGGGATCGAGGCTGTAAACGGGCAGCGGCGGTCCGTCCAGGTGCTGGGTCAAATCGAGGGTGGAAACGACGCTGAGGCGCTTCGTTCTGAGCTGCTCGGGCCATTCGACAAAGCAGATCGAATTGTCGAAGGCGTCATGCGTCCAATGAACGAGCGACGGCTTCGGGTCGACATCGAGCGCGGCATGGTAAAGCCGCAAATCATGGCTGTCGTCAGGCCGCAGCATCAGGCGGTGACGCATGAGGCCGACCGGATTGCGGTAGGAATATTCGGTCGAATGAACGATGCTGATCCTGGCCACGGGCGCCTCTTGGCAGATATTTGGTCCGTCGGCGGAACAACGATCACCAGGCGGCGCAGACCGAACTTCTTGGTCCCCGGGTATTCCTGCAGTGGCGAGGCGCATTCACTCCGGCGGCACGACGCCCTTCTTGAAGATGAAGCAGCCGTAAAAGCGCCGCTCGCCCGTGGTCACGATGGCGAAAGCGCCTTTCGCGCGCTCGTAGAAGGCGAAGCGTTCGACCCCGAGCAGCGGCACGTGCTTGCTCGCCGCTTTGTCGACGGCCTGCTGCACCTCGCGCTGCACCGGCGGCACGGCGTCCGGATCGCCGACGATTTCCATGCGGCACGCAGGATCAGGCACGAAAGTGTCGAGCGGCATCACCGACAGGATCGCCTCGACCGCGCGCGCCGCGCTGACGCCAGCGAGCGGGATCGGTTCGCCAATGACGGTGGACATCGCGGCCGAGTCCGCGGGGAAGTTGGTGTCGACGACGACGATCTCGTCGCCGTGTCCCATTCGCCGCAAGGCGTAAAGCAATTCCGCCGTGAGCAGCGGATCGATCCCCCAGAGCATGTCTTCCCTCCCGTCGGCTTTCTTGCCTTCGAGGCGGACGATAGCCGGATTTTTTAAACTTGGCGAATGACGAGCGTCGCGGTTTTAGCGCCGGAGTCGGGCCCATGCTTGACAACACGATTGATCCATCAATAGCCGCGCCGGCGATCGACCGCATGGGCGAGCGGCTCGCCGCGTTCGTAGGCCTCGATCTGCCGGGCGACGAACGCGGCGATCGCTTGCGGCGAGGACACCGCCGCGTTGTGCGGGCTGACATAGACGTCCGGGCGCGCCCAGAGCGACGAATCCTTCGGTAGCGGCTCGCGTTCGAACACGTCGAGCGAGGCCCCATGAAGCGCGCCGGAATCGAGCGCGGCGAGGATGTCGGCTTCGACCTGGAGGCCGCCACGTCCGGCGTTGATGAGGATCGGGCCGCCGAGCGGGCCGCCGTGTCTGAGCTGGGCCAGAAGGGACGCGTCGACGATCCCGTGCGTGGCTTCGGTGAGCGGCAGGAGCACGACCAGCATGTCGGTTTGCTTAAGCAGGCGCTTAAGGCCATCCGGCCCCGAAAAGCAAGACGATTCCGGCAGCGACTTCGGGGTTGAGCTCCAGCCAGCGACCCTAAAGCCTAGCGTCTTCAGCTTGGCGGCGGCGTCCTGGCCCAGTACGCCGAGCCCCAGCACGCCGACCTGAACGTCGCCGGCCTTGGGCTGATCTTCATCGTCCGTCCACACATGCTCGCGCTGCTGGCGTTCATAGCGGCGCAATTGCCTCAAGTGAACGAGCGCATGCATGATGACCCACTCGCTCATGCGCTCAGTCAGATCGGGATCGACGATCCGCACGATCGGCTTGTCGGGCAGCGCGGGATCGGCGAAGAATGATCGACGCCCGCGCCGAGCGAGAAAATCGCCTAAAGGTCGGGAAGCTCTTTGAGCGCGCCTGGCGGATGGCGCCAACTCACCGCGTAGCGGACGGAAGCGCGATCGAACGGCTCGTCGAGCGTCGAAATCGAATGCGATGGCAAAAGCGATTCCAAGCGCCCGGCGCCAAGGCGTCGGGTCCCAGCCGGAAACGGCGATGAGAATGCCCATTGGGAGGTTGAGCTCGGAAACGGTGTTGTCAGACTAACGGGTGTCATCTGCGCGCGCGCGTGATGCTTGTCCGCAAGCCACAAACCTACGCCGCGAGCGCCGGCCACGCCAAGCAGCCTCGAAGCGCTCGCATAGGGTAAAAGTACCCATTGACTTTCGCATTAGGCGGGCAGCAGCCTATCTCGCTTCGGGCCATCGCCGCAACGTATTGGAGCGGGCAAGCGCGGGGCTTGAGTGGAACCGCAGGAACGCCGCCAAAGATTAAGCGGCCTCGAAGGCTCATTGCTGCTTCAGTGTATTGTTAAGACAGAACAAAAATCAGGAGGAATTTATGAAAGTTCTTCTCGCGACCTTAGCGCTAAGCATCCTGCCAGTCGTGGCGTCCAGTCAAAGCGCGAATGCTCAAGACGCGCCGAACTTCTTCAAGGCCGTCGCGCCCCCGGACAGCCTAGGTCCGGCGATGCAGGAATACGGCGCGGTGTTTGGCCCGAAAGCGCTGGACGCCAAGACCAAGGAACTGATCGGGCTCGGGGTCGCGGCGGAGATCTCCCTGCTCGTTCTGCATCTACGCCCACACTATGAACGCCAAACGGCTGGGCGACCGATGACCAGATCAAGGAAGCGGTTGCTGCGGCGGCATTGACCCGCAAATGGAGCACCGAATTGAACGGCAATATGTACGACTTCGACACCTTCAAGAAGGAGGTTGACGCAATCAACAAGGCGATGTCGCAAAAGACCGACTGATCAACCAACGGCGGCGCGGTTCGCCGCGCCGTTTCTACT
>CAVXVE010000027.1:0-170270 GCA_963764955.1 uncultured Alphaproteobacteria bacterium | reverse complement strand
TTGGCGAAGCTCGTCGACGCTCATCGGATTATTCCCGGCAGCATTGCGCGAACAGAAATTCATGTCTTTCAGGAAGGTGACCTGATGCGGCGCCGACCAACTGCGGGGCACCCGGATCACCATGATGCCTTGCTTTCCCCCCAATCGGAAGCCACGCCATGTCGATGCCGGAAACACGTGGCTCCAAGCCGTCGCGGACGATGTTGCCAAGCCGCAGTTTCTCCTAGTCGGGATCATCCAGACGGATCCCGCAAATTTCGTCCGCGGTGCCGTCCTTGGTCTTCACGCCCAGCATGAGATCGCCGTCGGACGCGTCCGCAATCGGCAGTATGCCGGCAGCGACCGCGGCTGCGCTGCCGCCGCTGGACCCCCCGGCGACGCGAGTCTCGTCCCATGGATTATGAGTGACGCCGCGAAACGGCGGTTCCGTGCTCAGGCACCAACCGTTCTCTGGAACGTTAGTTTTTCCCAAGGTGATGAAGCCGGCCAATCGTGTGCGTCTGACGACCTCGGAGTCGGCTGGCGAAACATAGTCCGCCATATACTGGCAGCTATTGGTGGAAGGGAGGCCTTTCCAGGAGGTCGAAAGATCCTTAGCCAGGAATGGGACACCGTCGAATGGAGCGCCCGTCAAGGGACGCAGGGCCTCCGCGCGGGCAAATTCGTAGGCGCGAACGGTGACGACGTTCAGCTTTCCGTTCAGGCGTTCGATACGATCGATGGCCGTATCGACGAGTTCGCGTGGATGGACCTCGCGCCTCGCCACAAGCTCGCCGAGTCCAAGAGCGTCGAAGTCGTCGTATTGAGAAAACGCGTCCGCCATGTGACCTCGCAGTCTTCGGGTTTAGTCTGTCTCCCTCAAAGCCGATAGATTCGCTCAGCGTTTTCGCGGGAAATCATTGCGGCGATCCTCCCACCAGCGACGCTCGACGCGCTGCACCCAGCACGCATGACACTCTCAAATTACCCTCTCGCTGTCGCAATTATCTTGATAACTATTTGATTTTGCTGTATATTATTTGATACAGGCAACCCGACACATGAGGTGGCGGCGCCCCAACTGACCATCCCAAGGAGGGGATAATGACGATAAGCATTGAGGAGCTTTACGACAGAGCGTTGGCCCTATCCTCGGACGTTGAGGATAAATTCCTGGAGCTTGGACGATCGTTGCGGCAGTTGCTGGACCGAGACCCGGGCTTGTTTCAGCAGATCGTGAAGAAGCGCCGCCTCGGACGTCGAAAAGCGTACTATCTGGTCGAGGTCAGCCGGAAGTTCGAGCCCCTGCCGATCAGCCGGGCGAGGCTCAAGAAGATCGGATGGACCAAACTCCAACTGATCAGCAAGCACGTCGACGCGTCTAACCTCGATGGGGTGCTCGAATTGGCCGAGAACAATAACTTCAAGGAGCTCGAACGCGTCCTGCGGGGGGACAAGCCTCTGGGCGGCAACGCTCATTGCGTGCTGATGTATTTTAGTCCCAAGCAGTACGCGGAGCTCGAGGCGGCTCTGCTCAAGAATGGCGGCAGCCGATCCGGGCGCGGCATCGTCGATAAAGAGAAGGCTCTGATCAATGCCCTGCGCAAGGCCGTGCCCGGACTGGAGAAAGTCCAATCGAACAGGGGAAAGCCCACACACGACGAGAAGACGACGGAAGAACCAGACTAGGATGCAGTTAACTGCAGTACCGCTTGCCCGAGCGCGTACCTAGGTCACAATTCAACTTGAGGAGTAGGATAATGAGCGACAACAAGAGGCCAGACTTCAGACTGGTGGCGCACAACACCCCCGAAGCTATTGCTAAGTACCAAGCGGCGAGGGCGGCGGAGGAAGAGATGCACAAGAAGGCCGCCAAGCAGCGGGGCAAGGAGAGGAGACGATCCTACGACAAGATTGAGGCCCCGGAGGGAGTCGACCTCTCGTTCACGGTCTACCTGCGCTCCAACTCGACGTATCTCGATATAGTGCAGACTTTCGACGGGCTCCGTGAGATACGCGGCTCGCATCTTCCGTTCAAGATGAGCGCTAACGAGCTAGTCGCTTTGCTGAACGATGGCGAGATGCCGCAGGGCGCGACCGATTGGCATTTCATGACCCGGGAGGAGATCGCCCAGCACAAGGCGGCCGAGGAGGTCGAGACGGAACCCCGCGAAGAGGGAGAGTAGAAAATAGCCCGAAGAGCTTTTGCTTGTGGGCGGGTGAAAGCCAACAAGTAATTCAGTGGAGTCAACACTTATCCTTTGCGCTCCATGCGATAGCGCCAACCGCGCGAACCAAACTTTTTCTGACGATAGAGGCGAACGTTGATCTCGGGCAGGCTTCCGAGTGCCTGGCGCACGCTAACCTTATGCTTCCGTTCGATGGGCGTGCCAGGAAAGGCGGCGTTTGCTAATTACCGTGTCGCGAATGGCGCCTTAAACGCGGCGACTAACCGCCGCTATATCACCCCTATCCCCGGCCTCTCCCCCAAACTCAGGGAAAAATCGAGAGCGCAGCTTGAGCGAATAATCGGGCAATGACGCGGAAATTATCGCTCGGCTTGAGCGGGCAGTTCGTGAAGACACTCGCGCGCCAAGCATCTTGCTGCGATTGAGCGGGCGATCTCCAGCGCGCGGTTGCCAAAGAGCACGATTGGGCAATTCTAACTGGAGCGTCCAAAGATTGCACGACCGCACTACCCAAAGCGCGCTCCCTTCCTCATCGCGCAGTCCGCATATGGCAGGGCAAGTTCTTGCAGCTAACTGCAAATGCGCCGCTGTCGATTTCCGCTGAGATTTGACCCGGGATTTCCATTGAGAACTGACCCGGCTTGATGATGGTTTCTAGGTCAGGCGTTCGTCAAGTTTCGAGGTTTCTCCTTTGCGGGTTTGGCGGCTTTCGCCGAGCTGTTCTTGAAGCGGAAGCTGTCGTTTCCGGTTTCGAGGATATGACAGCGGTGGGTGAGACGATCGAGTAGCGCGGTCGTCATCTTCGGGTCGCCGAACACGGCGGCCCACTCGCCGAAGCTGAGATTGGTGGTGATGATGACGCTGGCGCGCTCGTAGAGCTTGCTCAGCAGATGGAAGAGCAAAGCCCCGCCGGAGGCGCTGAACGGCAGGTAGCCGAGTTCGTCCAGGATGACGAGGTCGGCGTGGGTGAGGCGCCCGGCGATCTGTCCCGGCTTTCCCTGAAGCTTTTCCTGCTCGAGGGCGTTGACGAGTTCAACGGTAGAGAAGAACCGGACGCGCTTGCGATGATGCTCGATGGCCTGGACGCCGATCGCCGTAGCGAGATGCGTCTTCCCGGTGCCGGGGCCGCCGACCAGGACGACATTGTGGGCGTCTTCCAGGAACTCGCAGCGATGGAGTTGACGGGTGAGCGCCTCGTTGACCTCGCTGCTGGCGAAGTCGAAGCCGGCGAGATCGCGATAGTTCGGAAAGCGGGCGGCCTTGAGCTGATAGGCCGTCGATCTCACCTCCCTATCGGCCGTCTCGGCTTTCAGAAGCTGCGACAGGATGGGCAGCGCCGCCTCGAAGGCCGGGGAGCCTTGCTCGGTCAGCTCGCCGACGGCTTGGGCCATGCCGTGCATTTTGAGACTGCGCAGCATGATGACGACGGCGCCAGCGGCCGGATTATGACGCATGGCGCGCCTCCCGAGCTTGGCGCAGCCCATCGTAGCGTTCGACGTTGGCCTGTGGTTCGGTGGTGAGGGTCAAAGCATTAGGCGGCTTCACGGCTGGTGGGTCGATCGGCTTGCCGTCGACCAATCGGTGCAGCAGGTTTAGGATATGCGTCTTGGTCGGCGCGCCGGCCTCCAGCGCCAGTTCGACGGCAGTGAGCACGGCCTGCTCGTCATGTTGGAGGACGAGAGCCAGAATCTCGACCATCTCGCGGTCGCCGCCTGGCGTCTTGAGCATGCGCTGCTGCAGAGTTCGGAAGGCGAGCGGGAGTTCGGTGAATGGCGCGCCATTGCGTAAGGCTCCAGGCTTGCGTTGCAGGACCGCCAGATAGTGCCGCCAATCGAAAACGGTGGTCGTACTCTTTCGTTGGTGAGAGCGGGCAAAGACTCGGCGGTGTTCGCAGATGATCTGCCCTTCGGCGGCGACGACGATGCGCTCGGGATAGACCCGCACGCTGACCGGGCGATTGGCGAAAGACGCCGGGACGCTGTAGCGATTGCGCTCCAGATGGATCAGGCACGTCGGCGAGACGCGCTTGGCGTGTTCGACGAAACCGTCGAACGACCGGGGAAGCGGCATCAAGTGCTGCGCTTCTTCCGCCCAGGCGTCAGAGATCATGCCAGGATGCGAGCCGTGCGGAGTTTGCGCCCATAGCTCCCGGCAGCGCTTCTCCAGCCAGTCGTTCAGCGCCGCCAGGGAAGGGAAGCTGGGCGTTGGCTGCCAGAGCCGATGGCGAGCGTCCTGGACGTTCTTCTCGATCTGCCCCTTCTCCCAGCCGGAAGCCGGATTGCAGAACTCCGCCTCGAACAGGAAGTGGCTGACCATGGCTGAGAAGCGCGCGTTGACTTGGCGCTCCTTTCCGCGGCCGACCTTGTCGACCGCGGTGCGCATGTTGTCGTAGATGCCCCGCCGCGGCACGCCACCCAACACACGGAAGGCGTGGTTGTGGGCGTCGAACAGCATCTCGTGGGTCTGCTGCGGATAGGCGCGGAGGAAGAAGGCGCGGCTGTGGGAGAGCTTGAAGTGAGCGACCTGCAGCTTGGTCCGCTCGCCGGCAATGACCGCCCAGTCCTCTGACCAATCGAACTGGAACGCCTCGCCAGGCAGAAACGCAAGCGGCACGAACACGCCGCGGCCGCACGTCCTCTGTTCCTGTTGCCGAGCAGCCTTCCAGTCGCGAGCGAAGGCCGCCACGCGATTGTAGGAGCCGTCGTAACCGAGAGCGGCCAGATCGGCGTGCAATTGCTTGGTCGTCCGCTTCTGCTTGCGGGACTTCCCGGCCTCCTGCCGCAGCATCTGCGATAGCTTGTCGGCGTAAGGGTCCAGCTTGCTCGGACGGTCAGGGATGTTGAACTTCGGCTCGACGCTGTCCGAGCGCAGGTATTTGCGGACCGTGTTCCTCGACAGCCCCGTGCGCCGCGAGATCTCTCGGATCGAGAAATGGTCTCGGTAGTGCCAGCGCCGGATGACGCTCAGTAACTCCATGTCGATCACTCCGATGCCCCCTGCCAAGGCCAAGAGGGCGAGGTTCGAACATGGGTCAGTTCTCGGTGGAAAAACCCGTGGCGCCCGGGTCAGTTCTCAGTGGAAATCAACATCCCAACCCTTCTCTCCCTGACACATAACCTTTGACGTCACCCATGAGGTGCATTGTGTTATTGCTAATTGCTAGCGAGCCTTCATCGGAAGCCGATAAACAATAATTAAATCAATATCTTAGGAAATGTAATTTTTTAAGTTGCAGAAAAATGAGCTAAGCCTTGATAAGCCTTGCTCGCGCGCAAAACTTACACATTTGGACACCGTATTTTTGCCTCGACCGGGGCCTTGCCAGAGACCGCTGATTGCCGCCAAGCTCTGGGGCCCGAACCCGCCCCCCTAAGTTGCACGACTGAGCCCAAGCCCATGATCCCCAACGCGCCCCGTCCGTTCGACTTCGACCTCGGCGAGAGCGCCGCGATGATTCGCGAAAGCGCCCGCGCCTTCGCCGAGAAGGAGATCGCCCCGCGCGCCGCGGCGATCGATCGCGATAACCTGTTTCCCGGCGACCTATGGCCGAAAATGGGAACGCTCGGCCTGCACGGGATCACCGCGCCAGAAGAGCACGGCGGGCTTGGTCTCGGCTATCTCGAGCATTGCGTGGCGATGGAGGAAATCTCGCGCGCAAGCGGCTCGGTCGGGCTATCGTACGGGGCGCATTCAAACCTCTGCGTCAACCAGATCGTGCGCAACGGCAATGACGAGCAGAAAGCGCGCTATCTGCCGAAGCTCATCTCCGGCAAGCACGTCGGCGCGCTAGCGATGTCGGAGCCGAACGCAGGCTCCGACGTCGTTTCGATGACGACCCGCGCCGACAGGAAGGGCGACCGCTACGTCCTCAATGGCGCGAAGATGTGGATCACCAACGGTCCCGTCGCCGAGACCCTCGTCGTCTACGCCAAGACCGATCCCGCGGCGGGCGCGCGCGGTGTCACTGCTTTCCTCGTCGAGCGCAGCATGAAGGGCTTCTCGCAAGGCGCCAAGCTCGACAAGCTTGGCATGCGCGGCTCGGACACAAGCGAGCTCATCTTCGCCGACTGTGAAGTGCCGACAGAGAACGTACTCGGAAAGGTCGGCAAGGGCGTCAACGTGCTGATGAGTGGGCTCGACTATGAGCGGGTGGTGCTGTCGGCGGGGCCGCTCGGCCTCATGCAGGCGGCGCTCGACGTCGTCCTTCCTTACGTCCACGAGCGCAAGCAGTTCGGCCAGCCGATCGGGACCTTCCAACTGATCCAGGGCAAGGTCGCCGACATGTATGTGGCGATGAACGCCGCCAAGGCCTACGTGTACGCGGTCGCCAAGGCCTGCGACCGGGGCCAGACGACGCGCGAAGACGCGGCCGGAGCGATCCTTTACGCCGCCGAGCGCGCAACCCATCTCGCCCTCGACGCGATCCAGATTCTCGGCGGCAACGGCTACACCAACGACTATCCGCTCGGGCGCCTTTTGCGCGACGCCAAGCTCTACGAGATCGGCGCCGGCACGAGCGAGATCAGGCGCATGCTGATCGGGCGCGAGTTGTTCGAGAAAAGCGCGTAAGCTTCGCTGCCGATCCTTAGTATCCGCGCAGTTTTGTTATTTGTTTCTTTAGAGGAAGGCGGGCAGATATGAGCCGGCTCGAATGGTCTTGAGTCCCTCAAGGGCGTGACGCCATCCACCGATCTTCCCGCCTCCAAACGAATCCACGCCAACTCCGTGTCAGCTGAATGCCGTTGTCCAACTCAAGACATGCACAAGGATCGCGATTAGCGGCGAGCGCCACGATCGGGCCGCCCAATCCCGTCCCGAACGCACAAATCGATGTCGCCAAAGAGGCGGCCGATTCCCGCATTGGCGGAAGGAGAGCGAAACCCCATCCGGTCGACGCGCGATCTATCCAAACCATCTTGGAGCGCAGCTTTAGACCCGGCGCCGAGGAAGAGATCGCGATCGCCAATAACGCGGGCGCGAAAAAAGCGCGTTTCGCTTTCGCGACGACACTTCGGCGCTTCCTCAAGATCGCTCTTGGCGTCGGCCTCGTCCTCGCCTTCGGCTGGGCGCCTCTTCGGGCGATGCTCGCGACAACGAGCGTCGAGGCGATCGTCAACGCCCACATCGAGACGCTCCGCTCGCCGATCGAGGGAATCGTGCAAGCCCCCTCGGAGAAGACCGCAAGCTGGAGCTCGACCGCCCCGCCAAAGCTCGTCGTGGTCGACCCTTACGCCGATCGAAGCCGCCTCGACGAGCTTCGGCGCGCACTCAATACGCTCGAATCGCAAAAGCAGACGCTTGAGCAGGACTCGCAGTTGACGCAGACCGCCCTCGAGGCGATCGACGTCCAGGCCGAAAAATATCGCGTCGGCCGCCTCAAGCTGATCGAATCAAGGCTCGCGGCGCAAACCGCGGAGCTTCAGGCCGCGAGCGCCAAGACAGCGCAGGTCACCGCGGCCAAAGGGCGCAGCGACCATCTGCAGCGAACCGGCGACATTTCAGGCGCCGAGAGCGATCGGGTGCAATACGAATGGAGCGCAGCGACCTCGGCTGAAGTTGCGGCTCGGAAGCGCCTCGAAGAAACCCAGGTCGAGCACGACGCGGTCGCTGACGGGGTATTTGTCGGCGACAGCTACAATGACAGCCCAAGCTCGGCCCAGCGCCAGACCGAGCTCAGGCTCAAGAAGGGCGAACTCGACGCCGAGTTCGCGGCCGTCCGGGACCAAATCCAGCATCTCGGCGATCAGATCTCGCGGGAGGAGGCGCGCTACAGGCTACGATCCGAAGCGACCGTCGGCCTGCCGACCAAGGGCCGGGTCTGGGAGATGCTCGTCGGCCCGGGCGAATATGTGAACAAGGGTCAGGATCTCCTGCGCTTGCTGGACTGTTCGCACCCGATCGTCAGCGCGAATGTCGACGAGCGGGTCTACAACCGCCTCGAAGTCGGAAGTCCCGCGACGTTCAAGCCGCTCGAGGACGGCAAGACCTATCATGGGACCGTCATCAATCTGACCGGGGCCGCCGGCGCGCCCGGCAATTTCGCCGTTCCGCCGATCACCATGCGCAAGAGCCCGTTCTATCTGACGATCGCGATGGATGACATGGGCGAAGCGGGGTGCTCGATCGGGCGAACCGGAACGGTCACCTTCGGAGACGGCAAAGCGGCCTCCGCGCGGATGAGCGAAGGCCGCGCACCTCTCAAGCGCTCGAGCTCCGCGAGCTGAAGCCCCATGTTCGGCGTTGTCGACGACACGATCCTCGCGGCCGCCCGGCCGGCGCTCGCGACCTTGGGCGTTTTCCTTGTTTGCGCGGCGATGTGGCCGAAGCCCGTGGCGACTGGCCGCGCGGCCATGGTCGCAGGCAGCTTCGCCATGATGGCGCAATACGCCTGGTGGCGGATCACGGAAACGCTGCCCGCGTCGGCCTTCAGCTTCGAATATGGGCTCGCGCTCATCTTTCTCTCAGCCGAACTCGTCGGCATCCTCACCGCCGCACTTTCCCTCATTTTCCTCACCCGGAGGCGCGATCGATCGCCCGAAGCGGACGCGAACGCGGACTGGCTTCCCTCACAGGCGAGCCCGCCTTCAGTCGATGTGCTCATCTGCTCCTACAACGAAGAGAAAGAGATTCTGGAGCGAACGATCGTCGGCGCGCTTGGCATGGACTATCCGAGTTTCCGCGTCTGGATGCTCGATGACGGCCGCCGGGATTGGGTGAAGACGATTTGCGCCGAACTCGGTTGCCGTTACCTCTCGCGATCCGACAATGCGCACGCCAAAGCCGGAAACATAAACCACGCGCTCAAGCATATCGCCGCATTGCCCGATCCTCCCGACTTCGTTTCCATCCTCGACGCGGACTTCGTCCCGACGCCGCAGTTCCTGAAACGCGCAATGTCGCTGTTTCACGACCCCGCGGTCGGGGTAGTGCAGACGCCGCAGCATTTCATCAATCCCGACCCCATTCAGATCAACCTCGGCGCGACCGAGTTCTGGCCGGACGAGCAGCGCTTCTTCTTCGACATCGTGCTGCCCGCCAAGGACGCCTGGTCAGCCGCCTTCTGCTGCGGCACGTCGTCGATCATCCGCATGCAGCCTCTGATGGAGATCGGCGGCTTCCCTGTCGAACTCGGTGACCGAGGATTATCTCTTGAGCCTGCGGCTCAAGGAGAAGGGCTTTCTGACGGCCTATCTGAACGAGCCGCTGACCTACGGCCTGGCGCCGGAGGGCCTCAAGGAGTACATCACCCAGCGCAGCCGCTGGTGTCTTGGCTTCATGCAGATCGCGCGCGGGCGCAGCGGCCCGCTGTCTTTCGGCTCGCCGCTCGCGTTCGTCGACCGTCTGTCGCTGACGGAGGTGTTCCTCAACTGGACCGCGGTCCCTCTGTCACGGGCCACCGCCCTCATCATTCCGCCCGTTTCGCTGGCCTTTGGCCTCCATCCCTTCCACGCTTCGCTGTGCGATCTTGCGACCCGCTTCCTGCCCTACTGGCTCTGGTGCGGTCTCGTGATGCATTGGCTCTCGGGGGGAAGAGTGACGCCGATCCTTTTCGACGTCAGCCAGATCATCGTGATGCCCCAGATCCTGAAGGCCGCGCTGTTTGGGTTGGCTCGCCCCCAGGGGCAAAAATTTCAGGTCACCGCGAAGGGCGGGGATCGCAATCACGGCTTCGTCGAATGGGGGGTCATGCGCCCCTCCGTGGGTTTGATCGTGTTGTCGCTGGCCGCGGTTTTGTGGGCTTTCTACGTCAATGGCAGCGCGGCTGAGATCCACTTCTCGAGCCCGGCGCTGGCCTGGACATGGTACAATCTGATCGTCCTCGTCGTGATTTGTTTTGTCTGCGTGGAGCGGCCGCGCAAGCGCGCCGCCGAACAATTCTCGTCGCGCGAATTAGTCTCGGTGAAGACAGCCGATCGCGCGCAGCTCATGCAGCTTGCCGACTTCAGCTTGCCGACGTCTCGATCACAGGCGCGCGCATTTTTGGCGTTCCTCCAGGCGCGCTCGGAGACACGATCGAACTGGAGCTCCCGAGCCTTCGCGTTTCAGCGAAGATCGTGCGCCGCGAGGCGGGTGCGTTCGCGGTCGTTTTCGACCACTCCTTGAGGTCGCGCGTCCGCGCCATTCAGCACTTCTATGCCGGCGGGTATTTGAAGCCGCTCGGGTCGATCCAACTCTTGCGCGTGGCGGAATTGGTCTTCCGCCGGGTGTTCGACTAGACCACATGTTCGCCTGAGATATTGCGACCCGTCTCACAAGTATGCAGGCTTATCGAGGGTTGCGCCGGGCGTTCCGGCGCCGAGCCTCATGCATAGGAGACGGGTCTTGGACAACGCTATCACATATGTCGGTCTTGAGGTGCACAAGGACACGATCGCTGTCGCGCTTGCGGAGGCGGGCGTGCGGGGTGATGTGCGCGCGTATGGCAAGGTCGCGAACACGCCGGCGGCAATGAAGGCTCTGGCGGCGAAGCTGTCGCGCGTCGGGAGCGTGCTTCGGTTCTGCGATGAGGCCGGACCTTGCGGCTATGGGATTTAGCGCCAGTTGACCCTGGCTGGGCATGGTTGCGTCGTCGTGGCTCCGTCGCTGATCCCGCGCAAACCGGGAGATCGGATCAAGACCGACCGCCGGGACGCGATCAGCCTGGCCAAGCTGCATCGGGCGGGCGAACTCACGGCGGTCTGGGTCCCGGATCCGGCTCATGAGGCGATCCGCGATCTCGTACGCGCACGTCTTGCGGCGGTCCGCAGTCTGCGCCAGGCCCGTCAGCAGCTCTCTGGCTTTCTCCTGCGTCATGGCCGTCATTACAATCGGCCGGCGTGGACATTGATGCCCCGTCGCTGGATGGCCGGACTGAGATTCGAGCAAGCCGCGTATCACATCGTGGTGGAAGACTGCATTGCCGCGGTCGAGGCGGCGACGGCGCGACGCGACCGTATGGAAGCTCATATCGAGGCGGCGCTGCCGGATTGGTCGCTGGCCCCGGTGGTGCGCGCATTGCAAGCGCTGCGCGGGATGGCGCTGGTCGCCGCGGCGACGGTGATCGCCGAACTCGGCGACATTACCCGCTTCGCCAATCCTCGCCAGCTCATGGCGTATCTCGGTCTGGTTCCGTCCGAGCGCTCCAGCGGCGCCACACGCCGCCAAGGCGCCATCACGAAAGCCGGGAATGGCGCGGCCCGACGCATGCTGATCGAGGCGGCCTGGAGCTATCGGTTCCCGGCGCGCATCAGCCGGGAGCAACTGCTGCGCCAGGAGGGTCTGGCAAAGCCGATCCGCGACACCGCGTGGAAGGCACAAGAGCGGCTGTGTCGGCGCTATCGCAAGCTCGCCCGGGCGGGAAAATCACCCACTGTGGTCACGACCGCGATCGCTCGGGAACTGGCGGGCTTTGCCTGGGCGATCGCCAAACACGTTCAAAGCGCCGACGCTTGATGCGCTGAGATCGACAGCAGACATCACGATAAGGAGGTCATCGCCGACAACAGGGCCGGAGGCGCGGTCACGGCCAGGAGAACCCTCGCGTACAACTATCAGCCGGATATCTTCCGACGCTGGCCGCTAGACAGAGGAAGCTCCGCGACGCATCACCGGTCCGGCGGTAGCCAACCCGCGCATCAGAGCATGATCAACCGTCGTTTTGATCGTGCCTCCTGCCCTGCTCAGTCGCGGCCATTCCGAACCGCTCGCTCGCGAGTACGCATTCTTGTGCCTGCTACTTGAAACGGCGAACATGTCCTGATTCTGAGTTTCGTGCTTTGGCTTGGGCTGCGGCGATGTCGAGGGTTTTGAGACAGAAGCGTTTTATGGCGGCGAGAATGTCGTCAGCGGATTTGGTCTAGCGGAAGGGCTTTGGGTTGGCGCTGACGGCGTCGAGGTAGGCTCGGATCGCGGTTTGCAATTCCGCGGTCGAGCGGTGGACGCCGCGGCGGATTTGCTTTTCGGTGACGTCGGCGAAGAAGCGCTCGACCTGATTGACCCACGAGCTGGCGGTCGGGGTGAAGTGAACATGCCATCGCGGCCGCGCGCCGAGCCACTTGCGGATCGGCTCGGTCTTGTGGGTGGCGTAGTTGTCCATCACCAGGTGGACGTCGAGGCCGCGCGGGACATTGCGTTCGATCTCGCGCAGGAAGCTCAGGAACTCGCGTCCCGATGACGGGGATAGCAGCGCCCGATGACCTTGCCGGTGGCGGCGTCGAGAGCAGCGAACAGGCTGAGGGTTCCGTGACGCGCATAGTCGTGGGTGCGCCGCTCGATCTGGCCCGGGCGCATCGGCAAAAGCGGCTGCGTTCGGTCCAGCGCCTGCCGGAGCGCTTCGGTCATTGGAACAGCGTGTGGAAGCGCTTCGATCGCTTGAGCAAGGCTGGCGTCTTCGAGGCCTTCTTCGACACGCTCGCGTCGGATGAGCTCGACGGCGCATCTTATTCAGATGTTCGACCCCACCGTCGTGCGCGCGCATGTGTCGGCGGCCGGAGCAAAGGGGGGCAAGAAGGCCAGGCGCTCGGCCGCTCGCGCGGCGGCTTCACCACCAAGATCCACGCAAAATCGGACGCCTCCGGCGACATCATCGCCTTCGATCTGACCGGCGGAGAAGCTTCCGACGGGCGTCACTTCGAAACCCTGCTCGACATCGGACCCGACATTCGCCCTCGCGCCGTCATCTCTCGACAAAGGCTACGCCAGCAAGGCCAATCGCCAGGCAGCGAGAGCGCGCGGCATCGCGCCGGTCATTCCCCACAAGGCCAACGAAAAAGACAAGCCGGCCTTCTTCGCGCGAACCCTCTACAAGGCAAGGGCTCGCATCGAGCAGGGCGTCGGACGGCTCAAGCGGTTCAAGCGCGTCGCGCTACGACGCGAAAAGACAGCCAGGAACTTCAGGTCTATCGTCGCCTTCGCCGCAGGCCTTTGCTTGATCAAATTCGTCCACACAGCCTAGCACTACTTTGGCAGATTAAGAGTTCGGAAAGGATTTTGACCGCTGGTCGGTTCGGCGATTTGGCGGGGCCGGCGGCGTGGCGGACTGGGGCGGGGATCTTGATCGGTGGCTTGCGCCGTTCCTGGCGCGGCTCGGACACAAGGCGCGTCGACGGATGTGTCCGCTCTACGTTGCCGGGCTGATTGGGCCGGGCGACCGCAAGAGCGTCGAGCCGATGGCGTCGCGATGGGCGCCCGGCGACTACGACCAGTTGCATCATTTCATTTCGAGCGGCGTCTGGAACGAAGCGCTGCTGGAAGAGGAACTCGCGATCCAGGCGGACAAGCGGATCGGGGGCGCCAGCGCAGTCCTTGTCGTCGACGACACGGCACTGCCGAAGAAGGGGTCGCATTCGGTCGGGGTCGCGCCGCAATACGCCTCGGCGCTCGGCAAGACCGCCAATTGCCAAACGCTGGTGTCGCTGACGCTGGCGCGGGAAGAGGTTCCGGTGATGATCGGCCTGCGCCTGTTTCTGCCGGAAAGCTGGACCGGCGCTCCCGACCGGACGGCGAAGGCCCGCGTGCCCGAGACCTGGCGGGCGGCGCGGACGAAGCCGGAGATCGCGCTGGCCGAGATCGACCGCATCCGCGCCGCTGGCGTTCGGTTTGCGACGGTGCTGGCGGATGCAGGCTATGGTCTGTCCGCGCCGTTCCGCCAAGGGCTCGACGCGCGCGGCCTGAAGTGGGCGGTCGGAATCCCCAAGCAGCAGAAAGTCTATCCGAGCCATGTCAGGCTGGTGTTTCCGATCGCCGGACGCGGGCGGCCGCGCAAGCGCCATATTCCCGATCAGCTCTCCGCGCCGGCTGAAGACGTTCTCACCGCCGCAAAGTGGCGACGCGTCAGCTGGCGTAAAGGAACCAAAGGGCCTTTGGCGGCCTCCTTCGCCGCCGTGCGCGTGCGGATCGCCGATGGTCCGCCACAACGCATCCATGACAAGGGCATGCAGCACATGCCAGGCGAGGAGGCCTGGCTGGTCGGCGAGCATCGCGCCTCGGGCGAGCGCAAATACTATCTTTCCAACCTGCCTCCCGACGCCAACCTCAAGACGCTCGCCGCCGCGATCAAGGCGCGATGGGTCTGCGAGCAAGCCCACCAGCAACTTAAGGAAGAACTCGGCCTCGACCACTTCGAAGGCCGATCCTGGCGTGGCCTGCACCGCCACGCGCTGATGACGATGATCGCCTACGCCTACCTGCAAAGCCGCCGCCTCGCCGAGGCGAGCGGGGGAAAAAGAATCCGCCAAGGGCCGCCCAAGCCGACGCTGCCCGCGATCCGGCGCGCCGTGCTCGCCATTCTCGCTCGCGCGCCGCCCTATCGATGTCCCCATTGCAGGCGAACCCTCCCAAGACGCCTCGAATAAATCTGCCAAAGTAGTGCTAGTGTCCTGATCGACAAATATATACGATTCTCTGCGCGCGTTGGCGCAGAGGATGGCGATGGGCAAGACGGCGGTTGGGATCGATTTGACCGACAGCGAGCGGCGCGAACTTGAGAGCCTTGCGCCGCGGCGCAAGACCGCGCAGGGGCTGGTGCAGCGGGCGCGCATCGTCTTGCACGCGGCGGAAGGGGTGGCAAACAAGGACATCAGCCTGCGGCTGGGCGCAGCCCCCAACACGGTTGGAAAATGGCGGCGCCGGTTCGCCGAACATCGGATGGCGGGTCTTTATGACGAGCCCCGTCCCGGCGCGCCGCGCCAGATCGGCGATGACGAGGTCGCCGAGGTCGTTCGCCAGACGCTCGAGGCGACGCCGCCGGATGCGACGCACTGGAGCCTGCGCTCGATGGCGAAAGCAGCCGGCTTCGCGCCTTCGACGATCCACCGCATCTGGAGGGCTTTCAACCTCCAGCCTTACCGCACCGAAACCTTCAAGCTCTCAACCGATCCTCTGTTCGTCGAGAAGGTGCGCGATATCGTCGGGCTTTATCTGTCGCCGCCGGAGCGCGCGCTGGTTCTTTGCGTTGACGAAAAGAGATCCCATGGGGGCGGATAGCGACCGGCGCTCTGGCAGAGTGCGGTTGTCTAACCACCCACCCTGGAGGCGACCGTGCGAATTGCAACTGACCGAACCCAAGCTCCGACCGCTATCCGGACCAATCTTGGTGCGATTTTCCTGTCGATGGACCTAAGTCGCACGACCTGGCTGCTCACGTCACTATCGCCAGGCGATGGCGAACGGATGTCAAAGCACGCGGTGCGCAGCGGCGATGTCGCTGGGCTGCTGGCGAGGTTCTCCCAGCTTAAGGACAAAGTACGGCTCCGGACAGGGCAGGTCGTTCCGATCGTCGTTATGCAGGAGGCGGGTCTGGACGGCTTTTGGATCCATCGCCTGCTGCAGGATGAAGGGATCGAAAGCTACGTCGTCGATCCCGCCTCGATCGCGATGTCCCGCCGGCGCCGACGAGCGAAGACTGACAAGATCGACGGAGAATCCTTGGTGCGCGCGCTGCTGGCGTATAAACGAGGTGAGCCGCGAGGCCGCGCGCCCTTGCCGCCTCGCGGTTGGCCTTGCTGGCGTAGCCTTTGTCGAGAGATGACGGCGCGAGGCTGGATGTCGGGTCCGATGTCGAGCAGGGTTTCGAAGTGACGCCCGTCGGAAGCTTCGCCGGCCGACGCGAGCGTCCGAGCGCTTGCCCTGTCTTGCCCCCCTTTGACCGCCGCGCCGCCGACACGATGCGCGCGCAGCGAACGTTCTCGACAGTGAAGAAATGCAGCGCCTCGAAGGAAAGCGGCGATCGTCCTCAGCTTTCCTCCCACGACGCGGCAGGCAGGCGCGAAACACCGCAAGCGTGTGCGCCCAATGTTGGGATTCACGATTACTTTGATCGTGGCTGTTGATTCAAGCTTTGGATGGATCGATTTCGTTTTGACTAGCGCCCACTGGGCGAAGATGGAGCCGCATTGTCTTGGCAACCCCGGCGATCCGGGGCGCCGCAGCAAGGAACAACCGACTGTTTGCGTAGGCGCTGCTGTGGATTGCTCACACGGGCAAGTGATAAACTCTCGATGAATCCCAACACACCCTAAAACGCCGCGGCAGTGTCATGCAGGGCCAATTCCGCATGAAGATACAGGGAGTCAGCGCCCACTGACTCGGCCTCGGCGTGTTCGAAGTGACTCGATGGTGGTCCTGAAAACCTTTGGCGGCGATCGGCTTTGGGCTATCCTAGGGAAGCCGCCGCCTTTGCTTACGTGACCCGCCCGCAGGCCCAAGCGCTTCAAGCGGGGTCGGCGTTTCTAAACAATATGCTTTGGTTACATACTCGTACTGTTGTATGATCTCATTTGGATAATCGAAACATCTAGCCAGCTGGTCGCCTCAGAAGTCTCCGGACTCCCTTGGTGTTCTCGCCTTATCGTTCCCAATTCCGACCATCCGCAAAGTTGAAGGAGCGTTCGAAATTTACCCGCCGTTAACGAGGTCGAAAATTCCGAAGCTATCCAAGTTATTTGACTTTGGCCGTTTGCGTCGGTTTGACGAGACCTCAACTTTGCTTTGCGATAATAGAGCGCCGTCTTTTCTGCGGCCTTATCGTGAAGGTCGCCCGAGGTTTGTTGATGGTGTGGTTCGTCCTTGCGGGAATGGCCGCTTGCGTGGTCCTCGCGGCGGTTTGGCCGTTGCTGCGCCGGTCGTCGAGCGTGAAAGCGGACCCCGGGTTGAACGAAGCGACGTTCTACAAGGCGCAACTCGACGAAATTAAGCGAGACGTCGAGCGCGGCCTATTGGCGCAAGGTGAGGCGGAGAGCGCCCGCGCCGAAGCCGCGCGTCGACTCATTGCGGTGGCGTCAGGCCCTCCGCGAGCGCCGCGCCTGGCGCCGCAGCGCTATCGCCTCGCGGCGGCGGTCCTGATCGCGGTCGGGCTGCCGGCGGTCGCCTTTCCGCTCTATGCGCGCCTCGGCCAGCCCTCGATGCGCGACGAGCCGCTGGCGAGCCGCAAGCCCGCGCTTGAAACCCCTGGCGGGATCGAGGCGGCGATCGCCGCGGTCGAGGCGCATCTCGCCGCCAAGCCGGACGACGGCCAGGGCTGGGCGGTGATCGCGCCAGTCTACATGCGCCTCGAGCGCTATGCCGACGCGGCGCATGCTTATGCCGAGGCGCTGCGCATTCTCGGCGAAGACCCGCTGCGCCGGGCCGCTTACGGCGAGGCTCTGGTCGCCGCCGCCGGAGGCGTGGTCACCGTCGAAGCGCGCCAGGCGTTCGATCGGGCGCTCACTGAGAAGCCGGGCCAGCCGCAGGCGCGCTACTATCTCGCGCTCGCCGCCGAGCAGGACGGCAAGAAGGCGGACGCCATCCGGGACTACCAGTCGCTGCTCGCCGATTCGCCCCCCGAGGCGCCCTGGCGGAGCGTGGTGAATGCGCGCCTGGCGGCGCTCGAGGGCGAGCCGCCCCCGGCGGAGGACGCCGCCGCCATTCCCGAGGCGCAGCGGCCGATGATCCAGGGCATGGTGAACAAGCTCGCGACCCGGCTCGCCAGCAATGGTGGGAGCGTCGACGAATGGTCGCGCCTTATTCGCGCCTATGCGGTGCTGCATGAGGCCGACAAGGCCAAGACGGCGCTCGCCGACGCGCGCAAGGCGCTCGCGCCCGACGCCATTGCGGTCGCGAGTCTGGACAAGCTCGCGCACGACCTCGGCCTCGGAGACGCCAATTGACCCGCCGCGGCCGCCGCCTTGCGCTGA
Organism: uncultured Alphaproteobacteria bacterium; assembly: GCA_963764955.1. Classification (GTDB taxonomy): domain Bacteria; phylum Pseudomonadota; class Alphaproteobacteria; order Rhizobiales; family Beijerinckiaceae; genus Roseiarcus. Next base: position 152,452 of record CAVXVE010000027.1, on the reverse strand, counting down.
TCGCCGCCGCCCTCGCCGTCGTCGGCGCAGCGGCTGGCCTTTCGCTTTATGCGCTGAGCGACAGCATCGTGTTCTTCTACAGCCCGACCGAAGTCGTCCAGAAAGCAGTCCAGCCGGGCGCGCGGCTGCGCATCGGCGGCCTCGTGAAGATGGGCTCGGTCGTCAAGTCCGGAAACGAGCAGGTCAGTTTCGTCCTCACCGATGGCGCGCATGACCTCAAGGTCGCCTATCAGGGCCTGCTGCCGGACCTGTTCCGCGAGGGGCAAGGCGTGGTCGCCGAAGGCGTGCTCGAGCCTTCCGGCCAGATGCGCGCCGAGACCATTCTCGCCAAGCATGACGAGCGCTACATGCCGCGCGAGGTGGTCGAAGCCTTGAAGAAGCAGGGGCGCTGGCAGGAAGGGGAGGCGGTCGCCAAACCATGATTGTCGAGATCGGCCATTTCGCCCTTGTGCTCGCGCTCGCCGCCGCGCTCATCCAGACCATCGCGCCGTTCTGGGGCGCCCGCTTCGGCGACGCCGGGCTGATGGGGGTTGGGCGCAGCGCCGCGCTCACGCAACTGGCCCTGATCGGGATCGCCTTCGCCGCGCTGGTCAACGCGCATCTCACCTCGGATTTCTCGGTGCTCAACGTCGCCGAGAATTCGAACAGCGAGATGCCGGCGATCTACAAGATCTCCGGCGTGTGGGGGAACCACGAGGGCTCGATGCTGCTGTGGGTCCTGATCCTCGCGATCTTCGGCGCGCTCGTCGCCCTGTTCGGCCGCGCGCTGCCGCGCGCTTTGCGCGCCGACGCGCTCGCCGTTCAGGGCCTGATCAGCCTGACCTTCCTTGCCTTCATTCTCCTGACCTCGAACCCGTTCGAGCGCCTCGTCCCCGCGCCGTTCGAGGGGCGCGACCTCAATCCGATCCTCCAGGACCCGGGCCTCGCCATCCATCCGCCGCTGCTCTATCTCGGCTATGTCGGCTTCTCGATCGTCTATTCGTTCGCCGCGGCGGCTCTGATCGAGGGCCGCATTGACGCGGCCTGGGCGCGGTTCGTGAGGCCATTCACCCTCGTCGCCTGGAGCTTCCTCACCCTTGGCATCGCCGCTGGCTCGTTCTGGGCCTATTACACGCTGGGCTGGGGCGGCTTCTGGTTCTGGGATCCGGTCGAGAACGCTTCCCTCATGCCGTGGCTCGCCGGCACCGCCTTCCTCCATTCGGTCGCGGTGATGGAAAAGCGCGACGCGCTGAAAGTTTGGACGATCTTTCTCGCCGTCCTCGCCTTCTCGTTCTCGCTGCTCGGCACCTTCCTCGTTCGCTCGGGCGTGCTCACCTCCGTCCACGCCTTCGCCAACGATCCGCGCCGCGGCGTCTTCATTCTCGCCATTCTGGCGCTGTTCATATCCGGCTCGTTCGCGCTCTTCGCCTGGCGCGCGCCGATGCTCAAGCAGGGCGGCCTGTTCGCGCCGGTTTCCCGCGAGGGGGCGCTGGTCGTCAACAATCTGCTTTTGACCACCTCATGCGCCACGGTCCTGTTCGGCACCCTCTATCCGCTGGCGCTCGAGCAACTGACGGGCGCCAAGATCACCGTCGGCGCACCCTTCTTCAACCTCACCTGCGGCGCGCTCCTGCTTACCGCCTGCTTCGTCGCGCCGTTCGGCTTCTCGCTCGCCTGGAAGCGCGGCGACCTCTTGGGGGTCGCGCAGCGGCTGACCTTCGCGCTCATCCTCGGCGCGGTGACCGCAGCGGTCGGCGCAGCGTGGCTCGGCGGCGCTTCGGTCTTCGCGCCGCTCGCCATGGGCCTTGCGATCTTCGTCATCGTCGGCACGCTGATCGAAGTCGTCATGCGCGCATGGCGTCCGGGCCTCGCGCCCGGCGCGGCGCTCAAACGCGCGCGCGGCCTGCCTTTGTCGTTCTTCGGCGGGGCGCTGGCTCATTTTGGCCTCGGCGTGACGCTGCTCGGCCTATCTGGCCTCGGCTTCGGCGCCGAGACGATCGCGACCCTGCACAAGAACGCGCCCGCGCAAGTCGGTCCCTATTCGGTCACGCTGAACGCGATCGGGGAGCGGGTCGGGCCGAACTACAAGGAGGCGGTGGCGTCGGTGACCGTGCGCTCCGGCGGCGCCGTCGTCGCCGAGATCGCGCCGGCGCGCCGCCAATTCGCCTCCCGAGAGATGACAACCACCCAGGCGGGCTTGGCGACGCTTCATTTCGGCCAGGTCTATGTCTCGATCGGAGATCCGGCCCCAGACGGCGCCGTGCCCGCCCGTCTCTACTGGAAGCCGCTGGTGACCCTGATCTGGTTTGGCGCCGCCGCCATGGCGCTCGGCGGCGGGCTGTCGCTCGCCGACCGGCGCCTCCGCTTCGGCGCCGGGGTTCGGGCGAAGGTCGGCGCGCGCGCACTCGCCCAACCGGCGCAGTAGGCCGATGCGTCTCATCCGTTTCGTGCTTCTCGCCCTCCTCGCGCTGGCTTCCGCGCCCGCTTTCGCCGTGCAGCCGGACGAAGTGATGAAGGACCCGGCGCTCGAAGCGCGCGCCCGCGCGCTCTCGGCCGAACTGCGCTGCCTTGTCTGCCAGAACGAATCGATCGACGATTCCGAGGCGCCGCTGGCGCGCGACATCCGCCTCCTCATTCGCAGGCGCATCGGCGAGGGCGAAAGCAACGATGCGGTGCGCGCCTATCTGGTCTCCCGCTACGGCGACTTCATTCTGCTCAAGCCTCCGCTGCAGGCGGACACGCTTCTGTTGTGGCTGAGCCCGGCGATCGTTCTTGGCCTCGGCGTCGCCGCCGCTTTATACGCCCGTCGCCGCGCGCCACGCGCAACGCCTGGGCTCACCGCGGAGGAGGAGGCCCGGCTCGCGGCGCTGACTAAAGGCGATGCGAGCAGTGGGTGACCTCCCGAGGCGCGCCATGCAACGCGCGGCTCTATCGGTCGCCATGGCCTTTGTCCTTGCGCTTTCAACTTCGGCCTTGGCGACGTCGCGCAACCATGAAGTAGCGGCGCAAATTCGATTCACCGGTCGGCAGGTATGCTGGACCTATCGCGGCTCGGCGACCTCGTTCATCGGCAAGTTCTCGAGCGGGCAGACCGTCTCGGCGCAAATGACGCGCGAGGCGATCGATTACGACCCGCGCAGCGGGAGCGCTGTGACCGTGTCGCGCCCGCGCGATCCGAATGTGGAGGGGCCCGGTTCTACGGCGTCCCGGACGGCCCGGGCGTTTTGACCTTCATCGCCCCCACTACGGGAGTTATCACTTCAGTTTCTCGCCCTCCGCAATGTGGGGGACGCCGGGCGCGGTGAGGATCTGCGCCCGATGAACCTTTATAGAGAGCTGCTATCGCCGGGACCGAAGTCGCGCCCACCGCCGTACCATAGCCTGTCAAGAGACGGCCGTCCTTTCGGACGCCCCAGAGCGTGGTCATCGTCCCGCCTCTTCGTGGCAAGGAGGAAGAGAAAGCGTCGACCGTCGCCGCTTGCGGGGAGGGGCCGTCCGAAGGATAGTGGCGGGGGCAGCGTTATTCGTATCGAAAACCAATTCGCTCCTCACCTACGCTCGAGAACTCATTGATCAGAGCTGAAAGACGACGTCGGCGGCGATGCAGATTGCCGAGAAGTACGTGTGAGCGCAGCGGTCATCTCGGGAGCGGACGCGACGCCAGTCTTTGAGGCGTGCGAACATGTTCTCGATCTTGTGGCGCTTGTTGTAGAGGGAAGCCTCAGAGGGGATGGCGAGCTTCCGATTGGATTTCCCGGGGATGCAGGCGACGATGCCGCGCTTGGCGGGCAGCCCGGAACCAGTCCGCGTTGTAGCCCTTGTCGGCGAGAGACTCCTCGGCCTTCGGGATGGCGGACAACGTTAGCGCCGCGCCCTTTTAGTCGCTGATCTGCTTCTCACATAAAAGTATGACGAGCGGACGTCGGCCGCAGTCGCAAATCGCGTGCATCTTGGAGTTCAAGCCGGCTTGGTGCGCCCGATACGTCGGGGGAACTGACCCTTTTTAAAGGGCTTGCGCCTGTGCGGTGCGCCTCAGATGCGTGGTGTCGATCATGCTCCGCTCCAGCTTGCCGCGCTTGTCCGTCGGTTTGGCGAAAATCTTGTTGAACACGCCTAGGAGCGTGTCCGAGTAGTGGTGGCGTTTTCGCGGCGAATCTTGATTCCTTTCGCGACATGAGCAGGCATTTTCCAGCTTGGGCGATTGATCAGACACAACTCCTGCCGGCAGCGGTCGTCGATTATGTGCCGGGGGACCATCTGGCGCAGTTCGTCGTCGCCTTGGCGCGCGAGCACCTGGACCTGTCGGAGATCGTCGCAAGCTATAAAAGCGGGCTTGGTCAGCCGCCATTCGATCCGCGCCTGATGACGGCCCTGCTGCTCTATGCCTATTGCTCTGGTCTTTATTCCTCGCGGAGGATCGCGAAGGCCTGCGCCGAGCGGGTCGATTTCATGATGATCGTCGCGCACGACGCGCCCGATTTCCGCACGACCGCCGACTTCAGGAAGCGTCATCTGCCGGCGCTGGGGAGGCTGTTTTTGCAGGTGCTGAAGCTGGCGCAAAAAGCCGGGCTGGCGAAGCTGGGGCATGTCGCGCTCGACGGCGCGAAGATCAAGGCGAACGCCTCCAAGCACAAGGCGATGAGCTACGAACGCATGAAGACGCGCGAGACGGAGCTTCGCGCCGAAGTGGATCGCTGGCTTGAAGCTGCGCAAGCAGCCGACGCGCAAGAGGACAAACTCCACGGCGCAAGCCGTCGCGGCGACGAAATGCCCGGCTGGATCGCTGACAAACAGAAGCGCCTGGCCAAAATCCGCGAGGCCAGAGAGGCGCTTGAGGCGGAGGCCGCAGCTGCCGCGGCGGCGAAAGCCGAAGCCGAACACGCGGCGGAGGAGAAACGCAAGGCGGAGAACCGCAAGCGCTCGGGGCCGGTTCCTCGCCCGCCCTCAAAAGAGCCCGATCCCAAGGCGCAGCGCAACTTTACCGATCCCGACAGCCGCGTGCTCCTGACCAACGACGGCTTCATCCAGGGCTACAACGCGCAAGCGGCGGTCGACGGGGCCAAGCAAATCATCGTGGCGCATGGACTGACGCAGAGCATGAGCGACTGTCCGCAACTTGTTCCCCTGGTCGACGCCGTCCGGGCCAACCTCGGACGCAAGCCGAGGGAGATTTCGGCGGACGCGGGCTATTGCAGCGAGGACAATCTTTTGGCGCTCGCGACCCGGAAGATCTACGCCTATGTCGCTACCGGGCGAGCCAAGCATCCGGCCGAGACCACGCGTAAGGTCGGCGGCGAGATGACGCAGACAATGCGGCGGAAGCTGAAGCGCGCCGGTTATCGCAGCCGGTACCGATTGCGAAAGCAGGGAGCCGGTGTTCGGGCAGATCAAGCAGGCACGAGGATTTCGACAATTCCTGCTGCGTGGCCTTGAGGCTGTGCAGGCAGAGTGGGCGCTGATCTGCACCGCCCACAACATCACAAAGCTCGCCAAGGCGATCTGACGGCGCCTATCTCAAATCCCCACGCCGTTCAGACGCTATCTGGACAGGCTCCTAGCGACGGGAGTTTCCCCCACCTTTCGTGCTCCCTCCCGGCTCTGAGCAGCGGCAAGAAGAGACGGTCCTGCCTTACCCTGGCGCGGCCTCCCGGCCGATGGCCCATTGGAAAGCAGCCATCTCGCGGGCGATCGCCGCCACGACGACGGGAAGCTTCTTGCCCATGGCGCTGAGGCGACGATAACGGGCGCATAGTCGGACCTGCGCCTTCCAGGCAATGTCGCGCACGGACTTAGGCAGTCCTTCGAGCCGGGCTCTCAAGGTCTCGCTGACTCTCGCCGGATAGCGGTATGTCCAGGCCGCCTCGATGAGCGCTCGCCGCGCGCGCCGGTTGCCTGCTAAGGTGAGGCCATTCCGTCGGATTGTATCGCCGGTCGAGCGTTCCGCTGGGACAAGGCCGAGGAAGGCCATCAGCCGTCTCGGCGTATCGAACCGGCGCACGTCGCCGATCTCCGCGGCGAAGGTCACGGCGACCAGAAACGACGCGCCGCGCATCGCTTGATAAGCTTCCACGACCGGCGCCATCGACCAATCCGGCACGATGAGAGCGAGTTGCTTCTCGAGGCGGCGCTGCCGTTGGAGCGCATCTTCGATCGCGTCAATGCCTTAAAGACGATCTGCTGCGCGGAATGCTCGAACTTCTGATGCGCCAGCCAGCGCCGATGCGCCAACGTCCAATGGCCGCCTCCGCTGTAAATCCGGCTGTGCCGCAGCAGGAAGGAGAGCAGTTGCTGGCGTTTGCGGCGAAGGTCGTCCGCCGCCGCTTCGCGGGCCCGCACAAGATCGCGCACCGCCTCGTGAGCCGCATCGGGCGTCCACACGCCCGTCAGTTCGCCGGCCCGATGCAGCCGCCAGCGTAACCGCATCTCGCCGGTTCGTTTTGATCCGCTCGCCCGATCGTTTCGGGATCAGAGCCGGAGCGACCACCATGCATTCGTGGCCGAGCGCTTGGATTTGCCGATAAAGCCCGTATCCCGTCGGCCCGGCTTCAAAACAAATATGCAGCCGATCGTATCGGCCCGCCAATCTCTTGATCGTTCGCTCGATCGGCAACGGGCTGTTCTCGACGTCGCCGAGAAACCGGACTTCTCCCGTCCGCCCCCCTTCCGCGATCGCGACTGCGTGCTTCTTCTTGGCGACGTCGAAAGCCACAAAAGCTTCGCTGTACCTTCCCATGGTCCGCCCGCGCATGAGGCGCGCTCCGGCCACCGGCCTAGCCCCCGAACATGACGTCTAGGGAGGGGGAAGCTCGGCGCGGGTTGCCAGAGCCGATGGCGAGCATCCTGGACGTTCTGCTCGATCTGCCCCTTTCTCCCACCCGGAGGCCGGATTGCAGAACTCCGGCTCAAATAGGAAGTGGCTGACCATAGCTGAGAAGCGCGCGTTGACCCCAGACCTGGCTCTACGAAGTTGGACAGTTGCGTGAGTGGATTTTCTGCCTGACGGGGGCGAGGATTCTCGCCGCGAATCAGGAGCATCAATGAGGAAGAGATTGCATCGGACGCATTCACCGGCATTCAAGGCGAAGGTGGCTTTGGCGGCGCTGAAGGGAGAAAAGACACTGGCCGACCTTGCCCAGCAATTTGATGTTCATCTCAATCAGATCGCGGCCTGGCGCAGCCAGCTGCTGGATGGCGCGGCCGAGGTTTTTGGACAGGACAAGGCGAGCGCGGCAGAAGCGGATCTCGCCGGACCGCTTGGCGTATCGCGCGCGGTTGTTCGCGAGGCGGTTCGGGCGCTGTCGGGGCTCGGAATTGTCGATCTCGGAAATGGCCGCCGCCCGCGGGTGGGCGCGATCGATAAAGAGGCGCTCGGTCTCGTGCTCGACCATGCGGTGCACACCGACCAGGCCACAATCCAGCAGATTTACGACGTCCGTCGAACAATAGAGATGCGGACGGTCGCGCTTGCGGCGCTACGGCGACTGGACGCCGAAGCGCAGGAAATCGCGAGCCATGCCGCCGGCATGCGCGAGAGTTTCTTGCGGCCAGAGCAAGCGATGGAGCACGACATTGCTTTTCACACCGCAATCGCCGTCATGTCCCGAAATCCGCTGTTCGCACTCATTGTGGGCTCGCTTCGCATCTTCACTCGCCAGACTTGGCGGATCGGTTGGGACAGTCGACTATCCGACGATCAACGTCTCGCCTGCGTCGCGCGCCACGAACGCATCGCCGCGGCAATCGTTGAGCGGGACTCGTCCGCGGCAGAGGCCGAAATGGCCGTGCATTTCGATGATTCGGTCAAGGCGTCACTCTCAGCGGGTGTGATCTAAAGGCCTCGGTTCATGAAGATTATCGCGCTCGAGACCCGGATCGCCAAGTTTCTTGTCGGACTGGAAGAGACGTTCTTTTCTCCGGCGCCGGTCGAGGCCTACGTTCATGAGGCCATTGCACCGAAGCTCATCGGGCGCGACCCGTTTCAGATCGAAAGGATCTCGAAAGACCGTGGGCTACCTCGGCTTCCGCTTCCATGACGGGCATGAGAACCCTGCATGTAGGGCTGGTCAACCTACGCCTGCACATAGCCGGAAATCATTTCCTGAACGACCTCCGGCACGAGGTCGAAGCCGCCGAGCAGTATGGGCAAGGCGACCGGACCGCCGATCGCCCAGCTTGCTCGTCGTGCTGTTCGAGTTCGCCTCAGGCGGAACCTTTCTGTCGTTCGAGAACATGCGCGGCGTCCTCGGGCTTATGCCCGAGATGGGGCTGGTCGCGATCGGCGTTTCGATCCTCATGATCGCGAACGAGTTCGACCTTTCCGTCGGCGCGGTGTTCGCGCTCGCTCCGATGGTAATGGCGGTCTCGATGGTCGCCGCCTTCCCGTTCGTTCCGGCGGTGCTGCTGGGCCTCTTGACCGCCGCGGTTTTCGGTTTTTCTCAACGGCTTCATCACGCTGGCTTCGGCATCCCCTCCTTCATAACCACGCTCGTCATGCTGTTCGTCGCACGCTCGGTCACGGTGCTCCGACGGAGTCCGGAATTTTTATTTGAATCGCTCTTCGCTATTAAAAAGTCCCGATCCGGAAAAATAAACGCTAGAAATGGGAGCTATTTTACTAACGATTATTCGTGCTTGCTCGCGCTTTTCCCGTTTGCCTGCGAGCAGTTCGTGGGGAGGTTGCATCCCGGTCACGCGCCCCAGTCGGTGGCGTGGGCAGACAAGAGTGTAGGAGGACGAGGCTCGTGAACGTACCCATCATCCGCCTAACCGCCCTCGCGCATGGCGGCGGGTGCGGTTGCAAACTGTCGCCCGCGGTGCTGCGTGAACTGCTGGTCGGCGAGCCTGCGGCTGCGCCCTTCGCCAACCTCATCGTTGGCACGGAGACTGGCGATGACGCGGCGGTGTGGCGCCTCGACGACGACAATTGCATTGTCGCGACCACCGACTTCTTCATGCCGATGGTCGACGATCCGTTCGACTTTGGCCAAATCGCCGCAACCAACGCGCTTTCCGACGTCTATGCGATGGGAGCTAGGCCCATCTTCGCACTGGCGATCCTTGGCATACCAGTCGATAAAATGGCCGCCAGCATGATCCGCGAGATCCTGCGCGGCGGCGCGGCAAAGGCGGCGGAAGCGGGAGTTCCGGTAGCGGGCGGCCATTCTATCGATTCGCCCGAGCCGATCTACGGACTTGCCGTCGTGGGTCTCGTCTCGACCAAGGCGCTAAGACGCAACTCGGAAGCTCGCCCGGGCGACGCGCTGATCCTGACCAAGCCCCTCGGCGTCGGAATCTATTCGGCGGCGATCAAGAAGGGCGCGCTCTCCCATCAAGGCTATCGCGAGATGCTGGGCTTCATGACGCGCCTCAACGCGGTCGGCGCCGATCTCGGGCGCGACGAAGCGGTCCACGCGATGACCGACGTCACCGGCTTCGGCTTGCTCGGCCATGCGCTCGAAATGGCGCGCGGCGCGCGCCTGACCATCCGCCTGCACGTCGGCGGCGCGCCGCTGCTCGCTGAGGCCGAGACTCTCGCCCGCGCCGGCTTCGTCACCGGCGCCTCGCACCGCAATTGGGCGAGCTACGGCGAAGCCGTCGTCCTGCCGCCCGAATTCGAAGACTGGCGGCGCCTGCTGATGACCGATCCGCAGACCTCTGGCGGTCTGCTCGTCGCCTGTGAGGCTCAAGCCGCGCCCGCCGTCCTCGAGCGCATCCGGGAAGGCGACCCGTGCGCGGCGATCATCGGGACGGCGGAGCCGGGCGAGCCGGTTATCGTGGTGGAGTAGAGCCCGCGGGCCTGGAGGCTGGCGGAAGAGAGTGGGAGTCGAACCCACCTGAGACAGGCTCGCTGCCCCACACGGATTTGAAGTCCGGACGCCCCACCGGGGACGATTCTCCTCCATGCGCACCTCGAGGCGCTTCGGCGAAAAGGTCAAACAGGTCCAGGCGAGCCGGATTGATTCGACGCAGATCACCCTTGCGCAGGGTCACGCCACGACGATCGAAGAACTCGAGAATCTGAATCGCGACTTTGCGCCCGCTCGCCGTCCGATCGCGGAACTCTGCGGCGGAGAAACCGGCATGTGCGGCCCCAGCGGTCAGATCGGCGACAATCCCGACCATCTCGCGCACAGTCGAGCGCAAGAAGAAATGGTCGTGCGCGACCTCGTCCGCCCACCCAATACGGCCAGCGCGTTTCAGAATTCGCCGAACATCCGCCTCCGGGCGACCGGTCGCCGCCGCGATGTCGCGCACCCGCGGTGGCCGGAACCGCTCCGTCCCCCCGAGCAGCGGCGCGACGATCTCCCAGGCCGTCATGTCCTCGTCGGTCAGCCTGACCTCGTGCGAAGGGAGCCTGACGAAGGCGCCTTCCAGGGCGAGTTCGTTCACGCGGGCCAGTTTCTGCAAGGCTGCGTCGAACGCCGGCTTCGGCAGCCGCGGTCGCAGCGCCATGCGCAGCTCTTCGCGCCCCATGCCCTGAAGGTCGGGGTTTTCGCGTGTGATAGGCGGCGATCCGGTCAACTGCAGTGGATGTGAACGCGCTCCATTGATCGCGCGCGAAGAGCCATTCTCGAATCCGCTGTTTCGAGGACGATGAGGTTGAGGGCGGACGCGAGCTCGTCGGTCCGCTCCGCGGTGAGAGCGCGGTCGCGCGCAAAGGCAGCGAGGTCGGCGGCGAACGGCGGCGCGTTCAGGAGCGCGGCGAAGGACGCGGCCGGATCGCGGATCGCAAGCGACGCGCGCTGCGCCTGCCTTTCCGCCGTGCGCCGCTTGCGCGCCGGCGCCCTGAGATCGAGGAAAACGCCTCCGCCCAGCGTCCGCTGCGCCGACGCGTCGCGGATCACATAGCGATCCATGGCGGCCGCCGCGATCGGCCGATCGAGCACGAGTTGGACGTGCGCCCCGTCTCCCGGGGCGACGGGCTTGTCGCCAAGCAGAACAATGCGCGCGCTCAACTCCGACGCGCCGTGGTGGAGACGCACCGGAAACCACTGCCTGATCGGCTTCTTCTCGCTCGGCAAGAGGCGCAGAATCGCGTCGACGCGGTCCGTGGGCGCATGAAGGCCGGGATCGAGCACTATATCGCCGCGCCGAATCGCCCGCTTTTCGACCCCCAGACCCGTCAGGTTGAGCGCGCAGCGATCGCCGGCCCGCGCGGTTTCGGCTGCTCTGTTTTGCGCATGCAAGGACCGAATGCGCGCCTTGAGCCCGGATGGACTGATCTGGACCCGGTCGCCCACCCGGACCAATCCGGAATAGACCGTGCCCGTGGCCACCAGGCCGACGCCTCGCAGGGTGAAGACCCGGTCGACAGCAAGACGAAAGCGGGTCCCCTGAGAGCGATCGCTCGCGACGCTGCTCGCTGCTTCGAGGTGGGCGCGCAGCGCGTCGACGCCCTGCCGCGTCATCGCCGAGACGGTCAGCACCCGAGCGTTCGCGAGCGTAGTCCCGCGGATGATCGCTCGCGCCTCACGATCGACCTCGCCGAGCCGCTCGTGAGACGCCAGATCCGCTTTCGTAAGCACGACAACGCCGCGATCGACGCCGAGCAAGTCGAGGATCGCCAGATGCTCAAGCGTCTGGGGCTTCACGCCGTCATCGGCGGCGATCGTCAAAATCGCGTAGTCGATGCCAGCGGCGCCGGCGAGCATGGTGTGGACAAAGCGCTCGTGGCCCGGAACGTCGATGAAGCCGATCGGCGGCCCCGCCGCCACGGACATGTAAGCGAAACCAAGGTCAATCGTGATGCCGCGCGCCTTCTCTTCCTTGAGGCGATCGCCATCGACTCCCGTCAGCGCCCTCACCAGAGTCGTTTTGCCGTGGTCGATATGCCCAGCGAGCCCGACGATCACGGCCGCGCTTCCGGCGAAGCTAGGCGGCTTGGATCGATGCCGTCGCATCGTTTCGCAGATGCGCCAGATTGGACAGGAAGGCCTGTTCGTCGGTGAGGCAGCGGAAGTCGAGCACCAGGCGGTCTTTCTCGATGCGTCCGATCACCGGCGTCGGCAACCCTCGCAGCCTACGCGCTAAGTCCTCGATCGCGCCGCCGCGCGCCAATGCTCGGATGGAAAGACCCGCGCTCTCGATCGTCTCGAGCGGAAGCGCGCCAGAGCCGATCTGGCTTTGGCATTCGCAGAGCTCGACCGCGAACTCGTCACCGACCGCCTGGGTGACATAGGGCAATACACGAGCCGCGCTCGCCTCGATGTCCTGTTGCGGTCGCGCGAGGAACCGCAACGTTGGCAGATCTTCAGCGAGTCGGTCTGGGTCCCGATACAGCCTGAGCGTGGCCTCGATCGCCGCCAGGCGGATTTTATCGACTCTGAAGCGCCCGCTTCATCGGATTGCGACTGATGGCGGCGATCAGCTCACGCTTGCCGACGATAAAGCCCGCCTGAGGTCCCCCCAGCAGCTTGTCGCCGGAGAAGGTGACGAGGTCGGCGCCCTCGGCCAGAGCCTCGCGCACGGTCGGCTCGCGCTTTAGCCCGTAAACCGTGAGATCAATAAGCGTGCCCGATCCCAGATCATGCAGGAGCGGGACGCGCGCCTTTCTGGCGATCGCCGAGAGCTCTCGCGTTCCGACCTCGGAGGTGAAGCCCTGGATGCGATAGTTCGATGTGTGGACCTTCAGAATGACGCCGGTTTCTGCATTAAGCGCCGAAAGATAGTCCTTTGGGTGCGTGCGATTGGTCGTGCCGACCTCGACAAGCCGCGCCCCGGCGCGCGCCATGATCTCCGGCATGCGAAAGGCGCCGCCGATTTCGATGAGCTCGCCGCGCGACACCACTGCCTCGCGGCCGTTGGAGAGCGTATTCAGGCACAGAAGCACGGCGGCGGCGTTGTTATTGACGACCGTCGCGTCTTCGGCGCCTGTCAACGAGCACAACAAGGATCTGACATGGTCGTCGCGCTCGCCGCGTCTGCCGGTTTCCAGGTCGAATTCGAGCGCGACGGCATTCCGCATAGCGGCGACTGCCGTCTCGATCGCCGCCTCAGCGAGCATCGCGCGGCCAAGATTGGTGTGCAGCACCGTGCCGGTGAGATTGAACAGCGGCCGCAACGCCGAGCGATCCTCCTTCTCAAGGCAGGCGAGAGCCTGAGCGGCAATATGCTCAGCGCCCGGGACGAAGCGCCCTCCGGCCTGCAACATCGCGCGTGCGTCGCTCGAGCGCCGCGCGAATAGCGTCCGTGGTGGCCGCGCGACCGTATCGCTCGATGAGGATTACGGCAGCGGGCGTATTCAGGACCGCGTCAACCGCTGGCAGATCGCGCAGACGTGCGGAGCTCATTGCCTCTGAACCCTATCATGCTCCGATGGGCAAAATGGAGCACCCTTCGTGAGATAAGTTCGGAACTGCAAAGACGCGCCGCAACTCGCAGTCTCAAGCTGTTCCGCGACTTCCTATCGGTCGCTGTCTCTTTGCGGCGATCTGCCTGTCTCTGATCTCGCCCAGATCGCGCTCAAGAAAATAATTGAGGAAGGTGCGGATCGCCGCGATCGCGCCGAGACGGCCGACTTCGTCCCAACTGGTGGTGACCGCGGTCTCCAGAACGTCGGCGGCGAGCTGGAACGTCAGGCCGGCGACCAGCCAGCGGCCGAGCCTGAGCCAGACGTCGCGCTCGTGGTGGCCGTCAGCCGAGGAAAACATCGTCCACAAGCCCTGGAGGAAGGCTTCGACCGCGCCGACGACGATGAGGATCAGCGCCAGCCAGTCGATCGCGTCGACGGCGACGTTGGTCGCGAGGATCAGCCAGTCTCTCACCGCATCGTGCTCATAAGGGAACGCGCCGATCGATTGGGCTTATCGAGGTCCGGAAACCACCGCCGCTTCAGGCGGGGCGGGACCGCGCCCGAGCCCGTTTTGAGCGATTCCAAGCGCTTGCGCCACCATTTCCGAGTTTTGAGTTCATCCCCCCAACTCTGGCGTCGTCAAATTATCCATGTAGATCATGTTTTAAATCGTGCGTTCAGCGAGTCGGGGCGGAACAGGCCGCCCCAACTCTCTGACCGTCCGCTTCAATGCATGCCGGCGGCGGTCTCGTGCATCGCCTTCAAGGCGTCGTCGAGGGTGAAAGTGTTGGGCTTCTGAATGGGCGGGAAGTCCTTGAAGGTCGCCGCCCATTGCGACGCCGCCGCCTGCGCGCCATAGATCATGAAGACGCGCCGCAAGAACCAGTCGTAATAGCTGTTCGAAGTGATATCCGCCCGCTCGAAGGGATCGGTGCGAAGATTGAACAGTTTCGGCACCCTGAGCTTGGTGAACGGCTCCGCCCAGACCTGCAACGTGCCCGGGCAGCGCTGCTCCATGAACACGACCTTCCAATTGTCGTAGCGCAAGCCCAAAACGTCGCCGTCGTCGCTGAGATACATGAAGAAGTTTCGCGGGCTCTTCTTCTCCTGCCCGGTCAGATAGGGCAGGAGGTTGTAGGCGTCGAGGTGGTTCTTGTAGGTGCGGCCGATCGCCTGATAACCAGCTTTCAGCTTCTCGATGATGTCCGGCTCCCCGGCCATGGCGAGGAAAGTCGGGAACCAGTCGTGGTGCTGAATGATCTCGTTCGAGATCTGACCCGGCTTGATCTTACCCGGCCAGCGCACGACCATCGGAACGCGGAACGCGCCCTCCCAGTTAGTGTTTTTCTCGCTGCGGAACGGCGTCATCGCGCCGTCCGGCCACGAGTTCATATGCGGGCCGTTGTCGGTCGAATACATGACGAACGTGTTGTCCGCGATGCCGGCTTCGTCGAGAAAGTCGAGCGCCTGGCCGACGTTCTTGTCATGATCGATCATCGTGTCGTGATAGGGCGATTGCCAGCGTCCGGCCTGCCCCTTGTTTTCAGGCTTGGTGTGAGTGAAGGCGTGCATGTGGGTCGTGTTGAGCCAGACGAAGAAAGGCTTGCCCGCGTCGTTCGCTTTTTTCATGAATTCCTTGGCGCGCGCGACGAAGTCGTCGTCGCAGGTCTCCATGCGTTTCCTCGTGAGCGGGCCGGTATCCTCGATTTTCTGCTTGCCGACCTTGCCCCAGCGCGGCTCGACCGTCGCATCGTCAGTATCCGTCGCGAAGGAATGCATGACGCCGCGCGGCCCGAACGTCTTGTGAAAGTTCGGAAACTCCTTCTCATCGGGATAGTCGTCCGCTTCCGGCTCTTCCTCGGCGTTGAGGTGGTAGAGATTGCCGTAGAACTCGTCGAAACCATGGTTGGTTGGCAGCATCGAGTTCAGATCGCCAAGATGGTTCTTGCCGAACTGGCCGGTCGCATAGCCCTGGTTCTTGAGCGCGGCGGCGATGGTGATGAGCTTCTCATTCATGCCGATCGGCGCGCCCGGGATGCCGACCTTCGACAAGCCGGTGCGATAGACGCTCTGCCCGGTGATGAACGACGAACGGCCCGCGGTGCAGGATTGTTCGCCGTAGGAATCGGTGAACATCATGCCTTCCCTGGCGAGGCGGTCGATGTTGGGCGTCTGGTAGCCCATGAGGCCGTGGGTGTAGCAGCTCAGGTTCGCGATGCCGATGTCGTCGCCCCAGATGACGAGGATGTTCGGCTTGTCTGACTTGGGCATTTCTTCCTCTCTTGTCCATCTCAATCGAATCTCAAATGAACCCGCGATCCCCGCGCATCGATGCCGGGAATGCATCAATCTTCAAGTTGAGCCATGCGCCTCCTTATTCGAACGGTCCGACGTGAAACGCCATGCTCAGGATCGCTGCAACGCCGATCAGGAGAAGAACGAGCGCCGTAACCAGAGTGAGCGACAACGGAAAGACGGTCTCGCCGTGGATGAGCCCTTCCTCCCGCATCGACTCTCGCAAGTGGCGCAGCCCCAACATGAACTGCACGTGGTAGACGATGCCGATAAGGAGCATCACGATGCCGAGCCCAACCAAAGCGAGGCCGAAGTTGCGCGGCGCGGCAGCCTTGGTGATGATATCCTGATCGCGCAGCTTCTGAAACACTTGCGCGATGGTGAAGCCGAAGCCGATCAACGACAGCGCAGTGCGGATAACCGACATCAGCGTGCGGTCGGCGCTCATGCGCGTGCGCTGAAAAGACATGCCCGTGCGGCGCGACGAGAGCTCGGTGTTCACGTCCAGCTTGAGATCGGGGCTCGCCATCGTCCGCTCCTCCACCCGTGTCCCTAGTTGGACGCCGGCGCCCGGACCCAATGACGCGCGAGACGTTCGAACGGGCCACGCAACAGCAAATAGGGGACAAAGGCGAGCAAAATTGCGATCACCGCCGCCTGGACCGGATAGAATGTCTTAAACACCACCCATTGGTAGAGGGCGTCCATCACAACGCCAAGAATGATGATCCTCGCGGTCGAAACGATTCCTTCCCAAAGGCGTCCGCTGCGCCCTCCCGGGTCGTGGACACCATGAAGCAACCCCCAGAAGTATGGGGTGCGTCCGATGCCCGCGTCATGGATGCCGTCGCGCGACGCGGCGATGATCGCCATCGCCGGTTGCAAAATGAAACGGAACGTCATCGGACCGCCTGGCCTGTCAAGAACATCTCTCCACAGACGGCCGAGACTCTCGGCAGAAACCCCATACCAAGCGACTCCCAGGATGAAGAGTCCGATCAGGAGCACGACCGCTACGCGCGCCTGCAAGAGCTGGGTTTTGGATATCGGCTCTGTCAAAAGTGCGAGACCTTGCTCCGAGAGGTCATGCGTCGACAAACTTAAGCGGGCTCCGGCCAGGGAGCGCACAATCGATGCTCAATATCCACCAAAGCCCCATCCGGGAGAATAGGGGAATTGGCCCAGCCCGTCCAATACCGGCGCCGTTATAGGCTCATGCGTTTTCCGCAAGGTCGACCCGCGCGGCCACCTGTCTCCAGGATGGCCCCCCGTCCTGACTGACGTCAAGGTCGCGCTCGATCGTGCGCACAATATCCATCAAGACGCTCGCCGGCGGCGACAGCGTGCGGCCTCGTTTGGTGATGAAGCCATAGTTGAGCGTGAGCCACGGCGGCGCGACAGGAAGGAGCGCGCACAGACCTTCTGCAAGCTCGCGTTTGAGCTGAGAGGGAAGCGCCGCACTGAGACCCCGCCCCGAGATCACGATCTCCCGCATATCAGCGAAGGTCGTGACCTGAATTTGCGGCGCGAAGCGGCCCCTGGAATGATCCCAGAAGCCGAACGCCTTCCCGTCACGCAGGAAAGCGCTCATGCGCTCCGGCAGGCTTGGACCGACCCAGGGGAAGTCCATGATATCGTCGACTGTTACGGTTGAGCGTTTGACGAGCGGATGCTGCGCCGCGCAACAGAAACGGAGGGGGGAGCTGCGCACAGCTCCGCCTGAAGGTCGTCGTTCGTCTCGGCTGCCGCCATGTCGGCGACGTCGACGTCGGCTTCGCCGTTGAGAACCTTCTCCATCGCGCGCGCCCAGTCCGATTGAATCAATTCGACCGAGAGCCCCGGATTGCGGGCGACGAGCAGACCGACCGCCTTGCGCGCCGAAATGTCGGTCGGATACATCGCGGCGCAAACGACGAGCCTGCCTGAGCCGAGCCCCTTGGCCAGATCGATTTCCCGCATCAGTTCGGCGGCGTTGGCCAGAACCGGCTCACCGTACCGAAGCGCCATCTTGCCAAAGACCGTGGGCTCGATGCCGCTCCTGTCAAACAGAACGACGCCGAGACGGCTCTCAAGCTCCTTGAGGCTTCGCGTCAGCGACGGCTGCGAAATGCCCAACGCACTCGCGGCGCGTCCAAAGTGCCGATGCGTCGCCAGCACCTGAATGATCTCGAACTGGCGGATCGTCGGCATCACCCCTCCCGGCATCGCTCGATAACGCTTCTGATATTGGAACATGGATACACGATTACCGTAGTGAGCGCTTCCCGTTTGGGCGGGAATGAGCCGGATCCACGGGACAGGGAGAAACGATGAACCTCAAAACGATGATTGTGGCGGTCACGATTCCGGCTGCGAGTGGCGGCATTGCGTCCGCGCAACGGGAGCTGTCAGCTTTTCAGGACACCAGGGTTATATTGACGTGCAGAAGCTCACCTGCCGCCGGCTGGCAAACACCTATCAGGAGGACGCGAACTTGCCGCGCGTCTGGTACAGTGGGCTGGCCCACAAGCACGCCATCAATGTTCCTCGCCTGCAGCAGAACATCCACGACGTGATCGTCTACTGCAAGGCGGATCAAGACATCACGATCATCAAGCGATCGACGTGATCTTCAAGAGCGAGAACTAGATAAACAGGGCCGTCTCGCCTTTCCACCGAGCAACGCACCGCGAGCCCAGGAGCGAAAAGCGCAGGCGCTATGCTATCCTTGAGGCTTGCGCCGCGCAGCAAGGAGCGGAGCCGAGATCCATGAAGAGCGAGGAAGACCCGACTTCCCCCGGTTCGCGAGACGCTGTCCGCGCCTTTTATGAGTCGCATCCCTATCCGGCGCCAGTCAGCAGCCTCGAGCGGCGCCTTGATCTCTATCGCGATCCGCGCCGCCGCCGGGCGCAAAATCTGCTGCTCTGGCCGTTGGAGAAGCCGCGCGCCGACAGAAAAATTTTGATCGCCGGGTGCGGAACGTCGCAGGCAGCCCGCCACGCCATGATGGAGCCTGAGGCGCGCATAACCGCAATCGACATCAGCGAAACGAGTCTGCGTCATACCCGCGACCTTCGAGCGAAGCATGACATACGAAACTTGCGTCTCCACCGTCTTGCGATCGAGCGGATTGAAGAGCTCGGCGAGACGTTCGACCAGATTGTTTGTACAGGCGTGCTTCATCACCTGAGCGACCCGGACGCCGGATTAAGGTCGCTCCGCAACGTCCTCACCGTCGACGGCGCCATGCACGTCATGGTCTACGCGCCTTACGGGCGCGCCGGAGTTTATATGATGCAGGACTACTGCCGGCTCTTGGGGATCGGCGTCCGGGATGCGGAATTGCGGGATCTCAGCGAGACGATTCAGGCGCTGTCCTCGGACCACCCGATCGCCGGCGTATTGAAACGGGCGAAGGATTTCGCCCAGCCCGACGCGCTCGCTGACGCATTGCTCAACCCCCAGGACCGCGCCTATTCCGTGTCGCAGCTCTACGAGTGGCTTGAACGGTGCGGGCTCAAGTTCGGGCGCTGGCATGAACAGGCGCCCTATCTTCCGCAATGCGGAGCGATCGCACGGACGCCTCACGCGGCGCGTCTGACCGCGCTTCCCTCGCGCGCGCAACATGCAGCGATGGAGCTCTTGCGCGGGACGATGGACAGGCACGGTTTCAACACCTACCGCGACGACCGCGAACGCGAACCCCAGCCCATAACATTCGAGGGCGACCTATGGCGCGGCTTCGTTCCGGTTCGGCTTCCCTGGACGCTGATCGTCAAGGATCGAGCGCCGCGCGGCGTCTCCGCCGTGCTCATCAATCCGCGTCACATGTATCCAGATCTTGCGCTTTTTATCGACGCTGCGCAGGAGCGGCTCTTGAAGGCAATCGACGGCGAGCGTTCGGCCGGCGAGATTTTGCAAAGCGCCGTGACGAGTGAGGAGACCGGCCGCGCGTATTTCCAGCGCCTCTGGGAGCACGATCTGATCATGTTCGACGCGAAAAGGCCGAAGTGACTCTCGCGGATCGTGCGTCAATCCCTCGCAGCGCGCACGATGCAGCGGAAGCCTACGTGGCTGGTCGATGTGTCGATTGGCTCGGCGTGCCGCGCGGCCGGCCGGTAACGCTGGCAATAGTTCGGCGCACATAGATGCGAGCCGCCCTTCAGCACCTTGCGGGGAATACGAATCTCGGGCTGGCAGGGATCGTAGCTCTGCGCCTCCGGGCCGCCGCGCGGGTTCTGCGGCACGCAGCACGCCTTGGGCGCATCCGCCGGATGACGGGTCGACCAGAAGTCGGTCGTCCACTCCCAGACATTTCCGATCATGTCGTAGATTCCATAGCCGTTTGGCGGAAACGATCGGACCGGCGATGTGTGCTCAAAGCCGTCCTGCTTCAGGTTCTGCTGTGGAAACGCGCCCTGCCAGGTGTTGGCCATCTGCTTGCCGCCAGGCGTGAACTCGTCACCCCAAGCGTATTCCGCGCCATCAAGCCCGCCGCGCGCGGCAAACTCCCACTCGGCCTCGGTCGGCAATTCCTTGCCCGCCCAGCGCGCGTAAGCCTCGGCGTCGCGATAGGCGACATGCACGACGGGGTGGTCGTCCATTCCGCTGACCGAGCTGCGCGGCCCATAGGGCCTTCGCCAATCGGCGCCAAATTTGAACCGCCACCATTGCGACCAGTCTTTGAGATCGACCGGCCCCTTCGGAGGCGAAAAGACGAGCGATCCCGCTTTGAGCATGTGCGGCAACGCGCCCGGGTAATCCTCCGCCCTTGGCGCGATCTCGGCGAAGGTGACATGCTTCGTCGCATTGACGAACTTGCGGAAATGGCGGTTCGTCACCGGCGTGCGGTCGATCCAGAACGCGTCGACGTTGACCCGGTGGACTGGCGCCTCCTCGGGATAGTGCTTGTCCGATCCCATGTGGAACTCGCCCCCCGGCACGAAGATCATGTCGGCACGCGAATCCGCCTCAGGCGTTTCGACGCGGTTGGAAACCTGGCTCAATGAACTCATGTCGCCCTGCTGGTCGGCCGGATGGCGAGGAATGGCATGGATTGCGTCCACATTCAAAACGGCAATCTTGAAACCGGCCGCCGCTGTAATAGACCAGCGAGCGGCGCTCTCAGCCGCCCACATGGCTCAGTCGCTGTGCGCCTGCTTCTCAGGCTCGTGGCGATCGCTATTGGCGCCGCCCCCAGCGCCAAGTCTGGCGTAGCGAGCCTGCAGCTTAGCAAAGGGTAACAAAAAGCCATCGTTTTCGGGGACGGCCGGAACCCGGTCTTTATTGACGCGTTTTACCGTAGCGATCTTTAGTTGGAGTCGTAATAATGTTAAATGGTTTGTTGAATCATAGCCCGCCTTTCGTCATCGGCGAGCTTATGCTCGCGCTCTCCCTCGCGCTATTCGGCGTCGCTTTAATAGGAGCCGTGCGCGACAGATATTCGGCGAGAGTTCCGGTAGCCAGGACACGGGGTCGATCGCCTCACTAACAGCGACGACACGTCGTTCTGGCGCAACTTGGGCTGGAGAAGCATTAGGCTCTTTTGAATCGCGGATTGACGTTGGTTTCGTACGCGGGATAGTTTCTCCAATAATGATCTGATTTGAGACGAGACCGACCCCGTGGCGCGCTCGGAGTCGCGCTTGGCCCCTCTGATCTCAGAGCCGCCCTCGCGTGCGATGCGCCTGTCATAGGATTTACGATATCTCTGAAGGCGCGACGCATCGGCTGGAACTGACGACGTCGGCGCACATGGGAGGAAACCGAAGCGCGGGATTCGCGCAAGCTGCGGCGCAAGACCGTAATTCGAGATGAGTCCAGTTACACGCGAAGCCGTGAACACGAAAAAGGAGGAGCGCGATGAAGGTTGAAGTCAATTCCCATGCCCTGTTAGGCGGCGCCATTGCGCTCGTCGCCCTATTCGCCGCAGCGCCGTCCATTGCGGACGCCGTGTCCGACGCCAAGGCCGCGGTCGCCAAATACGCCGGTCCGCAAACCACCTGGGAGGGGCCGGCCAAGGCGCCGAAGCCTGAGCCCGGCAAGAAGATCGTGTTCCTGTCGGGCGACGAGCAGAACGACATTTCTCATCTCTACGGCGTCTACATCAAGAAGGCGGGCGAGAAGCTAGGCTGGAAGGTCACTGTCATCGACGGCAAGGGCAGCCCGACCTCCTGGCTTGCCGGCATGAATCAGGCGATCGCGCTCAAGCCGGACGGCATCGCCCTGTTCGCCGACGCTGCCAGTCTACAAGATCCGATCAAGGCCGGCGTCGCGCAGGGGATCAAATTCGTCGGCCTCCACGCCGCAGGCTTGCCCGGCCCACAACCCGATCTCCACCTGTTCGTCAACATCCAGGAGGATCCGCGCGAGATCGGCAAGGCCGAAGCCGACTGGGCGATCGCCGATTCGGACGGCAAGGCGCATGTCGTTATTCTCAGCCATAACGAATATGCGATCGCCAAGGTCAAGTCGATGGCGACCAAGGACGAGATCGATAAATGTCCCGGCTGCAAGGTGCTCGACTACGTCAACTCGCCCGCTTCCGAAGCGGCCCAGCGCCAACCGCAGCTGACCACGAGTTGGGTTCAGCGCTTCGGCCTGCCACTCTATGCGACCTCCGTCGGCGACAACGACTGGGATTTCGCCGTGCCGGTGCTGCGCTCGGGCGGCGTCAAGCCGGATGAGGTGAAGCTGATCGGCGCCGACGGCAATCGCTCGGCCTACGACCGCATCCGCAAAGGCGGCCAGTATCAGGTGGTGACAGTCAGCGAGCCGATCGAACTCCAGGCCTGGCAAGCGGTTGACGAACTCAACCGCGCGTTCCACAACGAGCCGCAAAGCGGATTCGTACAGCCGCCGTTCCTGGTCACCAAGGACAACATTCACGCTGAGGGCGGCGATCAGAACACATTCATCCCCAGCAACAACTATAAGCAGCATTATCTCGAGATCTGGGGCGTGAAGTAGCATCGAGGCTGTAGGCGACGACCTGTTGGGCTGCTGGGCCGGATGATCGATCGTGGATCGTGCTGACCAATCCCATCCCAATGGCGCGTCGGCCCCGCTGCTCAAGATGACCGGGCTCGTCAAGCGTTTCACCGGCACGCTTGCCCTCGATCATGTCGACTTCGACGTCCGGCGCGGCGAGGTTCACGCGCTGCTCGGTCAGAACGGCGCCGGCAAGTCGACTCTCATCAAGGTGCTCGCCGGAGTCTACGAAGCGGACTCCGGCGAGATCGTGTTTGACGGAAGGGCGGCTCAAACGGGAAAAGATGCGTTGCCAATCGCCTTCATCCACCAGGATCTAGGGCTGGTCGAATGGATGACGATTGCCGAGAACGTCGCGATTGAGACCGGCTATCCGCGGTCGTGGTCTGGCCTCATATCGTGGCCCAAAGTGAAAAATGCTGCCGCGGAGGCGCTCGCAATCATGGGCAGCGACCTCGATCCGGACATGCCGATCTCTTCTCTTCCCGCAGCCGAGCGCTCGCTTATTGCGATCGGCCGAGCGCTGGCGATCAGATCGGACATTGTCGTTCTCGATGAGCCGACGGCGGCGCTTCCCGAGGCCGACGTCGAGCGGCTGCTCGAGACGCTGCGGCGGCTGCGCGCCAACAATATCGGCATCGTTTACGTCACCCACCGTCTGGACGAGGTGCTGCGCATTGCCGATCGAGTGACGGTTCTTCGCGACGGGCGCCGGCTGGCGACAGTTAAGGCGAGCGACACCAACGCCGGCGAACTGGTGCAGATGATCGTTGGACGCTCGATGAGCGACGCCTTCGTGAGGCCGACCGCGCCCTCTGATCGCAGCGCCTTTTCGGCTGTTGGACTGATCGCCGAACACGTGGGTCCGGTGTCATTTTCGGTTGGGGCTGGAGAAATCCTTGGCCTCGTGGGCTTGCGCGGCGCGGGGCATCACACGGTCGGCCGCGCGATCTTCAGCCATACGCCGATGGCGTCCGGGCGTCTCACCCTCGACGGCCAGCGAATCGCGCCGTCAAGTCCCGCGGAAGCGATGGCCAATGGCCTGGGCTTCGTGTCAAGCAGGCGGGCCGAGGAGGGCCTCGCCTCAAGTTTGGAGGTCCGCGAGAATATCTATCTGAATCCGGCGGCGAGCGGCAGAGGCGTGCTCGAATTGATTCCTCGAGCAACGGAACTTAGCGATGCGCAAGCCGCGGTGCGGCGGTTCTCGATCAAGACCGCCGGTGTCGAAGAGCCGGTGGCGACCTTATCCGGCGGCAATCAGCAGAAGGTGGTCCTCGCGCGCTGGATGGAGGCCCATGTGAAGCTCCTCATTCTCGAGGAGCCGACAATCGGCGTCGACGTCGGCGCAAAGACCGATATCTACCACCTGCTGCAATCATCGCTACGCGAAGGATTGGCCGTTTTGCTGATCTCGTCCGATTTCGAGGAAGTCGAACGCATCTGCCATCGCGCGCTGGTCTTCAGCCGCGGACAAGTTGCGGCGGAGATTCCGGGCCACGCCCTGACGGTCGCCGCGCTGACGTCGGCGGCGGCAGGGGGGAATTCGACCGCTCGCCATGGAGCGACTTTGTGAGGCGGAACGCCGCCCGCTCCTTCGGCGCCGTCATCACCCGAGCGATCTCGGTATGGGGTCTGCTTGTCCTCTTCGTTCTTCTGGTCATCGCGTTTTCATTGCTGAAGCCGGACACCTTTCTCACCTATTTCAATATCCGCTCCATCCTCAGCAACAAGTCGGTGCAGCTCATGGTGGCGCTTTCGGTCTTCATTCCGATGGTCGCCGGTCAGTTCGACCTCTCGGCCGGATTCAATGTCGGAATATCGCAGGTGCTCGCGATCGGGCTCCAAGCCCAGGGCTTGCCGTGGTGGGGGGCCGTGTGCGTCGTGCTGCTCATGGGCGCGACGGTCGGGCTCATGAACGGGTTGCTGACTACGCGGGTGAAGATTAACTCATTCATCGCCACGCTCGGCACAGGCTCCATTCTGTACGGACTCAATGCCTGGTACACCGGCGGCCAGCAGGTGCTGGCCTCGCTGCCGCCGGAGTTTCTCGCCATTTCCGGCAGCGTCTGGATCGTGCCGGCGCCGGCGATCTATTCGCTCGTCGTAAGCCTCACCCTGTGGGTTGTCTTCGAATACCTGCCCCTTGGCCGCTATCTCTATGTGCTCGGGGCAAGCCCACGGGCGGCGGAGCTCAACGGCATCTCGGCCAAACGGTACATTACCTTCGCCTTCGTTGCCGCCGGAACGCTCGCCGCCTTTGCCGGCGTCGTCCTTCAGTCGCAGCTGCAGGTCGGCCAAAGCTCGGTCGGCCAGGAATATCTTCTGCCGGCTTTCACCGCGGCTCTGCTGGGGGCCACTTCGATCCGTCCCGGCCGGGTCAATGTTTGGGGAACGGTGCTCGCCGTTGCTGTGCTGGCTGTGACGGTCGCTGGCCTCAATCAACTTGGCGCGCCGTTCTTTGTTGAGCCTTTGTTCAATGGTTCGACGCTGATTGTGGCGGTCGGCCTCGCGGTCCAGGCGACCAACCGCCGCCAGCGCCGCGGCGCGCTGGCCGAGAACGCGGCGGCCGCTGGCGCAACCGCCCCGGTTGTTGAATAATCCGGACCGCGCTGTCTATCTACGGCGAGCGGACGAGAGAGACTCCCGCTTTAGATCCGGACTTGTGGTTTTCCTTTAATCTCGAAGCTGAAGCGTCTAGAACCGCGGCCCGGTGAACCCGATATCTCGTTTGGCCCGTTCCGCCACCCGGCCTTTACGTCGCGCAATCACGTTTAGCGTTCCTTGAGCCATGCGCCATCTGCCGGTTTTTCTCGAGCTTGACGGCAAGGCCGCCGTCGTCGTCGGCGGCGGCGCGGCGGCGGCGCGACGGGCGGAGCATCTCGTCCGGGCGGGCGCCCGCGTCACGACGTTCGCGACCTCTCTCACCGACGATTTTCGCGAGCTCGTCGATGCTCCGAACTTTCGCCATGAGGCTCGCGATCCGAGGCCCAGAGACTTCAAGGGATCGACGCTCTGCTTCGTGGCGGTGGAGAACGAGCGCCTAGCGGCCGAAGCTCGCGCGGCCGCGAAAGGCGCAGGCGCTCTGGTCAATGTCGCCGATCGGCCGCAGCTCTGCGACTTCATCATGCCTTCGATCGTTGATCGCAGTCCGCTCGTCATCGCGATTTCGACTGGCGGCGCCTCGCCCATTCTGGGCCGGATGCTGAAGGCGCGCCTGGAAAGTTCCATCCCCGCCGCTTATGGCCGCCTTGCGGATCTCATGGGTGGATTTCGCGGCGCGGTGGCCAAGGCGATCGCCTCGCCAGTCATGCGCCGTCGATTCTGGGAGACGGTCCTCGAGGGACCGATCGCCGAACGGGCGCTTTCGGGTGACGATAACGCCGCCTCGGCCGAACTTGCCCGCGCCATCGGACGCGAGGCCCAGAATGCGGCGGCGCCGCGCGGCGAGGTCTATCTCGTCGGCGCCGGGCCTGGCGATCCCGACCTTCTGACCTTCCGCGCCCTTCGGCTCATGCAAAAGGCCGATGTCGTGCTCTACGACCGGCTCACCAACCCGAACGTGATTAACCTGGTGCGCCGAGAGGCCGAGCGCATCTACGTCGGCAAGCAGCCGGAGGACCACGAACTGCCGCAAGGCGACATCAGCGCGCTCATGGTCAAGCTAGCCAAAGAAGGCAAGCGGGTGTTACGGCTCAAGGGCGGCGATCCTTTCATGTTCGGCCGCGGCGGCGAGGAGATCGAAGCCCTCGCCGCGGAGGGGATCCCGTTTCAGGTCTGTCCCGGGATCACGGCGGCGATCGGGGCGGCAGCCTATGCGGGCATTCCCTTGACGCATCGCGACCATGCCCAAGCCTGCGTATTCGTGACCGGTCACGGCAAGGACGGCAAAATCGATCTCGACTGGACGGCGCTCTTGCAACCGCGCCAAACGGTTGCGATCTATATGGGCCTGCGCAACGTCGACGCGCTGACGCGCGAGTTCATTGCGCGGGGCGCCGACCCGGATTTGCCCGCGGCGATCATTGACAACGCGACCCGGCCGGGTCAGCGGGTGGTCGTCGGCTCGCTGGCGACGCTGGCCGCGAAAACGCGTGAGGCCGACCTGACCGGCCCCTCGATCATCATCGTCGGGACGGTCGTGACTTTGCGGGACAAGCTCGATTGGCGCTCCGAGGTCGAGCCGCATTTGGCGTTAAACCCCGCGGCGACCGGGAAGGACTGAAATGGTTTCTCGCGACGAGGTCATGGCGGCGCTGTCGGCGATTCCCGGCCCGGACGGGCGCGCTTCCTTGCGCGATTCCGGGGCGGTCTCCGGCGTGACCATTCGCGACAACAAGGTGTTCGCCGCGATCGCCATCGATCCGGCGCGAGCCAAGGCGATGGAGCCGATGCGGGCCGAAGCCGAGGCGGCGATCCGGGCGATTCCCGGCGTCGGCAGCGCGATCGTGACGCTCACTGCCGAGTCGGCGCGCGGCGTCGCCGACGCTTCGCCCGGTCGTGCCCATGAGGGCAATGCGCCGCCGCGACGGCATGGCCGGCCGAGCGAACCGCTGCCTGGGGTCAGGAACATCATCGCGGTCGCCTCCGGCAAGGGCGGAG
Organism: uncultured Alphaproteobacteria bacterium; assembly: GCA_963764955.1. Lineage (GTDB taxonomy): Bacteria > Pseudomonadota > Alphaproteobacteria > Rhizobiales > Beijerinckiaceae > Roseiarcus. Next base: position 125,319 of record CAVXVE010000027.1, on the reverse strand, counting down.
TGGGCAAGTCGACGATCGCCTGCAACCTCGCGGTCGGACTGGCGAAGCTCGGACTCGCCGTCGGCGTTCTCGACGCCGATCTGTTCGGACCGTCCATGCCCAGGCTGTTCGGGATTCACGCCAAGCCCGGCCTGGCGCCGGACGGCAAGCGGCTCATTCCGCTCGAAGCCTTTGGCGTCAAGGTGATGTCGATCGGATTCCTGATCGACGAGGGCGCGCCGGTGGTCTGGCGCGGACCGATGGTGGTGTCGGCGCTGAACCAGCTCTTGCGCGAGGTTGCGTGGGGTGAACTCGACGTGCTGGTGGTCGACATGCCGCCGGGCACTGGCGACACGCAGCTGACCATGGCCCAGAACGTGCCGCTCGCCGGCGCGGTGATCGTTTCCACGCCGCAGGATCTGGCGCTGATCGACGCGCGGCGGGGCATCGCGATGTTCAACCAGGTGAAGGTGCCGCTCATCGGCGTGGTCGAGAATATGAGCTACTTCGTCTGTCCCCATTGCGGCGGGCGCACCGAGGTCTTTTCGCACGGAGGAGCGCGCAAGGAGGCCGAAAAGCTCGGCGTCCCGTTCCTCGGCGAAGCGCCGCTCGACATCGCCATCCGCGCCCATTCCGATGACGGGCGCCCGGTGGTCGTCACGATGCCCGACAGCGCCCAGGCGCACGCCCTGCTCGAGATCGCGCGGCGCGTGGCCGATACGCTCGCCGCCGGCGCGCCGGGCGCAAAGCCCGCGCCGCGCATCCGCATCCTGGACTAGGGCGCCATTCTAGCTCGTCGTCCGCTGGGCAGCGAAAGAAGAATAGGCCGACTTCTACTTCCCGCCGGGACAGGGCGGCTGAGGTGGAGTTATCACGGAATCGTTGCAATCAAAGCGGCGGAGCAAATCCTTTTTGTGTTTTTTTTGTGTTGACTTCATTGCGCACCGCTTAAAAGATAAGAAAAATCGCCGGTTGCCGAATCAGAAGATTTTTGCGGCGCTTAAAACCGGAACACGTTGTGGGGGGCTGACGTGCATAAACGTCATAATCCGCAATGCTTATGCAGCGCTCGCTCGCTGCGTTGCTATCCCTCTACAAAACATGCGGGAGCTTTCGGACCGACATCGCCTCTCGGCGCAGCGATCGTCCATGTTTTGCTCGATTCGTTCTAAAAACGTGAAATCGTTTCAATGAGGGGAGGAACTCATGCGGGGCCTAAGAGCTATTGCACGCCTGTCGTTGATAGCCGCAATCGCTATCGCCGGCGGCGCATTCGCGCTGCCGGACCTTGCTGCAGCTCATGGCCCACCGACATGCACGATGCTCGGGCCCCAACTCCTGGGCGGCGACATCAAATACGCGGACGCGCAGATCGTGCCGGCCAATACATCGGCGGGCGCGCTGCCCGGCGCCTTCACCGGCACGGCCCCCAGCACGGCGAAGGTCCCCGTGGCCTATTGCCTGGTGGTGCTGAGCTACAGCAGCACCCGCGCGCATGATCCGACGCCGCAGAACATCACCATCTATGTCGGTCTTCCGCTCAACTCGGTCGACGGCGGCGTGACCGGCTCGATAGTTGATGCGCCCCTTAACTTCAAGACGGTGGAAGGCAACTGGAACGGCCGCACCGAGGGTCAGGGCGGCGGCGGCTGCACCGGCAACACCAACGTCAATTCGACGGGCGCGGTGACCAACGGCTTTGTCGGATCGGGCACCGATGGCGGGCACGGCAATCCCAACAACGATCCCACCAACTCGTGCCAGCAGGGCGTCCTGAGCCTCGGCCAGCTGAACCGCCAGTATATCCAGGACTGGGTCTATAACGGACCCCAGCAAGAGACCCTCTGGTCGAAGAAGGTCGCCGAGCTATATTACGGCGCTCGGCCGCACTACAACTACTGGAACGGTTGTTCGACCGGCGGTCATCAGGGGATGGCCTTGGCTCAATCGCTGCCGGACGAATTGGACGGCATCCTCGCCAGCGCGCCGGCGATGTACTGGACGCGTTTCCAGACGGCGCAGATGTGGGGCCAAATCGCGATGTACGATATCGCCCAGGAGGTGATTGCGGCGCCAAAGCTCGCGGCCGTGCAAAACGCGGCGATCGCCGCGTGCGACAAAAATGACGGTGTGGCGGACGGCATTATCGACGACCCGCGGACCTGCACGTTCAACGCAAAGGCCAATCTCTGCGGTTCGACGCTGACTGCGACCTGTCTGACGCCAAAGGAAGCCGATGCGGTCAACGCCATGTGGGACGGCCCGCGCAACGATTCCGGCAAGAGGATTTGGTTCCCAATCGATCGCGGCACCGACTTTAGTTTCTGGGATGGAAACGTGCCCTTCGGACTGGCCCCGGTGCAGTTTGGATGGGATCTGGCGGATCCAGCTTATTACAACGCCGGCGTTTTCCCGACCTCTTACCCCGGCCACTGGGGAAACGTCGCGCTGAGTTCGAAGATATCAGCTCCCGGCGCTGTGACGACCTACGCGGCGGTCGCGCAGGCCGGGTCGAATACGGTCGCTGACCTTACTGATACTTTCGGCGACCTTGACGCATTCAAGGCAGCCGGCGGAAAAATGATCACCTTCGTCGGCGCAAACGACGCCCTAATCATGCCGCGCGGCGTGATCAACTACTATCGGGTGATGGCTGATCGTTACGCAGAGGGGTGGGATAACGCTGCGAATGCGGATCCGTCTGACCGGTTCCGAGGCGTCCAGAAATTCTACCGGCTGTTCCATGTTCCCGGAGTGAGTCACTGCGGCCTTGGCATTCTGAACCACAGCAGCCTCGGGCCGTGGCCGCAGAACGGCGCCGACTTCAATGCGGTCATCAACTGGGTCGAGAAAGGCGTTGCGCCGAGCCAAGTGATCGGGTCGGGCAACACGGCGGCGCCAGCCTTCATCTCCGGGTCGCCCAACACCCTGACCCGTCCGCTATGCCCCTATCCGCAAACCGCAGTCTATAACGGCTCGGGCGCCGTCACCGACGCCGCTAGCTGGCATTGCGGCGGCGACCTGGAGAAGAACGTTCCCGTCGGCGCCCCGCTTTCGGGGCCCCCCGGCCAGCCGGTGGCGTGTTACGACGTGCTCGTCAAATACAAGCACGAGGTCAACGGACCGCTCGACTATCAGAACAGCGGCGTCGACCCGTCGATGTGCACCGGACGACCCCGACCCTGGTGAGAGACTAACAGAGACGGCCGTCGTACGATCGCTGTCTCTCGAAGGAAAAAACGACAGCAGGCGTGTGCAGCGATGCGCACGCTGTTGTGCGCCTTCCGGTTCGCGGATTTTGCGTGGAGGACCTCGATAAGCAGCGTTGCGAGTGACCTCGATCAAAGGGCTGCCTTGGGCGCCGGACTACGCTACGCAATCAGGAACGTTTCGCAGGCGCCGCAAAACCAGGGGATCGCTTCTCATGACGCATCGGACCGTATCGGGTCGCAATGGCGGCGCTCGCCCTCACGGTCGGGCCGCACGCATTTGCCCAGCAACCCTCGACAAATCCCCCCGTTCCGCCGACGCAAGCGGCGCCCGGGCCGAACGCTGGGCAGGACCAGGAGGGAGCGCCTGCCGGGACGGCGCAGAACGGCCAGCAGCAGCTGCAGCTGATCGCTTCGTCCTGGACCCGATACTGCATCAAGAACCCGACGGAGCAATCGTCCGAAGTCAGGACCAAGGAAGTCTGCTTCACCGCTTCGGACGGCCATCTCAAATCGGGCCAGAAGCTCGTTATCGCCTTGCTTCTCGAGCCGAAGGGGAGCGATACAAAGCTGTTGCGCGTCACGCTGCCGCTCGGTGTGGCGCTGATCCCGGGCGCGCGCATTGTCATCGACGAGCAGGACGCCATGACTGCCCCCTATGTTGTCTGCCTGCCCAAAAATGGCTGCATGGCGGATTACAAAGCCGACGGCGCTTTGATTGAGAAGCTCAAAAAAGGGCGGACTCTGGCGATCCAGGCCTTCGAAAAGGGAAAGCCGATCAATTTCACTTTGCCGCTCACTGGGTTCGCGAAAGCGTATGATGGGCCTGCCAGCGATCCGCCGACGTGAATGAGCCGCCGGCCGCTTCTGGTCAGATCGCTTTCGGTTTTTGGCTTCAACTTAGTCGCAGCGCGCCCTAAAGGAATCGCCATGTCCTCGTCAACAATGCCCTGGCCAACCGACATCACGGCGATGAGCAAGGGGCGGGTTCTCGAAGTCGCCTTCGACGACGGTGAGGTGATCCACCTCACCGCCGAGAAGCTGCGCGTCGAGAGCCCCAGCGCCGAAGTGCAGGGCCATTCGCCGAGTCAGAAGCGGACGGTCACGGGCAAGGAAAACGTCGCCATCGCCGCGATCGAGCCTGTCGGCAATTACGCGATCAAGATCGTGTTCGACGACGGACACGACACCGGCCTCTACACTTGGGCTTATCTGCGCAAGCTGGCGACCTAGAGCGATTTGCCGTTTGGTCGAGCTACGCGGGTTTGCTGCAATAAAGCAGCCTACTGGTGTCGCGGTGTGGACGTGTGGAATGAAACGGGGTCCCAAATGTCTGAAAACGCTGGCAGCGTGGAACTAAAATGGAACTAAGCGCCGACGGGCGCTCGTTGCGCGCTCGCCGCAAGACCGCCCTTTCAGCGATTCGGCACAACAGCAGGTCAGGGAGGGACGCCGGAAAAGCTTTCGGCCGCACGCGCCCGCTCGTCGCTCCATGCGCGAGGAGCAATCAGAAGCGTGAGAGGACCGTGCCCACGATGTCGCACTGGAAGCCCTCAAGCGCTCGGGAGATTTTGGCTATGTCTCTCACTTTCGTTCGATGCCGCCGAGCCGCGACGACAGCGGCGCCCACGCGGGATGCGACAACATAGGCGTCGGCGCTCTCAAGCGCCGCCGGCGTGTCGTAGATGACCACGCCGTAGTTGCGCTGGGCGTTCTGCGATAGCGTGAGGAATTCCTTAGAGCTCAGCAACTCCTGCGGATGGGGCGCGGTCGCCCCGGCGACGAGCAGTGACAAACCGGGGACAATGTCGATAGTTACAGGCGGCAGTTCGGCCTCGCCATGGGTCAAGGCCTCGACTAATCCCTCCGTCTTCGGATCGACACCAAACAGGGCCGTGAGCCTCGGCTTCCGTAAGTTGGCGTCGACAAGGAGAGTAGGAACCGCCATCTGGGCAAAGGACAGAGCTAGATTGGCGGCGAAATAGGTCACCCCGACCCGGGCATGGGGCCCGATGACGGCGAATGCGTTCTTCCCCTGCGACAGCGGCCCAGTTGCGAGGGCAGACCGCACGGAGCGGAAGGCTTCCGCCGCCGCGCTAAAGGGCTGGTAGCCGACGACCAACTCGCGCGAAAAACGGGCCTCGTCGACGCCGAAATTCAGAACCGGATAATTGTAACGCTTCGACAGCGCCAGAAACAAACTGTCGCGTCGCACCAGGCCCAGTGCGATCGCCGCTTCCCCAAACGTCAGCCCCTTGCGCCGCTGAAATCCGCGGATAGCCTCAACCTGAGCCTCGCTCAGATTGCCGGCCGCCAGGATCTGCTGCTCAATCGGATCCTTAGACGTCTGCACCGCGACGACGTTGTCAGCATCCTTATGATAATTCGGTTTGATTGCCATGGCTCAAGCTTCCAATAGTCAACTGTGGATCCGTCTACTCCCCGGCCGGATCCCGCAAAGGACGTTACCCCACAATTTGTTTCTCGAACCATTCTAGGCCTTAGAGCGGCCACCGTGGCGGCCCGAAGCCATTCGACCGTAGAATACGGTCGCCTCCTATCGACTCATATGGGTCGCAGGCTGCGGCTTGACGCGCTAACGCGCGCCCTGGAGCGACGCGCGCCGTCGAGGGCGCCCAAAAACGGGGCCGAGGCCGCATATTCCAGATCGACTGGAAAGCGAACCCTCCGATCCGCCGCTTCCGCGAGAAGCGCCAGGATCAGCCCGAGCGCGAGTCCTGCGGCGATCCCGACAGGCAGCACGACAAACGGTTTCGGAAACGCGGGCGCGATGGGTGGAGACGCCTTGTCGAGAACCGTCATATCCGAAAATGTCAGCTTGCTTTTCAGCTTCGCCTCTTCCGCCGCCTTCTCCCGACCGTTGAGCTGTTCGGCGCGGAAGTCGACGTCGCGCTGCAGTTGGCTCAGCCGGTCGCGCTGCCCTTGAACCTGGATCAACGACTTCTGCGCTTGCGCTTGCTCGGCCTCGAGGGAAGAGATCTGGGTCTGCGCCAAGTCGATGCGGTCTTTTAGGTGCCGGCGCATTTTCTCGGTCGCTTCGCCAATCTGCCTTCGAACCGAGGCGATATTGGCCTGTTCGGCCATCATCTTCGGATTATTCGCGCCGAGGACGCCCTTGGAGCCCGCAATATCGGCTTCATCGTTCGTCAGCTTCTGTTTCAGATTGGAGAGAATTTGCAGATCGGGATCCTGGGGATCGTTCGATAAGTCGGTCGAGCCGCTTGTCAGGCGGCTCTGAAGAGCAGTCAGCCCGGCTCTGGCGTTCGACAATTGGTCGCTGATCGCCATATATTGACTGGTTTCGCGATCCCCGCCCTGGGTCGGCGCCACGATATTCGTCTTCGCTTGGAAAGCGGCCAGCGCCGCGCGGGCGTCCTCCAACTCCTTGCGCAATTCGTCGAGTTGCGGCGCAAACCACCGCGCCGTTTGGTCGCCCTCGGCGGCTTTCAGCGCCACCGAACCGTCGATTGTCGCCGCGAGGAACGCATTGGCGATCAGCGCCGCCTGATTCGGGTCGCCTGACTTATACTTGATCGCCAGGACGTTCGTTCCCATAGTGAACTCAGGCTTGACATTCGCCACTAAACTTGCGGCCATCCATTCATCGATGCTCTCGCGGCCAAACGAGCCCGACTTTCGGAAATTTTGCTGAACCTGAGGATTGTCGGTCAAGTTCAATCGCCGGACGACGTCCGTCGCCACCCGTTGGCTGGCGACAAGGGCGAGAATGTTGCCCTGCATCAGCCCGATCATGCCGGCGCCGTTGGCCATATCAGTAATCGGATCAACGTTGCCCGGGTCGATGCTCGCGGTCGCGACTGCGTCGTAGCGGCCCGGCACGAACAGCAACACCGCTCCAGCCACAATCGTCGTCGTCAGGAGCGACAGCACCACAATCCACGCCCGACGCAAAAGGATGGCCAGAATTTGACTTACCGACACGACCCGCCTCCTGCGCTCCAGCCAATCCAGAACGACGCATAGCAGAGTTTGGTGACTAGAAGATGCGCTCGCTGACGATAATCGTATCGCCTGCCTCGACCTGGTCGTCAAGCGAAGCCGGGACTTCGTATGTTTGGCCGTTGCCTGACTTGCGCTTGATCCTGATCCGCCATTCTGATCCCAGGACCGCCACTCCGCCGCCAACCGAGATCGCCTGCTGGACCGTAAGAGGACGCAGCAGCGGGTATTCCCCCGCCTTGTTCACATAGCCGTAAAGATAGTAAAACGGCGCAAGGTCGACAAAAACCTCATCGTTATTGGCGATCCGGAATTCAGCGCCAAGGCCACGCCCAGCCTGGACCTCCTTCGAGTCGAACTTTCTGACCGTTGCGCCGCGGCGCACTGTGATCGTTCCGCCAATGGCAGAATCCCTGAGGCCCCCAGCGCGGGAGATCAGCTGCGTCAGATTCGTCGGGCGATCGAGCGTATAAACTCCCGGAACGCCGACCTGGCCCTGCACGCTGGCTTGCGTGCCGAAGGTAGAGATCTCGACCAGCACATGTGGCTCGGTGACGATCTGACGGGACGCCAACTGTTTTTCGATCGCCCGCGCGACCTGGTCTTCGGTCAACCCTGCAGCCCGAATCCTGCCGACGTAGGGGAAGCTGATCGTTCCATCGGTCTCGACCCTAGCCGTCGTGTCCATGTCCGGTTGGTTGACAACTTTAATGGACACGACGTCCTGAGGTGTGAGGACCCGCCCGCCGGCGGCGCGCGCCAAATTGGGAGCGGACGATCCGAGCGCCAGAAGGCCTAGAATGGTCAAGATCGCCGGCCATGGCGTCCGTGACCGGGCCCTTCGCATCGTTGTCAGCATCGCTTCCGTTCTCCCACTTCGGACTGCTAGTACGGTCTATAGTTCAGGCTTACGGTCACCAAATCTTCCGGGGTAATCGTGTGATTTGAGACTCGCTCGGTATATGAAGCGTTCAGCCCGACTGACATGAAGGGCGTCATTGTATAGCTCAAGCCAGCATTGGCGCTGTAGAAATCCGAAGCGCCTGTGAGAAATGGTGTCACGGTCGTAATCGCTGTTGGGGTAAACGCCCCGTTTGTGTAGCTGATCGAACCGCCGACATTGACGGCGACCTTGGGTGTCATAGCATAGGTTAGACTGATTTGAGCCGTGTAGTCAGTTTCAGCATTGGCTAGGACTGTCGTCGCAGGCGAAATCGTTTTTGACGCCGACGCATTCAGAGCCAGCTTTGGCGCAATCGTCCATGTCGTCGCCAGCGTATAGATTGGAAGCAGCGTTTTGGGCAGACCCAAGGTGAATCCGCCCGTGGTCCCGACTAATCCGATTAACCCGTTCACGGAAAGGTTGGGATTGATTTGTCGACTATAAGCCAGGCTGAAGGTATGAAAATCGGTGACGTTGGCCAATCCGACAGCAGTCTCGACCGGTCCGCGGCTGTAGATTGTTTCTGAATTACTCGCTAGCGCCGTCACAGTGCTCGCGCCCTTCGCGTACTCTATACCGGTGGAGAGCATCGTGCTTCGAGAATTATTGAGCGCGTCGATCGGGTTCGAGTTCGTGACGTCACTCCAGCTGGTATTGAACACCACCGAATATCCATTGGAGACCGCGCATTTTCCGGTTTCGTTGAACGCAGACGTCGTGGCGTAGTTGACGCCGGTTCCAAGTCCGGTTGCAACCAAGTCCGTGATCTCGACAGGCGACTTGGAAAGGGTTACACCAAGATTTCCTGAGCATCTCGATGTCAGGGTCCAGTTATCGCCGGCGCTTACCGAGTACACATTTGAATCAAACCCGGTCTCATGAAGATAGCGTATCACCCCAAACGTTGTGTCTAGGTACAGCTGTTGACCATACAGGTTTGCCTTGGTCGCGAAGCCCAGATTGGTCGTCGTTGTAAAATCGCCGAGCACTTGGCCCGGCGCAGCGAAGCCACTTGCAACACCATTGACGTTGGAGTTATAGGACACGTTCTGAGAAGCCGTAAGTTTGAATGGCAAATCGGCCCAATTCTCCGGCAGGGTCGGCAGAACAAACCCATCCCATGACGGCGTGTTCGCCGCGGCTAGAGAGCCCGATAGCTCCTGCCCCCAGCCGCCGGTTACCCCGCCGAGCGCCAGGACCGCCCCGAGCGTCAAGGCCCCGCTCCGCCTCATCCCACCCCTTCGCCTCAGAACGCATACACGCGTACGAACAAAGTCTTGTCTCCGCCAATAGCTCCGTCACACTCGCCGAGTTTCTGAAAATTCTCGACTACACAGGCAATCCCCGCTTGCCGCCCTTCCCGCCCACGCATTGCCGACCTTCTCCTGCCCTCCAGAAACAGCTTTGAATCAGCCGCTACGTCCTCTAACCGCGGAGGAGGCGGATTGGGTGCGCGAATCCAAGCGTTGCGGTCGACGCAGACCGCCGCCATCCATACGCATATTCGGCCTCCCCCGACAAGGCGACAAAAGCCACACTTGCCGACAAAATAGACCCCCGCCGAGCCCAACTGGACATCGTTGTCTAGACGAGCGCCGAGGGGTCCGATAGCTTTGGTCCACAGGTGGTTCGCTACAGGGGCCCGCGGATGAAAGCGCACTATCGCGTCGTCGTAATTGGCGGGGGCGTCGTTGGAGCGTCCGTTCTTTACCACCTTACGAAGTACGGGTGGAGCGACGTAGCGCTGGTGGAACGTTCGGTCTTGACCGCGGGCTCGTCGTGGCACGCGGCCGGCGGCTTTCACGCGCTCAACGCCAACCCCAACATGGCGATTCTCCAGGCCTATACGATCGATCTCTTGAAAAAGGTCGAATCCGAATCCGGCCAGTCGATCGGCATGCACATGACCGGCGGCATCCATGTCGCCTCCGCCCCGGAGCGCTGGGAATGGCTTCAGGCGTCGTACCGCAGGTTCCAGGCGATCGGCATCGACGACGTTCGCCTGGTGACGCCGGAGGAGATCAAGGCCCGCTGCCCTATCATCAGCGTGGACGGCGTGCTCGGGGGCATGTGGGCGGACCGCGAAGGCTATGTCGACACCACGGGGACAGTCTGGGCTTACGCCGGCGCGGCCAAGAAGCGCGGCGCGACGGTGATCGAGCACAATCGGGTGCTGGAGCTGAAGCAGCGCCCGGACTCCTCCTGGGACCTGCTCACCGAGGCCGGCGTCATCAACGCCGAGCATGTGGTGAACGCCGGAGGCTTATGGGCGAAGCAGGTCGGGCGAATGGTCGGGCTCGACCTTCCGCTGTCGCCGCTCGAGCATCACTACCTCCTGACCGAGACAATTCCAGAGATCGCAGCGTCGAAGGTCGAACTGCCGATGGTGGTGGACCTCGAAGGGTTCACTTACATGCGCCAGGACCAGAAAGGCATGCTGGTCGGCATTTATGAGACCAATCCCCAGCACTGGTCGATGGACGGCGCGCCCTGGGACTACGGCGTCGAGCTCCTGCAGGAGAACATCGACCGCATCGTCGGCGAGCTCGAGCTCGTTCGCCGCCGCTATCCGGTTTTGCAGACGGCGGGCGTGCGCAAATGGGTCAACGGCGCCTTCACCTTCTCGCCCGACGGCAATCCGCTCATCGGCCCGGTCGCGGGAAAACGCGGCTACTGGCTGGCCTGCGGCGTGATGGCGGGGTTCCTGCAGGGCGGCGGCGTCGGCAAGGCGCTGGCCGAATGGATGATCCATGGCGAGGCGGAGGGGGACGTCTACGGCCTCGACATCGCTCGCTACGGCGCCTTCGCCTCCAATCGCGAATATATCCGGCAAACGACCGGCGAGTTCTACGCCCGCCGCTTCATGATGACCTATCCCAACGAGGAATTGCCCGCCGGCCGGCCGCTCAAGATGGCCCCGGCCTACGACGCGATGACCGCCGCCTGCTGCCACTGGGGCAATTCGTGGGGGCTCGAGGTCCCGCTGTTCTTCGCCCCGCCCGGATTCAAGGAGAAGCCGACCCTCAAGCGCTCGAACGCCTTCGACATCGTCGGCGACGAATGCCGCATGGTCCGCGAGGGCGTCGGCCTCCTCGATATCGCTTCGTTCTCGCGCTACGAAGTGACCGGCCCCGAGGCCGAAAGCTGGCTCGACTGGATGACCGTCGCGCGTCTGCCCAGGCCTGGCCGCGCGCGCCTCGCCCCGATGCTGTCCGAGACCGGCAAGCTCAAGGGCGACCTCACCATCATCAACTGGGGCGACAGGACGTTCTGGATCGAGGGCTCCTACTACCTTCGCCAATGGCATATGCGCTGGTTCGCGAGCCATGCGCGCGAGGGCGTGAGCGTGCGCGACATTTCCGACGATGTGATCGGCTTTGCGCTCTCCGGCCCGAAATCGCGCGAACTCCTCGCGCGCGTCACCCATCAGGACGTGTCCAACGCCGCCCTGCCCTTCATGGGCGCGACGACACTGGATGTCGGCCTCGTGCGGGCGAAGGTGGCGCGCCTGTCGGTCACCGGCGAACTCGGCTACGAGATCAACTGCCGCGCGCTCGAGCACGCGACCTTGCGCCGGACCCTCATCGAAGCCGGACGCGACCTCGGGCTCCGGGAATACGGCTATAACGCGCTGCTGTCGCTCAGGCTCGAAAAGAGCTTTGGCATCTGGTCGGCGGAATTCACTCAGGATCGCACTCCGCGCATGACCGGCATGGAGCGCTGGATCGCCTGGGACAAGGGCGATTTTCTCGGCCGCAAGGCGGCGCTGATGGAGAGCAAGGGCCCCCTGCCCGAGCGCCAACTGGTTACGCTCGAAATCGACGCGCTCGACGCCGACGCCGCCGGCTACGAGCCGGTCTGGCGGTCGGGCGCGATTGTCGGCTTCATAACCTCCGGCGGCTATGGCCACACACTGCGAAAGAGCCTGGCGATGGCGCTCGTCGCGCCGGAGGCGGCGGAGGTCGGCGCAGAGCTTAGCGTGCATATCGTCGGCGCCGAGCGAAGAGCGCGCGTCATCGAGCCCTCGCCCTACGATCCGATGGGCAAGGCGATGCGGGCGTGACAGGCCGGGCGACGAACTGACCGATGAGCGACGCCGCACTCTCGCCGCTCGCTTCAGGCTCGCCGCACCAGCGGCGGGCGCGATCGGGCGCCGTCAAGGCGACGCGCGACGACTGGCTCGACCTGGCGCTGACCGCGCTCGCCGTCGAGGGCGTCGACCATGTGACGGTGCTCGCCTTGAGCGAACGGCTCGACGTGTCGCGGTCGAGCTTCTACTGGTATTTCAAGAATCGCGACGAGCTGCTCGACGCCCTGCTCGACCGTTGGGAGGCGCTCAACACCCGCTCGATCGTGGCGCAAGCTGAAGCGCCCGCGGCGAGCGTCAATCAGGCGGTCTGCAACGTGTTTCGCTGCTGGGTCGATCCCTTGATCTTCAGCCCACGGCTCGATTTCGCCATTCGCGAATGGGCGCGCCGCTCTCCGAGCGTCCGCAAGGCCGTCGACCGCTCCGATCGCCTGAGGACAGAGGCGCTGAAAGCTCTGTTCGTGCGCTTCGGCTACGAGGATGAGGACGCCTTCGTCCGCGCGCGAGTGCTCTACTCCATGCAGATCGGCTATTACGCGCTCGACCTTGATGAGCCGATGGAGGCCCGCCTCAAACTCACTCCCTACTATCTCAAGGCTTTCACCGGCGTCGATCCCACCAAAGCGGAAATCGACGCCTTCCGCGCCTACGCCATGGGCCATGCGCATATCCCGGATTTCGAGCCATCGCGAGGGGGGCCATGAGCGGGCGCTATTCGGCCTTCGCTCTCCTGCACCAGGGCTTCGCGAGACACCAGGGCTGGCCGCAGGCCTGGCGCAAACGCCGAGCTCTGGGGTCCGGACAGGTCGGCGAAAAGCTGCCGCTGATGACGCAATCGCTCGAATTCCCGCTATCTGCCGAACGGCGGCGTCTGGCAGCGGCGCGGCGGCATCGCGCGGCACGGCGCGGTCGCGAGCCAGTCAGATAAGGGGGAGATCGTGTTCGACAGCGGTCTCGACCGCATTCCCGCATACGGCCAGCGCGGCTCGCCGCCGATAAACGAGCTGGTCGTCTCCGGCCTTCTCGACATGTTTCCGGCGTTCGGCCAGGTGAAGCTGATGCGCCAATGGGGCGGAATCGTCGACGTCGTTCCGGACCCCTCCCCCATCATCGGCTCAGCGCCAACGCAAGGAATCTTTCTCAATTGCGGCTGGGCCGCCGGCGGCTTCAAGGCCATTCCCGCCGGCGGCACGCTGCGCGCATCTGCTCGCGACTGGCGAGCACCACGAGATCAGCCGCCGCTTCGATCTTTCGCGTTTTCCCGCCGGGCGCCTTATCGATGAGGCCGCCGGCTCCGGCATCGCGCACTGAGCGTGATACGATCGCGCTGAACCCATGAAAGGGAGAAAGCCCATGTACATCGCCATGAATCGCTTCAAGGTCATGAAGGGCGCCGAGAGCGCGTTCGAACATGTCTGGCTGTCGCGCGACACCCACCTCGACCGCGTGCCGGGGTTCCTCGAGTTCCATCTGTTGCGTGGGCCCGAGCGCGACGATCACGTGCTCTATTCGTCGCACACGGTCTGGGCGAGCAAGGACGCCTTCACCGCCTGGACGCAGTCCGAGCATTTTCGCGCCGCCCACCGCGACGCCGGCGCCAACAAGCCGCTTTATCTCGGCCATCCGGAGTTCGAAGGTTTCGAAGTCCTTCAGACGATCAAGAACGCCCGCGATCAGGCCGCCTAGGCGCGCCGATACAGATCTTTCCCTGCCCCTTCTGCGGCCCGCGCGATTCGCGGGCGGACGAATATACCGGCAAGCGTGCGCCCTCCATGCCCGTCGCCAACGATCCGCGCCGCAAGCGACTGGTGGGCTGAGCGTTCCGTCGGGAGACGCGCCGCTGCCGACCGGCGCGCATGTCGCCTCGGGCGCGGGCAAAGCGCGGCGGTCGCAAGGGTACGCCCTCGGCCGCCTTCATGGTCTTCGGCCTGCGCGGCCTCATCGCGCACGCGCGAGGGCTTCCGCGTCCATATCGAGGCGCCGTGGCTCGAGGCGCTCGCGGCCTGGCTCGACGGCGCGTGAGGCACGCACGCGAGCCCGTCGACTCGCCCGCTTAGAAGGGGCTAAAGATCTCGCAAGGCTTTTGGCGCCAGGGGAGGAATGGGTGGCTGAGACAGCGGAACAACCGATCGACATCGAGCTGCCGAAGTCGCTGAAGGCGACCCGGATCGGAGCGATCGCGCATCTCAGGCTCACGCGCTCGGAGAAGCGCAACGCGCTCGACGACGTCACCGTGCGCGGGCTCGAGGCCTTCTTCACCCAGCTGCCGCCGGAGGTCCGCGCCGTCGTGCTGACCGGCGAGGGCGCGCATTTTTCCGCCGGCCTCGATCTTTCCGAGGTCGCCGGGCAGCACGAAGCGCTCGCCGGCGTGCTCCATTCGCGCATGTGGCATCGCGCTTTCGAGGCGATCGAGTTCGGGCGCGCGCCGGTGATCGCCGTGCTGCACGGGGCGGTGGTCGGCGGCGGGTTCGAGCTCGCCGCCGCCGCTCATATCCGCATCGCCGAACGCTCGGCCTATTACGGCCTGCCGGAGGGACAGCGCGGCATTTTTCTCGGCGGCGGCGGATCGGTGCGCATCGCCGGCCTGATCGGCGTCCCGCGCGTCATGGACATGATGCTGACCGGACGAACCTTGAACGCCGAGGAAGGCCATGGCGCCGGCGCGACCCAATATCTGGTCGACGACGGCAAAGGGCTCGAGACCGCCATGGCGCTCGCCGCCAAGGCCGCCTCCAACACCGCCGCCACCAATTTCGCCGTCATGCACGCGCTGCCGCGCATCGCTGACAGCAGTCCGGCGAGCGGGCTTCTCACCGAATCGCTGATGGCGGCGATTGCCGAAATGAGCGGCGAAGCCAAGGAGCGGCTCAAGGACTTTCTCGAGAAACGCGCGGCGAAGGTCACGCGGCAGAGCTAGCCGTCAGCTCCGCCGACGCGCGATCAGCCTCAGCCAGGGCGCGACATGGAAGACGCCCATCAGCAAATACATCGGGACCATTCCGCTCAAGAGCGATCCGTGCTCCACCGAGCAGAGTGGCTCCGGGCCGCCACCGAGAACGGCTGTCAGGAGCGCCATCGTCCCGAAGGTCGGCGCGGCTGCAAGGCCGAGCCATTCGGCCGCGACGCGGCTGATTGCCGCGCCGCAACCCCCGCCGCCGATCGAGATCGCGCTCATTGCTGCGCGCCCGCCTCCTTGTTTCGGAACGCCGCTTCGCCCGCGTCCGACACCTTGACCCATTGCGGGTCGACCGCCTTTTCGGCCTCGTAATTGTCGTGCCAGTTCCACCATTTGTAAGTAGGCGTCTGGGGATAGCCATCGGGCGAATCCTCCCACAATTCCTGCCGCCCCATAGGCGTCGCATCGAGATAGTTCCACACCGTGCCCATCGCCTCGTCGCCGCGATTGTTGATGAAATAGGTGCGGAACATCCTGTCGCCGTCGCGGAAGAAGACGTTATGCCCGTGCCACTCGTCCACCCCGAAGTCGGCGTCGAAATCGTCGGTGATCGTATACCAGGGCATCCGCCAGCCCATGCGCGCCTTGAGCCGCGCGATATCCGCCTGGGCTGCGCGCGAGGCGTAGGCCAGCGTCGTGTCGCGGGCGTTCAGATGCGCGAGATGCGAGACCTGATCGGCGCCGAGCGAGCAGCCGCGACAGGCGTGGTCGGGCCAGCCGAACACGCCGGGCTCGAAGAAGGCGCGGTAGACGATCAATTGCCGGCGGCCTTCGAAGAGATCGAGCAGGCTCACTTTGCCGTTCGGCCCCATAAATGTGTAGGCCTTGTCGACCGCCATCCACGGCATCCGCCGGCGTTCGGCCGCCAGCGCGTCATGCGCGCGCATCACCGCTTTCTCCTTCACCAGAAGCTGCTCACGCGCAGCGTCCCAGTCCCGTCGCGAAACAATCTTGGGCATGTCCATCGCTATGCTCCATTCTGCAAAACGGGCTGGCGCGCCGGGGCGGCGTATTCGTCGCGGCGGCGCCACCAGATCCCGTTCTCGTTGCGACCCTTGGGCGCGCGGTCGAGCCACTGATAGGCGCCCCAGAGCCCGTCCAGGCCGCGCGCATAAGTGGAATAGGCGTGGTAGACGGCGCCGTCCTCGATCGCGAAAGCGCTCATGCCCGGCCGGTCGCGCATGTAGGTTCGCCCGTCGGTTCCGCACGACGCCGCGAAGCGGGCGACGGGCTCGGGAACCTGCGCCGCCGTCAGCGGATGCTCGCCTTTCCGGTAATTGTATTCGACGCCACCCTTGTTCTGCTCATCCTCGGTGATCGAGACGTTGAAATCGAAGTTGAAATCGTCGCCGAACGACGACGCCCAGGGAAACGTCCATCCCATCCGCCGCTTGTAGGCCTGCAGCTTCAGGAGCGGCGCGCGCGACACCGCCCAGAGCGCGACATCGTGGTTCGCCAGATGCGTTGCGAAGCCGTTGAACCCGTCGGCGATCATCGAACAGGACGGACAGCCGGCCTTGTAATCCGGCCCGAACATGAAGTGATAGACGAGAAGCTGCGAGCGGCCCGCCGAACAGGTCCTTGAGCGTTGCGGTCCCGTCCTCGGTGTCGAACCGGTAAGGCCTGCCGACTCGGACCCAAGGCAATTCCTGCCGCTGATGGGCGACTTCGTCGCTAAGCCGCGTCAGCTCCTTTTCGCGGCTGAGCAGCGCGATCCGGGCGCTCAGCCATTCCTCGCGCGAAACGACTTGGTTGGGCATGGTCAATCTCCTGTTTGTTTGTACGCGTTGCGATTGGGTCGGACTTCCGTCGTCATCGCGAGCCCGAGGCGCCCGCGAGGGCGTGGCGATCCAGGGATGAAGCGGCGAGGCTCCACGATCTCTGGATGGCTTCGTCGTTTCACTCCCCGCAATGACGGGTCGCCGCATTCGTCAGCCCGGAATGCGCCGGTCGTATTCGGCCCTCAGCCGCGTGAACCGGTCCCAGAAGGGCTCCGACTTTTCGTCGTTCAGGCGGGCGGCCAGCATGTCGAGATGCGCGTGCCAGCCGGTGCTGACGCCGACCGTCATGCCGCGGGTGGGCAGACGGCGGTGGACGACGGTCAGCAGCACCCTCTCGCCCCTCGGCTCAAGCTCGAACGAAACGTCGCTGTCTTCCTTTCCCCAGGTGAATACGAGCTTGCGCGGCGGATCGAGCTCGGTGATGCGGCTCTCCATCCGGTGCTCCTCGCCGAAGCCCTCCGGCCGCTTGCCAGGCGGATCGGTGAGCTCGCTGTTACGCCAGACGAACTCGAACGGCGCGCCGACTTTCATTTCCATCTGCCCGGACGCCAGCCATTTGCGGCGCAGGTCGCTTTCGGTGATGTAGGCCCAGACCCGCTCGATCGGGCCTGGCAACATGCGCTGGATGGTCAGCGTGGCGGGTTCGGTCAGCACGCCATAGGCGTCCGGATTGGCGCGTTCGTTCATTTCTCGTCTCCTTGGGTCGGGTCCGGGGTTGGAGTTTTGGCTTCGGGGGGAAAGGAATTCTCCGGCGCGTCGGCTTTGCGCGCGTCCTCCTCGCGCAGGAGCCGGTCGAGAATGTCGAGCCGCGCGGTCCAGAAGCGCTCATAGAAGGTGAGCCACTCGTGCGCGCTGGCGAGCGGGCCAGGATCGAGGCGGCAGACATGGGCGCGCCCGCGCACCTCGCGCTGGATAAGGCCGGCGCCTTCGAGCACCTTGATGTGCTTCGAGGCCGCCGCCAGCGACATGGCGAAGGGTTCGGCGAGCTGGCCGACCGTGCGCTCGCCTGAAGCGAGCGCTAGCAGCATCCGGCGGCGCGTGAGATCGCTCAGCGCATGGAAGATGGGGGTCAACTCTGAGGTCTGTAATTCAACCATGTGGTTTAATGTACGCGGGCGATTTTAGAATGTCAACCTTATGGTTGAATGATTTTCCACCGCGGCTTCCGCTCAGGCTGGGGCTCGCCGCGCTGCGGCCCTCGGCGCGAACCGGGCGCAGGCCCACGGCGTCCTCGCTCATGGAGTTGACGCCTGCTTTTGCGCGGTCGAAAACCGCGCCGAACGGGAGGAAGGGATGACGACGAGGACGAAGCTGGCGCTCGGCCCGCCGGAAGTGATCGTCGAGCGCCGGGCGGACGGCGTGATGCTGGCGCGCTCGCCCCATCCGCTCGGCGCCTACCCGCGCGCCGCGACCGACTGGCTCGATCATTGGGCCAAGGTCGCGCCGGAGCGGGTGTTCCTTGCCGAGCGACAGGGCGAACGACATTGGCGCATGGTCACATACGACGCGGCCCGACATATGGCGCGCGCCATCGCCCAAGGCCTGATCGAGCGCGAGTTGAGCGTCGAGCGGCCTGTCGCGATCCTCTCCGGCAACAGTGTCGATCACGCGCTGCTCGGGCTCGGCGCGATGGTCGCCGGCGTTCCCTATGCCCCCATATCGGCCCCGTATTCGCTGGTCGCCAAGGATTTCGCCAAGCTCAGGGCGATCATCGCGCTGCTCACCCCCGGGCTCGTGTTCGTCGACGACGGGGCGGCGTTCGGCCCCGCCCTCGAAGCCGCAGTGCCCAGGGATGTCGAGGTCGTCGCCCGGACGAACCCTCCCGCCTCGCGCCGCGCGAGCGCGTTCGAGGCGCTGCTCGCGACGAAGCCCGCGGTCGACGTCGACCGCGCCCAGTCGGAAGTCGGGCCGGACACGATCGCCAAGCTCCTGTTCACCTCAGGGTCGACCGGCTCGCCCAAGGGCGTCATCAACACCCACAGGATGATGACTTCGAACCAGGCGATGCTCAGCGCCGTCACGCCGAGCTACACCGCCGAGCCGCCCGTTCTGGTCGATTGGCTGCCGTGGAGCCATACGTTCGGGGGCAACAACAATTTCAACCTCGTGCTCGCCAACGGCGGCTCGTTCTTCATCGACGAGGGCCGGCCGCTGCCCGGCGCGATCGAGGCCACCGTGCGCAACCTGCGCGAGATATCGCCGACGGTCTATTACAACGTGCCGCGCGGCTTCGAGATGCTGCTGCCTTTGCTTCAGGCGGACCCTGACCTGCGGCGAAGCCTGTTCAAGCGGCTGCAGGCGTTCACCTACGCCGGCGCCGCGCTTGCGCCCCATGTGCGGGAGGGGTTCGAGCGGCTCGGGCTCGACACGATCGGCGAGGTCGTTCCCATGCTGACCTCATTCGGGTCGACCGAGACCGGCCCCTCGGCGATCAGCGTCACCGATCGCGCGCGCGATCCCGGCGTGATCGGGGCGCCCAATCCCGGCGT
The DNA here is from genome assembly GCA_963764955.1 of uncultured Alphaproteobacteria bacterium. Taxonomy (GTDB): domain Bacteria; phylum Pseudomonadota; class Alphaproteobacteria; order Rhizobiales; family Beijerinckiaceae; genus Roseiarcus. The sequence goes on along the minus strand of CAVXVE010000027.1, from coordinate 105,894 downwards.
CGAGGTGAAGCTCGTTCCCAACGCCGGCAAGCTCGAGGCGCGGGTGAAGAGTCCGAGCGTCACCCCTGGCTATTGGCGCCAGCCCGAACTGAGCGAAGCGGCGTTTGACGAGGAGGGGTTCTACAAGTTCGGCGACGCGCTGCGCTTCGTCGACGAGAACGACCCCGAACGCGGCTTCCTGTTCGACGGACGTGTGGCGGAGGATTTCAAGCTCGCCACCGGCGCCTGGGTCAGCGTCGGCCCTTTGCGGGCGCGATTCGTCGCCCATTGCGCCCCTTACGTGACCGACGTCGTTGTCGCCGGGCACGACCGGGACGAAGCCGCCGCGCTCGTCATTCCCAATCTCGCCGCCTGCCGGGAGCTCGCCCGCGCCCTGAGCGGCGAGCCGAAGGCCGCCGAGATCCTCGGCTGCGGCGAGGTGCGCGAGCGTTTCGCGAGACTCCTCAAGACGTTCAACGCCGGGGCGGGCGGCAGCTCCCGCCGCCTGGCCCGGCTCATTCTGATGGACGACCCGCCCTCGCTCGATAGCGGCGAATTGACTGACAAGGGCTCGGTCAATCAGCGCGCGGTCTTGGGCCGCCGCGCAGCGATGGTCGAGGAGCTTTACGCCGAAACGCCATCGCGGCGCGTGATCCGGTGAGCTCCGGTCTCCTTTAGGCTCGGGTCTGAGAAGCGATCGGGCGGGCCGGCGCCGTCATTGGTGAGCAAAGCGCGGCGGGCCGGGCGCGGCCCCGGCGCTGCTCCGGGCCGGGGCGGCAAGGGGCGAAGCGATTTTCCCTTGACAGGAGCGGAAATGTTCTCTATATGTTCTCGCTCGGGATCTGTCGTGCTTGGCCGCCGGGCGGCGAGGGAAATCTCGTGGCTGTTTGAAATGGGAAAAGGTGGCGCAATCACAACCTGTGCGCGAGAAGGGAAAGCGAGGACGGATTTTTTGCTCCAAACGCCCGCAACCCATTGAAAAGGCTCGATTCTGAAAAATAAACGCTAGTAAATTGGAGTCGTTTTACTAGCGCTCATTAGCATTTACTGGCGTTTACAGGCGTTTATAGGCATGGGAGCCTGGCGAAGGCTCGCGCGCAGGTTGTCAAGGGCGATCCCTGAAGGGCGAGCCGCCGGCGCCCGGTCCAGGGCAAGCCGGGGCGCTAGCCGTCGCGGCGGGTTCGCCTTAAGCCGCCACTCTCCTTCACCCAGGCGAGGGTCACCATGCCGAGCAGCACCGCCAGGCCGAAGAACCCGGACGCGAGCGACGTCGAGCGCGCGCCAATCAGTTCAGTCGATCCCGTTCGCTTGATTCCAATGTAGTCGCCGCCGCCATAGCTGGGAGAGGGGTTCAAGCCGACGACGCGCGGCATGGCGATCGCGCCGCCCACCCCCGCCGCGATGCGACGCACCGTGCCGCCAGTCGCCTCGGCGATCGGACGCAGCTTTTCGGTCGTCGAGACGACATCCCGCATTTCGAGCGGATTCTCCTGGCCGACGTTGACCAGCGCGACATGTTCGCCGTCCTCAGCGCGATAGAGGCCATATCGACTGACGTTCACATGCGCGCGGCTGAGGCCCGGCGCGTATGGCGTCAATTCGAGCTTGGTCTTCTTGCCGTCCGGCGCGACGAGATAGGTGTCCCGCACCGCGCCGCTTACGCTCTGCCGCTCGACCGTCACCTCGCGGCCCTTGGCGCTGGCTCGCAAGGCCTCCTCTTCCAGATCGGGCTCCTTCATCAGCCAGTGCGCCAGACGGCGCAAGAGGTCGAGGTACGGACCGCCGCCGTCATAGCCGCGCGCCCAGAGCCACATCTGGTCGCTCAGCAGCAGGCCCACGCGCCCCTTGTCGACTCGCGACAGCACGAGCAGCGGCTTGTCGTCCGGGCCGGTCATCACCGTCATGCCGCTCGTCGGCCTCGCGCCGACGATCCGGAACCAGCGACCCCAGTTGGGGTTGCCATTGTTGGCGTCGAAACCGTTCAGGCCCCGGGTCACCGGGTGGCGCTCGCCCTGCTCCGACACCCGGGCGCGATACGGTGCCTCCACGTCGTCGCCGCTCGGCTCGGCGGGCGAAATGGCGCCGAGCGGCGAATAATAAAGGCCGTCGGGCGTAGAGAACTCCGGCCCCTCCGCCATCAACAGGGCGCCGCCGTCACGCACGTAATTGGCGATGTTCTCCAGATAGACATAAGGCAGGATCGACTGCTGCGCGTAGCGATCGAAAATGATGAGGTCGAAGTCCTTGATCCGCCGGCCAAACAAATCGGCGACCGGAAAGGCGATCAGCGACAATTCGTTGATCGGCGTGCCGTCTGCGCCTTTCTCCGGCGGGCGCAGGATGGTGAAATGCACCAGATCGACATTGGCGTCGGACTTCAGGAGATTGCGCCACATCCGTTCGCCGGGATGCGGTTTGCCGGAGACCAAGAGCACCCGGAGCTTGTCGCGCACGCCCTCAATGTTGACCACGGCGCGATTGCTGTCGGCTGCGAGTTCGCCTTCGACTGGCGCGACTTCGAGCTCGATGACGTTCGGACCCGGATGGTCGATCGGCGCCTTCACATCGATCCGCTCCCCGACCTTGGCGTCGATCGTCGCGATCGTTTCGCCGTCGCGGCGAACCGTGAGTTTGACCGGCTCGCCGTGGTCGGCGCTGTCGAGGACGCGAGCTTCGATGACCTGGTCCTTGCCGACGATGCCGTAGCGCGGCGCCTCGACCAGCTCGATGCGCCGCTGCCGCTCGCCCTCGTGGCCAGTGATCAAGGCATGCAATGGCGCGTTGAAGCCAAGCGCGGCCGCGGATTTCGGAATGTCGTGCGCGTCCCCGTCGGTGATGAAGATCGCGCCGCCGACCCGGTCGGGCGGCGCATCGGAGAGGGCTCCCCGCAAAGCCGCAAACAGCTTGGTCCCTTCGGTTTCCGATTCGTCGCGCGACGTTTCGACGACCCTGACGTCGACGTCTCCAAGCGCCTTGAGCCGCGCCTCGAGTTCGTCGCGAGCTTTATCCGTCTGTTGGGGCCGCTCGCCGATTTCCTGGCTCTCGGACCGGTCGACCACCACGGCGACAATGTCCTTCAGGGGACGCCTGTTCTCCTGGACGAGGTTGGGGTCGCACAGGGCGAGCAACAGAAGCGCCATGCTGAGAGCCCGCAGCCACGCGCCGCGAACGCCGCGCCACACGAGCGCGGCAGAGATCACGAGCGCCGCCACGGCGAGAGCGTAAACGGCGGGCCACGGGAGGAAGGGAGAAAGGGCGATCGACCAGGCGCTCAACGAGTCAGCCTTTCGAGAATGTCCTTCGCATGAACCTGGTCCGCCTTGTAATTGCCGGTGAGCGTGTACATCACGAGATTGACGCCGCTGCGCAGGGCGAGTTCACGCTGGCGGGCCCCGCCGGGAATGAGCGGATAGAGCGGGCGCCCGTCGGCGTCCTCCGCCCATGCCGCCGCAAGATCGTCGGAAGCGATCACGATCGGCGAAACGCTGTCGCCCGCGCGCGCCGGGCGCCGAACGTGGTCGTTAGGGTCGGCCGGCGGGAGCGCCTCGATCCAGGTTTGTCCGATCGCCGTGCGGCCGACGATGCGGTCGAGCAGATAGAAGGTCTTCGTCAGCACGTGATCATGGGGAACCGGCTCAAGCTCGGGCACGTCGACCCCCTCGAGGAAGGTGCGCAGCCAAAGCGCCTCAGCGGTCGGCGGCCCGCCGGGGCGGGCGGTCAGTGCATCGCGGGTGTCGAAAACCATGGTGCCGCCGTTTTTCATGAATGCGGCGATGCGCGTGCGCGCTTCAGGCTTGGGTTGCGGCAACCCGGCGACGATCGGCCAATAGATAAGCGGATAGAAAGCCAGTTCGTCGCGCGCCGGATCGAGCGCGACGGGTTCGGCAAGCTCCGCCGAGGTGCGGGACGCGAGCACCCGCGTCAGCGCCGTCAATCCCAGCTTTGAGGTTTCGTCAACCGATGCGTCGCCGGTCACGACATAGGCGAGCCGGGTGGATAAGGCCGCATCCATATCGCGGGCGGAGACCGGCGCCGACTCGGCCGCACGGGCCTGGTGCGGGGCGGCGGCGAGGCCAAGGGCGGCGGCGAGGGCAAGGGCAGCGGCGAGCGCTCCCTTGCGGCGCAAGGGGGCGCCGCCGATCAGCCAAATGGATACCAGCGCGTCGATCATCAAGCCGACCAGAGCCGCCGGGAGGAGCCAGCGGCGCAGATCAATCGGCGGCGCGATCGCGAGGGCGCCTTCATGAACCACAAGGGGTCCATAATTGGCGCGCGCCAGCGTCTCGCCGGTAGCCAACGCATTGACGGCCCGCAGCGATTCCCGTGTTCCGTAAAAGCCCGGAGGGTGAAGCGCGTCGCCAGCGCCAGAAAAATCATCGCCAATTGGTTCAGCCTGCGGCGGCGGTGGACCCAGAACGCCAAAGCCGCTCAGCGTGCGCAGCGGCGGTCGCGCTATTCCATGCTCGCCAACCTTCGCTTTCGTAGCCCCCTTGCCGGGCGCATCGGCTTCCGCCACGATCCGGCGCAGCATGTCGACAAACAGGCCCGAGAGCGGCAGATTCGACCAGGTGGTGTCGGCGGTCACATGGAAAAGCACGATCAGACCCTTGCCGCGCCGCTCCGCCGTGACCAGCGGCGTCCCGTCTGCGAGGCGCGCCCAAGTCTTTTCGGCAAGTCCCGTTTCCGGCTCAGCGAGCACCTGACGCGTCACCGTCACTTCACTTGGCGCGGCGAGGCCAAAGAACGGGCTGCCCGCCTCGAACGGCGCAATGTGCTTCGGGCTTTCCCAGGACAATGCGCCGCCAAGCAGACGCCCGCCGCGACGAAGTGCCGTAGGCGTCAGGGTGTCGTCGCCAGCGGCGAGGCGGGTGCCGGCGAAGCGCAGCAGCACGCCGCCATCGTTGAGGAACTGGTCGATCGCATCCAGTTCCGGGCCCGGCGCCACGCTCATGTCGGCGAGGACGAGCACGGAGGGCTTCTGCTGGAGCAGCGAAACAATTGGGTCGGTCGACGAATCATGCCACTCGCTGACATCGGCGAAGGGCTGCAGCGCGCGCTTGAGATAGTAGCTGGGCGCGAGCAGTGGTTGCGCGACATCGGCGCTCGCCCCAGAAACAATGGCGACCCGACGGCGACGCGAGCGTTCGTCAATGAGCCATGTCGCGCCTGCCGAACGTTCGCCATCGATAACGACCTGGGTCACGTCATTGCGCAGTTCGACCGGCAGATCGAAACGGGCGTCAACGACCGATTTGGCGCCGAAATCAAAAGCCGCGCGCCCGACTTCACGCCCCTGAACGTCAAGGGCGCGCACTGCGCCGATCGCTGGCGCGTGCGTATCCGATCGCGTGAGTCGGGCAGTCAGCGCGCCCGCCTCATTGTCGGCGCCGGCGAGCGCGAGCGCCCCCCTGCCGTCAGTCACGACTTCCACCGACTTGGCGACCGACGCAAGCCGGGCTGAAAAGGCGCTCGCTCCCCCGAGTTCGACTCCGTCAGCGATCCACAAAATTTCCGTCTTCGGCTCGCGGGCGAGAAAGCGTTCGATCGCCGGCGCGGCCGCCAGGCGGTCCGGCGCGTAGGGTACAGGCGCCAGCGACCGCAACCGACCCTCGACCCCCGATCTGTCGAGCGGGACGATGTCCTGCCCGCCCTGCGAGAGGGCGACGATCGCAACAATCCGACCGGACCGGGCCGCCGCCGCGGCGCGCTCGCGGGCGAAATCGATTCGCTTCTCCCAGGCCGGAGCCGCAGCAAATCCATCGTCGACCAGAATCAGGAGCGGGCCAGATCCGGAGAGCGCGACCAGGCTGTTCCACAACGGCTCGGCCATTGCGAGGATGATCAGCGCCCCGATCGCGAGCCGGAGAGCGAGGATCGGCCAAGGCGTGCGCGCCGGGGTCGTTTCGTTCGGATCGAGCCCAAGAAGAAGGCGCAGCGGCGGGAATATCGCTTGCCTCGGGCTCGGCGGCGTGACGCGCAACAGAAAATAGAGCCCAATGAGGCCGATCAGCGCAGCCAGAACGGCAGGAGCGGCGAAAGCGAGCGGCAGTCCGAACATCGCTCAGGCGCTCCTCAGGCCCGCATTCGGCTCAGGCGCGGAAAGACGCATGCGCAACGCCAGCAGCATCTCGGCCGGCGATCCATCCGTCCGATGGATGCTCACGCCCCAGCCCGAGCGGGCGCAGATCGCCCGGATCGCTTCGCGATGGGCCGCAAGACGGGCGAGATAAGCGTCGCGCAAGCTCTGCGCCCGAGGGGTGAGCACCCTTAAGGAGCCGGCGGGATGGAGAAATTCCGTGTTGCCGGAGAACGGGTAGGTCTCCTCGATCGGATCGGCGATCATCACGAGTTCGCCGATCGCTCCCTCCGCGCTCACCGCGCGGATCGCACGCGCGACGTCTTCGGGCTCGGAAAGAAAATCGCCGAGCATCAGGACCATCGAGCGTGGCGCGGCAGGCAGTGCGGGCGGCAACGCCGCCTGCGAAGAGCCCGAGAGGCGCTCGTCGGTCGCAATCGCCTCGGCGAAGCGCTCGACGACGCCCTGCGTCGCCAAAGGTCGAGTGAGGCCGAGCAGACCCGCGCGCTCGCCGCCGCGCACGCAAAGATCCGCGAAAGCCAGCGCCAGCAACGCCGCCCGGTCGATTTTCGACACCGGCGCCAGAACTCGACGCGAATTGCATCGAGGCGGAGCGATCGAACCAAATCCAGACTGTATGCGCCGCCTCCCATTCGCGCTCGCGGACGAAAGCGCGTTCTTCACGGGCTGACCGACGCCAGTCGACTCGCGACGAGGGTTCGCCGGAGAGAAACGGCCGAAATTGCCAGAAGGTCTCGCCCGATCCGGCCCGTCGTCGGCCATGAACGCCGTGCCGCACGGTCTGGGCCACGCGGCGAGCCGCGATGATCAGGCTCGGCAGGCGGGCCGAGAGGGACGCGGCGTCGTGACGGATCGAAGCGGGGAGGGTCATTGCGGCGTCAGTGGCCTGGTCATTGAATCGTCTTCGCCACGAGCCGTCCGATCACCGCCGAAATCGTCTCGCCTTCGGCGCGAGCGGCGAAGCTCAGCGCCATGCGGTGCTTGAGCGCCGGCTCGGCCAAAATGGCGATGTCGTCAAGCGAGGGCGACAGACGCCCGTCGACCAGCGCACGAGCGCGAGCAGCGAGCATCAGCGCCTGCGCGGCGCGTGGACCTGGTCCCCAGCCGATGCCCTTGGTGAGCTCTGGGTCGCCTTCGCCCGGGCGGCCCGCGCGCACCAGGTCGAGTATGGCCTCGACCACACGATCCCCGATCGGGGCCCGGCGCACGAGCCGCTGCGCCGCCATGAGATCTTCCGCCGTCATTACGGACTTCGGACGCGCCTCGCGCTCGCCTGTAGTCTCGATCAGGATCCGGCGTTCGGCCGCCCGATCGGGATAGCCGACGTCAATCTGCAACAGGAATCGATCGAGCTGCGCCTCAGGCAGGGGATAGGCGCCTTCCTGCTCCAGCGGGTTCTGCGTGGCCAAAACATGGAATGGCCGCGGCAGATCGTGCCGCACCCCCGCCACCGTCACGTGATGTTCCTGCATTGCCTGCAGCAGCGCCGACTGCGTACGCGGGCTGGCGCGATTGATTTCGTCCGCCATCAGCAGTTGGGCGAAGATCGGGCCCTTGATGAACCGAAATCCGCGCTTGCCGTCGTGCCCTTCCTCCATCACTTCGGATCCGAGAATGTCGGTCGGCATCAGATCCGGCGTGAACTGCACGCGCAGGGCGTCGAGGCCAACGACAATCCCCAACGTCTCAACAAGCTTGGTCTTGGCGAGGCCCGGCACGCCGATCAACAATCCGTGACCGCCCGCGAGCAATGTCGCGAGCGTGAGGTCGACGACGCGCTCCTGACCGAAAATCACCCCGCCAATCTCCGTCCGAGCGGCGGCGATGCGCTCCAGCGCCGCGTCGGCTTCGCGCGTCAACTGGCCGGGATCGGCGATATTGGTCACGTTCATCGGCTGGTCCTTTGCGCCACGCGGATGGCTTACGGTTTTGTTTTGTCTTCAGGCGCACTAGATTGAGCACGCGTCGTTCCGGCGCAAGCCCCAAGCACGTCCCATGCCAGATTCGCCCACAAAGAATTGCGAGAATAGCACAGAGCCGGCGCGCGCTCCTGAAGGAGCCCTGCGAGGGCTGGGCGAAGCTGCGACGGGGCGTTTTCGCGGCTCAGGGCCGCCGCCTTCCTGGAATCCGCCCGACTGCGGCGATATCGACATGCGCATCGCTGCCGATGGAACATGGTTTTATTGTGGCTCGCCGATCGGCCGGGCGCCACTCGTCCAGCTGTTCGCCTCGATCATGCGCCGTGAGGACGAGCGTTACGTCTTGGTGACGCCGGTCGAGAAGGTCGGGATCCGGGTCGACGATGCGCCGTTTCTGGCGGTCGAAATGCGGGGCGGCGGCGAGGCGGACGAACCTCGGCTCACGTTCCGCACCAACGTCGAAGACATAGTGACCGTAAATGCGGAACATCCGCTTCGTTTTGAACCCGGCGCCTCGGAGGGGCTCAAGCCATATGTGAGGGTGCGGGGCGACCTTTGGGCCTTGGTCAAACGGGCCCTCTTCTATGACCTCGTCGCCCTCGGCCGGACGGAGCGGGTCGGGAACGAGGACTGGTTCGGCGTGCGCTCGAGCGGACTTTTCTTCCCCATGCGCCCGGTGAGCGAAATCGAGGGGCTTTGAGCGCCAGTCTGATCCCCGACCCGAGTCCGGGCGCGCTCCGGGCGCTGGCGCAAGAAAAGCTCAGGCCCTCGCTCAGCTTACTGGACCTCGAGCGCGCCGCCCCGAGCGGTTTGAGCGACGACGCGCCCTTTGCGCGACAGCCGGACCTGGGCGCGCCGCCGCGATTGCGCCCCGCCGCCGTCCTTTTGCCGATCGTGCAGCGGCCGGACGGGTTGACCGTTCTCCTGACCCTGCGAAGCTCGGATCTGCGGGCCCACTCGGGTCAAGTCGCCTTTCCCGGCGGGAAGATCGACGCGGGCGAGACTCCCCGCGAGGCGGCGTTGCGCGAGGCGGAAGAGGAAATCGGGCTCGAAGAACGGTTCATCGAGCCCCTCGGCTGGCTCGATCCGTATCTCACCGGCACCGGATTTCGCGTTGCGCCTCTGGTCGCCCTGGTCGAACCGTCTTTCGCGCTCGAGGTCAACAAGCTCGAAGTCGACGAGGTTTTCGAGACCCCTTTCGCCTTCCTTATGAACCCGGCCAACCATCTCCTGGAAGACCGCGAATGGATGGGACGGCGACGAAAATACTACGCCATGCCGCATGAAGGGCGGTATATCTGGGGGGCGACCGCCGGGATCCTGCGGAATCTGTACGAAAAGCTGTTCTCCTGATGGCCAGGGAGATCCTCGAACCGCTGGCCCTGTTCCTGACCCCGTTCGTGGTCTACGCGATGTATCTCGCGCTGCGCTCCCGCTATCCGCTTGAGGTTGAACACTGGACGCGCGGGCGCGTGTCGGTCATGACGCTGATCGGCCTGGCTGCAGCGGTGCTCGGCCTTATCGCGGTCAACGCCTTCGCGCCCCGGGGGCGCGGCGTCTATGTCCCCGCGCATGTCGAAAACGGGATGCTGGTCCCGGGGCGGTTCAAATGAACGCGCTTCCGGGTCTCAATAACGGAAGGCTCAAGGACCTGACGCTGCTCAGGCAGGGCCCGCTCGCGCGAGCGCTCGAAGCGCTCAACGGAGAGGGCGAGGAGACCCGGCTCGTCGGGGGCGCGGTGCGCGATCTGGCGCTCGGCGAGCCGGCGGTCGATTTCGACCTCACGACCACTGCGACGACCGGCGAAGTGATCCGCCGCTCGGAGCAGGCGGGCTTCAAGCTCGCTCTGACCGGCGTCAAGCATGGCACGGTGACGGTCATCGTCGACGGGCGCCCGATCGAGACGACGACTCTGCGCGAGGATGTCGAGACCGACGGGCGGTGGGCCAGGGTTTCGTTCGGACGCGACTTCGCAGCCGACGCGCGGCGGCGCGACTTCACCATTAACGCGCTGTCGCTTGGACCCGACGGCATGGTCCACGACATGGTCGGCGGCCTTGACGATCTCGCGGCCGGACGGGTGCGCTTCATCGGGGAAGCGGAAGCCCGGATCCGCGAGGATTATCTGCGCATTCTGCGGTTCTTCCGCTTCTCCGCCCGATACGCCGCAGGCGGGCTCGACCACAACGGCCTGTCCGCGGCAATCCGTGCGAGGGACGGACTGGCTAGGCTATCGCGCGAGCGCGTGCGCGCAGAACTCATGAAGCTGCTCGCCGCGCCGCGCGCGAGCGAGGTCGTGCAAACGATGGGCGAGAGCGGCTTTCTTGAGCCGATCCTTGGCGGCGTCGGCTATGCGAGGCGCTTGAGCCGCCTCATCGCGATCGAGGCCGAGCGCGGCGCTGGCGCGGACCCCCTCCTCCGCCTCGCCGCACTCGCCGTGGCGATCCCGGAGGACGCCGAGCGGCTGCGCGAGAGGCTGCGCCTCGCCAACGCCGAAGCTGACCGGCTGAGATCCGCCGCCGCGGCGCTGATCCCCCTGCACGGGATAAAGGCCCCTCCGTCGTTCCACGGCCTAAAGACCCTGCTGTTCAACGCCGGACGCGAGACCGCGCACGACGCCCTCGCCCTGGCGCAGGCCGATTCCGGGGCGCTGCCCGCTGACGCGGCCTTCGCGGCGGCTGACCGGTTCCTCGCCGACGCGCCCGCGCCCAAGCTCCCGGTCAGCGGCGCGGATCTGATCGCCCGCGGCGTCGCGGCGGGACGGCCGGTCGGACAAGCGCTGCGCGCCTTCCAGGCGCTCTGGATCCGAGCCGGATTCCCGAAGGAGCCGGAGACCCTCAACCGGCTGCTCGAGCAGGCGGTCGCGGAATTGCGCCGCGAGCCACCGGCCTTCTGAGGGGGCGCCGGCGGCTAACCAGGCTCGCCCTACCCCGCCAATAACGCGTCGCAGGCTTGCATGAGCTCATCGAAATGCGAGACCACCCGGTCTGGTCCGAGCTCCTCGACCGGGACGTCGGCATAGCCGAAGTCGACCGCGATGACCGGGACGTTCGCCGCGCGGGCGGTCTTGATGTCGGTGTCGGAGTCGCCGACCATGATCGCCCGCTCCCGCGCGCCGCCTGAAGCGGCGATGGTCTCAAGCAGGGGCTTGGCGTCCGGCTTGCCGACCCCGAACGTGTCCTGGCCGCAGACAAAAGCGAAACGCCCGGCGATCCCAAGCTTTGTGATGAGCAGCTTGGCCAGGCTCTCGGTCTTATTGGTGCAGACCGCCTGGCGCCAGCCGGCGTGCTCGAATGCGGCGAGCGCTTTGTCGACGCCCGGATAAAGGCGGGAGCGCTCCATGATATGCGCGCTGTAATAGCTCAGGTAATCGACGAATAGCGCCTCGAGCTTTTCCGGTTTGAGGCTCTTTCCTGAGGCGGCGAAGCCGCGCGTAATCAGCGCCCGCGCGCCGGCCCCGACCAGCGAGCCGGCGTTCTCGACCTTGAGCGGCGCACGGCCTTCTCTCGCCAATAGCCAATTGAGCGTGGCCACCAGGTCCTCGGCGGTATCGGCGAGGGTGCCGTCGAGGTCATAGACGATGGTCGGAGCGAGCTTCGCCATCAGGCCCAGAAATGGGGTTCGGCGGGGCCGAGCAGACCGCCGATCCGCACCGGCGCGATGGCTTTGGTCAGGCCGTCGGGCCCGATCTCCGCGGCGACGGCGCACAGGGTCGCCGGCCCCAGCGCGGGCTCGAAGCGCCCGGAGGGGATGCGGAGCGTGAAGCGGCGCAACGGCTCGTCCTTTTCCATGCCGATCACGGAATCGTAGTCGCCGGTCATGCCGACGTCGGTGATGAAACCGGTGCCCCCGGCGAGAATGCGATGATCGGCGCTGGGCACATGGGTATGGGTGCCGACGATCAGGCTCGCCTTGCCGTCGACGAAATGGCCGAACGCCCATTTCTCGCTCGAGGCTTCGGCGTGAAAGTCGACGATCGAGGCGTCGCACCCCTGCCCCAGCGGGCAAGCTCCAAGCTCGCGCTTGACGGCGGCGAAAGGATCGTCAAGCGCGTCCATGAAAATGCGGCCCATCACGTTGACGATGAGGAGCCGCGCGCCCCTCGCGCTCTCGACCAGCGCCGCGCCTCGTCCCGGCGTGCCCGGGGGGAAATTGACCGGGCGGATCAGGCGCGGCTGGCGCTCGATGAACACCAGCGCCTCGCGCTGATCGAAGGCGTGATTGCCGAGCGTCACCGCATCGACGCCGACGGAGAGGAAGTCTTCGAAAATCGCTTCAGTGAGGCCGAAGCCGCCAGCGGCGTTCTCGCCGTTGACGATGACGAAATCGAGCGCCCAGCGGTCCCGCAGAAGGGGCACTTGCTCAAGGAGCGCAGCGCGCCCGGACCGCCCGACGATGTCGCCGATGAACAGGAGACGGATCATTGTGCGTTGAAAAGTATGGTTTCCTGCTCGGTCACGACCGCGTCCAGGCTCTGGTCATGGGCTTCATAAGGCACCGCGGCGACTTCGCATACCCCATAGGCGACGCCGATCGCGTGAATGGGCTTGATCGCGCGCAAACGGGCGAGGCTCCGATCGTAGAAGCCCGCGCCGTAGCCGATGCGATTGCCCCGCCGGTCGAAACAGGCGAGCGGCACAAACAGAAAATCCGGATCGACGGCTGGCGCCCCCTCGAGGGGCTCGCGGATCCCCATGGCGCCGGCGCGGGTCGGCTCTCCCGGCCGCCAGAGGCGGAACGCAAGCGGCGACCCCCGGCCGACGACAGCCGGCAGCGCGGTGGCGAATCCTTCCTCCGCCAGCGCCGTCAACAGCCGAGCTGTGTCCGGCTCGTCGCTGAGCGGGTGAAACACTGAGACAGTCCGGGGGGTCCAGAGGCGCGCGAGGCGCAACCCCTCCTCGGCGAGACGACGGCTGAAAGCGGCGCGAGCGGCGGGCTCGATTTTCCCCCGCCGGGTGAGGGCCGCGCGGCGCAGTTCCGTCTTCCGATCGGCGGTGGTCGAGGTCAAGGGCGAGTCGCCGATCCGAAAACACGTCAAAGCATAAAGCGCGGAGCCGAGACGGTCGTTGGACGGTGATCCCGGGCGCCTACGTAAGTAGGTGGGAACCATATGCCGAAGCCCACGAGCTTCGACAGGGACAGCCCCCATAGGGATCGTACGGCCCCGAGGAATGTTGTCCTGACGCGCCACCCAGCTCCGCGAAGGTTATTTAGGCGCTTCAGCCGCAAATGGCTAGCGGGGACGGCGCGGGCCGTTTCGACTTCCGCCGTCTCGAAAGGTTCTATCGCTCCGGCGTAAGCCGCCCCTATGATCGCGGGCCATGAAAGAGCTCGCTCGACCCGCGGGCGCCGAGGCGGCGCCGCTCGGATATTCCGACGCCTTCAAGACTCAAGCTGAGCGCCGGGCGGAACTGCGCCGGATGCGCACGATCGCCACCATGCTGCTCGTTCTGATGGCGGCGATCTATGTCGCGATGCGGCGCGCGCCGGCGACCTGGGTCTGGGCGCCCTACTTAAGCGCGTTTGCCGAAGCGGGCATGGTGGGCGCGTGCGCCGACTGGTTTGCCGTCGTGGCCCTTTTTCGCCGCCCCCTCGGACTGCCGATTCCCCATACCGCCGTCGTGCCGGAGAACAAGCGGCGCATTGGCGCTGCGATGGGGCGCTTCATCACCAACAATTTCCTCTCTCCCCGCGTCGCCATCGCGCGGCTCGCATCGGTCGACTTTGTCAGTCTCGCGGCGCGCTGGCTCGAAGACGAGCGCAACGCGCGGGCGGTCGCGGAGGCCGCCGGGCGCGCCATTCCCTATGCGCTCGACCTCGTGCCGAAAGCGCAGATCGACGAATGGGTCGCTTTCGCCGCGCGGCGCGGCATCGAGGCGGTCCCCGCGGCGCCGCTGGCCTCCCGTGGGCTTTCGATCCTGTGGGCGCGGGGAGCGGGCCAGACGCTGCTCGATCAGGGCCTCGATTTTGTCGAGACGACGCTCGCGCGCCACAAGGCGACGATCGTTAGGCACGTGGCGCAAAAAACCTGGCGCTGGATTCCCAAATGGGTCGACGACATGATCGCGGCGAAGGTGGTCAACGGACTCACGGAGACGTTGAGGGAAATGCGCGACCCCGACCATCCGTGGCGCGAACAGGCCAATGCGCTGGTCGAGAAACTGATCGACGACCTCGCCCACGACCCAGAGATGCACGCGCAGGGCGAGGTGTTGAAGCAGGACATTCTCGCCAATCCGGTGTTCGCCGAGCAGGCCCGGACGCTGTGGGAAGAATTGGAGACCGCGCTGAGAGACGGTCTGCCCCGGCGCCGCGAAGCGATCGTCCAGTGGCTCGTGGCCTCGGCCGGTGCGCTCGGCCGGTGGCTCGAAGAGGACGCCCCGCGCCGGGCGAGGATCAACCGGCGGCTCAGGCTCCTCGCGCTGCGCACGGTCCTTCCCCGCCGCGCCGAGATCGGCGGCTATATCGCGGCGGTGGTCGACAATTGGGACACGGCCACGCTGGTCAACCGCCTCGAGCTGCAAGTCGGCAAGGACCTGCAATATATCCGCATCAACGGCACACTGGTCGGCGGCCTGGTCGGGCTCGTGATCTTCACCCTGTCGCGCGCCTTCGGGGGGTGACGTCCGTCCGTGGCGCCTTTCGGCTAATATTACATTATACTGGCGTATAATGGCGTTTGGAAGCGAGAAAGGGCCTCGATTTCAAGCGCGGCGGTAACTCCCAAGCGGTAGTGAGTCATTTTTGTCAGGGTGGGTTTAGGAGTTTTGGGTTGAGGCGGAGACAGAGGCGGTCAATTGTGACTTCAAGGGTGGAATGAGTCTTCCGCCCGAGATCGAAGCCCTGATAGTGGCGCAAGCGCGTGAGATCGAGCGTCTTCGCGCGGAGGTGGCGGAGCTTCGGCGCCGGCTGGATTTGGACAGCACGACGAGTTCCAAGCCGCCCTCGAGCGACGGACTGAAGAAGAAGCGGCGCCTTTTGGGCAGCCTTCGCGGCCGGTCGGGCCGGCCAAGCGGCGGGCAGCCGGGTCACAAGGGCGACACGCTCAAGCGGGTGTCGAACCCGGATCGGGTCGTTCGGCGCGATTCTGCCTGAGGACCGGACGGCGCAGACGCTTTCTGACCTCATCGGCGCACCCCATGTCTGTCCGGCGAGCCTGATCGCATGGGCGCGCAAGAAGGCTGCGCATCTGGACGGCGTCTATCGCGCCATCGAGGGGCGGGTGGCTGAAGCCAAGGTCCGCCATCTCGAAACCGGCTTTCGGATCGCAGGCTGCCTGCATTGGCTGCACACGACCTCGAGCCAAGACCATACGTTCTACCGGGTCGGCGAGGCGCGCGGCGACATTCCGGAAGGGCTCACGGGCGCAGTGGTGGTGCATGATCATTTCCGCCCCTACGCCGCCCTCACAAACGTCGATCACGCCTTCTGCAACGCCCATCATCTGCGCGAACTCCAGGCGCTCATCGACAAGGAGCCGTGGGCGCTCGCCATGCGCGACCTCCTCATCGACGCCGCAAAGGCCGTGCGCCAAGCCAGGCAAGCGGGCCAAACCGCGCTCGAACCCGGGCGCGTGCAGGGCTTCGTCGATCGCTCCTGGCAGGCCGTCCAGGAAGGGCTCGCCTTCCATCGCGCGCTCCCGTCCTTCGACCCAGCAAAGAGCGCCAACAAACGAAAGAAGCAGCGCCCTGGCCACAATCTCCTCATCCGCTTGAACACCTTCAAGGGCGAGACCCTGCGCTTCCTCGTCGACTTCGACGTCCCGTTCACCACCAACCTGGCCGAACAGGACCTGCGCATGACCAAGGTCAAAATGAAAATCTCAGGCTCCTTTCGAACCTTCGAGGGCGCCCGCGTCTTCGTCCGCCTGCGATCAATCGTTTCGACCGCCCGCAAACAAGGCTGCAACATCCTCCACGCATTGACCTCAACCCCAGCCAACCTCCTCCAAGCCATCGCCGCCTAAACCAGACGGCTGGGCAGTCACGCGCGGCGGTAAACGGGGTCGTAAGGTGCTGAAAACATTAGGGCGCGCCGGTAAAATTGCCGGTAGGCAGGCGCGTCGCTGAGCCTCTTCCGCTAACGCTTTCGCCCTGCGCGCGCCAGGATCGCGTAGCCGCGAAACGGGCTCTCGATCTCGCAGGTCATGCCGCGCTCGGCGGCAAGCGACGCCAGCGCGCCGACAAGATCGTCGCGCGGGGTCACGTCGAACATCGCGAGCCAGCGGCGCAACGCGGCCTTGAACGGGGCCGGCAAGCCGGCGCAATCGCCGAAATCGACAATCTCCACCCATCCGCCCGGCGCCACGACATCAAGCGCATGGGCCAGCGCTTCGCGCCATGGCGGGATCATCGACAGGGCGTACGAAATCATGACGCGCTCGAAGCTTGCGGAACCGAACATGACCGCAGGGTCGAACGCCGTCGCGTCTCCTTGCGCGAGCGCGATGCGCGAGACGAGGCCCGCGCGGGCGGTCGAAGCCGCCGCGGTCGCTAGCATTTCCCGCGATACGTCGAGGCCGAACAACCGAGCCTCGGGATAGGCGCGCGCCAATTGTATGAGATTGCGCCCGGTGCCGCAGGCGATCTCCAGCACGGTGTCGCCGGGAGCGGGATGGAGCCGCGCGATCGCCTCATCCCGCCCCAGGAGATAGAACTTGCGGCTCAGGTCATAGATATGGCGCTGACGCCGATACATGCGGTCCATCAGCGCCGCGGCGTCGCTCATGCGTTAGGGGCCTTCGAGCGTATAGAGGTGGAAGGCGCCGTAGATCGACGACCGATCATGTCGGCTGAGCTCGCGGCTCAGCCCCTCCTCATAACGCCAGGCGCCAAGCACGCTATCGGGCACGCGCCCGGGCAACAGCCGCTCGGCGGCTGCGGTGCGAAAGATCGCCCGCGCGCCGGGCCGCGCGGTGCGGGTGATCTCGGTCCAGAGTGCGGTCAGCTCCGCGTCGTTCATCCAGTCTTGCGCGTCGAGCAGCGCGTAGCGATCAAAGCTCGCCGCCGGCGAATCGCGCAAGACGTCGGTTAACGAGCGCTGGACATAGCGCACACGGGCTGAGCGGCTGCGGACGGCCTCGAAATTCCGCCGCTGCAGATAGGGCGGGAGAGCCGGGTTCGGGCCCGGCGCATAACGCCGCCCAAACGCCTGCCAGGCGAAATAATTGTCGGCGATGTCGAAGCCGCAGGCCAGCCGCTCAAGCCGTTCGCTCAAGACGGCGCCGATCCCGAGCGGCGAATCGGCAGCGAGCGCCCGGTATTGCGCCGGCGGAATGCCGAGGCCGTAAAGCGACGCCGGCTGCTTCATCATCCAGCGGACGAGCGGCTTATTGAAGATGGGCGCGAGGCGCGTCTCATAAAGCGCGCGCTGCTCGTCGAGCGTCCGCGCTTTCAGGACGATCGAAGGGTCGAGGCCATGCAGGCGCGCCAGCGCGTGGCCCGCTCCAAGGAAGCGCCCGAGCACGCCGTGGCGGTAGAAATTGCGCGCGAAGAGGCGAATGCGGCGGTGGCCAAACGCCGTCCGCTTCTCCCAGTAGGCGCGTGCGGCCGGATCGAGATTGGCCCGCAGCCGGCGGTCGTAGGCCGCGACGTTGGCGCGCGCGTCGGCGCGGCCGAAGAAGCGGAAGAAGCTCTCATAGTCCGGCAGGTTCTGAGCCGCGCAGATCTTGAGCCGGCCGAGCGCAATATGCGCCCCGTTAAGGTCGACCGCGGTGACGCCGGCCGGATCGGCCGTCAGGTAGGAGAGCACGTTGCAGCCGCCCGAGGCGATGGCGATCACCTCATGTCCGGGGCCGATGTCGAGGCCCTCATGTCTACGACCGGGTCCTCCCAGATCTGGGGATAGACGAGGCGCTTGAACGCGAGCGTGAACAGCCGCTCGAGCACGCCTGCGCGCGATAGCGGCCTTGAGCGATGGACCGCAGCCTTGAGCCCCGCGCTGGTGAGCCGACGCGCATTGTCGCTCGATCGCGGCACGCGATCCTTCCCGTTGGAGATCGATCAGAGCGCGCTAATCGAGTCGGATGACGGGCACGTGACGGGGCAGGTCCGAGACGCGTGTCATTTGGCGCCAGATTGTGGCGCCGGCCCGATCAATCAAGCGATCCGCTCGGGCCCGGTCGGAGCGACGCCGACATCAATCCCGCTCGGACCTCCGGGCGCCGCTACCCCAGCCACCCCTGCGTCGCGACACCGGCAAATAGAATCAATCCAGCGTCGCGGTTGGAGCGAAAGAGCCTCAGCGCCGTCGCCGGGTCCGCGCCCTCGACTTGCGACATCTGCCAGGCGAGATGCGCGGCATACGCCAGCCAGCCGATCAGCGCGATAGAGCCTCCGCCCGCGGCTTCGATCGCGGCGAAGGCAAGCGCTGCGGTCGCAGCATAGAATGCGCCAACGCCGAGCTTGACGCGCGAGCCGAACAGGCGAGCGGTCGAGCGGATGCCGACGATCGCGTCGTCTCGCGCGTCCTGCAGCGCATAGATCGTGTCGTAGCCGATCGTCCACGTGAAAGCGGATGCGTAGAGCAGGATCGGGGCGAGCGCGAGACTTGCGAAGGTCGCACTCCAGCCCATCAGCGCTCCCCACGAAAAGGCGAGCCCGAGGGCGGCCTGTGGCCATGAGGTCACCCGTTTCATGAGCGGGTAGATCGCCACGATCCCGAGCGAGGCGATCCCGAGCCAGATCGAGAACCGGTTGAAGCGCAAGAGCACCGCGAGGCCGATCAGCGCTTGGACGACGAGGAACGCGACCGCCGCGCCGATTCCGACCCGTCCGGACGGCAACGGGCGATTGCGCGTGCGCTCGACCTGAGCGTCGAGCTTGCGGTCGAGAATGTCGTTATAGGTGCATCCGGCGCCGCGCATCGCGATTGCGCCGATCAGAAACAGAACAAGATGCCAAAGGTTCGGCCCTCGGTGGAGCGCGAGGCCGGCGAGCGCCGTCGACTGCCAACAGGGGGCGAGCAGCAATTGCCATCCGGCGGGCCGGTCGAGGCGGGCAAGCTGAACGAAAGGAAGGGCGAAATCCGGGGTCAGCCGCAGGACCAGGCTCGCCGGACGAGCGTCCGGCAGGCTGGTCGCCGGCTGCGGCGTGGCGCTCAAAGAGGCCCGGTCGGCAACGGCTGAGCTTGTGGAGCGGCGCCCTGCGCGGCCTGCTCCTTCATCTTCTTCATCTGAGCGGCGACGGTGCACGCCTTGGCGTTGAACTGCGCGTTCTTCGCGTGATGCTCTTTGAGCGCGTTGATCGCATCATCGGGGAACGAACACCAGTCCTTGTTCTTCTCCATATATGCGATCAGCGCCGTTTCGGCGCGAACGAGGCCCGACGACTTGGCGCAAAATCCCTGTGGGTCCATAGGCTTGCCATGAAAGGACTTTGCATAGTCGTTGACGACCTGCAGTTGCGTGTTGCGCGCCTCTGCAAGCTTTTGCATGTCGGAGCCGCAATCCGCCCAGGCTGATCCGATCAATCCGGTGGCCAGAAAGAGCCCCGCCCCCAACCCGCCAAGCCGTTTTCCCAGCACCACGTAACCTCGAGTCGCGCCGCCCCTGATTCGGCCGCACAAACCTCAAAAAAAAGGCGAAAGCGCGGCTTTTGACCCCTTTCGAGGCTCTTCCGCCGAACAGCGCCGCCTAAATCCAGGCTCTCGATCCATAATCAATGCCGTAGCGGTCGGGAGCCGATGCGATCGCCGCCATTCCGACCAGCACCGCGTCCTCTCGCGTGACGAGCCGGGTCGGAATGCGCTTAGCGAGGCCGTCGACTGGCGCCTTGGATTCGAAGGCGTGGCGAAACGCGGCCTCGTCGAGGAAATTCACCACTCTCGGCAGCACGCCGCCGGAGAGCGTCACCCCGCCGGTCGCGACGAAAGTGACCGCCATGTCGCCAGCGAAGCGCGCCACAATATGCCAATAAAGCCTGAGGCTTGCCGCTTCTTCCCCGTTGGGGTTCGCCGACGCCGCCGCAGTGACGGCTGGCGGCCCGACATGCGGATCTGGCGCGCCTTTCGCCATCATGCGCGCGCGGTGGACGCGCGCCAGCCCCGCGCCAGAAATGACGCT
This sequence comes from uncultured Alphaproteobacteria bacterium, assembly GCA_963764955.1. Taxonomy (GTDB): domain Bacteria; phylum Pseudomonadota; class Alphaproteobacteria; order Rhizobiales; family Beijerinckiaceae; genus Roseiarcus. Next base: position 85,838 of record CAVXVE010000027.1, on the reverse strand, counting down.
CTCGCTGGTGATACGACCGTGCGCGCGTTCAAGATGCGGCCAGAGCGCGTATTCTTCCGCTGAGATCGGCCCGAAATCGACATGGCAGGCCTCCGACGACACGGGAGTGAAGCGTCCGTCCGCCTCGACCAGCGCGGCGACGCCGAGCCCGGTGCCTGGCCCCAGGATCACTTGGGGTCCCTCGGACCCGAACTTGAGCGGGCCGATGCGTCGTTCCCATCCCTCGGGAATCGTAGGCAGCGAGAGCGCCTGGGCCTCGAAATCGTTGAGCAGCAAGCCTTGGGCGAGGCCGGTACGGCGCGCGGCTTCCGGGCCGTCCATCACCCAGGGCGCATTGGTGAGCTTGAGCGTCCGCCCGACGACCGGCCCCGCGCCGCAGGCGATCGCCGAGCGCGGCCTCGCCCCAAGCCTGGGGACTGCCGCCTCGATCGCCTGCGCCAAGCCGGGATAATCGCCGGTGCGCAAGTGGACAATGTCACTGAGGCGACCTCCCGGTTCGCTGACCAGCGCGAAGCGCACGTTGGTGCCGCCGGTATCGCAGACGAGAGCTGGAAAGGGGAAGGCGAAGTTGGTCATGGCGGCCATAAACGCAAAAGGCCGGGCCGATGGTCAAGCGCTTGCAACTGATTGTTAACCGGCTATGTTGAAAAAATAGAGAACAATTGGATTACGAGCACGCTTCGGACCGTCGGCGGGTCGACCGTGGTCCACAAATGATTTCACTGCGACAGATGACCACTGTTTTGTGTTGGCGTCGTGCGGCGTAATCTTATCGGGAGAATCAGTAGTGGTCATGCCGGAGCGCACATATCTCGAGTTCTTCGCCGGTGGCGGCATGGCGCGCGCGGGCCTCGGGGCGTCTTGGCGCTGCCTGTTCGCGAATGATTTCGACCGGATGAAAGTCGAGACCTACGAGGAGAACTGGGGCAGAGGCGACATAAGGCACGGAGATGTTGCCAATGTCGCGCTGTCGGACCTGCCTCCGCAAGCCGTCGATCTCGTGTGGGCGTCTTTTCCATGCCAGGACCTGTCACTCGCAGGGGACTATCGCGGCCTAGGTCGGGAGCGTGACAAGGTCGCGACCCGATCCGGCACGTTTTGGCCCTTTTGGAAGCTGATCCGAGGTCTCGCGAAAGGCAAACGCGCCCCCAAGGCAATCGTTCTTGAAAACGTTTACGGATGCCTGACCTCGCGACAAGGAAAGGATTTCGCGTCCATCGCTTCAGCTTTGGCCGAATTGGATTATCGGTTTGGAGCTGCGGTGATTGACGCTGTGCATTTCGTGCCGCAGTCGCGTCCGCGCGTTTTCTTTATCGCTTTCCGTGGGGACCGCGGCATTCCAGCTTCACTGATCGCTGAGGGTCCCCAGGACGGCTGGCATCCTGCAGCGCTCCTAGAGGCTTACGGCGGCCTCACAGCGGCGGCCAAACGAAATTGGAGCATCTCGCCACCATTGGCGCGAAACTCGATCTTCGCTGACCTCGTCGAAGACGAGCCAACCGCAGTGAAGTGGCACGCCCCGGAGCATACGAACTACCTTATTCTTGGCCTCATGTCGCCGCTCAATCGCAAGAAAGTGTCCGACGCGGCCAGAAGCGGCCGCAAAGTGGTTGGCGCGGTGTACAGGCGCACCCGCCCGGACGAAAACGGGGTCAAGCGCCAGCGCGCAGAGGTGCGATTCGACGATGTGGCGGGCTGTCTTCGCACTCCGGCGGGCGGCTCATCGCGACAAGTAATCTTGGTGATTGAAGGTAAGACCGTGAGGTCACGTCTGCTGTCTCCGCGTGAAGCGGCGCGTCTCATGGGATTGGATGACGACTATGTGCTTCCCGAGCGCTATAACCACGCCTATCATTTGTGCGGCGACGGGGTATGCGTGCCGGTCGTGCGGCATATCGCTGCGCACGTTCTTGAGCCCGCGCTGGTCGACGGCGAGACATCGAAGCTCATCGCCGCGGAGTAATTGATGGCGATCGACCTACCGTTTCGCCGACGGGCGGTTCGTACGCTGACCAACGAAATCGGTTGCTATGTGCTTTGTGACCTCGACGAGGTTCCCATCTATGTGGGTCAATCGGTCGATGGAATTCGTTCGCGCGTGAATCGTCGTTTGACATCGGCCAGGAGCGACATCATCGCAAATCGTCAGATCGACGTCTGGGAAATCGCGTGGGTCTGGGCCTATCCGGTCAAGGATAAGGCACAGATCAATTCCGTCGAAGACGCTCTGTTTCATACATTCCACGGAAGATCCGCGCTGATGAACGGCAAAGTACCGAAGCCGCCAATGGTCCGGGCGGAGACGCCGCAACCGTCACAACGCGTTCAAGTGATGTCCGACGCCGAGGTCGCGGGGAAAAGGGACCCTACGCTTCGTCTGCCCCGCCAGGCTAAACACTACAGTCAGATCGTCAGTCATTTCCTCGCGGTAAAGAACTCGAGGGAAATCGCGGGAGCGATCCAGGCACATTTCGAGCGGCTCCACAAGTACCACCGACAGCTCCTTGGTCTTGCGGTCGAGGTTGAAGGAGACAGCGGGCCTGATTGACCGTAATCTCGGCCGCCGCGGCCGCCCCGCCACCTGCGCAATGACCAAAAAAACGCACACAGCTCCAGCCAACGCCTACGACCGCTCGGCGGTCATGCGCGCGGTCAAATCGCGCGATACAAGCCCTGAGCTTGCGGTCCGCGCGCTTTTGCGGCCGATCGCGCCGGGCTACCGGCTCCATCGCGCCGATCTGCCCGGCAAGCCGGACATCATTTACCGCCGGCGCAAGTTGGCGATTTTCGTGCATGGCTGCTTCTGGCATGGGCATGACTGCGCGCGCGGCGCGCGCATGCCCAAGGCCAACGCCGACTACTGGCGGGCCAAGATCGCCCGCAATCGGGCGCGCGACGAAAAGACGCTTGCGGCATACCCCGCTATGGGCTGGCGGGCGCTCGTCGTCTACGAATGCGAACTCAAGGATAAGACCGCGCTTGGCGACCGGTTGGCGGAAGCCCTGGGGCCGCGGTAAGCAGCCTGGAAAACGCGCAAATCGCGCCGGATCTGCCTATCTTTCGGCCTTGCGCCCAAATCTGCCGCAGTGCAGCATCCTCAAACCTTTCGCCAACGGATGCGCCCGATGGCCCTGACCGCCAAAATCCAGAAGCTGACCCCTCGCTCCTCGGACGAGAAGGACGTCCCCTTACGCGAAGACATCCGCCTGCTTGGCCGAATCCTCGGCCACACGGTGCGCGAGCAGGAGGGAGAAGAGGCCTTCGAGCTGGTCGAGCAGATCCGGCAGGCCTCGATCCGGTTCCATCGCGACAACGAAATCGGCGCGCGGCGTGAGCTCGAGGCGACGCTGGACAGTCTCAGCGCCGACCAGACGCTCGCGATCGTGCGCGCATACAGCTACTTCTCGCACCTCGCCAACATCGCGGAGGATCAGCATCACATCCGCCGCAATCGCGCCCATGCGATGGCCGGCTCCGCGCCGCGTCCAGGATCGCTCGCCTATGCGTTTCAGCGCACGCGCGAGATGGGCGTCGAGCCGGCGGCGCTCGCCGACTTCTTCGATCGCGCGCTGGTGAGCCCGGTGCTCACCGCCCACCCGACGGAAGTGAGGCGCAAGAGCACGCTCACGCGTGAACTTGAGGTCGCTAAACTGCTGGACGAGCGCGAGCGGCTCGTCGGCAACGAGGCTGAGCTCACGCTGAACGAAGAACGCCTGCGGCGCGCGGTTCTGATCCTGTGGCGCACCAATATGCTGCGGCAGACGAAACTCAAGGTCATCGACGAGGTGGCGAACGCGCTTTCGTTCTATGACTACACGTTCTTCCACGAACTGCCCCGCCTCTATGGCGCGATCGAAGACAGGCTTGACGCCATTTCCGGCGAACCCCGCGCGAAGCCGATCGGCTCGTTCCTTCGGATCGGATCCTGGATCGGCGGCGACCGGGACGGCAATCCGTTCGTGACCGCGGACGTCCTCAACGAGTCGATGCGGCTGCAGAGCGCCCGGGCGATCGGCTACTACCTCGACGAACTGCACGAGCTTGGCGCCGAACTTTCGCTCGCATCCAACCTCGCCTCGATGAGTCCGGAGCTTGCCGGGCTTGCAGACACGTCCGACAATTCCGCCGCCGCCCGGCGCAAGGAGCCCTACCGGCGCGCCATCACGGGCATGTACTCGCGCCTCGCCAAGACCGCGCGCGAGCTCGACCATGTCATCGCGCTGCGCCAGCCGGTCGTCGACCGGGCGCCTTACGCTTCCGCCGCCGAGTTCAGCGCCGATCTCGCGATCATCGCGCGTTCGCTCAAGGAGACCAACGCCGCGATCGTAGCGCGCGGGCGCCTCCGCGCCCTTGAGCGCGCCGTCGACCTGTTCGACTTCCATCTCGCGCCGATCGATCTCAGGCAGAACTCGGACGTGCACGAGCGCACGGTCGCCGAACTCATCGGCGCGGCCTCGCCGGCCCTCGACTACAAGGCTCTGAGCGAGGAAGAGCGCGTCGAGCTTCTGCGCCGCGAGCTCATCTCGCCCCGCCCGCTGTTTTCGCCGTTCATCGCCTATGGCGAGGAGACGGCGGGCGAACTCGCGCTATTTCGCGCCGCGGCCGACATCCAGCGCAAATATGGTCCCGGCGCCATCCGGACATCCATAATCTCCAAGACCGACAGCGTTTCGGACATGCTGGAGCTCGCGCTGATCCTCAAGGAGGTGGGGCTCGTCACCGCGCAGGGGTCATCGGCGCTGGCGCTCGTGCCTCTGTTCGAGACGATCGACGATTTGCGCAACTGCGTCGGCGTCATGGACCGCCTTCTCTCGCTTCCCGAGTACCGCAAGCTCGTCGATTCGCAGGGTGGCGAGCAGGAGGTGATGCTGGGCTACTCGGACTCGAACAAGGACGGGGGCTTCGTCACCTCAGGCTGGGAGCTCTACAAGGCCGAGATCGGACTCGTGGATGTGTTTCGCCGTCATGGCATCCGCATCCGCCTGTTCCATGGGCGCGGCGGCTCCGTCGGGCGCGGCGGGGGTCCGAGTTACGACGCGATCCTGGCCCAGCCAGGAGGCGCCGTGCAGGGCCAGATCCGCATCACCGAGCAGGGCGAGATCATTTCCAGCAAATACTCCAACCCGGAGGTCGGCCGGCGCAACCTCGAGACGCTCGCCTCCGCGACGCTAGAAGCGACGCTATTGCAGGACGAAAGCCCCGCGCCCGATCCGGCGTTCCTCGAGACGATGGAGGAACTGTCGCTCGCCGCCTACAACGCCTATCGCGGTCTCGTCTACGAGACCGAAGGCTTCGTGCGCTACTTCTGGGCTTCGACCGTCATCACCGAAATTGCGGGTCTCAACATCGGCTCGCGTCCCGCCTCGCGCAAGAAGACGCAGGCGATCGAGGACCTGCGCGCCATTCCGTGGGTGTTCTCGTGGGCCCAGTGCCGGCTGATGCTGCCCGGCTGGTTCGGTTTCGGGTCGTCGGTCAAGGCCTATGTCGCGGCTCATCCGCAGGACGGGCTCGATCGGCTCAGGGCGATGTATGCGCGCTGGCCGTTCTTCCGCACTCAGCTCTCCAACATGGACATGGTGATGGCGAAGTCGAGCCTCGCCATCGCCTCGCGCTACGCCCGGCTCGTCGACGACGTTGCGCTGCGCGAGAAGATCTTCGCCCGGATCTCGCACGAGTGGCGCAATTCGGTCGACGCGCTCAACACGATCATGGAGCAGTCGAAGCTTCTGGAGAGCAATCCCTTGCTCGACCGCTCGATCCGCAACCGCTTTCCGTATCTCGATCCGCTCAACCACGTGCAGGTCGAGCTGCTGAAACTTTATCGATCGCGCGCAGCGGCGAGTGAGAAGGTGCTGACGGGGATCCAACTCACCATCAACGGCATTTCCGCGGGCTTGCGCAACAGCGGGTGAGCGTCAGACGAACGCGGCGGCGTTTTCCGCGCCCATTGGTCGAACGCGATCGCCTTGCGTCCGAGCGCGCGTTCAACATGATCCGTAACCTCGGCGAGACGACCCTCCCGGATCGCTCGAAAGATCGACAGTCGGGCTTCGACAAGCGGCTGAGGCGCCCACCCAAGAATGAAACGCTCGCCGCCGCCCAGGCTGACAGCTTGCCCTTCCAGTCCTGTTGGGCTTTCCGCTCGACCGCGGCCTTGACGCTCCCGAGGTGATCGCGCGCGAACCGTTCGCCCAGCGCCGAGCGCACATCTTCCTTCGAGTTGAAATAAAGATAGAACGTGCCTTTGGCGACCTGTGCGGCGACGGTGATCTGCTCGATGGTCGTGGGTCCGAAGCCATGCTCCAGGAACAGGCGCTCGGCCGCGTTCATGAGCTCGTCGCGGCGCTCCTCCGGCAGTTTGGTGCGCGGACGGCGGGTGATGCTGGAGGCCATGTCGCGCCTACATCCAATCGGTGAACCGTCCGCCGGTCGCACTCGCTCGAGCGTTCGCCGCGAGAAAGAAAGCGCCGACCGGAGACCCAGCTGCATCAACGGCATCTTTCGACCCCCTGAGCAACAGCGGCCGACGCTCAAGGTCAGCGATTCGAATCCGCCCGGTAACGGAGCCGCCATGGCGAACGAAGAGACGAGGTCCTGAACGCGACAGAGTCGTCCGGATTCGGGGCCCGGGTGAGCAATGGCGCTTCTGAAGCTTCTTAACCGCCTGTTCCATGGTCCTGCCTGGCTCAAGTTCCTCGCCATGGGCGTCGCCGCGGGCGGCTTCGCGCTTTGCTCTTTCAATCTGCTTTTTCTGTTTCAGGCGAACCTGAGCCTCATCGCGACCTATGGCGCGATGGCCGCGTTCGATGGTGGGCTCCTCCAGTTTGTCCAATTGACCGCTTGGGGCTTTCTGGCGCTGGCCTTCTATGTCCTCTTCGAGGTCTGTCTTCATGGCCTCATCCACCAAATTCGTCGCGGACCAGAATAGATCGGTCCCCGACCGAACGAGACGAGCCCTATCCGCCGCCCAAAACCCCCTTCATCGCCAGATTGGTCTCCTGAGCGTAGCGGCGCGCGGCATAGGCCTCACCGAGCGTGCCCAGAACCTGATCGGTCCCGCGCGCAGTGACGGCGAGCGTATCGGCGTGGGCGGCCTCGAAAGCCTCAAGCGCGACCCCGATGTCCTGGTCCGGATGCAACACCGTCGCCGGAGCGTGAGCGACAGCCCCGACCGGCCCGCCCTCTTCGCCGTTCTCGAGCGGCAGCGCATGCGCTTCAGCGACGTGGACGAGCCCCTGATAGCGCCCTTCCTCGCCGATCGCGACGACCACATTGGCGCTGCCGATCGGATAGGCGTCGCGGAACGCCCGAACCGACTGATCGGCGGGGAAGACCCTGGGCGAGCGAACCATCATGCGCCCGACTGTCAGATCGCGCAACCAGCCGACGTCCTGGCCGCCGCGAATGGTCTCGCCGCGCAAATGGAGACGCCACGTGGTGAACGAATAGCCGAAGGTCGCGCGCACCGCGAGCGTGGTCGCGATCGACGCGGCCAGCACGCCTCCGGCGACGCCAAGGTTTCCTGTGATCTCGAGCACCAAAAAGGTCATGGTCAGCGGGCCGCCCACGATCGCCGCGCTCAAAGCGCCCATGCCGACCAGCACGCAGGCCGTCGTTTCCAGTCCCATCGACGGCGCGAGCGCGTCGACGCCTATCGAATAGAGCTTGCCGAGCAGGGAGCCGACGAACAACGAAGCGAAAAACAATCCGCCGCGGAAGCCGGACGCCAGCGAAACCAGACAGGCGAAGAGCTTGAGCACGATTAGGATCGCCAACTCTCGCGCGGTCAGCGGCCAATAGAAGTCGAGTCCGAGCGCGCCGTGGCCCGCCCCCAGCACCTGGGGGGTGTAGAGCGCCATCGAGCCGACGATCAGCCCGCCGACGACGGGGCGAATGAGGCGCCGGCGGATCACGGCGCGGAACGCCCGCTCGATCAACGCCGCCACCCGCATGGCGCCGACGCCAACCGCGGCCGCGACGAGGCCAAGTCCGATCAGTGCGCCGTAGTCGACGAACGTCAGCGGAGCAACAGGGGGCGAGGTAATGTCGTAAGGCGCGCCGATGATCGCCTGAGTGGTGAGCGTCGCGGCAAGCGTCGCGGCGAAAACCGGAATCGCGTTGGCGAGCGAATAGGCGCCGATGATGAGCTCGAAAGCGTAAAACGCGCCGGTCAGCGGCGCGCCGAACGCGGCCGCGATCGCCCCGCCCGCCCCGCAGCCGACCAGTATGCGCAGGTCCTGCCGGCGCAAGCGCGACCGCACTCCCAGATACGAGGCGACGCCCGCCCCGATCTGTGCGTAGCCGGCCTCGAGCCCGACCGAGGCCCCGCAGCCGTTCGAGATCACGGTTTGAGTCGCCACGAGCAGGCTCTCGCGGAGCGACATGCGCCCTCCCCGCAAAGCGTTCGCCTCGACCGGATCAACCGCCGGCGGCGCCTTTCTGTGCGCAAGCCAGAGGTCGATCGAGCCGAGCAAAAGGCCGCCCAGCATCGGCGCCCCAAAAGCGGCAAGCGGAGAGACGCGCGCAGCGGCGCTGAGGCGGACGTCGAAGGGAATGCCGAAGATCCGCATATGCGCGATATTGACGAGCGTGGTCATTACCGCGACGCACAACCCAGCGAGGACGCCAACGCCGATCGCAAGCGCCGTCATGCCGAATTCGCTCGCGCGCAACCGCGCGCGGGCGGTCGCAAGCGCGATCAGCGCCGGACGCGGCACGAAGATCAGCCGGGCGCGGCGTCGGACACGAGAACCCATGTTGAGGACTTATGCGCGGGCGGCCCGGCGCTGCCAAGTGCGCAAGCCCCTCGCGCAGCCGGCGTCAGCTTCGGGGGCCGGAAAGCGCCATATCATCGCGATGGATCATTTCGGCGCGCCCGGCCGTCCCGAGGATGTGCGCGATGTCGCGCGAGTTGCGGCCGCGGATGCGCTCGGCGTGCAGGGCGTCATATGCGATCAGCCCGCGCCCGATCTCGGCCCCGTGCTCATCCCGGATCGCGACGCAATCGCCGCGGGCGAAGACGCCCTCGACACGCGTGACCCCGGCGGGCAGCAAGCTCTTGCCGAGGGCAAGCGCCGCGGCGGCGCCGGCGTCGACAAACACCGCGCCCTTACGTTCGAGCGACCCGCCGATCCAGACCTTGCGCGCCGCGACCGGGTTCGACGGCGTCAGAAACCAGGTGCATTCCTCCCCTTCGGCGATGCGCGCGACTGGGTGGACGACGCGCCCGTCGGCGATCACCATGTGAGCGCCGGCCGCTGTTGCAATGCGAGCGGCCTCGATCTTGGTGCGCATGCCGCCGCGCGACAGTTCGGACGCCGCGCCCCCGGCCATCGCTTCAATCTCGGGCGTGACGCGCTCAACGACCGGGAGCAGTCGCGCGTGCGTATTGCCGTGAGGAGGCGAATCATAAAGCCCGGCGACGTCGGAGAGCAGGATCAGGAGATCCGCGCTGGTCATCGTGGCGACCCGCGCCGCGAGGCGATCATTATCGCCATAACGGATCTCGCTGGTCGCGACCGTGTCATTCTCGTTGATGATCGGGATGGCGCGCATGGCGAAGAGACGGCCAAGAGTCGCGCGCGCGTTCAGATAGCGGCGGCGCTCCTCCGTGTCCTGCAAGGTGAGGAGGACCTGGCCTGCGACGATGCCGTGACGGCTGAGCGCGCGCGACCATTCGCTGGCGAGCGCGATCTGTCCGATCGCAGCTGACGCCTGGCTGTCCTCGAGCTTGAGGGTCCGCTTGGGCAGCTTGGCGATCGTGCGGCCGAGCGCGATCGCGCCGGAGGACACGACAATCACGCTCGCGCCGCGCGCGTGGAGAGCGGCGATGTCGGACGCGAGCGCTTCGAGCCACGCGCGCCTGACGGCGCCGACGGCGCCGTCGACGAGCAACGATGAGCCGACTTTGACGACGATGCGGTTGAATTGGTTAAGGGAGGGAAGTTTTGCCACGAACGCAGACTGAGGAGGGAATCAAAGCGCAGGCGGCCGCTAAAACGCTGGCGCGGCGCGCTTTTTTCCATCTAGACCAGCGCTCCCGCGCTGGCAAGGCAAGTTCGGCCGGGGCGTCTTCTGAATTTGGATGTCTGTTTCGGGGCGCCTGTTCCGGCAACGGTGAGGCCGTTGACCCCGGAGGACTTGCAACTTTAGAATCATTCTAAATTGAGGCCGCGGGACAGGCGATGCGCAATTTCGACGATTTGACCGAGCGCGAGATGCTCGCCCTCGCCATCAGCAATGAAGAAGAGGACGCGCGCATTTACGCCGATTTCTCGGATGGCCTGCACGAGGACTACCCTGCGACCGCCAAGGTATTTGACGAGATGGCGGCGGAGGAGAACACGCACCGACGCCGGCTCATCGATCTCTTCGTTACGAAATTCGGCGAGCACATTCCGCTGGTGCGCCGCCAGGACATCCGTGGCTATATTCCGCAGAAACCGGTTTGGCAGCTGAAGCCGCTCGGCCTTGAGACTGCGCGCGCGCATACTCATGACATGGAACGCGCCGCAGCGCGCTTCTATCGTCAGGCCGTGACCCGGACGACCGACGCGTCGATCCGTAGGCTGCTCGGCGACCTCGCCGAGGCTGAGGACAAGCACGACCAGCTCGCCACCGGCCTCGAGCACGAGGTGCTCACCGGGGACGCCCGAGGCGCGGAAGCGGAGAACGAGCGGCGCCGGTTCGTCCTGCAGATCATCCAGCCGGGCTTGGTCGGGCTGATGGACGGCTCGGTGTCGACGCTCGCGCCGGTGTTCGCCGCGGCGTTCGCGACCCACAATTCGTGGAACGCGTTCGTGGTCGGTCTCGCAGCGTCGATCGGCGCCGGCATTTCGATGGGCTTCGCCGAGGCGCTCTCGGACGACGGCAAGCTTTCCGGACGCGGCGCGCCGCTGTTGCGCGGCCTCGTCTGCGGGGTCATGACGACCGCAGGCGGCATCGGCCACACCCTGCCCTTCCTCATTCCCTATTTCTACACCGCAACGGTCATCGCCATCATCGTCGTTGTCATCGAACTCACCGCCATCGCCTGGATCCAGTGGCGATACATGGACGCGCCGCCGCTGACCGCGGCCGCCAAGGTGATGATCGGCGGCGCGCTGGTGCTGGCGGCGGGAATCCTGATCGGCTCGAGCTGAGGTCGGAATCTCCTTCATAGGGACCCGAGCCGAACGAAACTTGATAGTCTGGCCCGCATACGCGCCGGAGGGTCCATGCCACCCAATTCATTCGACGTCACTCGCATTCCGACCAGCGGCCCCGGAGACGTTTCCGGCCTCATGGCTCTCATCGACAAGGGCGCGCTCGAGCCTTCGTCCATTCTGGCCGTTCTGGGCAAGACCGAAGGCAACGGCGGGGTGAACGACTTCACCCGTGAATACGCCGTCGCCGCCTTGTGCAACGCGCTCGCGCCGCCTCTCAAGCTCACCCCCCGCGAGGTCGAGGCGAAAATAGCCTTCGTCATGTCGGGCGGCACGGAGGGCGTGCTGTCGCCGCATATCACAATCTTCACGCGAAGCCCGCTACCCGAGGGCGCCAACCCGCCTTCAGGGGAGAAGCGCCTGAGCGTCGGCATCGCTCACACCCGCGACCTTCTGCCGGAGGAGATCGGCCGGGACGCGCAGATCGGCGAGACCGTTAAGGCCGTCGAAGCGGCGATGCGCGACGCACGCATCGACGCCGTCGCGGATGTGCATTTCGTCCAGATCAAATGCCCGCTTTTGACCAGCGAGCGCGTCAAGGAAGCCGGCGAGCGCGGCAAGACGACAGTCACAACGAGCGGCTACGCTTCGATGGGCTATTCGCGCGGCGCCTCGGCAATCGGCGTCGCCAAAGCGCTGGGCGAGATCGGCGCCGAAACCGGCGAAGGCCAGGTGCTGAAGGATTGGAGCCTCTATTCGTCCGTTGCGTCGTGCTCGGCCGGCATCGAGCTCATGCACAATGTGGTCATTCTGTTTGGCGCGTCGCGCTTCTCGGCGAGCCCGTTCAGGATCGGCCATGCGGTGATGCGCGATGCGATCGATCTTCCGGCGGTGATGCAGGCGCTCGACAGCGTGGGCTTGAGCGCGCTCGACGCGCGGTCGCAAAGCCGGCTCGTCAACATTTTCGCCAAGGCCGAGGCCTCGCCGGACGGCGCCGTCCGGGGCTTGCGCCATACGATGCTCGACGATTCGGACATCAACGCCACGCGCCACGCCCGCGCGGCGGTCGGCGGATTGATCGGCGGCGTCGCGGGGACCGGCGCGGTCTATGTCTCGGGCGGCGCCGAGCACCAGGGACCGGCCGGCGGCGGACCGGTGGCGGCCATCGCGCGAGCCTGAGACTGCCAACAAGGGAAGAGAATATCGGCCAGACGCCTTGAGCCACAGCTCCGGTGAGGAGACCCCTCGTCCAGCGCCGCCGTTCCCGCCTTGTCGGTCGGGTCAATTTCATATCCAATTGCTCAACGATCGACAGTCGAGGGGGGATCTGTGGCTAATCCCTACGATCAGGTCCCCTACCCGAGCTTTCCCTTCGTCCGAACTCATCCAATCACGACCGGCGTATTTGCGGCGCTATACGGACGGCGCTTTCGGCCGTTCGCCGCCTCCCGTGTGCTCGAAGTCGGATGCGGCGATGGCATTAACCTGGTCAACATGGCGCTCGGCGCTCCACAGGCCGAGTTTCTAGGCGTCGATCTGGCCGAGCAGCCGATCGCGGTCGCGCGCGCCACCGCGCGGCGCTGCGATCGCGCAAACGTCGGCTTTCACGCCTGCGATCTGGCGGAGATTGACGCTTCGTACGGGCGCTTCGATTACATCATCGCCCATGGCGTCTATGCCTGGGTTCCCGCCGGCGCGCGAGAGGCGCTGATGCGCATCGTCGGGGAGCGCCTGTCCGACGACGAACTCGCCGTGATCAGCTATAATGCGCTGCCTGGCGCACGCTTTCGCCAGGCCATCCGCGACATGCTGCTCTGCGTGACGCACGGCGCCGAAAGCCCGGAACAGAAACTGGATCTCGCCCGCTCATTTCTCGCGGAGCAGATCGAGGTCTGGTCGGATGCCGAAGCCGATGAAATGGCTTTGAAAAGCGAAGCGCGCCGGATCCTCGCCATCCCTCCAGAGGTTCTTTACCACGACGAGCTCAACAAGGACTTCGCGCCGCAGCTCCTGAGCGACACCGTCGCGGCGGGGGCGCGCTTCGGACTTACATATCTCTGCGACGCGCAACCGAAGCTGAGCGAAGAGGCGCTATTCCCGTCCGACGCGCTGGCGACGCTCCGAGAGCGGGCGGGCGGCGACTGGGCGCGTTTCGAGCAGCTCGCTGATTTTCGGTCGATGCCGCGGTTCCGCTATTCACTCTTCTGTCGCGGCGAAGCGGATCGGAGACGCGAGCCGACGCGACTGCGCGGCTTATGGGCTTGCGATCAATTGACGGTCATCGAAGCCGACCCGAGGGCGCCAGACGGCGCCGCGTTCAAAGCCGCGAACAACGCCAGGATCAAGACGCGCGATCCCGAGCTATCGGCCTTTCTGGTCACCCTCGCCGCGGCTTTCCCGCTCGCTGTTCCGCTCGACCCCGCGTCCGAAAGCCCCAATCTTGCAAAACATATATTTCGTCTCTTCGCCAATCAAGTCATTCAGGTCACGACCGGACAGTGGCCGCTCGTCGCTGTTCCCGGCGAACGTCCGAAGGCCAGTGCGCTCGCCCGTCTTCAGGCCGCAAATGGCGGCTCCATGGTCGCGACGCTGCGGAGCCATATCGCTCAAATCGAGGACGCGCCCACCCGCGCCTTGCTTCCGCTGATGGACGGAACGCGCACGCGCCACGAGCTGACGCTCGAAATAATCCAAAGGGACGAGATTTCATACGAGGTCGCCTCGACGCGGCTGAGCGAGATCCTGACCACGTTCGCGCAGGCCGGACTCTTGGCGGGATAAAAGGCGCCCGGCCGCGCAGAACGGGGCGCGGGTTGAATTGTCACGAGGCTTACCGCGCCAGGACCTCGCGCACCCGCTCGACCAGCTCCGCCTCGGGCGCGGGAAACTGGGCCGCTGGCGCAATTCGAGATAGTCAGCGCGGTCCTTGGTTGTCTTGGCGAGTTCGGCGCCGAGCTTCAAGTCGCGAATCGTCACCTGCGGACCGCCCGCTGCGTTGCGCTCGTTCGAGCCCTGGATGACGGCGACGCGGCTCCTGCGCCGGTCGGCATATTTGAGCTGCGCGTTCATGCCGCCCGAGCCCAGATAAAGCTCGGCCGCGATCCCCGCCTGGCGCAGGCTCGCGACGACGCGCTGGTAGTTCGCCATCGAGGCCGCGTCACGGTCGAGCGCGAGCACGACGACGGGGCCGGGCGTCTCGGCCGCGGCGACGATCGGGCTTTTGATTGCGCGCAAGGCCGCGAGCAGGCGCGAGACGCCGATCGAGAAGCCGGTCGCTGGAACCGGCTCCTCCCGGAAGCGCGCGACGAGGCCGTCGTACCGGCCGCCGCCTCCGACCGAGCCGAAGCGGACGGGGCTCCCGTCGTCATCCTTGACTTCGAAGGTCAGCTCGGCCTCGAAGACGGGCCCGGTGTAATATTCGAGCCCGCGCACGACGGAGGGGTCGATCGAATTGCGTCCGCGTGCCAATTTCGGAAGCGTACGTGAGCTTCGCGATGGCCTCCAGTTCGTCCAAGCCTTCGTGGAAGGTCGGGTTGTCAGTGTCTTCGCGCATAAATTCAATCGTGCGGAAATTATCCTTGGCGATCCGCTGAGAACCCTCGCCGAAGTCCACCGAATAGTACGCCGAGTCAGTCTTCTGCCATTCGGGGAGCAAGTCCGAATTGTAAGCCACATTTGGCGGTCGCTGCAGGATGCCTATGAGTTTGACGATTTGGGTCTCGCTCAATCCGGCACCTCTCGTGAAGTCGCCGCTTTCATCGCGTCTGCCCGCGCCGAGCAGAGCTCTTACCCCCTCAAGTCCCAACCGATCATATTTATCCAACGCCCGCAGCACCGTCAGCCGCCGCCCGGCATTTGTTTCGCCGCCGAGGCCGATCGCCTCCATCACGCCGTCGAGCACCTTGCGGTTGTTGACCTTGATGACGTAATCGCCGCGCTTGATGCCGAGCGCTTCGAGGCAATCGGCGGCCATCATGCAGATCTCAGCGTCGGCGGCCGGCGACGACGCGCCGACCGTGTCGGCGTCGAACTGCATGAACTGGCGGAAGCGGCCCGGGCCCGGCTTTTCGTTGCGGAACACCCAGCCGGCCCGATAGGAGCGGTAGGGTTTCGGCAGCCGGTCGTAATTCTCGGCTACGTGGCGCGCGAGCGGCGCGGTCAAGTCATAGCGCAGCGACAGCCATTGCTCGTCGTCGTCCTTGAACGAGAACACCCCCTCGTTCGGCCGATCCTGGTCGGGCAGAAACTTGCCGAGCGCATCGGTATATTCAATGAACGGCGTCTCGACCGCCTCGAACCCGTAAAGCGCATACACTTCGCGAATTTTGGCCTTCATCGCCTCGGCGGCGGCGATGTCGCTGGCGTCGCGGTCGGCCAATCCGCGCGGCAGCATGGGGCGCACGCGGCGGGAAATCTCAATCTCGGTCATCGCCGCTCTATAGCGGGCCAGCGCGCCGGCTAGAAGAGGTTCGCGGCGACGTTGATGGTGAGCGCGAGAATAATCGCGTTGAAGAAGAACCCGACGACCCCCTGAATGACAACGATCCGGCGCATCCGCTTCGACGTCACATTGACGTCGGAGGAGGCGAACGTGCAGCCGATGACGAAGGCCTGGTAAAAGAACTCGAGCCAGTTGGGCTCGGGGCACTCGGGAAAGGCGAGGCCGCCCTGATACTTGCCCTTCTGGCGCAGGAAATAGACGCCCGCATAGTGCAGCGCGAACATCGTCTGAAGAAACGCCCAGGCGCTGAGCACCGTCGCGCCGACCAGTGCCAGATGGCCGGCCTTGGGCCAGCCGGCCATGTTCTTGACCGGACCCAGCTCCCACACGATCGCCGCGATGGCGGCGAGCGCTGCGACAATTCCAAGCGCCACGAGCACCCACTGGTTCTCGTCCTCGGGCTTCGACTGAACGCTCGCCTCACGCCTCGGGTCCATGACCATGTGCAGGATCATGATCAGGAACGCCCAGGCGCCGACGTTCCAGGCGATCAGGAGGCGCGTCGCTTCGCGGATATCGACGCCAAGCTGCAGGGGGATATAGGCCGCTACCATCAGGATCGCGCCAGCCAGGAGGCGCGGACGATGGGTGAAGGTCGCCGCGAACCGCAAAGGGCCGTCGCCGGCCGGAGGCTTGCCGAGGGGGGCCTGGCCGGCGAGGGACTTTCCGGCTCTTGGCGCGCGCGGCGATTTGGGCATGCGAAGGCCGGTTGGATCCTGTGATGAGGCCTGCCTTGCCCGAGGCCCGCGCGAGGGTCAAGGGGAGCTAAGCTTTCCGCAGACCGCGATGCGCAACGACCGCCTGTCCGCGATCGAACATTGGGACCACCTGGATGCGCTTGCGCCGCTCGCCGGCGAGGTTGCGCGGGGCCCAGGACGCTCGCCAGCGGCGCGGCCTGCGCCGGCTCGGCCGCGCTTGGGGACCGGGCGCCATTTGACAGGGCGCGCGAAACCCTCGACCTGTTCGGTTTCGCCGGAGGGAAAGGCCATGGGCTCGGACCCCGAAGATCACGACGATGAGGCCGCCCTGCGCGCGCGGCTTGATCGGTTGTCGGCCGAGCTGAAAGGCCGGGCCGCTCCGCCCTCTGCTCCGAAGCCGAAGTCCCCGCCCAAAACGGACGCCGGCGCGGGGTCGGCGATGTCGCTCGGCTTGCGGGCCGGCAGCGAGTTCGTCTCCGCGGTCATCCTCGGCTTAGGGATTGGGTGGGTTCTCGACCGCGCGCTCGGCACCAATCCGGCCTTCCTGATCGTATTTTTCCTGCTCGGCGTGGCGGCCGGGGTGTGGAACGTGATCCGGCTGACTTCGCCGAAAGGCGCGTCATTGAATAGCAATTCGCCCTTGTCTCGCGCGAACTCGCCGGATAAAGACGTGCCGCGCCCGGTTACCGAAGCCGGACGGGACGCCTCGTTGGGGGGGCGCGGAGCCGCTGGCGGGGGGTTTCAGCCTCGCAACGAGGCGGACGACGACGACGAGGACTAGAGGACGTGGCCACAGAGTCGGGACCGGCGATCGATCCGATCCATCAATTTGCCCTGCACCCCGTCGTTTCGATTCAGGTCGCCGGCCATGACGTGTCCTTGACCAATTCGGGTCTCTTCATGCTGCTCGCGGTGGCGTTGAGCTGCCTTCTGGTGGCGATCGGCGCGCGAGGGGGCCCGGGCGTGCCGGGACGCCTCCAGGCCATGGCCGAAATGGCCTACGAGTTCGTGGCCGGCATGGTGCGCTCCTCCGCCGGCGAAGGGGGGATGCGGTTTTTTCCGTTCGTGTTCTCCATCTTCTTTTTCGTTCTGTTGGGCAACTTGATCGGTTTCATCCCCTACTCGTTCACGGTGACGAGCCAGATCATCATCACCGCCGCTTTGGCGCTGATGGTCTTCTTCACCGTCGTGGTCGTGGGGATCAAGGATCACGGAACGCATTTTTTCAAATTGTTCGTGCCGCCGGACGTGCCGATCTACATCCTTCCGCTGGTGGTGGCGATCGAGGTGTTTTCCTTCTTCGTGCGTCCGGTCAGCCATTCGGTGCGCTTGTTCGCCAACATGCTCGCTGGCCATATCACGCTCAACGTCTTCGGCGCGTTCGTCATCATGCTGCTCGGAGCGAGCGCGCTGTTCAAGCCGCTTGCGGTCCTGCCCTTCCTGATGACGATTGGGCTCTTCGCCCTGGAGCTGCTCGTCGCCTTCCTGCAAGCGTACGTGTTCGCGATGCTGACGTGCATGTATCTCAACGACGCGGTCCACCCGGGCGGCCACTAATCCTGCGATCAACCCAAGCTTTTAAGAAACGCCAAAGGAGTCACCAATGGAACCGCATGAACTCGCCCTCGCCGCCAAATATGTGGGCGCAGGTCTCGCCGCCATCGGAACGGGGGCCGCCGGCATTGGCGTCGGCACGCTGTTCGGCCAGTTCCTGAATGGCGCGCTGCGCAACCCCTCGGCGGTCGAAGGCCAGTTCGGCCGTCTGATCTTCGGTTTCGCGGTGACCGAGGCGCTGGGCATTTTCGCCCTGCTGATTTCTTTCCTGTTGCTGTTTGCGGTCTGACGTTTCAGACTTCTTGCTGGCGCTCGGGGGAAAGCGCTGCTTGGCGCCCCTCCCCGCTCGTTATGATCTCTAAGGGTCCGTGATGGCACAGCCGGCGCAATCGACGCCCTCCGGGACGACGCAGACGCAGGTCGGACAGGACGGCGGCGCGCATTCGAACTTTCCTCCGTTCGACCCGGGCACGTTTCCCTCCCAGCTGGTCTGGCTCGCGATCGCCTTCGGGTTGCTCTACTGGTACATGTCCAAGCGAGGCTTGCCGCAGCTCGGCGCCGTGATCGACGGCCGCAAAGCGCTAATCGCGCGCGACCTCGACGACGCGACGGCGATGCAGCAGAAGGCCGACGCGGCTGCGGCGGCCCATGAAAAAACATTGGCCGAGGCGCGCGCCAAAGCCCAGGCCCTCGCTCAAGCCGCCCGCGACGCCGCGGCGGCGGACGCGCAGGCCAAGCGACAGGCGCTCGAGGACGATCTTGCCGCCAAGCTCGCCGCCGCCGAGCGCGAGATCGACGCGACCCGCGCTCAGGCGATGACCAATGTCGCCGAGGTCGCCCGCGAAACCGCCGGAGCAATCGTCGAGCGTCTCGGCGGACGCGCGGCCGATCCGGCCGCGATCGCCGCGGCTGTCCGTTCGGTCGAGCAGCGAAGCGGAGCCGCATGATGGAGATCGACCCGGAATTTTTCGTCCTTCTCGGCTTCCTGGTGTTCATTGGCATCCTCATCTATGTCGGCGCCCATCGCGTCGTGCTCAAGGCGCTCGACGCGCGCGGCGAAGCGATCGCAGCCGAGCTCTCTCAGGCCGCCAAGCTCCGCGACGAGGCGACGGCGCTGTTGGCGAGCTTCGAAAAAAAGAGCGCCGAAGCGGAGGCGAACGCCGCCGCCATCGTGGCCGAGGCGCGAGCCCAGGCCGAGCAATTGGGCATCGAGGCCGCCGAGCGGCTGAAGGAATTCATCGCCCGGCGCACCAAGCAAGCCGAGGCGAAGATCGCGCTCGCGGAAGCTCAGGCCGCGGCCGAGGTCCGCGCCGCAGCCGCCGAGCATGCGGCAAGGGCTGCGGAAGTTGTGCTTTCCGACCAGATGAAGGGTTCGGCCGGCGCGGATCTGGTGAGCCGCGAGATCGGTCAAATCAGAGGCCGCCTTTCGTCTTGAGGCAAGGGCCGCGGCGGCGGGCCGAAAGCGGTTTGTCTCCGCTTGATTTGCCGCGCGCCGCGCCCCATGGTGCCGGAGCCGAGCGTCGCGCGCTCGCGGGGCCTTGGTTCGCCAGAGGGGAGCAACGGCGTTGAAGAGAGCGATTGTCGGCCTCATTGCCTTTTTTCTCCTCGTTTCGCTCGCGCGCGCCGGAGGCGGTCCGGCTGAGCTCAACCTCTACGACACGCCGGCCGAGGCGCGCTGGGCGCCATTTTTCGATGCGATGCCCCCTTGCGACGACGCCGGCGTGCTGTCGACGATCAGCAGCCGCTTCGGACAGACCCAGCGCGAATACTGGGATCCGAATCTGGCGATCCAGGGCTTCGACCGGGTGCGCGAAATCGGCTTCCGCTCCAACGGCCTGTCCTACATTCCTCGCCGCTATTGCATCGCCCGCGCCGCGATGAGCGATCAGAGGTATCGAACCGTCGCCTACGCCGTGGCGACGCAAACTGGCATCATCGGAAACACCTGGGGCGTCGAGTGGTGCGTCGTCGGCGTCGATCCTACCTTCGCCTACGCGCCGGATTGCGAGGTCATCCGCCCGATCCTCGAGCGGGAAATCGGCAAGGCGAAATGGCTCGCCGAATACGGCCTCAAAGCGGGAAATTGACCGGCGCCGAGGTCGGGAACGCCAGGATGCCGCGTTTCGCGCTCAAGTTGGCCTTGAGTTTGGCGCTCGCCGCGGCCGGCGCGCCGGCCGTCGCTGAGACCGCTCCGCCCGTCGCGACCGAGCTGTTCGACTATTATGTGATGACGCTGTCGTGGGCGCCGGGCTTCTGCGACATCGGCGGCCAGGAGACGTCGTCGCCGGAGTGCGCGGCGGGCTCGGGCGACGGCTTCGTGGTGCATGGGCTCTGGCCGGATAACGAATATCGCCCGAACCCCGAGTCGTGCCTGGGCCACGAGGCCACGCCCGCGGATCTCGCCGACGAACACGGCGTCTATCCGAACGATCGCCTCGCGGCCTACGAATACCGCAAGCATGGAACCTGCACGGGCCTCAGCGCGCATGACTATTTCGCCACCGTCCGCGAGGTTCGGACGCGGCTGAAGATCCCGGCCATGTTCCAGGCGCCCCAACAGCCATTGCACATGGCGCCCGAGGACGTCGAGAAAGCCTTCATGGCGGCGAACGCCAATCTGCACCCCAACAACATGGCGGTCACCTGCAGCAACGGCGAACTCATGGACGTGCGCTTCTGCATCGCCAAGGACCTCTCCTCTTACGTCGTTTGCCGCAAGGTGGCGCGCCATACCTGCCAGCGGACGTCGATCGTGGTCGCGCCGGTGCGCTGAAGCTCGCGGCGCGGGCCCGAGACGCCGCCCGATTGCAACCCCGGGACGCCGACCTCACGCGGCGGTTGTGAGAGCGAATTCAAGGCGGCGCGTCTCGGCCCGGTTTGGGATTTCTTGATTCCTGGCTCTTTCGCTTTGAAATCCTTCGAACCGGGGGTTGGAAAAGCTTGGATTTCCTTGGATTCTCTCGTCCGAATCGAGACTTATCAATGGGTTACACGGGATTTTCCGCGAAAAAATTTTCACAGCTCCTCTGGCCCATGAGGGCGGCGCGGAACTGGCGGAAGCGGCCCTGGCGTGGAGAGGATCGACCATCAGGGGAGCTTAGCGATTTTTCTGATTTTCCGCAACCAAATGTCGGCGCTCCGCCGCCAAAACCGGACGCCTTCATTCGCTATCATCGCGCGCGGGCTCGCGAGTCGAGCCCTAAGAAGGATGGGAGCCGCCATCAACTACCGCCACGCCTTTCATGCCGGCAATTTCGCCGACGTGCTCAAGCACGCGGTTCTTTCGCGCGTCCTTGTCTATCTCACCCGCAAGGAAAGCCCGTTCCGCTTCATCGACACCCATGCCGGGGCGGGCCGGTACGATCTCGGGAGCGCGGAGGCGAAGCGCTCGCCGGAATGGCGCGACGGGATCGGGCGTGTCCTGACCACGCGCCCGCCCGCGCCGGTCGCCGAGCTCCTGCGCCCCTATCTGCAAGCCGTCGGGCCATATGACGAGGAGGGCCGGCCGCTTTCCTATCCCGGTTCGCCGGCGATCGCGCAGGCCCTCATGCGTCCGCAGGACCGGATCGCGCTCTGCGAAGCGAACCCGACCGAACGCGAGGCGCTGATCGCTGCGCTCGGGCGCGATGGGCGCCTCAGCATCGCCGGCACGGACGGCTATGTCGCGCTCAACGCCTATTTGCCGCCGAAGGAGCGCCGCGGACTCGTCCTGATCGACCCGCCGTTCGAGGCGCCCGACGAAGCTGGGCGCGGTCGTGCGGGCGCTCGAACGGGCTTTGCGCAAATGGCCGAACGGAACCTATGTCTCCTGGCGCCCGATCCGCGAAGCGCAAGCCGATTCCCGCTTTCTCAATTCGGTCGCGGCGCTGGGCGCGCCAAACATCCTGCGGCTCGAACTGGACGTGGGCTCGGGGCCAATTGGCGCGCAGGGCCAGGAGCCGCTGGCGCGCGCTGGCCTTCTGATCGTCAACCCGCCGCATACGCTTATCGACGAGGCGCGGACGCTCATGCCGTGGCTGGCGGAGACGCTCAGCCGCGGCGGCCGGGGCCGCCATCTCTGCGCCTGGCTGACCGAGCCAGAGCTGAGCGCGCGGCGGCTTGCCCGCTGCGGCCGCTTCGGTTTATGCGTGAACGATTGCGCGGGATGGCGGCGCCGGCCCCGCGGGAATGGCGAAGGGGTCTCGATGGCGCTGCCCAACGTTCTCAAGGACAAGCTCAGGCTGCCGGTCATCGGCGCGCCGTTGTTCATCATCTCCCACCCGGCGCTGGTGATCGCGCAATGTAAGGCGGGCATCGTCGGCGCTTTTCCCGCGCTCAACGCGCGGCCGATTTCCCAGCTCGACGAATGGCTGCATGAGATCACCGAAGCGCTCAGCGCCCATGACCGCGCGCATCCCGAGCGGCCCGCCGCGCCGTTTGCGGTCAACCAGATCGTCCACAAGTCGAACGCCCGGCTCGAGGAGGACATGGCGCTGACGGTCAAGTGGAAGGCGCCGATCGTCATCACGTCGCTTGGCGCCCGCGAGGACGTCAACGCGGCGGTGCACGGATATGGCGGGATCACGCTGCACGACATCATCAACGACCGCTTCGCGCACAAGGCGATCGAGAAGGGCGCCGACGGGCTCATCGCCGTTGCGGCCGGAGCGGGCGGACACGCCGGACCGGTTTCGCCCTTCGCGCTGATCCAGGACATCCGCGCCTGGTTCGACGGGCCGTTGCTGCTGTCCGGGGCGATTGCGACCGGCCGGGCCGTCCTCGCCGCGCAGGTGATGGGCGCGGATCTCGCCTATATCGGCTCGGCTTTTGTCGCCACCGCCGAAGCGCGCGCGATCGACGCGTACAAGCAGGCGATCGTCGACGGCGACGCTTCCGACATCGTCGGATCCAGCTACTTCACCGGCGTTTTCGGCAACTATCTCAAATCCTCTATCGTCAAGTCCGGTCTCGACCCGGACAGCCTGCCGCTGGGCGAGGCCAAGGCCATGAACTTCGCCTCCAGCGGCTCGTCGGGCGCCAAGCCGTGGCGAGACATCTGGGGAAGCGGCCAGGGCATCGGCGCGGTCAAGACGGTCGCGCCGGCGGCGGAACTCGTCGCGCGGCTCGAGCGCGAATATGCGCAGGCGAAGGCGAAAGTCTGCGCGTAAGGTTAGGCGTCGCGCAGATATGTCACAGTCAAGCTTGAACGCGGTTGTTTTCGCCCGCCCTTGAATAGCGGGGAAAAGCACGAGAACGTTCGCAGCGGCCGCTCTGACCGCGCTAGAAGACATTCGGGATCGAAGCGCTCATGAAAGCCGGGCGGCGCGAACTTGCCGCGCTCGTCTTCGCATCGCATGATCGCGCGTGATTCGCGTTGTACGCGTTCCCTCTTCCCTTCAATCCGCCCGGAGACGCGCCGAATCCATGGCGACCATCGAACAATTCGCGCAGCGCCAGGCCCAACCGCAGGAACGCGCCTATCGCACGCCGCCGCACAATCTCGAGGCCGAGCAGGCGCTGCTCGGCGCGATCCTCATCAACAATGACGCGTTCGACCGCGTCTCCGACTTCCTGAGGAGCGAGCACTTCGTCGAGGAGATTCATCGCCGCATCTTCGAGGTCGCCGGATCCTTGATCCGGGCCGGCAAGCTGGCGACGCCGGTCACGCTCAAGACGTTCCTCGGCGACCATGACCTCGGCGGCGTGACCGTGCCGCAATATCTCGCCCGCCTGGCCAGCGAAGCGACGACCATCATCAACGCTTACGACTACGGCCGCAGCGTCTATGACCTCGCGCTGAGACGCGAACTCGTTTCGATCGGCGAGGATGTCGTCAACGTCGCCTATGACGCGCCGGTCGATTCGAGCCCGCGCGAGCAGATCGAGGAGGCCGAGCGGCGCCTCTATCAGATCGCCGAGGCCGGGCGGTACGACGGCGGCTTCCAACGCTTTTCCGAAGCCTTGAAGATCGCCGTGGACATGGCCGCGAAGGCCTATGAACGCGACGGTTCGCTCAGCGGCGTCGCCACCGGGCTGACCGATCTCGACCGCTATATGGGCGGCCTCCAGGCCTCCGATCTGGTCATCCTCGCCGGCCGTCCGGGCATGGGGAAAACGGCGCTCGCCACCAATATCGCCTTCAACATCGCCAAAGCCTACGAAGGGCGAGCGCGCGCTGACGGCGCAATCGAGACCGCCAATGGCGGCATCGTCGGCTTCTTTTCCCTCGAAATGTCGGCCGAACAGCTGGCGACCCGCATCATCGCCGAACAATCCGGCGTCGCCTCCTACAAGATCCGGCGCGGCGACATCACCGAGGCCGACTTCCACCGCGTCGCCGACGCGGTGCGCGAGATGCAGCAGATTCCGTACTATATCGACCAGACCGGCGGCGTCTCGATCGCGCAGCTTACGGCCCGCGCCAGACGGCTCAAGCGCCAGCGAGGCCTCGACCTCCTGGTCGTCGACTATCTCCAGCTTCTCGCCGGCTCGAAGTCGCGGTCCGACAACCGGGTGCAGGAACTGACCGAGATCACGACCGGCCTCAAGGCGCTGGCCAAGGAGCTCAACATTCCGATCCTCGCCTGCTCCCAGCTTTCACGTCAAGTTGAACAGCGCGACGACAAGCGCCCGCAGCTCTCGGACCTGCGCGAATCCGGCTCGATCGAGCAGGACGCGGACGTCGTGCTGTTCGTCTATCGCGAGGAATATTACCTCAAAAACCGTGAGCCGAGGCCAGGCACGGAGGAGCATATCGCCTGGATGGCGCAGATGGAGAATGCGCACGGCCGGGCGGAGGTCATCATCGGCAAGCAACGCCACGGGCCGACCGGCACGGTCGAACTCCAGTTCGACGCCGAGGTGACCCGGTTCGGCAACATCGCGCGGGAAGACACGATCCCGGAAATCCGCTAGGATCGCGTTCACAAGGACACAACAAAGTTGCAATTGTCGCCCTTACAGGCGAGCCCGTGAACATGGCGGCCGCCCTCGAGCCCGGCCGCAGTCTGGAGAATATTAATGAAGCTCGCTACCGCCTTTGGCCTTGCGGCCGCTTTCCTCGGGGTTGCCTGCACGGCCGCGCCCGCAAGCGCCGATCAGTTTACGCCCGCGCAGAAACAGGAACTCGGCGCGTTCATCAAGGATTATCTCGTCAACAACCCGGACGTCTTGCGCGCGGCGATTGAAGCGCTCGACAAGCACGACAAGGACGCGGCGGACGCAGAGCGCCAGAAAGTCGTGTCCACTCAGTCGAGCGCTCTGTTCAGCTCGAAATATCAGGCCACGATCGGCAATCCGAAGGGCAGCGCGACGCTGGTCGAGTTCTTCGATTACAATTGCCACTTCTGCAAGGGGGCGCTGCCGGACGTCACCAAGCTCTTGAAGGACGATCCGAATCTCAAGCTGGTTCTCAAGGACTATCCGGTTTTGGGGCCGGGGTCGGTCGAGGCCGCAAAGGTCGCGAGCGCCGCTCGCAATCAACTCCCGGGCGACAAGTTCTGGGCGTTTCACTCCAAGCTCCTGGCGATGCACGGCCCGATCGGCAAGACCGAGGCGCTGGCGGTCGCCCGCGAGCTTGGCCTCGACATGGACCGGCTCGCCAAGGACATGGAAAGCGCCGACACCAAGGCGGGCTTGAGCGAAGTCATGCAGCTTGCGGACGCCCTGCAGATCAACGGCACGCCGACCTTTGTCGTCGGTCAGGACGTCGTCGTCGGCGCAGTCGGTTACGACCAGCTCAAGGACAAGGTCGACGCCGTGCACAAGTGCGGCCACGCCACCTGCTGACGGCCCGGCGCGCTGCGACCAAATCCATGAACGCGCCCGCCGGGCGTTATTTCTACTGACCGGCGGGGGCCGCTTTGACAGCACTGCAAGCGATTATCATGGCCGTGCTGCAGGGCGTGACCGAGCTCTTTCCGGTCTCGAGCCTCGGCCATGCGGTCATCCTGCCGCGGCTCCTGAATTGGGGAGTTGATGAGAAGGCCCCGGACTGGCTCGCCTATCTCGTGGTCATGCATCTGGGCACGTCGATCGCGCTGTTCGTCTTCTTCTGGCGCGACTGGCTGAGCTTTCTGCGCTCTCTCATTAACGCATCGGACGCGCGCGCGAAGACGGACCGACGGACGTTCTTCTACGTCGTCCTGGCGACGATCCCAGCCGTCCTGGTCGGATCTGTATTCCGCAAGCTCCTGGGCGACGCCTTCGCCGCGCCCGCAATCGCTGCGGTCTTCCTGATCGTCAATGGCTTCATCCTCTATTTCGGCGACCGGATCGGCGAGGAATTGGTCGGTGCGCTCGGCCAGCTCAACTGGAAGGGGGCGCTGGCGGTCGGCTTCGCCCAATGTTTGGCATTGATCCCTGGAATCTCGCGCTCGGGCGTGACGATCGTCGCGGGCGTCGTGGCGGGGCTCAAGCATGCGGAGGCGGCGCGCTTCTCGTTTCTCATGGGCGCGCCGATCATTCTCGCCGCAAATGTCTATGAGGCGCCGAAACTGATGAAGGAGGGGGCGACGCTGGGGGGGATGGCGATCCTGTCCGGCATCGTCGCCGGAATCTTCGCCTATCTGAGCCTGACCTTGCTCATGCGCTATTTCAACCGGCACGAATTCGAGGCGATGAGTCCGTTCGCCTATTATTGCTGGGCGGCCGGCGTCATCAGCTTGGGAATTATCGCCTTCGTTTGACAGCCGGACTCTTGGCCTTGGGCGCGGAGCGCCCCATATCACGATGTTGACGCGGAATGGCCCACGCGGCTCGAGGGGCGGTTATGGCGACCATCGAATATATGCCGGCGCGGCTGACGCCGCAGGAGACCGGGGATTTGAGGCAGGCGGTTGCATGCCTCGAGGGGGCGAGCTTCGCCCAGCGCCTGACCGACGCGGTCGGCCGACCGGTCGGAATGCTGGGCCGCACCCTCCCGCAACCGGCCCGGCGGGTGATCGCGCAGGTGAGCGAGACGGCTCTCCGCGGCGCGCTCAGGCTTGCCTTGCGCACGCTTGACCTGAACACGCCGGCGAAGTCCGCCAACCGCGCTCATAAGCTCGCCCTCGCCGCTTCCGGGGCGGTCGGAGGCGCGTTGGGACTCGCGGCGCTGCCGGTCGAACTGCCGATATCGACCACGATCCTTCTGCGCTCGATCGCAGAGATCGCGCGCGAGGAAGGCGAGGACCTGACCGCGCCCGAGGCTGCTCTCGCCTGCGTGGAAGTGTTCGCCCTCGGTGGTCAGGCGGCCGGAGAGAGCGCCTTCGAGAGCGGCTATTTCGCCGTCCGGGCCGCGCTCGCCAAAACCGTGAGCGACAGCGCGCGCTTCGTCGCCGCCGAGGGCGTCGCCGCCCTGCCCGCGCCGGTCATCGCGCGGCTGATCTCGCAGGTCGCGGCGCGGTTCGGAATCGTGGTGAGCGAGAAGATCGCCGCTCAGGCCGCGCCGGTTTTGGGCGCGATCGGCGGCGCTGCGGTCAACGCCGCCTTCGCCGACCATTTCCAGACGCTGGCTCGCGGACATTTCATCGTGCGGCGCCTGGAGCGCCGGCATGGGGCGAGCCTGATCGCATTCGAATATCAGCGCTTGCGGGGCGAGCGGGCGCGCGAGCGTACAGACAGCCGAAGGGCTGCATCGTAAGGCGCGAGGATCGCCGCGCGGGGGCTGGATCTTTCCGACGGCCGCAACCGGCCGATACAAGGCGTCAACCGGCCGCGTCGGCTTTCGTCGGCGTCTTCGGCTTGGCCGTCTTCGCCGGCTTGCGGAGTTCGCGCCAGGAATCGTTCTGCGCAATCATTTGCCGGATCGCCTCGACATTGGCGCGCGCCGCGTCCGGCGAGAGGTCGGCCCGACCGACCGTCTCGGCTTCGGCGAATTTCCCCTCCAGCGCCAGCACCAGCGCAAGGTCGCCACGCATGCGGGCGTCGGCTTTCGGGCTCGCGACCGCTTGCTTCAGCGCCTCCTCGGCTTCGGGCAATTTTTTGGCCAAAGCGAGCGAGAG
The DNA here is from genome assembly GCA_963764955.1 of uncultured Alphaproteobacteria bacterium. Lineage (GTDB taxonomy): Bacteria > Pseudomonadota > Alphaproteobacteria > Rhizobiales > Beijerinckiaceae > Roseiarcus. The sequence continues at coordinate 57,979 of CAVXVE010000027.1, read as the reverse complement.
CCCCATATTGGTGAGCACGCTCGGCTCGCCCGGCGCTATTTTCAAAGCTTCGCGATAGAATTGCATGGCGCTCGCGTGGTCGCCCATTCGATCGGCCACGGCGCCCTGGACAGACATCACGTCCCACCGCGGATTGTCGGGCGTATAGGCGTGGCTCAGCACGTCCTTGGCTTGCGGCAGCTGACCGGCGTCAGCCAGCGCCTTGCCGTATTCGCCGAGCACGTCGAAATCCTTCGGGGCCTTGATGGCGGCCGTCTGGATGACCGCGACCGCCTCGCTATATCGGGTGAGCGCGCGAAGGGCGCGCGCGTATTCGATCGAAGCCGTCTTCTCCCCCGGATTGCTGTCGTAGCGCTTGCCCAATTCATCGGCGTAGGCCCGGAGCTTCGCCTCGTTCGCTGGTTGAGCTGACGATGCGGGAATGGAGCCGGTGACGTCGCCGAAGTCGTGGCAGCCGGCGAGCGCCGCCGCGACAGCCGCAAGCGCGGCGATGAACGCCGCGCGCAAGAGGGCGGGGCTGAAGGACAAGCGCGGCATCGGGGCCCCACGGACGGACAGAGACGGGGGCAAGGGTCCGACCCGAAGCTTGCATGAGGCTGCCCTGCCCCGTGGGTAGCGACCTATTGAGGCAGGCCCTCGACCGCAAAGGAGCGGAACTTCGCGTATTTGTCGCCGATCTTGCGGGCTTCTTTGTACTGATCCGAATTGCGCCACGCTTGGACCGCGTCAAGGCTATCAAATCGATTAATGGCGACGCGGACGCCCGGAGACGGTCCCTCGAACACAAGGATGTTCTGCCCGCCGGCTATGAGACGGCCGCCCGCCGCCTTTATCGAGGCTTGGACAACGGGAACGTACTCCTTCTGGTATGCATCCAAATCACTGACGCCGATCTCGGTCACGAGGTAAGCGGGCGGGCCGCCTGCCGCGTGAATGCCCTGAACGGCGACAGCGCCGATTGCACATCCCGCCAGCAAAGCGAGAACCGTTGAAAATCGAGTTTTCATCGCGTCCCTCCAGCTTGGGGCCGAACGGCGCACTCTATTCCGAAGACTTCCCGAAGGACATCGGCAAATTGAGGCGCTGCGGGAAGTCCCTGTCCGGGCGTTGTTGGTCGTGCAATGAACGAACGCTGGTTCAGCGAAGGAAAAACTCGACATGCCGAAGTTCATTACGATTGGATATGGCGACCGCACTGGCTACGACAGCACGCCCAAAGAAATTCGCGATGCGGCCCACGCCCACGACGCCGTGATGAAAAAGGGCGGAGCGTTGATTGGCGCCGCGGGCGCGCCGACTCAGGTCCGCAATCCGCTCGCGGCTGGAGTCAAGACGGAGAACTCCGCCTTCATGTCGTCGGCCTTGCCGGTCGCAGGCTTCGCGGTGATTGAAGCGGCCGATCTCGCCGAGGCGATCGAGATCGTTTCGCGAACCCCGTGCGCAGTTGCGCATGGCGTTGTGGAAGTCTGGCCTTTGGAGCACGTCGTAGGGTGACGGCGCCGCCGCTCAAGGGGCGCGCAAGGCGCTATCGCGCGTTCACGACCCGAATGGGTTTACCGTCCAGGAAAGCCTCCGCGTTCTCGACGCTCTGCGGATAGAACTGGCGCCATGTCTCCGCCACTCCGTAGCCGAGATGGGGCGTGAGCACGGTGTGGTTCGAAGTCCGGAACGGATGATCAGGCGGCAGCGGCTCTTTGTCGAAAACGTCAAGCGCCGCGACGATCCTGCCGGCCTGAACGGCGCCGACAAGAGCGGCCTCGTCGACGAGAGGCCCGCGCGAAGTGTTGATGAGGATCGCGCCATGCTTCATGCGGGCGATGTCATCGGCGCCGATCAGGCCACGACTGCGCGGCGACAGGACCATGTGCACCGAGATGACGTCGGACAAGCTCATGAGATCCGATTTGCCGACGAGACGGGCGCCGGCCTGCTCAGCCTTCGCCTCGGTCATGTTCGGACTCCAGGCCACGACCGTCATGTCGAGCGCCAGCGCGTAGCGGGCCATGCGCGCCCCGAGCCGCCCCAGGCCGACGATTCCAATCGTCTTGCCGGCAAGGCCCATGCCGACTGGCACGCCGTGCTGGAAACCGCCGGCGCGCATGGTCCGGTCGGCGGCCGGTAACCGCGCGGGCGGCGGCGATCATGAGCCCCAGCGCGAGTTCAGCCGTCGCATAAGGCGCGCCTCCCCCGCCTGTTGTGTTGCAGACCGTTACGCCCTGACGGGTGCAAGCCTCGACATCCAGCGAGGCGTTCGAAGCTCCGGTGATGCCGATCATGCGGAGCTTGGGAAGACGGCGGATAAGGCTTTCGGGAAAGGGCGTGCGCTCGCGCATGGTCAAGAGGATGTCGAAATCCCTGAGCGCATTGGCGGCGTCATCTTCGGACGCAAAAGCGTCACCGAAAAACACGAGCTCAGCGCGAGCGGCGAGTCTGGACCAGTCGGCGCTGCTGCGCGCCACGCCCTGCCAATCATCGAGGACTGCAATTTTGGTCATGGCTTTACGATACGCCCTCCCCTCTCAGCGCAGTCGAGGACAGCCGGGAGCGCGGCCCGTGCAAAAAAAGGAGCGCCGGCGGCCGCATCGTGGCGAAGCGCGTCGCGTCGCCCTCGGGAACGCGCCACGGGACAAGCGCCGCGCCGGCTGGACTTGAGAGCGCCTTCAAGGTCGAGCCCGGTCGATCGACGACGGCGACCGGCACAAGCTCGGCGATCCGCCGCCAATCGCGCCAGAGATGGAACTGGCGAAGGTTGTCGGCGCCCATGATCCAGACGAAATGCACGCCTGGCGCGCGCTGCCTGAGCCAAAGAAGCGTATCATAGGTAAAGCGTGAACCGATCTGCGCTTCGATGTCGGTGACCACGACACGCGGTCCGACGTCGAGCCGGCGCGCCGCTTCAACGCGCGCCTTCAGCGCCGGAAGTCCGGTCAGCGATTTCAGCGGATTACCGGGCGTCACCAGCCACCAGACGCGATCGAGAGCGAGCCTACGCAGCGCAAGCCGCGTGATGAGCGCGTGCCCCTCGTGCGGCGGGTTGAACGAGCCGCCAAGCAGGCCGATGCGCATGCGTGGACCGAAGGGCGGCAGGCGCGGAACGGTCACGACGCGGCCTGCGCAGCCAAAAGCTCCGCCTGACGTTCCGCCGTGAGCGCGTCGATGATTTCATCGAGCCCCTCGCCCTCCATGAGGCGTTCGAGCGAGTAGAGGGTGAGATTGATGCGGTGGTCGGTCACCCGCCCTTGCGGGAAATTATAGGTGCGGATGCGCTGCGAGCGGTCGCCGGAGCCGACCTGGGAGCGCCGGGCCTCAGCGCGGTCGGCGTCGAGCTTCTGGTTTTTGGCGTCGAGGATGCGCGAGCGTAAGAGGGCCATCGCCTTGGTGCGGTTGCGATGCTGGGACCGCTCCTCCTGCATCGCGACCACCACGCCGGTCGGCAGGTGGGTGATGCGGATCGCCGATTCGGTCTTGTTGACATGCTGGCCGCCGGCGCCGGAGGAGCGATAGGTGTCGATCTTGAGATCGGCCTCGTTGATGACAAAGTCCGCTTCCTCAGCGATCGGCAGCACAGCGACCGTCGCGGCGGAAGTGTGGATGCGCCCCTGGGTTTCGGTCGTCGGCACGCGCTGCACCCGATGGACGCCGCTTTCGAACTTGAGCCGCGCGAACACGCCGCGCCCGGAGATCTCGGCGACGACCTCCTTGAACCCTCCAGCCGTCCCCTCGCTCGACGACAGGATTTCGACCTTCCAGCGCTTCCGCTCCGCATATTTGACGTACAGGCGAAAGAGATCGCCGGCGAACAGCGCGGCCTCATCCCCGCCAGTGCCGGCCCGCACTTCGAGGATCGCGCCGCCTTCATCCGCCGCGTCCTTGGGCAGGAGCGCGATGCGAATCGCCTTGGACATCGCTTCGGCTTCGACCTCGGCGGCCTCAAGCTCCGCGCTCGCCATCGCGCGCATGTCCGGGTCCAGATCCGGCTCCCTGAGCAGCGTCTCGAGGTCCGCGCGCTCCTTCTCCTTGGCCTGAAAGGCCTCGATCGCCGCGACGACCGGCTCGAGCTCGCTGAGTTCGCGCGACAGCGAGGAATATTGCGCCCCGGCCGCGCCCTCGGCGAGGCGGGCCGAGATTTCCTGATGGCGGCGCAGGATGAGATCCAGATTGTCGGTGGCGGCCATTGCGTGAGCTCACGAAGCGGTAGCGGCGGACGGGCGAACGCTCGTCTCGCTAGAGGCGCACCTCAAGGCGTTCCGCCAGCCGCTCAAGCGGCTTGCGCAGGGAAGCTTCCTCGCGCCCTTTGGCCAGCATCGCCTCAACCTCGCGTTGCGCCTCGCTGATATTGAGCGACAGCGTCATCGCCTTGACGGGGCCGATCGAGGCCGCGGACATCGAAAGCTCGCGGTAGCCGATCGCCATCAGAGCCATCGCCTCAAGCGTCTCTCCACCCATCTCCCCGCATAAGGTGACCGGGGTTCCATGCCGCGCGCCCGCCTCCGCGATTGAGCGCAAAGCGCGCAGGAAACCGACGCTCAGCGTATCGAAACGATTGGAGACGCGGCGGTTGGCGCGGTCCACCGCGTAAAGATATTGCATGAGATCGTTCGAGCCGACCGACAGGAAGTCTGCCGCGGCTGCGATCTCGTCGATCTGCCACAAGAGCGACGGCACTTCGACCATCACACCGAGACTGGCGGCGAGAGGGGGCTCATAGCCGTGACTCTCGCTCCAGGCAAGCTCACGGTCGAACATCGCGCGGGCCGCGCGATATTCGTCGACGGTCGACACCATCGGCGCCATGACCTTGAGATCTCGGCCGGCGGCGGCGCGGATGAACGCCCGAAATTGCATGCGCAGCAGCGCCGGGCGATCGAGCCCGATGCGCAGCGCGCGCCAACCGAGCGCGGGGTTGTCCTCCTCGATGCCCTTCATATAGGGCAGGAGCTTGTCGCCGCCGATGTCGAGCGTGCGGAACGTGACCGGTCGGTCGCCGGCGGCGTCGAGGATGGCGCGATAGAGCTGTTGCTGCGCGCCCGGCCGGGGAAAACGCGCGGCGAGCATGAACTGCAATTCGGTGCGGAAGAGGCCGATCGACTTCGCGCCGGTTTCAGCGAGGTGGGGCATGTCGACGAGCAACCCGGCGTTCATGTGCAGGCCGATCGAGACGCCGTCGACACTGACCGTCGGCGTGTCGCGAAGGGCGCGATATTGCGCCTGGCGCCGCGCCCGCATGCGCGCCTTTTCGCCATAAGCCGCCTCGACGTCCGCGGGCGGCCGCAAATAGATCTCCCCGGCGTCGCCGTCGACGATGATCGCGTCGCCCTGCTCGACGATTTCGGAAATATTGGGGATGTCGCTGACCGCGGGAATGGAGAGCGCGCGGGCGACGATGGCGATATGGCTCGAGGCGCCGGCCTCCTCGACCACAAGTCCGCGCAGCCGCGAACGGTCATAGTCGAGCAGCGCCGCCGGGCTCATCGAGCGCGCCACAAGAATGGCGTTTTCCGGCAGCTCGTCAGGCAACAGAACCAGGCTCTGGCCGGCGAGCTGATGCAACAGGCGATTGGCGATGTCGGTAAGGTCGTGCAGGCGGTCGCGCAGGTAAGGGTCGGTCTGTCGCTGCAGCTTGGCGCGGGCGTCGTTATGCACCCGCTCGACCGCCGCCTCCGCAGTCAAGCCGGAGCTCACCGCCTCACGCAGCCGGCGAAGCCAGCCGCGATCGTGGGCGATCATGCGGAACGCCTCCAGCACGTCGCGGTGCTCGCCGCCAACGCCGTCGTCGTTGCGGTCGATCAGACTGTCGACCGAGGCGCGCATGGCGCTAATGGCGGTCTCCAGCCTGATAAGCTCCGCTTCGACGTCGTCAGCGACGATCGTGGACACGGTCACGCGCGACTGGTGCATCACCACATGACCGAGGCCGAGTCCTTCGGCGATGCCCAGGCCTTTCAGCGACATCTGCCGCCGCACCACGATCGAGGCGCCCTGCGCCGCTATGGCCTGCAGCTCTCCGGACGCGATCATCTCGGCGAGCAGCATGGCGGTCGTCTGAAGCGCTTCGATTTCTTCTTCCGAGTAGGCGCGCCGGGCGCGGTTTTGCACCACCAGCACCCCGATCGTTGCGCCGCCGCGCAGTACCGGCACCCCGAGGAACGACTGGTAGATTTCTTCGCCCGTCTCTGGCCTGTAGGAAAACGCCGGATGGTGCTGCGCGTCGGACAACGCGAGCGGCTCGGCGCTCGAGGCGATCAGGCCGACAAGGCCCTCGCCTGGCCGCATGGTGGTCAGATGGACCGCTTCGCGGTTGAGGCCCTCGGTCGCGAACAGCTCCATCGCGCCGTCGGCGCGCACGACGTATAGCGAGCACACCTCGGCGACCATATTGGAGGCGATGAGGACGACGATACGGTCCAGGCGCGCCTGGGCGGTGACAGGCTCCGCCATCACCTCGCGGAGCCGCCGCAGCAACAGACGCGGTCCGCCCGGCGCGCGCATCAACAACGTCCTCTATCGTCACCGGCCGATCGGTCGGCCGACCGAGCCATGCAATGATCACGCCGGACGGGAGTCTCCCCGGAACGCGCTTCCGCCCGTTTCCTCTAATGGCTTGGCGGCGGTATAGAAACGAATTGCGGGCGCGGCAAGGCCAGACTGGCGCCCCTTTTTGGGGGCTTGCCGGCGGCGTCCTTCAGGGCGCCCTAAGCAGCGCCGAGGTGGTCGCAGCTCCGGCGGCGCGGGCGGCGAGGACCTCGTCGAGCCAATCCGGCCGCATCTCGGGCACCGAAGACAGCAGCAACTCCGTGTAGGGATGGTAGGGCGGCGAGAAGACGGCTGCGGTCTCGCCGCTTGCGACCACCTTGCCCTGCAGCATGACGACGACCTTGTTGGCGATTCGCTTCACCGTGCCGAGATCATGGGTAATGAACAGATAGGCGACGCCCAGCTCGTCCTGCAGCCTTTTCAACAAGCGGAGGATCTCTTCTCCAACCAACTGATCGAGAGCCGACGTCACCTCGTCGCAGATGATGAGATCGGGCTCGGCGGCCAGCGCCCGGGCGATCGAGACCCGCTGCTTCTGCCCGCCGGACAATTCGCTGGTCTTGCGGGTGATGAAGGATTCCGGCAGATCCATCTGCCGCAGCAGTTCGGCTACCCGGGCGCGCACATCCTCGCGTGATCGGTTGAAATAAAAGGCCACCGGCCTGCCGATCGTCTCGAGCAAGGTGTGCTGGGGATTGAGCGCAACGTCGGGCATCTGGTAGATCATTTGCACCCTGCGCAGCTGGTCCTTGGCGCGGTCCTTGAGCCGCGGTGGCAGGCTTGCGCCGTTGAAGCGCACGTCCCCCGCGACCCGCGGCAAGAGGCCGGTCACCACGCGCGCCAAAGTCGATTTGCCCGAACCCGACTCGCCGACGACGGCCACCGTATCGCCCTTGCGCACTTCGAGACTGACGTCGTCGATTACCTTCGGCTTGCTCGGATAGTCGGCGCTCACGTGGTCGATGGCGAGGATCGGGACTTGAGCGGCGACGTTGGCGTCGACGAAATTGTGGCCGGCGATGCGTTCGCTCACCAGGCGGCGCGTATATTCCTCCTGCGGCTCAAGCAGGATCTGCCGCGAATCGCCGAATTCGACGGTTCTGCCGCGTCTCAGCACCATGATGCGGTCGGCGATCTGGGCGACGACCGCGAGGTCGTGGGTGATATATAGGGCCGCTGTGCCATGCTCCCGGATGAGCTTGCGGAACGCGGCGAGGCACTCGACCTGGGTGGTCACGTCAAGCGCGGTGGTCGGCTCGTCGAAGATGAGAATGTCAGGCTTGGCGACCATCGCCATCGCCGCCATCACCCGCTGAAGCTGTCCGCCGGAAACCTGATGGGGATAGCGCGAGCCGATCGTCTCCGGGCTCGGCAGATCGAGCTGCTTGAACAGGCTGATCGCTTCCGCCCGCGCCTCCGCCCGGGACAATACGCCATGCCGCACCGACGCCTCGCAGACCTGCTCCATCAGCGTATGGGCGGGGTTGAACGAGGCCGCCGCGCTCTGAGCGATATAGGCGATCTTCGGTCCGCGCAGCGCGCGCCGTTCGTCCAGGCTGATGGCGCGGATGTCGGTGTCGCCGAATATGATGTTCCCGCCGACGATGTGGCAGTCGCGGCGGGTGTATCCCATCGAGGCGAGCCCGATGGTCGACTTGCCGGCCCCGGATTCGCCGATGAGGCCAATCACCTCCCCGCGCTTGAGCTGGAGGGACACGTCGTCGACAAGCACAGGCCCTTCGCCCATGTCGGTGCGCACGGCGACGCGCATGCCGCGAATGTCGAGGATGACGGAGTCATCCCTGGACCGTGGAGCCTCCGTCGTCTGCTGGCTCATGCGCCTTCTCCCTGGCCTCGGGAATGGATCGAAAGCATCCAATCGACGACGAAGTTGACGCCGATGGTCAGAATCGCGATTGCCGCTGCGGGATAGAGTGGCGCCGCGGAGCCGAAATTGATCATGTCCCGGTAGTCCTTGACCATGCTGCCCCAGTCGGCGTTCGGCGGCTGCACGCCGAGTCCGAGAAAGCTCAAGGCGGCGATAAAGAGAAAGGTGAAGCAGAAGCGCAAGCCGAACTCCGCTGTCAGGGGAGGAACCGCGTTGGGCAGCACCTCCCTGGACACGATCCACCACCAGCCCTCGCCGCGCAGGCGGGCGGCCTCGACGAACTCGAGGCTGACGATATTGACCGCGACGGACCTCGCCAGGCGGAACACCTTGGTCGAATCGAGGATGGCGATGGTGACGATGAGAACCGGCAGCGCCGAGCCGAGAACCGACAGAATCACGAAGGCGAAAATCAATGTCGGCATCGACAACAAGAGATCGACGAGGCGAGACAGCAGCTGGTCGATCCAGCCTCCCGCGACCGCGGCGGCGAAGCCGGAAATGACGCCGATCAGGAACGAGAGCGCCGTGATCACGAGCGCCAGTCCGATCGACATGCGCGCGCCATAGATCAAACGGCTCAGGAGGTCGCGACCGAGATTGTCGAGGCCAAGCCAATGCTGGGCGCTCGGGTCGGCCCAGGCGTCGCCGAGCGGCGTCGTCTGGTCGTAAGGGGCGATCAGCGGCGCGAACAGGGCCACAAAGAGGTTGATGAGAACGATCGCAATCCCGATCTGGGCGGTGACGCTCAGTTTATGGCCCCAGATGCGCATGACGGTCCTTCTTGCCCGCGCCTGCCCCTGACTCGGTCAGCGCGGCTGGCGAAGCCGCGGATTGGACAGGATGGCGAGGATGTCGGCGATCATGTTGAGCAGGATGAACGTGGCGGCGAAGATGAGCCCGCACGCCTGCACCACCGGCACGTCATGCTTGCTGACCTCGTCGACCATCAATTGGCCGAGGCCGGGATAGACGAACACGGTCTCGACGACGACGACGCCGACGATGAGGTAGGCTAGGTTGAGCGCAACGACGGAAATGATTGGCGCGAGGGCGTTCGGCAGCGCGTGGCGGACGACAATGCGCGACTTGGAGAGACCCTTGAGGATCGCCATCTCGATATAGGGGCTCGCCATCACCGAAAGCACGGAAGCGCGTGTCATGCGCATCATATGCGCGACAATCACCAGGACCAGCGTCAGCATCGGCAGGAACGCGATGTAGAGGCGGTCGAAAAAGGGGGTGTCGGACGAGACGCTTGCCAACGACGGAAACCAGCCGAGTTCGACGGCGACATATTTGATCAGGAGATAGGCGAGAAAATATTCCGGCACGGAAATCGTCATCAGCGTCACGACATTGACCAGCCGGTCGAAAACGCTGCCCTGCCGGATCGCCGCCATAAGCCCAAGGCCGATCGCGAGCGGCACGGCGACGATCGCCGCATAGACCGCCAGGAACATCGTATTGGCGAAGCGCGGCGCGATCTCGGTCAGGACGTCGCGGTTGTTGGCGAGCGACTTGCCGAAATCGCCGTGCAGCGCGGCGAACAGCCATTGGAAGAAACGAATGTAGGCGGGCTGGTTGAGCCCAAGGTCCAGCCGCAGCTTGGCGAGCGTCTCAGGGGTGGCGGTGTTCTGGAGAATGGCGGAGGCCAGGTCGCCAGGCAGGATCTCCGTGCCGATGAAGATGAGCACGGAGGCGGCGAACAGGGTGAGGACGCCGAGGCCAAGACGGTTAAGGATGAGCTTCAGCACGGCGCCGGCTTTCCTTCTCCACCCCGCTACAGCGGCAAGGGCGCGGGGCAAGCGCCCGCGCCGCGCCTCATCGCGCTGTCGATCACGACTTGAGCCAGGCGTCCTCCATGATCCAGCCATTGTTCATGTCATAGCCGCCATGCGGCGTATGACCGCCGACCTTTTGGTTATGCGCATCGAGCCAGTCGCGGAACACCGGGATGAGGGCGCCGCCGCGCTCGTTGAGAATGGCCTGCATTTCCCAGATGTAGGGCTTGCGCTTGGCCTCGTCGGTCTCAGCCCGCGCATCTGAAAGCAGTTTCTCGAATTGCGCGTCGTTCCAGTGCGTCTCGTTCCACGGCGCTCCCTTCTCGAAGGCGACGGAGAGCATCTGCGTCGCCGCCGGCCGTCCGCCCCAGTAGCTGCCGACGAACGGCGCTTTCAGCCAGACATTGTCGAAGAAGCCGTCGGCGGGCTCCTTCTTCACGTCGACCTTGATCCCTGCTTTGGCCGCGCTCGCCTGCAAGAGCTCGCCCTGATCGACAGCGCCGTTGAAGGCGGCGTCCGATGTCTGGAGGATGATCTTCGGATCGGCGATGCCCGCCTTCTTGAAATGGAAGGCCGCTTTTTCGGGATCGTATTTGCGCTGCGGCAGCTCCTTGTTGAAGTACGGGTCGGTCGGCGGTATCGGATGGTCGTTGCCAGTCGTGCCGTAGCCGCTGAACAACGCTTTGAGCATCTGCTCGCGGTCGGCAGCGAGCATCAACGCCATGCGGATGTCGGGATTGTCATAGGGAGGCTTGTCGACCTCCATCGCCAATACCGAGAACCAGCCGCCGGGAGCGCGCACAATCTGGATCCTCGGGGTTTTGGACAGCAGAGCCACAGCCTTGTGATCGACCCGGTTGATCGCGTCCATCTGGCCTGAGATCAGCGCGTTGAGACGCGCGGAGCCGTCGTTGATGACGGTGACGTCCACGCCATCGAGAAGACCCTTGCCATCCTTCCAGTAAGGCCGAACCTTCTTGACCCTGATCCGCACGCCAGGATCGAAGCTCTCGAGCACGAAAGGACCGGTGCCAACCGGCTTCGCCCAGTCCTTGAAGCCGTCAGGAACCATCATGAGATGATAGTCGGTAAGGCCATAGGGGAAATCGGCGTCCGGAGCGGAGAGGGAGATCTGGATCTGGTGGTCGTTGAGCTTCTTGATGTCGGTGACGCCCTTCACCGAAGTGGCGCCGCCGGATTTCGTGGCGCCTCGATGAAGATTGAGCGAATAGATCGCGTCGTCGGCGGCGAATTCCTTGCCGTTCGAAAAGGTCACGCCCTTGCGCAGGTTGAAGATCCAGTCCTTGGCGCCGTTATTCGCCTCCCAGCTCTCCGCCAGCTCCGGATGGGGTTTCCCGTCCTGGCCCCATTCGGCGAGGCAATTCCAGAGCCCATGGTTGGTGTCGATGAGCACGGAATCTGTAGTGGTGCGGAAATCGAGGCTGTCGGTGGTGCTGCCGCCCGCAAGGCCGAGCTTCAGCACGCCGCCCTTTTTGGGGGTCTCGGCGGCGACCGCGTCAGCGCTCGCCAGCATTGCCGAAATCGCGACGCTCGAGGCGCCAAGCAAGGCGGCGCGGCCCATAAACTCGCGGCGCGAAATGGCGCCATGAAGCAGGCGCCCGTTCCAATCATCCAGTTCGCTCATCTTGCTCGGATCCTCTCTATGAGTGCGCCCTTCCCCATACAGCGATTGGCCCTTCACTTGCCGGCCGTCTATCCGCGACTTGGCGTCAGAATTTCGGTCCTGTCAATTGCGCCACAACCGGCGCTTGAAGAATCCGTCACGAACGCGGCGCGCCGGGCAGATCGCGAGCGACCTGCATATCTTGCAGGCATGGATGGCCGCCGTTTTGAACTCGTCAACTGAACTTTTCACCGTCCTAGGAGATCAGAGGTTCGCTCGCGTTTGACTTGCGCCGGGGCCGAGATTAGGGGTTTCGACCTCGAATTGCTTGGATGAGCGTCCGGTTCGGGAGGAGTTCTGCGGTCCATGAAGATCCTCGTGCCCGTCAAACGGGTGGTCGACTACAACATCAAGATTCGCATCAAGGCCGACGGCTCTGGGGTCGAACTCGCCAATGTCAAGATGTCGATGAATCCGTTCGACGAGATCGCCGTCGAGGAGGCGCTACGGCAGAAGGAGGCCGGCAAGGCGAGCGAGGTGGTTATCGTCTCGATCGGCTTGGCCCAGGCCAGCGAAACCATCCGCACAGCGCTCGCCATGGGCGCTGATCGCGGCATTCTCATCAAGACCGACACGCTCGTCGAACCGCTGGGGGTCGCCAAGCTGCTCAAGGCGGTCGTCGCCGCCGAACAGCCCGGTCTCGTGATCATGGGCAAACAGGCGATCGACGACGATTCGAACCAGACCGGACAGATGTTGGGGGCGCTGACCGGCTGGGGCCAGGGCACGTTCGCCTCGAAGGTCGTGATCGGCGACGGCTCGGTCGAAGTCACGCGCGAGGTCGACGGCGGCATGCAGACCGTGTCGTTAAAGCTGCCGGCGATCGTAACCACCGATTTGCGCCTGAATGAGCCGCGCTACGCCTCGCTCCCCAACATCATGAAGGCGAAGAAGAAGCCGATCGAGGAGAAGACGCCGGCAGACTACGGCGTCGACGTGTCGCCTCGCCTTAAGGTGTTGAAGACCACCGAGCCGCCGGGGCGCAAGGCCGGGGTCAAAGTCAAATCGGTGGCGGAGCTGGTCGCCAAGCTGCATGACGAAGTCGGAGTGATCTGACGATGGCGACCCTTCTCCTGGCGGAGGTCGCGGGCGGCCAATTGAACGACGCGACGGCGCGCGCGCTAACCGCCGCGCTCGAGCTTGGGCAACCCGTCGACGTGCTCGTCGCCGGCCAGAACGTCGGCGCGCCCGCCGAGGCGGCGGCCAAGCTGCAGGGCGTCGCGAAGGCGCTCGTCGCGGACGATCCTCTCTATGCGCATGGCCTCGCCGAGCCGCTGGCGGCGCTGATCGTCAAGCTCGCTGACGGCTATGACGCCATCGTCGCGCCTTCGACCGCGAGCGCCAAGAATGTTGCGCCGCGCGCCGCCGCGCTTCTGGACGTGATGCAGGTTTCCGACATCACCAGGGTCATCGGCCCCAAGACCTTCGAGCGGCCGATCTATGCGGGCAATGCGATCCAGACCGTCGAGTTGACCGATCCGAAGATCGTCGTGACGGTGCGCACCGCGTCTTTCGCCGCGACTGGCCAGGGCGGCTCGGCGCCGATCGAGACGGTCGCGGCCGCTCCGGATCCGGCTGTGTCGTCCTTCGTGGGCGAGGCGCTCGCAAAGTCCGACCGGCCGGAACTGACCTCGGCCAGGATCATCATCTCCGGCGGCCGGGCGATGCAGAAGGCGGAGAACTTCAAGACCTATATCGAGCCGGTCGCCGACAAGCTCGGCGCGGCGATGGGCGCTTCGCGCGCCGCCGTCGACGCGGGCTACGCGCCCAACGACTGGCAGGTCGGCCAAACCGGCAAGGTCGTGGCGCCGGAGCTCTATATCGCCGTCGGCATTTCAGGCGCGATTCAGCATCTTGCGGGGATGAAGGATTCGAAGGTTATCGTCGCCATCAACAAGGACGAGGAGGCGCCGATCTTCCAGGTCGCCGACTACGGCCTCGTCGCTGATCTATACACGGCGCTGCCCGAACTCGCCGCAGAGCTCGCCAAGATCGGACGCTGAGGTCCGGCTGAAGTCATGAGAAAACCACGCCGTCTGACTGGACGCTCGTCACTAGTCGTTTATGATCGCGGCGCGGCGCCTGCTGTTTGCTGGACGAAAACATGACACTCCACATCGAGACGGTTGGCGTCATCGGCGCCGGCCAGATGGGCGCCGGCATCGCCGAGGTCGCGGCTCAGGCGGGATTGACCGTCTCCCTCAACGATGTCGCCGAGGAGCGCATCAACGCGGCTCTCGCGACCATCAACGGCCATCTGTCACGTCAGGTGGCCAAGGGGCAAATCGGCGAACCGCAACGCAAGGAGATCCTCGACCGCATTCAGGTCGCCCCGACCCTCGACAAGCTCGGCGACTGCGATCTCGTGGTCGAGGCCGCATCCGAGAACGAAGAGGTGAAGCGCAAGATCTTCATCGCGCTGCGCGCCTTTCTCAAGCCGGACGCCATCGTCGCCTCGAACACCTCCTCGATATCGATCACCCGCCTCGCGTCGGTCACAGCCAATCCCGAGCGGTTCATCGGCATCCATTTCATGAATCCAGTGCCGCGCATGCAGCTGGTCGAATTGATCCGCGGCATCGCCACCAAGGACGAGACGTTCGAGGCGGCGAAGAACTTCGTGACCAGGCTCGGCAAGACGGCGACAATGTCGGAGGACTTTCCCGCCTTCATCGTCAACCGAATCCTGCTTCCGATGATCAACGAGGCGGTCTACACGCTCTACGAGGGCGTGGGCTCGGTCGAGGCGATCGACACCGCGATGCGGCTTGGCGCCAACCACCCGATGGGACCGCTGCAGCTTGCCGACTTCATCGGCCTCGACACCTGCCTCGCCGTCATGCAGGTGCTGCACGAAGGCCTGGCCGATTCCAAATACCGCCCGTGCCCGCTTCTTGTAAAATATGTCGAGGCTGGCTGGCTCGGCAGGAAGACCCAGCGCGGCTTCTACGACTACCGCGGCGAGCACCCGGTGCCGACGCGCTGAATAGCGGGAGCGACGATAGCGATTGACGCGCTCGGAGCGGCTTCTTGCGCTTCTGCAGGCGCTCCGGCGCAGGCGCCGGCCGGTGAGCGGGCGCGTCCTCGCCGACGAGCTCGGCGTCTCCTTAAGAACGCTCTATCGCGACATAGCGAGCTTGCAGGGGCAAGGGGCGGAGATTGAGGGCGAGGCGGGGCTCGGTTATGTCCTGAAGCCCGGTTTCTGGCTGCCGCCGCTGATGCTGACCGGCGAGGAAATCGAGGCGCTCGTTCTGGGCGCGCGCTGGGTCGGGGCGAAGACGGACGAATCACTGGCGCTCGCGGCGCGCGACGCGCTCGCCAAGATCTCCGCCGTCCTGCCGCCGGGCCTGCGCGACGACATCGAGACGTCGACGCTCATCGTGCCGCCCGGCAAAGCGCTGAGCGCGGGCTCGCTCGACCTTGCCCCGATCCGCGCCGCCATCCGGGCCGAGCGCAAGCTTGCGCTCGAGTATCTCGACGCGCGAGGGGCGAAAACGGAACGCACGATCTGGCCGTTCGGCGTCGGCTATTTCGATGAGGCGCGCGTCGTCATGGGCTGGTGCGAACTAAGGCAGGCGTTCCGCCATTTCCGCGCCGACCGGATTGGCTCGTGCCAGGCGCTTGAGGAGCGTTATCCGTTCGGACGGCGACGCCTGCTCAAGGACTGGCGCCTGAGCGAAGGCCTCCCCGCCCCGGAGTGAGGCTGCTGACGGAATCTGACATGAGCCAAGCGCAAGGATCGTATCCTGTTCAATGAAAGGAGCGACCCGATGCCAATGCCGCATTTCATCCTGCTCTATGTCGATGAGCCTCAGAAGAGCGCCGCCTTCTACGCTCGTCTGCTCGAACGCCAGCCCCTCGATTCCTCGCCGAACTTCGTCATGTTCGAGCTCGCGCCGGGCTTGAGGTTCGGCTTATGGGCGCGGCGCGACGTCAAGCCGCCGCCAGGCGGCGCAGGCGACACCGGGGAACTGGCGATGGCGGTCGGGACAGCCGAAGAGGTCGAAGCGCTTTGCGCCGAGCAAAGGCGCAAAGGCGCCGCCATCCTGCAGGAGCCGGCGACGATGGACTTCGGCCGGACCTTCCTCGCCGCCGACCCGGACGGACATCGGCTTCGGGTGTTCTGTCCTGCGCCTTGACAAGTCGAGGCCTCGGACCGAGCGGGAAGAGCGCTCCTCGCCTTAAAGGTTCGAACCTGATTTCGCATCGGCGCTCCCGAACAGATAGATCGGGATATGCTGGGCGGCCTCGCTGTCCTTCGAAATCAGGACCCCGGCGCCAGCCCGGTATCGCCCAGCGCCCACATACTCGTCGGTGACGAGCGCGGGAACGTCTTCCTCGAAACGGTATCCGTAGCGCCGAGCGTCATCGATGAATTGCTGCGACAGAAGAATGTCGCCTGGTTTGGCCAGGGGCTCAATGCGGGCCGCGACGACAACGATGTCGGAGATTTCTGGGTGCTGCAGGCCCTCCACACCAGGACTGAGTTTCCAGAAGCCGCTATGGGCGCCCATTCTGAGCTGCAAATTGTAGCCGGAGGCCGAGAGCTGGCCGCCAAGCCCGCACGCGGCGCGCAACAGCCTTCCCGGGCTTCGATCGGCAAGAACCAAGTGGTCGCCAGCCGACATGGTCGCGTAGTCCAGATCGCGGGTGAACTGCCTGAACAAATCGCGCCAATATTTGTCGAAGGTCTGCGACCTGCCCGACACCTGGACGACGTTCTCCCGGTAACCGCGAATGTCGCCGACTGCGACAAACCGGATGCTTTCCTCGGGCCGCCATTCAAGCTCGTCGCCGATGACATTGTGCCGGTTGAGCTCCTTGAGAAACCCGACGTTTCGCCGCGTGATGAAGTCGCTGAGCGACGGATGGATCAGGTACGTCTCGGCGTGCGGCAAAACATGGATCTTGCCAAAGGCGATCTCTCCGACGGGCGCGAACTTTTGCACGAGCCGGGCGGGATCGTCCCGGCTCTGCTGGACGATTCCAACGAGACCCAGCGCGTAGAGGGCGCAGAAAGGATGTCGCGCGGCCTCGGTCTCGATCTCATATTGTCTGGCCGCGATATCCGCATATGCAGCGGACGCTTCCACGACCTCGTCATGAGCCAGCACGTTGGATTTGATGACCTCGGGGAAGATTTCCGGATATAATCCGCTGAAGAAGGGCGACACCTCGTTGAAGAGCGTTTCCACCCTCTCCGCCGCGGCGGTGTTGATGGCGTTGCGAATCTCCTGCTGACTGCGCCGTTTGACGCCGATCAGGCTGATCTCCTTGCCGATCACGATGGCGTCTCGCGGCCTCAGCGAGCAGTGGCGCGTCCAGTAATTGATCGCGCGCTCCTGGCGCGCCGTTCCGCTGTTGGAGATGAATTCATTTTTCGGCCCGAGGAAACGCAACAGCGGATCTTCGGCGCTCCTGTCGACCAATTCGCTCTTCGGCACGATCGCGATGTTGTTCTCGATGATCTGCTTTATGTCCTCCAGCCGGTATCGCAATTCCCGCCGAAACGATCGCAGGTTGGAGAATTGAGGTTCGTTCTGCGCGGCGTGCTGATAGGCCTCCTTTCGGATCGACACGAATATTCTGACATGCGGATTGATCCCGTGCAGGCGCCTTAGCGCAAGCCACGCCCCGATCTGGCCGGCGTGCCAGATCCGGACAAAGCGCTCGTGAACTTCGTTGCGCCGCAGGTAGGAGAAATTGATGTAGTGGATGAGATATTCGTCGATGTTGTCGACGAATATGCCCGCCTGCTTGTGGATGGTCGCGAAAATGCGCGTCACCTGTTGCGCCGCCCGCATGATGAGAAAGATTTCGTTGCGCTGCGCCGCGAGACAATCGTGCAGGATGTCGAACGGTCTTGTTATGTGCGGGTGGGTCAGGATGTTCAGCAATGTCGGCGGCAAGTCATCCGATTCCAGGAGATCGGTGAGCTGCTGGTGAACATCGCGATCGTCCTGAAACCCCTTGATCAGGCATATCGAGAACGCGAGATTCCACAGCGTCTCCCAATTGTCGCTGCTCTCCAGGACATTGATGATTTCATTCGGCAGGATCGGCGGCTTGTTGCTCGGGCGATCGACGATGGGCGAGAACGGGAAGCAGCGATAGTCGTTTTCCTGCAAGGAAATTCGTTTCAGCTTCAGCACGAGAGTCTTCCCGAACCCCTTCGGCGCCACGAGGGCATGGGACGAGAGGCTAAGGTTGGACAGGAACTCTTCGACTTCGGTCGTCCGAAGCAGGACCGAGCTCTGGGAGCTGCTCAAGTCTCTAAGCTCCGTCAGCTGTTGCGCGTCTTCAACCCATGCCGGCATCCCGGCCTCCCGCAAAATCTATTTTTGACGCCGGCCGCGCCCCCTTACGGCATCGGCGAGAACAAAACTACAACTCGTCGAACTTGGGCGCCGCTAACGATCCGTCAAGTCCGGCCGCCTCTCGCGGGTGGCCCGCTCCGCCTCGGCGCGGCGCCAGGCGGCGATCCTGGCGTGGTCGCCTGACAACAGGACTTCGGGAATCGCGCGGCCCTCCCATGTCCGCGGGCGGGTATAGTGGGGATATTCGAGCAGCCCGCTTTCGAAGCTTTCTTCCGCGCCCGACGCTTCCTTGCCCATGACGCCTGGAATGAGCCGCACACAGGCGTCGAGCACGGCGAGCGCGGCGATCTCGCCGCCCGACAGCACATAATCGCCGATCGACACTTCAATGAGACTGCGCGCCTCGATCACCCGCTCGTCGACGCCCTCGAAGCGTGGGCAGACGATGACGAGGCCGGGCCTCGCCGCCCATTCACGCGCCTGCGCTTGCCTGAACGGCTGGCCGCGCGGGCTCATGACGAGGCGTGGCCTCAAATCGTCAGGGCCGACCGCGGCGTCGAGGCTCGCGGCCAGCACATCGGCCCGCATCACCATGCCGGGACCGCCGCCTGCCGGCGTGTCGTCGACCGCGCGGTGACGGCCGATCCCCTGCTCGCGAATGTCGTGCGCCTCGAGCGACCAGAGGCCCCGCGCCAGGGCTTCCCCCGCGAGCGACTGGCCGAGCGGGCCGGGGAACATGGCGGGGAAGAGAGTCAGGATCGTGCAGGCGAACATCGACGAGGCTTATCGCGCTCGCCCGCTCGCTGTCACGGGGAGATCGATCCCCTTAGACTAGACCTGCAAGATCGAGTTGAAGTCGAAATTCGCGCCCGGCGGATTCTGGCCGACCCGCACCGTCTTGTCGTTGGGGAAGTGATAGGGCGGCACCGGCAGGTTGTAAGGCGCGGGAACGCCCTGGAACACCCGGCCCGCCAGATCGTATTTCGAGCCGTGGCATGGGCAGAAGAAGCCGCCCGGCCAGTCGGGCGCGGGATTGGTCGCATTGGGCTCCGGCTCGAACAGCGGGATGCAGCCGAGATGGGTGCAGACCCCGACGAGCACCAGGATCTCCGGCTTGATCGACCGGCTCCAATTGGCGGCATAGGCCGGCTGCTGCAATTCCTGGGAGTTGGGATCGCGCAACTCGGACAGGAGCTTCGGGTTCTTCAATTCCTCGAGCGCGGGCTTGGCGCGTTTGACAACGAAAATCGGCCGCGACGCCCACAACGTGACCACCCGCTGGCCGGGCTGGAGTTGGCTGATGTCGATGTCGACGGGGCCGGCCGCGGCGATGGTGGCCGCGTCAGGATTCATCTGGTCGATGAACGGCCAGATCGTCGTCGCGACGCCGACCGCAGCCAGTCCCCCCGTCGCCAGAAACAGGAAGTCCCGCTTCGTGACCGAGGCGCCTCCATGGCCTTCCGAAGCCGTGTCGGAACTCATCGTCATTCAGCGCGCCTCCAAAAACCCATCGGCGCCGGATGAAAGTGGTGCGGCGCCAGCCTCTGCGTGTGTATCCGCCCCCTGCGTCCTTCGCAACCACTGGGTTCGCTTTCGCGCGGGCCATTCGATGGGCGACCGGAAGGACGCCCGTCTATCGATCGGCTATGACGATCCGCCCGGCGTCAAAATCGATGCGTGGCGCGACGCGCTTGCTGAACGGCAGCAGGATCGTCTCGCCGCCCTGGGCCGGCGCGATCTCGAGAACGTCGCCCGCGCCGTAGTTCATGAGCGACACGACGCGGCCGATCGGCGCGCCCTCGGCGTCGACCGCCTCGAGCCCGATGAGGTCGTCATAGTAGAATTCGTCATCCGCCGGCGGCGGCAACTGGTCGCGCCGGGCGAAGATCTCTGCGCCTTTCAAGGCCTCAGCCGCCGTCCGGGTCGAAACGTCGGCGAGCCGCGCGACCAGCATGTCGTCCTTGAGCGGACGCAAGCTCTCGAACACGAATGTCCGCGCGCGCGCCTTGTCGGTGAGCGGCCCGTAAGCGCCGATGGCGCCCGGATCGGCCGTCAGCGATTTGACCCGGACTTCCCCACGCACGCCCTGGGGCGCGCCGAACACGCCCAGGAGGATCAGGCGGTCGGGCGCGCGCAATTTGCGTCAGGCGCGATCAGGCCGCAGGAGCCTCGGCGGCCTTCTCCGCCGCAGCGGCGGCGGCGGCGGCGCGCTCCTGGGCCTTCTTCTTCGGCTGCGCCTTCTGCGGATTGTTGCGTGCTTCACGCTTGGCGAGGCCGAGGCCGTCCAGCAGGCGCAGCACCCGGTCGGTCGGCTGGGCGCCTTTGGCGATCCAGCTCTTGGCTTTCTCCTGATCCAGCACGACGCGGCCCGCGTCGTCCTTGGCCTTCATCGGATCGAACGTGCCAAGCCGTTCGACGAAACGGCCGTCGCGCGGCGCGCGGGCGTCGGCGACCACGATACGGTAGAACGGGCGCTTCTTCGCGCCGCCGCGGGAGAGGCGGATTTTGAGGGACATTTCTTAGGTCTTCCTTTCAATGAGCGAGGTTTGAGGAGGCGACGGCTTCGGGCGGCAGATGGCGATAGACGCCCCAGCGCGCGCCGCGGAAGTCGACTTCGCGCTCGAGCCGCGCTCCGAGACTTCTCGGCGAGACGGATCGAGGGAAGATTGTCGAGGACGATCAGGCTCGCGGCCTTTGTCCAGCCAAACGCATCATAGGCATGGGTGAGAGCAGCCCGGGCCGCCTCGCGCGCATATCCCTGGCGCTGATGCGACGGGGCAATGCAATAGCCGATCTCCGGCTCCGGGAAGCCCTCAGGATTCCAGCAGCCCGCCCAGCCGACAAAGCCGCCCGTCTCCTTGGGAGCGACCACCCACAGGCCGTAACCGCGCAGGCGCCAATGGCCGATGATCGCCGCCATGCGCCGCCAGGCATTGTCCCGCGTCTCGACGCCCCCGATGTAGCGCGCCTGCGCTTCGTCGGCGTAGATCGCCGCGAAGGGCTCGAAATCGTCCTCGCGCCATTCGCGCAGGATCAGCCGCTCGGTTTCGAGGGTGGGAATCACTTCTTCCGGGCCCCGAACGGATTGAAGCCCCCGCCGAGGCCCGGCAACTTCGGCCCGCCCGAGCCGATGCCGGGGAATTGCGGCGGCAGGTTGAAGGCGCCAGGCGGGGGAGCGGTCGGAATGCCCGGCGCGCCGGGCGGCGGGCCGGGAGGAAGGCCCGCGCCGCCGAGCTGTTTCTGCATCGCTTCGATCTGCTCGGGCGATGGCATGGGCATGCCGCCGCCCAAGCCCATCATCTGCCCGAGCTTGCCCATCATGCCGCGCTTGGCGCCCCCGCCGCCCATCGCCTTCATCATGTCGGCCATCTGGCGATGCTGCTTGAGGAGCCGATTGACGTACTCGACCGTGACGCCCGAGCCCGCGGCGATGCGCTTCTTGCGCGAGGCCTTGAGAATGTCGGGGTTGCGGCGCTCCAGCGGGGTCATCGAGGAAATAATGGCGCGCTGGCGCTTGACGAACTTGTCGTCGAGATTGGCCCCGGCGAGTTGCTCCTTCATCTTGGCGACGCCGGGCAGCATCCCCATGATCCCGCCCATGCCGCCGAGCTTCTCGATCTGCGCCAGCTGCTCGGAGAGATCGTTGAGATCGAACACGCCCTTGCGCATCTTCTCGGCCATCTTGGCCGCCTGCGCCACGTCGATGTTCTGCGCCGCCTTCTCGACGAGGCTCACGATGTCGCCCATGCCGAGGATGCGGTCGGCGAGACGCGCGGGATGGAAATCCTCGAGCGCGTCCATCTTCTCGCCGACGCCGATGAGCTTGATGGGCTTGCCGGTGACCGAGCGCATCGACAGCGCCGCGCCGCCGCGGCTGTCGCCGTCCATGCGGGTCAGCACGATGCCGGTCAGGCCCACCCGCTCGTTGAAGTTCTTCGCCAGATTGACCGCGTCCTGGCCGGTCAGCGCGTCGGCCACCAGCAGGATCTCATGCGGCCGCGCGGCGTCGCGGATATCCGCCATCTCGGCCATCAGCGGCTCGTCGATATGCGTGCGTCCGGCGGTGTCGAGCATGACGACATCGTAGCCCTGGAGGCGCGCGGCGGCCTCGGCGCGTCGCGCGATCGCGACCGGCTCCTCGCCGAAAACGATCGGCAGCGTCGCGACGCCAACCTGCTCGCCCAGAACCGCAAGCTGCTCCTGCGCGGCCGGACGCTTCACGTCGAGCGAGGCCATCAGCACCTTTCGCCTGTCGCGTTCGCTCAGCCGCTTGGCGATCTTGGCCGCGGTCGTCGTCTTGCCCGCGCCCTGGAGGCCGACCAGCATGATCGCCACGGGCGCGGGAGCGTTGAAGTCGATCGCCTGCGATTCGCCCCCGAGCGTCTCGACCAGGGAATCGTGGACAATCTTGACCACCATCTGGCCGGGCTTGACCGACTTGATGACGGCCGCGCCGACCGCCTTGGTGCGGGTGCGGTCGACGAACGAGCGCACGACCTCGAGCGCGACGTCCGCCTCGAGCAGCGCGCGGCGCACCTCGCGCATCGCGGCGTTCACGTCCTCCTCCGAGAGGGCGCCGCGGCCGGTAAGTTTATCCAATATGCCGGAGAGCTTTTCGGACAGGCTCTCGAACATGCGTTGCTCCTTCCTGATCAGGGGGCGAATGGCGATGAGCGGATAGATAGGACGCGGCGTCCGTCCTCCCAACCCGCCATCTCGACATTCGAGCCAACGCCAATCGCGCCCGGGGGCGCGACGCGCTGCCGGACGGGGACCGCTGGCCCTAAAGGGACAGTCGGCGTGATCGACGAGGCCAAAACCTGACGAAGGCGGCTCTTCTAGACGGGCCCCACAGGGCTGTCAAATTGACAGGCGACCTTCGCGCAAGCGCCGCTCTTCGTCGCCCGATCCGCGCCCATCAGACCACCTCGTCCGGCGCCAGCGCGCAGGCGATGTGCGGATCGACCTCGATCTGCACGGTCGTATGATTGATCTTGAAGCGCTCGGCGAGATCGCTGCACAGTTCGTTCAGAAATGCGTCGCCCGGATGGCCCTTTGGCATGACCAGATGGCAGGTCAGCGCGTTCTCAGTCGTGCTCATCGGCCAGATATGCAGGTCATGCACGTCGACGACGCCCTCTCGCGCTGTAAGAAAGCTCCGAACCGCCGCGGGATCGATCTGCGGCGGGACCGCCGCCATCGACATGCCGACGGAATCTCTGAGAAGGCCCCACGTGCCCCATACGATGACCGCGTTGATGGCGAGGCTGACGACCGGATCGATCCACACCCAGTTGGTCAAAAGGATCAGAAGACCGGCTGCGACGACGCCGACGGACACGACCGCGTCCGACGCCATATGCAGGAACGCACCGTGCAGGTTGAGGTCCTCCTTGCGGCCTGAGGCGAAGAGCCAAGCCGTTATGGCGTTGACGAGGATGCCGATTGCAGCGACCGCCATCATCGTCTTGCCCGCTACGGGCTCGGGCGATCCGATGCGCCGAACGGCCTCCCATGAGAGGGCTCCGACCGTCACCAGCAAAAAGACCGCATTGAACAGAGCCGCGAGAATCGATGAGCCGCGCATGCCGTAAGTGAAGCGCTCGGTCGGCGCACGCCGGGCGAGGACGCTCGCGAGCCACGCGACGCCAAGCCCGAGGACGTCGCCGAGATTGTGCCCGGCGTCGGCGAGCAACGACACGGAATTGCTCATCAAGCCGTAAACAGCTTCGATGACGACGAAGGCGAGATTGAGCGCGATCCCGATTGCGAAGGCTCTGCCGAAGCTCGCAGGCGCATGGGCGTGAGCATGGCCGTGACCATGAGCGTCATGGTCATGAGCGTGGCCGCTATGGTCGTGGGACATCTCGATCGTCTTTCGCTGAATCGCCGATGTCATCGCGAGGAGCGAAGCGACGTGGCGATCCAGGGGCCGTAGGCCCGATGACCTCTGGATTGCTTCGCTTCGCTCGCAATGGCGGGCGCTTCACTGACCTTAAGCCCATCCTCTAGCGCTTCAAGGATCAAGATCCCGTGGCGGCTCCCCGACGCTCCGACCCTCGCGAGGCTTTCGACATAAGCGCAAAGCATATCGGCCATCGCATCGGCGCAAGCCTCGATCTCCGTCGGGCTTCGAGGGCGCTCCGAGAAATGCTTCCCCACTTTGCTCAGCGTCGTCGTGATCAGGGTCGATTCCGCGCCCCCGGGCAGCGCCTCGCGCATGAAGACGCGCATGGTGCGATCCCCGGAGGCCCTCGCCTCCCGCGCCTCGGGCGCGTCGCGATAGAGCGGCGCGGCGTCGTTGAGCGCCACCCGCATCGCGGCCTCGTCGCATTCCGAGCGGATGAAGGCGTGGACCAAGGCGCGCAGCCGTTTAGCCGGCGATCTCCTGGCGTCCTCAAGGATGGCGCTGAGCAGGTCGGCGGTGCGGCGCCATTCGTCGCTTTGGAGCCGGAAGAGGATCGCCGCCTTGTTGGGGAAATATTGATAGAGCGAGCCGACGCTGACGCCCGCCTTTTCAGCCACCCGCGCCGTGGTGAAACGCTGCGAGATCCTCGGCCTGCTCGAGAGCCGCCTCAAGCCCGGCGCCCTGATCGTCGTCGACAACGCGGACATGAGCCCCGACTATCTTAAGCGCGTGCGCTCGTTGGCGAGCGGCTACATGTCCGTGCCCTTTGGCGAGGACGTCGAGCTTTCGCTGCGGATTGGTTAACGTTACGCGCGGGCAATGGATTTGAGCCATCGTCGTCATCGCGAGCGCAAGCGAAGCGATCCAGAGATGAAGGGCGCCTTTCGACTCTGGATCGCCGCGTCGCCATAGCCCTTCGAAAGACGGGCGTCTTTCGACGCCCTATGGCTCCTCGCGATGACGAGGGCCAACCCTAATCGTTCGTCGACCGCGTCACCCTGAGCCACGGCCGCGTCCCCCCTCCCGTCTCATCCTTGGCGCTCGCCGGCTGGTAATGCAGCGGCGAGCCCGGCAGATGTCCGGCTTGAAGCGCGCGCAAGGTGGGCGGGTTGGTCACGTCGAACGAATCGAAGCCGCAGCGCAGCATGAGCGGGATCTCGTCGATCAGCACGTCGCCGATCGCCCTCAGTTCGCCGCGAAACCCATAGCGCTCGCGCAGAAGCCGCGCATAGGAGAACGACCGGCCGTCGGCGAACTTGTCGAAGGCGAGCGCCACCAGTGGCCGCTCGGCGAGATCGGGCAGGTGCGCCTGGGCGTCGGCGCCCGCCTCGACCGCGACCCCGACCGGGTCGGCCCGCGACATCAGCGTCTCGCGTTCAACGAGCCAGCGCTTGAGCGGCGCCACGACAGCGCCCTCCGCCGGGACGGGCGCGTCGTCTTCGAGAAACGCCCACTTGTCTTCGACAAAACCCTCGCGCCGCCACAACGGCATCATATGCCCGATCCGGCGTCGAGCGGGCCGAGATGGATCCCGCACTCGACCTTGCCGCGCCCGCGCCAACGGCCGGCCCGCTCGTCCTCGCCGGGCTTGACCGGGCTCGTGCAGGGCAGGCAGCCGATCGACGGGAATCCCTTGGCGACCAGCGGGTGCCGGGGCAATCCGGCGTCGGCGATATATTTGAGCACGTCGCTTGCGCTCCAGCCGACCAGCGGATTGACCTTGATCCGCTCGCCCTCGGCCTCGAACAGCGGCAGGGTCGCGCGCGACGAGCTCTGGAAGCCCTTGCGGCCGGTGATCCAGGCGTCGAATCCGTCCATCGCCTCGGCCAGCGGACGGACCTTGCGAATGTCGCAGCAGCGATCCGGATCGCTCATGAACAGGAACTTCTCCGGGTCTTCCTCGGCAAGCGTCTCCGCCTGCGGCTCGGCGACGATGACGTTGGTGAGCTTGAGGCGCGCGACCAGATCGTCGCGATAGGCGAGCGTCTCGGGGAAGTGCTGGCCGGTGTCGACGAAGATCACGGGCGTCGCCGTATTGACCTGCGCGACCATGTGCAGAAGCGCGGCGGCGTCCGCGCCGAAGCTCGACACCAGCGCGATGCGGCCAGGGTAAAGATCCTCGATCGCGAGCCGCAGGAGGGATGTGGCCCTGACCTGCGAAAAGCGCGTCTCGAGCCGGGAGGCTGCGATCTGGTCGCCGAACAGCTTGACGTCATGCGCGCTCATCAGATGTCCGATCCGGCGCTGCGTTCGTAGAGCGCCTCCTTGAACGGCGCCATGCCAACGCGGCGGTAAGCGTCAATGAAGGTCTCCTCCTCAGAAAGCCTGAGGCCCGTATAGGTCTCGACGATGGTTTCAATCGCCTCGACCACATTCTCGGAGCTGAACCCGGGGCCCGTGATCTGGCCGATTGCGGCTTTCTCGTCAGCTGAGCCGCCGAGCGTGATCTGATAGGTCTCCTCCCCTGCCCGCTCGAGGCCGAGAATGCCGATATGGCCGACGTGGTGATGTCCGCAGGCGTTGATGCAGCCGGATATCTTTATTTTCAGAGGGCCGATCTCTTTCGCGCGCTGGCCGTCGCCGAAGCGCTCAGCGATCCGCTGCGCGACCGGAATCGATCGCGCCGTCGCCAGCGCGCAATAGTCGAGGCCCGGGCAGGCGATGATGTCGCTGATCGCCCCCGCATTCGGCGTCGACAAGGCCACCGAGGCGAGGCGATCGTAGACCGCCGGCAGGTCGTCGAGCGCCACATAGGGCAAGATGAGATTCTGCTCGTGCGAGACGCGCACCTCGTCGTGCGAATAGTCCTCCGCAAGGTCCGCGACGGCGTCCAGCTGGTCGGCGCTGGCGTCGCCGGGAGGCGCGCCGATCGCCTTCAGCGACACGGTGACGACGGCATAACCCGGCGCCTTGTGCGGCGTCACATTGGAGGCGAAGAAACTGGCGAAGCGCGCATCCTTCGCCTTGCGGCGCTCGACCCGGTCGCTGATCGGCTTCTTCGGCTCGAGCTCGGGCGGGGCGAAGAAAGCACGAAATCGCGCAAGCTCCTTTTCCGGAAGGTTCAGCGCGTCCGGATTGCGGGCGGCGAATTCCGCCTCGACCGCCTCGCGCAAAGCCTCGAGGCCCTTCTCGTGTACGAGAATCTTGATGCGCGCCTTGAACTTGTTATCGCGCCGCCCTTCCATATTGTAGACGCGCAGGATCGCCTCGACATAGGCCAACAGGTCGCGCTCCGGCAGGAAATCGCGCACCTTGCGTCCGATCATCGGCGTGCGCCCAAGCCCTCCGCCGACATAGACGGTGAAGCCGATCTGCCCTTTTTCGTTGCGCTTAACCTGCAGCCCGATGTCATGCGCCTGAATCACCGCGCGATCGTGCGCGGCGCCGTTCACGGCGACCTTGAACTTGCGCGGGAGAAACGAGAATTCGGGATGGAGCGACGACCATTGCCTCAGGATCTCCGCGTAAGGGCGCGGATCGGCGATCTCGTCATGCGCGACGCCGGCGAAATGGTCCGCCGTGATGTTGCGAATGCAGTTTCCCGAGGTCTGGATCGCGTGCATCTCGACGCTCGAGAGTTCGGCCAGGATGTCGGGCGTGTCCTTGAGCGCCGGCCAGTTGAACTGGATATTCTGCCGGGTGGTGAAATGGCCGTAGCCGCGGTCGTAAACCCGCGCGATCTCGGCGAGCTTGCGCATCTGGCGCGAATTGAGGACGCCATAGGGCACGGCGATCCGCAGCATATAGGAGTGAAGCTGCAGGTAGAGGCCGTTCATCAGCCGATGCGGGCGGAACTGCTCTTCGGTCAGTTCGCCGCTGAGGCGCCGCGCCACCTGGTCGCGGAACTGCTCGAACTCGCGCCGCGACGAAGGCGGCGTCGAAATCGTCATAGTGATACATGGTCGGTCTCCGTCGCGACCTTGGGACCGGCGCGGGGCGCCAAGCCTGACGCCTGCTTGCCGAGGTCGCGCCTGTTCGTCGGTCCCGCGGCCCTGATCGCCTCGCGCAGCGCTTTGGGGACGAAATGGCCGTTGCGCTCTTCGACCGTCACGGAATAGGGGTCCACGACGATATTGCTCGCTTCGTCTTCCTTGGCTTGCTTGAGCGCGCCTGCCGTCGCCCCTGGATCGGGCAAAACCACGGCGCGGTTGAAATCCTCGCTCCAGCCGCCGTCGGCGGTTTGAAAGACGACGACGCCGTCCGTGAGCCGGTTGGCGGTGATGACATCGGGCATGCGGCTCTCGCTAGAAACGCGCGCTCGGCGCCTCGTCAATATGGTGCTAGCAGATTTAACGTCAACGTTCTATGCGTTTGTTTTTATAACTCATGAATATTGTTGAAATGACCTCCGTTACTTTGGGCAGGTCCAGCCGGCGCCTGGACCCGGGGCTTTTAGCGCCACATCCCCGGTTCGTTCCCGCCCGCGGCCATCGCCTGGACATGAGCCTCAAAACGAAGCAAAGACGGGGCCGCACGAGTTGCTCTTCCGCCATCGGCGCGGATGCGCACTCCAAACGCAAGCAGGCTGGGCGCGCCGTTTTCCGATAATGGTCTTTTCGTCGATAACCTTCCTCTTCTACTTCCTGCCGATCTTTCTGGCGCTCTATTTCGTCACCCCGACGATCAAGGGCAAGAACCTCGTAACCCTTCTATTCTCCCTGGTGTTCTACGCATGGGGAGAGCCTCAGTTCATCGTCGTTCTGCTCTTCTCGATCGTCTTCAACTTCCTTGCGGCCCTGGCCATCGACGATCGGGAAGGCGCCCCTCGCAAAGTCGCGCTGGCGGTCGCGGTTGCGGGAAATCTTCTCGTTCTCGGCGTCTTCAAATACGCGAATTTCGTCACCGCGAATATGGCCGGCTTGCTAGCGCCAGTCGGCCTGGCGGTTGCGACGACCCATATCCATCTGCCGCTCGGAATCTCCTTCTTCACCTTCCATTGCCTGTCCTATGTCATCGACATCTACCGGAGACGGTTCCGGGCCAATCGCGATCCGATCGATGTCGCGCTCTATATTTCGCTCTTTCCGCAATTGGTTGCTGGACCGATCGTCCGCTACAAGACCGTCGCCCGTCAATTGGACGCCCGCCGGTTCACGCTCGGGCGCGCTTCGGTCGGCGCGCGCATCTTCATCATCGGCCTTGCCCAGAAGGTGCTGGTCGCCGATGTCGTCGCGCCGCTCGTGCAGGTCGCGTTCGATCAGGTTCACGACCGCTCTTTGATCGAGGCATGGATCGGACTGGTTTCCTACACGATCCAGATCTATTTCGACTTCGCCGGCTATTCCAACATGGCGATCGGGCTTGGCGTCGTGCTCGGGTTCACCTTCCCGCGCAATTTCCGCATGCCCTATACGTCGTTTTCGATCACCGAATTCTGGCGCCGCTGGCACATGTCGCTGTCGTCGTGGCTGCGCGACTATCTTTATATCCCGCTTGGCGGCAACCGCGGCTCGAACGCGCAGACCTACCGCAACCTCATAATGGTGTTCCTGCTGTGCGGCCTCTGGCATGGCGCAAACTGGACCTTTGTTCTCTGGGGCGTCTGGCACGGCGCCTTTCTCGTCATCGAGCGCGTGGGCCTCAAATCGGCGCTCGCCCGGCTGGCGCCGCCTGCTCGCTGGGCCTATGCGCTGCTTGCCGTCATGGGAGGGTGGGTCCTGTTTCGCTCCGCGGACCTGACGAATGCGATCGGATACTACGGCAGCCTGTTCGGCCGAGACGGGTTCAGTGACATCAGCTTCGACATGCACGACGCCTTGAACGAACGCGCGATCGTGACGCTGGTCATCGGCTGCGTGCTGGCGATTGCGCCAAGATGGCCCCCCAAGTGGTCGGCGCCGTTCTTTGTTCGGGCTCCAGCCGACGTCGTCTTCACTTTCGCGCTGCTGATCTTTTCGATGATCACCGTCGCCGCCGGCGCCTACAGCCCGTTCCTCTATTTTCGGTTCTGAACGCGGGCGGCCAGCCGTTAAAGCATCGGCAGCGAGCGCGGGCGGGGCCCGAGTGGAAAAGCCGCCTCGATCAGTGCAAATTCGGCGTCGCTGAGATGAAGCGCGCCCGCCGCGGCGTTTTCCTCCACATGCTGAAGGCTCGAGGCTTTGGGGATCGCGAAAAGCGGCCCGCGGCGGGTCAGGAAGCGCAGCGCGACCTGCCGTGGCGTCGCATGATGACGATTGGCAATCTCGTTCAGCACCCGCCCGCCCGGACTGCCGGGGCCGGGAAATCCGCCGGCATGGCCGAACGGGCTATAGGCGACGACGGCGACGCCGTTCGCCTCGCACCACGGGATCACGCCATGTTCGATCGCCCGCTCGCGCAGATGGTAGAGCACCTGGTTGCAGGCGGGGGGCCCCGTGACCTCATGGAGTTCGTCGAGATCGCCGACGTCGAAATTGCTGACGCCCCAGGACAGGATCTTGCCGTCGCTGCGAAGCCGCTCGAAGGCGCCGACCGTGTCGGCAAGCGGATGCGATCCGCGCCAGTGCAGGAGATAGCAGTCGAGGCGATCGGTCTGAAGCCGCTTGAGCGACCGCTCGCAGGCCGCGACCGTTCCTTTGCGCGAAGCGTTCTGCGGCAGCACCTTGGAGACGAGGAAGACCTCGTCCCGCCGGCCCGCGATCGCTTCGCCGACTACATCCTCGGCCGCGCCCGATCCATACATCTCCGCCGTATCGATATGAGTGGCGCCGAGGTCCAGGCCGCGGCGCAGCGCGGCGAGTGCGGCCTCGCGATCGGCCTGATCGATATACCAAGTCCCCTGCCCGACAATGGCGACTTCACGTCCCGTGGAGCCGAATGGACGATGCTCCAAGGTGTTCTCCTGAGCTTTGGCCGCCAGTCATTGTTCCGGAAGTCCCGCCTTGCGCAAGGCCTCGAAGATAGGAGCAAGCTGGACGGGATGCGCGGGGTCGTCGCTCATCGCGGTCCAGTTCGTCCGGGCTCGGGAGACCGTGAAGGATGGATTGAGCGCGAGGCCGGCCTTGACCGCGGCATGCGCCTCCTCAAGCCGGCCAAGCCGTGCGAGCGCAGCGGCCAGGTGAAAATAGGCTTCCGGGTAATTTCGATTGGCCTCGATCGCCCGCCTGCACCACAAGACCGCCTCATCCCAATCGCCAAGGTGATTTTTCGCGATGCCGACCTCCGTCAGCCATGCGTAAGCCGAGGTGTCGCGCGGGCTCAGCCGGAGGGCCTCGTTGATGTGACCCTCGGCTTCCTCGGCGCGAGCGGTGAAGATCTTGCCAAGCCCGATGAAGCCATGGGCGTCGACGAGATTGCGGTCCAGCGCCAGCGCATGCTCGCATTCGGCGATCCCCTCGAGCGCGCGCTTCGTCAGGATCTTCACGTAGCCGAGAAACGCATGGCCGCGGGCATGGTCCGGGAATGACGACAGAGCCCGGGTCAGCTTCTCTTCCGCAGCCGCGAAGGCCGTCGCCGGATCGACGACAAAGGAGTTTCCGCCATCGGCGATATCGACCGCCGCCGAGCCAACGAGCGCGTCGACATTGTCAGGATCCGCGGCGAAAGCGCGATCGAAAAAGCCGCGCGCCTGCGCCACGTGATTCGGGGTCCTGCCGCGATGGACCCAGGACAGGCCTTGAAAAAAGAGATCCATCGAATTGGGATTGGCCGCCTGTTCGGCATGGCGAGCCTCGACGGCCGCGAGCTGATCGCTCAGCGCGTTCGCCAGACGCCCGACGATTTCGTCCTGCATGTCGAAGAGATCGGCAAGCGGCTTGTCGAACCGCTCCGCCCAGAGATGACTGCCGGTTTCAGCGTCGACGAGCTGCACGTTGACGCGCATGCGATTTCCGCCTCGCTGAACGCTGCCCTCGAGAACGTAGCGGACGTTCAGCTCGCGGCCGACCGCCTTCACGTCGAACGGCTTGCCCTTGTAAGTGAAAGCCGTATTGCGGGCGATCACGACAGCGCCGCGGATACGCGACAAGTCGGTCGTCAGGCTCTCCGTGACACCGTCGACGAAATGTTCCTGTTCCGGGTCGCCCCCGATATTGGCGAACGGCAAGACGACGATGGAAAGGCGCGGCGGCCCGGGTTTCTCCGCCACAGGCGCAGGCCCGGATTTTGGCGACTGACCGACGTCGAGCGCATAGACCCGGATCGGCTCGGCGATGTTCTTGAGCTGCTTTGTGCCGAGATCGGTCACCGGCGCATCGAGCCGCCCTTTGAGCTGCCGATAGGCGTCCTCCGACAGAGAGATCGCCCCCGGCGTGCATAGGCTCTCAAGCCGCGCGGCAATGTTCACCCCGTCGCCCATGAGGTCCCCGTCGGCCTCTTCGACCACGTCGCCCAGATGGATTCCGATACGCAATTCGATCCGCTTGTCCGCCGATACGCCGGCGTTGCGGTCGAGCATTCCGGTCTGCGTTTCGATGGCCGAGCGCGCCGCGTCCACCACGCTGCGGAACTCGGCGATGAAGCCGTCGCCGGTGCGCTTGACGATCCGGCCGCGGTGAACGGCGATCGCCGGCTCGATCAAATCGCCGAGCAGCGCTCGCAGCCTTGCCAGCGTGCGCTCCTCGTCCGCGCCCGCAAGCCGGCTATAGCCGACGACATCGGCGACCAGGATCGCGGCGAGCTTGCGGGTCTCCGTCATGCCGTCGCGCTCCACAACCCCAGCGCCTCAGCAAGGTCCTCGTGTCGCGGCAACCCGTCGAGGACCCTCCCGCGCCGCCCGTTGAGCACGATCCGGTCGGCCTGGTCGCGGCAGAACAGGCTGTTTACGCTGCGCGCCGAGAAGATCACGAGCTTGGCGGGCAGCCCGACCCCGATGCGGCCAAGGTCGGGCCGGCGGATGATGTCCGCCGGATTCCTGGCGGCCGTTTCCAGGGCGCCCGTCATCGGATCGTCGACCTGAAAAATGCGAACCGCCTGCTTCAGCGTATCCAGCATGTCGTGATCGCCGTAAGGAAACCAGGCGTCGCGGCAATTGTCGCCGCCGACGGCGA
The DNA here is from genome assembly GCA_963764955.1 of uncultured Alphaproteobacteria bacterium. GTDB lineage: Bacteria > Pseudomonadota > Alphaproteobacteria > Rhizobiales > Beijerinckiaceae > Roseiarcus. The sequence goes on along the minus strand of CAVXVE010000027.1, from coordinate 24,898 downwards.
GCTTGAGGCCCGCATCCATGATTTCCTTGGCGGCGGTCACGCCCCGCCAGCGCGGCGTCCGCCCCGGCGCCCGGTCCATCAGATACATCATTGGCGTCGGCATCGAGACGAAGGCCAGATCCGCCTCCCGCGCAAGCCTGAGCGTCGAGGCGATTGCCTCCTCGGGCTGCAGCGAGAGATTGACGCAATGGCCGCACACCACCCGCCCCTTGAATTTCGACCGCAGCCTGGCGCGGGCGATGATGGGGATCGTGAACGCCGCCGGATCGCTCGACTGGTCGACATGCAGATCGACGTCGAGGCCATGTTCGCGCGCCAGAGCGAAGAGCGCGTCCAGCGCCTCGTCCAATTGCTCGTGGACGCCGTTGACGGCCTGGATCGTATCGGTCACGCCGCCAAGAACGCCTCCATGGCGCGCGGTCAATTCGGCGAGTTCGCGCCCGAGTGGACTTAAGTAGACGGTGATCGGCGCGATCGCGACCGCCTGCAAATCGACCCGATCCGCCCAGGCGCTGCGCAACTCGGAAAAAAGAGCAAAGCTCCGTTCCGCGAGCGCGAGCGTCACGCTGTCGAGATGGGTTCGGATCGCGGAAACCCCGTGCGCATAGGCGCACTTGATGCCGAACTCCATCCGCGCTTTCATCTCCTCGGCCGCCCATCGGGCCCGGTCCTTTATCGTGGCGGCGAAGCCGCCGTGCAGCGTCCCGTCCGGCCTGACGCGGGGAATGACATGGCCCTTGTCGAGATGGGCGTGCATGTCGACCAAGGTCGGCCACACCACCCGCCCTTCGAGATCGACGCTCGCGACGCCGCTCTCTCCGCTCCCCGACGGACGCAATTCGACGACCCGCCCATTGTCGACGACGAGGTCGACGAGAACGCAATCTTCCCAATCCGCGGCGCAGTCGCGGATCGGCAAGTCGATGAGGGCAAGAGGAACGCGCGCTCTCGTCAACGAATAGAGCGCGGACGAGGGCAGGTTCAGGCTTTGCATGACGGCTTCCTTTTAGGGCTTAAATCCTGAGCGGCGGCCGGACGCCCCGCGACTCCATTCATCTGGGCTGGAATTATCGTGGGCGCTGGCCTTGGCGCCAGAGCTGGGTTACATCTCCAGCGGCCTCGATTACCGTCTCCAAGGGCGGGCGAATGAGGCGATCAAGAGGGCCAATCCCGACATGGCCGACGATCAGGGGGTGGGCTCGATCAACGTCCGAAATAAGCCGGTCGCGCGGGAAAACCCGGCTCTTACGGTCGCAATTCGAGCGTCCAGGTCTGCCCGACGAGGTCGTGGCCGAACGAGTGATGCGGCTTTTCCTCGACCAGCTTGAACCCCGCGGCCTGATAGATGCGGCGCGCCGCCGACAGCACGTCGTTGGTCCATAGGGTGAGCTCGCGGTAGCCGAGTTCGCGCGCGCGAGCGACGCACGCCGCGACCAGCGTCCGGCCGAGGCCGGCTCCACGAGCGGATGGCTCGACATAGAGCAGCCTGAGTTTGGCGACCGCGGGGTCGTCGCTCTTCATGAGGAAGATCGAGCCGACGACCGCGCCGGCGCGCTCGGCGACCCAGGCGTCCTCTTTGGCCGGATCAAATTCTGCGACGAAGGCGCCAAGGATGCGGCTCGCGAGCCCCTCGTAAGTCCAGTCCCAGCCGTATTCCTCGTGATAGAGGACGGTTTGGCGGTGGATGATCCAGCCGACGTCGCCCGGCTTGAGCCGGCGCAAGCTTATCTCTGCGTCCCTGGCTTCCCGGCCGTTCAAGGCGGCGCGGATGTCCCGCATCGCCTCGACGAGGCGAGCGCGCGCGCTGAAGTCGACCGGCTCGACGAGGGCGTCCATTTGCGCGCGGGCGGCGGCGTCCGCGGCGGCGAAGGTCTCACGGCCCGCTTCGGTCAGCGTCAGCAGCCTGCGCTTGCGATGGTCGGGGCTGACGCGGCTTGCCGCCAGCCCGCGGGCGCGGAAGCGCGCCACGATGCGGCTCAGGTGCGCCTTGTCCATGTCGAGCGCGCGGCCGATCTCCGCCGCGGTTCTGCCTCCGTCAGGCGCGTGCGCCAGTTCGTAGAGGACGCGCGCCTCGGGCAGCGACAGGTCGGTCGCCGGCAGGCTGCGGTTCAGGAGGCCGATCTCGCGGGTGTAGAACCGATTGAAGGCGCGCACTTCATCGATCAGCGTCATGGCCGCTCCACAGTGTTGTCTCAGACAACGCTATGGCCACTCCGGGAGCGATGCAAGCCGTCCGGTTGAACTGACAACGCGGGTGCAATCGCACACCTGCCCCCGGCCAGCCTTCAGGGCGCCGCCGGAGCGGTTAAAGCTCCTCGCCGGCCAGCGCGGCCTTGAGCTTGTCGGCGGCCTCCTGGGCGTTCTTCCAGTGCGGCGCGATCGCCAGCGCGCGCTCATAGACCTTGAGCGCGTCTTCTTTCTTGCCGCGCGCCTCGAGGATGGCCGCCATCCCCATGAGCGCGCCAAGGTGGTTGGGCTCGCGCTTGAGCGTTTGCGCAATGTCGGCCATCGAGCCGTTATAGTCATCGTCGAGGTAACGCGCGGTCGCGCGGGCGTTCCAGCCTTCCGCCCAATCCGGCAGGAGGGCGATCGTCTGGTCGAGGATTGCGAGCGCGTCGGAATAGCGCTCGATCCCGATCGCCTGCCGCGCGCGATGAAGCAGAAGATCGCCGGTGTCCGAGCCGGATTCGGCGTAAGCATGGAGAAGCCGGCCAATGATGCCGGCAGTCTCGTCCGCGTCCTTGGAGGCGGCGAGCCGCGCATAGAGATCCGCCCGCTCCTCGGCCGGCGTCTTCGGCGCCGGCTCGGGCTGTCTCGCCTGCGGCGGCGGGCCGTCCGGCTTGGCGTCGGGCGGCGCTGACGGATCGGCCGCCCACGCGGGCGCTCCGGCCAGAAGGGCCGCGGCCGCTAGGCTCGCAAGAAGGGATCGGGCGGAACGCCGCATCGCACAATTCTAACGCGCGAGACGGCAAGCGTCAAAGGGGAGCGACCTCGAAGACGGCTATCCCTGCCGCGCCTTGAAGCGCCTCTGCGTCTTGTTGATGATATAGACGCGGCCCTTGCGACGCACGAGGCGGTTGTCGCGATGGCGGTTGCGCAAGGATTTCAGCGAATTACGGACTTTCACTTTCATCACCAGAAGATCTTCCCGCGAGGGACGGACCCACGGCGGACAATGAGGAGGCGCTCGTATGCCTCAAACCGCCGCGGCAATCAAGCGCTGACCCATCCGAAGGCGCCGGCCTTCTTTCGGACCAACTCCGGCGACAGATTTGTGAAGGGGGCCCGAAGAACCGAATGGTCGAGTGGAGGGTCTTCCCATGAGGGTTGCAGACGTCCTGAAATCGAACCGCCAGTCTCTGGCGACTTGCATTCCCGAAGAATCGATCACCTCCATCTGCACCCGCTTAAGCGCGCTCAACATCGGCGCCTTTCCGGTCTGCGACGCCAGCGGGGCGTTAGTGGGAATCATCTCCGAGCGTGACGTCGTGCGGGCTTTCGCCAAGGACGGGGCCAAACTCGCTGACATGCACGTTCGCGATCTGATGACCCGCGAGGTCACGACCTGCGCGCAGGACACGACGATGGTCGAGGCGGAGAAGCTCATGAACAAGCACCGTTTTCGCCACCTGCCGGTCACGGATGGCGCTAAGCTGATCGGCATGCTGTCGATCCGGGACGTCATGGTGTGGCGCCAGCAGGAAGCGCGCGACGAGGCCAACGTCCTGCGCGACGCGATGATCGCCGTCCGCAACCGCTGAGGCGGACCTCACGGCGCCTTCAGCGCTTCCATCAACCGCCGATGGGCCTCGGGTATCGGAACCGGGCGGTTCGTCGCCCGCTCGACATAGACGTGGGTGTAGCCGCCAGCCGCGGCAGCCTCCTTGGCGCCGGCCTTGAACACCCCAAGGCGGTAGCGCACCGATGACCGGCCGAGGCGCTCGACCGCGACGCCGACTTCCGCCGGCTCGGGATAGGTGAGGCTGGCGTAGAAACTGCAGTGGCTTTCGACGACCAGGCCGATCACAGGACTTGAAGCTGGATCGAGCAAACCCGCTTCGATAAGGATCGCGTTCACCGCCGAATCGAACAGCGCATAATAGACGACGTTGTTGAGATGGCCGTAGGCGTCGTTGTCGCTCCAGCGGGTCGCCATGGGCAAGAAGCGGGCGAACGCGGCGCGGGAAGGCGGCCCTGGACGATCTTGCGCGTCGGCCATGCTCTCTCGCGGTGGCGGCGGTTGGCTTCGCGTCTTAGCTCGCGCGTCGCTATCATGACAAGGCGACGAGTTCCCTGCCGCCGAAGCGAAGAGCAAAGAAGCGCGCCATGGCCGATGACGAGAACGAACCCGATCGGGTGCCCGCCTCGCGCGAGCCGCCGCCGCGCGCTGTGACGAGGCTTTCGCCCCTGGTGCGCCGGCTGGTCGCGCCCAACCCCTCGCCTTTCACCTTCAACGGCACCTGCACCTATATCGTCGGCGAGGCCAAGGTCGCGATCGTCGATCCGGGCCCTGACGACGACGCGCATCTCGCCGCGCTGCTCGCCGCGGTCGACGGGCGGCAGGTCGAAGCCATTCTCATCACCCATACCCACCGCGATCACAGCCCGGGCGCCAGGAAGCTCAGCGCGGCGACCGGGGCGCGCGTGATCGGCGCCGCGCCGTTCACTCCGCGGGGCGATGGGTCGGCCGGCCTCGACTCGGACCATGACCGCGACTACGCGCCCGACACAATCCTCGCCGACGGCGAGCGATGGCGAGGCGCCGGTTACACGATCGAGGCCATCGCCACCCCCGGTCATTGCTCCAATCATCTTTGCTTCGCGCTTCTGGAGGAGAACGCGCTCCTTTCCGGCGATCACGTCATGGGCTGGTCGACGTCGATCGTCGCGCCGCCTGACGGCTCGATGCGCGCCTATATGGACTCGCTCGACAAGCTGCGCGGACGCGGGGAGACGATCTATTGGCCCGGCCACGGCGGCCCAGTCGCCGAACCGCAACGGTACTTGCGCGCGCTCGTCCATCACCGGCGCCAGCGGGAGGCCTCGATCCTGAACGCGCTGGCGAACGGCCCGCAGACGATCCCAGCCCTCGTCGCCAGGATCTATGTCGGGCTGAACCCGTCGCTGACGCGCGCCGCCGGCCTCTCGACGCTTGCGCATCTCGAGGATCTGAGCGAGCGCGGAAGGGTGGTCGACGAGGCCTCCGCCGAGGGCGAGCCGCGCTTCCGTCTCGCCTGAAGATACTTACATGTCTATCACGATCTTTAGCGAGGTCGATTTGGTTTGTCTTGGCGGCTGGGCCTTTTGCTTTGGAAAGGGCCGTTTATCGGGGTTGGAAAAGCTTGGATTTCCTTGGATTCTCTCGTCCGAATCGAGACTTATCAATGGGTTACGCGGGATTTTCCGCAAAAATTTTTTCTCGGCCCCTTCCCCCTGATGGGAGGCGCGCGACACCGAGAAATCGCAGCCTCACAATGTTGAAATACGCAAATCATCATGCATAGAGCTTAATCTGACTTCTGACTTTCTGCAATCTTTAGTCGCAGACGGCGCTTTCACTGCTCTCAATCCGAAGCCAAGCCGCGCTCGGGTCAAACTCAACCGGTTTCTCGTCTCTGGGCGGAAAGCGGACAATGGGTTCGAATTGGCAGCGACGTCCGGTATCGACGTAGAGCCGCCGTTGCAGATCGCGACCGCGAACAGCGCAAGTAGGAAAGGCAAGCGGGCCTTGTCTCTACGGCCGGTCTCCGCGAGCGGGCATTGATCGAGGCGCCGGAACATCGCGAAGGGCGGATTGCGATCATCCGAAGCCGCCACCGGGGACGGCCGAAGTGCTGAAATAGCGACCGTTCCCCCAGGCATGGCGAACGGGTAAATTCGGGGCGGCGAGGAGGTGAATGTCACCTCGGCCGGCCGCTCTCACCATTGGCGACCGTCTCTTCAGGAAAGGCGCGGGCTGATTCGATCGAAATTTGTGCTATTTCCCATGGGCGCGGGCGCGCTCCCTCCTCCGGGTTGCCCCCGACATTAGCGACCGGGCAAGGCGACAGCGACCGGGCAAGGCGACGAGAGAGACGCGGCAGGGGGAAATCAGTTCATGAGTCCTGAAACGTTCGCTATCGCCGTCGCAGCGTCAGTTTTCGCCGGCGGCGCGATTGGTTTCGTTCTGCAACGAATTCTTCCTGAGAAATATACGACCGGCGCCTCGCGCGACATGATCGGAGCAGTCGTCGGCCTCTTGACTCTGCTTTCGGCTTTGGTGCTCGGCCTCCTGATCTGGACGGCCTATGGCGTCTATTCCGGTCAGAACATAGCAATCCAAACGCTCGCGGCGAAAGACCTGCAGCTCGACCTCGCGCTCACGGACTACGGGTCAGAAGCTGTCGCCGGACGCGCTCAATTGAGACAGGACATCGCCAGGACGGTGGACGAGATCTGGGGCGAAGATAAGGACGCCGAGAAATTCGTGGCCAAGAACTTCGCCGCTGCGATCGACAGCTTGCGGCGTAGGCAGGCTTACCTCGACTCTCTCGATCCGCAGACGGATAGGCAACGACGCGCGCTCGCCGCCGCGATGCAGACCGTTGACGCGATCTCGCAGTCGAGGCTGCAGATGTCCTTTGCGCTGTCCAGTCCAGTCTCGTACCCGCTCATCTTCGCTGTCGTTGGCTGGGCGGTCGGCCTGTTCTGCGGCTTCGGCCTCACGTCGGGCGCAAATGCGATGTCCATCGCCGCACTCACCTTCGGCTCGATCGCGGTCGCGAGCGCCGCCTATCTGATCCTCGACCTCAGTTCTCCGTATGCAGGGTACTTTCGCGCTTCGCCCGGTCCGCTCGAACAGGTGCTTGGGTACATGTCGCGGGATCAGGGAACAGTGGGCGGACAGCGCTAGCCGTCGGGACCCGTCCGGCTGGCGTTGTCGAACGTGCGCATCCTCTGAAGGTGGGCAAATGGTGAACTCAGCCTTCGACGGTGAACGGCCGCTCTTTGCGCAAAGGAGACCAGTGAGCCGTGCTGTTGGCCCCGCTTCGCGTAGCAGCCCAGCCTGATTGGGCTTCGACCCTAGACGCGTCGCTCTAAACGCAACGGGCGCTGGTCCCTCCGCGCGCGCTATTTCCCGGCCGTCGAGCCCGTGGCGTAACCGTTGCGGGTCGAGATCTGGGTCCCTGCTTCGGTAAACGTCTTGTCGTCGTCGCCGAGCTGAACCGTCTGCATACAGACCGGATTGCACGAGTACGACATCCTGGAGCTCCCGCTCTGCAGGACCACCAGGCCTTTCGACGGCAGAACCTCGATCTCTTGCTCCTCTAGGAGCGAACCGGCGGCGTCGATGGCGATCAGGTTCGTCTGGCCGAAGCCCTTGCCGGTGACGGAAGAGCGGGCGCAGCGGTGCGAGCCGAAAGCCGCGAATGTGCTGGCGACCGCCAAGGCGTTCAATCAAAGCTTGACAATCGCTGACCGGCAACGGCGCCATTCGGCGCGCGCCGCGAGCGCCAGTACGGTGCGGTTGACAAGAGAGCAATGACGATGAGCCACTCGACCGTCCCATCCTGCTGGTCCGGATCGAAGCCGGTCAGCGCCTCGATCCAGTCCGGCCAGAAGATGGCGAGCACGGCAAGAACGCCGCAGAAGAGGGCGATGGGTCGGATCAAAGTGACTCGCGAGACGGGGGCCGGGCTCGCCAGTCTCATTGGCGCCCGCCTTCGTGTCTCATCTGCGCGTGAGCATGGTCGTCACCGTTGCGGCTAGGCGTTACCGGCATGACCCGACCACGCTGTTCGCGGCGCTTGAAGCCCACGCCCACACGAGTTTGAGACTCGGGAGAGTGGGTCTGGGGCCGGCTTCTTTCATTTCCGATTGGCGAACCCCGCCGGACCGGCCGCGTTCCCTCTCTTGAAGCTAGATTATCGAAAGCGCGTCTCGGCGTTTCTGCTGAAAGGCCGCAAAGCCAAGGCCTGCGAAGCCGACCAGCATCATCGCCCAAGTCGAGATTTCCGGAATTGACGGGACTATCCCCGTCCCCGAGAACTGCACCTGCTTGAACTCTTTGAAGCTCTCCGACCCGGGCGTTGAAATCATGACGGATTTCAATGTTTCGCCGTCGTTCGATACGATCCCAAGGCGAGCGAAGTCGGAGTTCGGGCCTGCGACCCCGGGGAAAACGAGCGTCCCGCTTGTCCCACTGCTGTCTGTCCAGGTGACGTCAACCGTCCCGGTGAACCCAGCTGGTTCGAGCTCGCCTCTAAAGGAAAAATCGCTGAATAGTGTATCGTCCGACGGGGTGAAGATCAGATCGGTGAGGGCGCCGCCTTTGACTGGTTTGATCGTCGCGAAGCCCGACCCTGTATCAACATTCCCAGTCGTATCGACAGTAATCGCGTTCCCTTGGACCGTCCCGCCGAACGTAGAGACGTCCGAGTTCGGTGCGTCGATAAGGAAATCAGTTCCCGCATCGCATTTCGCCTCCCCGCAACTCATATCGATTACAAAGGTCGCATGCGCCGCGTTACTTGCGCCTAACGCCGCGCCGAACGCGGTCGCAAAAGCCGCAGTCCTTAGGTGCGTCATGTTTCGTCTCCCTGCTTCGTTCCCGCTCAGGTTGAACCTGCGTAAGACCACCCGCGCCTGACGCAATATCCCACCATATACAACCACTTAGTTGCAAGCAGTTGTAGCCCTAGAACGCGGCCGAGTTATGATGGTTCCGTAAAGTAAGGAGAAGGAATGACCGCAATTTGCGCCTTCTTGCCAAGCGCGATCGCCGGGAAGGTCTGCAAAGGGTCTATAGCTGCCGAGCGGGATTGGGTTTCGACCCCAGACGCGCGTCGTTCTAGAGTCTGTTGCGTTCGGATGGAGCCGTCATTGCGAGGCGCCATAGGGCCGTCGAAGATGCCCGTCTCTCGACGGGCTATCGCGACGAAGCAATCCAGAGAACGAAGGGCGCCCTACGTTCCCCTGGATTGCTTCGTCGCTGCGCTCCTCGCAATGACGGTTCCATCCGAACGCGGCACGTTCTAAACGCAACGGGCGCTGGTCCCCCCGCTCGCGCTATTTCCCGGCCGTCGAGCCGCCCGTGGCGTAGCCGTTGCGGGTCGAGATCTGGGTCCCTGCTTCCGTAAACATCTTGTCGTCGTCGCCGAGCTGAACCGTCGGCATGCAGACCGGATTGCAGGCGTACGACATCCTGGAGCTCCCGCTCTGCAGGACCACCAGGCCTTTCGACGGCAGAACCTGGATCTCTTGCTCCTCGAGGAGCGAACCGGCGGGGTCGATGGCGATCAGGTTCGTCTGGCCGAAGCCCTTGCCGGTGATGACCATCGTATTGTTGTTCTTGAGCATGGTGACGTCCGCGATCATCGGGTTGCCGACAATCAGCGTCGCCGCCCCGCGCGGCAGGCGGGCGATCTTGGCCTGGTCGAGGGTGACTGCGATCACGTCGGTCGCGGCGCGGGCCGGCGACGCGCCCGCGGCGAGAACGAAGGCGACAGCCAGCCAAAGGCGCGACGACATTGGAAACCCTCTCTCTGCCCGGAGACAGAGAGTCATTTCGCTCGTCAATTATGAAAAAAACCTCAATACGGAGCGCTTCCGTAAAGTCAGAGGGCAGGAAAAATGGCCGCCCCCTCGTCCGCCGAGCCGACCGCGCCGCGGAACACCGCAAACAACTCGCGCCCGACCCCGACATGGGAGGCGGAGAGGTCGGCTTCCGCGTGCGGGCGCCGGGCCCAGACATCTTCCGCGACCATCACCTCGAGCCGGCCCGCCGGCGCATCGAGCCGGATGACGTCGCCGTTGCAAATCTTGGCGATCGCTCCGCCCGCCGCCGCCTCGGGCGTAACGTGGAGCGCCGACGGCACCTTGCCCGATGCGCCGGACAGCCGCCCGTCGGTGACAAGCGCCACCTTGTGACCGCGGTCCTGCAGCACGCCGAGCGGGGGCATCAGCTTGTGCAGTTCCGGCATTCCAATCGCCTTCGGTCCCTGAAATCGCACCACCGCGATGAAGTCGCGATCGAGTTCGCCCGCGCGGAAGGCCGCATGGAGCTCCTCCTGGCTGTGAAACACCCGCGCCGGCGCTTCGATCGTATGCCGGTCGGGCGCGACGGCCGAAGTCTTGATGACGGCCCTGCCGAGCGGCCCCTCCAGCACTCGCAATCCGCCGCTCGGCTGAAATGGATCGCTGGGCCCGCGCAGGACGCCGCGGTCGCCGGACTCGGCGGCGGCCGGCGCCCATGCGACGGCCCCTTCGGCGTCGAGACGCGGTTCGACCGCGTAATCGTCGAGTTCGCCCCAGACGGTCCGCGCGTCGCCATGCAGGAGTCCGGCCCCGAGAAGCTCGCGGATCAGGAGGCCCATGCCGCCGGCGGCGTGGAAATGGTTCACGTCGGCCTTTCCGTTCGGATAAATGCGGGTCAGAAGCGGGGTCACCTCCGCAAGGTCGGCGAAATCCTCCCATCGGAGCGCGATGCCGGCGGCGGCGGCCATCGCTATGAGGTGAATGGTGAGATTGGTCGAGCCGCCGGTCGCGTGAAGCCCGACGACGCCGTTGACGACCGCGCGTTCGTCTATGATGCGCCCGATCGGCGCAAATTCATTGCCGAGCGCGGTGATCTCCAGCGCCCGCTTGACGCCGAGCATGGTCAGCGCGTCGCGCAGCGGCGTGTTGGGATTGACGAAGGAGGCGCCCGGCAGGTGCAGCCCCATGATCTCCATCAGCATCTGGTTGGTGTTGGCCGTGCCGTAGAAGGTGCAGGTGCCGGGCGCGTGATAGGCTTCCGCTTCCGCGGCCAGCAAATCGGCCCGCGTCGCTTTGCCTTCGGCGAAGAGCTGGCGGATCTTCGACTTTTCGTCATTGGCGAGCCCCGAGGGCATGGGTCCTGCGGGCAGAAACACCGCCGGCAAATGGCCGAACGCAAGCGCGCCGATCAGGAGGCCGGGCACAATCTTGTCGCAAATGCCGAGGTAGACCGCCGCGTCGAACATATTGTGCGAAAGGGCGACCGCCGTCGACAGCGCGATGACGTCGCGCGAAAAGAGGGAAAGCTCCATCCCTTTCTCGCCCTGGGTGACGCCGTCGCACATGGCGGGCACGCCGCCCGCGACCTGAGCCGACGCCGCCCACCGCGCGCGCCGCCTCCTTGATGAGATCGGGAAAGCGCGCGTAGGGCTGGTGGGCTGAGAGCATGTCGTTGTAAGCGGTGACGATCGCGAGATTGGCGCCCGCTTCCCTCGCGCAAAGCCTCCTTGTCGCCAGGTGCGCAGGCGGCGAAACCATGAGCGAAATTGGCGCAGCCGAGGCGTTTGCGGGCCGGGCCGCCGGCGACCGCGGCGTCGATCCGCGCCAGGTAGGCCTGGCGCGACGAGCGGCTGCGCTCGACGATGCGGTTGGTCACTTCGCCGACGCGGGCGTTGAGTTGGGTGGTCATGGGAATCTTGCCTCCTCGCGGGCAGGCGGGCCTGTCAGCCTCTCTTTAGCCTAAAGGCGTGCAGGAAAAAGGGCGATGCAGGAAGGATGCCAGCAGCGGCCGGCGAGGCCAGCGCCGCGGCCGGCGTCAAAAGCCCGTAAGCTCGTGGACCATCTTGGTGAAACGGCGCCGCTCGTCGAGCGTCAGACTGGCGGTCTCGACGTCGAGCTCCTCGTCCTTGAGCCCGCCCGCTTTGGCGAAGCTGTTCCATGCGGCGGCCTTGGCCAGGTCCTTCGGCAGCGCCTCGCCCTTGGCGTAAAGATGAGCGACGCGGTTCTGGGCGATCGGGTTGCCGCGCTCGGCGGCGGTGAGAAGGATCTTGGCCGCCTCGGCTTCGTCCCTCTTCACGCCCTCGCCGTTGAACAGCATGATGGCGTATTCGACCTGGCCCGCGATGATGCCGTCGTCGGACGCGCGCTTGAGCCAGTGCACCGCCTCGCCAATGTTCTGAGGCGCGCCTTTGCCGTCGCGCAGCATGACGCCGTAGGAATAGGCTGCGTCGTCATCGCCGGCCTCGGCGGCGCGAAGAAAATATTGGGCGGCCTGGGCAAAATCCGGCTTGCCGTCCGTCCCCTGGAGCGCCATCACGCCCAGATTGTAGAGCGCGCCGCGATGGTTCCTGGCTGCGGCGCGCTCGAACTGCGCTTTGGCCGCGGCGGGATCTTTCTTCACGCCATTCGCGCCCTCGAGCAGCAGCACGCCGAGCTCGTAGGCGGCCTGGGGATCGCCAAGATTGCTGGCGAGGCGGTACCACCGCGAAGCCTCGGCGTTGTTGCGCGGGACCGCCGCGCCGTCGCGGTAAATCTCGCCGATCAGCGTCATCGCCGCCGCGTCCTTCGGATTGGCGTCGAGGCGCCGTTCAGCCTCCATCAGCGCGTAAAGGAAATTGCCGCGCTGATAGGCGCCGAAGGCCAGATCCGCCGGGACACCGTCCGCTCGCGGCGGCAGCGGCGGCGGCAAACCGGCGGGCTGATTGGCGGCCGGGCCGCCCCCGGACGGCGATCCGAGGGGCGCCTGTTGCGTCGGCAGGACGGGCGCCTGCTGCCGCTGCTGGGCCAAGGCGACGCCGGCCGAACTCAGCGCCAAGCCCAAAGCGAGGGTAATCCGCATCATGGAGCAGCGACGCCCAGGCCGGCGATCAGCCCTTGGGCTTCGCGCAGCGCGCTTTCCGGCGACGAGCCGCCCCAGATCGCTTCGCCAAGCGCGACGAAATCTGCGCCGGCGTCGGCGAGGGCGCCGGCCGCCGAGACCGTGTCGGCCCAGGCGACGCAAGGCGTCTCGAAAATTTCCGCCCACCAGGCGACGCGCTCCGTGAGCGAAGCCGGGCTCATCGTTCGCGCCCCCTCGTGCGGCTCTCCAAACATCACGTAGTCCGCTCCCATTTCGGCCGCCGTCATCGCCTCATCGCGCGTGCGCAAGGATCCTGCGCCGACAATCCGGTCCGGCTTCAGCCGTTTGATCGCCGCCTCGAGCTCCACGCCGGCGCCAGCGACATGGACGCCGTCGGCGCCCAATCGAGCCGCCAACCGGACGTCGCTTTCAATCAGCACCGCACAGCCAGCGGCCGTCGCGGCGCGAAGGACCGGCGCGGCGACGGCTTCCGCATTGGTCAGTGCATCGGGCGCGAGACGGACGAGCGCACAGGCGATCGGCGCGGCCTTGAGCGCTTCGGCGAAAATCTTGGCGAAGGCGTCGGCGTCAGCTGCCGAAAGAAGCGGAGTGACGAGATAGAGCGAGCAAGGGGGCGAGGTCTGAGAGGTCAGGCGCATGAGCAGCAAATCAGATCGGAAACGGTCATGTCGCCGACCATTGCGGCCAAATAGCGATGGAGGCAAGGCCTTGCCGGTCTCGGCGGTTCGACAACCAACCCGCTCTACAGAAAACGTGCCGGGAGCGGCCGGTTTCGACGCTCTTTACGGTTCGCAAACGCCTCGTTTTATCCCAAAGCGTTCCTCGGCGATCAGGCGGAGACGACGTTGCTATAGCGTGAAAAGGCGGCGCGAAGGCGTTCGACCTGCGAGGCGACTTCCAAGGGCGCCTTGATCGGCTGCCGCGAATGCGCGACGACCAGGCCTTGATCGAGATGCATCACGCGCTCCTGAATGCGGAGCGAGCGCTGGCTCAGACTGCGCAGAACGGGCGGCAATTGTTCAAAAAGCTCGGGCGCGCAACCATATTCCTCGCGGGAAAGCTTGACGCGCACGCGTTCGGCCTGGGCTTGGCTCGAGGTCAATTCGCCTTCGTTGACGGCCCGTTGAAGCAAGAGCCAGGAAGCGACCTGCATGAGACGCGTGGTCAAGCGCATGCTTTCGGTTGAGTACGCGACTGCGGCGGCGCGAGGAAGGCCACGCGATTCCTCTCGCCCAGGACCATCCAGGTAAGAGGCGGCCTCCTCGACCAGCGCCATGCCCTCCCGAAACAGGTCTTTGAAAGCGGCGGATGCGGCGAGGCGGTGAATGAACGGAACCGCGCTCGAAGGCGCCGCAGCAGCGGGAAAACTGCGTCTCGGTCCCTCGTACTGATGACCCATACGCTCTCACTCCCCTCTCAACCAACACGACGCCGGCGCAGAAATCCGCCGGGTCTTTTGGAGCCGCAGGCCACAATAGCGCTCTCGCGGCGCCGTCGGTTCATTTACCATTGAGCAAGGTTAACCGGGAAGCCCGCTTTGTCGGCGGACAAAAAAAGCCGCCCTAAGGCGGCTTTCAAGGTGGGACTATGGGAGGGTCGAAGGAGTAGGCCCACTCACGTATGGGCTAGTGAATTTATAAACGATAACAATTAAGGGCTTCTTAACGCCGGGTCGTTCGGTCGAGTTCGTCGCCCCGGCAAGTCGGGAGCCGTCGATGGGTCAGATCTTGAACACGGAGTCGGCCGCCGCCCGGGTCGATTGGCGCGCATGGATCGCCTTCTCCAGCCGCTCGATCTCAGAGCGCAAAAGCGCGATGCGCTCCGAGAGCTCGGGCGCCGACAAATCGTCGATGTTTTGCCCGATCTCGTGAGAGAGGGGAGGCTTGGGCCTCGCGCCAAATAAAGATTCATCATCGAACGCAGGCACGCGGGTCCCTCCCCTCCCGGTCGTCAGCCGGCGACGATAAACCCGCCTCCGAGCACCCGCGCGCCCGGGTCGAGGGAATCATAGAATACGCACGCCTGACCGGGCGAGACGCCGCTTTCGGGCTCGACGAACTCGATTTCGCCCGTAGGCATGAGCAGAGCTGGAGCAGGCGGACGCGTGGAGCGAACCCGCGCCGCGATCGACAGGCCGCGCGCCGGCAAGGCGGCGAACGCGCCGGGGCCGATCCAGTTGACATCGCGCAGCCGAAGCCGCGTCATCGCGAGCGAAGAGCGCGGGCCCACGATGACGCGCGCCTTGGGCGCATCGAGCGCCACCACGTAGAGCGCCTGGGCGGCCGCGACGCCGATGCCGCGCCGCTGGCCGATGGTGTAATTGACGATGCCGGCGTGGCGTCCCAGAACGCGACCGTCCTCGTGAACGATCTCGCCGGGAACGGAAGCACCCGGAAGCAAGCGTTCGATCATGTCGGTATAGTGCCCCGATGGCACAAAGCAGATGTCCTGGCTGTCGGCCTTGTCGGCGTTCGAGAGGCCAAATTTGCGCGCCAGCTCCCGCACCCGCGCCTTCGGCATTTCGCCAAGCGGAAACCGCAGGCGCGCCAGCTGCGCGTGCGTGGTGGCGAACAGGAAATAGCTCTGGTCGCGATCGGCGTCGGCGGCCCGGTAGAGCGCCCGCCCGCCCCGCCCGTCGTCGCGGCTGACGACATAATGTCCGGTCGCCAGGAGATCGGCCCCCAGGTCGTTCGCCGCATCGAAGAGATCGGCGAACTTGAGATATTGATTGCAGGCGACGCACGGCACCGGCGTCTCGCCGGCGATATAGGCTCGGGCGAACGGCTCGATCACCTTGGCGCGAAAGCGCTCTTCGTAATCGAGCACATAGTGCGGAATCTCGAGACGCGCCGCAATGTCCCGCGCATCATGGATATCCTGGCCTGCGCAGCACGCGCCTTTGCGATGCGTCGCTTCGCCGTGGTCGTAGAGTTGCATGGTGACGCCGACGACGTCGTAGCCTTCGGCGGCCAGCAACGCCGCCGTGACCGACGAGTCGACGCCGCCCGACATCGCGACGACGACGCGGGTTTCGGAGGGGACCTTATCCAGCCCCAAGCTGTTCAGCGCGCCGTCTAGAGTCGGCGCAAGCGATGGCGCGAGCATGACGATCTTTGCCGGCGAAATGCGAGGTACGTGCTTATGTTGGGCTTCCGGCCCGTTTCGCCAAGGCCATAGCCCAATTCGGCGGCGGCCGCCATAGCTGGGCGCGGGGGCGGCCGCAGATTAGAATGTGTTCAACCCTGAGACGCTCAGACGGGAATCATTCCTGCGCGGCCAGCTTGTCCGCGAACAGAGCGACCGTCTTGGCGTAGACCTCGGCCGAGTTCCATTGGAGAAGAATGTTGAAGTTCGGCTGGCCTTCGTCCCAGCCCGCGCCCGGGCTCCAGCCGTGCGCGCGCAGGAAATTCGCGGTCGACGCGAGCGCGTCGGCGGGACTGGAGATCAGATCGCCCGCGCCTGCTCCTTGAGCGTTGACCGCATATTTCAGATAGGCGGACGGCATGAACTGGGTCTGGCCGATCTCGCCCGCCCAGGCGCCGCGCTGCGAAGGCCGCAGGAGGCCGCGCTGGACAAGCATCAGCGCGTCAATGAGCTCGGCGCGATAGACTTGCGCCCGGCGACACTCGTAGGCGAGCGTCGCGAGCGCGCTGAACGTGGGATAGGTGCCAAGACCAGCGCCGTAATCGGTTTCGAGGCCCCAGATCGCCACCAGGACCGGGCCGGGCACGCCATAACGCTGTTCAATTCTCTGCAGTGGCTCGGCATAGGCGAGGAGCATGTTCTTGCCCCTCTTTATGCGGCTCGGCGTGAGATGGCGCGCGGAGAAGGCGGCGAAATTTGTCCCGAAATTCTGCCCGCGATCGTGCGCCGCGACCGAAGAATCAAAGGCGACCCCGCCCAGAGCCGAGTCGACCACCTGCTGCGAAATGCCGTCCTTCAGCGCGACTTGCTTGAACGAGGCGAGCCATTCGTTGAAGCCGTCGGCGCTCTCTCCGCAATCCGCGGCGCGCGCCGACGCCATGCCGAGCGCTGCGACCGTTGCGATGAAAAAGAATGCCGTCTTGATAGAACTTAGTCGCATTCCGGCGCTCCAGAATCATTGTGGATTTGGAAACTCGCTAAACGCATATCAGGGTCGAATGTTGGCGGCACAGGATCCTCGAGTGTTATCGGCTCCACGAGCCCGAGCTGTCAGTTGTCGCGCAAGAGACCATACAATTCTGGGTTATATATCCGTATATTTTTGCGGCCATCGCTTAGGCAAATTTTAAATCGGCTCGTCTATTGTCGCTGGAGTTGTGTGACATGCGTCTGAGTGAGAGTCCAATGAGTGAAACGCTGCGGCCGAGAGTAAAATACGTGATCGGCCCGGACGGCAGTCCGCTGACGATCGCCGATCTGCCGCCGCCCAGCACCCGGCGCTGGGTCATTCGCCGCAAGGCGGAAGTCGTCGCCGCAGTCCGCGGCGGTCTGCTCTCGCTGGAAGACGCCTGCTCGCGCTACACCTTGACGGTCGATGAATTCCTGAGCTGGCAAGTCTCGATTGATCAGTACGGATTGGCCGGACTCCGGACGACCCGCATCCAGCAATACCGGCATTAGCCGAATCAGGGCGCCGTTCGGCCCGGGGCCGTGGCGAGCCGCGCCGACCTTTTGCCGGCGGGGAAGCGACCGCCGAGCGTCTCCTTGCAAGCCTGCCGCGGGACCGAACCCGGGTAACGCAGCGCGCCCCCGGCGCCCTCTCACCAGCGTCCGCGCGGCGACTGCGTCGTCATGACCTCGATCCGGCCGCGCGGGCCGATCCAGCCCGACATGACCCAGCTCGTCAGGCTGACGACGATCGCGGCGAAGACCGCCGACCAGAAGCCAGCGACCAGGAAGCCCGGCAGAAGCCAGGCGACCAGCATGATCATCAGCGCGTTGATGACCAGCAGAAAGAGGCCGAGCGTCAGCAGCGTGATCGGAAGCGTGAGGATGACGATCACCGGGCGCACGAAAGCGTTGACGATTCCGAGCAGGAGGGCCGCGGCGATGAGCGTTTCGGTCGAACTGAACGCAATGCCGTGGACGATCTTGGAGGCGAGCCAGAGGCCGACCGCGACCACC
Source organism: uncultured Alphaproteobacteria bacterium (assembly GCA_963764955.1). Lineage (GTDB taxonomy): Bacteria > Pseudomonadota > Alphaproteobacteria > Rhizobiales > Beijerinckiaceae > Roseiarcus. The sequence continues at coordinate 7,194 of CAVXVE010000027.1, read as the reverse complement.
GCCGCGCGAATGAGAAACCCTTCCATGGACACAACGCTCCTGTTCAGGCGCCTCATTTAGCCATGAAGGAGGCGATCCGCCAGAGCGGGCGCGATGACAGGCGGGGGCGGACCGGTTATGTGCGAGGGCGGAGGTTTGCCCCATGTCCGATGACGCCAATCGCCCTGTCGCCCTTGTCGCCGCGGACGCGCCGGCGCGCGCGTTTCGCACCAACTATCCCGAGCCGTTCGCCTCGCGCATGGCTAGGCGCGACAAACGGCCGCTTGGCGACCGGTTCGGGCTGACGAATTTCGGCGTCAACATCACGCGCCTTGCGCCCCGCGGCGCTTCAGCCTTGCGCCACGCGCACACGAAGCAGGACGAGTTGGTCTACATCCTCGAAGGGCGCCCGACGCTCGTCACCAACGCCGGCCGCACGGCGCTTGAGCCTGGGATGTGCGCCGGCTTCAAGGCGGGAAACGGCGATGCGCACCATCTCGTCAACGAGACGGATGAGGACGTCGTCTACCTCGAGATCGGCGACCGCACCGCTGGCGACGCGGTGGACTACCCCGACGACGACCTCGCGATCGTCACGATCGACGGCCAGCGGCGGGCGGCGCATAAGGACGGCACGCCCTACTGAGGAACGACCGCATTTCCAGTTGACAGGCCGTGCGCTCAGGCAACATAAGCCGTGCCGCGACCCGCCTCGGGATTTCCCGGGGCGTTTTCGTCCGCGGACTTGATCCTCGCGGGCGGGGGAGTGTCCCGAGCGGCAAAGGGGGCGGACTGTAAATCCGCTGGCTAAGCCTTCGTAGGTTCGAGTCCTACCTCCCCCACCAAGTAACTATCTGATTTTGCACAGTTTTTTTATTTTTGAAGTGTGCCCGACTTGTCCGCGGGTTACGGGTGTCGGTGAAGGCTCTCGGCCCGCAGAGACCGAAATACGTCGCTGGAAAGTCCAAAATCCGGGTCCTGTCTCTGGAGGCAAAAAAAAGTTTTTCCGGCGCGGCTTTTTGTGGCTCCTGTCCGCCATCAGCGCCTTTGAGACAGCGCGGGGTTTTCACCTAGGGAGGATTTCTGGATCATCGTAGCCGCAAGGAGCGAAGATGAGACAGAAATCCGGGCCGGAAAAGCAGCCGGCGGAAGACGCGATCAGGGACATTCGGCGCGCGACGCGTCGACATGTTTCAGCTGAAGAGAAGATCCGCGTCGTGTTGGAAGGGCTGCGCGGCGAGGAGAGCATCGCCGAACTCTGTCGCCGCGAGGGCATCGCCTCGTCGATGTCCTATGGCTGGTCGAAAGAGTTCCTGGAAGCCGGCAAGAAGCGGCTCGCCGGCGACACGGCGCGCGCCGCAACCTCCGACGAGGTGAAGGACCTTCGCCGGGAGGCGCAAGCGCTGAAAGAGGTCGTGGCCGATCTCACCCTCGAAAACCGGCTGCTCAAAAAACGTATGGCCCGCCCCGTTTGCAAGGGGTTTGATCGAGAGCGCCGAAAGATCAGTCTGCTTCAACGTATCCGGCCTCGGAGGGTGTCTCCCGGCCAAGATGGAGATACGCGCGCTCCGGTCCTCATAAAGCGTTCGGCGTCTAGCGCCGCTTTTTTGACTAGGCTTCCGAAACGTCGTTCGACTGTCAGGCCATCTCGATATCGCCACTCGCAAACCTCATCGATCGAACAGCGCCCTCAAGCTCTGATCGACCAACCGCTACGCCGCCAAGGGCGCGCCCTTCGCGGCAAAAGGCTCCCCTCGCCGTAGCACCGCCCAGGCAATCCGGGCCAGCTTGTTGGCGAACGCCACCACGACGACATTTGGGTGGGCCCGGCTCAGTAGCGCTTTGGCCCACCGGCCGAGCGGGGTGTCCCGCTCGGCCACATAGGGCAGCGCCGCTCGCGCGCCGTGGATCAGGAGCTTGCGTAGATACTTGTTGCCGCGCTTGCTGATGCCCAGCAGCTTCGTCTTTCCTCCGGTCGTGAACTGGCGTGGAACCAGCCCCAGCCACGCCGCCAGATCGCGGCCGCGCTCGAAGGTCTCGGCCTTTCCCACCGCCGCGATCAAAGCCGAGGCGATTGTCGCGCCGACCCCTGGGATCGTCGCCAGGCGACGGGCGTCCTCATTCTCTTTCGTCCAGCGAACGAACTCCGCATCAAAAGCGGCGATCCTTCGATCGAGCTCGGCCCATTGGATGCGCGCGTCGGTGACCAACATGATCATCCGAGGGCTCAATCCCACTCCGCCTTGTTCGTCCATCAGGTTGACAAGGAATTGCTCCAGCTTCCGCTTGCCCTGAGGGGCGACGATTTCCGCGCTCCAGGAGAATGGCGCGCAACTGGTTGATCAGAGCGGTCCGTTCACCGACCAATCGGTCTCTTGATCTGTGGAGCGTCTGCATGTCGAGCTGCTCCTGGCTCTTCAGCTCGACTGGGGGAGACGAGGCATGAGATATTCCGCATCCGACAAGACAGAGATCATCCGACTTGTCGAGCAATCGCCTTGGCCGGCTCGGCGGACATTGGAAAAGCTCGGCATTCCCAGATCGTCGTTTTACCGCTGGTATGATCGGCATCGGCGCGGCGGACCGGAGGCCCTCGCGGATCGCCCCTCACGGCCGGATCGGGTCTGGAACCGCATCCCAGAGGCTATCCGCAGCCAGATTGTCGACCTGGCGCTGGATCAACCCGAGCTCAGCCCGCGGGAACTGGCGGTGCGCTTCACGGACGAGGCAGAATATTTTGTCTCGGAGGCGTCGGTCTATCGGCTCTTGAAAGCGCACGATCTTATCGCCGGCCCGGCCTACACCGTCATCAAAGCGGCCGAGGAATTCAGGGACAAGACCACGGCGCCCAACCAGCTTTGGCAGACCGACTTCAGTGTGCCGCAGCAAGCGGCGTGAGAGATGGGGGTAGGTCCCCCGCGATCGGCTTGCAGGAGCGGGTCGCAAACCACCGTAAGCGGCGCTGGTCAAAAGCCAGGGTCGTGAGCGTTACGGAAAAGGCGCTTCAAAGGCGTCAGGTAGGAGACAGGAAGGCGAACACCCGTGAACCGCCGTACAAGTGTCGAAAGCTATCAGACGACGTCGAAACCGGTGAGTGAAGTTGCGCCGGGATCAGTCTGGACGATGCCTGCTGACGGGCCAGACGGCGTCCGGCATAGAGGCGGCGCGATCCTGTTTCAGGCTCTTGCGTTGAACTGCGGGAACCTTCGGCGGCGATGCCAAGCGAAAGGCCCAAGCCTGAAAAGCGAGGCCGACATTAGCGAAGCGCCGCCAAGGGACGGAGCCGTCCGTAGTAGCGTTGAGACCGCTGTAATGGCGGGGGAGCAAAGGGACGGCGTCATCTGGCGGGCATGGGAGATCAACCGGGCGACTGGGAGGAATCTCGCATGACCTGCAAATCGTACGGCATTCCCAAGGCGCTGATCTGGGAAGCCTGGTTGCATGTGAAAGCCAATCAGGGAGCCGCAGGGATCGACGCGGAGACGATCGAGCGGTTCGAGACGAAGCTCGCCGCCAACCTGTACAAGCTTTGGAATCGGATGAGTTCCGGCAGCTATTTTCCGCCGCCGGTGAAAGGCGTGCCAATTCCGAAGAAGTCCGGGGGCGTGCGGGTGTTGGGCGTCCCGACGGTAACCGACAGGATCGCGCAGACGGCGGTCAAGATGTGGCTGGAGCCACAGCTTGATCCGCTCTTCCACGACAATTCCTATGGTTATCGGCCGGGGAAATCGGCGCTGGAGGCGATCGCTGTCACCAGACGCCGTTGCTGGGACCAAGACTGGGTGGTGGAGTTCGACATTCGAGGCCTGTTCGACAATCTCGATCATGGCCTCCTGATGAAGGCTCTGCGCAAGCACTGTCAGGAGCCCTGGATCTTGCTCTACGTCGAGCGTTGGCTGAAAGCGCCGATGCAAAACGCGGAAGGGCAGCTTCAGGCGCGCGACAAGGGCACGCCGCAAGGCGGCGTCGTGTCGCCGATCCTGGCCAATCTGTTCCTGCACTACGCGTTTGATCTCTGGGTGACGCGGCATTTGCCTGGCGTCCGGTTCGCCCGGTACGCCGATGACGCCGTGCTTCACTGCAAGAGCCGACGCCAGGCGGAATACGTGCTTGACCGCATCCGGGAGCGGTTCCAAGCCTGCAATCTCGAACTGCATCCGGGCAAGACGCGGATCGTGTATTGCAAGGACATCAATCGGACCGAAGCGAATCCCGACATCCAGTTCACCTTTCTCGGCTACACGTTCCGCCCCCGCAAGGCGATGGACAAGTACGACCGCGTCTACGTGAACTTCTCACCGGCGGTCAGCCGCGACGCCCTCAAGGCGATGCGGCAGACAATCCGGGGTTGGCGGGTCCAACTGAAGAACGACAAGAGCGTGGCCGATCTCTCGGCCATGCTTGGCCCGATCCTGAGGGGATGGCAGCAATATTACGGCCATTTCCACGGCTCGGCGCTCAAGTCGGTCTGGCGACGCGTGAACCAAGCTCTGGTCGGATGGCTGATGCGCAAGCACAAGAAGCTGGCGGGCCATAAAACACGCGCCGCCGAAACGCTCAAACGGCTGGCCCAACGTCAGCCACGCGCATTCGTCCATTGGTCGATGGGGTATCAGTCGTAGGATGGATGATGGGAGCCGGATGAGCTGAGAGGTTCACGTCCGGTTCTGCGAGGGGCCGAAGGCGAAACTCCTTCGGCCTACTCACCCCTATCTCAAGATCACGGGCTGGGGCTGGTGCTATCTCTCCACCGTGCTGGACGACTTCTCGCGCTTCATTGTCGCCTGGAAGCTCTGCGCGACGATGAAAGCGCTGGACGTCACCGCCACGCTCGATCATCTGGCGCTGGCGGCTTCAGGGCTCGATCAGATGACCGTCGTTCACCGGCCACGCCTGCTGTCGGATAACGGAGCGTCATACGTCGCGGAGGATCTCGCGCAATGGCTGGATCAGCAGAAAATCGAGCATGTCCGCGGAGCGCCTTTCCATCCGCAGACCCAGGGCAAAATCGAGCGCTGGCATCAAACGCTCAAGAATCGCATCCTGCTCGAGCACTACGACCTGCCCGGCGATCTCGAACGCCAGGTCGCGACCTTCGTCGAGCACTACAACCATGCCCGCTATCACGAGAGCCTCGACAATCTCACTCCGGCTGACGTCTACTTCGGGCGGGCCGAGGCCGTCCTCCTCGAACGCGAAAGGATCAAACGCCAGACCATCGCCAATCGTCGTTTGCAGCATCAACTGCGCGCCGCATAATCTCAATCACAGATGAGCCAGAGCCTCCCTTCCGAAAGCAAGCAAACTGCCTCAAATCATCTGACGACGGACACCTCTGCGCGCGCTGGGTCGAGAACCCGTACTTCCAGCTCTTCTTTGGCGAGGAGTTCTTCCGTCACAAGCTGCCGTTCGACCGATCGTCGCTGACGCGGTGGCGCCAGCGGATGGGCGAGGAGAAGCTTGTCGCGCTGATCCAGGAGAGCCTGAACGCGGCGACGCGCACGGGCGCGGCCAAACCCTCGGACTTCTCCAAGGTGATCGTCGACACCACCGTGCAGCCGAAGGCGGTGGCGTTTCCGACCGACGGCAAGCTCATGCATCGGGCGCGCGAGCGGCTGGTGCGGCTCGCCATGACACACGGCGTGCGCCTGCGCAGTCCTACGCGCGGGTTGGCAAGCACGCCCTGATCGCCTACCAGCGCTACGCCCATAGCGAGCCGGAACGGATCGCGTTCGCGGTCCTATGGCCAAGCAGTTCAAGCGCGCCAACCGGGCGCTGCGTAGCGTGCGAACCTTTTTGGGCCGGGTCTTCCGCGACATCGTGCGCAAAACCAGGGACGACGCCGGCCTGCGCGAGATTTTCGCCGAGCCACTGTCGCTGGCCTTCCGGGTGCGCCATGCGCCGCCTCAGCGCCATTCCGGGCGTGGGCTTCATCACCGCCCATGCGATCGTGGCGGCGATCGGGGATGGGCGCCAGTTCGCCCGCGGGCGCGACTTCGCCGCCTGGGCGGGCATGACGCCGCGCCAGCATTCCTCCGCCGGCAAGCGGCGCGCGCCGGGCTTAAGCCGGCAGGGGGAAGGCCGGCTGCGCAAGCTGTTCGCGCTCGGCGCGACCACCCTGATGCGCAACGCCCGCCTGCGGCAGGATCGCGCCACGGTCTGGCAGCGCGGCCTCATGGCGCGACGGCCGATGAAAGTGGCGATCATCGCCCAGGCCGCCAAGACCGCAAGAATCGCCTGGGCGGTCCTTTCCTCCGGAAAGCCTTACACGCCCCGCCTCGAAGCCACGGCTTAAGGCAATCAGGAGCCGACAAACGAGTTTTCGGTTTCCTTCGAGCGATCGAAGGGAAGCTGCGCAAGAAGCCGAGAGGCAAGCGACGGCAAAATGGTCAGGACCTGGGTCGGGACAATCCGCTTCGTCATCGCGCCAGCCAAGCGCGTGGCCATGCTTGGGAACCCGATCCGCGACGCCCATCGTGGCCAGCGGTCATGAACCGCACCGAAAGGCCGAATACATGACCGCTCCCGCGCTCTCCAGCCGTCAAAGCCTCTCAAAACCCCTTGCGCAACGGGGGCCGTCCATACATGACGAGGGAGCGGAAAACTGGGCCCTGCGTCGCCTCGCTCGTCGAACGTGCAAGCTCAACGACGTCGAGCCGCAGGCCTACATCACCGGCGTTCTCGACAGGCTCGTCAATCTCTGGCCTGCCTCGCGCATCGACGAGCTCATGCCGTGGGCATGGCCCGAGGGAGATTGCCAAATCGTGGAGGCGGGGCGTGTAAGGCTTTCCGGAGGAAAGGACCGCCCAGGCAATTCTTGCGGTCTTGGCGGCCTGGGCGATGATCGCCACTTTCATCGGCCGTCGCGCCATGGCGCCGCGCTGCCAGACCGTGGCGCGATCCTGCCGCAGGCGGGCGTTGCGCATCAGGGTGGTCGCGCCGAGCGCGAACAGCTTGCGCAGCCGGCCTTCCCCCTGCCGGCTTAAGCCCGGCGCGCGCCGCTTGCCGGCGGAGGAATGCTGGCGCGGCGTCATGCCCGCCCAGGCGGCGAAGTCGCGCCCGCGGGCGAACTGGCGCCCATCCCCGATCGCCGCCACGATCGCATGGGCGGTGATGAAGCCGACGCCCGGAATGGCGCTGAGGCGGCGCATGTCCGGATCGGCCCTGGCGACCTGTCGGATCCTGTCCTCGAGCTTTTCGATCGCCGGCGTCAGG
>CAVXVE010000026.1:0-16060 GCA_963764955.1 uncultured Alphaproteobacteria bacterium | reverse complement strand
CCGCCCCTGGTTTGCCGGAGGCTCCGAACCTTCAGAAGGTGGAGCGATGGCGAGCAAAACGAGGAACCGGTTTCATCCGAAGTGCGCACACGCGCGGTTCGGCTGGTTTTCGAGCACGAGAAGATCATACCTCGCGGTGGGCGACGGTGACTTCGATTGCTGCGAAGATCGGCTGCACGGCTCAGTCGCTCAATGAGTGGGTCAAGAAAGCTGACGTCGACAACGGTATACGCGCGGCGTTCCAGCTGAAATTGCCGAACGGCTGAAGGCGCTGGAGCGTGAGAACCGAGAACTTTGTCAGGCGAATGAAATCCTTCGCAAGGCATCTGCTTATTTCGCCCAGACGGAGCTCGCATTCCCTGATCTCCTTTGCCGTTCGAGCCATGATTGCGTTCATCGACGATCATCGTCAGGCCTACGGGGTCGAGCCGGTCTGCAGGGTTCTGCCGATCGCGCCCCGTCGACTTATCGCGCCCATCTCGCCAGGCGAGCCGATCCTTCCCGTCTGCCCGACAGGATCCGCCGAGACGCCGATCTGAAGGTCGAGATCGGGCGCGTGTGCGAGGAGAACTTTCGTGTCTATGGCGTGCGTAAGGTTTGGCGTCAGTTGCGGCGGGAGGGCTTCAGCGCCGCTCGCTGCACGGTGGCGCGGTCGACGGGGGATATGGGCGCTTCGGGGGCGGTCCGGGGCAAGCCTTTGCGGACAACGATCAGCGACAAGGCGGCTCTGGTCCGCTGGATCACGTGAGCCGACAGTTCCACGCTTCCCGCTCCAGACCATCTGTGGCTCGCGGATTTTAGTGTGCCGCGGCAAGCGGCGTGCGGGATCGGGGGTAGGTCCCCCGCGATCGGCTTGCAGGAGCGGGTCGAAAACCACCGTAAGCGGCGCTCGTCAAAAGCCAGGGTCGTGAGCGTTACGGAAAAGGCGCTTCAAAGGCGTCAGGTAGGAGACAGGAAGGCGAACACCCGTGAACCGCCGTACAATGTCGAAAGCTATCAGACGACGTCGAAACCGGTGCAGTGAAGTTGGCCGGGATCAGTCCGACGACTTCCGCTGACGGGCCAGACGGGCGTCCGGCATAGAGGCGGCGCGATCCTGTTTCAGGCTCTTGCGTTGAACTGCGGGTGACCGCTCCGGCTTTGCCTAGGCTCCGAACCTTGAGAAGGTGGAGCGATGGCAAGCAAGACGACGAAGCGGTTTTCACCCGAAGTGCGGGCACGCGCCGTTCGGCTGGTTTTCGAGCACGAGAAGGATCATTCCTCGCGGTGGGCGACGGTGACTTCGATTGCTGCGAAGATCGGCTGCACGGCTCAGTCGCTCAATGAGTGGGTCAAGAGAGCTGAGGTCGACAACGGCGTACGCGGCGGCGTTCCGACCGAAATTGCCGAACGTCTGAAGGCGCTGGAGCGTGAGAACCGAGAACTCCGGCAGGCGAACGAGATCCTTCGCAAGGCGTCTGCTTATTTCGCCCAGGCGGAGCTCGCAATTCCCTGATTTCCTTGCGGTTCAAGCCATGATTGCGTTCATCGACGATCATCGTCAGGCCTACGGGGTCGAGCCGATCTGCAGGGTTCTGCCGATCGCGCCCTGTCGACTTATCGCGCCCATCTCGCCAGGCGAGCCGATCCCTCCCGTCTGCCCGACAGGGTCCGCCGAGACGCCGATCTGAAGGTCGAGATCGGGCGCGTGTTCGAGGAGAACTTTCGTGTCTATGGCGTGCGTAAGGTTTGGCGTCAGTTGCGGCGGGAGGGCGTCAGCGCCGCTCGCTGCACGGTGGCGCGGTTGATGCGGGATATGGGCCTTCGGGGGGCGGTCCGGGGCAAGCCTTTGCGGACAACGATCAGCGACAAGGCGGCTCTCTGTCCGCTGGATCACGGGAACCGACAGTTCCACGCTTCCGCTCCAGACCGTCTGTGGCTCGCGGATTTTAGTGTGCCGCAGCAAGCGGCGTGAGAGATGGGGGTAGGTCCCCCGCGATCGGCTTGCAGGAGCGGGTCGCAAACCACCGTAAGCGGCGCTGGTCAAAAGCCAGGGTCGTGAGCGTTACGGAAAAGGCGCTTCAAAGGCGTCAGGTAGGAGACAGGAAGGCGAACACCCGTGAACCGCCGTACAAGTGTCGAAAGCTATCAGACGACGTCGAAACCGGTGAGTGAAGTTGCGCCGGGATCAGTCTGGACGATGCCTGCTGACGGGCCAGACGGCGTCCGGCATAGAGGCGGCGCGATCCTGTTTCAGGCTCTTGCGTTGAACTGCGGGAACCTTCGGCGGCGATGCCAAGCGAAAGGCCCAAGCCTGAAAAGCGAGGCCGACATTAGCGAAGCGCCGCCAAGGGACGGAGCCGTCCGTAGTAGCGTTGAGACCGCTGTAATGGCGGGGGAGCAAAGGGACGGCGTCATCTGGCGGGCATGGGAGATCAACCGGGCGACTGGGAGGAATCTCGCATGACCTGCAAATCGTACGGCATTCCCAAGGCGCTGATCTGGGAAGCCTGGTTGCATGTGAAAGCCAATCAGGGAGCCGCAGGGATCGACGCGGAGACGATCGAGCGGTTCGAGACGAAGCTCGCCGCCAACCTGTACAAGCTTTGGAATCGGATGAGTTCCGGCAGCTATTTTCCGCCGCCGGTGAAAGGCGTGCCGATTCCGAAGAAGTCCGGGGGCGTGCGGGTGTTGGGCGTCCCGACGGTAACCGACAGGATCGCGCAGACGGCGGTCAAGATGTGGCTGGAGCCACAGCTTGATCCGCTCTTCCACGACAATTCCTATGGTTATCGGCCGGGGAAATCGGCGCTGGAGGCGATCGCTGTCACCAGACGCCGTTGCTGGGACCAAGACTGGGTGGTGGAGTTCGACATTCGAGGCCTGTTCGACAATCTCGATCATGGCCTCCTGATGAAGGCTCTGCGCAAGCACTGTCAGGAGCCCTGGATCTTGCTCTACGTCGAGCGTTGGCTGAAAGCGCCGATGCAAAACGCGGAAGGGCAGCTTCAGGCGCGCGACAAGGGCACGCCGCAAGGCGGCGTCGTGTCGCCGATCCTGGCCAATCTGTTCCTGCACTACGCGTTTGATCTCTGGGTGACGCGGCATTTGCCTGGCGTCCGGTTCGCCCGGTACGCCGATGACGCCGTGCTTCACTGCAAGAGCCGACGCCAGGCGGAATACGTGCTTGACCGCATCCGGGAGCGGTTCCAAGCCTGCAATCTCGAACTGCATCCGGGCAAGACGCGGATCGTGTATTGCAAGGACATCAATCGGACCGAAGCGAATCCCGACATCCAGTTCACCTTTCTCGGCTACACGTTCCGCCCCCGCAAGGCGATGGACAAGTACGACCGCGTCTACGTGAACTTCTCACCGGCGGTCAGCCGCGACGCCCTCAAGGCGATGCGGCAGACAATCCGGGGTTGGCGGGTCCAACTGAAGAACGACAAGAGCGTGGCCGATCTCTCGGCCATGCTTGGCCCGATCCTGAGGGGATGGCAGCAATATTACGGCCATTTCCACGGCTCGGCGCTCAAGTCGGTCTGGCGACGCGTGAACCAAGCTCTGGTCGGATGGCTGATGCGCAAGCACAAGAAGCTGGCGGGCCATAAAACACGCGCCGCCGAAACGCTCAAACGGCTGGCCCAACGTCAGCCACGCGCATTCGTCCATTGGTCGATGGGGTATCAGTCGTAGGATGGATGATGGGAGCCGGATGAGCTGAGAGGTTCACGTCCGGTTCTGCGAGGGGCCGAAGGCGAAACTCCTTCGGCCTACTCACCCCTACGTCTCGACCTGGGCCGGCTTCGTCTATGTCGCCTTCGTCATCGACGCTTATGCGCGGCGGATCGTCGGCTGGCGAGCCAGCAGGACAGCGCATGCGGACTTCGTCCTGGACGCCCTCGAACAGGCGCTCCATGACCGAAGGCCGGCCAGCCGCGGCGGCCTCGTTCATCATAGCGACCGCGGCGCCCAATCACGAGCGCGCTGCTGCCGCCCAAAGCAGGCGCAGTTGCTCGCAACGTGCGTTAGTACCTATGGCGAGGACGGTCGGCTGGCGCGTTTGCTCCGAGCGGGTTCTGGCCCGGCCGGCGTGTACGAAAGCCGTCGGCACGACCACGGAAGTACCGGCCGACGGGCGATCGCCCGGAGCCCGGAGCGATCGCCCGTCGCCTCCGGTGGACTTCCAGGACGACGCGAACATGCCGCTCAGCCACCGACGCCAGCTATCAACCGTTCCTCGATCAAGGTCTAGCCGCGTTGCGCGCAAGCTTCGCCTGCTTGGCAGCGGCGCGTGTTGCGGCTGCCGAGGTCGCGCACGCGCGGGCGAGGCGCTTCAGCTCTCTGGAGATTGTCGATAGCCAACGTCCGGCCGAGGCTGCAGAGCGCTCCTGCAGGGCCCTGGGAAGGAGACTATCCTTTGCGACCGATCGCCATATGTTTCGATCAAGGACACCGAGCGGCTCGCCGAAGCCGGGATCGAGCCTTCCGTCGGCAGCGTCGGCAATTCTTACGACAACGCCCTCGCCGAAACGATCAACGGCCTCTACAAGGCTGAGGTCATCCATCGACGAGGCCCGTGGCGCAACTTCGAGGCCATCGAGTTCGCAACCCTCGAGTGGGTGGACTGGTTCAACAACCGCCGGCTTCTGGAGCCCATCGGCTTCATCCCGCCGGCCGAAGCCGAGGAACGCTACTTCGCCAGGCTGAACGACAAACCCATGGCCGCGTGACTCAAACAAAATGGCCGCCGGCAAAGCCGCAGCGGTTCAGTCGGCCACGCTCAAGGCTCGCGCCCGAATATCGCGGCCCGACCGCTTGCCGATTCGGCCCGAGTTCGGGCATGAGCCGCCATAGGGCTATGGTCGGCGATGGCGATTCGACGAGTGAGGAGAGGCAATCCTTTGAGCGTTGCCGATTCCGCGATCCTGCCCCGCCCCCATGCCTTCGCCTCGCTTGTCGAGGGGGTCATTCTGTCCTGGGGCTGGCGCAGGCGGGCCATCGCCTTCGTCTCCGGCGCGGTCGGCGCGCTGGCGCTGCCTCCCCTTTCGCTGTTTCCGCTGATCGCCGTTCCGCTGACCATCGCCGTCTGGCTCATCGACGGCGCCCAGGAGCGCGGCTCAGGACGGCCTCTGAGCGGTTCGCTTGGCGCGGCTTTCGGGGCTGGCTGGTGGATGGGCTTCGGCTATTTTCTCGCCGGCCTCTGGTGGGTGGGCTCGGCCTTATTGGTCGAGGCCGACAAATTCGCCTGGGCGCTGCCGCTTGCGGTCGTGGCGCTGCCGGCCGTGCTCGCGGTCTTTCCCGCCGCGGGCTTCGCCTTGGCGCGGCTCCTGTGGTCGCCGGGGCCGCTTCGCGTTTTCGCCCTCGCCTTTGGGCTCGGGGTCGCGGAATGGGCGCGCGGCCTCCTGTTCACCGGCTTTCCCTGGAACGACCTTGGCATGGCGCTCGGCGTCAATCTTACGCTCGCCCAGACCGCCTCCCTCGTCGGCCTGCACGGGCTCACTTTCCTAACGATCGCGATCTTCGCTGCCCCGGCGACGCTATGGCGGGTGAGCCAGAGCCGGCCCAATCTCGCTCCCACGGTCGTGGCCGCGCTCGCGCTCGCGCTCATTGCCGCCTTCGGGGCGTTGAGGCTCACGGCGCCGGCGAGCGCGACCGTGCCCGGGGTGAGGCTGCGCCTGATCCAGCCGAATGTTGGCCAGGACGACGCAACATTCGGACCGGAGAACAAGCAGGCCATCCTGCGCCGCTATTTCGACTTGTCGGAGCGCGCGACCTCGCCGGACCGATCCGGGGTCAAAGACGTCACTCATCTGATCTGGCCCGAGTTCGGCGTTTCCGTTCATTCTGTCGCGCGACCCTGAGGCGCTTTCCGAAATCGTCAACTTTCTTGGGTCCGGCGCGACCCTGATAACCGGCGCGGCGCGGCTCGAGGAGGGAAGCGGACCGCCCCGCTACTTCAACTCGATCGAGATCGTCGGCCGCAACGGCCTGTCGTCTGAGCGGTACGACAAGCAGCATCTGGTCCCGTTCGGCGAGTATGTGCCGTTCGCAAGCCTGCTCGAGCGGGCGCATATCACCCAGCTGGTCGACATCCCCGGCGGGTTCGAGCCCGGTGCGGGCCGCCGCATCCTCCGGGTTCCCGGCTTGCCGGACGCGATGCCGTTGATCTGTTACGAGGCGATCTTTCCGATCGAATTCGGCGACCTCATATCCGGCGCCGAGCGGCCGGGCTGGCTCCTCAACGTTACTGACGACGTCTGGTTTGGTCTGACCCCAGGGCCCTATCAGCACTATGCGCAAGCCCGGTTGCGCGCGATTGAACTTGGGCTTCCGCTGGTGCGCGACGCCAATTCCGGCATCTCGGCGGTGGTTGACGGCTTCGGGCGCGAAATCGCAGTCGCTCCGCTCGGCGCCGAGGGCGTCTTGGACGCCGAGTTGCCAGTTCCGCTTGCGCCCACGTGGCAGTCTCGCTTCGGATCGGCCAGCGCGATGCTGATCGGATTGGCGTTTTTAGCGGCGGCTTTTGCTGGCAAGGGCCGGGCGTAAACGAAGACCGCCGATTGTAAAATTGATCCCTTGCGCGTTATCCGAGTGTCAGCTATCTCAATTCCCTAAGGTCAGTTGATTCTAGCGCGGAACGCGCCGGCCCGCGGGGCATTGATATGATGTCGAAATCGTCGAACATCGTAGACGTTTATGTCGGGGCGCGCTTGCGAATGCGCCGGACGATGCTGGGCATGAGCCAGAGCCGGCTTGGCGAGTTTCTCGGGGTGACCTTCCAGCAGATCCAGAAATACGAAAAAGGCTCGAATCGCATCAGCGCCAGTCGTTTACAGCATACTGCTCGGGTACTTGAAGTATCCCCAGGCTATTTTTTTGAGGGCGCACCGGCGGACTCCGGGGAGCCCGGCTTTGCGGAGGAATCCCCGCAATCCTATGTCGTTGATTTTCTCGCCTCGACTGAAGGACTGCAGCTCAATCGCGCCTTCCTACGTGTCCGTGACCCCAAGGTGCGACGCCGCATTGTCGACCTTGTCATTTCACTGGCGGCGCCCGAGGCCGAAAGCGGTGACGAATCGGTTGTTGCAGACAATTCGTCCGTTCGGTAAATCGAACAAACTGCCCAAAACGGCTTGACGCACCGAACGCAGGCTGTCAAAAGCGGCGCCGCGTGGCCAGCGACAAGCCGAGAGCCGCGTAGTTGTGGCCGCAAGCGGCAGCAGGAGATCGTCAGTATGGCTCGTCAATATTACGAGTTCACCAGTGAATCTGTGTCCGAGGGGCACCCTGACAAGGTTTGCGACCGGATTTCCGATGAAATTGTCGATCTCTTCTTTCGTGAAGGCGGAAAAGCGCGTCTCGATCCCTATCAAATTCGCGTCGCCTGTGAGACTCTCGCCACGACCAATCGGGTCATCGTCGCCGGCGAGGTGCGCGGGCCCAAGATCTCCAACGAAGAGATCGAGGCGACAATCCGCAACGCGATCAAGGACATTGGCTACGAGCAGGACGGCTTCCATTGGCGCGACGCGAAGTGCGAGGTGCTGCTGCACGCCCAGTCAGCCGATATCGCACAAGGGGTGGACGCCGCCGGCAACAAGGACGAAGGGGCGGGCGACCAGGGAATTATGTTCGGCTATGCCTGCCGCGAAACGCCGGAATTGATGCCGGCGCCACTATACTACGCCCACAAAATCTTGCGAACGATCTCGGAGGCTCGCCATTCCGGGGCCGAAAAGACGCTCGGACCCGACGCGAAGAGCCAGGTGACCGTCCGATATCAATACGGAAAACCTGTCGAGGCGACACAGATTGTCGTGTCGCATCAGCATCTCGTCGAATCGTTGACGTCCGAAGAGGTGGCCGAGCTCGTGCGCCCGTACGTCACCGCCGCGCTGCCTGAGGGGTGGATCACGCCGAAGACGGTTTGGCACGTCAATCCGACCGGCAAGTTTTACATTGGCGGCCCCGATGGGGATTGCGGCCTGACCGGCCGCAAGATCATCGTCGATACATATGGCGGCGCGGCTCCGCATGGCGGCGGCGCTTTTTCCGGCAAGGATCCGACCAAGGTCGACCGCTCCGCGGCTTATGCGGCGCGCTATCTGGCCAAGAATGTGGTCGCAGCCGGTTTGGCCGATCGTTGCACGATCCAGCTTTCCTACGCTATCGGTGTGGCGCGGCCCCTGTCGATCTACACCAACCTGCACGAGACGGGGCGCATCGACGAAGCGAAGCTCGAGACGGCGCTGACGGACGTCATGAACCTCACGCCGCGCGGCATTCGCGAGCACTTCAATTTGAACCGTCCGATCTTCGCGCGCACCTCGGCCTATGGTCATTTCGGCCGGGCGCCGGAGCCCGATGGCGGCTTTTCCTGGGAAAAGACCGATCTCGCGGATACGCTGCGCGCGCTCGCCTGACCGGCGCGCTTATGTGGCCAATGGCTGCGAGCGGTGGACACTCGGGGTCGGCGCCGGCTGGAAGGCTCTATGGACGCAGCCGCGGCAAGACGCTTCGGGAGGGCCAGGAACGCTTGCTCGCCGAAGCGCTGCCGCTGTTTTCGATTGAGCCGGAGGCGTTGCCCGCGGGGCGTGCATTCGTTACGCCGCCGCGCGAAGTGTGGCTCGAGATCGGGTTCGGCGCCGGGGAACATCTCGTTGAGCAAGCGAAGGCCAACGCAGATGTCGGGCTCGTCGGCTGCGAGCCGTTTCTCAACGGCGTCGTTGCGGCGCTTGCCGGCCTCAAGCGCGAGCAGCTCTCCAATGTGCGCCTGTGGCGCGGCGACGCCCAGGCTGTCATCGAGGCCGCCCCGGACGCGTTCTTCTCCCGCGTCTTCATCCTCTATCCTGACCCCTGGCCAAAACGGCGCCATCACAAGCGGCGCGTCATCGCCCCGGGCACGGTCGAGGCGCTGGCTCGGGTCATGCGCCGCGGCGCCGAGTTGCGCTTCGCGACCGACGTCGACGACTACGCCGGCTGGACGCTGACGCGCTTTCTCGCATCGTCCCATTTCCACTGGGCCGCGACCCGAGCCGAAGATTGGCGCCGCCCCTGGCCCGAGTGGCGTCCGACACGCTATGAGACCAAGGCGCGGTCGGAGGGCCGGGGGTCCGTTTACCTCACTTTCGTGCGTCTGTGAGCAAAAGACGGATTCTCCGGTCGAGGAGAATCACGTAAGCAGATCGTCCGATCGGAGAGGTGGTTATGTCCGAAAGCCTTGATCGCCGCACCCTGCTCAAGGGAGCGGCCGCGTCCGCGGCGGCGATGAATCCACTCGCGGAGGCGCTCGGCGCGCAGTCCGATGGACTGCAGTTCGATCCGCCGGTCCCGTTCGCTTACGACCTTTTCAAGACGCAGGCGCGCGACCGCTCGCGGCAACCCTATGTTCCCCCGCCCCGTCCGGCGCCCGAGGTGCTGCAAAAGATCAATTACGAGGAATGGGGAAAGATCCGCTACCGCGACGACTTCGCCCTGTTCGCCGATGGACCGGGGCCCGTTTCCGGTGACCTTCTTCCATCTCGGCTTGTTTTTCCAGAAGGCGGTCCGGATGCACGTCGTCGACGGCGGCCACGTCGCGGCAGATCATCTACGATCCGTCCTATTTCGAAATGCCGGCGAATTCGCCGGCGCGCAAGCTGCCCAAAGGCGCGGGCTTCGCGGGCCTGCGCGTCCAGGAGGCCCGAAACGGGCCGCTCGACTGGCGCAAGAACGACTGGGTCGCCTTCCTCGGGGCCGCCTATTTCCGCGCCATCGGCGAACTCCGGCAATATGGCCTGTCCTCGCGCGGCGTCGCGCTCGACGTTGCGGTCGCTGACCGGTCGGAGGAGTTTCCCGACTTCACCGACTTCTATATCGAGCCCGGCGTCGGCGACGCGATCACCCTTTACGCGATGATGGAGGGACCCTCGATCGTCGGCGCGTTCCGGTTCCTGATGACGCGCGGCAAGGGCGTGGTGATGGACATTCAGGCGACGATGTTCCTGCGCGCCCAGGTCTCGCGCTTCGGCATTGCGCCGCTGACCTCGATGTACTGGTATTCCGAGACCAAGAAGGAGACCGCGATCGACTGGCGGCCGGAAGTCCACGATTCGGACGGTCTTGCGATGTGGTCGGGCAGCGGCGAGCGGCTGTGGCGGCCGCTCAACAATCCGCCCCGCATCATGGTTTCGGCCTTTCTCGACAACAACCCGCGCGGCTTCGGCCTCCTGCAGCGCGACCGCGTGTTCGATCACTATCTCGACGGCGTCTTCTATGACCGCCGCCCGAGCCTGTGGGTCGAGCCGTTGCCCGGTCCGAGCGGCGAGGGTTGGGGCAAGGGATCGATCCAGCTGTGCGAGATCCCGACCGACGATGAGATCCACGACAACGTGGTCGCGATGTGGGTGCCGGCCGAGCCGGTCCCCGCCGGCGCCGAGGTCAATCTCAACTATCGCCTGTACTGGCTCGCCGACGAGCCCTATCCGAGCAAGCTTGCCGTGATATGGGCGACCCGGCTCGGGCGGGGTGGCCAACCGGGCCTGCCGCGTCCGAAGGGGATGAGGAAGTTCATGGTCGAGTTTCTGGGCGGTCCGCTGACCAGCCTGCCTTACGGCGTCAAACCCGATCTGGTCGTGTCGACCTCGCGCGGAAGCTTCGGGCCCTATCAGCTCATCGAGCCCGTTCCTGACGGCGTCGCCGGCCATTGGCGGGCGCAGTTCGACCTCATCGTCGACGGGAACGATCCGGTCGAGCTGCGCGCCTTCCTCAAGTCCGGCGGCGAGACCCTGACCGAGACCTGGATGTTCCAGTACCATCCTTTCTAGGGGGAACTCCGCACAGGCGCCAGCGGGCGCCCGGCCTTGTGCCCGCTTGCCCGCGGAACGACAATACGACCGGCCACGTTCGACCCTGAAAGCGCGACGCTGTGGCCGATCCGGGATTGCAACCAGCGCGCGAATTCCACGAAAGCCAACGAAAGAAAAAGAAAGAAAAAGAAAGCAAAATCGCTTTCTTTTGCTTTTTTTCCCTTTCTTTTACTTTTCGGAATTGAGCCTTTTCAATGGGTTACGGCCGAAAAAAGTAGAAAAAATTTCCTTCCCTTTTCACTCGCGCGTGAGGTTGCAGGCTAAGTCGTCTCATCCGCGCGCACGCCTCCATTCCCGCCGGCGCGGTCGCATGCGGGATTGAGTTCTGACCATCAAAATCAATTGGCTGCTCGTTTCCGATTTTGGCAAGACAGCTCGCGGCTCTTATAGCGTTATCTGTTGGTATGGTCCGTTTCCGATCGCGCCGGTGATCCAGTTTGGCGGGTCAAGGCGTTGGCCCCAGCCTTCGAGGGCGCGGCGCCAGCCGAGATAGCTGGGCAGGTTCTTGGTGGCGACGCCGTTGAAGCGATTGAGCCATTGCTTGAAACGGCTGTGGTAGGCGTTGACGTTGTTGATGTGCAGGTGCGGCGCCTCGGGAGTCGGCTTTCCCGGCGAGGGCACGGCGTGGAAGGGAATGCCGGCCCGGCTGGCGAAGGCGGCGAACGGCTTGCCGCCATCGCCGACGAGATGATTTGCGGACGTAACGACGCCCGTCAGCGCGGCGGCGATCGAGGCGCTGTCGTCCTGCGGCAGTACAGCGTCGAAGGTCGCGCCTTTCCGGTCGCGGGCGACGAGCACGGGAATGTTGTCCTGATAGGGCCCCGGATGCCGGCCTTGCCGCCCCGCTTACGCGCCTTGCGCGGCAGGTCGGACCAGCGGCCCTTGAAGGATTCGAGGATAAAGGTCTCATCCGCCTCGACGATTCCGCTCAAACTGCGAGGCTTGTCGTCAGCGGGCGCGCGCAGGAACCGATGCCGCCAGCGGAACGCCGTCGTTGGATGGACGCCGCACAGTTTCGCGGTCTTCGCCAGGCTCTTGCCCTCGATCATCGCCCGGGCGTGAGCGAGCCATTTCTCCTTCTTGCGCAGATGCGCCATGGGCGTTCTGGTCAAGGCGTTGAACGTGCGTCCGCAACTCTTGCAGCGGAACCGCAACAGCCCGTCCGAGCGGCCCCAGCCGACGATCTCGCGACCCGCGCAATGCGGGCAGCCCCGGCTTTCCACCCGCTCAACGCTCGTCGTTCCAAGCGCGTCCTCCGTCCGCTTGGCGCGTCGCTTTCCCGGTGAAGGCGCCGCTAAATCTTCCGGCGCGGCGGCGCCCTCTCCCGCTTTCGCTAGCGCTAGCACGGCTTCCCCCCGTTGCTCCGCGCTCAGGCCCGCGATCGCCGCCAGCCAACCCGGAAAGTCCTGAGCCCGCATCGAATCACCTCCCTCGACCCGGCGCGATTTTAATCGGAACAATAGATAATTCGGGGCTCTTATGGCGTTGGCTGTGGATCGCCGGCGACGAGAGCCACGTCATGGCCGGGCTTGTCCCGGCCATCCACGAAACGCAGGTGCAGAACTTTCTGGGCAGGTCGTTTAAAGCTATGACATAGCTCAATATTTTCCATGAAACCGGGCGCGTCGGCGGGGGCTCGCGTGGATGGCCGCGACAAGCGCGGCCATGACGGCAAGGTCGGTTTGTCAGGCAAAATCAGCCATTCCAACAGGTATCGCTATAAGAGCCTAATTCGGGGCGGGCTAAATTCGCGGCGCGCCGCCCAGCAGACGCCACTGCGTCAGCGCTGGCCCGAGCGCGGCGCCGGTCCTTCCGTCGATCGGGCCGGCATAATAGCCAGCGGACTTGAGCCGCGCCTGAAGCTGCCGGACGGTCTCGGCGGTCCAGATCTGCGTTTTCCCAGTGAGCTCGGCTCTCGCTTCGCCCGCATCCGTCGCGACCGCGCGCAAAAGGTCGTCCGCGGCGGCGGACGGGTTTTTGGCCACCCCGCGCCCTTCGTCGAGCAGCACGGCCGCGGCGCGGTAGCCCTCCGGATAGCCCTGCGCCGCGGCGCGCCGGAAGAGGGTGAGCGCTTCGCCCGGCGGCTTGCCGCCGACGCCGTTCGAGACGAGCGCGGCGAGGTCGTAGGCCGCGCGGGCCGAGCCGTCGTCGGAGGCCTTCTCCAGAAGATCAAGCGCGCGAGGAACGTCAACGTCGATCCCCTTGCCCTTGACAAGCGCGACGGCGAGGTCGAGCGCGCCGTCGGCGCTGCCGCGCTCAGCGGCTTTCTCATAGAGCGCATAGGCCGCCTTGAGGTCCTTTGGCGCGTGATCGCCCGTCTCGAGCAAAAGACCGAGACTGACCATGGCCCGGACGTCGTTGGCTTCCGCGGCCTTGCGATAAAGCATGACGGCTTCGTCGTAGCGTCCGGCGGCGAAGGTGGCGCGGGCGAGCAGAGCCTCATAGTGGGCGATTTCCGGATGGGCCGCCGCGGCCTGACCGCAGACTTGGACGGCGGCCTCCGCATTCCTCCTGAGAACTCCATTTCGACGCCATTCACGCTGGCGGTGGCGTCGTGGGGATGGGTCGCGAGGCGCTCGCAGGCCAATTCCGGCGACGATGACACCCGCTCAGCCGCCTCAAGGCTCGCGATCAACGCCTTCGCGTCATCGACATGGGCGCCGTTCGGATAGCGCGCCAGGTAAAGCTCGGCGAGGCTCGTCCGTCGCTCGCTGCGGGCCACCGACCAGAGAACGGTTTCGACGTCCTCCGCCAGATCGGGCGGTCGGCTGAGCGGCCTTTCCCGCTCCGGAGAGGAGAGAGCGGACATCGGTGGCGTGAGGCCCATCCGGGTAACGATCGAGATAGGCTTGCAGCAGGTTCGGGTCGCGGTCCTTTCCGGCAAGGCGCCAGAGCTGCGTCTCGAGCGTCTCTTCCGCCGCGCTCGCGCCGGCGAAATAGAACTGCTTGGTGAGCAGCGATTCGTCGGCGGGAATCTGCTGTCCTCCGGTCGAGGCGAAAACGTCGTTGCGGACCGCGATCATCATGCTGGAGACGTCGGCGCCCGGCGTCGCCAGATGGGCGAGAAAGGCGGTCGCGAAAGGACTGTTGCGGCCCTCGCCGTCGAAAGCGACATTGTCGGGCTGGGTCGCGAAAGTGATGAAGAACCCGGGAAGCTTGCCGACGCGCGCCAGTCCGGGCGCGGGCACGGCGATTCCGGCGCCGGCGAAAGGATTGTTACGGCACGCGTCAAGAAAGACGAGGTGCACGCCCTTGCCCTGGCCGAGCTCAGCGAGCACGGCGTCGAGCGCAACCATCCGCGTGGCGAGGTCGTCGACCTTGCGCAATTCGGCGCCGACGGGGACGAGGTAGTTGCGCCCGCCGAACTGCAGACCGTGCCCGGCGTAGTAGAAAAGCGACACATCCGCATTGGCCAACTCCAATGCGAATTCGTCGACGGCGCGCTGCATGGCCGCCAGACCGAGATTGACCTTGAGGGTGACCTTGAAGCCGAGCGACTTCAGCGTCGCGGCGACGTCTTCAGCGTCGTGAGGCGGATTGGCGAGCGCAGGAACGGTTTTGTACGCGCCATTGCCGATGACGAGCGCAAACCGGCTCTCCGCCCGCGCCGGCAAGGCCGCGAGGCGAGAGAACGATGGCGAGAAGCGCCGCTGCAGACCACCCCCATGCCCTGCACAGCGCTTGGGCAGGCGCCGTCCATCGAATCAACGCGCATCACCAATCGATTGGCTAGAGCATGCTGCGATTCGATCGAATCGCAGTATGCTCTAAATTCCTTGATTTCGCGCGCCTTGATGCACGAAAAACCGGCGTCCACTTTTTCGCAGCGCGCTTTAGAGACTGCCGGAATTTACCAGAGCGACGGTGGTCCCGTCCAGCGCGCCGGCGACGACGTCGCCGTCGCGAACCTCCCGACCGCGCGTTTGGGGATCGTCCGAAAGAACGAGCGCGATCTCCTTATGAACCGCCGCGACGGTCTGACGCAGCACGGCGACGGCCTCGGCTCGTGACCGCGCGGCGCGAACGCGGTTTGCGCCTTCGGCGACGATCGCCGGAACATTGCGCAACGCCGGCGGCAGTCGCGGCGCGAAGACTCTGCAGCTTGGCGGCGTATTCGTCGAGCGCGTCGGCGATCGTCGTCTGGGTCGGGTTCTGGCAGCGCCGGAAGTAATTCTCCATCGACTGCGAGATCGCCCGAAGGGCCTGATCCGGATCGCTGAACCGGTTGGGATCCGGCAGCGAGGGCGGTTCGTTGCACGCGACGGTGAAATGCGGGAGCACTTGTTCGTAACCGCCGACATCGTACTCGGTCTGCGCAGGATTGTTGATTTGCGTCAGACCGGGCAGGAACCCGGGGTCGAACGGGGCCGGGACGTCGTCGGGCTTGACCGTCAGCATGCCGGGGGAGTTTCGGGCAGGAGCGATGACGTAGTTCGGGTTCGAGATCGCCGTCACGAGCTGGGCGTATCGACCAACTGGGGTGAACGGACTGAGCGCGATTGGAGCGCGCCGAAGAAAGCGTCGACAGTCGGATCGACATCGCCAGGAAGCACGCCGAACAGCGTGGCCGGGCCGAGGATGGGCGTCGTTCCGAAGATGGAGCTCGCATCGGCGACACTGAAAGTAATCGCCAGCGGGTCGATCGTGAGCCGGCCCGCGGAATCAAGGACGAGAGCGTACCTGTCCGAAACCGTGAAGCTGCCTGGCGCGACCGTGATCTCATAAGGGCTGCCCGCGACGGGAGCCTTGGCGGGAGAGCCGAGCGAGGTCACGCTCGGCGCGCCGCTGTAGATCGCGGTCGCGCTATCGCCGAGGAAGGCGCCGGCAACGCCCGGCTGAAGACCGCTGATGACATAGTCGGTCGCGACCCGGGACGTGACGTCCTGGCCGTAGGTCTTGGCGTCGTTGGTCGAGGTAATGGTGATTGTCGGCTGAAAAGCGAAAATGTACCGGTTGCCCGTCGCCGTCACGGGCTCGCCGAGGGTCGTATTCCACACCGCGGTATTGCCGCTGTTCAGGCCGTTGAAGACGTCGCCGGTCGGCGAGGCCGAATAAATCAGCCAGGGATCGAGGACGGCGCCCGGACCGACATTGTTGATGAAATTGCCGGTGGCGGCGAGAACGATCAATCCGTCCGGAAGGGTTCTGGACGGGAGAATTGACGGCGAGATTGCCGGCGGTCGAGACCTGGATCTCGTCGCCGGGGGTCCCGAACACGCCGCGGCCAC
>CAVXVE010000025.1:0-259177 GCA_963764955.1 uncultured Alphaproteobacteria bacterium | reverse complement strand
GGCCGAAGCCGCCCTCTCGCCGCATCGTTCCAGCGCGTCATGCAACCAGCGGTCAATCGATCCGCATTCCGAGCCACGCGCGCATGCTCATCGCATTATTACCTAATTTTCAAGCGATTTAACGCATTGTCTACGCGGGTCATCATCGCATCCTTGCTCTGGCTCGATTGTAGCACCGCACTAACAGTCGGGCTTGCAGGTGTGGTGGTGACCCACCTGACCAAAGCGAGCAACTTGGCGGTGGAATCCTTGTTCCTATTCTGCCTCCGCCAGCCGGTCGCGAAGCATTGGATCATATAGCCGGCGTTCGTCTTGGGCATCGCGTTCTTGCGCTGTGTTGACGATGCGGATTAGCTCCTCGAGCAGATCAATGTCCGCCAACGGATCAGAGGTCTTGAGGGGGCGTTGATCGTCTCGCTCCGGCCGGGATCGCGAAAGCTCACGGCGGTAGCCGGCCCTCTCTCTGCGCGGGGGCAACAGGCGATTGACGCGGATGTCAATTGTTATACAGTTTTTACAATCGTAGAGAGGGGGAGGCCATGATGAAGCGTTTGATTTTCGCGATTTCAACAATGTTCGTCCTAACTTGCCAGTCGTTTGCTGCCCAGAATTGTCCGGTCAACGCCATGAAGGCAGGCTTAGAGTTGTGGCCTGTTGGGCAGCTTGGGCTTGGCGAGACCAAAACGGGGACGCATCCCTGTGGGAGGTCGCTGACATGCGTTGGTGGGAACACTCATCGAGGCGTACCGCGTACCTGCAAATGGAGCTGACTTAAAGGCGAGGAGGCCGTCGCAGAGTCGCTGCAATCCGCACAAAAAGGGCGGCCGAAGCCGCCCTCTCCAGCGGCCCGATGCAATGGGCGATCAGTTTAGGAGAGAAGTGGCCCAGGCAGATCAACGAGCGGGTCGGCTTTCTCCAGACGAAGCGCAACCTCTCGCCGCAGTATTTCTAAGCCTCGCTTTAATGACGCCAGATCCGGCAGGCCAAGCAAGTCCCAAGATCAACTCCGAGCTCGCGCTTCAGGCGGCTCCCGATCGTCGATCCGCTCGCAATCGTCTCCAGAAGGTTCCGACTTCTCCCAGCGGTCAATCGACCGTGTGGTGGCGGTCATCAGTCGAGCGCCTCCTCGCCTGGGGCTAGCACGCGATCGGCGTCGGCGGCGATGAGCGAGGAGGGTCGGAGTGGACGATCAGCGCATGACCTCTTCGTCATAATCCTCCTTGAAATGACTGGCTGCATATCGCGCCTTAAAGATCAGGCCTTCAAGCGTCCGCGCCCGGGTCGGGATCTGCTTCTCGTCTCGATCGAAGGCGAATTTCGTCCACTTCGGCTTGCGCCTCCTCGGCTGCCAACAAACCCAAATCAGCGCCTGGCGCGAGGATCTCATCCTCTTGCCAAGCCTTCAAAGCTGCCTCCTGCTTTCGCACCTCTGCGCCGAACTTGGCGATCTCATCCCATCGCTTCTGCGCTATCGCGCAGAGCTTCCCAGGCGACAATGAAGCGCGGAAGTTCGTCCAGCACGGTGGAGGGATCGCACCAGCCCCAGCCCGTGACCTTGCGATAGGGGTGAGTAGGCCGAAGGAGTTTCGCCTTCGGCCCCTCGCCAGAACCGGACGTGAACCTCTTCAGCTCATCCGGCTCCCATCATCCATCCTACGACTGATACCCCATCGACCAATGGACGAATGCGCGTGGCTGACGCCTGGGCCAGCCGTTTGAGCGTTTCGGCGGCGCGTGTTCTGGCCCGCCAGCTTCTTGTGCTTGCGCATCAGCCATCCGACCAACTCGGTTCACGCGTCGCCAGACCGACTTGAGCGCCGAGCCGTGGAAATGGCCGTAATCTGCTGCCATCCCCTCAGGATCGGGCCAAGCATGGCCGAGAGTCGGCCACCCTCTGGTCGTTCTGCAGTTGGACCACGCCACCCCCGGAGTTGTCTGCCGCATCGCCTTGAGGGCGTCGCGGCGGACCGCCGGTGAGAAGTTCACGTAGACACGGTCGTGCTCGTCCGTCGTCTTGCGGGGGCGGAACGGTCGCCGAGAAGGGTGGACTGGATGTCGGAATCACGCTTCGGTCCGAGATCGATGTCCTTGCAATACACGATCCGCGTCTTGCCCGGATGCAGTTCGAGATTGCAGGCCTGGAACCGCTCCCGGATGCGGTCAAGCACGTATTCCGCCTGGCGTCGGCTCTTGCAGTGAAGCACGGCGTCATCGGCGTACCGGGCGAACCGGACGCCAGGCCGAATCCCGCGTCGCCCCAGAGATCGAACGCGTAGTGCAGGAACAGATTGGCCAGGATCGGCGACACGACGCCGCCTTGCCGCGTGCCCTTGTCGCGCGCCTGAAGCTGCCCTTCCGCGTTTTGCATCGGCGCTTTCAGCCAACGCTCGACGTAGAGCAAGATCCAGGGCTCCTGACAGTGCTTGCGCAGAGCCTTCGTCGGAGGCCATGATCGAGATTGTCGAACAGGCCTCGATGTCGAACTCCACCACCCAGTCTCGGTCCCACAGCAACGGCGTCTGGTGACAGCGATCGCCTCCAGCGCCGATTTCCCGGCCGATAACCATCAGAAATCGTCGTGGAAGAGCGGATCAAGCTGTGGCTCCAGCCGCATCTTGACCGCCGTGCTGCGCGATCCTGTCGGTTACCGTCGGGACGCCCAACACCCGCACGCCCCCGGACTTCTTCGGAATCGGCACGCCTTTCACCGGCGGCGGAAAATAGCTGCCGGAACTCATCCGATTCCAAAGCTTGTACAGGTTGGCGGCGAGCTTCGTCTCGAACCGCTCGATCGTCTCCGCGTCGATCCCTGCGGCTCCCTGATTGGCTTTCGCATGCAACCAGGCTTCCCAGATCAGCGGCCCTGGGAATGCCGTACGATTTGCAGGTCATGCGAAGTCCTCCAGGTCGCCCGGTTGATCTCCCATGCCCGCCAGATGACGCCGTCCCTTTGCTCCCCCGCCATTACAGCGGTCTCAACGCTACTACGGACGGCTCCGTCCCTTGGCGGCGCTTCGCTAATGTCGGCCTCGCTTTTCAGGCTTGGGCCTTTCGCTTGGCATCGCCGCCGAAGGTTCCCGCAGTTCAACGCAAGAGCCTGAAACAGGATCGCGCCGCCTCTAGCCGGACGCCGTCCTGGCCCGTCAGCAGGCATCGTCCAGACTGATCCCGGGCGCAACTTCACTCACCGGTTTCGACGTCGTCTGATAGCTTTCGACACTTGTACGGCGGTTCACGGGTGTTCGCCTTCCTGTCTCCTACCTGACGCCTTTGAAGCGCCTTTTCCGTAACGCTCACGACCCTGGCTTTTGACCAGCGCCGCTTACGGTGGTTTGCGACCCGCTCCTGCAAGCCGATCGCGGGGACCTCCCCCATCTCTCACGCCGCTTGCTGCGGCACACTGAAGTCGGTCTGCCAAAGCTGGTTGGGCGCCGTGGTCTTGTCCCTGAATTCCTCGGCCGCTTTGATGACGATGTAGGCCGGGCCGGCGATAAGATCGTGCGCTTTCAAGAGCCGATAGACCGACGCCTCCGAGACAAAATATTCTGCCTCGTCCGTGAAGCGCACCGCCAGTTCCCGCGGGCTGAGCTCGGGTTGATCCAGCGCCAGGTCGACAATCTGGCTGCGGATAGCCTCTGGGATGCGGTTCCAGACCCGATCCGGCCGTGAGGGGCGATCCGCGAGGGCCTCCGGTCCGCCGCGCCGATGCCGATCATACCAGCGGTAAAACGACGATCTGGGAATGCCGAGCTTTTCCAATGTCCGCCGAGCCGGCCAAGGCGATTGCTCGACAAGTCGGATGATCTCTGTCTTGTCGGATGCGGAATATCTCATGCCTCGTCTCCCCATCCCCGATCATGCTTTATGGAATGGCCCGCCCCTCCTTCCGGCGATGTACGCTCGCCGGCATTTTCAGGAGGAGGAATGGGAATGAGAATGAGAATCTCTGCCTTGGCGTCGATCTTGGCAAGAATGTTTGCAGCCTCGTCGGTTTCGATGCGTCAGGCGCGGTCGTTTTGCGCCGGCGCGCGAAGCGCGAGACGGTGATCGCGCTGGCGGCGAAGCTTCCGCCTTGCGTGGTGGCGATGGAGGCCTGCTGCGGCGCCCATCATCTCGGCCGCGTGTTCGCCGCTCACGGTCACGACGTGCGGTTGATGTCGCCCGAGTATGTCCGGCCATACGTCAAGGCGCAGAAGAACGACGATCGTGACGCCGAAGGGATCGCCGAAGCGGCGACGCGTCCGACGATGCGGTTTGTCGAGCTGAAGAGCCGGAGCAGCTCGACATGCAGACGCTCCACAGATCAAGAGACCGATTGGTCGGTGAACGGACCGCTCTGATCAACCAGTTGCGCGCCATTCTCCTGGAGCGCGGAATCGTCGCCCCTCAGGGCAAGCGGAAGCTGGAGCAATTCCTTGTCAACCTGATGGACGAACAAGGCGGAGTGGGATTGAGCCCTCGGATGATCATGTTGGTCACCGACGCGCGCATCCAATGGGCCGAGCTCGATCGAAGGATCGCCGCTTTTGATGCGGAGTTCGTTCGCTGGACGAAAGAGAATGAGGACGCCCGTCGCCTGGCGACGATCCCAGGGGTCGGCGCGACAATCGCCTCGGCTTTGATCGCGGCGGTGGGAAAGGCCGAGACCTTCGAGCGCGGCCGCGATCTGGCGGCGTGGCTGGGGCTGGTTCCACGCCAGTTCACGACCGGAGGAAAGACGAAGCTGCTGGGCATCAGCAAGCGCGGCAACAAGTATCTACGCAAGCTCCTGATCCACGGCGCGCGAGCGGCGCTGCCCTATGTGGCCGAGCGGGACACGCCGCTCGGCCGGTGGGCCAAAGCGCTACTGAGCCGGGCCCACCCAAATGTCGTCGTGGTGGCGTTCGCCAACAAGCTGGCCCGGATTGCCTGGGCGGTGCTACGGCGAGGGGAGCCTTTTGCCGCGAAGGGCGCGCCCTTGGCGGCGTAGCGGTTGGTCGATCAGAGCTTGAGGGCGCTGTTCGATCGATGAGGTTTGCGAGTGGCGATATCGAGATGGCCTGACAGTCGAACGACGTTTCGGAAGCCTAGTCAAAAAAGCGGCGCTAGACGCCGAACGCTTTATGAGGACCGGAGCGCGCGTATCTCCATCTTGGCCGGGAGACACCCTCCGAGGCCGGATACGTTGAAGCAGACTGATCTTTCGGCGCTCTCGATCAAACCCCTTGCAAACGGGGCGGGCCATACGTTTTTTGAGCAGCCGGTTTTCGAGGGTGAGATCGGCCACGACCTCTTTCAGCGCCTGCGCCTCCCGGCGAGCTTTCTCAGGTTGCCGATGCGCCTCGTTCCGAATTGAAGGGACGCGCATGCCAAGGGTCAATTTTGTCGCGCGAGGCGATCGGGGGCGTTCCCGATCTCGTCGTGCCGGACAACGCCAGGACCGCCATCGTCAAGGCCAGCTTCTACGACCCCCAGGTCAATCGGACCTACGCCGAGATGGCGGCGCATTACGGAAGCGCCATCCTGCCGGCGAGGCCGAGAAAGCCGCGCGACAAGGCGAAGGTCGAGCAGGCCGTGCTGATCGTCGAGCGATGGCTGCTCGGCCGGCTGAGGCGACGAACCTTCATCTCCCTCGCCGACGTCGACGCCGCGCTCGGCGAGCTTATGACCCAGCTCAACGAAAAACAGATCCTCCGGAGGCTCGGCGTCACCCGCCGCCAGCTCCTCGAGGAGATCGATCGCCCGGCGCTCAACGCGCTGCCGGACGAGCCTTACGAATACAGCGAGTGGCGCGTGCGCCGGGTCGGCGTCGACTATCACGTCGACATCGACGCCCACTATTATTCTGTCCCCTACCGCTTCGCCCGCGCCGAGGTCGAGGCGCGGCTGACCGCCCGCGGCGTCGAGATTTTCCACAAGGGCGAGCGCATCGCCGTTCATCTGGGCGGGAGCGGGAACCGGAAGCACACGACCGTTCCCGAGCACATGCCCTCCAGCCATCGGCGCTACGCCGGCTGGACGATCGAGCGCATCCGGGACGACGCCCGCAAGATCGGCCCGGCGACCGCGGCGCTCTGCGAGCAGATCCTCGAGGCCCGGCCCCATCCCGAGCAGGGCTACCGCGCCTGTCTCGGCATCGTGTGTCTCGCCGGCTCTTTCGGCGCGGCGCGCGTCGAGGCCGCCGCCGAGCGCGCCATCGAAATCGGCGCCAGGACCTACGGCTCCGTCAAATCCATCCTCGACGCCAGGCTCGATCGGAGGCCCGCGCCAACGCGCCCCGCGGACACCGCCCCGATCCTTCATCCCAACATCCGCGGGCCGCGCTACTACCACTAGGAGACGCCAACTTGCTCAAACATCCAACCCTCGATCAGCTTCACGCCCTCGGCCTCCATGGAATGGCCAAGGCTTTCGCCGATCTCGCCGACGCCGGCCAGGCCAAGGACATCGCCCACGCCGACTGGCTCGCCATGCTCCTCGACAGGGAGGCGTCATGGCGGAGGGACAAACGCCTCACGGCCCGGCTGCGCGCCGCCAAACTGCGTCAGCAGGCGAGCGTCGAAGATGTCGACTATCGCGCCGCCCGAGGTCTCGACCGCGCCCTGTTCCAGAAGCTCTCAGAGGGCGAATGGATCGACGCCCATGACAATCTGGCCCTGGTCGGCCCGTCCGGCGTCGGCAAGAGCTGGCTGGCCTGCGCCATCGGCCAGAAAGCCTGCCGCGACAATCGGTCTGTCCTCTATCATCGCTGGCCGAAGCTCTGCGAGGACCTGGCGCTTGCTCGGGGCGACGGGCGCCATCCGCGCCTCATCAAGTCCCTCGGCCGAGCCGATCTTCTCATTCTCGACGATTTCGGCCTCGAGCCCCTCGACGCCGGCGCCCGTCATGACCTGCTCGAAATCCTCGAGGAGCGATACGGCCGTCGGTCGACGGTCGTCACCTCCCAGCTCCCCCTGTCTGCCTGGCATGAGGTCATTGGGGACCCCACCTACGCCGACGCCATTCTCGACCGCCTCGTGCACAATGCGCATCGCATCGAACTCACCGGAGACAGCCTCCGGCGCACCCGCGGCAGGTAGCCCAAAACCGCTTGACCCAAAACCACAGCAGGTGAAAAAACTTCCTTGGCCAACAAGCGCGGCGCCCCGGGCGGGATCATCTCGTTACAGGGGGCGGCATCATCCAGGAATCCCTGGGCGCAATCATCCCGTTACAGACGGGCGGCGTCGTCGGAATCGGCAAGCAGAACAAGCGTTCGATGACGTTTCGTGTCTATAGGCGGCGCGATCCGGGTATCGGGTGCGCCGAGCAGATTTATGCGGGGTTTTTCGCGTCACGTAGTTCTATTTCTCGCCGCACCGGCCGACGCATTTTGGCCCTTGGATGAGGGCATGCGAGCCGTAGGGTCGAGGTGGACCTTGACCCGCGCCCCGACGATCGCCGGCGCGTTCGGGCTCTCCAGGATTTGCAGGCTCAGCGTCCGGTACGACACGCAATTGTCGCAGCCGACCTGCCGCGCGGTTGAGGTTTGCGCCCGTCGCGCCGCGCCAGCGGCGCCACCTCACTCGATTGAATACCCTAGCCGCCGGATGATCGGCTCCAGGATGGGCACAACTGGAGCAAGCTCCTTGAGATAGACGCGGTAGCGGTGGCGCGAACGATCGTAGAGCCTTTCGGTCACTTGGGCGTAGCTGGCGGTGCGGGCGTAGCGCGGGTTTTCGTGAAAGTCGAGGCAGCGCCGATCGTACGGCGCGCCGACGAAGGTCAGCATCTGGCGCACGCTCTCCTCCTGCCGATCGATCACGTCCTCATAGCGCACGGGCAGGTAGCGCAGCCCCATTTCGCGGCGGTAGTGCTCGACCAGGTCCATCACCAGGACGTAGTGGCGGGCGATGCTCGTGAGCTCGTAGGCGCAATAGAAGCCGTGCGTCAGGTGATTAGAAAAGACAGACAGCACAACGTCGAGCGGATGGCGCAGGAGGTGGATGACCGGCGCCTCAGGGAAAATGAGGCCGATGAGGCCGAGATGCGTCTCGTTGAGCGGCATCTTGTCTGTGAACCAGCGGGCGCCCTTGCGTAATGCGCCGAGCTGGCGCGCGCGCTGCAGATAATAGTCGCGCAGATTGTCGAGCCCCTCGACTTGGTCGCCGAGCCAAAGCTCGGCGAACGCCTCCGGGTAACCGAGCGGGCTACTGAGCATGCGCGGGATCAGGCGCGTCAACTCGCCTACGATCGGTAGTTCGTCGCCGGCGCTGATGCGCGGGTGGGCGCTCAAGCTCTGCTCGATCATAGTCGTGCCCGACCTGGGAAAGCCGACGATGAAGATCGGCTGCGCGACGTCGGACCGGACGCCGGCTCGCGGCAGAATTTTGAGCCGCGGCGCGACGAAGAAGGCGGTGAGACGCGACGCCAGCGCCGCGGCCTCCTCCGCCATATAGCTCTGGCCGGTCAGCGCGCGTAAGCTGCGCTTGGCTTCGCTGAAGGCAGCGAAGGCCTGGGCGTGTCGCCCCATTCGGTCGAGCAGAAGGCCCTTCTCGCTCCATTCGATCGGCGTCAGGCCTCCGCCTTCGCGCCGCCATTCGATATCATCGAGCGCCGCCAGCGCCTTGTCGTAGTCCTTTACGCGTCCGTGCAGGACTGCGCGGTGCAACAGGACGCTGGCGTTTCCGGGCGATAGCCTGTTCGCGGCGTCGAGTAGTTCGCCGGCGCGCGCGAAGTTGCGGTCCGCCTCTTCCATCCGCGCCCAGCCATAGAGGGTCTGGAAGATCGCCGGGTTGAGGCGGACGGACTCTTCGTAAAGCGCCCGCGCCTCGGTCATCCGACCTTGGTTCTTGAGGTTCCAGGCGAGATTGGCGATCAATATGGCGCTCGGCGTCTCCAGCAGTTTCATCGCGTGGCGGTAATGGTGCTCGCCTACCTGGGGTCGCTGAGCCTCAGTCACGATCATCCCCATGAGATTATGCGACTGCGCGTCCGTCGGGGCGATCCGTACAGCATTGCGTGCGTGATATTCGGCTTCCGCCAGCGAGCCCTGGTTGAACAAGAGCAGCGCGAGCGCCTGCGTCGCCGGCAGATTGTTTGGATCGAGCCGCACCATCCGAGCAAGCAGCGCCTTGACCGCCGCTGGTCTCCCTTGCGCCGCGCGAAGCTCGTTAAGCAGCGCGAGCGCGCCAGCGTGCGTTGGCGACCGCTCGAGCAGCTCGACGAGAGTCCGCTCTGCCTCCGCTTCGTTGCTTGCCGCAAGCGCGGCGCGCGCGGGACCGAGGTCCATTGTCGGGTCAGGCTTGGGCCAGGGCATCGTCCAGTCGAGCCCACAGCAGCGCGCGTGACGCATGCCGCTGCCGCAGGCACAAGGCGAAGCCGAATCGATCGGAGCGGAAAGCGTCACAATCGACAGGCTAGCGCGCGGGGCAGTGCGGAAAAAGGCGGTCGGAGCCTACCGTTTGGGCTCTACAGGTCTGTCGATAGACACGCCGTTTTATTGTCGGCACGATCCCACGCAAAACCCGGAAACAAGGCCGCCGTGAACAGGCTCTCCGTATCGTTTCTCTTGTCAACGCGCAGCGCGTTTGGCGCAACGTGCGAGGACTCGCTGGAGATGGCGTCTGGGTTCTGGACTGATTCGATCACACGGGGTCGTCGCGGCCCGGACGCGCTCCTCGACAGCGCATCGAGAACGACGCTGGCGGCGCTTTCATTCGGCCTCGCGCTCGGCGTCGCCCTGCCGCGGGAGGCGCTGCGCGGGCGCAGGCACGGTAAATCCAGTTCAAACATCCACGTATAGCCTCGGGACGCATAACCCGACCACGTTCGGTGCCGGGACGAGTATCAACGCCGTTAGCCCATCGGACGCCGGGGTCTATGGCGGCTCCGGCGCCTCCTGGAACGTCACCAACTACGGCGGCATCCAGGGACCGTCCGGGGGAGTCGAGCTCAACTCGTCGGGCAGCGCAGTGACCAACTGGGGCACGATCGGAGGAAATGGCGGTGTGGGCGTCCATTTCCCGAACGGTGGTGCCGTCACCAACGAGAGCAGCGGTTCGATCAGCGGGTACGCCGGTGTCATCATAGGACGCGGCACCGGCACAGTGACGAATGCAGGCTCGATCACTGGACAGGCGCTCGCGGTTTTCGTGTCCTCCGGTTCTGTTGACAACGAGACGGGTGGAGCCATCAGCATGACCTCCTCGGGGAGTCCCTCGCTCACCGTGTACGTTGGAAATGGCGGCTCCGTGACCAACGCCGGCACGATCACAAACTCTGGAACAAACACCTCGGCCGTCGTCATCGGGGGCGGGGGCGGCGGTGTGGTGACGAATTCCGGGACGATTTCCGCCACGGGCGCGCTGGACTCCGCCGTCTACACCCTAAACGGCGGCACGGTGACGAACTCCGGGACGCTCGTGGTCACCGCCGCCAACAGTGCGGGAGTCTATTTCCTCAACGGCGGCACGCTTCACAATTCCGGCGCCATCAACGCCACAGGAACCGGTGACCTGGGTGTGTGGATGCCCAAAGGGGGCCTAGTCACCAATACGGGCACGATCACGGACACTGCAACAGGTGGCATTGGGGTGGGCGCCCAATTGGGCGGTACGGTGACCAACCAGAAAGGCGGGAAGATCAGCGGCGCTAACGCCGGCGTTTTTGTCGCAAGTGGCGTCGGCTCAGTCACCAACGCGGGCCAGATTCTCGCCTCCGCCCCCACCGGTTACGCCGTCGCACTTCGCGGCGGCGGCACTGTAACCAACACGGGAAAGATCAATGGCAGCGTCCTTGGTGTCGCGATTAGCGGTGGGAGCCCAGCTTCGAACTCCGTCACGAATTCCGGAGGGATTTACGCCACTGCGACGAACGGCGCAGGAGTCAGCCTGAACTCGGGCGGCACGGTCACCAACCAGGCCGGCGGGACGATCAGCGGCGCCGCGCATGGCGTTTTCCTCACGGGCGGAACTAGTTTGTTGAACAACGCGGGCGAGATCTACGGCTCGGCCGCTTCGGGAAATGGAGCCGTTCTTGGCAGCGGCGGCTCCGTGACCAATACGGGGAAGATCAGCAGCGGAAACCTCGGTGTCTATATCGTTGGGGGCGCCGGCGCGGTGACAAATTCTGGCGCGGTAACGGGAACGAATCGCGGAGGCGTCGCCTTGCTAGGGGGTGGCATCGTAACCAATCAGATCGGCGGGACAATCAGCGGGGCAAACTTCGGTATCGCGATCAGCGGTGGGAGCGCAGCGTCGAACTCGGTTACCAACGCGGGCTGGATCTCTGCCGCGGCGATGAATAGCATAGGCGTCAATTTTGGCTCAGGCGGCGCGGTGACCAACCGGACTGGCGCGATGATCAGCGGCGGGAGCCTCGGTGTCTATTTGAGCGGAAGTTCCGGATCCGTGACAAACGCGGGATCGATCGCCGGCGGATCCGCATCGGTCGCATTC
Organism: uncultured Alphaproteobacteria bacterium; assembly: GCA_963764955.1. Lineage (GTDB taxonomy): Bacteria > Pseudomonadota > Alphaproteobacteria > Rhizobiales > Beijerinckiaceae > Roseiarcus. The sequence goes on along the minus strand of CAVXVE010000025.1, from coordinate 247,760 downwards.
GCGGGGTCGGGGACGAACACGCTGACCCTGCAAACCGGCTCCGTGCTCAACGGCGCCGCCTTCGGCAGCGCGGCTTCGGGCGCGACTAACGCCTTGATCTTGAGCGGCCAGGGAACCGCCAACAACAATTTCATCAATTTCAATACGCTGAGCGCGAAGGGGACTGGCGAATGGACGCTCAGCGGCTATCTAGGGTTGTCCGGCGAGGCGAACGTCTCGGCCGGGACATTGCAAGTGACCGGCTCATTCAAGTCCGCGACCCTTGAAATCGCCGCCGGGGCTGAGTTCGATGACGCCGGTTCCGTGGCCGTGACCGGCGCAGTGACGAATGCAGGAAACTTGACGATCAATGGGGTGACAATGATCGTTGCCGGCGATGGGGGCACATTTACGCAGCAAGCCGGCGGCTCGACGACGCTCCTGAGCGGCGGCAAACTCGATCCGGCGCAAATCGTAATAAAAGGCGGCGTCTTCGGCGGCAGCAGCACCGTGGTCGGCGACGTCGCCGTGACTGGCGGCAAATTGCAGGTCGGCGCCACGTCCGGCGGTTCACTTACGGTCGAAGGCGACTATTCGCAAACCGCCGGTGAGATCGTGTTCGAAGTCGATCCGAACGGCCATGGCGGCTTCCTGGAAACGACTTTGGTCTTCGACCCAAGCTTCGGAATCGCAATTTCCGATACGAGCATCGTCTTCGATTTCCTTGACGGAGCCGATGCACACCAGTTCATCGCCGACAATCTATTGAACCTCAATACGTTCTTCGCGCTGACCGGCGGCGGCCAATTCTGCGGAGAATTGAACTGCGCGAACGTCTTCCAGGACATCAGCTTCGCAGTCAACATCCCTGGTCTGACGATCAACGAATTCGATCCCACGACTGGCTCCATCGATCCGACGACAGGCGCTAGAGCGCTCCGCATTTAGGCTGAATCGAAGAGGATTCCCGAATCGGGCTTGATCTGATTCAACCTGCTGGCTGGGTGGAGGCCAGCAGGGATGGCCGGAGCTTATTCGCAGGATTTGCGCGACCGGGTGATCAACGCGGTCGTGGTCGAGGGGATAAGTCGCCGCGCGGCGGCGGCACGGTTCGGGATCAGCGGGTCATCGGCCATTAAATGGGTGGAGCGGGTCGAGCGAAGCGGCTCGCGCACGGCCGCAAAAATGGGCGGCTACAAACGGGTGAGGTTGGAGCCGCACCGCGCCTTCCTCGAAGGCTTGTGGGCGGAGAAATCCGACATCACGCTGCAGGCGCTGTGCGATCGGCTTTTGTCCGAGCGCGGCGTCAAGGCCGACACCTCGCTGATGAGCCGCTTCTTGCGCCGTCTCGGCGTCACGCTCAAAAAAAGACCCTCGTCGCGCGCGAGCAGGACCGCCCGGACGTGAAGCGCCATCGACTGCGCTGGCGAAGCCATCAGCGGCGCGTCGATCCTTCGCGGCTCGTCTTCATCGACGAGACCTGGACCAAGACCAACATGACCCGCCTCTACGGCTGGGCGCAACGCGGCCGACGGCTCGTCGCCAAGGTCCCGCACGGCCACTGGAAGACGGCGACGTTCCTCGCCGCTCTGCGCAACGACCGCATCGAGGCGCCGTGCCTGTTCGACGGACCCATCAACGGCGAGCGCTTTCTGGCCTACGTCGAACAGTTCCTCGTTCCGACCCTCAAGCGCAACGACATCGTCGTGCTCGACAACCTCGGATCGCACAAAGGAAAGGCGGTGCGCCAAGCGATCAAGGCCGCAGGGGCCCGTCTGCTGTTCCTTCCCAAATACTCCCCCGATCTCAATCCGATCGAGCAGGTGTTCGCCAAGCTGAAAGCCCGGGTGCGAAAGGCCGCGCCACGCTCCCTCGACGCGGTCTCCCACGCTATCGCAACCGCGCTCATGGCCATTCCACCACAAGAATGCGCCAACTATCTGAGGAACTCAGGATATGCGTAAGCCTAAATGCAGAACGCTCTAGGTCAGCGCAAGCCGCGCCAGAGCCCGGAACGTGGGCCCTCATCGCGACTGGAATGCTCGGCCTCGGCGGCCTTAAGCGGCGTTGGCGCGGGCGAGCCTGATCAGTGCCGTCCTTGGAATTCCCAAACGGAACGAAGCTCTAGAACCCGCCCCCGCCAGGGGGCTCAGCAATGGCGCCCATGAGCCGTTACGCCGCAGCCAACTTCTATTAGATCCGGTCGTTCGTTTGCGCTTGCGTTGAATCTGCGCTGGTAGGTAGGTTCAATCGCGATACCCGTTCGCCGCCCGGTCCCAAGCGGCGGCTTCATCCCAGTCGCCGATGTAGCGGGCTGCCGAATCGATATTGACCCGCATTAGCGGTTCGGTGAACTCGGTTTGGATTTCGAGCTCAAGTCCGCACTCCACGCCCAGTCGAGGGCGCATCGCGGCGGCGAAGCGTTCGGCGAATGCCCCCTGGGTCTCGACATATCCGCTTGGGTTGAGCTTGTCGCGCCCTTTGCCCGCGCTCATTTCGCGAACGAATTTTGCGTAGGCCTCCGCAAGCAGCGAGACATGGATATTGTCGCGGACATAACTCGGGGTAGTAACACGCGCGATCTCGCTCTTCTTCCAGGCGCGGATGAGGTAGGCGCAAAACCGCGGCTCCTCCAACGGTCCGAAGGGAGTGGGAATGACGAACTTGCCATAGGGCAACCTGAATTCCCGGCAGCGATGACTGACGATGGCAGCGGTGAAGCCCTTCGATAGTCCGTAGGGCGAGAACGCGACCAGCGGCACCTCGCCGGCGCCTTCGTTCTGCTCGAACATGCTGCCGGTTAGAACCACGCCCCGGAGACCCCTTCCCCCCATGATCTCAAGCACGGCGCGCAGATTGGCCGTATTTTCGGCTACAGCGCCAGGAATGTCGAACTCCGAACTGCGATAGTCGCCGACGCGGGCAGCGTGGTGACACAGCACGTCATAGCCGCCGGCATTCGCAACCTCGAGGAACCGGTTCGAGCCGAACGGCGCCGCTTCGACAATCTCGGCAACCGTCTTCAGGCGCCGGACGCGCTCGGCGCGCACTCCTTCGGTGTAGCTTGCCGCGGCGCTGCGTAATGGCGCGACGACATGAACGCCCTTTGCGTTAAGCGCCTTTGCAAACCAGTAGCCTGTGAATGAACTCGCGCCGGTCAGGAGGACCTTCATGTCAAGCCGCGCATCGATTCCAGGCCATGGAATTCCGGGTTAAGATTCGGCCACTGGCGATCTTTGTCCGACGTGTCTCGCGGCTCGGACGGCCAGTCAATTCCGAGCGCCGAGTTGTTCCAGCGCAACCCGCGCTCCGCGTCCGGGGAATAGACATGGCTGTTGAGGTAAAACGCTTCGACGTTGTTGTCGGTCAGCGTGATGAATCCGTGCGCAATGCCGCGCGGAACATACAGCATCGATCGGTTGTCTTCGGTCAGCTCCACGCCGTGCCATTCGAGATAGGTCGGCGAATCAGCGCGCAGATCGACGATCACGTCCCAAAGCGCGCCCGTGATCACTCGAACCACTTTGACTTCCGCCGCTGGAGGCAATTGGTAATGCAGGCCTCGCAAGGTGCCCTTCTTTAAGGTCAGCGAATTGTTGATCTGCGCGAAACGGGTCTCCAGACCCGCCGCGCCGAATTCCATCTCGCAAAAGACCCTGGCGAAGAAGCCGCGATCGTCGCCCCGCTTGTCGAGCTCGATCTGATATGCGCCCTCAAGCGGCGTTTTGAGGAATTTCACGGAGCTCAGTTCCTAGGGCGTGAGGCCGGAAGCGCCAGCGTAGATCCGCACCGAGACGGCCAGCCGCCAGGTGACGCTCGAGTGTCTTGAGGCGCATATAGGGCGAAGTGCGAAAGTCTGTCCGCGAAACCCATGCCGACAAGCCCTTCCCGCAGACGAATGATGGACTGATCCAGCGTCACTTGCGGAATGGAGTTCGGCGCCAGTGATCGGAAGAGGGTGAAGTCCACCCGATAGGAACGCTTGTCGGGGGGCATTGGTGTTGATCGAGACCGTCGTGCCTGGCGCCTGGTGGGCCACGGCTTCGGCCAAGTCGCGCACCTGATAATAGCTCTCGTCGCGGCCAGCGTTCACTGCGAGAAACTCGTCGCCATTCTCTCTTTTGCGTTGAATCGCCCACAGAATCGCTCGCGCCATGTCCTCAACGTCGATCAGCGGGCGCCAAGGCGGTACCGTCGCTGAGAACGGTGATCTCGCCCGAGGCCATGGCGCAGGCGACGAAGTCATTCAGCGCCAGATCTAGTCGCAGCCGGTCGGACATTCCGCATGCAGTGGCGAACCGGAGCGACGTTATAAGCATGCGTTTGCGATCAAGCTCAGCCAAGGCTTTCTCCGAGCCTATTTTCGACCGAGCGTAGGCGGTTAGCGGGTTGGTCGGGTCGTTCTCCTTGCGCGCACCGCTTTTCCGCGTAGCCGTACACGCTGCAGCTCGAGGCAAAGATAAAACTCTTGACCTCCCGCTCCGCCGCCGGTCTGGCGATTCGCACGGTGGCGTCGCGATTGATTTCGCCGGTGACCGCCGCGAACTTGCTTCCCATCGGGTCGTTCGAGGTGGCCGAGAGATGCACAACGGCGTCGACGCCATCGAGCAACTCGGCCGGAAATTCGCGGATGTCCGCGAACACCTGCCGGTCGAGCAACGCCTCGGGCAGGAGCCATGCCCCCGTCAGGCTGTGGCCGAAATAAGCCGTGTCAAAACCAATCAGCTCAGCGTCGACCAGCGCGCCGCGAAGGTATCTTGTCAGGACTGGACCGACATATCCCATATTTCCGGTAATTAATATTCGCATGCTTGTCCCAGGCTCCGCTACCATGTCTTCCACGGCGCTTTGTCGGAGACCCAAAGATCTTCCAAGTGACGTTTGTCCCGCAGCGTATCCATCGGCTGCCAAAAACCGCTATGGAAATAGACGCTGAGCTCGCCTTCCTCCGCGAGCTTCTGCATTGGCTCCTGTTCCCAGACCGTCGCGTCGTCCTTGATGTAGTTCCCGACCTGTGGCGACAGGACGAAGAAGCCGCCATTGATCCAGCCGCCATCGCCAATTGGCTTCTCCTGGAACTTGATCACGCGGTTGCCTTGGTAATCGATCGCTCCGAAGCGGCCGGGGGGTTGGGTCGCGGTCACTGTGGCGAGCCGCCCTTCTCGGCGATGCAGATCGATCGCAGCGCTGACGTCTACATCGCCAACGCCGTCACCATATGTCAGGCAAAATTCCTTATCGTCCCCGAGGTAAGGAAGAATCCGTTTGATGCGCCCACCAATCATTGTCTTCTCGCCGGTGTCGATGAGCGTGACGCGCCACGGCTCAGCCGCAGCGTTATGGACCTCCATGTTGTTGTGCTTCATGTCGAGCGTCACGTTAGACATATGCAGAAAGTAATTACTGAAGTATTCCTTGATAATGTAGCCCTTGTGTCCGAGACAAATGACGAAATCGTTTATACCGTAAGTAGAGTAAATTTTCATCACGTGCCAAATAATCGGCATGCCGCCAATCTCGATCATTGGCTTTGGCTTAACATCTGTTTCTTCGGCGAAACGTGTTCCCAGCCCGCCCGCCATTATCACCGCCTTCATCGCCGATTCCCGATCTCAGCGTATTTGAAAGGACAAGTTCACCAAGCTAGAGGCCTTATCGTCGCGTTTCAAAGGAATGTCGTCGGCGCGTTTCTCGATTTGTAGCATGGGGCCAAATCGCAGCCGTCGCAAACGCACCCGGCCGAGGGGTTCGCTTCGCACGTCACGGGCGGCTCTACCCGAAAATGCGCAGCGCATCAACTCCGCTTAATAGGCCAGAATCGCTCGAATCGAGGCCTCAATCCCCTTGTCCAACTGCGGGGATGACCGCGTCGGTGTCGGCGAGTGCGACAAAATGTATCAGGCGGTTTATCGTTTGTCCCAAACGGAGGGGTCGTCGATTGCCTCGGCCATGAGCTTCGCCCACCGGACGCTCTCCGAAATGCCGCGGTCCTCGGGGTAATAGAAACACGTGTCGGCAACCTGGAGCCCGGCGACGGGAGTCTGTGTCTCGGGAATCATGGCCCCGAAGCCCGGCGGGCAAATAGGTTGCGCAAAGCGAAGGCGACCAGCCCTCGCATCGATCAAGTCGGCGTCGGTCAATGAGGGATTGACCCGCTTGAGATATCCGAACGCCTCGCTGATGAGTTCCGCGTCGCTGCGCCGCCAGTCCGGACTCGTGGCCGGCATGTAGTATGGGATGTAGACAATCGTGTCCGTCGTCGGGCGGAGGCGAGAGAATTCGACGAATCCTGGGATGTTCATGGACGGATCAAACACATTGACCCAAAAATTTGGGGTCACCGATCTCTTGAGCTTGAAGACGAGGCAGACGACCGCGATGTTGTTGATCGCGTCATAGGCCTTTTTCACCTTATCTGGTAGTCCAGGGATGATCTTCGACACGAGTGGCGTCGGAATGGTCGAAATGACGCAGTCGTAAGCCTCGACCCTACCGACAGACAGGACGCCTTTGACGGCGCCGTGCTCGATTAGGACTTCAGTGACTGGCTGGCCGAGCCGCACGCTGCCGCCTTGCATTTCGATCCTCTCGACGAGGGCGCGCACTAGCGTCTCCGACCCCCCGTCGATATAGCCGAGCTCTTCATGAAATAGAGACTTGCGCGACGTGCCGACCCTTTTGATCCTGGTCCACAGCCAAGCGGCGGAGATGTTGTCGGCGAACTCATAGAACTTGAGGTCGAAGAGCGGACGCCACATCGCGTTATAGACTTCCGGCCCACACCACGCCTCAATCCATTGCTTTGACGACAAATGCTCGAGAGAACCAGCGGATTTGCGGCGGGTTGCCAGAAACATCATCAGTCCGTACCGCAGCTTTCCGATCGACGACAGTCCAGGAAACTTGAGCAGCGCGATCGGATCGCCCCACGCATGGATTCGTCCGTTCGTGAAAACGCCCATGCTGGTCGGAACCCAGCGCATCTTGTCGGCGATCCCGAGATCTGCCATGAGTTCAAACGTCGGCCGATCGGCCTTGCAGACGAAATGGTAGTAGCGCTCGAGCGATAACCCGCCGAAGTCAAAATGCGCCGCCATCCCGCCGGGAGCCTTGTCGGCCTCGTACACAACCACCCGGTGGCGTGCCTTCAGCGCGTGATATGCGACCGCGAGTCCCATCGCTCCGGCGCCGATGACGGCAACACGTTTCATATCGATCTCCGAGTGACGCCGCGAACGCCGTCTCGCGCGATCAGCGCCTTTGCCTGGGCCTGGCGTTGATATCAGGCGCAACGGCAAACTCAGCCTGGGTCGAAATCCCGGCGGCGCGGAAAGTGTAGTGCTTGTGGGCTGAGGTAGCTGACGACCGCAGGCGATAGGACGCCGATGAAATGCGCGACCGCCTCCGCATGCCAGCGGAACCTTAGGGCGGGAAAGACATAGATCGCGAGGCCGACCGAAACGCACCAGACGACCGCGAGCGACAGAATGTTCACCATGACGAACCGCCGAAACTCTGTCGCGACCGCAGCCCCGGACTTGTCGAACACGAAGATCTTGGCGAGCACATAGGCAACGACGACCCCGGCGAGATAGGCTACCGCGACTGCCGCCTCAAAGCTCATGAACTCGTTAAGCACGTAACGGCTTCCAAGATTGATGAGCGCGGCGAATCCCCCGGTTAGGAGGAAGCGGATAAAGCGACCGGACATCATGGCGCCAGCCTTTCAGAAATCGAGCGCGACGCGGGAATAGATCGGGTGCTGGAACGTCTCGCGAAGCGCCTCGGCAAGCGGCGTTGCGCGTACGTTGAAAATCGCCGGCCAGTCAATGATCTCGAACGTCTCTGGGGTCACCAGGGCCTCCAGCTGTTGGGTCGTGAATGGCGGGTTCTTGTCGGCGAGCGCATAAGTGCGCAGGAGAATCCAGAAAAGGGAATACGGGATGCAGACAACGCGCGTCGACGATTTTGTCGCCGCCTTCACCGTGCGGATTAACTCGATATAGGGAATCATTTCGCGGCCCGAGATGTTAAAGGTCTTGCCGGGACGCGGCGATTCAATGCACGAAGCGATGATGTTGCAGAAGTCGCCGACATAAAGCGGTTGACGGAGGTATTGCCCATCGCCGGGGACGGGGAAGACTGGCGTGCGCTGCATAAACCGTGCGAGCCAGCCGAGATGCTTCCGATCGAACCAGCCGAACATCAGCGTAGGGCGAAGGACCGAGGTGGGCAGGCCGGTTTCGACTGCGAGCTTCTCCTGCGCCTTCTTGGTCTCCGTGTAAAAGTCGCAGGCAAGCGAGTTGACGACCGAGGAGCTGATATGAATGACATTCCCGACTTTGCTCGTCTTGGCCGCCGCGATGACATTTTCGGTCGCGGTGACGTTGTTGTCGATGAACGGCTTTTCGCCCAATGCACCGATCTGGGCATGGTTCAGAACCAGCGTGCGCGCGCCCGCGAGAGCCTTCTCCCATGCTCCTGGTTTCGCGAGATCGGCTTCGATGACGTCAATGCCCGGATTTAGCCTCGCGAGCGTCGCTGTGTTGGATTCATGTTTGTCGATCGCGACGATAGAGTCGTGACCCCGTTCAAGCAGACGCGGAATGAGGTTCTGTCCTACGAGTCCGGCCGCGCCGGTAACAACGATCTTGTCGCTCCCCGTCATGCGCGCATCAAAGCGCCATTCGATGAAATATCGGCGATGGAACGCCACGAATGACCGCCATAATCCCACTCCAGTAGAACGGCGTGTAGACGATCGGCCCGCCCCTCTCCGTCGCCTTGACGATCGCCTGGCCAACCGTTTCGGGCTGCGCCCAAAGCGCGCCCTTTCTTGCGATGTGAACGGTCATGGGAGTGTCGACGAATCCTGGCTTAATCAGAACCGCGCGTGCGCCGGACTTGGCAAGGCGATGCGCTAGACCCTGAACAAGCACGCCAAGCCCGGCTTTCGAGGCGCCATAGATGTAGTTCGACGCTCGGCCGCGGTCCCCGGCGACGGAGCCGATCACAACAAGCGTCCCCGAGCCCTGGCGCTCGAAGCAGTTGGCCGCGGCGAGGCACCATGCCGAGGCGCTGACAAAATTCGTATTAAGCAAGTCGGCCGTCGCCGCAGGATTCCCCTCGAGCTCAGACTGGTCTCCGAGAACGCCATAGGCGAGCAAAACAACGTCGAGGCCGCCGAGGCTCTCGGCGATCTTGTCGAGCCACCCGGCGGCGTCGGCCGAGGCGCAGTCTGTGACTGTGGTTTCGACCGACGCCGCACCGCGCGCGCGGAGATCGGAGCCGATCGCCTCCAGGCGATCGGCGTTTCGTCCAACAAGCGATAGGCGCGCGCCTTCGGCCGCCCAAAGCCGCGCCGCGGCCTCGGCGATCGCGGAGGCTGCGCCGAGAACGACAATCCGCTTCGGCTCCGCACTCACTGCGAAACCCTGCGCCAGAAGTCCGAGTTCATTGCGGGGTCTTTCAGCCGCGCGAAGGTCTCCCACTGCGGAAAGGAAAGCCGGAACATGTCCGTCGGCATTCGTCCGTCCTTGGCCGGATAGAGCGCGCCCTTCGCCTCGCGCACGATCGAGTCGAGACGGCTCATGAGGGAAAGGGTCTCCTCGCCTCTGTAAGGGAAGTCGAGCGCGAGGGTCGTCCCGGGCCTCGGAAAGGAGAGGAGTCCCGCGGAAGGTTTGTCGCCGAACGTCTTCAGGATTGCCAGGAAGGACGCCTGCCTCGTTCGGGCAATTTCGGCCAGCAGCGCAGGCAATGCAACCCGTTCTTCGCCCCATGGAATGACGCACTGATACTGGCGGATCCCGCGAACACCATACAGGCGGTTCCAGCTGCGGATGGAATCGAGCGGATAAAAATAAGTCTGATAGTCCTGTACCTGATTGGTCGCCTTCATCTTGTGCAGGCGGTAGTAGAGTTCGTTGAACGCTCCGACGCTCAGGCGATTCAAAGCGTAGCCGGGGAAATCGAACGGGACGGCGCGGAGCGAACGATCGTCGTGAGTCGCAAGCCCGCCGGATGAGGCCCAGTTCGCACGAGTGAACACGCCGCGCCCGCGACTTGTCGCGCAATCGATCCAGGCCACCGTATGCTCGTGAGAGTCGACGCTTTCGGCGACTAGACACCAGAACTCTTCTAGATTCTCGAACGGCGCAATCTCGACGTCGAGGAAAGCGCTTGCGATCGGGACGAGCGCGATCTCGACCCATTCGATCACCCCGGTGAGGCCGAGGCCGCCGATGGTCGCGCGAAAGAGATCCGGCTGAGTTTCCGGAGTCACGGTGACAGCCCCGCCATCGCTTCGCTGCAGTCCCAACGCCAGTACGTTCGCGCCGAAGGAGCCGGCTTTATGGTGGTTCTTGCCGTGGACGTCGTTTGCAACCGCTCCGCCAAGCGTGACGAAGCGCGTCCCTGGCGTTGTTGGCAGGAACCACCCGCGCGGCACGACGATCTTGAGCGCCTCGGACAGGCTGACTCCAGCCTCGCCGCGAAGTCGGCCCTTCAGGGGGTCGAAGGCGATCAGGCGGTCGAGCTGGATCATTTCGATGAGCGCGCCGGCACTGTTGAGACACGAGTCGCCGTAGGAGCGTCGAAGCCCGATCGCGAGCTTGTGCGGCCACTCGGGATCGCGCAGGAGTTCGACGAGCTCGTCGCGAAAATGCGGACACGCCCAATGCTGCGGCCGCCGGTCCACACGGCCCCAGGAGAGGATGTCGCGGCGTTCAGCAAAGCTCTGCCGCACCGCATTCTCGGCGACACGCACCCCGGTTGCGTCCGCGGAGCGCCGGAGAAAGGATGCGGTTTCCGTCATTCGGTCAAGCTGCCGCGATCATGATCGTCGCGATGGCTCCAAAAGCTAGCAAACTCACTCCGTCTCGCAGCGCAAACAGGATCGGGTCGTCGTCAATGAGGCGACGCTCAGCCAAAACTATCACCCGCCCGATCCAGTACAGGAGAATAGGGCAAACCAGCCAGAGCGCTTTCGGATGACGATAGAGACGATGGACATTGTCCGACGAAATGTACAGCGCAAAGACCGTCACCGCGTTCATGCCTGAGGCCGCCGACAGCGCGCTTATCACCGGGAGATCCGCTCTTTTGTAGTCTCGATTCGTCAGGTCTGGAAGCGCTGCGTCGAGCCTCGCCGCGAGCTCCGCGTACCGTTTAAGGAGCGCGAGCGAAGTGAAGACGAACATTGAGAAAGCGAGGATCCATTCGGTCGGAATCGTCGAGACCGCGACCGCCCCGCCAATCACCCTCAAGGTGTACAGCCCCGCCAGCGCGACGACGTCCAGCATAAGCTTCCGCTTGAGGTAGAGCGAGTACGCCGTGGTCGTTGCGAGATAAGCCGCAAGAACCGGAGTGAACGGGGCGGGGAGGAGGAGCCCGAGGCCGAGGGCGATCGCCAGAAACGTGACCGCGAAGTTCAGAGCCTGCCCGACGGGCGCCGTTCCTGCCGCTAGTGGACGATTCTTCTTGCTGCGGTGTTTACGGTCAGCCTCGATGTCGATAAGGTCGTTGACGATGTAAATCGCAGAGGCGGCGAGCGAGAAGGCGATCGCTGCGACGAAGGCCGAGGCGAACGCTCGGATCGTGAAAAGATGCGCCGCAAACAGCGGCACGAATACGAGCCCGTTCTTAGTCCAATGATGCACGCGAAAGAGGCGCAACCAGACGCGCAGTCCACCGGTCCGTGTCGGAAGGACATCCGCAGTGGGATCGAGACGCTTCAATGCGGCGACGACTTGCGCGCTGGCACCGACGGCGATGCGCCCGCGGGCCGTAGACCAGATCGCGAGGTCCGCTCGCCCGTTGCCCAGATAATCGAAGCCGCGCGTTCCAAAGCGGTCGACCAGAAGGGTCGCTTTTACGCTGCCCGTTAGATTGCGTGCGTCGCTCGAGCCAAACCAGCCGTCAAACAGGCTAAGGTGTCTCGCGACCGCCTCAACATAACGCTCGTTGCACGCGGAGGCGAGATAAACCTCGCGGCCGGAATTGCGCGCGTCTTCGATCAATGACAGGACATGCTCGTTGTACGGCAACAGCGCAACGTCGATCGGCGTGTCGCGCGCGATGTCGGCTTTGAGCTGCGCTCGGCCGTGCAAAAGCGATCTGAGCACTTTTACGGCGCGGAGTGGATTAGCGGAGATGTAGGCGAACACAAACTCAAGCAATAAGTCTGTTTGAACAAGCGTCTCATCGAGACCGACGACAAGGGGTCCACCGAATTCAGGCTGGCGGACCCCGACTTTCGTCTCGCTGTTTGGGTTCGAAATCGTCACATGAGGGCCCGATTTCTTCATTTGGTCCCGACGCCTCAGCGCCGGATCCGAATTCAGTTTGATCACGCTCACGCAAATAGCAGGCCTTGCAAGCTAACTTCCCCCGCAAAGCGGCGTGCTTCTTCTCCCAGCAAACCAGAGCGTTGGCCAGCGTCTGCCCTACTGCCTCTAGCTCGTCCGAACAGGTTGATCAACCCGAGATGGCGGAGGCGACCTGACAGAATGGGCGACCCGACCCGAAATCCGCCGCCTCGGAGCCAAGCACCAGGGAAAATGCAGTGAGAAATGTCTGCCTGGACCTCGAGATGATGGCAAAGATGAGAATTCAAGAGTGTTTTTTGCGGGCATTTTTACCTAAAAGGCGGGCTAACTCAGATGCGGCCAGCTTGAAGGAAACTGGCCGCCGAGGCTGCGCCCTAAATTACCACCGGGCAAAGAAACCTTGATGTCGTCTTCACCGGTACGCGTGTATGACGCGCCTCGACGCGCACGGTCCTTCAGAGTTCGACTTGCCCAGATAAAGTCAAGGCATCGTCGATTTCGATCCCCAGGGTAATGGAGGGCTCTCGATCTCTGTATGTCCGAGAGGAGCAACTAGACTGCGCGCAGACTGCCCTTCTTACGAAGGTCTCGCTGGAAAAACGTGGCAGTGGAACCTGTGTTAGGCTTCTGGCGCGTCGACCGCCGAACGAAGAGCGATCACCGGTGCGCTGTTCACGCTGCCAAACGGAAAATCGGGAGGGTCGCAGGTTCTGCGCTTCCGGTTGTCCGTCGTCAGATGATTTGAGGCAGTTTGCTTGCTTTCGGAAGGGAGGCTCTGGCTCATCTGTGATTGAGATTATGCGGCGCGCAGTTGATGCTGCAAGCGACGGTTTGCGATTGTCTGGCGCTTGATCCTTTCGCGTTCGAGGAGGACGGCCTCAGCGCGTCCGAAGTAGACGTCAGCCGGAGTGAGATTGCCGAGGCTCTCGTGATAGCGGGCATGGTTGTAGTGCTCGACGAAGGCCGCGACCTGGCGTTCGAGATCGCCGGGCAGGTCGTTGCTCGAGCAGGATGCGGTTCTTGAGCGTCTGATGCCAGCGCTCGATCTTGCCCTGGGTCTGCGGATGGAAAGGCGCTCCGCGGACATGCTCCATTTTCTGCTGATCCAGCCATTGCGCGAGATCCTCCGCGACGTATGACGCTCCGTTATCCGACAGCAGGCGTGGCCGGTGAACGACGGTCATCTGATCGAGCCCTGAAGCCGCCAGCGCCAGATGATCGAGCGTGGCGGCGACGTCCAGCGCTTTCATCGTCGCGCAGAGCTTCCAGGCGACAATGAAGCGCGAGAAGTCGTCCAGCACGGTGGAGAGATAGCACCAGCCCCAGCCCGTGATCTTGAGATAGGGGTGAGTAGGCCGAAGGAGTTTCGCCTTCGGCCCCTCGCAGAACCGGACGTGAACCTCTCAGCTCATCCGGCTCCCATCATCCATCCTACGACTGATACCCCATCGACCAATGGACGAATGCGCGTGGCTGACGTTGGGCCAGCCGTTTGAGCGTTTCGGCGGCGCGTGTTTTATGGCCCGCCAGCTTCTTGTGCTTGCGCATCAGCCATCCGACCAGAGCTTGGTTCACGCGTCGCCAGACCGACTTGAGCGCCGAGCCGTGGAAATGGCCGTAATATTGCTGCCATCCCCTCAGGATCGGGCCAAGCATGGCCGAGAGATCGGCCACGCTCTTGTCGTTCTTCAGTTGGACCCGCCAACCCCGGATTGTCTGCCGCATCGCCTTGAGGGCGTCGCGGCTGACCGCCGGTGAGAAGTTCACGTAGACGCGGTCGTACTTGTCCATCGCCTTGCGGGGGCGGAACGTGTAGCCGAGAAAGGTGAACTGGATGTCGGGATTCGCTTCGGTCCGATTGATGTCCTTGCAATACACGATCCGCGTCTTGCCCGGATGCAGTTCGAGATTGCAGGCTTGGAACCGCTCCCGGATGCGGTCAAGCACGTATTCCGCCTGGCGTCGGCTCTTGCAGTGAAGCACGGCGTCATCGGCGTACCGGGCGAACCGGACGCCAGGCAAATGCCGCGTCACCCAGAGATCAAACGCGTAGTGCAGGAACAGATTGGCCAGGATCGGCGACACGACGCCGCCTTGCGGCGTGCCCTTGTCGCGCGCCTGAAGCTGCCCTTCCGCGTTTTGCATCGGCGCTTTCAGCCAACGCTCGACGTAGAGCAAGATCCAGGGCTCCTGACAGTGCTTGCGCAGAGCCTTCATCAGGAGGCCATGATCGAGATTGTCGAACAGGCCTCGAATGTCGAACTCCACCACCCAGTCTTGGTCCCAGCAACGGCGTCTGGTGACAGCGATCGCCTCCAGCGCCGATTTCCCCGGCCGATAACCATCGGAATCGTCGTGGAAGAGCGGATCAAGCTGTGGCTCCAGCCACATCTTGACCGCCGTCTGCGCGATCCTGTCGGTTACCGTCGGGACGCCCAACACCCGCACGCCCCCGGACTTCTTCGGAATCGGCACGCCTTTCACCGGCGGCGGAAAATAGCTGCCGGAACTCATCCAATTCCAAAGCTTGTACAGGTTGGCGGCGAGCTTCGTCTCGAACCGCTCGATCGTCTCCGCGTCGATCCCTGCGGCTCCCTGATTGGCTTTCACATGCAACCAGGCTTCCCAGATCAGCGCCTTGGGAATGCCGTACGATTTGCAGGTCATGCGAGATTCCTCCCAGTCGCCCGGTTGATCTCCCATGCCCGCCAGATGACGCCGTCCCTTTGCTCCCCCGCCATTACAGCGGTCTCAACGCTACTACGGACGGCTCCGTCCCTTGGCGGCGCTTCGCTAATGTCGGCCTCGCTTTTCAGGCTTGGGCCTTTCGCTTGGCATCGCCGCCGAAGGTTCCCGCAGTTCAACGCAAGAGCCTGAAACAGGATCGCGCCGCCTCTATGCCGGACGCCGTCTGGCCCGTCAGCAGGCATCGTCCAGACTGATCCCGGCGCAACTTCACTCACCGGTTTCGACGTCGTCTGATAGCTTTCGACACTTGTACGGCGGTTCACGGGTGTTCGCCTTCCTGTCTCCTACCTGACGCCTTTGAAGCGCCTTTTCCGTAACGCTCACGACCCTGGCTTTTGACCAGCGCCGCTTACGTTTTTTGAGCAGCCGGTTTTCGAGGGTGAGATCGGCCACGACCTCTTTCAGCGCCTGCGCCTCCCGGCGAAGGTCCTTCACCTCGTCGGAGGTTGCGGCGCGCGCCGTGTCGCCGGCGAGCCGCTTCTTACCGGCTTCCAGGAACTCTTTCGACCAGCCATAGGACATCGACGAGGCGATGCCCTCGCGGCGACAGAGTTCGGCGATGCTCTCCTCGCCGCGCAGCCCTTCCAACACGACGCGGATCTTCTCTTCAGCTGAAACATGTCGACGCGTCGCGCGCCGAATGTCCCTGATCGCGTCTTCCGCCGGCTGCTTTTCCGGCCCGGATTTCTGTCTCATCTTCGCTCCTTGCGGCTACGATGATCCAGAAATCCTCCCTAGGTGAAAACCCCGCGCTGTCTCAAAGGCGCTGATGGCGGACACGTGAGAAGGACATTGGCTGCCTCGTACAGGCACGTTCGAGTGAACCGATCTCCGCATTTCGAGATGTGGCCCTGCCGATCTGTTTCCCGGACTGATATCGTCGAGGTGTCAGCCCGAGATAGGGTCCTACATCGCGGGCCCGCCTGAACCTGCTGGGCTCATCGACCGTGGCATGGAATGCCAAAGCCGTCACTGGCCCGACGCCAGGGACCGTCAAGAAGCGTCGCAAGGTTGGATCATCGCGGACGAAACGGCGGATTTCCTTGTCAAGCACCGCCACCTTGGCAGCGGCAACCTCCCGAACGTCGAGTAGTTTCTCGACGAGTGCCGACAAGATTGGATGGTCCTGGGCCATCATCCGTGCACGTTGGGCGAAGGCTCCTTTGTTGCCACTGCCCACGACCAGACCGAAGGTCTTCAGAATGCCCCGGATCTGCCCGTCGATCTCGACCCGGATGTCGACGAGCCGACGGCGAACGCCGAGCAACGCCATTCGTTCATGGGCTCCGAGGCTCTTGACCTGAACCTCCTTGAACCAACCCACACGCACCAGCTCGGCGAGCCCCCTCGCGTCATTACGATCGGACTTGATGGGGCGAACCGAAAGGGTGGCATGGGCGTGGCGAGCGTCCATGCAGATCATGGGCTTTGAATAGCTGGGGGCGTGTCGTGACAGAAGCGGATCTTCCATCCGAGCCTGGGGCTCTGATCTCGTTCATCCGAACCCGCGCCCCGCACGCGTCCAGGATCGGTCTGGAAAGCGGTCCGACGTCAACATGGCTCCGGCATGCGTTGAAGCCTGCAGGTCTTTCATGGCGGCGGCGAAAAACTGGCGGCGCCCGCAAGGACAAAATCAGTGCCGAAAATCGTCCGCGGTGTAAAATTCCGCGACGCAATCGAAGTCGCGAACCAAAAAATGTCCGCCGCTTGATCCACGCCGTCACCCAAAATCCAGCATGGCTCCTGGTGCTGGAACCGATCTTCGAGGCCGACCTTCCACCGGAACTTTACGCCTACCGTCCTGGGCGAAACGCCCAACGGGCGGTGGTCGCGGCGGGAGAGCTGCTGTTTCGCGACCATCCGGAAGTGGTGGACGCCGACCTCGCGGACTACTTCGGGAGCATTCCCCATGCCGACCTGCTCAAGTCGGTAGCGCGCAGGATCGTTGATCGGCGCGTGCTGCATCTGATCAGGATGTGGCTGGATTGCCCTGTTGAAGAAACCGACGATCGAGGTCGGAAGACGCGCACGACCGAAGCGCGAGACAAGCGGTGCGGCATTCCGCAGGGCTCGCCCATCTCACCCTTGCTGGCGAATCTCTACATGCGCCGCTTCGTGTTGGGATGGAAGATGTTCGGGCTTGAGCGAACAGACATGCTCAACCTAACGCCATCGCGCCACACTCCTACTCTACCGATAGCCCGGCCCATTGTTGGGACTATACGGTCGGCAGATCCATCAGTCGCTTGGCCCTGAACCCGCGGGGCAGACGGCCTTCCACAGCAGCGGCGACAATCGGCGGAGGACGAGGACAGCGGCAGTGTCATGCGGATTGAGCGCTCGCTCTTCCTCTCGCGGGCGGCCATGGACTCGATGGTCTGGCCACGATCAAGAACCAGTTCGTCCAGCCAGCGATGGGCGTTGCGAAAGGATTCGGCGACGACCGCACGTGCCTGAACTCGCATTGGGCGGATAGTTGGGTGCGCGTGACCGATCCCGCGTCTGACTTGCGGCCTTTGTGCAAAGCCCGCGAGACATAGTAGCGCCAATGCCGTCCGCCCTTCGCCGCATGGCTTGGGCCTATCCGATTGCCCTGCAAAAAGGATTCGGCATTGCGGTTGGAGACCGGCCTTGGTCGGGTTCGGTCCACGAGCTGGCGTTGGACACGCTCCCAGTCTCTTGGTCGACAATTGTTGGGGGTAAGCCGACGTGGGTCTGCCCCTTGTGGCGAAGCCGTCCCACATAGATGGGGTTCGAGAGCATGTAGTAGATACAGTCGCCGCCGCCCCATCGCTCTGCCCGTTCCAACAATTCGAACCGGCAATCGCTAGGCTCCTGATATAGGCCTCCGACGCCTCTCGTTGATTGTCGAGCGAGTTGAACTCCTGCTCCAATCCATTCTCGGTCGAGACGCGGGTATAGATGGCGCAGTGCAGGCTCGCCTTACGGCCCTCCCGCTTCACGGGGCTCCCCCAAGGTGTTCTGCGGGGTTCGCCCTCGACAAAGGACAGGAGGTTTCGGTTCGGGGATGCTTACGCGACATCCGGTGGGTGACCTCCAGGGCATCTCGCCTTCGACGGGGCTGCTCAGATTGGCCTCGTCCGAATGCCCTTGGACGCCCCGCGTCTCTTGTCCGTGGATTCCGCCCGGCCGAGGTCCTTGGTGAGGTCAAACTCCCGCTGCCTGTGCTCATCAGTGCTGGACGTCGCGTCCGAGCGGCGCGTCATTGGACGAGACTCATGGAGCCGGCGAAGCGTTGGGCGTCGTCCTGTTGCGGCCGCAAGCATAACAAGAGATAAGACCCGATGCTCGAGAAGGACACGGCTGGCGCGATGTTCACCCTGGATGAACTCGCCCGAACGATTGATCAGCGCGCTGGGGCAAGCGCGGAAACCTCCTATACGCGCAGTCTGCTCGACAAGGGCGCAGCCCACTGCGCTCGCAAATTTGGCGAAGAAGCGGTCGAACTGGCGATCGCCGCTGCGGCGCTGGACGAGAGCGCCGTCCGCGCGGAGGCGGCCGATGTCCTCTACCACCTGCTTGTCGTGCTCCGCGCGCGGGATGTGGCGTTGTCGTCGGTGATTGAGGAATTGGGCAGACGATCGGGACAAGGCGGACATGAGGAAAAGAGGTCGCGAACGAAGTGAACCCGGCGGCGGGGGCGCCCGATCGAGGCTTGCGGTTCGGGTGAGAGAGTTTTGATGAATCGTGTTGCGCTTCAATCGCTCGAATCCCCATTCCGCCGCTTCACCCGCGACGAATGGGCGCAACTGCGCGCCGACACGCAGCTGACGCTAACCATCGATGATCTGCGCAAGCTGCAGTCGACCCACGATCCGATCTCAATCGACGAGGTCGTCGCCATTTACCTGCCGCTGTCGCGGCTGCTCGCCCTCTACGTTGCGGCGACGCAAGGGTTGTTCAAGGCGACCCAGCGCTTCCTTGGCGCGACCGACGGGAAAGTGCCCTACATCATCGGGATCGCGGGATCGGTCGCGGCGGGAAAATCGACGACCGCGCGAGTGCTGCAGGCGCTGCTGACCCGCTGGCCGAACACGCCCAAGGTGCAGCTCGTGACCACCGACGGCTTCCTGCGCCCGAACGCGGAACTGATCCGGCAGGGCATCATGGACCGCAAGGGCTTTCCCGAGAGCTACGACGGGACGTCGGTGCTGCGCTTTCTTTCGGCGGTCAAGGCCGGGCAACATAACGTCGCCGCCCCGGTCTACTCCCACATCACCTACGACATCGTGCGCGGCGAATCGATCATCGTCGACCGCCCTGACATTCTCATCTTCGAGGGGATCAACGTCCTGGCGCCCAACCGGCTGCCCCGGGACGGCAAGGAGATCCCGTTCGTCTCCGACTTTTTCGACTTCTCGATTTTCCTCGACGCCGACGATGCGTTGCTGGAGCAATGGTATATCGAGCGCTTCATGGGGCTCAGGACGACGGCGTTCCGCGATCCGCGCAGCTACTTCCGCCAATATGCCGACCTCAACGATGCGGAGGCCGAGGCGACGGCGCGCTCGATCTGGCGTCGGATCAATCTCGTCAACCTGCACGAGAATATCCTGCCGACCCGGCCGCGCGCCGACTTGCTCCTGAGAAAGGGCGCAAGCCACCGGATCGAGGAAGTCGCGTTGAGAAAGCTTTGAGGGCGATCCGGCGATCGGCGCTGAGCGCCTGCGCATTCCTTCTCGGCGTCCTCGCGCTTTCTTTTGCCGCGGCCGCGCCGCCCAGGGCCTGTCAGGGCTCGGATCTGACCCAGGTCGAGGGGCTCGCCGCAGCCCGTGCGGCGCGAGCGGACGATCTTATAAACGGCGACGGCCTCATGTGGCGCATCGAGAAGCCCGGTCTTGCGCCTTCTTACCTCTTCGGCACGATTCATTCGACCGACGAGTCCGCGCTCGAAGTCGCCCGGCGCGCCGCGCAATCCATCAACGGCTCCACGGGTGTGGCGACAGAACTCGGCGGGCCTATGGATTCCATCAAGAAGGCCAACATCACCGCCGCGACCCTGGCGAAAGCGCTCGATCGCGACCATGACACGTTCGAGGGCGCCATTCCCCCGGAGGACCGCCAGGGAATCGAGAAATTCGTTGCGCGGATAGGCTATCCCGCTGAATTCGCCCACCACCTGAAGCCGTGGTTTCTCGCCATCCTGACTGCGATTCCCGCCTGCGAAGCAGACCGCGAAGCGCTCAATCTGCCGGAGGTCGACCAGTTTCTCGCTCAGACGGCGAAGGACGAAGGCGTCAAGGTCATTGGACTTGAAACGCCCGAAGAGCAGCTCGACGCGGTCGCAAACTTGCGCCCCGAAGTCGCCGCGACGCTGCTCATTCTCGCCGCTCGGGACCCGGGCCTGAACGATGACCTCTATGCGACGATGCTCAAGCTTTATCGGGAAAGCCGACCGGCGGAAATCCTCGCTGTCTCCGACGCGCTTGGCGGCGTGAGCGAAACCGAGCGCGCGGCTGAGGACGAATTCATGCGCGAGCTGCTGCTGAGCCGCAACGCGATCATGGCTAAGCGCGCCGCTCCGCTCCTGGCCTCCGGCGGCGCGTTCATCGCCGTCGGCGCGCTGCATCTCGCGGGCAAGACCGGCCTCATCGAGCGGTTCCGCGCCATGGGGTACACGTTGACCAAAGTCTGGTAGGCGCTGGCCGGGCGGGTCCGGCGATCGCCGCCGGACGGCATCCCGGTGCAGGCCGGAACAGGCTGCGGTTCGGCAGCGCGATTGGCCTGGCGGCAATTTTACCGGCGCGCCCTAATATTTTCAGTACCTTAGGACCCTGTTTAGTTCCGTCCTTATTTTTTGGCGCGTTTGGCGCCGCGAAGGGATAGTATAACACAACACATATGCTCTATAGCCGGCAAAGGCAAAACCACCGAAAGCCCTATTCCCCGTAAGGCGTCCAGATGTTCTTGACCTGGGTCGCCCGGCGCAGGAATTCGCGCCCCTCGGCGCGGGCCCAGTCGATCGCTCCGGCCGAGGTCCAGGTTGCTTTCAGGTTGCCGGCGGAAAGCGCCTCGACTTCAGCCGCGCCCTCGGCGTCGCCGGCGCACCAGACCGCGTCGACGCCGTCGTGCCCGGCCAGCGTTTTCGCTAGCGCGTTCGCTTCTCCAGTGACGATGTTGACGACGCCTCCGGGAAGATCCGACGTGTCGAACACCGAATAGAGGTCGGTCGCGCTCAAGGGGTGGCTGGCCGACGGGATCGCGACGACGCAATTGCCCATCGCGATCGCCGGCATGACGAGGGAGACGAACGCCAGCAGCGGAGCCTCGTCCGGGCAGACGACGCCCATGACGCCCCAGGGCTCGTTCATGGCGATGGTCACGAAGCGCGAGCGCGTCGCATGAACGGCGCCGTCGAACTTGTCGGCATGAGCGGCATAGAGGAACGCGCGGCGAATCGAGGCGTCGACCTCTGCCTTGGCGGCGCGGGCGGACGCCCCGGTCATGGCGCTGAGCCGCCGCGCGAATTCATCCTCCCGGGCCGCCAGATTCTCGGCGACATAGTAGAGCACCTGGGCGCGATTATGCGCCGTCGCCGCTCCCCAGGCGGCGGCCTTCGCCGCAGCTTCGACCGCGTTGCGGATGTCCTTGCGGTTGCCGAGGCCGGCAAGGCCGACCTCGCGTCCTGCGGGATCGAGAACCGCGTAGCTGTAGCCGGAATCGGGGCGCGCCTGCTTGCCGCCGACATACATCTTGGCGGTGCGGTCGATGGCCGCATCGGCGATGTTTCGGGTCGGCGCGACGCCTGGCGAGGCTGACAGGCGAGGCGGCGGAGCCGAGTTCGGCCTGACCTTTGGCTCGTCGGGGACACGATATTCGTGCAGCCCCTCGCGTCCGCCCTCGCGGCCGAAGCCGCTTTCGCGGTAGCCGCCGAAGCCCGACGCGGCGTCGAACATGTTGGTCGAATTGATCCAGACGACGCCGGCCTTGATGCGAGAGGCGACCTCGAACGCGCGATTGACGTTCTCCGTCCACACGGACGCCGCGAGGCCGTAGCGCGTATTGTTGGCGAGGGCGACGGCTTCGTCCGGCGTGCGAAAGGTCGTGGCGACCAGAACCGGGCCGAAGATCTCCTCCCGCGCCAGCACCGACGCAGGGTCCACCCCTGTGACCAGCGTCGGCGGATAGAAGCAGCCTTGAAGCGGAAGCGAATCGTCGGCGCGGAAGAATTCGAGACCCTCCTGCTCGCCTTCCCGAATGAGCCGGCGGATGCGCTCGAGTTGAACCGGCGCGACGATCGCGCCGACGTCCGTCGATTTGTCGAGCGGATCGCCCACCCGCAGGTTCGCCATGCGGGCGCGCAGCTTGGCGTACAGGGGTTCGGCGACGCTCTCGGCGACCAGGAGCCTCGAGCCCGCGCAGCAGACCTGGCCTGAATTGAACCAGATCGCGTCGACCACGCCCTCGACCGCGCTATCGAGATCGGCGTCCTCGAACACGATGAACGGCGATTTTCCGCCGAGTTCGAGCGAAAGCTTCTTGCCCGAGCCCGCCGCCGCCTTGCGGATCGCCCGGCCGACCTCGGTCGAGCCGGTGAAGGCGATCTTGTCGACGCCCGTGTGCGCAACGAGCGCGGCGCCGGTCGCGCCGTCGCCGGTGACGATGTTGACGACGCCCGGCGGCAGCCCCGTCTCGAGGCAGATCGCCGCGAAGGCGAGCGCGGTCAGGGGTGTGAATTCCGCCGGCTTCAGCACCACGGTGTTGCCGGCAGCGAGCGCCGGGGCGATCTTCCAGGCCAGCATGAGCAGCGGGAAATTCCACGGGATGATCTGCCCGCACACGCCGACGGGCCTGGTTCCCGGAAACTCGCTGTCGATCAGCGACGCCCAGCCGGCATGATGGTAGAAATGGCGCGCGACAAGGGGAATGTCGATGTCGCGCGATTCACGGATCGGCTTGCCGTTATCGATCGTCTCCAGAACCGATAAGAAACGCTCGCGCTTCTGCACGTGGCGGGCGAGCGCGTAGAGATGCTTGGAGCGCTCAAAGCCCGAGAGCGCCGCCCATTTGGCCTGAGCCTTGCGCGCCGCCGCGACTGCGGCGGCGATGTCCTTCGCAGCGCCTTGCGACACGCGCGCGATGCGCTCGCCGCTCGCGGGATTGAAGACATCGAACAAGTCGGCTGGTTTCGTAAAGACGCCGTTGATGAAATGGCCGAAGCCGCTTTCATGCTCATCAAGCCACGCTTTGACGCGTTCGCCGCCTTCGGGCGACGGCCCATAGTCCATCGTGCGCAGGATGTCCTTGATGACGCCCATGGTGCCTCTCACGCCATCGCATGGCGGTAAGCCGCCGAATAGCGCCCGGTCGCGTAATGGTCGAGCTGACGCTCGATGTCGGTGACGAGGCCGCTCGCGCCGATGCGGAAGAGGTCCGGCTGCATCCACTGGACGCCCAGTTCCTCCCTCATCAGGATGAGCCAGGCGAGCGCGTCCTTGGCCGTCCGCAGGCCGCCGGCCGGCTTGAAGCCAATGTCGACGCCGGCGCGCTCGCGATAGTCGCGCAAAGCCCGGAGCATCACCAGACTGACCGGCAAAGTGGCGTTGACATCCTCCTTGCCGGTGGATGTCTTGATGAAGTCGGCGCCCGCCTGCATCGCCACCATGCTCGCCGCATAGACGTTGCGCAGTGTTTTCAGGTCTCCCGTGCCGAGAATCGTCTTCAGGTGCGCCGCGCCGCAGGCTTCGCGCATCGCCGCGACCTCGTCATAGAGCGCGCCCCATTCGCGGTTCAGCACATGCGCGCGGGTGATGACAATGTCGATCTCTGCCGCCCCCTCGCTAACCGCGTAGCGAATCTCGTCGAGCCTCTGCTTCAGGGGCGTGAGGCCAGCAGGAAAGCCGGTCGCGACGGAGGCGACCGGAATGCCAGAGCCCTCGAGCGCCTTGACCGCGGGCCCAACCATGGTCGGGTAGACGCAGACCGCCGCGACCGTCAGGTCCATTTCGGCAAGATCGAGCGCCGCGAGCAATTCGTCGCTGAGCGGACGGCGCGCCTTGGCGCAGAGTCGGCGCACGCGCCCAGGCGTGTCGTCGCCCGAAAGCGTCGTCAGGTCGATGCAGGTCATCGCCTTCACGAGCCACGCCGCCTGCCATTCCTTCTTGACCGACCGGCGCGTGGTCAGGGTCGCGGCGCGCCGCTCGACCGCGCTCGCATTGACGCCGACGCTCTCAAACCAGTCGGGCGCGAGCGGCGCGCCCGGGTTGCGGGGCCGGTTGTGTCCTGCCTGAGTTCGAGCGGCGACCGCCTGGTCCATGGCGCCTCCTTGGAGCGCATTTTAGCCCATAAAGATGTCACGATCGCGCGGCGAAGTCCAAAATCGCGCGGTCCCGGTCCCACTCGCCAGCGTACTGAAGGCGGATTGCGAGCAAAGTTCGCGTTCCGCGCCCTTAAGCCGCCCAGCCCATGAGCTCTCGCCGCGCGACCGCTTCGATCACCGCAATGCCCTCCGTGCTGTCGTTGAGGCACGGGATCGCAGCGAAGCGCTCGCCGCCGGCCTCATGAAAATAGCGCGCGTTCTCGACGCCGATCTCCTCCAGCGTCTCCAGACAGTCGGCGGCGAAGCCCGGCGTGACCACCGCGAGCCGCCTGACCCCGCGGCCGGCGAGCTCGCGCACGGTCTCGGCCGTATAAGGCTTGAGCCATTCCGCCCGGCCGAAACGCGACTGGAAGGTCATGAGAAGGCGCTCTTCGCTCAGGCCAAGCGCCTGGCGGAGGAGTCGCGTCGTTTCGGCGCAATGGTGAAAGTAAGGATCGCCCTGGTCGGAATAGGCCTGCGGAATGCCATGATAAGAGGCGAGCAGGATTTCCGGTTCGAAATCGAGACTTGCGAGACCGGCGCCGACCGAATGGGCGAGCGCGCCGATATAGACGGGATCGCCGTAATAGGGGGCGGCCACGCGAATCGCCGGTTGCCAGCGCATCGCCTGCAACGCCTCGAACGCCTTGTCGGCGACGGTCGCGGTCGAAGCGGCGCAATATTGCGGGTAGAGGGGAATGACGAGAATGCGGTCGCAACCCTCGGCCTGAAGCGCTCTCAGGCGCTCGCCAATCGGGGGCGCGCCGTAACGCATCGCCCAGTCGACGAGGATTTCGCGGCCGAGATCGCGGAGCTTGAGCGCGAGCTTTTCGCTCTGCGACCGGGTGATCGTCTTGAGCGGCCCCTCGTTGAGTTCCTTGTTCCAGATCGCGTCATAGTCGCGCCCCTTGGCGCGCGGGCGCCTCAGGAGAATGACCTGCAGGATCGGCGCCCAGATGAGCCGCGACGTCTCGATGACCCGGCGGTCGGAGAGGAACTCCTTGAGATAGCGCCGGATCGACCGATAGTCGGTCGCTTCCGGAGTGCCGAGATTGACGATCAGCACGCCGACCCGGCCGCTTGAACCCGGCGGATCAGCCGGCGTACGAGCGGCTCGGGCTTCGTTCGGCAGGTTCGATACATTCATAGGCGGCGGCCAAAATCGAGCGCGGCCGCCGGGCAAGCGCCTTCAGTGGGCATCGGCCGGCGTGAAATTGGTCGCCACCCCGTTGATGCAATAGCGCAGGTTCGTCGGCGGCGGTCCATCCGGGAAGACGTGGCCGAGATGCGAGCCGCAGCGCGAGCAATGCACTTCGGTGCGCGTCATGCCCAGGCTGCGGTCGACCGTCGTCTCGACCGAGCCCTCCACGGGCGTGTTGAAACTCGGCCAGCCCGTTCCGCTCTCGAATTTGGTCTTGCTCTCGAACAGAGGCTGCCCGCAGCCGGCGCAAACGAAGACGCCCGGCCGCTTCTCGTGCAGGAGCGCGCAGCTGCCCGGCCGCTCGGTGCCGTGCCCGCGCATGATGTCATATTGCTCAGGCGTCAGGAGCGCGCGCCATTCGGCGTCGGTGTGGGTGACGGGGAAATGGTCCTGTTTCATGAGATCCTCCTTGGAGCATCATATAGGCGCGATCGGCTCCGTTGGAACGCTTTATACGTTCGCAGGCGTCCCGAAGTTACTACCCCTCGAACACCACGGTCTTGCCGTGGTTCAAGAGCACCCTGTCGTCGAGCACGTTGCCGATTGCGCGGGCGAGCACGCGGCGCTCGATGTCGCGCCCCTTGCGCACGAGGTCGTCTGGCGTATCGCGGTGGCTGATGCGCTCGACATCCTGTTCGATGATCGGGCCCTCGTCGAGATCGGAGGTGACGAAATGCGCCGTCGCTCCGATCAATTTGACGCCGCGCGCATGCGCCTGGTGATAGGGCTTCGCGCCCTTGAATCCGGGCAGGAACGAATGATGGATGTTGACGCAGCGCCCCGTGAGCTTGGCGGCGAACCCGTCCGACAGAATTTGCATGTAGCGCGCGAGGACGATGAGATCGGCCTGGGCCGACCTGATGATTTCCCAGGCGTGAGCTTCCTGCTCCATCTTGGTTTGCCTCGTGGTCGGCAGGAAGTGAAAGGGAATGTCGCCGAAGTCGATATGGGCGTAAGTGTCGCGCGGATAGTTGGCGATGATCGCGACCGGGTCCATCTTGAGTTCGCCGCTGCGCCAGCGATAGAGGAGATCGACCAGGCAGTGGTCGAAGCGCGAGACCATCAAGACCACGCGCTTCAGATGATCGGCAGGACGGAGTGACCACGTCATCCCGAAGGCGGTCGCGATCGCCCTGAACGTCTCGCGCAAGCCCTCGATGTCGGCGTTCGGCGCGGCAGGGTTGAACACGACCCGCATGAAGAAGTCGCCAGTCTCGACATCGTCGAACTGCTGGGCGTCGAGAATGTTGAAGGCGCCGTCGAACAATGCGGTCGCGACTTTGGCGACGATCCCGGGCCGGTTGACGCACGACAATGTGAGAATGTGCCGTCCGCTCGACATCACGATTCCTTCTTGAACGCCGCCACGTCGACGGCCTGCCGCTACCGGTCAGCCTGCTTGAGCATCGCCACGACGGAAGGCAGGATTTTCCGAACAATGACCTCGACCCCCTCCGCCGTTGGATGAAGCCCGTCCGGTTGATTGAGCTTCGGATCGCCTGCGACGCCGTCGAGGAAGAACGGATAAAGCGGAACATCGTAGGCTTTGGCCAGAGCCGGATAGATGGCGTCGAAGGCGTGGTCGTATTCGGGCCCAAGATTGGGAGCGGCGCGCATTCCAGCGAGAAGCGCCGGCAAATGGGCGGCCCGGGCCTTATCGAGAATCGCCGCCAGCGTCGCCTTGGTCGCCCCGGGCTTCATGCCCCGCAGCATGTCGTTCGCCCCAAGCTCGACGATCAGCGCGTCGGCGTCTGCGGGAACCGCCCAGTCGTAGCGCTGCAAGGCCGTCCGCGGCCGTATCGCCGGAGACGCCGGCGTTGACGACCTTGACGTCGAGGCCTCTGGCGCGAAGCGCCGCCTCGAGCCGATCGGGGAACGCCTTGCCCGGCGGTAAGCCGAGTCCGGCGGTCAGGCTGTCGCCCAAAACCACGAGGCGAAGTGTCCGTGCGGAGGCGGGCGAAGCCATCACCAGCGCCGCCGCGAAGGCCAGCGCCTGGACGAGGAGGCGCAAATGCCCATATGAGGGCGACTTTGGTTTAAGGTGCTCGAACAATGGTCTTTCCTGCCGTCGCGATGCGCGGCGTCGACCTCAGTCTCGGCCGCGGCGCGGCTCGCGTGCATATATTGTGCGACGTCGCTCTGACAATCGGCAAGGGCGAGGCGGTCGGGATTGTCGGCGCGTCCGGCTCGGGCAAATCGACGCTGCTCATGATCATGGCTGGCCTCGAGCGGCCGGACAGAGGCGAGGTCGAGATCGATGGCGATCAAGCTCGGCGGCCTGAACGAAGACGCCTTGGCGCGGTTTCGCGGGCAGCGGATCGGCATCGTGTTCCAGTCCTTTCATCTCATCCCGACCATGACCGCGCTCGAAAACGTCGCCGCGCCGCTCGAGCTTGCCGGCGCGGCCGACGCCAACGAGCGCGCGAGGGCTGAACTCGAGCAGGTGGGGCTCGGCGACCGCCTCAGTCACTATCCCGTGCAGCTCTCGGGCGGCGAGCAGCAGCGCGTTGCGCTCGCCCGCGCGCTCTGCCCACGCCCGTCCTTGTTGATCGCCGACGAGCCGACCGGCAATCTCGACGAGGCCACCGGGCGCGCGATCATCGACATGATGTTCGATCTGCCCGCGCGGCGCGGAGCGACGCTGGCGCTCGTCACGCACGACGCCGCGCTCGCCTCGCGTTGCGACCGTGTGATCCGGATGCGCTCGGGCAGGATCGAGGAGACGCCCCCAGTCGCCCTCTCGGTATGAACGCTCCCGCCGCATGGCCTCGAGCGTTCGCGGGCGCGCGCCGATCTGCGCTTCGCGCTTGCGCGACCTGCGCGGCGGCCTCAACGGCTTGCGCATCTTTCTCCTCTGCATCGCGCTCGGCGTCGCGGCCATTGTCGGAGTGGAGAGTCTCGCGCAAGCGCTCAACGACGGCCTGGGGCGGGAAGGACGCGTGATCCTGGGCGGCGACGCCTCGTTCTCACTCATTCATCGCCGCCTTGCCGCCGACGAGCAGCGCTTTCTCGAAGCTCACGGCTCGCTGTCGACGATTGCGACGGTGCGCGGGATGGCGAGAGCCGCGAGCGGGGACGCGGCGCTGATCGAGATCAAGGCTGTCGAGCCGTCATGGCCGCGCCTCGGCGCCGCGGTCTTCGCGCCGCCCATGTCGCTTAAGGACGCGCTTGGCGAAAAAGACGGCGTATTCGGCGCGGCGGTGGAAGAGGCGCTGCTGGCCCGCCTCAACCTGAAGCTCGGCGACGTCATTCGCATCGGCGAAGCGAGTTTCGCCCTTCGCGCCATCCTCGTCAGCGAACCCGACCGGCTGGCGACGGGCATCGGGCTTGGGCCGCGCGTGCTCATGTCGCAAGCGGCTCTCGACGCGACAAAGCTGGTGCAGCCGGGCTCGCTGGTGCGCTGGACGACGCGGGTGGTCATGGGGGGATCTGGCGGCGCGCCGGACAATGCCGCCGTCCAGGCGCTGCATGGCCGAGGCGAAGCGGACCTTCCCTCATGCCGGATGGGATGCGCGCTCGCGCCTCAACATCTCTCCGGATTTCAGCAACGATCTCGATCGCTTCGCCGAATATCTGACGCTCGCGGGACTGCTGTCGCTGGTCGTCGGCGGGGTCGGCGTCGCGAACGCGGCGCAGGGCTTCGTCGAGCGCAAGCGCGCGACATTGGCCATTCTCAAGGCGATCGGCGCGACCGGATCGGGCGTCGTCGGTCTCGCGCTGGTCGAATTCGCGATCGTGGCGCTGATCGGCGCGCTCGCCGGCGCTGTCGTCGGATCGGCGATTCCATTCGCAGTCGCATGGGCGTTCGGGTCTTTGCTGCCGCTCCCGCTCGCGCCCTCGATTTCGCCGGACCTCATCGGCCTCGGTGTCCTCTACGGCCTTTTGACCGCGTTCGCCTTCTCGATTCCGTCGCTCGGACGCGCGCACGACCTGCCGGTGACGACGCTGATCCGCGACATGATCGAGGAACGGCGAGGCTGGCCGCGCAAGCGCTATCTTGCCCTCGCGGGGCTCGCCGGCGCCGCTCTGGTCGCGCTCGCCGTGCTGACGAGCCCCCAGCGGTCGATCGCGGCGATGGTCGCCGGCGCGACGGTCGCCGCGTTTGTCGCGCTGAGGCTCGTCGCCTTCGCCATCGCCTGGCTCGCGCGCCGCGCGCCCCGCTCGCGCCTCGTCGAGATGCGCATGGCGCTTGCCGCCATCCACCGGCCTGGCGCGCTGACGCCCTCGGTCGTGCTGTCGCTTGGTCTCGGGCCTCACCGCTCTCGTCGCGCTCACGCTCATCGACGCCAACATGCGCGCCGAACTCAGCGAGGCTCGAGCCCGGCGTGACGCCGAGCTTTTTTTTCCTCGATGTGCGCGGCGCCGACGCGGGCGCCTTTGTCGACTTCCTCAAGCGCGAGGCGCCGGGCGTCAAGATCAGCGAGACGCCGATGATGCGCGGGCGGTTCGTCACCATCGGCGACCGGCCGGTCGAAAAGGTGAAGCCCAGCGATAAGGTCGCCTGGGCGCTCGAGGGCGACCGCGGCGTGACCTTCGCCGAGAAGCCGCCGGAGGGCTCCGAGGTCGTCGCAGGGCGAATGGTGGCCGAGCGACTATTCCGGGCCGCCGCTCGTGTCGATGGAGAAGGAGGTGGCGGAGGGCCTTGGCCTCCATGTCGGCGATACGGTCGTCGTCAACGTGCTCGGGCGCGACATCGCCGCGAAACTCGCGAACCTCCGCAAAGTGAACTGGAAGAGCTTCGCCATCAATTTCGTGCTGGTCTATTCGCCCAACGCGCTCAAAGGCGCGCCTTATACCGAGCTGGTCTCGGCCGCGCTGCCCTCCGCCGCGCCAGACGCAGAGCTTAAGCTCATGCGCGCCGTCGCGCAGCGATTCCCGAACGTCGCCAGCGTCCGCGTGCGCGAGGCCATGGACAGTGTCGAAGCGCTGGTCGGTCAAGCTCGCGCTCGCCATCCGCGCCGCGACCGGAGTGGCGCTCACGACCTCGGTGCTGGTGCTCGCGGGCGCGCTCGCCGCCAATCGGCGCGCGCGGCTCGCCGACGCCACGATCCTGAAGATCCTCGGCGCGACCCGCGGCCGGCTGACGACGATGTTCCTGATCGAATACGCGCTTTTGGGAGCGGCGACTGCCGCATTCGGCGTCGCGGCGGGGACGCTCGCAGCCTACTGGGTCGTCGAGCGCATCATGCAGTTCGATTTCGTCTTCGACTGGCCGGCCGCGCTCGCCGCCGCGGCCGGGGGCCTTGCGGTCACCGTTGGGCTTGGCATGATCGGCGCCTGGCGGACTTTGAGCCAGAAGCCGGCGGCGTACTTGCGCGAATTGTGATAGAGGAGACGGCCGAGTACCGCCGCGTCGTTGCGCGCCATAGTGCGGCTCTGACGCATGAGCTCGTCACGATGCGGCGAACAAAGGGAGCGAAACTTCAAATGGCGCTGCTCACCCAATCCTACGTCCACGGCGTGTCTTCGACGCCGCTGATCGGCGAGACGATCGGTCAGCTTCTGCGCCGCGTCACGGCCGAAGGGCCGGAGCGCCTCGCGCAGATCACCCGCCACCAGAACGTGCGCTGGAGCTACGCCGACCTCCTGCGCCGGTCCGAAGACCTGGCCGTGGGCTTGCGCAAGCTCGGCCTCGAAAAGGGCGATCGGGTCGGCATCTGGTCGGCCAATGTCAGCGAATGGGTGCTGGCGCAGTTCGGCACCGCGCTCGCCGGGCTCATTCTCGTCAACATCAATCCCGCCTACCGGGCCCATGAATTCGACTACGCGATCAAGAAATCCGGCTGCCGGGCGCTGATCCTGAGCCCGGGCCACAAGAACAACGACTATTTCGCCTCGCTGAGGACCTGCGCTCCCGAGATCGACGCCGCCGAACCGGGCAAGCTCAAGTCCAAAGGGCTGCCCAGGCTCGAATTCGTCATCCGCTTGGGGACGGACAAGTCGCCGGGCATGCTCAACTTCGACGAGGTCGCCAAACCCGCGACCGCGAGCCGAGCGCGCCGAACTTATGGCCTTCGAAGCGACGCTTCAGTTCGACGACCCGATCAACATCCAGTTCACCTCCGGGACCACCGGCGCGCCCAAGGGGGCGACGCTGACCCATCACAACATCCTCAACAACGGCTATTTCATCGGCGAGGCCATGCGCCTCACGCCCGACGATCGCTTGTGCATTCCGGTGCCTTACTATCACTGCTTCGGCATGGTGCTGGGCAATCTGGCCTGCGTCACCCACGGCTCCTGCATGGTGAGCCCGTCCGAAGGATTCGATCCCGATCGCGACGCTGGAGGCGGTGCAAGCCGAGCGATGCACCGGCCTGCACGGGGTGCCGACCATGTTCATCGCCATGCTCGAACATCCCGAATTCGCGCGTTTCGACCTCAAGAGCTTGCGCACCGGGATCATGGCGGGCTCGCCCTGTCCGGTCGAAGTGATGCGAAAAGTGGTGAACGCCATGCACATGAGCGAGGTGACCATCGCCTATGGCATGACGGAAACGAGCCCGGTCAGCTTCCAGAGCGCCTACAACGACCCGCTCGAGCGGCGCGTCTCCACGGTCGGACGGATCCAGCCGCATATCGAAGTCAAGATTGTCGACGGCGAGGGTCGCATCGTTCCGCCGGGAGTCGCGGGCGAGTTGCTGACCCGCGGCTACAGCGTCATGCGCGGCTATTGGGACGATCCCGCGGCGACGACAGCGTCGATCGACGGAGCGCGGTTCATGCATACAGGCGATCTGGCGACCATCGACGCGGAAGGTTACTGCAATATTGTTGGCCGGCTGAAGGACATGGTCATTCGCGGCGGCGAGAATGTCTATCCGCGCGAAATCGAGGAATTTCTCTTCACCCACCCGGCGGTCGCCGAGGTCCAGGCCTTCGGCGTTCCCGATCGTCGCTACGGCGAGGAGCTATGCGTCTGGGTTCGCCGCCGCGACGGTTCAGCGTTGAACGAGGCCGAGGTTATCGCCTTTTGCCGGGAGCGAATCGCCCATTACAAGGTCCCGCGCTACGTGCGCTTCGTCGATTCGTTCCCGATGACGGTCACCGGAAAGGCTCAAAAGTATTTGATGCGCAAGACGATGATGGAGGAACTGGCCCTGGCCGAAGAGCGGACGGCATGAACCTTGCGGGCCTGTGACATCCGAGTGATTTCAACCGGCTTTGACCTTTGTCAAACCATCGGGGCGGTGCGGAGAGCAGCCGGGGATCCCACCGCACGCCGCCAAAAAGCAACAATTTCGGCCTTCACTGGATGTTGAGACAATTTGAGTTCTCTTGGCAATTCGGCTGGGTGCGCTTAAATGGCAGAAACGGGGTCGGAAGGGTCCGGGAATTCTCAGGCGACCGCCCCGTGACGGAAAGATTATGAACGCAAACTATCGAAATTTCGCCCTCTGGGTGATCATCTTTCTGCTCGTTCTGGCGCTCGTGACTTTGTTTCAGAGTCCGGGCCAGAAGTCGCCGTCGAGCGAGATCACTTTCAGCCAGCTCTTGTCCGACGCCGACGCCGGCAACGTTCGCGACGTTACGATCGCGGGCCCGGAGATTTCCGGCCACATGAAGGACGGGCGAACGTTCCAGACCTATTCGCCGAACGACCCCGGCCTTGTGCAGACGCTCTACAAGAAGGACGTGACGATCACCGCCAAGCCGCCGTCCGACGGCAACAACTGGCTGCTCACGATCGTCTCCAGCGTCCTGCCCGTGCTGCTGTTCTTGGGTCTCTGGATCTACATGACCCGGCAGATGCAGGGCGGCGCCGGCAAGGCGATGGGATTCGGCAAGTCGAAGGCCAAGCTCCTGACCGAGGCTCAGGGCCGAGTGACGTTCGAGGACGTCGCCGGCGTCGACGAGGCCAAGGAGGACCTGCAGGAGATCGTCGAATTCCTGCGCGACCCCCAGAAGTTCCAGAAGCTAGGCGGGCGGATCCCGCGGGGCGTGCTGCTGGTCGGCCCTCCGGGCACCGGCAAGACCTTGACCGCCCGGGCGGTCGCGGGCGAAGCCAATGTGCCGTTCTTCACCATCTCGGGCTCCGACTTCGTCGAGATGTTCGTCGGCGTCGGCGCAAGCCGGGTGCGCGACATGTTCGAGCAGGCGAAGAAGAACGCGCCCTGCATCATCTTCATCGACGAAATCGACGCGGTCGGGCGCCATCGCGGCGCGGGCCTTGGCGGCGGCAACGACGAGCGCGAACAGACGCTCAATCAGCTGCTGGTCGAGATGGACGGCTTCGAGCAGAACGAAGGCATCATCATCATCGCCGCGACCAACCGGCCCGACGTGCTCGATCCGGCGCTCCTGAGGCCAGGCCGCTTCGACCGTCAGATCGTGATCTCGAACCCCGATTTCATCGGCCGCGAGAAGATCCTGAGGGTTCATGTGCGCAAGGTGCCGCTCGGGCCCGACGTCGACCTCAAGGTGGTCGCGCGCGGCACGCCCGGGTTCTCCGGCGCCGATCTCATGAACCTCGTCAACGAGGCGGCGCTGCTCGCGGCGCGCCGGGGCAAGCGCGTCGTCACGCGCCAGGAATTCGAGGATTCGCGCGACAAGATCATGATGGGCGCCGAGCGGCGCACGCTCATCATGACCGAAGAGGAAAAGCGGCTGACCGCCTACCACGAGGCCGGCCACGCCCTCGTCTCCGTGTCGATGCCGGCCTCGACGCCGATCCACAAGGCGACGATCATTCCGCGCGGCCGCGCGCTCGGCATGGTGCAGTCGCTGCCCGAGCGCGATCAGATCTCGCAAAGCTTTGAGCAGTTGATCGCCATGCTGGCGATGTCGATGGGCGGACGCGTCGCCGAGGAGCTGGTGTTCGGCAAGGACAAGGTGACGTCCGGCGCCGCCGGCGACATCCAGCAGGTGACCAAGATCGCCCGCGCCATGGTGACCCGGCTCGGCTTCTCCGACAAGCTCGGCGCCGTCATGTACGGCGAGAACCAGGACGAGGTGTTTCTCGGCTATTCGCTCGGCCGGCAGCAGAATATTTCGGAGGCGACGGCCGAGACGATCGACCAGGAAGTGCGGCGCCTCGTGCAGGAAGCCCACGATACCGCCACCCGCATCCTGACCGAGCGGCGGGCTGACCTCGAGACGCTGGCGTCCGGCCTCATGGAGTTCGAGACGCTGACCGGCGACGAGATCGTCGGCCTCCTGCAGGGGGTGCGGCCGGTGCGCGAATTGGCGACCGACCGGGAGCCCCCTGCCGCGCCGCGCGCCGCCGTGCCCTCGACCGGCAAGCCCCGGCCGATCGGTCCGGAGGCTGGCGGCCTCGAGCCGCAACCGCAGACCTGATCGCTGCGGACGCGGTTCCGATTCGATCGGAACCGATAAAGCTCTAACAGGCTGCTGAAAAAGTCACTGCGTTTGCGCAACGAGGAGTGCAAGCGCGATTTTTTGCGGCTGGATGCGGCTCACGTTCGGAGTTTTGGCGTGAAGTCGGGTCGTTGTTCTCTGGCTCTTCATGTCGCTGGCCGGGCTTCGCCCCTCGGGGCCAAGAGCTTGGGCAGGCGCACGATGTTGTAGGCGGCCATGGCGAGGACGAAAGCGGCGCGGACCTTGGCAAGGCCGCGCACCTTCACCTGCGTGAGACCGCCGACCGTCTTCGTCCAGCCGAAGCCTTCCTCGATGCGCTTGCGCAGCCGCTGGCTGATGGCATAGCGCACACTCGCGGCGACCTCGCTCGGGACCGCGGTCTTGCGCGCCTTGCCATGCGTGCTCACCGTCCCGTTGATCGCGATGTGCGGCTCAATCCCGCGCGCCTTGAGGCTCTCGACGAAGGCCTCGGCGTCATAGCCCTTGTCGGCGCCGAGGGTCGCCCCCTTGGGCAAGCGCTGGCTGAAAGCCGCCGCCGCCTCGCGCTCGGCCGTTCCGGTCGCCAGCGTCGCTTCGGCCGCCGCCACAAGCCCGTTGCGGTTCTCCATCAAGGCATGGCCGAGATAGCAAAGACGGCTCTCCTGGCCTGCGCCTTTACGGTAAAGGCGCGCATCCTTGTCCGTCGTCGAGGCGTGCGTCGCGTTCGATCGCTTGGTCTTGCGGAAGTCGGCCTCGCGGTTGCGCCCGGGAGGCGGCGGCTCGCCCGGGCCGTTCCCCGCGCCTTCGCCTGAGGCGCTCTTGGGACGGAAGCTCTTCATCGACGCCCAGGCCTTGAGCAAAGTCCCGTCGACCGAAAAATGTTCGGCGCTCAGAAGCCCCTTCACCTCCGGCAGGCCAAGGAGCGAAGACAGAAACTCTTGCGCGATCGCGTGCGTGACCAGGCGGTCGCGGTTCTTCGAGAAGGTCGAGGCGTCGAAAACCTTTTCGTCAATCGAAAGCCCGACGAACCAGCGAAACAGCATGTCGAACTCCAGCCGTTCGACCAGCTGCCGCTCCGAGCGGATCGAATAGAGAAGCTGCAGCAGCGAAGCTCGTAGAAGGCGCTCCGGCGCAATCGAGGGACGCCCGATCCCCTCGTAAAGCGCCGAAAACCTCGGGTCGAGTTCAGCCAAAGCCGCATTGGTCAGCCGCCGCATCGCCCGCAGCGGATGGTTCGCCCCTATCCGCGCCTCGACGTCGACGTAAGAGAACAACGCCCCGCTCGTCCGATCCTCGCCCCGCATCGATCCCTCGCGATTCGCCTATGACAATCCTCAAGGAATCATGCGAGAACAACAAACACCAGCGGCTTGTCAGACGTCTTTTTCAGCAGCCTGCTAAGCCTCCCCGGAGCCCGGCTCGGCCCCCCCGCGGTGAGCTTGCCCTCAAGTCCTTTGACGGCGCGCGCCCGCGCGCTTCCGACGGCGCTCAGGCGCACGGGCCGCGGAGTTGAAGCCGGCTTCGACTTCGAAGGCGCGCCGGCGCCCCGGGGCGGGCTGCGGCGGTCGCGCGGTTTGGGTTTTCTTGGATGGGGGCTCTTTAGCCTTGGAATCCCTCGATTTGGGGGTTGGAAAAGCTTGGATTTCCTTGGATTCTCTCGTCCGAAATTAGCCTTTTCAATGGGTTGCGCTGGATTTTCGTCGGAAATAATTTCACGCGCCCTTTTCCGCCGCGGCGGGGTTGAAAAAAGCGCCGGCGGTCTTCTTCTCTGTGCCTCGCGGTCCAGTGGTTGCGGAAAATAGGAATTGTCCATGGGCGCTAGCCTAACGTTATTTCTATTTTCTGCACGAAAATGTCGACCTTATCGCCTTGAGCATAGTGATTGCGGGCGGCTGTCGCCCAAATGACTCAGCAGCGTCATGGCCAGGCTCCGTCCCCGCCATCCATGGGACGCTGCCGCGAGAAGGCGGCGTTGCGCGGACGGTGTGCGTAACAGTCTGAATTTATTTTATTTTCTCAAGTCTCTGGAGACGCCTTTCGACGCCCCGCGTGGATTGCCGGGTTAAGCGCGGCCATGACGATGCTGGCTTCGAAGCCACTGGCTAACCAGCTAGCTAGCGGGTCGCCATCCTGACGACGTGGCCGCCTGGCCCCGGCCGGGGAGCGACAGGCAAATCAGGAAGATAGCGCTGAAGCAGCTCCGCTCGATCGAGGTCTTCGATCTGCGTATATCCGAGGCGGCGCGCAGCCGTGTGCAACGCCGCGGTGTCGAAATAACAGCGGAACGGCTCGCCGCTCGCCGCGATGCGCTCGGCCATCTGGTCATGATGGGTCCGCGCGGCCGGATCCCTCATGCCGTCGGGCGGGTTGGCGTAGTCGAACACGACTTCCGCCCCGCCCGGCCAGCGGGCGAGTTCGCCGAGCGTCGCAGAAGCCGCCTCCGCCGTCAGATAGGGCGTGACGCCCAGCCAAATGACGAAGGTCCGTATCTTCGGGTCGAGCCCGGCCGCCGTGAGCGCGGCGGTCATGCTCCCACGCTCGAAATCGTGAGCGACATAAGCGACATGTCCCGGCTCGGCGATTTGCGCCTCGGCGAGCCGGCGTCTCTTTTCTCCCTGGGTCGCCGGATGGTCGAGCTCGAAGACGCGCATCTCCCGGGTCGGTTCGAGTCGGTAAGCGAAGGTGTCGAGACCGGCGCCCAGCACCAGGATTTGCCGCACGCCGTTCTCGATCGCCCGGGCCGCGGAATCCTCGGCGAAGCGGCTGCGCATGGCGATGAACAGGCGCAAAGGCCGCCACTCCGGCCGCTCCCTGGCCAGCGCGACAGCGCCTTCGGCGTCCGGCCCCAGGATCGCAAGCGCGAGCGGATCGGCGAAGACGAAGCCCCGCTCGACGACCTGATGCGCCGCCCGGTGTCCCGCCGCGCCAAGCGCGGTCACGCTCGCCTGTCCCTCTCGCATGGGCGGGAAGGTAGAGACCGCGGGACGGGATGTCGAGCGAGCGTCGAGCGCAAGCTTGACGCCGAAAATCCCCTCCCCTATAGACCGCGCTTCTCTTAGCCAGGCCATGCGGCGGGCGGGACGCTTCCTGAATGGGCGGCCCGCTTTCATATTTGCCGAATGAAAGCTGAAGCTTTTCGTCTGAAGGATCATTTCCGCGATGTCACGCCGCTGCGAGCTGACGGGCAAGGCCGTTCAATCCGGCAACAAGGTCAGCCATTCGAACCGCAAGACGCGCACGCGCTTCTTGCCCAATCTCGTCCAGGTCACGCTCGTCTCGGACGCGCTCGAGCGCTCGGTCAGGCTGCGCGTCAGCGCGGCTGCGCTGCGTTCCGTCGAGCATCGCGGCGGCCTCGATGATTTCCTCGTCAAGGCTCACGAATCCGACCTCTCCGAGGACGCCGTCAAGCTCAAGCGCGAGATCGCCAAGAAGCGCGCCGAGTTGACGAAGGCCGAAGCCGCCTGAGGCTTGGCCGGGCTCGCTACGGCCCGCTGCCGATCGGTTTCCCCTCGTCGCGAATTTCCCCTGGCGCGGCTTTGTGCGCTAGCGGCTGATGCTGCAGTTCCTGAGGGTGCTCGCGCCCGTGGGCGGCTTTTGCAGCGCTTGCTTCGATTGAAATCGCCGCCTGCGGCGACGAGCCCTGGACGGGAATGTTTCTGGCGCTCCCAAGGGGACTCGAACCCCTGTTTTCGCCGTGAGAGGGCGACGTCCTGGGCCGCTAGACGATGGGAGCGATGCTGTTGCGGCGTCGGAAGCTGGCCTATATATCGGCGCGGCGCATGAGGCAAGCGCGGGCCGGCCATACAACTTTTCAGCGCGGCAGGCTTGGGGTTCACGTCGCGTTAAGCTTGTGGCGTGGAACTTGCGTTTCGTACGGTCGTGATTCGGAGAGAGCGGCGAACGGACCTCGCGATGGAATCTGACCTCATGCCGATGGCGAGCCTCGCGCGGCGCCCGACCGTTCTGATCGTCCTGCACCAGGAACATTCGACTCCCGGGCGTGTCGGCCTCGCGCTCAAGGCGATGGGGGTTCGGCTCGACATCCGCCGGCCAAGCTTCGGCGAGCCGCTGCCGGCGACGCTCGCGGATCACGCCGGCGTCGTGGTGTTCGGCGGCCCGATGGGCGCCAACGACACGCTCGACTGGGTCAGGCGCGAGATCGAGTGGCTGGAGACTCCGCTCGCGGAGGAAAAACCGCTGCTCGGCCTGTGTCTCGGCGCGCAAATGCTGGCCCGCGCGCTCGGCGCCAGGGTGTTCAGCTACGACGACAAGCGCAGCGAGATCGGCTATTACCCGATCCAGCCCACCTCCGCCGGCGACCGGCTCTGCAGCGCCCCGTTCCCGCGCACGGTCTACCAATGGCATTCCGACGGCTTCGATCTGCCCGACGGGGCCGAACCGCTCGCGCTTGGCGGAGCGCATTTCCCCCACCAGGCCTATCGCCATGGCCGGCACGCGGTCGGTCTGCAGTTCCACCCCGAGGTCACCTATCACATGATGTGCCGCTGGACCCATCGCGGCGCTGAGCGGCTTACCCGGCCAGGGGCGCTCGCCCGCCCCGAGCATCTTGGCGGCTGGTTCCAGCATGACGGGCGGGTCGCCGCCTGGCTCGAGGCGTTCCTGCCGGCCTGGCTCGAGGGGCGCCTCGCCGAGCCCGAGCCGAATGCCCGCCCCGCTCGTCCGCAGAGCGCGGCGCCGAAGCGCGAGGCGCCCGCCATCCAGCACGCCGGGGCTTAAAGCCGACCGTCACCTTGGATCGCGCCCGCCTCGCTTGCGCATTTCGACGGCGCGAATCCCACTTAAGCAAAACCAGATAAAACCGGGCGGGCTCTACCTCATGGGCATCGGCGCCATGAGGCCGCCTTGCGTCCACAGCGCGTTGAGGCCCCGGTCAAGCTGATAGGGCTTGCCCGTCGTTCGCTCGAAAATCTCCCCGTAATTGCCGGTGGCGGCGATGACCTTCGCGGCCCAGTCGTGCGCCAGGCCAAGCGCCTGCGCGGTGGCGAAGTCGTGGCCGAGAAGCTGATCGGCCCGCATGTCCTCGCGTCTGTCCGACTCGGCCACGTTGTCCTTTGTAATCCCCAGCGCCTCGGCCTCGATCAGCGCGCTGACCGTCCAGTCGACGATAAGCCCGAAGGCGTGATCCTTGTCCGGATAGGCGGGGACGACGGGAGCGAGAGCCAGCCTTTCGGGGAGAAAGACGAAGTCGCTCGTGCGCGCATGGAAATTCGCGCGCGACTGCGCGAGGCGCGATTCCATGCCGGTTCCCGACGCACCTGCGCACCGCGACGGCCGCGTCCAGCTCGCCCTGCTCGGAATGGGCCTGAAGCGCGTAGGAAATGTTCCGCGCCGTCAATTCGTCGCGCAATGTCCGCTCGGGCGGACTCATGTCGAGTGCGCAAATGACCTGATCGCGCAGGCCCGCGAGGTCGACGATGCCGCTCTGCTTCGCAACCAGGATGCGCTGGGAATCGTAGAACACGGGCGGTCCAAAACCGACCTCGAATTGCGTCGCGACGGTTGCTGAGGGCGAAATGCCCACGGCGAGTTGAATCTTCCCGGCCTTTAACGCGGCCAGCGCCTCCGGCTCCGCCGGGAACGCGTGAACGGAAAGCCCTTCTGAATCGCCGAGAATAGCGACCGCCACGGCCCGGCAGATCTCGCCGCCGAGCGCGGAGAGATCGCCGTGGACATCCTCGTCCGTTCCAATCGTCGACGCTTTGCACCGTGCCGCAATCGAGATGGCGCGAAGCCTTGATCGACGCCGAGCGTCTGCGCGCTCGCCGCGGCAGGCGAGCGGCAAGAGAGCCGAGAACGAGGGCTTGGACAAGCCAGCGAAACATCTGTGATCCTTCGCACGCGGTTTCCAGTCAAACGAAAGGACGGAAGCCGCGGGCCTCCGTCCTCGTGGGTTGCTCAGGCCCGCGCGCCGGAGCCCGCGAGCCAGGCTGCGATCAGGGCGTCCAGGTGCCCGAGGTCGGCGTGCCGGGGGACTGGGTCGGCCGCGGATTGACGTCGTCCGGGTAGGGATCGATCGGCTTGCCGTTCTTGTAGTCGGCGAAGGTCTCGAAGTCGGTCGGCAGGACGCCGATCGCCGCGCAGGCGCCGTTCGTATAGCCGTTCTTCGAAAAGTTCGCCGTCGCCAGATGCGGCAGTTTCTTGATCTGCGCCGAGGTGAACGCCGCCTCCGACGCTGGGATCGGCGGCCTTTCACCCTTCAGCCTCTCGGCGTCGAACGCCTCGGTCAGATCGCCGAGCTCGTTGTCCGGATCGTCGGACGGGCCCAGATTGTCCTGACCGAGATTCCTCTTGCCGAGATAGCGGCCGCGCTCCTCGTCGGGCAGACGGGCGAGAGGCACGAGGCCTTTCAGCTCGTTGATGAACTTGATGATCGACCCGTGCTCGCCGTAGCGATGCGAGATCGCGCCGGACGTGGCGTAAGGCGAGATCACGAGCGTCGGGATGCGCGGGCCCGCCTCCAGGATCGAGCCGTCAGCGAACGTGCTGCGCTTCGCCGGCGCGACGTGGTCATAGTAGCCGTCCGTCTCATCATAGGTGATGATGATCGCGCTCTGCGACCAGTACGGGCTGTTGGCGATGTCGCTGATCGCCCGCGCCGCCAAGGCTTCGGAGATCTGCTGATCCGAGTAGGCCGGGTGATCGTCGTTGCCGAGGAACGCGTGCTCGACCGCAGGGGTCGGATCCACCGGGACGAGCCCGTCGTTGTTGTCATAGCCGCCGCGGAGGTAGAACACGCCGCCATCCTTCGGCAGCGTCCGCCCTTCGACCGCGTCGAAGAAATCCTTGGCGCCGTGCAGGTTGGTGTTCAGGACTTCCGGATTGTCGGCGAGATAGGCGAAATATTGCGGCGCGTTGTGATGCAGGACGTAGCCGCTGTTCGCGGAGGGCGTGCTGGCCGGATTCGTCGCCGACCCCGGCGGCTCGAAGGGATCGAGCGTGTCGTTGGCGTCGAAACCCTGCTGATACCAACCCCAGTTCACCGGGCGGTTGAAGGACGCGATCTCGCGGATGTCCTCCTGCACGTCGAGCAGATCGGCCGCCGGATTCGGATCGTTCTTGATGATCTTCTCGATATCGGATCCCATGAACGAGAGCGGCTGGGTGGCGAAGGTGAGATTGAGCGCCGGAGTGGCCGGGTTCTCGTCGAAGTTATACGGCGGCTTGACCTTGTTGGTGTCGAGGTTCGAGCCCGGGAAGGGGCCCGGATCGGCGACGATGGGAACGTAGGCGTTGCTGTTCGAAGGCGTGACTTTCGAGCCGAAGCTCGCGCCCAGCACGTTCGGGAAAGTCGGGTTGGCGTAGGTGACCGACGCCCCCTCGTCCGGGTGCAAAGCCCACTGCGTCTCCCCGGACTGCCCGGCGATGATCGCAATCGCGTTCGGCGTCGACGGCCCGACGATCGTCTGACGGAAATTGTCAAAGAGGACGAAGTGCTTCGCCCAGCTCCACATGAACGGGATCGTGTCGCAGTCGATATGGCCGATGTCGACTTCGGCCTTCTGCGCCTGCGCCAGCGTGACCGAGGTCGGCGCGGCGCCGGTGTTCGTGACGATGGCGCCCGAGGCGTTCGTCGTCAGACCCTCCTGATCCATCGCATAGCGATCATTGGCCGCAATCCCGGTCTTGGCGTCGACATCGAGGTCGTTGGCCATGCCCTGGTGGCTGTGATCGACGGAAATTTCGTCCGCCGGGTAGACTGGAATGACCTTGCCGGCGCCAACGACCGCCTGGGGCATCAGGAACGGCGTGATGGTTTTGACGTTGAGAGACGTATCGAGATAGCGCTGGGTGAAACTCGGCGGTCTGGTTGGCAGGCGTGAAGCCCCTGGGCGCCTCGAAAAGACCATTTGCGCCCGGGTAGGTCCCAAAGATAGTGGTCGAAGGACTCGTTCTCGTGAAAGATCACGAAGACGTACTTCACCTTTTTGCGCAGAAGCTCGATCTTCTCTTGAAGCGACCCGTGATCGTCCCCGTCCTCGTGGCGACCATAGGAGCCGTCCCAGTCTGCTCCAAACGCCATTGCGCTGGAGACCATAGCCACCCCTCCGACCGCAGCGGCGGCCACTTTACGATACTTTCGACTGCGCATTCGTTGATCCTCCTATCAACTCGCAACTCTTTAATCTTGCGTGCAAACCAGCGATGGGACGGACGCCCCCAGTCTCGAGAGATACTGAGTTGAAATTGCAAGTTGATGACAGACCTACCCGTTGACACGCGGGCCTGACGCTGTTGCGCGTCTAACCGCAGCCGGTTGCCGGTATTCGTGTGGAGAGTAGCCCAGCGCCTCAGTGGCGGTCGGGACGACGGGCAGATGGAAGGTCCGCCGAGGCCGCCCAAAGCGGTGACACCGTGACACACGATCTGGTGTTTCGGTCCGAGGGCGGGATGCGAGGCAAACCCGGCCGCCCCGGCGAAGCGCTGTCAGAACAGCGACCCCTGCCCGTCGTCTTTGTCCGGTTTTGCGCGCCGGCGCGGCAGCAGCGCAGGCGGCGTGAGCGGCGGGCCGATGCGCCCGCCTGCTATGGCGCCGATCTTTCCGTCGGCGAATTCGATCTCGAGGCGCTGGGCCTGCCTGACCTCCGAAGCGCGCCTCAGCGGTCTCTGCTGCTCGTCGCGCACCAGCGCGAAGCCGCGCGACAGCACGCCGCGATAGCTCATCGCGCCGAGCAATTGCCAGGCGGAGAAGAGCTGGGCGCGCCGGCTCTGCAGCCGTTCGTCATAGGCGCGGAGCAAGCGGGCGGCGAGGCGCTCGACCGCCGCCGCCTGCTCGCTGCGCCGCCTGGCCAAGAGCGCCGACTCGCGGCCGAATGTCCGGCCGATCGCGTCCGCCGCCCGGCGCGGCCGTTCGATCGAGCAGCGGCCTCAGCCTGGCTAGGCGCCCGGCGAGGCCGCTGAGACGCTCGCGCTGGCCGGCGAGATGGGCGCGCGGCGAATGGCGCGCCAGGCGCCGCGCCAGTCCAGCCGTGCGCAGCGCGCGCTGGTCGAGCGTCCCGCGCATGCGCTGGGCGAGCGCATCGCCCGCGCGGTCGAGGCGCTGGCGGGGCGTGGCGATGATCGCCTCCCCCGCCGGCAGCGCGCGGGCGAGCGCGCGCAAGTCCGAGCGCAGGCGACGAGAAAAGCGCAGAATCGCGCCGCGCCGGCGCGCCTCCAGATCAGCGATCGCGGCGAGAAGCTCGGCCCGCACAGGCACGGCGAATTCGGCCGCCGCGGTTGGGGTGGGCGCACGCACGTCCGCCGCGTGATCGATGAGCGTCCAGTCGGTCTCGTGGCCGACGGCGGCGATGAGCGGGATTGCGCTGCGGGCGACCGCGCGCACCACCGCTTCGTCGTTGAAGCTCATGAGGTCTTCGAGCGAGCCGCCGCCGCGGGCGACGATCAGCACGTCCGGACGTCCGACCTTCCCGTCCATGGAGAGCGCGTTGAAGCCGTCGATCGCCGCGGCGACCTCGGCCGCGGAGGTCTCGCCCTGGACGCGCACCGGCCAGACGATGACGCGCACGGGAAAGCGGTCCGTGAGGCGATGCAGAATGTCGCGAATGACGGCGCCGGTCGGCGACGTCACCACGCCGACGACCTTCGGCAGGAACGGGGCTTTGCGCTTGCGCGCCGTGTCGAACAGCCCCTCCTCGGCGAGTTTTTTGCGCCGCGCCTCGAGCAAGGCCATCAGTGCGCCGATTCCGGCAAGCTCTATCGCGTCGATCACGATCTGGTAGCTCGACTTGCCGGGGAAGGTGGTCAACCGGCCGGTCGCGATGACCTCGAGCCCCTCCTCGGGCTTGAGGCGCATGCGCTGGAGAGTCGTGCGCCAGATGACGGCGTCGAGCCGGGCGCCCGCGTCCTTGAGGCTGAAATAGGCGTGGCCGGACGAATGAGGCCCGCGATAGCCG
The DNA here is from genome assembly GCA_963764955.1 of uncultured Alphaproteobacteria bacterium. GTDB lineage: Bacteria > Pseudomonadota > Alphaproteobacteria > Rhizobiales > Beijerinckiaceae > Roseiarcus. Next base: position 202,979 of record CAVXVE010000025.1, on the reverse strand, counting down.
GAAATCTCGCCCCGCACGCGCACATAGCCGAACCGGTCCTCGATCGCGCGCTTGAGCGCGCCCGCCAGTTCGCTGACGGTGATTTCCGGCGCGTTTGTCGGGCGCGCGTCCGCTTCGGCCATCGTGCGACTATGCCCGATCCGGCCGGTCGAGGCCACATGCGGAACGACAGGCCCTATGGCGCGCTGCGCCGAAACCCCGTATGAAACGGCCCGCGCGCCTTGACAGCGCCGCCTTGTTCGCGCCGCCATGTCCGACTCTAATCGCGCATGGCCCCGCGAAGGCGACGCGGGCGTCCGAGGATCGCAAGCGCGGAGACGATTGACGAGATGAAGGCGGCGAACACACGCATGCGAAGCGCGGCCGGACGGGGCAAATTACTGGCGCTGGTCACGCTGACGGCTTCGATCGCCGCTTTCGGCGGCGACGTCGCGCTGGCGCAGAACGCCGAGTGCGCTCGGCTGCAGCAGGCGATCGCCGCGCGGCGCGGCTCGAGCGGGGCGCAGGCCGCCGTTGAGCGTCAGCGCGCCGAGCTCGGGCGGACCAGAGCCTACGCCGGCTCGCTCGGCTGCGGCAACCGCAAGTTTCTGTTTTTCGGCTCTGCGCCGCCTCCGCAATGCGGCGAGGTCAACGCCCAAATCTCACGGATGGAGGCCAATCTCGCCGATTTGCAGGCGCGCGCGGGCGGCGGAGCGGGGGATCTTGTCGCCCGCTATAACGCCGAGTGCCTTCACGCGGCGCCGTCCGGGCCCAGCAATGTCTTCGAGGCTCTGTTTGGCGGCATAGCGAGGCTCGCAAATGGCGGCCCGGATTCCGGGCCCCAGATGGACGACCGTTTTGACGATCACGGCGGGGAGCTGCGCAACGCGCCGCCAGGGCAATCCGATGAGAACGGGGGCGTGCATGCGCATGCCGGGTCCTATGCGGTCTGCGTGCGCACCTGCGACGGCAGCTTCTTCCCCGTTTCCTATTCCGGCGCCGGAAGCCGGGCGGACAGCCTGGAGGACGTCTGCAGGGCCTTGTGCCCCAACGCGGACGTGGCCCTCTACTCGTTTCCGTTCGGCGGAACGATCGAAGAGGCCGCGTCGCCGACGGGGGAGCCCTACGCGAATTTGCCCAACGCCAGCAAATTCGAGAGAACCTTCGATCCGAACTGCTCCTGCCGGCGCAAGGGGGAGAGCTGGGCGGAAGCGCTCGCCGGCGCCGAAGCGCGTTATGGCCACGAGAAGCACGACATTCTGGTGACGCCGGAGAAGTCGGCGGAGATGGCCCGGCCGATCATCGACCCCAAGGCTAAGCCGACTCCGGACGCAAAAGGCAAGCCGGGGGCGCCGAACGCGTCCGTGGTCGCTGGGCCAGGCGCGGCGCCCGGCGCAACACCGTCGTCCGACGCGGCGACCGCGGTCCTGGACGCCAATGGCGCCGACACGAAACTCAGCGCGGAAGCCGCCACGGTCAGCCGCGAGACGTCGGGCATTGCAGGCGACGACGTGCAGGGGGCGAAGAGCTACACCGTCAACCAGGGCCGAAAAGTGGAATCGATCGGACCCGACGGCGTCAAACGCTCGGTGCGGATAGTCGGGCCAGCGCTTTAGCGCGGCCAATGAGCGGCAGGAGCGCGGCGAGTTCCGGCCCCGCTTCCCGGCCGGTCAAAGCCAGGCGCAACGGGTGAAACAGGGAGCGTCCCTTGCGGCCGCTGATGTCCTTGAGCTGCGTCGTCCACGCGCCCCAGGTCGACGGGTCCCACGGCCCCTCGGGGGCGCACGAAGCGGCCAGCTTCAGATAGTCGGCGTCCTCGACGATCGGCTTAACCTCGCCCTCGGTCACTTGCCGCCAGATCGCCGCATCGTCGAGACGCGCGAGGTTGCCGCGAACCGCGAGCCACAGGGCCTCCGCATCGGGCCCGGCGACGCCAAGCGCCGCGAGCCGGTCCGCGACCGCCGCATAGGGCAAGCGATGCAGCGTGCGCGCAGAGAGCGTCTCGAGCTCGGCCTCGTCAAACCGGGCCGAGCCGTGGGAGAGCTGCGAAAGGTCGGTGAGTTCGGCTAGTTCGTCGAGCGAGGCGACCGGGCGCACCGCCTCGGCCGAACCGACCAGCACCGCCAGCGCGGCGACGGCGAGCGACTCGATTCCTTTTGTGCGCAAAGCGGCGATCGACAGCGCGCCGGAGCGCTTCGACAGCCCCCCGCCGCCCGCGTCGGTCAGAAGGTTATGATGACCGAAGCGCGGCGACGCCCCGGCCAGCGCCTCGAAAATCTGGATCTGCACGGCGGTGTTGGTGACGTGATCCTCGCCGCGAATGACATGCGTCACGCCAAAATCGATGTCGTCAACCACCGAGGGCAACGTGTAGAGATAGCTTCCGTCCTCGCGGCGCAGGACCGGATCGGACAGCGACGCGCCATCGATATGGCTCTCCCCGCGCGCCATGTCGTCCCAGCGCACGGTCGTCGGTTCGAGGCGAAAGCGCCAATGCGGCTTCCGGCCCGAGGCTTCGAGCGCGGCCCGCTCGGCCACCGTGAGGCGCAAGGCGGCGCGGTCGTAGATCGGCGGAAGGCCACGCGCCTGCTGCAGCTTTCGCCGCCGGTCGAGCTCCTCCGGCGTCTCATAGGCCGGGTAGAGCCTGCCGAGATCCTTGAGCCGAGCAGCGGCCGCGTCATAGGTCGCCATCCGCTCCGATTGGCGGCGCAACAGATCCGGGCGAATTCCGAGCCAGGCCAGGTCCGCCTCGATCGCGTCGGCGTATTCCGTCTTTGAACGCTCGAGATCCGTGTCATCGAAGCGCAGAATGAACGTTCCCCCGCGGCGGCGGGTGAAAAGCCAGTTCAAGAGGGCGGTGCGGGCGTTGCCGATATGGATGCGCCCGGTCGGCGAAGGCGCGAACCGGACGACCGGGAGAGGGGCCATTCGCCTTCATAGAAGCGTCGCGACAGGCCTGCAATATGGTGTGACAAGGGCTTGTGATTCGGATAGGCTCGACCCATGACTATCGGCGCCCTGGCGGCGGGGATTTGCGCTACCAGCGCGGGGATTCATGGGCTGAGCGTCGCGCTTGCCTCCCGGCGGTGCAGGCGACGGTCGCTGCCGCCAATGGCGCCGCCGAAGGATGCTCCAAGCGTCACGATCGTGCAGCCGCTGTGCGGCGTGGAGACGTTCTCGCGAGAAACGCTGCGATCGATCTTCGCGCTCGACTATCCAAGCTATGAGATCATCTTCTGCCTCGCCAGCGGCGACGATCCGATCGCTCCGCTGGTGCGAGGCGCGATCGACGCCAACCCGGGCCATGCCGCGCGCCTCCTGATCGGCGATGACCGGGTCAGCGCCAACCCCAAGCTCAACAATGTCGTCAAGGGGTGGAAGGCGGCGCGCTACGATTGGGTGATCATCGCCGATTCCAACGTCTTGATGCCAGGAGACTATATTCAGCGTCTGCTGGCGCGCTGGAGCCCCGATTCCGGCATCGTCTGCGCGCCGCCGATCGGCTCTCGACCCGAGTCCTTCGCCGCCGAGATCGAGTGCGCCTTCCTCAACACCTATGAGGCGCGCTGGCAGTATGCGGGCGAATCCACCGGCTACGGCTTTGCCCAGGGCAAGACGATGCTGTGGCGCCGGGAGACGCTGGAAAAGGGCGGGGGCATCGAGGCTTTGGGGGCGGAGATCGCCGAAGACGCCGCGGCGACCAAGCTCATCAACGCGCAGGGACTGAGCGCCCACCTCGTCGACGAACCGTTCCAGCAGCCGCTTGGCCGCCGGCGCCTGCGGGACGTCTGGTCGCGGCAGCTGCGCTGGGCGCGGCTCAGGCGGGTTACGTTTCCGCTGTTTTTCGTGCCCGAGATTTTGACGACGAGCCTCTTCAGCCTGGCGGCGGCCGGCGTCGCCGCGCCTGCTTTCGGGGTGAGTGTCGCCCTCGCCGTCGCCGTGACAGCGGTTTTCTGGTACGGCGCCGAGGCTGCTCTCGCTTTGGCCGCCGGCTGGCCGCTGTCGTGGCGAATGCCGTTCGCCTGGGTCGTGCGCGACCTCATGCTGCCGGCGCTATTCGCCCAGGCCTGGACCGGCGACAACGTCGTTTGGCGCGGCAACGCCATGAACGTCGAAGAAACTGTGTTCGGCGAAGCCGAGTCGGAACCGCGGCAGGTCTGACTAGACAGATTTGGGCCCGCCCGCGAGCGATCCGCCCAACTTCCGCTTCACTGACGCGCTATCGCTTGATCTGCGTCAAGGAGCTGGGCCGGCGCTCGTGCTAACGGTTCGCCGAACAGCCCCGCAATAAACATCCAAGAATGCGTTGACGCGGGAGGAGGTCGAAAATGCGGTTCCTGACCGATGACGTACGGGTGCGTGTTTTGAACGCGCTCCATTGGGATCTGGCGGTTCCTCGGGACCGCTTGATCGTCGCCGTTGAGGACGGGTGGGTGACAGTCTCCGGAACAGTGGACCTGCCCTATCAGAAGGTCTGCGCCGAGTTTGACGCCAGGAACGTTCCCGGCGTGGCAGGCGTCACCAACCTCATTCGCCTGGCAGACGCTCAACGGGCGGCGGCCCAGCCCCAAGGGACGGCGCAAACCCGCCATTGAAGTCCGCCCGTCGTTTGAGCGCTGCAGATTGCGCTCAGACGGACTTCAGCATGCCGCCGTCGACGAAATAGGTCGAGCCAACCGAATAGCTCGCGCGATCCGAGCAGAGAAAGACAAAGAAGTTGGCCAGCTCCTCAGGCGTGGCGAAGCGCTTAATGGCCGCGTGTTCGCGGGCGACGCCGTCGAGATAGGCCTCATAGTCGCCGCCCTTGTCCGCCGTGAGCTGCTTTGCCGTCTTGACCCAATCGGGCGTCAGGATGAGGCCGGGGTTGACGCAATCGACGCGGATATTGTCGCCGATGAGTTCGGTCGAAAGCGACTTCGAGAACATCATCAGCGCCGCCTTGGTCACATTGTAGATCGGCTCGTACCACAGCGGCTGAACGGCGCAGATCGAGGCGTTATGCAGAATGACGCCGCCCCCGCGCTCCTTCATCAGCGGCGCGAGGCCGCGCGCAAGCCTCACCGCCGCCATCACGTGCAGGTCCCAGTAGGCCTGCCATTTCTCGTCCGGCGCAGTCATGACCGTTTCGTTGCTGCCGGTGCCGGCGTTGTTGATGAGAATGTCGGCGCCGCCGAACAGCCGCTTGACGTCGGCGATGAGATCCTCCGTCCCCTCGCGCGTCGCGACGTCGCAAGCGACCCCTTCCGCCTTGACACCGAAGGATTTGGCGATCCGGCTCGCCTCCCCGCGCACCCGCTCCACGTTGCGGGCGGCGATGACGATGTCTACGCCCTCGGCCGCGAGGCCCTCGGCAATCGCAAGACCGATGCCGACGCTGCCGCCGGTGACGACGGCGACCTTTCCCTTGAGCCCGAGATCCATGACGTCCCCTGTCGTCCTTCCGTCCTGCCGCTGTGGGATCCTCTGTTCGCCTCAGAGATCGAAATTGGTGGGCATCATTACGACATCGCGAATCGTCATGCCGCGCGGCCGGGTCAGCATGAACATCACCACTTTCGCCACTTCGCTCGGGTCCAGCAAGCTTCCCAATTCCTTGGCCTCTTTCAGCTTCTCCGGCGGCCAATCCTTGAGCAGCGCGCTGGCGACCGGGCCGGGAGAGATCGAACCCACGCGAATCCCGTGCTTGAACACCTGTCGCCGCACCGTCTGAACGAAGCAATTGATGGCCCACTTCGACGAAGCGTAAACGGGCTCCCATGGGGTCGGAAAGTGAGCCGCGAGCGAGCTCGTGACGATAATGTCGCCCGACCCGCGTTCGATCATCTGCGGCAGCGCATCGTGAACGTTCTTCATCACGACGTTGACGTTGAGGTTCAGCATTTTCGGTCGATTGCGCCCGTGTCCGCCTCGACGAGATCGCCGCCGACATAAAGGCCGGCGTTGGCATGAAGATTTTCGAGGCGGCCCGTCGTCTCAAAGACCCTCGGCATGAGCGTGGCGCAGTCCTTCGCGTCGAGCAAATCGATGACCAGCGGCGTCACGGCGGCGCCGTGCTTTTCGGACAGCGCCTCAAGCGCCGCCGCATCCCGGTCGATCAGCATCACACGCGCGCCCGCCGCAAGCATCGCCTCGGCGCTCGCCAGTCCGATGCCCGACGCGGCCCCGGTCACCGCGGCGACCTTGCCATCCAAGTCTCCCGCCATCGCCTGTCCCCTCGCTCCGCGCCTGAGAGCGCTCGGTCACTGGCCGGATCCAAACTTTACCGTTCTCCGCTCACCAGCAGGTATAGCCGCCGTCAGCCAGCACGATCGACCCGGTCATCAGGCTCGATGCGTCGGAGGCGAGGAAGAGGACAACGGCCGCGATCTCGTCGGGCTCGCCCATCCGCCCCATCGGCGTCATCTCCATCCAGGTGTCGTACATCGCCTTGTTGGTCTTGGCGAAAGCGGTGAGGGGCGTGTTGATGTAGGTCGGCGCGACAGCATTGACCCTGACCCCGCGCGCGCCCCATTCGGCGGCCAGCGATTTCGTCAGATGATGCACGCCGGCTTTCGAGGCGTTGTAGTAGGATTGCGCCTGCGGCTTGTTGACGATGAAGCCGGACATCGAGCCGATGTTGATGATCGAGCCGCGCCCCGCCGCCAGCATGGGCTTGCCGAACGCCCGGCAGCTCCAGAAGACGCCATTGAGGTTGACGTCGAGCACGTTCAGCCAGTGCTCGTCGGTGACGTCTTCCGCCGGGGTTTCGGATCGCGCGATTCCGGCGTTGCAAACCAGGATGTCGACGCGGCCCTTTTCCGCCATCACACGCGCCGCGGCGGCGTCGACCTGCTTGGAGTTCAGTGACCTCCATCTCGATGGTCTCGCTGGCGTAGCCCTTGGCTTTCATCGCCGCCTGCGCGCCCTTGGCCAGCTTGAGATCGCGGTCGGCGATATAGACATGAGCGCCGGCCTCGGAAAGCGCTTCCACGCAGGCGAGGCCAATCCCCTGCCCGCCCCCGGTGACGACCGCGACGCGGCCTTTGAGATTGAAGCGGTCGAGATACATGGCATGTCCTCGCGGCGCCGCGGCGCCCAGCTTCGGTCTCAGGCCTTCGCGCCGAGATAGTCGGCGAGCGTCGCTCTCACGCCCTTCGTCCACAATGAGGCGAGCGCCGAGGAGAACGCGCCGACATAGGTCGAATTCGTCGCGAGATCGCCGAAGATGTCGCCCATTGCAAGCCACGCCTTCGGATCGCTGCGCGCGGGCTTGGCCGCCGCCTGCAGGCGGTCCCAGCTCGGATCGTTGGGCGGGATGGGTTTGCCGCTCTCGGATTCGCCGTAGCAATAGCGGCACCAGAGCGCCGAGCAGAGCGCCAGTCCCCGGACGCTTGCGCCCGCCTTCAGCCGGTCGCGCGCGCTCGGCAGGATGAATTTCGGCTGCCGGTTCGAGCCGTCGAGACAAAGGCGCGAAACCGTGTCGCCGATCTTCGGATTGGCGAAGCGTTCGGCGACCTTCCCGCGGTAGGCTTCGAGATCGACGTTCGGCGGCGGCGGCACGACGGGAATGATCTCCCGCTTCGTCAGCGCCTCCAGAAACTCGGCAATCTGTTTGTCCTCCATCGCCTCGTGGACGAAATGGATGTCGAGCAGTCCTGCGGGATAGGCGATCGCCGCGTGGCCGCCGTTGAGAATCCTGATCTTCATGAATTCATAAGGGGCGACGTCGCCGGTGAACGTGACCCCGACCTTGTCGAGCGCCGGCCGGCCGGAGGGGAACTTGTCCTCGACCACCCACTGCTTGAACTCCTCGCAGAAGACCGGCCAGTTGTCCTCGACGCCCCACTTCTCGTTGAGGATCGCGCGCTCCCGGTCGGTCGTCGCCGGCGTGATCCGGTCGACCATCCCGTTTGGAAAAGCGACATTGCCGCGGATCCACTCGGCAAGCGCGGGATCGGACATCTCGGCGAGGCCGACGACGGCGTTCTCGGTGACGTGGCCGTTGCCCGGAAGATTGTCGCAGGACATGACCGTATAGGGCGCGACGCCGGCGGCGCGCCGCTTCTTCAGGCCAGCCGCGATGAGGCCGAAGGCCGTCTTCGGCGCGTCGGGCGCCTTGCTGTCGGCGACGATGTCGGGATGGGCGGGATCGAAATGCTGCGTCGCGGGGGAGACGTAATAGCCGCCTTCGGTGACGGTGAGCGAGACGATGCGGATCGCAGGATCAACCAGCGCGGCGAGGATGGCGGCGACGTCGAAAGGCTTGATGAAATCGATCATCGCGCCGGTGACATGCGCCGTACTGGAGTCGGCCTCCTGTTCGACGACGGTGGTGAGCCAGTCCTGCGCCTTGAGCTTCTCGCGCATTCCGATGTCGGGCTCGCGGACGCCGGCGCCGACGATCGCCCAGTCGCGGTCGGCGCCTGAATTGAACAGGTCGTCGAGATAGACGGCCTGATGGGCTCGATGGAAGTTTCCCACCCCGATATGCAGGATGCCGGCCTTGAGGTCGGAGCGCTGGTACTTCGGCGCGCCAACCGTCTTCGGCAGGCTCGCCAAGGTCGCGGAAGACAGTTTCACGCTCATCTCCTCATCCTCGCCGCGACGCCCACCCTTCGATTATCCGCCCGGAACTCCCGCCGGTCCGCCGTTCGCCCGGCGTCAGTTGATCCTCCTGCCGTCCTTGTCGAAGCGATGCAGGTGCGCTTCCCGCGGGGTGACGAAGATCTTCTGTCCGGGCGTCAGCGGCGCCTCGCCGTCGAGGCGCAGGGTGAACGGGCCGATGCCTTCGGCCTCGGCATGCACGAACGTGTCGGAGCCGAGGTGCTCGGCAAGCCGCACCGTCGCCGGCCACTCGCCTGCGGTGGTCGATATGTCCGCATGCTCGGGACGGATGCCGATGGTCTCGGCGCCGCGCTTGGCGGCGGACGGGCCCTTGATCAGGTTCATGGTCGGCGAGCCGATGAAGCCGGCGACGAAGAGGCCATTGGGCTTGTTGTAGAGCTCGAGCGGAGAGCCGACCTGCGCGACCGAGCCGCGGTCGAGCACCACGATCTTGTCGGCCATGGTCATCGCCTCGACCTGGTCGTGAGTGACGTAGATCATGGTGGTCTTGAGCGCCTCGTGAAGCTCCCCGATCTCGACCCGCATCTGCACCCGCAGCGCCGCGTCAAGGTTGGAGAGAGGCTCGTCGAACAGGAACGCCTTCGGCTCGCGCACGATCGCCCGCCCGATCGCGACGCGCTGGCGCTGCCCGCCGGAGAGCTGGCGCGGCTTCCGGTCGAGATAGTCGGTCAGGTTCAGGGTGGCCGCCGCCTTGCGCACCTTCTGCTCGATCATGTCGGCGCTCTGCCCCGCCATCTTGAGCGCGAAGGCGATGTTGCCGCGCACGCTCATGTGCGGATAGAGCGCGTAGGACTGGAACACCATGGCGAGCCCGCGCTTGGACGGGCCCACGTTGGTCATGTCCTTGGCGTCGATCAGCACCTGACCGGAGGTGACGTCCTCGAGGCCGGCGATCAGGCGCAGAAGCGTCGACTTGCCGCAGCCGGACGGACCGACGAAGACGGCGAACTCCCCGTCGCTGACATCGAGGTCGATGCCGTTGATGATGCTGACGGCGCCGAACGCCTTCCGCACGGACTTCAGTTGGATGCTGCCCATGGCTGCTTTTCCTTCAATCCCAAATCATTTCACTGCGCCGAAGGTCAGGCCTCGGACAAGCTGTTTCTGCGAGAACCAGCCGAGGATGAGGATTGGCGCGATCGCAAGCGTCGAGGCCGCCGAAAGCTTGGCCCAGAAAAACCCCTCCGGCGCCGAGTAGGAGGCGATGAAGGCGGTCAGCGGCGCGGCGTTCGACGTCGTCAGATTGAGGGTCCAGAAGGCTTCGTTCCATGACAGGATGATCGCGAGCAGCATGGTCGAGGCGATACCCGGCACGGCCATGGGAGTCAGCACATATACGATCTCATTCAGGAGCGAAGCCCCATCCATGCGCGCCGCCTCGAGGATGTCGTTCGGGATCTCCTTGAAGTAGGTGTAGAGCATCCAGATCAAGAGCGGCAGATTGAGAAGCATCAGAACGAGGCCAATGCCGAGCAGACTGTCAAGCAGTCCTAAGTTCTTGAACAGGAGGTAGATCGGCACGAGCACGCCGACTGCAGGCATCATCTTGGTCGACAGCATCCACATCAAGAGATCTTTGGTGCGCTTGCCCGGTGCGAAGGCCATCGACCAAGCGGCCGGAACCGCGATCAAAAGACCAATCACGTTGGCGCCGATCGACAGCACGACCGAATTGAAGGCGAACTTCAGATAGTTCGAGCGCTGTTGGACATCGGCATAGTTTTCCAGCGTCCAGTTGAAGAACAAGAATTTCGGCGGCATGGCGATGGCGTCCAACTCGCTCTTGAAGCTCGTCAGGAACGTCCAAAGGATCGGGAAGAAGATCAGGAAGGCGACGACCCAGGCAAGGACGGTGACCCCGATGCGCTGGCGGGCGGATTTCTTTATGGCCATCGTTCAGCCCTCCAAGTTCTTGCCGATGATGCGCATGAGGAAGATCGCGACGATGTTGGCGAGAATGACGGCGATGATGCCGCCCGCGGAAGCGCTGCCGACATCGAAGTTGAGCAGCGCCTGCTTGTAGACGAGGAAGGGGATGTTCGTCGTGGCGACCCCGGGGCCGCCCGAAGTCGTGACGTAGATTTCCGCGAACACGCTGAGAAGGAAAATCGTCTCGATCAGGATGACGACGGTGATCGCGCGCGCGATATGCGGCAGCACGATATAGCCGAAATAGGAGATCGGCCCTGCGCCGTCGAGCGAGGCCGCCTCCTTCTGCTCTTCGTCGAGCGACTGGAGCGCGGTGAGAAGAATGAGACTCGCGAACGGCAGCCACTCCCAGGAGACGACGATGATCACCGACAGCATGGGCCAGTTGGTGAACCAGACAATTGGCTGAAAGCCGAGAGACCGGGCGATCCAGGCAAATAGGCCCGAAATCGGGATTCATCAGAAGGTTCTTCCATACCAGCGCGCTGACCGTCGGCATGACGAAGAACGGCGCGATCACCATGAGCCGCAATACGTTCAGCCCGAACACCGGCTGGTCCATCAGCAGCGCCACCAGAATTCCGCCGCAGACGCTGATGACGAGCACGGAGACGACAAGAACAAGCGTGTTGATGAGCGCCGCGATGAAATCCGGATCGGTGAGGAACGACGTATAGTTCTGCAGGCCCACGAAGGCGACGTTGTCGGGATCCAGCAGGCTGTAGCGCAAGGTCGAGAAATAGAGCGTCATCACCAGCGGCACGATCATCCAGATGAAGAGCAGAATGACCGATGGTGAAACGAGAGCGCGGCCCGCCGTCGCTGTTTGCTGCGTAGCCATCGTTGTGGCCCTCTCCTCCCGTTATGCGCCTGTCGCCCGTCTCGGGGTCGCCGATGCGCATTCCTTCTCTTATCTCGGCTCCTCCCTTCCCCCTTCTCGCGAACGAGAAGGGGGCGGGGACGGGGAGGACGCGCCCCTACCCGCCGCCCCGTGCGTCAAAATTCGCGACGCTGAGCGGCGGGAAGCGATTTAGCTCACTTGATGTAGCCGGCCTTCTTCATCGCGGTCTTCGGTGCTGGCCTGCGCCTTCGCAAGCGCCTGGTCGACCGTCATCGTCCCCGCCAGCGCGGCCGAGAAGTCCTGGCCGACGTCCGTCCCGATGCCCTGAAATTGGGGGATCGCCACGAACTGCACGCCCGTGTACGGAACCGGCTTAACTGTCGGATGCAGCGGGTCGGCCGAGTTGATCGAATCGATTGTCATCTGCGCGAACGGCGCCGCCTTCAGATAGTCCGGATTCTTGTAGAGCGAAGTGCGCGTCCCCGGCGGAACATGGGCGATGCCGTTCTTCGCGGCGACCAGATCGAGGTAGTGCTTGCTCGTCGCCCAAGAGATGAACTTTTGCGCGGCATCCGCATTCTTTGTGCCAGCTGGAATGCCGAGCGCCCATGACCACAGCCAGTTGCCGCGCTTGCCGAGGCCATTGTCGGGCGCCAGCGCGAAGCCGACCTTGTCCGCAACCTTCGACTTCTCGGGATTGGTCACGAAACCGCCTGCGACCGTGGCGTCGATCCACATGCCGCACTTGCCGTCGCTAAACAGAGCCAAGTTCTCGTTGAAGCCGTTCGACGAGGCGCCGGGAGGTCCGTCCGCCTTCATGAGCGGGACGTAATAGTCGAGCGTCGCCTTCCACTCCGGCGAGTTGAACTGGGGCTCCCACTTTTCGTCGAACCAGCGGGCGCCGAAGGAATTCGCGGTCGCCGTGAGGAACGCCGTGTTCTCGCCCCATCCCGGTTTGCCGCGCAGGCAGATGCCGTACACACCGGCCGCCTTGTCGGTGATCTTGTCGGCCGCCTGCTTGATGAACTCCCAGGTCGGCTTCTCCGGCATCTGGAGGCCAGCCTTGTCGAACAGGTCCTTGCGATACATCACGAAGGAGCTTTCGCCGTAGAAAGGCGCGGCATAGAGCTTGCCGTCATACGAGAGGCCTGAGCGAATTGCGGGCAGGATGTCGTCAGCGTCGTAGTCGGCGCCGAGTTTGTCGAGCGGCAGCAGCCATTTCTTCTTGGCCCAGATCGGCGTCTCGTAAGTGCCGATGGTCAGAATGTCGAACTGGCCGCCTTTCGTGGCGATGTCGGTCGTCACTTTCTGGCGAAGCACGTTCTCTTCGAGCGTGACCCAGTTGAGCTTGATGTCGGGATTGGCCTTGGTGAAGTCGCCCGTCAACTGCTGCATCGTGATCATGTCGTCGTTGTTGACGGTCCCGATCGTGAGCGTGGTGTCGGCGTAAGCGGAAAGCGAGAAGCCGGCGAGCGCAACGGCGCCGAGCAGCCCCTTCACGAGAACCTTCATAGCGTTTCCTCCGATGCGGCGCTGCCCATTTGGGCATTTGCCAATCTAGCGGGCGAATATTCGCCCTATCGCTCCCCCAGAGTCAATCCGATTTTGCCGCCGGGTGGCAAATATTGTTTTTCGATTGCCTCAAGCCGCTGATATTTATGTTAGTTTTTCGTCTGAACTCACCGCTGCAGCAGGTGCTCCGCGGTCGCCTCGTCGGTGACGAGGCCGGAAATAAGCCGCCCGGCGAGCGCTCCGCGCAGAGGCGCCCGCCGCGACGGCCCCATCGCGACGCCGATCACAAGCCGGTTGTCGGCGCGCCTGAGCGGCGCCGCCGCGACGCGGAGATTGGAGCCTTCCGCCAGAACCTTGCCCGCCGCGTCGAACGCCCAGCCGGTGATCTCCCCGACCGCCCCGAGATGGCGCAAAGCCTCGGCCTCCTGGCGGGTGATGATGCCATCCTGCACAAGCGGCGCGGAATCGCCGACCGAGCCGACGCCGACGAAGCTGACGTCGGTGCGCTCGACCAGGTCAAAAAGGCTCTTCACCGAGGCGAGGCTGATCAGGAGTTCGCGTTCCTCGACCGAGCGGGCGACGACCGGCAGCGGCATCGGATAGTGCGGCGCGCGCACGCTGTCCGACACGCGGATGATGACGTCGTAGAACGACGCCGAACCGTCGGTCTTGGTGGTGCCGACCAGCGCCACCAGCCTGTGTTGCGGGCATTCCATCGCCGGCAGCTGGTCGGCGACGGCCCGCATCGTGCGGCCGGTGCCGATGCCGATGATGGCGGGCTCGGAGCGGCGCAGCCAGCGTTCGAATTCCGCCGCGGCGGCTTGCGCGATGCCGAGCGTAGAGGAGGTCGAGGCCGGATCGGTCGGGGCGACTTCGCAGAACCTCAAGTCGTAACGGAGCTTGAGCGCCGCGGCGAACTCCATGCAGCGCGCGATCGGATGGTCGAGCCTCACCTTGATGAGCCGCTCGCTGATCGCCAGCGAAACCAGGCGTTGCGCGGCCTGGCGGGAGATCCCGAGCTTGCGCGCGATCTCGTCCTGGGTGTTGCCGGCGACGTAATAGAGCCATCCGGCGCGGGCCGCCTCGTCGAGCCGCAGACCGTCATGATCCGACTTGCGCGCCACGACTTCAGTCCGCGCCCATTAGGTCTGGTCGGGCCGCGCGCGCGGCGACAAGGTCGGGCAGTCGCGCCATGTCGTCGAAGATGACCTCGGCGCCAGCCGCGGTCAAATCGGCCCCCTCATCGGCCTGGGAGAAATGACTGGCGCCGACAAACCCGAACACCATCATGCCCGCGGCTCGGGCGGCGGCGACTCCGGCGACGCTGTCTTCGATCACCAGGCAGTCTTTCGGCGCCGCGCCCATCGCGCGCGCCGCGAACAGGAAAAGATCGGGACTCGGCTTCCCCTGCGCGACCTCGGCGGCGGAAAAAATGTTCGGCGCGAACAGGCTCTCGTAGCCGGCCACCCGAAGCGCGAGACGCACTCTTTCCAGCGCGCTCGAAGAGGCGACGCACACACGCGCGGGCAAACCCTTGACCGCCTCGCGCACGCGTTCGACGCCTTTGAGTTCGTGCGCGAAGGCGGTCAGTATCTCGCGCGAAAGAACGTCGGGAAATTCCTTGGGCAACGGCGCCCCGAGTTCTGCTTCGGCAATTCGCAGGACCGAAATCGAGGCGCATTCCGAGGAACCGCTCGCGCGTCTCCTCATCGGTCAGGCGAAGGCCCGCCTCGCCAAGCCTGCGGCGGGTGACGCCGAGCGCGATCACCTCGCTGTCGACCAGAACCCCGTCGCAATCGAAAATTACCAATTCAGGCCAGCGGGACTTGCGAGCAAGTTCGCGAATCTCCCTCTCGGTCTGACGGAGCATCTGAAAGGCGTGTCGCTTTCGCGCATGGAACGCGGCGATCGCTCCGCCTGCCGGCGCCGCTGCGCCAGGCGCGATCGTCGACATCGACGCCATGGCGGAGGTCATGGTCTGCCTTCCCGACGCGACCGCGCCCACCATCGCCGAGCCGAGAAGCACAGGCTCCAAAGTCTCGGGCAATTCGACAATCTTGCCGCACACATCCGCAATGATCTGGCGGACCAGGGCGCTTCGCGCGGCGCCGCCGCTGACGACAATGGAATCGAATGTGTAAGCGGAAAGCTCGAGCTTGCGCACGATGTCGGCGAGGCCATAGGCGAGGCCGCAGAGTCCGGCGACATAGAGCTCCTGCAAGCTCGCTGGGTCTTCGCGCAGATCAATCCCCATCACCGCCCCGCGCGCGCCCGGGTCGGCCGAAGGCGACCGCGCGCCGATGAAGTCAGGCAGGACATGCAGCCCCTCGGCGATCAGCGCGGCCTCTGACAAGCCGCCGGCGCGCGCGACGATGTCCTTCTCGAGCGCCTGCAGCGCATGCGGTCCGGCGCGCGCCTCGAGTTCGGCGAACGCCGGATGAAGCCGCATGAGATGATCGATCGCTCCGCCGAACGCCGACTGGCCGCCGTCAATGAGCCATTGGCCAGGGGTGAGGGCGCCGAAATGCGGACCCCAGACGCTGTCGACGAATCGCGGCTCGTCGGATAGCGCCATGCAGCTCGACGAGGTGCCGAGGATCAGCGCCAGGCGCCGGCGCGGATCGGCCGGCGCGCCGCCAGCGCGCGCGCCGAGCGTCCCGGCGGCTCCGGCGTGCGCGTCGATGAGCCCGGCGCCGACCGGCGTCCCGGCCGCCAAGCCCATCGCCGCGGCGGCCTCAGCCGTCAACCCATGGCCAAACGGCGCTCCAGGCGGCGCGATCTCGGCGCCGATGCGGGCGTGATGGTTGTCCTTGAGGAACCCGAGGCCGACAGAATCGAAAAATTCGTCCGGCCAGCGCTTCTCATGCGCGAGATAGCCGAACTTGCAGGTCGCCGGGCAGGCCGAGCGAACGAGCGACCCGGTCGCGCGAAACGACAGGAAATCGGTGAGGTCGAAGAAATGCCCGGCCCTGGCGATCGTCGCGGGCTTGCGTCTGGCGAGCCAGATGAGCTTCGGGGCGTGCATCTCGGGCGATATCTTGCCGCCCACGTAGCGCAGCGCCTCATGCTTCCCGGCGTTGATCCGCTCGGCGTCTTCAACGGCGCGATGATCCATCCATACGATCACATCGCGTTCAGGCGCATCGGTCGGACTGACCGACAGAGGACGCGCGTTGCGATCGAGCGCCACCAGGGAACACGTCGCGTCGAAACCCATGCCGCTCACAGCCCCGGGCGGCAGCCCGGAGGCCTCGACCGCCTCGCGCACCGCGGCGGTCGCCGCGCGCCAGATGTCGTCGGACGACTGCTCGACGATCTCGTCCGGCTCGCGCCAGATGGCGATCGGGCGCCGCGCGCTGGCGATGAGCCGGCCTGCGGAATCGAAAACGCCAGCCCGGGCGCTGAGCGTGCCGACGTCCACTCCGATATAGGCCTCGGTCATCCTTTCCCGCCTGCTTCGATCGCGAAAGAGCATTCCTCGCTACGGATTGTCTTGGCAAGGCGGCCGATGCGCTGTTGGCCTTCGGCCTTCGCGCTGGTTCGGTTAAATTAGAGCCTTAACTTAGTGATTTACATTTTCATAACGCTTGATGGCCCGTAAAGCGCGCAAACGAAAGACCAAATATTGCGGGCGCCTGACGCGCTGATCAGGCCGGGAGAGCCAGAAGCCCAGCCGCGCCCGAACTCGAGACCAAACAGGAGCCGTGCGCCGGTCGCGTCCCAGGCGAGGGCACTGACTGCGCCGTCGCCGGGATGGCGGACCAGAATCTCAGCCGCGTCGGCAAGACGGCAGAGCAGAACGAGCCCGTCGGCGTAGCCGATCGCGACGACGAGCGCCTTCGGGTGAAAGGCGACCCGCGTCACGCGCGCCTGGCGCACGCCGCACTCCCGCGGCGCCTTGCCCATGGGCCCGTCCTTGTCCTTGAACGGCCAGACCACCGTGGCGTCGGCGCCGGAGGTCGCAAGCCATTGCCCGTCGTGCGACCAGGAGAGGGAACGCGTCTTGGCTGGATAGCCGGTCATGCGCATGTTGCGCGAATCCTGAAGGCGCCAGCCGTGCAGCGCGTTCTCCTGCATCGAGGTGACGAGAAAACGCCCGTCGGGCGAGAAGGTGACGTCGAGATGCGCCCCCTTCCATTCCAGGATTTGCGGCGCGCCTTCGACCTTCGGAAACCAGAGGGTCGCGCCATTATAATGGGTCGCGGCGAGGCGAAAGCCTTTGGGCTGGAAGGCGAGGCCGCGAACCGTCGAAGGCGCGCTCCAGGTCTTGATCGCCCCGGTTTCATCGCGCGCGCAAACCTGCTTGCCGGCGCTCCAGGCGCGAGCCTTGCCGCGCAACGCCAGGGCGTCGATCCATCGGCCCTTCTCGTCGCCGATCTGCTCAAGAGCGCCGTTAGCGCTGACAGCGACGACGCGCCCGTCGTCGCCCCCGGTCAGCAGCGTCTTGCCGTCGCTGACCGCTGTCAGCGTCGCGGCGTCGGGGTGGACCACGACGCGCTTTTGCTCATCAGGGTCGCCGATGAGGACAATCCCGTCAGCGAGCGCCAGCACAGGCGCGCCGTCGACGAACGCCGCCGCCACGACATGCGCGCCCGTGGCGAAAGCCCGCGCATGTTCGGCGAGCGAAGTGTTCGCCGTGGCGTCGGTCATGGGAGCGAGCGCGCGATCAAGCCGCGCAGGCCAGGAAGCCGTTGCGGATATCCTCTTCCATGAGATCGCGGCCGATGAACACGACCTTCGACTCCCGCTTCTCGTCGGGCTTCCATTCGCGCTGCGAATCGCCGTCGAGCATCATGTGCACGCCCTGAAACACGAAGCGCTTGGGATCGTCCTTCATCGCGACGATGCCCTTGCAGCGCAGGATATTCGGGCCCTGCTCCTGGGTGAGGCGATTGATCCACGGCATGAACTTGGCCGGGTCAACGTCGCCTTCGAGCCTGACCGCCACCGACTGCATGTCCTCATCGTGATAGTGCTTGAGGCCATGATGATGATGGCTCCCGTCATGATCATGGTCGTGGTCGTGATCATGGTCCTCGGCGACAAGGAAATCGGGTTCGATATCGAGGATGCGGTCGAGATCGAAGGCGCGGCGCCCGAGCACCTCGGCAATGTCGACGTCGCATTTCTTGGCCCGGTGCAGCGCCGCATAAGGGTTGATGGCGCGGATGCGCGCCTCGACCTCGCGCAATTCGGCCGGGCTCACGAGATCGGTCTTGTTGATGATGATCACGTCGGCGAAGGCGATCTGGTTCTTGGCCTCGGGCGCGTCGCGCAGACGCTGGGCGAGCCACTTGGCGTCCGCGACCGTCACGACGGCGTCCAACCGCGCCGCCTCCTTCACGTCCTCGTCGACGAAGAAGGTCTGCGCCACCGGCGCGGGATCGGCGAGCCCGGTCGTTTCGACGATGATGGCGTCGAACCGGCCCTTGCGCTTCATCAGCCCCTCGATGATGCGGATGAGGTCGCCGCGCACCGTGCAGCAGATGCAGCCGTTGTTCATCTCGAACACTTCTTCGTCCGCGCCGATGACGAGCTCGTTGTCGATGCCGATCTCGCCGAACTCGTTGACCACGACCGCGTAGCGCTTGCCGTGGGGCTCGCTCAGAATTCGGTTGAGCAGCGTCGTCTTGCCGGCGCCCAGATAGCCGGTGAGAACGGTGACCGGAATTTTCTCCGGCTCGTGGCTCATGGTCACGCGCTTCATCTCCTCGATGAGAAAGGGGTCAGGCGCTCATATAAGACCCGCCGTCGCCCCTGGGTAGAGGCCGGCGCCAACCAGGGCGCTTTTCGGCTCTACCAGGATCCCGAGCCGAAGGCGCCGTTGACGCCCACATACGGACCCTGCCATCGCCATACAGGGGGCGTAATATAGGTCGGCTGCACATTGACGAACGGCGGCGGCATTTCGTCGCCCGGTAAGGTCGCGGGCGGAGGTCCGAGCACCACCGCTTCCTCCGGGATATAGCCAAATCCGCCGCGCCACGAGGCATGGCACCAGCCGCGGGCGCATTTGAGCACCTCGATTTCTGCGCTTTGCGGGATGCGCTGCACGACGGCGGCCCTGCCGCTCGGCCTGGCGCGCATCGTCACCGGCGCGCCGGTCATCGCCAGTTCCGCCATCGCCGGCGCGACGAGGACGATGGAAACGGCAAGCCCGAGCCAAAGCCGCGCAATCATCCTCATATTTTCATCGCCCGCCATGTTGGGCCTTTCGGACCGAAGGCCGGTTCGATGCGGAAGTTATCCTCAGCGGTCATCCTGCCGAGCGGCAAGACCTCGTCAGGCATGACGAGGGTCGCTTGATCGCCGACGAACATGATGACGTGTCGCTTCTGTTCGAGCAGCGTCTTCGCCATCGCCCGCAGGGCGTCGAAGTAGGGCGCCCTGCGCCATGCGCCGGGCGAGCCTGGATCGACCTGACCGTAGATAAATCCGTTGGTCGGATAGATGGAAAGCACAAACCTCGCCCGGTCGGGCTTCCACTCCGCCGGCATGGCGCCGTCCGTCATCCACAGGCAGAAGAAGCGCCGGCACTGATCGGGCGGAGCGGCATGGATCGCGCAGCCCTTTCCCGGCGCGCAATGCTGGCACCAGACGCCGGGGGGCTTGGCGAGTTCGGGGAGCGCGTAGACCTTGCAGCAGAGCGTGCATCCGCCGCACTCGCGTCCCGGCGCCGCCGTGTAGGACGTAAGGAGCATGGCGGTTGAGGACATTGGCGCGCGTCGTCCGGCCGAGGTTGATGCGCCGGACCGCTATCGCGACCAGCGCAGGCTGGCAAGCTCCAACGCCCTCCGCGCGACCAGGAGCGTTGACGGGGCCGTGGGTCGTTCCGGGGCGGCCGGCCGTTTCGCGGCTCGGCGCGCTCGCAAAGAAACACGGCCAACTCCCTTCAGTCAGCCACGCGGCGCGGCTGAAAAGAGATATTCGACGCCGTCGAACGAATCGACTGGGAAAACGTAGAAGAGGCGCAAGATCTCGCTTCCCGTCTGGCGAATTCCATGTTCGGCCATGCCAGGAATGAACACCGCGCTCCCGGCCTTTACCGGAATCTCGTGGCCCTCGAGGCTCATCAGGCCGGCGCCGGCGAAGATATAGTAGATTTCGGGCGGCGCGTGCCGGTGCAGGCCCAGCCACTCGCCGGGCTGAAACTCGGTCACGCCGCA
This sequence comes from uncultured Alphaproteobacteria bacterium, assembly GCA_963764955.1. Lineage (GTDB taxonomy): Bacteria > Pseudomonadota > Alphaproteobacteria > Rhizobiales > Beijerinckiaceae > Roseiarcus. The sequence goes on along the minus strand of CAVXVE010000025.1, from coordinate 182,948 downwards.
GGTCATGCCCGCCGTGGGGGTCGCGCCTTTGGAAAACAGAGTGCGCCACCGAAGCCGGCCGCGCACCGGATCGTCCCAGCCATCCTGCGCCGCGTCCGCCTCGTCGAGCGCGAACGGCGCGACCTGATCCGAAATGGGGTTCATCGGCTCTCCCAGACTCAACCAGACGCCCTTGCCGACCGTTCGAGCGTCCCTGAGGCGCTGGCTCGACAGCGGGCTCGTGAAGGACGAGCGATCGGACCCAAGTTCGGAAGTCGGTTCGATCAACGCGGCCTGATCGAGCTTCTCGCCGCCGGCGCTGGAATCAACGGCGCAAGTGCTTCGACGAGCAAGCTTCTCCTCGCGTGCATGCGACGTTCCCTCTTTTCCGAGCTTTTCTTGGTTCGCATATTACCCTACAACTCGGCCAAGCCGTGATCAAGCAATCGCGCCCGCCGCGGGTGGATACGTCGCCGAGGGAGAGGACAATCGTTGCGCCAAAAAGTCCTCGACCGGGAGGTCCGGAAGCGGCTCTTGCATCCGGAGTCCCAATGACGAAGCGCGGCGCCCGGCGACGCGTGTTCTCGTGGACATGCTGAACGGCGCGTTTCCATCCCGCGACGCGCTGACGATCGGCTTCGCGCATGTCGCCTATCGGGCCGCGGAGGAATTCAGCGCGCGGCGAACCGGCATTGCGCATTTCGAGGTTCGCACTTCCGAGGAGCTGGAACGGCGCGCTCGCGAAGCCGACGTGCTCGTCGTATCGGGTATGTGGCGCAACACGCTGCTTGAGAGCGCGCCGAAGCTGCGCTTTGTGCAGTCCTTCAGCGCCGGCACCGACCAGTTCGACAAGGCGCTATTTGTAAAGCGCGGCGTTCGGCTGGCCAGCGCTCAGGGAGCGAACGAACGGGCGGTGGCGGAACACGCCATCGCGCTCATGCTCGCCCTTACGCGTCAGCTTCATCTCGCGCGCGACAACCAGCAGGCGCGGCTTTGGCGCGGCATGATCGGCGATCGGGCGCTGCGCGAGCAGGAGCTCGGCGGCAAGACCCTGGCGATTGTCGGCCTCGGCCGCATCGGCATGCGCCTCGCTGCGCTGGCGCGCGCGTTTGACATGCGAGTCATTGGGGTGCGCCGTGCGGCGAGGCCGGAACCCGGGGTCGCTGACGAGGTCGTGAGCCAAGCCGACCTCGCCCAGGCGCTCGCGCGGGCCGATGTCGTCGCGCTGACCTGCCCCCTGACGCCGGAAACCGAAGGCATGGTCGGGGCCGCGGCGCTCGCCGCGCTGAAGCCCGGCGCGCTATTGATCAACGTGGCGCGCGGGAAAGTGGTCGACGAGGCGGCGCTTATCGCCGCGTTGGCCGACGGACGGGTGCGCGGGGCCGCGCTCGACTGCTTTCCCGAGGAGCCGCTGCCGGCCGAATCCGCTTTCTGGACGCTGCCCAACGTGCTGATTACACCGCATGCCGCGGGCGAAACGGAGCGCTACGAACGGAACGTCGTCGACATTCTCGTGGATAACATCGAGCGCCTGCTTCGCGGCGAAACCGCCTTGCGAAATCAGGTCGTGTGATGGCTGGGCCCCGTCACCAGCCGCCCGGCGAAGCTCGCCGCGACTTTGCCGACCGCCAATGTCGAGTGACGGCGCAAGGCTCGCGCCCAACCGCAACAGGATGAACGCTTATGGCCTCGGTCGAAGTTTCCAATGTGCACAAGAGCTTTGGCCGTTTTGAGGTCATTCACGGCGTCTCGATCAGCGTCGAGGACGGCGAATTCGTCATTCTTGTCGGACCGTCGGGATGCGGTAAGTCGACGCTGCTCAGGATGGTCGCGGGGCTCGAGTCGATCACCAGCGGCGAGCTTCGCATTGACGGACGCGTCGTCAACAACGTGCCGCCAAAAGAGCGCGACATCGCGATGGTGTTCCAGAACTATGCGCTCTATCCGCAAATGACGGTGGCGAAGAACATGAGCTTCTCCCTCGAGCTCGCACATCGGCCGAAGGCCGAAATCGTCGAAAAGGTCGGCAAGGCGGCTGACATTCTTGGCCTCAAGCCGCTGCTCGAGCGCTATCCGCGCCAGTTGTCGGGCGGCCAGCGGCAGCGGGTCGCCATGGGGAGGGCGATCGTGCGCGATCCGGCGGTGTTTCTGTTCGACGAGCCGCTGTCCAATCTCGACGCGAAGTTACGCGTGCAGATGCGCGCCGAAATCAAGGCGCTGCAGCAACGGCTGGCGTCGACGACAATCTATGTCACGCATGACCAAATCGAGGCGATGACCATGGCTGACAAGATCGTGGTCCTGCACGACGGCGTGGTCGAGCAGATCGGCTCGCCGCTCGAACTCTATGATCGTCCAGCCAACCTGTTCGTGGCCGGCTTTATCGGCTCGCCGGCGATGAACTTCATCAAGGCGCGCCTCGAAGGCGGCGATCGGCCAACGCTCGTCACCGCTTCAGGCGTCAAGGTCCCGCTCGACGCCGCGCCGCTGGTCGCGACCGGCTCGGAGATCGTCATGGGCGTCCGGCCGGAGCACGTGAGCCTTGGGGGACCGCGCGCGATGCCCGCGGAAATCGTGGTCATCGAGCCGACCGGCTATGAGACGCAGGTGATCGCGAAATTCGCCGGGCAGGACATCGTTTGCGTGTTTCGTGAGCGTTTGAACGGCCGCCCCAATGACAGCATCCCTCTGACGTTCGAAGGTCCCCTGCACTTCTTCGACCCGCAAACGGGTCAGGCCATCGCCGCCGCCTGATCCGATGACCGCGAGGGCTTCGATCGCACGAAGGCTTGCGACTTGTCAGGTAACCGGATTAATGTGAGCGACGCCGGAATGAGGTAAAAACAAGGCGCGGTCGGGAGGATTTCGCCATGAAGGGCTATCGCGTGAACCGTCGGTCCCTGCTCCTCGGCATGGCCGCCGCCCCCGCGCTCATACGCGCCGCGCGCGCCGCGCCGATGACCCTGCGGCTGTCGTCCTCCTTGCCGAACAATCCGAAGTTCGCCAACGGGCGCGTTTACTACGACAATCTCGTCAAGCGCCTCGCGGCCAATGGTCTCGCCGATCGCATCGCGGTGCAATTCTTCCCCGACAATCAGCTCGGCCAGGAGATCGACGTCGTCAACTCCGTCAGTCTCGGCGTGATCGACCTCATGGTCACCGGCACCTCGATCTGGGCGAATGTCGTGCCTCTGATCGGCCTGCTCGATCTCGGCTATCTGTTCGAAAGCTTCCCGCAGCAGACCAAGGCGCTGGACGCCGGCGCGGCCAAGCCGCTCGAGCAGGCGCTGAAAGCCGGCGCCCATGTGCAGATCATCGGCTGGGCCTATAATTTTGGTTCCCGCAGCGTCTTGTGCAAATCCCCGGTCAACGGCCCCGCGGACCTGGCCGGCAAGAGAATCCGAACCCTGCCCAACAAGATCATCACCGAATGCCTGCGGCTCATGGGCGCGGCCGCCACGCCAATGGCGTTCGGCGAGATTTACACCGCCCTCCAGGCCGGCGTTCTCGACGGGCTCGAGCATGACCCGCCGACGATCGTCGCCAGCAAGTTCTATGAGACGACCAAAGTTTTATTCGCTGACCCAACACAATTTTTCCGCGCTCGGCGTGTTCTGCAGCGGGCTAACGCTCGATCGAATGGGGGCGCCGCTCAGCACTCAGTTCCTCACTGCGGCCGCGGAAGCGGCGGTCGATACGAGAGTGCGCGGGCTCGAGGCGGAAAAGGAGGCGATCGACACGCTGAAGCAAAAGGGCGTCGAAATCATCGCCTGCGATCGTGAGCCGTTCCGTGAGCTGGTCCTGCCGCAGACCGACGAATTCATCAAGGCGCATCCTGAAGCGAAGCCGATCATCGAGATCATCCGGAGCACCAAGGCGTGATCGCCGCGCGCGGTGGGCCAATCGGCTTTCGCCTTCCGGGCGGCGACAGGTGACTCAATCAGCGTTCGCGAGCGAGCCTCTGCAAGGCCCTCGCCGAATAGCCCGCAGCGGGCTCGCCTTGCTGCTCGTTCTCGTCGACGCGGTGGCCGCGATCCTGCTGGCGGCGGACCTGATCGTGGTGTCGCTGTCGGTGTACTACCGATACGTCCTGGCGGCGCCGATCGAATGGGCCGATGACGTCGCGCGCGGGCTGATGGTGGCGTTGAGCTTCTTCGGCGCGGCAGGCGCGCTCGCCCGCAACGAGAACGCCGGCGTCGCCTTCTTCGTGCAGAGGCTGGGGCCGGGAGCCCGCCGGCGCGTGGAAACCGCAGCGGCGTTGGTTGTTCTGGCGACCGCCGGGTCGATAGCCTGGAACGCCGTCGCGCTTGGGAAGTTCACCACCGGCCAGACCACCGGGTCCGGCCTGCCGCTCGAATTGACATTCTATCCGATGGGCGCGGGCGCTCTTTGCATGACCGTTTTCGCGCTCGCCCAATTCTGCCGCCGAAAGCCGAACGACATCGCCCTGGCGTTCCTTCTCGCGCTGGCGTTGGCTGGGGCGGCCTATGGCTGGCGATTCATCGGGACCGGCGCGTGGCGTTCGGGCCTGCCCATGGCGCTCGGCTTCGTGGCCTGCATGACCGGCGGAGTCCCGATCGGGTTTGCGCTGGCGTTCACCGCGCTCATTTACATCTGGATCGACGGGGCGCTGCCCGGCCTCATATTCGCTCAGCAGATGGCGCGCGGAATCGACAATTTCGTCCTGCTCGCGATTCCGTTCTTCATTCTGGTCGGCTACCTCATGGAGGCGAACGGCATGTCCGTTCGTCTGATCGCGCTGCTCGAACGCCTCGTCGGACGGGCCCGCGGCGGGCTCAACGTGGTGATGGTGCTGTCGATGGTGATCTTCTCCGGCATTTCCGGTTCGAAGATGGCCGATGTCGCGGCGGTGGGCTCGGTGCTGATCCCCGCGGCGAGGCGGTCGCGGCAGAACCCGGGCGCCGCTGTGGCGTTGCTGGCGGCGTCTGCGGTCATGGCGGAGACGATTCCGCCGTGCATCAATCTGATCATCCTCGGCTTCGTCGCCAATCTCTCGATCGGCGGGCTGTTCATGGCGGGATTGGCGCCAGCCGCCCTGATGGCGCTCGTGCTGATCGGCGCCGTGATCTTGCTTGGCGGCGGCGCCCAGGCGCCCGACGAAGGTCTGTTGACCAGGGCGTCGCTCGCGCAATTGTGGCGCGGCGCGATCGTCACGCTCGGACTTCTGCTGATCATTTTCGCGGGCTTCAGGTTCGGAATCGCCACCGCGACCGAAATCTCCGCCTTCGCCGCGCTCTACGCGCTGATCGTCGGGGGCCTGGCGTTCCGCGAGCTTGGACCGCGCGCCGCGGCGCGAAGTTTCATCAACGCGGCGACCCGCTCTGGGCTTGTGCTGTTCATCGTCGCCGCGGCCCAATCGCTCGCCTTCGTGTTGACCCTGCAACAGTTTCCCCATGCCGTGGCGCAAGCGATGGTGGCGCTCTCGCAAAACGCCGGCGCATGGCCGTTCTTGCTTCTGTCCATCCTCATCCTGATTGTCATGGGCTCCATTCTGGAAGGCGCCGCGGCGCTCATCATCTTCGGCCCGCTCTTGATCCCGGTCGCAGCCCAGATCGGAATCAGTGGACTGCACTTTGGCGTGGTTCTCGTAATCGCCATGGGAATCGGGTTGTTCGCCCCGCCGCTCGGCCTTGGGCTTTATGGCGCATGTCTGATTGGCGGCGTTCCGATCGAGTTGACGGTGAGGCCGATGCTGGGCTATCTCGGCCTGCTTCTGCTGTGCCTCCTCGTCATCGCGTTCGTCCCCGGCCTGACGCTTTGGCTGCCGCATCGGCTCGGCTACCAGTAGAGGCCCGGCGGCCCGGCCTCGCGCGGCGGCGGATGCTCGCCTGAGCCCGTCCGGCTTGACGGCGCGACGCTGCAGGCTATCGTCCCTCGGCGCTCCTGCTGTCGCGAACCTTCACGCGAGGCGTTGCGCGTCAAACCAACAGCTGACCTCCTCCCCTTCTCAATCGAGACCCTTGAACCATGCCGCATCTGTTCAGCAAGCTTCGCATGCGCGACGTCGACTTCGCCAACCGGATCGGCGTTTCGCCGATGTGCCAATATTCTTGCGTTGACGGTTACGCCAACGATTGGCATTTCGCCCATCTCGCCTCGCGGGCGGTTGGCGGCGCGGCGCTGGTGTTCACCGAGGCCGCCGCGGTCACGTCCGAGGGCCGGATTTCGCCGCAGGATCTCGGCGCCTGGAGCGAAAGGCATTTCGAGCCGCTCGAGCGGATCGCGCGTTTCGTCGATTCGCAAGGCGCCCGCGCCGGAATTCAACTCGCGCATGCCGGACGAAAGGGCAGCACTTATCGGCCCGGCGCCGGACAGGGCGCAATTCCCGAGACGGCCGGCGGGTGGCGCCCCCTCGCCCCGAGCGCAATCGCGTTCAGCGACAGCTACGCCAGGCCGGACGAACTGACACTGGACGAGATCAAGGCGTTGCAGAGCGCATTCGCGATCGCGGCTGAACGGGCGGCCGCCGCCGGCTTCGCGGTTATCGAGATTCACGGCGCCCATGGCTATTTGATTCACGAGTTTCTGTCGCCGTTGAGCAATCGCCGCACTGACGCCTACGGCGGCTCATTCGACAATCGGACGCGGTTTCTCCGCGAATGCGTCGCTGCGGTGCGACGCGTGCTGCCCGAGCGCTGTCCGCTCTTCGTGCGAATCTCGGCGACGGACTGGGTCGAGGGCGGATGGGACATTGATCAATCGGTCGAACTCGCGCGCCTCCTGCTCGCTCTCGGGGTCGATGTGATCGACTGCTCCTCGGGCGGCAACCTCGAGAAGGCGGAGATTCCTGTCGGACCCGGATATCAGACGCCGTTCGCCGAGCGGATCCGGCGTGAGGCGAATATCGCCACCGCCGCGGTCGGCATGATCACCGCGTCGGTTCAAGCCGACCAGATCATCCGCAACGATCAGGCGGATATCGTGCTGCTCGCGCGGGAGATGCTGCGCGACCCCTACTGGCCGCTGCACGCCGCGCAAGAACTCAGGCAGGTCGCGCCATGGCCCAGGCAATATCTGCGGGCGGCGCCGAGCGGGACGCCCGAACGCATGTCAACGCCCGCTCCGGCGGATCGGGTCAGGCAGGCTGCGGAGTCGTGAAAAAACGGGCGCGGATCCGCTTGGCGGAGCGCTCCTCCTCGCGATAGGCTAACGCGAGCCCAATTGAGGGCGCGGTTTGGGGAAGTGACATGCGTAACTCGATCGTTTCCTGGGCGGCCGCCGCGGCGATCGCCCTTGGGGTCCCTGTCGTCGCGTCATCCGCGGCGAACGCCGAAAGCGTGATGAGATTATGCGCGACCCAATGGAAAGAAGCTCAAGGAGCTGGAACGACCGGCGGCCAGACGTGGCCCCAGTTTCTGGCGCAATGCCGTGCGAGCCAGAACGGCGCCGCGGCGGCGCCAGCGTCGGCCCCGGCGCCCGCCCAGTCTGGCTCTCTCATCCCATGGTGGCAGCCGTCGGCGCCCGCTTCCGCGCCGGCGTCGAACGTCGGCGGCGCGACCGCGGGTCAGAGCGTCATGCGACTATGCGCGAGCCAATGGAAAGACGCCAAGGCGGCGGGGACGACCGGCGGTCAGACCTGGCCGCAGTTTCTGGCGCAATGCCGTGCGAGCCGTTCAGCCGCGGCCTCGCCCTCGGGCGGTTTCGCTCCGGCGTCGGCCCCTGCCCCAGCGCCCGCCTCTCAGTCGGGCTCGCTGTTTCCATGGTGGCAGCCGTCGGCCCAGGCGCCGGCGTCGAACGTCGGCGCTCCTTCAGCCGTGCGAGCGGGCGAGTACGCGACTGAGCTTCAAGCGCGTGCGACCTGCCCGTCAGACCAGGTCGTGTGGGTCAACACGCCGACGGGCGTCTACCACTATTCGGGAACCCACTATTACGGGCACACACGCAGGGGCGCCTATATGTGCGAAGCCAATGCGCGGGCGAGCGGATTTCGCGCGGCGCGGAATCGCGAACGTGAGGCCCAGACGCCTCCGGGCTGAGGGCGCGGCCCACGGGCATCGCCGAGCGCTGACTGAACAGCTCGTTTCCGGACATCGGCTGTTTCCGCCGACCGCCTTGACAGCCAGTTTCAACGCGCCCGCGGCCGCGCTTTTCACTGATGAGATTTGTCCGGCGGAGCGCACGCGCCGCGTAGTGATTGAGCGTCAAAATTATCGGCGGCGATGTGTGACGCGCCTCACGGTGCGTCACGCTGAATTCATGCCCAATTCATTGTCCCCGCGATAAAAACGGCAAGAAAGTTGGCCCTTATTAACAAGATTGCCGCACGCTGCGTTGGTCGACTCGCTCCCGCGCGCGAACCGGCACGGCATATGACGAACGGAACTTAAGATGCAGCCCTTCTCCCAAACCGATGCGCGCTCGGTTCAATCCGACCGCGACCCTCATTTCCTTCACACCAACGTCTTTCTGCGCCACGCGAGCGGCGCCTCGGGCGAGGCTGAAGATCACATTGAAAGGATATTGACCCAGGCTGCCGTTGCGAAACGTCGCGTCTGGGTCAGCAGCATCCTGTTCGCCGAGCTCAAGCCGTCAATGTTTGTTCCCGGGCGCTTCGACACTCTGGAGGCGCTGACGCGATACATCCGCTCGCTTGCGACGCTGGTGACCCCGGACCCGAACACGATGCTCCGCGTGGCGCGCCTCCGCGACGCCAAATGGCAAAGGCCGGCTGACATGCGCGGAGCGGAGGAAAAGCCGCGCATGATGTCGCTCAGCGACGCCATCCAGGTCGCCTCCGCTCTATGGGTGAAAGAAGCCGCGGGCGTAACCGATCTCAAATTCCTCATGTTCGATGACTGGAGCGCCAGCGAGGCGAAGAACGGCGCGCGTCTGTCGCTGCTGCGCCTTCAAGACTATGCCCAGGACGCGCGGGCGAATTCAGATGTCATGGCGGCGGTGAGGTTGACGCGCATCCAGCCCTCTCGCCAGCCGCGGTCGATTCCAGAAACAGCGCCAGCGGAATGACCGCCCTCCGCCGTTTGCGCGGCTAACGCAGATTGCTTTTGGGTCGAACCACGATCGTCATCGCGAGGAGGCCGGGGGCCGGCCGACGCGGCGATCCAGGAGTTATTGGGCGCCCTGTGGCCGATGGCCCGTCGAGCGCCGGGCGTCTCTCGACGCCTGTGGCGATCACGATTCCATTCAAAGGCAGCGCGCTCTCGTCAAACCGCTCTCAGGAGGGACCCGAGCGCCTGCCGGGCGCGGCGTCTGTCGGGAGCGACTTTGTGTCGGGGCTTTTATCTTGACAAAAACAGAAAACAAGCGCAATATATTCCTGTTATCGGAATCCGCCTCGCTCTTGGTTCCAGCCGGGCGAGGAGAGGCCGTGGCTGTTTGACGAAGCTTGCTCAACCACAACCGGCGCGCGCATCGGAGGCCAGAGGGAATTTTTTTATTCGAATCGCGCGCAACCCATTGAAAAGTCCCAATTCGGAAAAATAAACGCTAGTAAATTGGAGTCAATTTACTAGCGTTTATTAGCGTTTGGGCGCGTTTATGGGCGTTTATTTGCGCTGCTTGTCGGCGGCCTCGCGCCCTGGTTGTCGAAGCCTGCGATGAAGCCATGCGCCCGCCCGGCCCGACGCCAGGCGCCGTCGTCGTCAGGCGAAAGAAGGCGCAGGCATGAACGACGGCGGCTGAAGCCGTCAGTTCCGCTTCAGCGCTACGCCGGCGCCCGCCGCGGACGGGTGCGGCAAGTCGCTCTGGACCTTCGCGAGCGCCTCGAGCGCCGCCTTCGTCTCGAAGCGCCAGGGCGCGGCGCGCGCTTTCCCCTCGCCCTGCGCGACCGAAATCAAGAGCTGCTCGGAGGCTGCGAGGCGCTCGCCCGCTGGAGAGGTCATGTCGAGCCACAGGCGCATCCGCTTGTCGTCGTGCTCGAGCAGATGACAGGACACGGAAAACGCGTCCCCCTCCTTCGCTTCCTTGAAATAGTGCAGCATTATCTGCAGCGTGTAGATGGACTGGCCGCTCTGCCTGCGGGACGCGGCGTCGAGACCGATCCGGTCCATGAGCGCGTCGCCCGCCCGGCTGAAGACAAGCGCGTAGGCCGCGTCATTCATGTGGCCGTTGTAATCCACCCATTCCGCGAGCACGGTTGCGTCCAACACGGGAAGCGCGGACCCGTGGCGCATGGCGTTCTCCCGAAAAACATTCACAACCGGCCGAGACGCCTCTCGGCCTCCGGCCGATATTTTTGCACCAGCGCGAGAAGCTCGACAAGGAAATCGTTGCGCCGCGCCTCGACTTCCCCGGATCGACCGGCCTGCGGCCTGCTCCTCCGATGGCCGCGCAAGACGACCGCTCAGCGGGCGCCGACCCACACATTCGATTTTCCGACAATTTTCACATGAATTTTCCCTTCAGGCCTTGCTCTACCCTAGTTGAAATGGCAATGTTGATGTAAATTACATGCATGATGATATCTTACGCATGATAACTGCGGGCCAACTTCGCGCCTCACGAGCGCTTCTCGGTATCGATCAGCGCAAGCTCGCCGAGCTGTCCGGGCTGTCCTTGCCGACCATTCAACGCATGGAAGCAAGCGACGGCGTGATCCGCGGCAACGTCGATTCGCTCATGAAGCTCGTAGCGGCCCTCGACACGGCGGGAATTGAACTGATCTCCGACAACGCTGCGAGCTCCACGGGGGGGCGCGGCGTGCGGCTAAAGAGGGCCGCGTCGTGACGCTGGCCTTGCTGCTCGGCTGCGTCGGTTTCCTCTTTGTCGTCGCGGTGGCGGCCGTCGCGATCGGCCGATCGCCGGCCGCCACGTCGGTCGTCTATGGGTTCTGTGTGGCCGCGTCGCTGGTGACCTGCGCAGTGGGCGCTGCGCATCTGCTGGGTGGATCGGCGCCGGTGAGCCGCACCCTGCCGCTCGGTGTTCCATGGCTCGGCGCCCATTTCCGCGTGGACACGCTGTCCGCCTACTTTCTCGCGGTGGTCGGACTAGGCTCGTTCGCGGCTAGCTTGTTTGCGCTCGGCTATGGACAGCACGAAGAAGTCCCGCAGCGCGTGTTGCCGTTCTATCCGGCGTTTCTCGCCGCCATGACTTCTGGTTGTCATCGCCGACGACGCTTTCACGTTCCTGGCGTCGTGGGAATTCATGTCCTTGTCGTCATGGGCGCTGGTGATGGCGCATCACCGCAACCCGGACAACGTTCGCGCCGGTTACGTTTATCTGGTGATGGCGGGTTTCGGCACGCTTGCGCTCCTGCTCGCCTTCGGTCTCATGGCCGGCCCGAATGGAGGCTACGCCTTCATGGACATCCGCAATGGACATCCATCGGCGGGGCTCGCCGCGCTCGTTCTTATCCTCGCGCTCGCGGGCGCGGGCTCCAAGGCCGGCCTGGTCCCGCTTCATGTCTGGTTGCCGCTCGCCCACCCGGCTGCTCCGAGCCACGTTTCGGCGCTGATGAGCGGTGTCATGACCAAGGTCGCCGTCTACGGATTCGTGAGGATCATATTTGATCTGATCGGGCCGCCTGTCTGGTGGTGGAGCATGCTCGTGCTCGCGCTCGGCGGCGCGACCGCAGTGATGGGCGTGCTCTACGCGCTGATGCAGCATGACCTCAAGCGACTGCTCGCCTATCACACGGTCGAGAATATCGGGATCATCTTCATCGGCCTCGGGCTGGCGCTCGCGTTCAAGGCGCATGGCATGGCCCTGGCCGCTGCGCTGGCGATGACGGCCGCCCTGCTGCACGTCCTCAACCACTCGCTGTTCAAGAGCCTGCTGTTCTTCGGCGCCGGGGCTGTCCTCACCGCGACCGGCGAGCGCGACATGGAGCATCTCGGCGGACTGATCCGCGGCATGCCGCAGACGGCTTTCGCCTTTCTTGTCGGCTGCGCCGCGATTTCGGCCCTGCCGCCACTCAACGGCTTTGTCTCGGAGTGGCTCACCTTCCAGGCCATCTTGCTCAGCCCACAGTTGCCGTCCTGGGGTCTCAGGCTCCTCGTGCCGGCTGTCGGAGCGCTGCTCGCGCTGTCCGCGGCGCTTGCCGCCGCCTGTTTCGTCAAGGCGTTCGGCGTCACATTCCTCGGCCGCCCACGCCGCCCGGCTGCCGAGCGCGCCCAGGAGACTGACCGCCTCTCGCTTGCCGCGATGTTCCTCCTTGCCGCGCTCTGCCTGATCGTGGGCGTTGTGCCCGGGTTGTTCATCGATGCGCTCGCGCCGGTCACGCAGGCGTTGGCCGGCGCGAGGATGCCGGCGCAACTCGGCGTCGAGTGGCTTTCGATCGTGCCGATCGCCGAGAGCCGCAGTTCCTACAACGGACTGCTCGTTTTCCTGTTCATGGTCATTTCGGGCACGCTTGCGGCGATCACGATCCACCAGCTCGCGTCCGACCGGCTCCGGCGCGCGCCGGCCTGGGATTGCGGCTATCCCGATCTCAGTCCGATCACCGAATACACGGCCTCGAGCTTCGCGCAGCCGATCCGGCGGGTGTTCGGCACAGTGGTGTTCCGCGCGCGCGAGCAGGTCGAGATGCCCGCGCCGGGCGACATGCGTCCGGCTCGGCTGACCGTCGAATTGCACGATGTCGTCTGGGAGGCGATCTACGCTCCGGTCGCCAGCGCCGTGAGCTTCACGGCCGACAAGCTCAACCGGATGCAATTCCTGACCATCCGTCAATTCCTGAGCCTTGTCTTCGCGGCCCTCGTGATCCTGCTCGCGGCGTTGACGATATGGCCGTGATCCTCGATTTCGCCGTACAGGGCGTGCAGATGCTGCTGGTGCTCATGCTCGCGCCGCTGCTCACCGGTCTGGTGCGCAAGATGAAGGCGCGGCTGCTCGCCCGGCGCGGACCGCCGCTGATCCAGCCCTACCTCGATCTCGCGCGCCTCATGCGCAAGGAGGTCGTTCTGGCGGAGAGCGCCTCGTGGCTGTTCCGCGTCATCCCGTATCTCGTCTTCGCCGCCACCTGGGTCGCGGCGTCGCTGGTGCCGACTTTCCGCACCGGACTTCTGTTCTCGTGGTCGGCCGATCTCATCGCCATCATTGCGCTTCTCGGCGGCGCGCGCTTCTTTCTGGCGCTGGCCGGCATGGATGTCGGCACGAGCTTCGGCGGCATCGGGTCCAGCCGCGAGGTGATGATCGCCTCGCTCGCCGAGCCGGCGATGATCATGGTGGTCTTCACGCTTGCGCTGATCGCCGGCTCGACGCAGCTCTCCACCATCGCGGGCGCGCTCCTCTATTCCGAGGTCGGGCTGCGCGTCTCGCTCGGGCTCGCGCTCTTCGCCCTCGTCATGGTCGCCATCGCCGAGAACGGGCGCATCCCGGTCGACAATCCGGCGACCCACCTCGAGCTCACCATGGTCCACGAGGCGATGGTGCTTGAATATTCAGGCCGCCACCTCGCGGTGATCGATCTCGCCGCGGAGCTCAAGCTTCTTCTGTACGTGTCGCTGATCGCCTGCATCTTCGCGCCCTGGGGCATCGCGCCAGCCGACGCGGGCGTGAGCGCATTGGCGCTGGGGCTTGCGACCTATCTCGCCAAGCTTGCGGCCGGCGGGCTCCTGCTTGGGCTGTTCGAAACGTCGATCGCCAAGATGCGCGTGTTCCGCGTGCCGGAGTTCCTCGGCGCGGCTCTCATGCTCGGCCTTCTTGCCACGCTTCTCATGTTCGTCTCGCGGAGCCTGTGATGCGCGGACTTGACTTCGACGTCGCGCACCTCCTCGCCGGGTCGCTGGTGCTGATCAGCTTTCTAGAGCTCTATCAGGACCGCCTCTACGCCCTCCTCAATCTCTTCGCCGTCCACGCTTTGACGCTCGCGCTCTCCGTTGCGTGGCAAGCCTACATACAAGATGCTCCCCACCTTTACATCACCGCCGCGATCGCGCTGGTGTTCAAGGCGATTGTCATTCCGGTCGTGCTGCACCGGATCATCGTCTCGCTCGGCATCCACCGCGAGATCGAGAATGTGGTCGGCGTCGGCGCCACCATGCTGTTCGGCATCGGGCTGGTCGCGTTGTCGATGGTGGTGATGCTCCGGATCACCGCCGAGGCCGATCCCCTGGCGCGCGAGGACCTCGCCTTCGCCCTGTCGATCGTCCTCCTCGGACTTCTGATGATGGTGACCCGGGGCAACGCGGTAAGCCAGGTGGTCGGGTTCATGTCGCTCGAAAACGGCCTCGTGCTCGCTGCAACCGGCGCCAAGGGGATGCCGCTCGTGGTCGAGATCAGCGTCGCCTTCTCGATCCTGATCGCCTTCATCGTGATCGGAATTTTCCTGTTCCGCATCCGCGAACGTTTCGACACGGTCGATCTTGACGCCCTCGACAGCCATCGCGGAGAGCGGCAATGAGCTTCGACGCGGTGGCTGCGGTCCTGATCATCCCGGCGCTGGCGGCGGCGGTGCTGGCCATGCTGCCCGGCGTATCGGATCTCTGCGCGGCTTAATGTGATCGCGGCGCTCGCCACGTTCGTAGCGGCCCTTTCGCTGTTCTTCAAACGACCGCCGGGGGGCCCGTATCTCCAGGTCGACGATCTCAACAACGTCTTCATCGTGCTCAACACGTTCGTCGGCTTCACGACCAGCGTCTTCAGCGCCAGCTACATCGGCCACGAACTGGAAAGCGGACGGCTGACGCCAAGGTTCCTGCGCTTTTATCACGCGATGTACCAGGTCCTGATGTTTGCGATGAATCTTGCGCTCGTCGCCAACAACATCGGGGTGATGTGGGTGGCGATCGAGCTCGCCACGCTGACCACCGTGCTCATGGTCGGCATCTACCGCACCCACGAGGCGCTCGAAGCCGCATGGAAATATTTCATCCTCGGTAGCGTCGGCATCGCCCTTGCGCTGTTCGGCACGATCCTCGTCTACATGGCGGCGCGGCCGGTCATCGGCGAGGGCCTCGACGCCATGGTCTGGGCGCAGTTGCTGGCGCGAGCGTCGCAGTTCGATCCGGCGCTGCTCAACGTCGCCTTCGTGTTCCTGCTGCTCGGCTACGGCACCAAAGTGGGGCTCGTGCCGCTGCATGCGTGGTTGCCTGATGCGCATGCCGAGGGACCGACTCCGATCTCCGCGGTGCTCTCGGGCCTCCTGCTTAATGTCGCGCTCTATGCGCTGTTGCGCTTCAAGATGCTGCTCGCGGCCAACCCGGGCGCGCTCGCGCCCGGGCCGCTGATGGTGACGATGGGGCTCATGTCGCTCGTGTTCGCGGCGTTCATGCTCTATCGGCGGCGCGACATCAAACGGCTGTTCGCCTATTCGTCGATCGAACACATGGGCATCATCACCTTCGCCTTCGGCATGGGCGGACCCCTGGCGAACTTTGCCGGTCTTTTGCACATGACCATGCATTCGCTGACCAAGTCGGCGATCTTCTTCGCCGTCGGCCACGTGGCGCAGGTCAAGGGCACCCAGCAGATCGCCAGGATGGGCGGCCTGACCGAAACGAATCCCGCGCTCGGATGGGGCCTCGTGATCGGCGTTGTCGCCATCGCCGGACTGCCGCCGCTCGGCATCTTCATGAGCGAGTTTCTGCTCGTGACGTCGACCTTCGCGCGCGAGCCATGGCTCGCGATCGTGCTCGTGTTTGGCGTTCTCGCTGGCGTCGGGGCGCTGTTCCTGCAGCTCAACGGCGTCGCGTTCGGCGAGCCGCGCGGCGCCACCGCCGAAGCGAAAGCCTCCTACGCGCCGATGTTCGCCCATCTCGCGCTGGTGTTGATCGCGGGCGTCTACATACCGCCGGCGCTCGTTTTCTGGTTCCAGAACGTCGCCAGGCTGCTCGGATAGCGCGATGGCCCTGACCGACACGATTGACGGCTTGAAAGTCGAAGCTCATCGCCCCTGGCCTCGCGTCGTGGTGGGCGAGGCCGGCTGGCGCGCCGTGGCCGCGGAGCTGCCGGCCGGCCGCCTGACGCTGCTTGGCTTGTGGGGCGAGCCGCGTACCGCGCACATGGCCGTGCTCGACGACGAGACGGCGGAGATCGCCGTTGTGACGATCGAATGCCCGCAAGGTTCGTTTCCCTCGGTCGGCGCGCTGCACCCGCCGGCGATCCGGCTCGAACGCGCCTTGCATGACCTTTACGGGCTGATCCCGGAAGGTCTTCCGGACACGCGGCCATGGCTTGACCATGGACGCTGGGGCGTGCGGCGCCCGCTCGGCGCCCGCGAGGATCGAGACCAGAAGCCGCCGCCTTATGTCTTTCTGCCCGCCGAAGGCGAGAGCCTGCACCAGATTCCGGTCGGACCGGTGCACGCCGGCATCATCGAGCCTGGCCACTTCCGTTTCACCGCCAACGGCGAAACGGTGGTTCGGCTCGAGGAGCGCCTCGGCTATGTCCACAAGGGCGTCGAGTTGCTGATGACGGGAGCGCCGCTCGACAAGGCGGCGCGGCTAGCGGCCCGCGTCTCCGGCGACAGCACCGTCGCCTACGGCCTCGCTTTCGCCCGGGCGGTCGAGGCCGCGCTGGAAATCGAGGCGCCTCCGCGCGCAGCCTATCTGCGCGCCCTGATGGCCGAACTCGAGCGCCTCGCCAATCATTTCGGCGACATCGGCGCCATCTGCAATGACGCCTCGTTCGCGCTCATGCACGCGCAATGCGGCATCCTTCGCGAACGCGTCCTGCGCGCCGCACACGCCTGTTTCGGCCATCGCCTGATGATGGACCGCGTGGTCCCGGGCGGCGTGAGCTGCGATCTTCCGGTCGAGGGAGCCACGACCTTGCGCGCCCTGCTGGACGAGCTCAGGCGGGTTTTTCCGCGGCTGGTCAATCTTTACGACAACACCGCGTCGCTGCAGGACCGCACGGCCGCCACTGGCGTCTTGCGAGCGGAGCTTGCGCTGCGATTCGGCGCCGGCGGTTTTGTCGGCCGCGCCAGCGGGCGCGCCTTCGACGCGCGCAAAAGGCCCGGCTACCCGCCCTACGATCAGCTCGATTTCGACATCGCGGGGTTCGAGGCGGGCGATGTGAATGCGCGCGTCTGGGTCCGTATCCGCGAGGTCGAGCAGAGCCTCAATCTCGTCGAGCAGATCCTGCGCCGCATGCCTGGCGGACCGATCAGGATCGAGGCTTCCGGCAAGGGACAGTCCGGCGAGGGCATGGCTCTCGTCGAGGGGTTCCGCGGCGACGTGCTGGCATGGCTCAGAATCGACAATGGTCGGATCGCCCGCTGCTGCCTGCGCGACCCGTCGTGGTTCCAGTGGCCGCTGCTCGAAGCGGTGATCGAGGGCAACATCGTCGCCGACTTCCCGCTCTGCAACAAATCGTTCAATTGTTCGTACTCCGGACATGATCTCTAGGTCGTCGCGATGCGCAGGACCCTGTTCGAAAGCCTGATAAAGCGCCCGGTCACCGAGGCGTCGCCTGCGCCTGACGAAGCGGCGCTGAAGGAACTGGCCGGCAGCCTCGACCGAGCCGCGCGGCGCCGGCTCGGCCGCAGTCTCGCGATCCGCGAAGTCGACGCCGGCTCCTGCAACGGCTGCGAGCTGGAAATCCATGCCCTCAGCAACGCGTTCTACGATCTCGAACGTTTTGGCCTGCGCTTCGTCGCTTCGCCCCGTCATGCCGACGTGCTGATGGTGACCGGCCCCGTGACCAAGAACATGCGCGAAGCCCTGGAGCGCACCTACAACGCGACGCCCGACCCGAAATGGGTGGTGGCGATCGGGGACTGCGCGCTCGACGGCGGCGTCTTTGCCGGCAGCTACGCGGTCGTTGGGGGCGTCTCCAGCGTCGTGCCGGTCGATCTGCACATTCGCGGCTGTCCGCCGTCGCCAGCGGAGATTCTGAAGGGATTGATCGCGCTGGTCACCTCCACGAATCGTCAAAAACAAGGTTGACGACGCTCGGTCGCATCAATTCCCGAACACGCGCTCGAAGATCGTGTCCACCCGCTTCAGGTGATAGCCGAGGTCGAACAGCGCCTCGAGCTCGTGACCGCTCAACGCCTTGCGCGACCTCCTTGTCGGCCTTGAGCAGCGTCGAGAAACTCGCCCTCGCCGCGCCAGGCGCGCATCGCGTTGCGCTGGACAATGGCGTAGGCGTCGTCGCGCGCCACGCCCTTTTCAGTCAGCGCCAGCAGCACGCGCTGGGAATGGATGAGGCCGCCGAGGCGGTCGAGGTTTTTCCGCATCGCCTCCGGATAGACCATGAGCTTGTCGATCACGCCGGCAAGGCGCGCCAGCGCAAAGTCGAGCGTGATCGTCGCGTCAGGCGCGATCATCCGCTCGACCGATGAATGCGAGATGTCGCGCTCGTGCCACAGCGCCACGTCCTCAAGCGCAGGCGTCACCGCCGAGCGCACCATGCGGGCGAGCCCCGTGAGATTTTCGGTCAGGACCGGGTTGCGCTTGTGTGGCATGGCGGAGGAGCCCTTCTGGCCCTCTGCGAAGAATTCCTCCGCCTCCGTGACCTCGGTCCGCTGCAGATGCCGGATCTCGGTCGCCAGCCGCTCGACTGATGAAGCGACGACGCCAAGCGTCGCGAAGAAAGCCGCATGGCGGTCGCGCGGGATCACCTGGGTCGAGATCGGCTCCGGCTTGAGATCGAGCTTGGCCGCCACATAGGCTTCGACCCTCGGATCGATGTTGGCGAAAGTGCCGACGGCGCCGGAAATGGCGCAGGTTGAGATCTCCTCGCGCGCCGCGACGAGACGGGCGCGAGCGCGCGCAAACTCGGCATGGGCGACGGCGAGCTTGAGGCCGAAGGTGGTCGGCTCGGCGTGGATTCCATGCGAGCGGCCGATGGTCGGGGTCACTTTATGCTCGAAGGCGCGGTGCTTGAGGGCTGCAAGCAGCGCGTCCACGTCGGCGATCAGGATGTCGCTTGCGCGTCTGAGCTGCACCGCGAGGCAGGTGTCGAGCACGTCCGAGCTCGTGAGGCCCAAATGGACGAAGCGCGCTTCGGGGCCGATGAATTCGGCGAGGTGGGTCAAGAACGCGATCACATCGTGCCTGGTCACCTTCTCGATCTCGTCGATCCGCGCCACGTCGAACCTGGCCTTGTCGCCCTTTTCCCGGATCGCTTTCGCCGCCCCCTTGGGGATCACGCCGATTTCCGACATCGCCTCGGCGGCATAGGCCTCGATCTCGAACCAGATGCGAAAGCGCGTCTCGGGCGACCAGACGGCGGTCATCTCGGTACGGGAATAGCGGGGGATCATCGGGGGCTTTAGCTTTCCATTTGTTCCGTCCAGGCGGGGTCTATAGGAACGGAGGATGAGAATCGAGGCGGACGCGGCGATTGCGACGCCTCTTTGTCCGCGACAGGAGAACGGCCGCCCCATGCCCTCGCAAACTGTCGACGCCATCGTGCTTGGCGCCGGAATCGTCGGCGTTTCGGCGGCGCTTGCGCTTTCGGCGCGCGGCCGAAGCGTCGCGCTCATCGACCGTCTGCCCGAAGCGGCGGGGGAAACGAGCTTCGGCAACAGCGGCATCGTTCAGACGGAGGGCGTCCTCCCTTACCTCTTCCCACGCGCGCCCGGGGAGATCGCCCGGGCCGCCATGAACCGCGACCCCCGCGCGCACATCCGCCATGGCTCGCTGCCGTCGATCGCGCCGGCGCTTCTGCGCTATTTCCAGGCCTCGACCCAGACTCGCAAGACCGCAACCGGCGAGGTCATGGCGCCACTCCTTTCCGCCGCGGCCGGCGAGCACCTCAAGTTCGCCCGGGAGGCGGGCGCCTCCGGGCTTTTGCGCTCCGGCGGCTGGATCAAGGCCTATCGCAGCGCGCGCGGGCGGGATCTCGCGCATGGCGAGGCCGAGGAGCTCAAGCGTTTCGGCGTCAAGCCGGTTTTCCTCGACCGCGCCGGGCTCACGGCGCTCGAGCCGCATGTCGGCGAGAAGGCGATCGGCGGCGTGCACTTCGCCGAGCCGCTGTCGACGTCCGATCCGGGCGCGCTCATCCAGAGCTATGCGGCCCTGTTCGTCAGCCGCGGCGGGCGGATGGAGCGGGGCGACGCGCTGAGCCTCGAGCCCTCGAGCGCGGGCTGGATGGTCACGACCGATTCGGGCCGCCTCGCCGCCCGCGACGTCGTCATCGCGCTCGGGCCGTGGTCCGACGAGCTCGCGCGGCGCTTCGGCCTCCGCCTGCCGTTCTTCGTCAAGCGCGGCTATCACATGCATTACGAGGCCAGGGGGAACGCCGGCCTCACCCGCCCGGTGCTCGACCTCGAGCGCGGCTACCTCGTGACCCCGATGGCGCGCGGCCTGAGGCTGACGACCGGGGCCGAGTTCGCCCGGCGCGACGATCCGCCCTCCTCCGCCCATCTCGATCGCCTCGAGCCCTACGCGCGCGAGCTCTTCCCGATCGGGGCGCGGAAGGACGCCGCGCCCTGGATGGGCCGGCGCCCCTGCCTGCCGGACATGCGCCCGGTGATTGGCCCCTTCCCTGGCAGGCCCGGCCTCTGGCTCGATTCCGGCCACCACCACCTGGGCCTGACCCTCGGGCCCATCACCGGCCGGCTGCTGGCCGACATGGTGACCGGCGAGACGCCATTCGTCGACCCCGCCCCGTTCAGGGCGGAGCGGTTCGCGGCCTGACCCTCATCTGGGGCCAACGACGGGACGTCCGCTGGGCGGGCGAATAAACGCAGATAAGTGCCAGCAAACGCTGGCAAAATAGCTAATTCAAGACCCGCTTCCCGTCAGGAGAATCGAGCGAGAAAGCGGGGATCGAGACCTCAAAACTCCGTCCCTCCGGATCGACCATCCGGTATTCGCCGACCATCAGCCCGCTCGAGGTGGCCAGCGGGCAGCCCGAGGTGTAGCGGAACGACTTGCCCGGCTCGATCGTCGGCTGCTCGCCGACGACACCCGGTCCGCGCACCTCCTGCTGCCTGCCATTGGCGTCGGTGATCCGCCAATGCCGCTCCATCAGCGTCACAGGATTGTCGCTGAGATTGACGATCTCAATCGCGTAGCGCCAGAAATAGCGACGCTCGTCCGGGTCGGAGCGTTCCGGATCGAAGATCGGCTCGACGGTGACTTTGACCTGATGCGTTACGGCCTCGTACATGGAATAGACATTCTAGCGGCGCCTGTAGCGCCGTCCACTGCCTCTGTGGTTGTGCCTGGCGCGGCGCCCCCAGCGTTTTCGCGAACAGTCCGATGACGGACGAAGGGCGTCTCGCCGAAGCCAAGGCGGTGCTCGAGCGACTCATCGCTTTCGACAGCGTCAGCGACTCCTCCAATCTGCCCGTCATCGCCTTTGTCGAGGACTATTTGCGAGGGCATGGGCTCGAAATCGCGCCGCGCCCCCAATGGCGCCGGCGACAAGGCTGCGATCCTCGCGACAATCGGGCCCAGGCTCGACGGCGGCGTCGTTCTGTCTGGCCATACCGACATCGTGCCGGTGGATGGGCAGCCCTGGTCGAGCCCTCCGTTCGAGCTGCGCCAAGCGTCCGGACGGGTCTACGGCCGCGGCGCCTGCGACATGAAGGGCTTCGACGCTTGCGTGCTGGCGATGGCGCCAGCCTTCCGCGACGCCGGGCTCAAACGGCCGGTGCATATCGTGCTGAGCTACGACGAGGAAACCACCTGCCTCGGCTCGCGCGACGTCATCGCCTGGTTCGGCAAGGACGAGCCGATCCCGGCAATGGCCATCGTCGGCGAGCCGACCATGATGGCGGTCGCCGATGCGCACAAGAGCGTGGCGACATTCCGCACCATCGTCACCGGACACGAAGCCCATTCCGCGCTGCCGGAGCTCGGCGCAAACGCAGTCGCGGCGGCGGCGGACGTGGTGAGCGAGATCGGCCGCCTGGCGCGCGAATATGAGGAGGGCCCGCTCGACCCGCGCTTCACGCCACCCTATTCGACCCTCCATGTCGGCATGATCCACGGCGGAACGGCGCGCAACATCCTGGCGCGCGAATGCGTGTTCAATTGGGAGTTTCGCGGCCTGCCGGGTGTCACGACCGCATCGGCGGCGGAAAAGGTGCAGGCGTTTGTCGACGGGATTGCGACGCCGAGGCTGACGCGCTTCGTGTCCGGCCCGTCGATCCTGACCAAGATGGAGGTCGACGTGCCGCCGCTCGCCGCCGAGCCGGGCTCCGCAGCCGAAGCGCTGGCCTTGCGGCTCACCCGCTCGAACCGGACGATCGCCGTTTCATTCGCGACCGAAGCCGGGCATTTCCAGGCGGCTGGCCTCTCGACCATCGTGTGCGGGCCGGGCTCGATCGACCAGGCCCACAAGCCCGACGAATTCGTCGACGAAGCCCAGCTCAAGGCCTGCATCGAATTCCTCGAGCGCCTCGCACAGGACCTCGCGCGCTAAGGTCATCGGGCGGGCGGGGCTCATCCCGATCGGAAGTGTGAGGTTCGCCCTTGCCGCGGCCCAGCGACGCGGGCAGGTTCATTACGTCGGCGCGAATCGCAAGGATCGCGGCCATCGGGTCGGGGCTGGGACAGTGAGGCTGCTAACGCTCATCTTTCGGCGCTTCGCCGTATTCGTGCTGGGCGTTTTCAGCATCTGGCTGATCGTCTTCGTTTTCCGCATCACGGACCGCCGAGTGCCGACGATCCTGGCGCTGAGCCTCGTCTATGGGCTCGCCGCTTATGTGCTCCTGCCGCGGATCGTGCGCATGAGCGTCAAGATCCTTCAGCGCAAGAGCGTGCCGAGCTTCACCGTCACCAGCGATGGATTTCCGGGAGATCCGGTCAATCTTGTGCTCATGGGCGAGTTCGGCAAGCTTCGCGCCGCCTTTCTCGCGGCCGGCTGGACGGAAGCCGAACCGCTCAATCTGACAACCTCCTGGAAGATGGTCGTCGCCTTCGTGCTCAACCGGCCCTATCCCGCCGCGCCGTTCAG
The DNA here is from genome assembly GCA_963764955.1 of uncultured Alphaproteobacteria bacterium. Classification (GTDB taxonomy): domain Bacteria; phylum Pseudomonadota; class Alphaproteobacteria; order Rhizobiales; family Beijerinckiaceae; genus Roseiarcus. The sequence goes on along the minus strand of CAVXVE010000025.1, from coordinate 160,193 downwards.
CACGCTCGTTCTGTTCGGGCGCGGCCAGGACGTTGGCTTTGAGAAGGCGATCGACATGAGCCCGCGAAAGCGCCACCACGTCCGCTTCTGGGGGTTGAGCCTGGAGCGGAGCGACGAGCCGCTGAACAATCCGGAATTCTGGCTGAACGCCGATCGACCGTCGACTGGCGAGCCCGCGCTCTGGGTGGGGGCCGGAACGCGCGACACCGGGCTCTCCTTCACCCGCTTCACCTTCCAGTTCACCCATGCGACCGACAACGATGTCAACGCCGAGCGCGATTTCATCATCTCCGAGCTCAAACGGAGCGGCGCCATAGGCGACGTCGTGTTGCGGCGCGCTGGGGAAACGCTAGTCGTGCGCGTCAATCACTACGTGACCGACGGGGACGTGGCGGCGGCGAAACTGAGCTGAGGGAGCTCGCGCTGTGCGCGACAAGAGCCTCGTTCTGCGCAGGATGGCGCAAGCCGATCTGGCGCCCTACGGCATAAGCTGGCCGCCATTCACCTCGATGATCTGCCCGACGACATAGGCGCTGAGCGCCTCCGAGGCGAGGAACAGATAGGCGCCGACGCAATCCTCGGCCACGCCAAGCCGGCCGGCGGGAATGGTCAGTCGGATCGCTTCGAGCGCCTCGGGAGTGGTGTAGCGGTCGTGAAACGGCGTCGTGATCACGCCGGGCGAGACCGCGTTGACGCGGATCTTCTTCCCGATCAGCTCCTTGGCGTGGCCCTTGGTGATCGTCGAGACAAAGCCTTTGGCGGCGGCGTAGATCATCGCGCCCCCCGCGCCGCCGTTTCGCGCGGCGATCGACGTCGTGTTGATGACGAAGCCGCCCTGCCGCTCGAGCCACGGCGCGGCGGCGCGGGTGACCCAGATGATCGAACGCGCATTGAGATCGATCACCGCCTGGACGTGCTCGTCGCTCGCCTCGAGTGAATTGACCCGCCCGAGCATCAGGCCGGCGTTGTTGATCAGGCCGTCGAGACGGCCGAACCGGCTCGTCGTCTCGGCCACGATTTGCGCGCATACAGCCGGATCGGAGACATCGCCCTTGATCGCCAGCGCCTCGCCGCCCGCAGCCTTGATCTCGCTCACAAGCGCGTGAGCCCGCTCGGCGCTCGAGTGGTAACCGATGGCGACGCGAGACCCCTGCTCGGCGAAGCCCCGCGCGACGGCGGCGCCGATGCCGGTCGAACCGCCGGTGATCAGCACGGTTTTTCCGTCGAGATCGGGAATGACGAGGCGGGAAGCGGTCATGGGGCAGGTCCTCTTGCAACCGGGTTTGCGCGAATGCGCAGGCGGCGGCGTTAAGCGCCGGTTCTCTGGATAGTCGCCGCGCAAGTCCTATATAGACCCGGGGAGCGGCGGAGAGTCCAACCGATGACCGAGGCGCGCAAGCTGGCGGCAATTCTCGTGACCGACATTGTCGGGTTTTCGAGGCTTGCCGGCGCTGACGAAGATCGAATCCTGGCGCGTTTGCGCACGCTCAGGAGCGACCTGATCGAGCCGACGATCTCGGTCCACCGCGGGCGGGTGGTGAAGCGCACGGGCGACGGCGCCATCGTCGAATTTCGCAGCGTCGTCGACGCCGTGCGCTGCGGGATCGAGCTTCAGCATGGGCTGGCCGAGCGCAACGCCGGCCTTCCGCCCGAGCGCCGCATCGAGTTCCGCGTCGGCATTCATCTCGGCGACGTGGTCGAGGAGAGCGATGGCGACCTTATGGGCGACGGCGTCAATATCGCCGCGCGCCTCGAAGGCATCGCCAAGCCCGGGGCGATCTGCCTGTCGGAGGACGCCTACCGGCAGGTCAGGGGGCGGCTCGATCTGATGGTCAGCGACCTTGGCCAGACGGAGCTCAAGAACATCGCCGAGCCGATTCGGGTCTATTCGCTCGAGGTCGGCCCTGCGGCCCAAGCCGGTCAAGCGCCTTCCGCCGCCGTCGCCGCTGAGAAGCCGGCGCCGCCGCGACTGTCGATCGTGGTGCTGCCGTTCGCAAATCTTGGGGGCGGCGCGGAACACGAGCAATTTGTCGACGCGGTGACGGAAAGCCTCACCACCGACCTTTCGCGCATCAACAACGCCTTTGTCGTCGCGCGCAACACCGCCTTTACTTACAAAGGCAAGGCGGTCGACGCCAAGCAGCTCGGCCGCGATCTCAACGTTCGCTATATCCTCGAGGGAAGCATTCAGCGCGGCGGGAGCCGAATGCGCGTCAATGTCCAGCTCATCGACGCGATCACCGGGAACCACCTGTGGGCGGACCGTTTCGATAAGCCGATGGCCGACTTGTTCGACATGCAGGATGAAATTGTCTCCCAACTCGCCAATCAAATGCGCCCGGAGTTGCTCGCCGCCGAAGCGCGGCGAGCCGAGCAAGAGGCGGACCCCGATTCCGTCGATCTCTATTTCCAGGGGGTGCAGTGGTTCAACAAAGGCGGGCCCGACAACATCGAGCGCGCGCGCGGCTATTTCGAGCGCGCCGTGGCTCTCGATCCGACCAACATCGACGCCCTTGTCGGCGCGGCGCGCGCCGATGTGCTGGTCGGTGCGATTTACACCACTGACCACCGGACCGAGCGTCTGGCCGCCGCCGAGGCGCTGCTGATCAAGGGCGTTTCGATCGCGCCGCGCAACTACTGGGCGCATCTCTGGCTAGGCTTTATCCACATCCAGACCAATCGCGCTTCGCGAGCGATTGGCGAATTGGAACGGGCGTTGGCGCTCAACCAGAACCTTGGCGCCGCACACGCGTGGACCGGGCAAGCGAAGATCACCATGGGCCGCGCCGAGGAGGCCGAGGCTCATCTCAACGAGGCGTTCCGCCTGTCGCCCAATGACGCGGTCGGCTTCATGTGGACTCACATTCGGGGCTTGGCCAAAATGCACCTGGGAGCCGACGAGGAAGCAGCGGCGCTCTTTCGCCGCTCGGTCGACGCCAGCCGGAACTACCCGCTGAACCACTTCTATATGGCCGCCGCGCTCGCCCATCTCGGCCGTCTCGACGAGGCGCGAGCCGAGGTCAAAGCAGGTCTTTCGCTCGCGCCAAAATACTCGATCGCTCGATTTCTCAGCATGGCCGAGAGCGACAACCCGACCTATCTCAAGCAGCGCGAGCGCATCCTCGAGGGTCTGCGAAAGGCCGGCGTTCCGGAGAAATAACCGGGCCGGCTCATCGCGGCGCAAGCTCGACGATGAGATTGTTGGCGCTCTTGGCCATCGCGAGCCGATGTTTTCCAGGTCCCCCGACTTCGCCGCCTGCGCTTGCGCGCGCCCGTAGGCTGGCATGGCGGCGGGAGAGCCGCGAGCGCGGCCGCTTGAACGATGCGGCGACTTGGGCCAAGTCTCGGGCCCGTGGCCCGCCGGCGCTCCCCACTTCGTCTTCTCGCGCTTGGCGTTGTCTGGGCGGCGCTGGCGCTTCTCGCGCTCTTCGTCGGCCTCGTGGCGCTTTACGCAATCGCCCGACCGGTGTCGACGCTGATGCTTGCGCGCACGATCGAGGGCAAGAGCTATCAGCGCGTTTACGTGCCGCTCAAGACCATCGCGCCGGCCGCGCTCGCCGCGGTGATCGCGTCGGAGGACGCGAGCTTCTGCGACAATGACGGCGTCGACTGGGGCGCCCTGCACGAGGTCGTCAGCGGCGCGGGCAAACATGGGCCGAAGCGAGGCGCCTCGACTATCACCATGCAGACCGCGAAGAACCTCTTTCTGTGGCCTGGCCGCTCCGTCGTCCGCAAGGGCATTGAGATCCCCATGGCGCTCGCGCTGGGGAAGGCGTGGTCGAAGCGGCGCACACTCGAGATCTATCTCAACATCGCGGAGTGGGGCGACGGGCTCTATGGGATCGAGGCTGCGGCGCAGCGCTACTTCCATAAGAGCGCAAGCCAACTCAATGCGCACGAGGCCGCGCTCCTGGCCACCGCGTTGCCGAATCCGATCCTGCGGAATCCGGGGCGCCCCTCGGGAATGCAGCGCCGCCTCGCCGCCAGCCTCGAAGCGAAGGCGCGCGCAGATTCCAATTTGTTGGATTGCCTGCCGCGGTAGGGCGGGGGCGCCGATGGTCGGTCAGTTCGCGAGACAGCGGCGCCGACGAAGGCGTGATCCTCGTTCTGGAACAACCTCTTACGTTGTCAGTTCACTGTCATATCCCGGACGCGGGCCCATGCGCGGCAAGAATCCGGAGGAGCTAATCCCGATATGCCGAATTTCTTCAACCTGCCGCTGTTTGCCGAAGACGGCGACATCCATGTCGTCATCGAGACGCCACGCGGCAGTCGGGTGAAATTCGCCTACGATCCAAAGCTCAAGGCCTTTGTCCTGCGCAAATCTCTGCTGACCGGCCTGACCTATCCGTACGACTGGGGGTTCGGGCCATCGACGACGGCCAATGATGGGGACCCGCTCGATGTCATGGTGATTCATGACGGAGCGACCTTTCCAGGGGTCGTCGTCATCTGCCGCGTCATTGGCATTCTCAAGATCGAGCAGAAGAACAAAAATAAATCCGAGCGGAACGACCGCGTATTTGCTGTGCCGCTGCGCTCGCACTCCGAAAGGGCGTTGAAGGACGTGCGAGATCTGACAAGGCCGATCCAAGAAGAGCTGGAGAAGTTCTTCATCGCGACCGAAGAGCTTGAGGACAAGAAACTCAAGATGATCGGTTGGAAAGGCCCCGAATCAGCTCTGATGGCCATTGCGCATGCCGCGAAGGCCTTCGCGAAACAGAAAGCGTGATAGCGCGCCTAGAGCATGGCCCGTTCAGACGGCGCCGCTGCCGCTCATTGCGAGCCATAGGGCGTTGGAAGACGCCCGTCCTTGCGGACGGGGCTATGGCGAAGCAATCCAGGAATCGTAGGACGCCCTTCGTTCTCTGGATTGCTTCGTCGCTCCGCTCCTCGCAATGACTACTCCGCCTGAATGCGCCATGCGCTAACCTCACCGCGAGGCGTGGCCGCGTCACTCGCCATTACGCCAATCCTTGGCTCTTGAGCGCGCGCTGGACGGCGGGACGCTCGGCCATGCGGTCGCGGTGATCGAGCACGCGCGGGAAGGAGGCGGGATCGACGCTGTCGACCTCCATCCAGCGCGCGATGGTGAAGAGATAGGGGTCGGCGACCGTGTAGGCCTCGCCCATGACCCACGGCCCACGGAACATCTTGCGCTCGATCAGGTCGAAGCAGGCGCCGACGGATTGCGGAACTTTCTTCTTCATCGCCTCGATAGCCGCCGGATCGTCTGTCCAGCGATAGCCTCGGGCGCGATGGGCGTGCGCCACATGCACCGTCGAGCAGAGATAGCTTATGAACGATTGCAGCTCGGCGAAGGCGAACGGATCGTCGAGCGGCGCGAGCTTCGCCTTGGGATGCGTTTGCGCGATATAAGCGAGAATGGCCGGCGTTTCGGTGATCACGCCGCGCTCGGTCATGAGCGAGGGCACCCGGCCCTTGGGATTGATCTTGAGATAATCCGGCTTCGTCTGCTCGGCGGCGCCGAAGTCGATCCATCGCGTTTCATACGCCGCGCCCGCTTCCTCGAGTGCGATATGGGAGGCGAGCGCGCAGGTGTTGGTGGCGTAATAGAACGTGAGCATGCAAGCTCCAGGGTCGACGGGGCGCCGCATGCGCCCCGCCCTCGCTATAACGCCACGATGCGGCCCTGCCGTTCAAGCTCCTTGATCACAAGGTCAGCCAGGGCCTCGGGCGAATCCCTGGCGGAATCGAGGGTCAGCTCGGGCGCCTCGGGCGTTTCGTAGGGCTGGTCGACGCCGGTGAAATTCTTGATCTCGCCGGCGAGCGCGCGCTTATATAGGCCCTTGGGGTCGCGCTCGATCGCGGCTGAGAGCGGCGCATCGACGAAGATCTCGATGAACTCCCCCTCGGCCGCGGTGTCGCGAACCAGGCGCCGCTCCGCCCGGAACGGGGAGATGAACGAGCAGAGCACGATGAGGCCGGCGTCCGTCATCAGTCTCGCCACTTCGCCGACACGCCGGATGTTCTCGACCCGGTCGGCCGCGGTGAAGCCCAGGTCCTTGTTGAGGCCGTGACGAACGTTGTCGCCGTCGAGCAGCGTCGTATGAACGCCGCGCGCATGAAGCCTGGCCTCGACCAGATTCGCGATCGTCGACTTGCCCGCGCCCGAGAGGCCGGTGAACCACAGGATCGCAGGCTTCTGGTGCTTGAGCGAAGCGTGCGCGTCGCGATCGACGGAAAGCCCGTGCCGATGCACGTTGGTCGCGCGCCTGAGCCCATGCGCAATCATGCCCGCAGCCGCGGTCTCGTTGGTCGCGCGATCGATCAGGATGAAGCCGCCCGTGTCGCGGTTCTCCGCGTAGGGGTCGAAGGCCACGGCCATGGTGGTGGCGATGTTGCAGAAGCCGACCTCGTTGAGATCGAGCTGCTTCGCCGCGAGCTTGTCGAAATTGTTGACGTCGAGACGGTGCTTGAGGTCGGTCACCGCAGCCGGCGTCGTGCGTCCGCCGATCTTGAGCAGATAGGACCGGCCGGGCAGCATCGGCTCGGCGCTCATCCATAAAACGTGCGCCGTGAACTGATCGGCGACTTCGGGACGGGCGTCCGGGCTCGACAGCACGTCGCCCCGCGCGATGTCGATCTCGTCGGTCAGCGTCAGCGTCACGGCGTCGCCCGCTTCGGCGGCCTCGACCTCGCGGTCGGCGACCAGAATGCTCGAGACCGTGCTCTCATGGCCAGAGTCCGCAGCGACGACCCGATCGCCGCGCGCGATGCGTCCGCTCGGAATTGTGCCGGCGAAGCCGCGAAAATCCTGGTGCGGCCGGTTAACCCATTGGACGGCCAAGCGAAAAGGCGCGCTCCGGCGATCCTCCTCGACCTCGACGCCTTCCAGATATTCGAGCAGATGCGGTCCGGAATACCAGGGCGTGCGCGCGCTCGGCGACGACACATTATCGCCGTGACGGGCCGAGATCGGCAGCGCGACCAGCGAGCGAAAGCCAAGCGTTTCGGCGAATTTCCTGTAGTCGGCTTCGATCCTGCGAAAAATGCTCTCGCTATAGTCGACAAGGTCGATCTTGTTCACCGCGAGCACGACGTGGCGCACGCCGAGCAGCGACACGATGATCGAATGGCGATGGGTCTGGGTGAGCAGACCTTTCCGCGCGTCGACCAGCACGATGGCGAGGTCGGCGTTGGAGGCGCCCGTCGCCATGTTGCGGGTGAATTGCTCATGCCCTGGCGTATCGGCGACGATGAACGAGCGCTTTTCAGTCGCGAAATAGCGATAGGCGACGTCGATGGTGATGCCCTGCTCGCGCTCGGCCTCGAGGCCGTCGACCAGCAGCGCGTAATCGATATCCTCGCCGGTGGTGCCGAATTTCTTCGAGTCGCGCGCAAGAGTTGAAAGCTGGTCGTCGAAGATCAGCTTCTTCTCATACAGCATCCGTCCGATCAGGGTGGACTTGCCATCGTCGACCGAGCCGCACGTCAGGAGGCGAAGCGTCGGGAGCGCCGCGGCGTGGACTGCGGCATTCATCAAAAATACCCCTCGCGCTTCTTCTTCTCCATCGAGGAGGCTTCATCCGAATCGATCAGGCGGCCCTGACGCTCGGAGGTGGTGGCCTTGCGCATCTCGGCGACAATGTCGCGCAGCGTGTCGGCCTCCGACTCGATCGCGCCGGTCAGCGGATAGCAGCCAAGCGTACGGAAACGGACGCGCCGCATTGTCGGCTTCTCGCCCGGATTGAGCGGCAGGCGGTCGTCGTCGACCATGATGAGCGCGCCCGAGCGCTCGACGACGGGGCGGAGCTTGGAGAAATAGAGCGGCACGACCGGGACGTCTTCAGCCAGCACATATTCCCACACGTCGAGCTCGGTCCAGTTGGAGAGCGGGAAGACGCGCATCGATTCGCCTTCGCGGATGCGGGTGTTGAACAGCCGCCACAGTTCCGGCCGCTGGTTGCGCGGGTCCCAGGCGTGCGCCGCCGAGCGAAAAGAGAAGATGCGCTCCTTCGCCCGGCTCTTCTCCTCGTCGCGCCGCGCGCCGCCGAATGCGGCGTCGAAGCGGCCGTTATCGAGCGCCTGCCTCAGCGACTCGGTCTTCATCACTTGCGTATGGAGCTGCGAGCCCGAGGCGATCGGCGAAATGCCGCGCCTCACCCCGTCCTGGTTGATGTGGACGATCAGATCGAGGCCAAGCCTGCGCGTGGTCTCGTCGCGGAACGCGATCATCTCGCGGAACTTCCAGGTCGTGTCGACATGCAGCAGCGGAAACGGCGGCTTGGCCGGATAGAAGGCCTTCATCGCCACATGCAGCATGACGCTTGAATCCTTGCCGATCGAGTACAGCATCACCGGGTTGCGCATCTCGGCGACAACTTCCCGCATGATGTGAATGGATTCGGCCTCCAGCCGCCGAAGATGGGCTGGCAATACGATCGGCATCGGACTTCCCATGAGAGGCGCGCTACATAGGCGGCCTGCTGCGAGAACGCAACGATTTAAGCTATATGGATAGGTTGTTAATTTAGACACACGATCTCTGCTTGTATTGTTGTCGCTGAAGGCCGATTGACTCTTCGTGGGGCGGCGCCCATCGATAGCGCCGCGTTCGACGGGCGATCGAGAAAGGGAGATCGGCGCATGGCCAATTCCGTGATCATGGCGCCATCGATTCTGTCCGCCAATTTCGCCAAGCTGGGCGAGGAGGTGCGTTCGGTCGCCGCGGCGGGCGCGGACTGGATCCACCTTGACGTGATGGACGGGCATTTCGTCCCCAATATCACGTTCGGGCCGCCGGTCGTCGCGGCGCTGAGGCCGCTGACCGACAAGCCGTTCGACTGCCACCTGATGATCGAGCCTTGCGATCCCTATCTCGAAGCCTTCGCCAAGGCGGGCGCCGATCACATCACCGTTCACGCCGAGGCGACGAAGCATCTCGACCGCTCGCTGCAGGAGATCCGAAGGCTGGGCAAGAAGGCGGGCGTGGCGCTCAATCCAGCGACGCCGGAGAACGCGATCGAATATGTGCTCGACCGGCTCGACCTGATCCTGGTCATGACCGTCAATCCCGGCTTCGGGGGGCAGGCGTTCATTCCCGCGATGCTCGACAAGGTCGCGCGGGTCAAGCGCATGATCGGCGAGCGGAAGATTCACATCGAGGTCGACGGCGGCGTCGCGCCGAAGACCGCGCCGCTTCTGGCCGGCGCCGGCGCGAACGTCTTCGTCGCCGGCTCGGCCGTGTTCGAGGGCGACCCGAAGGCTTACGCCAACAATATCCGGGCGATCCGCGAGGCTGCGTAGAGGAGCCCGCTTGCATCAGCCGGCCCCGTCGGGATGAGGGCCGCGCACGCCCCACCGGCCCGCCGCCACGCAAGAAGTCTGCCTCACGCCCCGCCCTTTCATCTTGATTTCACAGCCCGGCCGTCGCCTTCTAGGGGACCTTTGAGGGGAACGCTCGCGCGAAGCGCCATGGCCCGTGGCGGCGGCCGGAGAGATCGATGAGACAAACGCTTCGCACCGGCGCCTTCGCCCTGGTCCTGGGGCTCGTTTCTCCCTTGGCTTCGGCCCAGACGCCGCCCCCCGCTCCAGCGGCCGCCGACGCCGCATTCGCCGCGCAGAAGGCGGCGTTCCTGGCGCTGCCCGGGGCGACCCGCAAGGCGGCGCAGGAGGCGCTCGTGTGGCTCGGGCTCTATGTCGGGGTCGATGACGGCGAATTCGGCAAGCGAACCCGCGATGCCATCCTGGCCTTCCAGGGAAACGTCAAAGCGCCAACCGACGGAGCGCTGTCGCCGCCCGAGGCCGCCGCCTTGCTCGCCGCCGCCCGGAAGGCGCGGGACGCCGCTGGGTTCCAGGTCGTCAGCGACCCGAAGAGCGGCGCGAGGATCGGCGCGCCGCTCAAGCTCATAGGCGCGCGCGGGGGCGCAAGGCTTGACTTCGCCTCAAGCGCCGACGCCGACCTTGGCGCCCTCTATGCGCGCCTGTCCGCGGCAACGCCCGCCCGCAAGATCACCTACAAGGCGATCAAGCCGGAAGCCTTCTTCGTCGTCTCGGGACAGGATGGCGCGACGATGTTCTACACCCGCTTCGACAAGAACCCGGCGGCGATCCCGCCGATTCGCGGCTTCACCTTCGCCTATCCGGCGTCACAGGGCGCCTATCTCAACCGGGTCGCGATCTCGGTCGCCAATTCATTCGAGCCCTTCCCCGGATCCGCCCCGGCGCCGGCTGCGAACGCCGTCGTCTCTCCTGCCCCGGGCGCGGCGGCGCCTCCGGCCGGTCCCGTGCCGGCGGCGACAGCGCTCGTCATCGCGCCCGGCAAGGCGCTGACCGCGCTTGAAGCGCGCGACTGCCCGAACCCGACCATCGCCGGCAAGCCGGTACGGATCGAGCGCGCCGACACGGCGACGGGCCTTGCGATGCTGGTCGGCGATTTCCGTGCGAACACCGAGCCGCCGCGTTTCGGCGCGCCGACTCAGGACCTCGTCATCCTTGGATTCGATGGGCCGCGCCTTGCGGCAAGCCCGGCCTCATTGACGGGCGACGGCGCCCGCCCGATCGTGACCGCTGCGGTAAGCAAGAGCGCCGGCGGCGGCCCGGCGTTCGATCGGCGCGGCGCGCTGGTCGGTCTCATTGCGCCGATCGCGAACGAGCCCAGGCGCGTCGCCGGCGTCGCGCTCGCGGCCTCGCACGCCCTGATCGCGCCCGAGGCGGTCCGCGCCTTCGTCGGCGGCGGCGAGTCTGCGTCGGAGAGCGCCGCCCCGCTCAGCGCCGGCGATCTCGCCGCCCGCGAGGGCGGCGCGCTCCTCGCCGTCTTCTGCCAGAAATAGTCCGGACGCTCAGTGCGGGATGATCCCGGGGAAAACGAACTGCTGCAGCGCGACCAGCACGCCGAGAACGAGCGTCAGGATGATGCTGTGCCAGAACGTGCGGGCGAACACGACGCCTTCATGACCGCGCAGATCGGTGACCGAGACGCCGGTCGCGATATTCTGCGGCGAGATCATCTTCCCCATCACCCCTCCGGATGAGTTGGCCGCCGCGAACAGCACCGGATTCAGGTCAAGCTGCCTCGCCGCCACCACTTGGAGATTGCCGAACAGGGCATTGCCCGACGTGTCGCTGCCCGATAGCGCCACCGCCACCCAGCCGAGGAAGGGCGAGAGAATGACGAACAAACGCCCGACCGAGGCAACGCCGAGTCCGAGCGTATAGGCCATGCCAGAATAGTTCATCAGGTAGGCGAGACCGATGATCAGGCAAACGGTCAGGATCGCGAGCCATGCCTGCTTGATGGTCCGGACGACACACTGGAAGAAGCCCCCGACGCTCATCCTGACGACGAGCGCGGTGATGATCGCCGAAAGCAGGATCGCCGTTCCCGTGGCGAGAGGCTGGAAGCCCCAGACGGCGGCATATGGCTTGTCATTGTAGAGCGTGATCGAGATCGCCTTGTCGAGCCCAGGCCAGTGAACGGCCTGCGCGCCGATCTTGAAGATCTCGAGCGTCGTCCACACGATGACGATCGCGGTGACGATGAGCCAAGGCAGCCAGCCTTGCCAGGGGCCCACGTCTGAATGCGCACGGAGCAGGTTTGCGTCTCCCCTGACCGTGAACTCCGGATCGGGCGCCGGCTTCCACACCTGCAGGAACAGGAGCGTGATGATCAACGAACCGAGCGACGCCAGCACGTCGGTCAAGGCGTAGTTGATATAATTCGAGGAAATGAACTGGCTGAGGGCGAAGGAGCCGCCCGCGACCAGAAGAACCGGCCACAGCGCCTTGAGCGAACGCACGCCGCCATAGAGCGTCATCACGTAGAAGGGCAGCAAAAGCGCAATAAACGGCAGCTGGCGGCCGATCATCGCGCCGAGAGTTGCTGACGGCAGCCCCGTGACCGCGCCCAGCGTCGTCACCGGAACGCCGAGCGCCCCGAAGGCGACCGGCGCGGTGTTGAAGATCAACGTAAAGACCAGCGCTTCGAGCGCCGGGAAGCCGACCAGAATGAGAAGCGACGAGGTGATCGCGACCGGCGTTCCAAAGCCGGCGATGCCTTCCAGAAGCGCACCGAAGCAGAAGCCGATCACCACCAGCACGACGCGGCGATCGTTGGGAAGATGGTTGAGAACCCACGCCCGAAAGGCGTCGAACCGGTTCGACTCGACTGCGATATTGTAGAGGAGCAGCGCGTTGACGACGATCCACATGACCGGCCAGAGGGCGAACACAGCGCCGGCCGCGATGGAATTGAAGGCGAGGGAAAGAGGAAGACTCCAGACCGCGGTCGCGATGATCAGCCCGACGATCAGCCCCGCGAGCGACGCCTGCCACGCCGCCCGGCGCAAGACGCCGAGCAGGACGAGAACGACCGCCACCGGAAGCGCCGCCACGATGAAGGAGAGCGGCAGGCTGCCGGCGACGGGCGTCAGCAATTGCTTGAACATTGGTCTTTCCTCCCCCGGCCCGTGGCGGGCGAGCCCGACCGTTCCCCACGGCGCGAATCAGCCTGGCGCTTTTCATAAGGCGCCGCAGCGGCGAATTAAGCCAACCGCCATTCGGGGACATGCGCATGCGCCCGCCTGGCCCGGGGTTCAGGCGCGCCAGAGCCCACGGAAAGCTCCCGCTAACCGTCCATGTCCCACTTCTCGGCGCTCGCGCCGGCGAGCTCGCGCACCCGCTGCTCGTCGGCGCCGAAGGCGCGCGCGTCGCCCTCGTAGACGATGCGGCCATCGTCCAGCACATAAGCGCGATCGGCGATCTCGACGGCCGCGCGCACGTTCTGCTCGACCAGCAGCACGGAGACGCCTTCGCGTCGCGCCGCCACGACAATCCTGAACACGTCCTCGACGATCAGGGGCGCCAGGCCCTGCGAGGGCTCATCGAGCATGAGCAGCTTCGGGTTCAAGAGCAGGGCGCGGGCGATCGACAGCATCTCCTGCTCGCCGCCGGAAAGCTGCGCGCCCTTGTTCGTCTTGCGCTCGGCGAGCCGCGGAAACGCTTCGTAAGCCCGCTGAACCGTCCACGGACCAGGCCGTTCGACCGGAACCAGCAGGTTCTCCTCAACCGTCAGGTTGGCGAAGATCCGCCGCCCCTCGGGCACATAGCCGACACCCGCCTCAGCGATCCGGTAAGGAGGCAATCCGGTCACGTCCGCGCCGAACACCGCGACGCGCCCGGTGCGCGGGCGCGTGAGGCCGATGAGCGAGCGCAGCGTCGTCGTCTTGCCGGCGCCGTTGCGGCCGAGCAGCGCGACGATCTCGCCTTCGCGCACTTCGAGGCTCACGCCGTGCAGGATGTGACTCTTGCCGTAGAAGGTATGGACGCCTTCGGCCTTGAGCGCGATCATGCCGCCGCCTTGCCGAGATAAGCAGCCTGGACCTTCTCGCTTTCGGCGATTTCCTGCGGGCCGCCCTCCGCCAGCACCCTGCCCTCGGCGAGCACCATGATCCGGTCGGCGAGATTGAAGACGACGCGCATGTCGTGCTCGATCAGCATGATCGTCAGGCCCGCCTGCCGATGCAGTCGCCGGATGAGCCGTGCGATGTCATAGGTCTCCTGGTCGCCCATGCCTGCGGTCGGCTCGTCGAGCATGAGCAGGCGGGGTTTCAGCGCAAGCGACATCATGATCTCCGCCGCGCGCTGATCGCCGTGCGACAGGGCCCCGGCGCGCATGTCGCCCTTGTCCCCCAATCCGCCGAGGCTCAGAAGCTCGGCGACGCGCTCCGCCACCGCCCCACGCGCCTTTCTGGCAAGCCAGGGTCTGAGACGATAGCCGGCCGCGATCTCAACCGCGACGCGGATATTGTCGGCGACCGAGAGATCGGGAAAGATCTCGGTGATCTGAAAGGTGCGGGCCATGCCGCGCCGCACCCGCTCGTCGGGAGCCAGCGCGCTGATGTCGGTCCCCTCGAACCGGATCGACCCCGACGTCGGCGCGAATAGACCGCTGACCAGGTTGAAAAACGTCGTCTTGCCGGCGCCGTTCGGCCCGATGATCGCGCGCAACTCGCCGGGCTCGATGGTCAGCGACACGTCCTGAATGGCGATGAGGTTGCCGAATCGCTTCGATGCGCCGTCGACCTGAAGCAGGGTCACGCCTTGGCTCCGCTGCGCAGCATGCCCAGAACTCCGCGCGGAAAGAAGCGCACCACCAGCACGAACACGAGGCCGATCACCGACATCCAGTTTTCGGTATGGCTCGAGACGTAATCCTGCAGCGCGACGAAAATCGCAGCCCCGATGAGCGGCCCCCAGAACGAGCGCATGCCGCCCAAAACGGCCATGATCACGAGATTGCCGGAGAGGTCGAAGCGCAAAGCGCGCGGGTCGGTGAAGTTGTTAAGGAGCGCGTAGAGCGCCCCCGCGACGCTGACGAACAGGCATGAGAGGACGAACGAGAGCCAGACGTGCCATTCGATCGGCACGCCGAGAAACCGGGCGCGCCGCTCGTTCTCGCGGATGGCGATGAGAGAGCGGCCGAAGGGCGAGTCGAGAAGCTTCGCCATCGCGCCGACGCAGATGGCGAAAATCGCCAGCGCGAAATAATAGAAGGCCTTGTCGTTTTGAAAGATGTCGAGCCGGGCGAAGCCGAAGTCGATCGGCAGGCGATGCCAGCCGGTGAGCCCGTCGTCGCCGCCAGTGACCGCGTTCCAGCGAAAGGCGATGAAGTAGAAGACCTGGCCGAACGCGATCGTCACCATGGCGAAATAGACGCCCCGCAGCCTGACGATGAGCGCGCCGATGACCATCGCCGCGATCGTCGCCACGACAACGCCGAGCCCGATCGCGGGGATCGTGCCGGCGTCCAGATACTTGATCGTCATCGCCGCGCCATAGGCGCCGAGCCCGAAATAGGCGGCGTGGCCGAACGAGAGAACCCCGGTGAAGCCGAGCAGGAAATTGAGCGACATCGCCGCGAGGCCCATCACGACGATGCGGGTGGCGAGTTCGGTGTAGCCGCCGATCGCGCCCATCCAGAAGGGCATGAACAGCAAAATCACGCAAACGGCAACGTCGAAGGCGCGGTCGCGGCCGCGCCTCAATGGAGCCTCCCCTCTTCGCCGAGCAGCCCGCGCGGCCTGACCAGCAGCACGAGCCCCATCATCACGTAGATCACCGCCTCGGTGGCGGAGGGAAAGTAGACCGCCGCCAGCCCCGAGGCGACGCCGATCATCAAGCCGCCGAGCAGCGTTCCAAGCAGACTGCCGAGGCCGCCGACGATGATCGCGACAAAGCTCGGCATGATGAGATTTGCGCCGATGGTGGGCGAGAGGCCGAGGAGGCCGGCCGCCAGCACGCCGGCGAGGCCGGCCATATAGATGCCGATGCCGAAGTTGAGGCTACGCAGCACCCTGACGTTGACGCCAAGCGTCGAGACCGTGTCGAGGTCGCGCGTGCCGGCGCGGATTCGCATGCCAAGGCGCGTGTATTTGAGCACCGCGAACAGGCCGCCGACCGCCGCCGCAACGATGATCACCATGAACACGCGATAGCCGGTGAGAAAAAAGTACTGGCTCGACAGCGGGCTCATGAGCCAGGCGGGGACCTGAAACGGAACGCTCTGCGCGCCCCAGATCATCCGCGACACATCCTCGAAAATGTAGGCGAGCCCGAAGGTCAAGAGCAGACTGTAGAGCGGGTCCTTGCCATAGAGCGGGCGGATCAAGAGCCACTCGACGACGAGGCCAAGCACGGCGGTCAGCGGCGGCGCGAGGATCAGCGCGCCCCAGAATCCGACATACGGGATCAAGGTGTAGGCGAAATAGGCGCCGAGCGCCAGAAATCCGCCATGGGCGAAATTGATGACGCCGCTCAAGTTGAGAATGAGCGACAGGCCAAGCGCCATCAGCGCGTAGAACGCACCGACGATCAGGCCATTGAAGACGTTGAACAGGACGACCTGAGTCATGCGTCGGGATTCGCTGTTGGCGGCAAGTAGGGCGAACCCTCCTCCGCCGCTCCGGGAGCGCTCATGCCGGCCACTTCATGCTGCACCCGCTTTCCGCGAGGGTTCCCGCGACCTTGGCGCCGTTGACCACATCGCTGACCTTGAACAAATCATCCGGCGCCGAGCCCTTGGCCTGCGCCTCGCCGACGAACAGCGACGCGAGAAGCTGATTCTGGCCGGCGCGATAGAATGCCGGGTTCGGCCCGAGCGCAACCTCGGGGGGCAGATGAAAGTCCTGCAGCGCCTTCGCCATGTCGAGGGCCTTGAGCGAATTGGCCTTCGCCGCAGCGAGCGCGCAGGTCCACACTGAAACATAGCCGAACCAGGTGCGCGCGGTCGGCACGCGCCCGGTGCGCTTCTTGGTGGCCTCGACGAATTCAGCGACATGGGGCACGCCGGGTTGGTTCCAGTACCATTCCATGACCCAGACGCCGATCCGGGCCTCAGGCGCCAGGCCTTCAAGGGGCTCCATCTCCTGCTGCGCGCCGGCAAGGTGCACTTTGTTCTGCAGCCCGAACTGCACCGCCTGCTTCAGCGCGTTCAGCATGTCGTCGCCTCCGAGCAGGAACATCACGACGTCGGGGTTCGCGGCCTGCGCCTTGATGAGATAGGAGGAAAAGTCCACCGTGCCGACCGGCGTCAGGTCGCCGCCCACTCTCTCGCCGCCAAGGGGAGCCGAGGCTCTCACCATTCCCGCCTCGAGCGTATGGCCGAAGGCGTAGTCTGCGGTGATGTAGTAGAACTTCTTGCCATAATCCTTGATCAGCGCGGCGGCGACGGCGTTCGCCTCCATCTGCGTGGTGTTGCAGACGCGGAACACGTTCCAGTGGCAGCTTGCGCCGGTGACCGCATCGGTATGCCCGCCGGGGCAGACGTGGAGAATGTTCTTTTCGTTCGAAACCTGGGCCATGGCGAGCGCCAGCGCGGAGTTCACGTTGCCCAGCAAAAAGTCGACGCCGTCGTTGTCGATCAATTTGCGCGCCTTCTGCACCGCCACTCCGGCGTCACCGCTGGTCGAATCTTCGACGATGAGCTCGGCCGGACGGCCGAGCAGGCCGCCCTTGGCGTTGATCTCGTCGAGAGCCATCTGGCAGCCGACCAGTTCGTTCTTGCCCAGCCCCGCGTAGGTGCCCGTCAAAGGATTGTCGAGTCCGATCTTGACGACCTCAGCGGCGCGCGCGGGGACGATGAACGGCGAAGCAATTTGTGCGCCAGCGAGCGCCAGCCCTGACTTGACCACCCCGCGACGGCTGATCCCGCACGAACTGGGGTTGACCATTGGCTCCTCCCAAATTGCAACCGCCGGCTTCAGCCGATTTTTATCGATTCACGCTTCAGCCGGCGCTCTGTCCCGCGGCGGTCTTATCGGACGCTCAGGTCGGCCAGGTCATCTTGCAGCCACTCTCTTCGACCGTGCCAGCGACATCGGCCCCGTTGACCACCTTGGTGACTTTGAACAGGTCGTCCGGCGCCGAGCCCTTGGCCTGGGCGTTGCCGACGAAGAGCGAAGCGAGGAGCTGGTTCTGGCCGGCGCGATAGAAGGCCGGGTTCGGCCCGAGCGCAACCTCGGGCGGCAGGTGAAAGTCCTGCAGGGCCCTCGCCATGTCCACCGCCTTCAGCGATTTGGCCGCAGTGGCAGCGTGCGCGCAGGTCCAGACCGAGACATAGCCGAACCAGGTGCGCGCGGTCGGCACGCGCCCGGTGCGCTTCTTGGTCGCCGCGACGAATTCGGCCACGTGCGGCACGCCCGGCTGGTTCCAGTACCATTCCATGACCCAGGTGCCGATGCGCGCTTCCGGCGGCAGGCCCTCGAGCGGCTCCATCTCCTGCTGGGCCCCGGCGAGATGCACCTTGTTCTGCAGCCCGAACTGAACCGCCTGTTTCAGCGCGTTCAGCATGTCGTCGCCCTGGACGAGGAAGACAATGACGTCGGGGTTCGCCGCCTGCGCCTTGATGAGATAGGAGGAAAAGTCCACCGTGCCGAGCGGCGTCAGGTCGCCGCCCACTCTCTCGCCGCCAAGCTTGGCGATCGCCTTGACCATGCCGGCTTCGAGGGTGTGGCCGAAGGCGTAGTCGGGCGTGATATAATAGAACTTCTTGCCATAATCCTTGACCAGAGCGCCCGCCACCGCGTTGGCCTCCATCTCGGTGGTGTTGCAGACGCGAAACACGTTCCAGTGGCAGCTCTTGCCGGTGATGGAGTCGGTGTGGCCGCCCGGCACAATGTGGAGCACGCCGTTTTCGTTCGACACCTGCGCCATGGCGAGCGCGAGAGCCGAGTTGACGTTGCCGAGCAGGAAGTTGACCTTGTCGCCTTCGATGAGCTTGCGCGCCTTCTGCACCGCCGTGCCGGCGTCGCCGCTGGTCGAGTCCTCAACCAAAAGCTGAACTTGACGGCCTAGCACGCCGCCTTTGGCGTTGATTTCATCGAGCGCCATCTGGCAGCCGATGAGTTCGTTCTTGCCCGGGCCGGCGTAGGTGCCGGTCAGCGGATTGTCGAGGCCGATCTTGACCGCGTCGGCGGCCCGGGCCCGGATGACGAAGGGACTGGCGAATTGGGCGGCGGCGAGGGTCGCGCCCGTTGTGACGAATGTGCGGCGGTCGATGCTGGCGCGCCAATTGGACGTGGGCAAGCTTCTCTCCCTTGTTCGGATGGTTGTCGCTCGGGCCCGGCGCAAGCGCCTGCCTGACGATCCCGCGGTTTCTCGATCGTGCAGCACTTTCGTCGATGCGCGCTCAGGCCGTCAAGCCAAGAGGCGCAATCAGCGATCCTATCTATTAGTA
This sequence comes from uncultured Alphaproteobacteria bacterium, assembly GCA_963764955.1. Lineage (GTDB taxonomy): Bacteria > Pseudomonadota > Alphaproteobacteria > Rhizobiales > Beijerinckiaceae > Roseiarcus. Next base: position 141,496 of record CAVXVE010000025.1, on the reverse strand, counting down.
CAATATCACTCAACCCAACAGGCGAATACGACCTAAGACTGGCGCCTCCGGTCGCGATTCAATGAGAGACGGCCGACGTCACGGCCGGCATTTTAGATAGGTCGTGTCGAGCGACGTGTCTCCCGTCGGACTGTAGACGATCTCGGCGCCGTTGCGGATCTTGAAGTGGACAGTTTCGGAGCGGAAGCTGATCGAGTCCTGACAATCAAGCGACGCGACGACGCCATTCTTGTCGTGCCCCGTACTGACGATCCGGCACACGCCGGTCGGCGAGCGGATTTGGCCAGGCTCGATGATGACAGCCTGGGCGAACTGGTCCACCGGTCGCCGGTAGGTCAGCGCGCCGCCGCTCCTGAGGAACAACTTTTGGCAATCGGCGGCGGAGGAAGCCCAGGCGCCCAATAGGCGCGGGTCGAGCGCGGCCGCGAGGCCGGCGCTTGGAGCCGCCGCGGTAAATCCCAGGACAAGCGCAAGAACGGCGCGCCTGACCTGCGGGTGGAGGCCCGCCACTCGTCCCTCTGCGCGTGAAAAACGACAGCCCAATTGCGCCTCCCTTCTGCACGCAATCGAGCGCGCTCACTTCCGGGGCGGCGTTTCTATTCTGACCGTGCTCCGGCAACCATACGCCTAGAATACAGGTTCGCCCAGCGCGATCTCGGCCAGGGGGGACAACAGGATGACCTCGGAGCGCTCATTCTTCGCCCCAAGGATCAGCACTTCGGACTGAAAGCCGGCGATGTTGCGTGGCGGCATATTGAAAACGCAGACGACCAGCCGGCCGACGAGCTCTGCCTCGGAGTAACTGGTGATCTGGGCGCTCGACCATTTCCGCCCAAGCGGGCCGAAGTCGACCTCGACCTTATAGGAGGGATTGCGCGCGCGCTCGAACGGCTTGACTGTGACAATGCGCCCGACGCGCATGTCGACCCTGGCGAAATCGTCGTAGACGATCGGCGGCTTTTCCATCAGGCGTTCAGCGCTTCCTGATGCGCGCTGACCAGAGCGGCCAGGCTCTCGAAGCGAAAATCATAATCGGGCGTTTGCGCCGTCGTCATGGCCGCGCCCGATCCTTGCTCGCCGTGGCGCCGGTGAATCCAGCACGACGCGAGCCCGATCTCGTTGGCCGGTCCATGGTCATGGAACAGGCTCTCGGCGGTGTGCAGGATCGCACTTTTCTCGATCCCGAGCGTCTTCAGTTTGGTGAGCATGTAGTCGAAATTGCGGGGCGAGGGCTTATAGGAGCCGCAATCCTCGGCGGTATAGACCGCATCGAAATCGACTCCGAGCTTTTCGTTGCTGAAGGAAAAGCTCTCGTTGTCGACGTTCGACAGAATAGCGAGCTTATAATGCCGCTTGAGGTACTGCAGTGCGGCGGTGGTGTCGGCGAACGCCGGCCAGTTCCGGATCGACCGGCCGTAAGCCGCGCAGTCGGTCCAGCTCGCAGCGACGCCCCATTCCTCGGCGAGGCGACGATAAACGGTCGCCAGCAGATCGCGATAGAGCTTCGGCCGGCGTCTGGACCTGCTGCGAGGATTCGTGGCGCGCGTGCGCTTCGAGAATTTCGTCGCGCGTGAGCTACCGGCGCGCCTTGCTGGTCAGGGGCTTGAGCGCCTCGACCATCCCCGTTTCCCAGTCGATCAGCGTCCCGTAACAATCGAAGGTCAGGGCCTTGAAGTCGGTGAGCCTGGCGGCCGGCCCGCCGCGCGATGCTGATGCTCTAGAGGATGTCATTGGATGAATGGCGGAGCCAGACGGAATCGAACCGACGACCTCTCAATGCCATTGTCACGGCCTTGCATTTCTGATGATTTCCATTGTGGTCTAGAATTTACTAAGTCGCTCGCACATAGACTGTCGCGCTAACATTGTTTCCCATCGTCGATTTCAGGGGGCGATTTGAGATTGGAACCCTAAGGATGGTGAAGCTAACCAAGCAACCTCTCGCAAATCTCAAGCCCCGTCCCAAGCCATATATCGAGTATGACTCGGAACTTATTGGCTTCGGGGTAGCGGTCTATCCCTCAGGCGTCAAGTCGTGGGTTTGCGAGTACCGGCCGCACGGCGGTGGACGAGGCGTGGCAAAAAACCTCGTGACGCTCGGCAAGACGTCTCAATTGACGCCCGCACAGGCGCGCAAGGCCGCCGCCGACGTGCTGGCCGCTGTGCGGCTGGGTGGAGACCCCGCGCAAGAGAAGTCCGAGCGCCGGGCCTCTTGTAACCGTAAGCGAACTGATCGACCTCTTCTACGCGCAATATGTCGGACCAATGCTGAAGCCCGGAACGGCGGTAGGCTATCGGATAGCCCTCGAAGAGCTTCGCCGCACGCACGGTGCGCTAAAGGCGACGGCCCTCACCCGCGCGCACGTTGTGACCCTTCATTTCCGCATGGCCGATCGCCCTTACGCGGCCAATCGTGCCGCGGCAGTTTGGTCCAAGGCTTTCGCGTGGGCTGCCGAGGCGGGCTTGATCCCCGAAGGGCACAACCCTGTGAAGGGTCTCAAAAAGTATCGCGAGCAAGGTCGCGAACGTTTCTTGACGATCGAGGAGCTTGCGCAGCTCGGCGACGCATTGCGGGAAGGCGAGACGGTAGGGCTGCCCCATTCCGTTGATGAAACCAAGCCGGCGGCCAAGCACGCTCCAAAGGTCGATCATCGTCGGGTCAAACTTGACCGATTTGGGACTGCAGCCATTGTCTCTTGATCCTCACTGGCGCCCGCCTTCGTGAAATTCTTCACGCCAAATGGGCGCAAATCGACCTCGAGCGCGGACTGATTTTCCTAGCCGACACCAAAACGGGCAAGAAGCCACTCTACCTCTCAGCCGCTGCCCAAAAGGTGCTAGCAGACGTTCCGCGGGTCGAAGGCAAGGCTGTTGATGTGCGACTATGCAGCGGCGCATGCGCACTTGGCGTGGTGTCACGAATGGTGTCTTACGCGCGGCGGTTTTGACGAGGCGGACAAGAAGGCCGCTCTCGCTCACGCTCAGGCAACGATTGCCAGCGACACAGATGACGCGGCCGCGCTTGCCGTTGCCGGCTGGGTCACCATTGTTTTGAGCAAAGAGCACGAGTTGGCGTTGGGCGCCATCGAACGTGCGTTGTCGCTGAATCCATCGTGTGCGATGGCTCATTACTACGCGGTGCTGACGAACGCCTTTGCGAACCGACCGAAGGCGGTAGCGCTCCATGCGAAGCCCGCGCTAAGGCTAAGTCCAATCGACCCCGCCAATTTTGAGGCCATCTGGCTCTCGGCATGGCTGCGGTTGGCGAGGGGAAGTTCGAGGACGCGGCTGCATGCTTCGCCAAGGGCTCGCAAATTAACCCGCGACACAGCGTGATGCCGTTCTTTCATGCCATCGCCCTGGCGCTGACGGGGCACGCTGATCAGGCCACGACCTCAGTCCAGCGCGGGCTCGAGCTCGAGCCTGGGTTCCGAATTCGAGTTTTTTCAGAGTATGGGATGGCCCCACCGCTTGCCGCGAAGTTCATGGAGGGCGCGCGGCTTCTGGGATTTCCGGAATAGAGCCCGGGGCGATCCTGGCGCGCATGAAAGTCAGGCGCGGAACTTCCGGTTCGGGCGGTGAAGTCTTCGCGCTCGCAATGGAAGGGCGGCTTAGGGACGCACTCCGGCCCTTCCCGAGGCGACCCCTCTAGGCGCGCTTTCCGCCCATCGGAGACGATCGCTGTTTGTTCGGCAACTACCGCCCTCGACCCGAAGCGGGCCTTCGAGATTGGCCCCATGAACGGGCGGTAAGCGCGAGAAAGCGGACGGAGCCGGAACGCGACGGTTGCGCCAACTGCGGCATTCGCATACGTCAACAATCGTAGCCCTGACTATTGCCATGTCGTTACTGCGATGTATTTCGTGATGTACATCTGCGTAGCCAATCCCTTGGATTCGGCGCAACAAGCTGACCCAACCCGACGATGGTGTGTCGAGGACTTACCGCGTCGATCGGCGCTGAGACCCCGACGCTGAATAACAATCCGGCGTGCTCAGAACCAAGCGCCGCTCGCCCGCGCACGGACCCGGGAACCGATATGCCTAAATCGGCGATTTGGGTAAGATCTACAGATGCGAATCATCTCCTATCGTGATCTCGCGCCGGGCCAGTTCGCCAAGTCGATCGGGAAAATTAGCGCCGCGCTGACCCGCGGAGATTTCGCCGCGGCCGGCCTTAAGAAGTTGTCGCCGACGCTTTCAATCGGATTCGATGTCCGCAGATGCGTCCAATGCTCGGCAGGGAAATCGAAGAACGTCAACAATGCGTCGCGGTCCCTGAGAAGGCAATCGACGGCCTTGTCGTACTTGGGCGCGTATTTCTCGGCGAAGGTCGTCATCGCGGCGTCGGCGACAGCGCGGTTTTCGGAGAGCCAGATTTCGCGCAGACCCGATGCGCGTTGGGCTGAACCGACTTCGGCAGCTTGTCGAGAACGTTCAGGGTCTTGTGCCGCCAGCATCGTTGGTGACGGGTCGAGGGAAAGGCTTCGTCCAGGGCCTTCCAAAAGCCGAGCGCCCCGTCGCCCACCGCGATGTCAGGCGCGATCGACAGACCCCGCGCCTTTAGATCGACAAGCAGTTCCTTCCAGCTCTGGCCGCTTTCCCGCATGCCCGTCTGCAAGCCCAGAAGCTCCTTTTTGCCCTCCGGGGTCGCGCCAATCAGTACGAGAATGCATTCCGCCTGCGGCTCCATCCGCGCCTGCAGATAGACGCCGTCGGCCCAGACATAAACATAGCGTCGCGCCGACAGATCGCTGGCTTGCCAGCGCCGATAGTCGTCCTCCCAGTCGCTCTTCAGCCGCCCGATCACCGAAGGCGAAAGATTGGGCGCATCCTTGCCGAGCAAGGCCGTCAGGACGTCCTGAAAGTCGCCAGTGGAAACGCCGCGCAGATAAAGAGCCGGCAGAAGAATGTCGAGGCTCTTCGTCCGCCGAGCCCATTTCGGCAGGATCGACGACGAATAGCGGATGCGCTCGTCTGCCCTCGTCGCCCCACGATCGCGCGCCTTCGGCTTCGACACCTCGACCGGCCCGATCCCCGTCTGGATCGGGCGTGCGGGATCATGCCCGCGCCGGACAACGCGCTGGCGCCCGTCCGGCAGTTCGAGATCGGCATGCCTGGCGAGGAACGCCGCGAACTCCGCCTCGACCGCCTGCTGGACCAGCCGTTTCGCGCCGCACCGCAGAATTTCGGTCAGAGGATCGTCAATTTCATCTGGCTGACGCAGAGGGACAACTCTATTCTCGTTCATGGCGTAACCCTCCTTCGGGAGGCTCGGGCAGGCGTGGCGCCAACCCCGTTACGCCGCTCAAATCACACCGTCATCACCCACTCTCCCGCATAGCTCACCATCGGCGCAAGACGACGATCGTGGCGCTGGCGCGAAAGCTGCTGGCGCTCTGGAAATAAAATATCTGAGCGCTGGGGTTGTGATCGAAGGCGCAATGATTAGGGTTGCCCAACGATAGGCCGGTCTCCCACATCATCCGATACCGTAATCCTCAGGACGTGATCAGTCCTGACGGATCCAGGTGGACGAACCGAAGCAAGCCGTGGCCTCAAACGCCGTTTTCGAGAAAGGTTCTCGGCTTCCTGAGCCCTGCCCGCCGCAAGCGGGATGTTGGTGCAGCCGTCGCGAACGGCGACCGTATGTGAGGTTGATCGTGCTCGGAAACGAGCCGCGTCACGCAAGCGGGCTCAGAACCTCGGATACCGGACAAACCGCTGGAGACTGATCACCAGAAACGACCCACTTGACTCCCACCCGCTCATGTGAGGCTTGCTCGGCGTTCACTCGCGTTGCGGCCCGCACACTCGCGCCGTCACCTATATGTGGCCAGCTACACCGAAGGCTTCAGCCATTTCGTCACCTCCATGACTGCTCCGGTTGCTTCCGGCTGGAGCGTTCGCCGGGTGGGGCTTGCACCCACTGGAACGCGCCGCCTTCTCACGGCGCACGCAAATATAGCGGTCATTGCCCAAGGGCGTGCCCCTTTCGGTCGTTGCCAGCCCGACCCGATACGAACGGAACGCGTCCAAGAGCGGACGCTAGGCCAGTGCGCCCCAACTCCGAGGATAACCGTGCAATGTCAATTCGCGGGCGACCGGCGAAGGGGCCATCCCCACGATCGCGCGCAGCCAGCCGCATCATTATGAGTTTTGGTTCATAGAAGTAAGTGAACCTATGTTCTCTTAACTGTCCCGGTGGACATCGCGTTATTAATAAAATTAGAGGCACATCGGGTTGGAATTCGTCAACGTCGGAAAGCGATCATGCGTCGGTTTGAAAGGTGTGACGATCGACATGAAGGTAGCATCCAGGTTCTCAGCACTGTTCAGCTCGTGGCGCGCCTTTGGACGCGATCAGTCGGGGAACATCCTGATGTTGTTTGCGTTTTCCGCGCCGATTGCGCTGGGGTTTGCAGCGTTAGGCTCCGAGGGCGGCGAGCTCTATTGGAAGAAGGTCGCCATTCAGGGCGCCGCGGACCAGGCGGCGGTGAGCGCCGTCAATTCATTCAACTCGTCGGCGACCGCGTATATCATAGAGGGTAAAGCGGTCGCCGCCTCGATGGGATTCGTCGACGGTCAGAATGGCGTCACAGTCACCGTGAACAATCCGCCCGCGTCGGGGCCGCTGGCAGGAAAGACCGCATCGGTTGAAGTCATCATCACCCTCACTCAACCGCCGATGCTTTCTCGCCTTTTTCACCCCGGTAATTTCATCATCGACGGCCGCGCAGTGGCGACTTTCGGTGGCCCTGCATGTGTCCTTGCGCTCGATCCGACGGCAAAAAACGCGCTCACCTCGGGCGGCAGCACGATCGTCAATATGCCAAAGTGCAACCTCGTCTCCGACTCCAACGCCTCAAGTTCCTTGTCGGTCGGTGGTTCGGCGTCAGTCACGGTCAATGCAGCAATCGCCGTCGGCGGAATCAACGCGACGGCAGGATTGGTCGACAACGCGAACATAAGCGGCGCGGCCACGGTGCCAAATCCGTACGCGGCGCTTTCGGTTCCCTCGAAGTCGTCCTGGGGCAGCAAGCAGAAGCGACACCGGCGCCGCGGCGACTGTCACGCTCAATCCGGGATGGTACAATAACGGCCTGCACATCACTTCGAACCAGGTCGTCACGCTCAATCCCGGCGTCTATTATATCGATGGAGCCGGAGGCAACTTTCAGATCGACAGCGGAGCGGTGATCACCGGCACGGGTGTCACGTTTGTCCTGACCTCAAGCACCGGCAAAAGCAATTCCTATCCGAGCGTAGCGATCAACGGCAGCTCGTCCATGCACATCACTGCCCCGACCAGCAACTCGGCGCTCGGAACGGACAGCTCCGGGGTGGTCATGTTCGAGGACCCGAATGCATCCGGAAATCTCTATGTCACCGGCAACTCCAATACCTACTTCGGCGGCGCCATCGTGGCTCCGTCGATGGCGATACAGTTTAGCGGCACGGGCGTCTCCGGCACCGCCAGCAACTGCACGCAAATCATCGGGGACACCGTAACTTTCACCGGCAACAGCAGCGTCTCAAGCGATTGTGGCAACTACGGCACCGCAGCGATCGGCGGCACGGGCAAGACGGTATTGAGCGAATGAAGTCGGACTGGGGCTCCCTCAAGAGATTTGGCCGCGAGCAGCAGGGCGTTGCGGCGATCGAACTGGCGCTCGTCGCCCCTATTCTGGTCGTAAGCGCCCTTTGCGCCGGAGATCTCGGTCGGTTCGCCTTGCAGAAGACCTGGGTGACCTACGCCGCCAGCGCGGGCGCCGAATACGCCGTCGCGCACGGCTTCACCGCCGCCAAGATCGCGACCGCCGCGACCTCCGCCGCGCCGGTCAGCGGCATCTCGATTAGCCCGGACCCTAGTGAATTTTATGGCTGCGCCACCGCCACCGGCGTCATTGCCTCGACGCAAGGAGAAATCTGTCCGTCGGGTACGTCAACCGGCAGCGCCGCTGGCGAATACGTATCGGTGACCAGCACGATGCCGTTCACCACAATGTTCAGCGCGGCCGGGATCTCGTATCCGTCCACGCTCACCGCGACCGCGGTGGTGCGCATCCAATGATCGACCGCCGACTCACCTGTGACGAGAGAGGCATCGCGGCGGTCGAATTCGCCATTACGTCGCCGGTCTATTTCCTGATGCTCTTCGGCCTAGCCCAGGCAGGGATGTGGCTTTGGGCGGACTTTTCTCTCCAGCGCGCAGTCGACGCCGCCTCGCGCTGCGCCGCCATCCTGACCACGACCTGTGGCACGACGAGCGCAATTCAGACCTACGCCACGAACAATGTCGTTGGATTCTCCGTGCCGTCGAGCGCGTTCTCGGTGACCACCGCCAGTTGCGGCGCCCAAGTTAGCGCCGCTTATGACGTGCCAACCTTCACGTCCGGGCTAGGACTGCCGAACGTCACGGTTCATGTGAGCGCCTGCTACCCGATTTGAGCCGGCGATTTAGGGGCCAGTCTAGTGCTCCGAAGCCCACCTAAAAACCCGTCCTTCGAGCAGACGCGGTCTGCTATGTCCGGAATACGTCGATTCCGGACGGATACGAGCGTCCCGCTTGCGCAAATAGCGGTCATAGACGCGACGGGGCGCAGGGCGATGTGGAATTTAAGCCCGCATGGAAACTCGACCTCATTAAGCTGGAAAGGAACAAAAGCCGACAAATCCCAATCGAAGAGTGTAAGGATGAGCACGGCGTAAACGATGCGTCGCCGCCTGACGCGGCCAGAGCCAGGGGGGCAAAGAGGGTTCGCACCTGGCGAGCGTGGTTTCCGTGCGCACGACGCGGATTTTCCCGTCAACGCGGGGGCCAGAGCTCAGAGCATCCCTATCGCTGTTCGAGCGCCGGGGAGAGGCAGGCGTGCAAGCCCACGTCGACCACGGCGCGCTCTACGCTCTCGGCGCCAGTCGTAAGCGCTCGCCGCAGGATGAGCGTGAGCAGGGCGCCGATGGTCAAGGGCGCGAGCGGCAGACGGATCGCTCCGGCGACGATACGGGAAACCAGCGGCAGGGCGAACGCAAGCGCCATCACCGCCTTTTCAAACGGCAGAAAGCCCGCGCGCTGTCCCTCGCCGAGCAACCAGACCAACGGGATGGCGAGCAGCGTCAGATCATAGTCGAGCAGGAATGGGCTCGCCAGTCGCGAGGATGAAATCGTCCGACTGAAATCCAAGGTGGGCGAGATCACCATGGACAACGAATTGCTGTCCGCCAAGATCGCCGCCATGGAGGCCAAAAGCCCTTTGGCCTGAAGGAGGTCGAGACGATGAGCCAGACGGTCTCGCCTTCCACGTCTCGTTGTTATGGCCTGGCGCGGGTCTCGCGCGCGTGGAGCGTTTCGCGCGCCGGCATGTATCGCTTTCTCAAGGGAACGCCATCGCCTCCGATCGCCCGTCGCCCCGGTCCGACAGGCCCTTGTCCGGATGCTGACCTGGCCGATCATATCCGCCGGGAAATCGAAGCGTCCGACTTTCACGGCGAAGGCTATCGCAAAATATGGGCGCGACTGCGCGTTGCCGGGTTTCGCTCGAGCCCTCGCCGCGTGCGCCGGGTGATGGGAGAGAACGGCTTGCTCGCGCCCCATCGCGTCGGGCGCAACCAAGAGAAGACGCACGACGGAACCATCGTCACCGACATGGTCAATGAAATGTGGGGAACGGACATGAGCCAGACGGTCACCCTCGAGGAAGGGCGGGCCTATGTTTTCGTCGCCGTCGAACACGCGAACTCAGAAATCATCGGCATTCACGCCGCGCGTTCAGCCAATCGCTTCGAGGCGCTGGAGCCGATCCGGCAGGGGGTGCATCGGTGCTTCGGCTCCATCGCGCCCGGCGTGGCGCGTGGGCTCAAGCTGCGTCACGATCATGGCTCCAATTACATGTCCGGCGATTTCCAGGGCGAGATCAAATGTCTGGGCATCGAAGCTTCGCCGTCCTTCGTGCGCGAACCCGAGGGCAACGGCGTCGCCGAGCGCTTCATCCGAACCTTGAAGGAGAACTTGCTCTGGGTGCGGACGTTCAAAACCATCGAGGAACTGCGCGCCGAGCTCGTCGCATTCGCCAGGCGCTACAATGAAACTTGGCTCGTCGCGCGGCATGGATACAAAACGCCCGCGAGGCTCAGAGAGGAGCAAACCATGCCACCAATTGCAATTGACCCGACGCGCGCAGCCACCTTACCCTTGGCCGCCGAGCATGCGCAGCCGGGTGTCTCAAAACCGTCTAAGTTGATGCCCGAAACCAGAGAAGGGGGGTCCTTGCGCCGAGTAGGGCACGCCCTGGTGCGGCTGCGCGAGGAAAGGCGGCGTGTTTTAAAGACAAGGCCCGCGCGAGGCACTCACGCCGGGGCCGTCCGCGTAGACCTGAACCGGCCTTCTCAATCCGCGCAAAAGATCGACATAGAGCGCCTTCTGCCCGGCCACAAAGAGCAGCACAGCAAAGAACGTCACGGCCAAGACGCCGCTTTCCAGGACAAGCCTTGGCAATGGCGAAAGGAACTCTCCGCACATCACCCGCACCGCGTATCCGACCGCTCCCGCCACGACGCCGCTGGCAAGTGGCCGGATTACCGTCGCCGCAACATCGCGGAGGGAAATCGCTGTGCCGTGCACGCACCACGCGACATGCGGAACCACCCACAGCACCATCACTGCCGAATACGCGAACGCCACCCCCGCCGCGCCCCACGGCAACCCCAATATGCAGCCCAGGATCATAAGGGGTGAGAAGACGAGAGCAATCTTGAGGCTCCGGCGCACCAGCCCTAGCGAGGAGATCAGCCATCCCATCGGGTTGATGATGGCCATTACCACAATGGTCGGCGCGAGCAGGCGGACGATCTCGGTCGCGGCCTGCCACTTCGGCCCGAGCAGGACGAGCACGACGTCGTCGGCGAACAGCGCGCAGGCGATCGTGATCGGCAAGGTCAGCCCGAGGACCAACGAGAAGCCCTTGAGAAAGTAGCTTCTGAGGCGAACAGGATCGTTCTGCACGCGGGAGAGGGCGGAGAAGGCCACCTCGCCAACCGCCCAATTCAGATTGTCGGTCGGAATGCGGATGACCTGGAAGCCCCGTCCGTAGATGCCGACGGCGTCGACGCCAAGGAACCGCCCGATCATCACCTTGTCGGCGTTGAATCCGATGTAGGCGACGATGCCGTTCAGGGTGAGGGTGCCCCCGAAACGCATCATCGAGCGGATGCCGGCGCGCCGGCGCGGCGCCCCTGGGATCCAACCCGTCGCCAGCCAGAAGCCGATGCTGGCGACAAGCGGGGTCATCACCGACGATGCGACGAGCGCCCAGTATCCGTAGCCGATTGCGGCTCCGCCGATGGCGACCGCGGTGCCAGCACCTAGTGACGCCAGGCTGATCATGGCCATGGCGGTGAAGCGCATCTGCCGCTGCAACAGCGCCGAATGTTGAATCCCCACCGCATTGAACAGGAACGCCGTCCCCAGCACGACCGTCACCCAAACGAGGCTGGGTTCATGGTAGAAGGCGGCGATGGCTGGGCCCGCCGCTAGCGTCACGAGCGACAGCAACGCCCCGAACAGGATGTTGATCCAGAAGAGGGTCGAGTGCTGGTCCGCGGTGATGCCCACGCGCTGCACGGCGGCCGCGGACAGCCCGAAATCCCGAAACCAGACCAGCACGCCTGTGAATGCCGTGCCCATGCTGACCAGTCCGAAATCCTTCGGGCCCAACAGCCGCGCCAGCACGACGAGAGCGCCCGTGCGCAGCACTAAGCTAGCCAGCTGCGAAGCCAGCCGAACCGCCCCGCCTCGGATCGTCTTTTCCTTCAGATCCTGCGTTCTCAACGATGGCACGATCGAGGTCGCATTCGGCCTGCCACAATGGCGAGGCGGCGCTTCTTAGAGCCAAACGGACACTTCTTCAACAGCCTAGCGGCGTCCGGCGTCATCGCGCTCCCGCTGCAAGAAAGGACAGGCTTTCGGTCGGAAAAGGAGCATGTGTGTGGACGTCCGCATGCGCTGAGGCGCTGCGGACGAACCCTTCGCCCCGATGATCGCTGTGGTCCGGGACTCGCGTCGGTGAGGGGCCGGGATTGGCCGGCACTTGAAACGCGAAGGGTCGAACATGTCCATCAAATTCAACGACACGCAACTCATGCTGCTCAGCGGCGCATCGCAGCGCGACGATCATTGCCTGGTCCCTCCGACAGGTTCGAAGCGCGCCCAGGCCCAAAAGGCGATAGTCAAGCTTCTCGAAGCTGGGATCGTGAAGGAGATCAGGGCGAAGGCGGGAGCGCCGATTTGGCGGCGCGACGAGGAGACAGGGCACACTTATGCGCTCAAGCTGACCGCGGCAGGCGTAAAGGCGATTGCGGTTGACGAGCCTCCGCCCTCCCAGGGAGAGGCGGGACAGAGCGCAGACCATTTGATGGTCTCCGTCGATCCGAAGCCTGAACCCGGTTTAGCTCCAGCCGCATTCCTTGATAGTGCGAATGACGGAGCAGCCTCGACCCCAAAGTTTCCGCGTGGCGGAACCAAGATCGCCGGGGTCATCGAACTGCTGCAGGGTAACGATGGCGTGACCCTTGCCGAGCTTGTCGCGAACACCGGCTGGCTGCCGCATACAGCGCGAGCTGCGCTTACGGGCTTACGCAAGCGCGGCTACGCCGTCGGGATCAATCGGACCGACAAGGCGCGAGGATCGGTCTATCGGATCGAACCGTCGGAGATGGGCGGCGATAGCGCCGCGCCGCACACCGTGGCGGAGGCGACTGGCAAAGCGCGGCCGGAGCGGCCTGAGCGGAGCGCAAGCCCACGGTCCCGTCAGGCGGCGTAAGATGGCGAAGCGGCAAAAAGCGAGGGGCGCCGGTGAGGCTACAGTCCCTCCAGCGCCATCGTCGTCTGAACGCGGGAGGCTCGAGGCCGCGGTCGCGAGTTTTTCCGGCCTCAACGCCGACCAGCTCCGCCTCCAGTGGCGAAACCATTTGGGCGGGATCCCTCCCGCCCATCTTCCGGGATGGCTCCTCGCGCGCGTGCTCGCCTATCGCATCCAGGCCGCGGTATTCGGGGATCTCGACCGGGCGATCTTGCGGCGTCTGCGCGAGAGGAAGGGCGAAGCCCTCGAGTCCGGACAAGCTCGTCCCTTTGCGACCCGAGGACCGACAACGCGCGAGGGCGTCGGGCTCAGCTCCGGAGCTCTCCTCGTTCGCGAATGGAACGGCCGTATCGAGCGCGTCATGGTCCTCGACGAGGGGTATGCTTGGAATGGCGGCGTCTACCGCAACCTTTCGCAGGCAGCCAAGGCGATCACCGGCACGAATTGGAACGGGCACAGCTTCTTCGGGCTGAAAGGCGTCAGGAACGCCATCTCCAGGAGAAAAGGAATCGCTGCGCCAACATCAAACGCAGCGCGCGACACTGGAGCATCGCACCCGAGCGGGGCTCAAACCGTGCAGAAGGTCCGAGAATGAAGCAGGGCGAGCGCAAGGTCGCCCTTCGCTGCGCCGTCTACACGCGCGTCTCAACCGACTCCGGTCTGGAGCAGGACTTCAACTCCCTCGACAACCAGCGAGAGGCTTCCGAGGCTTATATCAAGAGCCAGGCGCATGAGGGGTGGAAGCTCGTCCGCGAACGCTATGACGACGGCGGCTTCTCGGGCGGTTCAATAGAACGGCCGGCGCTCCAGAAGCTGTTGGACGATGTCCGGGCTCGCAAGATCGACATTATCGTCGTCTACAAAGTCGACCGGCTGAGGGGGACGCCACTTTGACCCGTGTCCAGGCGGCGACGGTTGCCGAGCATCGGTGCGTGCTCCTGCTTGACCAAAACTGGTATTCGCCATCGGCCACGTGGCCTCATCTTCAGGTTTCACTGTCAACACCAGGTCCATGCGTCAGGCCACGAATACGCGGATAGAGTTTGCGAAATGTGGCGTAGCGCCTTCTGTAGACGGCCGCATTGTTGAAGTCCGGCTCAATTTTGTATGCGGCGGGGTTCCAACACTTGATCGACGCCCTGGAAACGCCGCCGATCGCGAGTCTCGCGAGAAAGGCGTCGCCATAGGAGGCGCCGATGCTGACCTCTCGCACCTCCTGCCTAAGACCGGAGGCGTCGGACGTGGCCTGTGTCCAGATCCGGTTTCGCAGTCCCCCGCCGACTGCGACAATCGTCGAAGGGGGCGCGCCAGCCTCAGCGTAAGTGTCGAAGATGTGGTGGGTCGCGAAGGCGATACCTTCAAGAAGGGCCCTGTACATGTCCGCGCGGGTGTGAGCCAAAGTCAGCCCGACGATGGCGCCTTTGGCGTTCGGATCGTGAATTGGCGTCCGTTCGCCGGAGAAATAGGGGAGAAAAATAAGCCCGTTGGCCCCTGGCGGCGACGCTTGAGCCTCCGCCGCCAGCGCGGCCATCGCCGCTTCCCGACTGAGGTCTCGCGCAAGTTGATCGGCGAACCAATGGGTCAGCGTCCCGCTAGTCGCCAGGCCGGCCATGCAGGCGTGCTGGCCGGCGAACAGCCACGGCGCATGCCAAAGCCGCGGATCCCGGATGCGTTCGGAACCGACCCGGACCGTGAAGATCGTTGAGCCGTACATCAGCATCATGTCGCCGGCGTCCAAGACGCCGACGCTGATCGCCTCCGCCGCCGCGTCGATCGTCCCCACGATTACCGGCGTTCCAAACGCAAGGCCGGTTTCTTCCGCGGCCTGACGGGTGACGCCGCCCGCGATCTCGGTGGTCCATCCGATCTCCGGCAAACGCTCAAGCTCCGTGATGTCCTGCGCGAGCGCGTCGCTCCAGGTTCCTTTCTCGATGTCGTAGAGCGGCGCGACGTTGGAAGCGCTGTAATGATCGGTGACGAAACGGCCGGTCAGCTGATGCACGAGGAACGACGTCGAATTCAGGAACATTCGTGCGTTGGCATAAATGTCCGGCCGGTTGTGCTTGAGCCACAGGATCTTCGGACCGACGGCCTGCGAAGTCAGGGCGTTGCCGCAATGCGAGAGGATACGGTCAGCGCCAATGCGGGCGGTCAGATCCTCGACCTCGCGGGCCGCACGCGTGTCCACGCCGTAAAGCACGGCGTTCATGAGCGGCGCGCCGTCTGCGTCAGCGGGCAGCATGCATGGGCCGATCGCGCTCGCGCCGACAGCCTTCACTTCCGATGCTTGGAGCCCGCTGTCAGCAAGGAGCTTTTGACTGAGCCAGACGAAATCGGCCCACCAATCCTCATCGGCGCGATGTTCAGCCCAGCCTGCGCGCGGCACGATGAGCTCATGCGGGCGAGCCGCGCTCGCCAACACCCGGCCTTCGGCGTCGACGAGAACGCCCTTCGATTCGTATGTCCCGACGTCAATGCCGAGGGTGGCGTTCATTCCGGATAGTCGTCGCGATTGAGGCTGAAGTCAGCCTCAATGCTCGAGAGTCCGGCGACGAGGAGCGCGGAGAGGCTTACAAGATCGGAAAGATCGCAAACCTCGAGCGCCGAATGGGTGTAGCGACAAGGAAAGCCGAGGTCGATCGCGGCGACGCCGCCATGGACAAGCTGCACATACGAAGAGTTGGTCAGCACTCCGACCTGCGCACTGCGCTGCAGCGGCAAACCCCCTTGCTCCGCAGCGCGTTCAAAAAGCGAGACGAGCGCGGGATGCGGAATCGTGCCGTTCAAAGTGCCGCGTCCATGGAAGCTGTAGAGGCTCATGCCTGGTCCGCCGCCGAGCGCAAGGTCGCCGCGCGCCTGCATATCGGGCGTATCGGTCGCGAGCATGAGGTCGAGCTGGATGGCGATATCGGGCTTCAGCGCCTGAGCCGCGACCATCGCGCCGCGGAGATTGTATTCTTCCTGGGTAGAGAAGACGAAATGGATCGTCGGTCGCTGACCAGAGGGCGCGAGCAGCCGCGCGACCTCCACGATGACCGCACAGCCGGCGCGATCGTCGACCGAGGTTCCGGCGATCTTGTCTTCGGCGAGCGCGAATGCTTTCGGCGCATAGACCACGGGCGAACCGATCTTGACGCCCGCGGATAAGGCGGCTTCGGCGCTTGAGAAGCCGGCGTCGACGACGATCTCCTGGTAGGGGACGACACGGTATTTTTCCTCAGGGCTGGTCGCATGATGGCTCTTGTTGCCAACGACCGCATGAATGTCGCGACCCTCCCCAACGCAGATGAGAAGCTCCTGCGCGGCGAGCGCCCGTTCAGGGACCCCGCCGAGACGCTCGATACGGAGGAACCCGCTCGTCTCGATTTTCCGGACCACCAATCCGAGCTGATCCATATGGGCGAAGAGCATCACGCTCGGCCGGCTCGAATTGCCTTCAGCGGTGGCGATCAGATTGCCGAGCCGATCGGTCGTCGCAGGGAGGCCAAGAGCCGCCATTTCGGCGGCGAGGCGCCTGCGTACACGGCCTTCATGCCCGCTAAGGCCAGGGATCAGCATAAGCTCCATCGTGAGTGACCGAAGGCGGTCGCGCGACGGACCGGCGCCAGGCACTGGATGCCCTTCTATTTGCCCGCTCCCGCGGTGAGGCCCATGACGATGTAGCGCTCGAGGAAAATCCCAATCAGGAGAAGCGGCGTGATCGCCGCCGTCGCGAGCGCCGCGATTGTCCACCAATTGATGCCGGACGAGCCCGTCTGGCTCGCCACCATCACGGGCAGCGTCTGCGCGTCGAAGCTTGTCAGAAGCGAGGCGAAGAAATACTCGTTCCAGCAGAGAACGAGCGACAGAATGAAGGCCGCGACCATCCCCGGCAACGCGATCGGAAGGACGATGCGGAGGAACGCGCCCCAGGTCGTGCAGCCGTCCACCAGAGCCGCCTGTTCCATCTCCGAAGGGATGGTGTCAAACTGGTCGCGCATCACCCAGATCACAATCGGCAGAACCATCAACGTATAGACGAGGATGAGGCCGATGCGCGTGTCGAGCAGCGCCAGCTCTTTGTACAGAACCAGAAACGGCAGCGCGAGGACGACTGGCGGCAGAATGAGCTGCGAGACGAAGAAGAACAAGAGGTCCTTATTGCGCCACGGGCCGAACTTGTAATCGAAACGGCTGAGCCCGTAGGCGGCGAGCGAGCCGATGAGAATTGCGAAAGCGGAGGCGCCGACCGAGCAGATGACGCTGTTGACGAACTTCTTTAAGAATTCGTCCCTCACGTCCGAGGTCGCGAAGATCGTGTCGGGGGAAAGCCCGAGCGACTGCCATCCTTTCCAGGATGGAGCGAAATCGACCCATGGGATGAGGTGGCCCTGGACGACGTCGCGCCCGAGCTTCATCGATGTGGAGAGTGTCCAGTAGATCGGGAAAAGCGCGATGAACGTCCAGAGGATGAGGAGCGTGTAAACGATCGTTTTGCCGCCGAAGCGCGCGACCCAGGACGCCAGCGATCCAGCTTCAATCTGGCCCTCGTCCGCAGCCGGGTTCGCGATCGCGGTCGTCACAACGGTCTCTTGAGGGCGCGCCAAGCTTCCATTCCTCCGCCGTCAGGTCATCTTCTGCATGTAGCGGTTGGTGACTTTCAAGAGCAGCATGATGAAGACAATGATGATCACGAGGTAGACTTCGGCGACCATTGTCGCATAGCCGACGTTGGAGCGGTCCCGGTATTCCCGGTAGACGAAGCTCGAGATCGTGTCGGTTGCGCCGGCAGGGCCACCCGACGTGACATTGATCACGATGTCCGCAAGCTTCAGTTCAAAGATGGTCCGCAGAATGATCGCGGTCACGCTTACTGGAAGCATGAGTGGAAACGTGATCTCCCAGAAGGATTGCCAGGCGTTCGCTCCATCAACCTTGGCGGCTTCTTTCACTTCATGCGGAAGCGCCTGCAAGCCAGCGAGCAGCAGGATCACCATGAACGGGATCCAGACCCAGGCGTCCATGGCGATGATCGTCGTCCGGGCGATCCAGGGGTCGGTGAAAAAAGCGACGTTCTCCCAGCCGAGCCATCTGGCGAAATTTGCGAGGGGCCCGAAGCGGTTTTCCATGAGTGACTTGCCGACCATCCAGCTTACCGCAACGGGACTGAGCATGAACGGCATCAGAAACGCGATACGGAAAAACTTGCGCCCGCGGATGTCGGCGTTCAGCAGCAAGGCGAGGCCGAAGGCGATCACGTACTGGACGAGCACCGTCAGCACATAGAAGACCATGTTGCCGAGCGCGTTCCAGAAATAGGAATCGCCCCAAAGGGTGCGAAGATTGTCGAGTCCGTTGAAGTGGTGGCCCGATTCGGCGTTCAGATTCCAGTCGGTGAAGGCGATGTAGAGGCCGAAGATCGTCGGGAAGATCACCATCGCAGCGGTAAACACCAAGGCTGGCAGCACGAACAGCGTCTGCTTGCCCGCTTCGCCGCGCCGGAGGACCTGGCTCGCGCCGAGCGCCAGGGCCCAGAGCAAGAAAACATAGAGTGTCGGGCGCCAGTTGGTGAATCGCAGCGAGACAAGGCCAAGGGTCGCCGCGGCTTGCAGAGCGGCGACAACGACGAGCAACGCCGAAGCGAGACGAAAGATCCACGCGCCGAGGGACGCCCGGCCCGGGAGGACATCATCGTGCGCCGCCTCAAGTTTTCCGCTGCTCACGGCGCGATGTCCGTCTCGGCGGCCGGCGGCTGAAAAATGGCGCGCGCGACCGATCGTCCGCAGCGTTGATTGCGCCGCGGACGAACGATCGCGCGAGAAAGGACGGCTTGCTCAGGCAAGGCCCATCGCGATCCTATAGTACTTGACCTGGTTCTCCCGCCCGAGCTTGTCAGTCAGCTTCTCCCAGGCGGCCGCGACATTGTCGGCGCCCTGCTGAGCGGTCTGCTTGCCAGCGAATGTCTTCTGCAGTTCATCCTCGGCAATGCTGTAGTACTGGAAGATGCCCGGGATGCGCGGCTCGATCGAGGAGTTCGGATGGTTGTACGACGTCGACTGCGAGTCCATGTAGGAGCCGATATACTTCTTGTCGTAGCCGGCGAGCGCCCACAGGTCGAGGTTGGTGTGGCTCTTCCGGTAGGGCTGGAAGCCGGACGGATAGGCCGCGGTCCACATCGACAGGTCCTTGCCGCCGAGATGCGCGGCCGCGCTCCACGCGGCCTTATGGCGTTTCTCGTCGCTGTCAACTCTCTTCATCACGTAGATGCCCCAGCCAAGATAGGCCATGTTGGGGGCGACGTTAGGCCCGGTGGCCAGCTTCTCCCACTGACCCTTGCGGAAGTTGTACACGTCGTCGGAGGCGGGCAGGATGTCGAAGTCGAGCACGTCGCCGATCGTCGCCGTGTCGCTGGTCTTGGCGACCGTGCCGATGTCGCCCCACCACTCGAGCAGCGAGCCGGTGCCGGTCAGGAACTGCTGGAACGCGGTCGTATTGGGATCGGCATTGATCTGATCCGCGGGCTCGTTGGGGAGGGCGTCAACGACGTCCTGGATAGCGCGCACCCAAGCCGGGTTGTTGACCAGCGGCTTCATATTCTCGTCGAACATCCAGTTCTTTTCGCCCGGATATTTCGTGTATGCCGTCGCACGGCTCGCGGTGAAATAGAACTGGAACCCGCCCCACGGCTTCGGTTGATCGAGGAAGCCGTAGACCTCCTTGCCCTTAACCTTCTTGCCCTTAAGGAACTTGGTGATCTGCTGCAATTGCTGCCAGGTCTTTGGCGGACCCCAGTCGTTCAAGTCGGCCTTGTCCTTCCAGTCCGCCCATTGCTTGGCGAGATCGGAATCGCCGAAGACGTCGGTGCGTCTGTTCATCGTGTGGCAATCGCTGTCGATGCAGGTGCGATGGATCTTGCCGTTCCAGGTGCCGACGGGCGGTTTGAGGTAGTTGACGTAGTCGTCGAAGTCGATCTGCGTCTTGACCCAGTCGGGCATCTCCGAAAGCAGGTCCTTTACCCCCATGTCGCCTTCGAACGGCGCGCCCATCTCGAGAATGTCGAAGTCCGCGGTGCCGGTCGCAATCGATTGCTGGAGCCTTGCGTTGTAGTCGGCCTGCGCCAGATCGATCCATTTGATCGAGGCGCCCGTGTAGGCTTCCCACGGCTTCAAGAAACCGCGAAACAGGAAGTTGTGGAGGTTCTGGTTGTTGAGGCCCATGAAGGAGAAGTTGACGCCTGCGAATTCGCCCGGCTTCACGTTGGCCTTGGTCGGCCCGAGGCAGAGAGCGCCGACCTTCTGCCAGTCGGCGTCGGTCGGCGAGCCGTTGCCGGCTCCTGGAATCTTCATGATCTGCGAGACGACGCTGTCCTCGGCGAAGGACGGCGTCGACGACAGGACGGACGAGCTTGCGGCCAGCGCAGCGGCGCCCGCCGCTCCCTTTAGGACATCGCGCCGGCTTCTCTGCATCGCCATAAGCGTTTCGTAGACGTGCACACGCATGAATTCTTCCTCCCTCTCACGCCGCGTAACTCCGGACCCAAGCCCAGACGTTGCGCGGCGCTGCGCTCGCACTCAGCCAGCGCTCGGCTAACGCACGAGACAAGACTAAGCGGGCGCTTCGCGGCAAGTCAATTACGCGCACCGTAGGCATTTGCCCGCTCGACGCCAAGCGCTTTGCGCAAGCGCCCGAGAATGTGGTCCCGTCCTTTTATCTCAAGTTCGACGCTCGCCTCGCGGGCCAAGCGGGAATACCATTCGTCCTCTGCGATACGCGACTTGTCGACTCCTTCCGGTAGGAGCGCCAAAAGCAGCGAGGCCTCGCCCTGACCGGCCTGATCGAACGGGTATCCCTCCCAATCGACGATGATATGAGAGGGCGCCCCTTGATCCAGGTGAGGAGGTCGTCGCCGGTCAAGTGCTTGCTGATAGTAGTCGGCCATCGGCTCCGCGCCCCATCATCTCTCGCCGCGCTCCGCCTCGCCATGGCGTCGTGCGAGATGACCCGGGAGGAATTCGCCCGGTTCTTGGCGGGAGCGTTCGATCTTGCCCGAGCTTATGCATCTCCAGGCGCGATCATCTATGCGTGCAAGGACGTCGGCAGATGGCCGAAATGCTCGCCGCCGGCGATTAGCGAACTTCGCACTTTTGAACCTGTTCGTCTGGGTCAAGACAAACGGCGGCATGGGCTCGCTTTATCGATCGAGGCATGAATTCGTTTTCGTATTTCGCAACGGCGGGACGCTCATCGCAACAATGCTTGACGGCCCTCTCCGCGGGAAATCGATCATACTCAATGGCTGGTCGGGCGGCTCTCCGCTACGATGATACAAGGACCGACCCTCTGAACACTTCGGGACGGTTTGAGCGGTCGGGCCTTTCAGAGTTTTATTCGCGAGACGGCCAAGGGATCGTTCCGGAGTTTTCCCGGCAAGACTTGCGCGACATGGCGAGAATAGGGCACGGTTCTTGCGTTTGTCCGATCGTTCGTCGCGCCGGTTTCAAACGCGACGCGGCTCGGCCTCCGAACCAACCCGATGGAGCGCGGTATGAAATCAACGATAAAGACCTTGGGCGCCTTGGCGCTGGCCGCGGCCGCGCTTGGAATGGCTGCGGCGAAGGCGCAGACCGTCGCGCTCGTCACGATTAACCAGCAGGCGCTCTTCTTCAATCAAATCAACGACGGCGCGAAGCAAGCGGCGGACAAGGCGGGCGCAAAGCTCGTCATCTTCAACGCCAACAACAACGCCGCGGCGCAGAACAGCGCGATCGAGGACTATATCGCCCAGAAGGTCGACTGCATCGTGCTCATCGCCATCGACGTGAATGGCGTCAAGCCCGCCGTCACGGCAGCTAAGAAGGCTGGCATTCCGGTCGTCGCGATCGACGCCCGCATTCCTGACGGCGACAACGCGGCTTTCATCGGCGTCGATAACAAAGGCGCAGGCGAAGAGATCGGCAAATATTTCGCGGACTACGTCAAGAGCAAGATGGGCGGCTCGGCCAAGGTCGGCGTCGTTGGCGCGCTCAACTCCTTCATCCAGAACCAGCGCCTGGATGGCTTCAAGGCGGCGGCTCAGGCGGACCCGGGCGTGAAGTTCCTCGACACCGTCGATGGCCAGAACATCCAGGATGTGGCGCTGACGGCAGCCGAGAATCTGATGACCGCCAACCCCGACATGACCGCGCTCTACGCCACCGGCGAGCCTGCACTAGTTGGCGCCATCTCGGCTGTGACCAGCCAGCAGGCGACCGGCAAGGTCAAGGTCTTCGGCTGGGACCTCACCGCCCAGGCGATCAAGGGCATTGACGAGGGCTGGATCGTCGCCGTCGTTCAGCAGGACCCCTTCCAGGAGGGCGTGGCGGGCGTCGAGACGGTGCTCAAGATCAAGAAGGGCGAGAAGGTCAGCCCGAGCATCGACATTCCCGTCAGTATCGTGACCAAGGAGAATGTCGACAAGTTCCGCAGCCTCTTCAAATAGGCTGGCTTGGAACGCCCCGATGGGGAGGCTTCGGCGCCTCCCGCCTGTCTCGCTCTTTCCGGAGGTTGAAGCCCAGCGGATGTTGACCGCCGACGCGCCGGTCCGGGTAAAGATGGAGGACATCAGCAAGTCCTTCGGCGCCATCAAGTCGCTCGACGGCGTCAACCTCGTCCTGCGGGCGGGCGAGGTTCTTGGGCTTGTCGGCGACAATGGCGCGGGAAAATCGACGCTGAGCAAGATCCTGTCGGGCGCCGTCATTCCCGATTCCGGCCGCATTTTTCTCGACGGGCGCGAGGTCCGTTTCGCGTCCCCCGCCGACGCGCGGCGCCAGCGGGTCGAGATGGTCTATCAGGACCTCTCGCTCTGCGACACGATCGACGTCGCCGGCAACCTCCTGCTCGGCCGCGAGCCGCTCAGGCGCCTCGTTGGCGTGCCGGTCATGGACAAGCGCAAGATGCACGCGGACGCCTCTCGAATGCTCGAGCAGCTGGGCATTCGCATGCCGAGCACGCGGCTCAAGGTCGAGAATCTTTCCGGCGGTCAACGTCAGAGCATCGCGATCGGGCGCGCCGTGTCCTTCGATCCCCTGGTCCTCGTCATGGACGAGCCGACGGCGGCCCTGGCGGTCGCGGAAGTCGACGCGGTGCTCGACCTCATTCGAAGAGTAAGCGCCAAGGGCGTGAGCGTCATTCTCATCACCCACCGGCTGCAGGATCTGTTTGTGGTCTGCGACCGGATCATGGTCCTCTACGAGGGCCGCAGCGTCGCCGAGCGGCTGATCGGCGAGACGAATATAGAGGAGATCGTCAATCTGATCGTGGGACGAAAATTCCGCTCGATCTCCGCTGGCGCGCGGGGCGGAGGGGAGGCGCGCTCTTGACGGCCATCGCAAGCCGCCCCGCGCTCGGCGATCGCGCCAGACTGATCATCCGCGACAACGGGGGCGTGTTCAGCATCGCGGCGTTTTTTATCGTGATGACGGTCACGTTCTCGCTGATCACCAAGACTTTTCTAACCGAGATCAATATCCTTAATATCTTGCGGCAGAGCGCCCCGCTGATGATCGTGGCGGTCGCGATGACCTTCGTGATCACCACCGCGGGGATCGACCTCTCCGTCGGCTCGGTGCTGGCGCTTGTGAACGCGCTGGCGGCGATTTCGCTGCAGGCCGGCCTCGCCTGGCCGCTGGTGGTCGTGCTGATGCTGGGGGTCGGGATCGTCATCGGCCTCTTCCAGGGTTTCTTCATCGCCTATGAAGGCATTCCCGCCTTCATCGTCACGCTTGCGGGCTTAAGCTCCATCCGGGGGACCGCCCTGCTTCTGACGAAGGGCTATTCAATCCCGATCGATCCGCAGAACCCGTTCAACGCGATCGGGCGAGGCTGGGTCTTTGGGTTGCCGATGCCGGCGATCATCGCCGTCGTCGCGCTGGCGGCAGGCTTTTTCGTCTTCAACGAAACCACCTTCGGCCGGTATGTGACCGGCGTCGGCGCGAACGCCGAAGCCGTGCGGCGCGCGGGCGTCGACACCAAAATGATCACGGCCGCGGTCTATGCGCTCAGCGGATTCGCCGCCGCGGTGGCGGGGCTCATTATCGCCGCTCGGCTGGGAAGCGGCTCGTCGAACGCCGGCGGGGGATTCGAACTCGAGGTCATCGCTGCGGTTGTGCTGGGCGGAACGAGCCTGTTTGGCGGCCGCGGCACAATGCTCGGCACCATGCTTGGCGCGCTGACCATTGCGGTGATCGGCAATGGTCTCATCCTCTATCATATGTCGCCGTTCATAACCCCGATCGTCGAGGGGTTCATCATTCTGATCGCCATCTGGCTCAACTTCCGCCTGTTCCGAACAGGGCGGCAGGCTGGCTGAGGAGGGAGGGGCCATATGGCCAAGCCGAGGACCGGCGTGCATTCGGGATTGGTGCGGACGGTGCTCGGCCCGATCCCTGTCGAGGCGATGGGCGTCACGCTCATGCACGAACATATTCTGCTCGACGCTTCGAGCTGGTGGCGACGCCCGTGTTGCGGCTCCGAGATCGCCATCGCCGAACGGCCACTCGACATATCGATGATCGGCGATTTGCGGATGAACCCGTTCCTCAATCGCGACAATTGCGGGTTGCTCGACGTCAGGGCGGCGATCGAGGAACTCGATCATTTCGTCGAATATGGCGGGAAAACCGTCGTCGATCCGACCAACCTCGGAATTGGACGGGATCCGTCCGCGTTGCAGAGGATCAGCCGGCGAAGCGGCCTCAACATCGTGATGGGCGCGGGCTTCTACCTCGAGCCGTCGCATCCGCCTTACGTGAAGGATATGACGGTCGAAGCGATCGCGGCAGCGATCGCGGAAGACTGCGGCGTCTCGGAGGACGAGCCCGAGGTCTGCGCTGGAATTATCGGCGAGATCGGGATCAGCAAGGACTTCACGCCCGCCGAGGAAAAGGTGCTGAGAGGGGCGGCGCACGCGTCCAGGCTCAGCGGCGCGCCTCTCTCGGTTCATCTTCCGGGCTGGGAGCGTCACGCTCATCGCGTGCTCGACGTCGTTGAGAGCGAAGGCGCGGACCTGCGTCACGTCGTGCTCTGCCACATGAACCCGAGCCTGCACGATCACAAGTATCAGCGGAGCCTGGCGGACAGGGG
The DNA here is from genome assembly GCA_963764955.1 of uncultured Alphaproteobacteria bacterium. Taxonomy (GTDB): domain Bacteria; phylum Pseudomonadota; class Alphaproteobacteria; order Rhizobiales; family Beijerinckiaceae; genus Roseiarcus. The sequence goes on along the minus strand of CAVXVE010000025.1, from coordinate 116,541 downwards.
CGCCTTCATCGAATACGATATGATCGGCATGGACTATTTCTACGCCGACCAGCAGGCGCAGTCGCCGTGCGACGAGGAAAACGCGATCGCCATCTGCAAGCTGGTCGAGGACGGCTATCGCAACTCGATTCTCATGTCGCAGGACGTGTTCTTGAAAATGATGCTCGTGCGCTACGGCGGGTTTGGCTACGGCTATATCCTCAAGCATTTCGTCCCGCGCCTGAAGCGCCATGGCATGGATCAGCGAACGATCGACCATATGCTGATCGAAAACCCGCGGCGGGTTTTCTCCGCCGAGCATCGCGCCCGCTGACGGTCGCGAGTTGGGGAGCGCCGTGGCGAATAGCGAACCAAGATGATCCATGTGATCGGCAACGCCGCGGTCGATAGCGTCATGCGGGTGGACCGCTTTCCGCGGCCCGGTGAAACGATCGTGGCCCTTGGAGCCTCCGAAGATCTTGGCGGCAAGGGCGCCAACCAGGCGGTCGCCGCGGCGCGTTGCGGCGCTAAAGTTCGCCTTGTCGCGGCAATCGGCGACGACGCGGAGGGGGCGCGCATTCGGTCCAATCTCGCCGAAGAAGGCGTGCTGACGGACGGCTTGGCGACCTCGTCTTGCGGGACTGATCGCTGCGCCATTACGGTCAATCGCCTTGGCGAGAACACCATTCTGAGCCTCATCGACGCGGCACGCCATTTCGATCCGGTTGCGGAGACGCCGATTGACTCATGGATCACGCCGGGCGACTTCGTCGTCATGCAGGGCAATTTGCGTGCCGACATCACACGGGAGTGTCTCGCTCTGGCGAAGGCGAAGGGCGCGATCACCGCGCTCAATCCGTCGCCGACCTACGCCGCTCACGATTACAACTGGACGCTCGTCGATCTCGTCGTCGTCAACCGCGGCGAGGCGATCGAGCTGGCGGACTGCGCGGCGGAGGAGGCGGCGCGGACGCTTCGCCGGAAGGGCGTGGGAGCGGTCGTTCTCACGCTCGGCGAGGACGGCGCCGCTTTCTTCTCGGCCGACGATGCGTTTCGCGTGGCGGCGCCGAGGGTGAGCGCGGTCGACACGGTCGGCGCCGGCGACGTGTTTTGCGGCGTTCTGATCGCCGCCAAAGGTCTTGGGTGCGGTTGGAGAGAAGCGCTCGCCGCCGCGACCGAAGCCGCTTCGATTTCGGTCACGCGAAAGGGGGTCCTCGCTTCCTTTCCGTCCCGCGAGGAGCTGGCGGCCATTCTTGAGCGCGCCGCTCTCGGACGCCTCGAGGAGCAACGGCAATGACGGACGCGCCTTCTGTCGCGCGAGACCGCGAGAGCGCGCTGAAAGCCCTGTTCGGGCGCTCAAACGCCGTTCTGATCGGCGTCGTTCACCTTCTGCCGTTGCCGGGATCGCCAGACTATTCCGGCGGCGGAGTCGAGCCGATCTATGCGCGGGCGCTCGCGGACGGGAAGGCTTACGCAGACGCCGGCTTTGACGGCCTCATCGTCGAGAACCACGGCGACATTCCCTTCTCGAAACCTGAGGACATCGGCCCGGAAACGGCGGCGCATATGGCGATCGCGACCGATCGCGTCCGTAGCGCAACCGGGCTGCCCGTTGGCGTTAACGTGCTGGCCAACGCTGCCCTTCACGCTCTCGCGATTGCCAGCGCGGCAGGCGCGCGCTTCGTTCGCGTCAATCAATGGGCCAACGCCTATGTGGCCAACGAAGGTCTGATCGAAGGCGCGGCGGCGAAAGCCATGCGCTACCGGAGCCTGCTTCAGGCGCGGGACGTCCAGATTTTCGCCGACGCGCATGTCAAGCATGGCGCCCACGCCATCGTGCAGGATCGGCCAATCGCCGAGCTCGTTCGTGACGTCGAGTTTTTCAACGCCGACGTCGTCATCTTCACCGGCCAGCGCACCGGTCACGCCGCCGATCTCGACTATCTCCGGAAGATCCGGGCGGCCGCTTCGCTTCCGACGCTTGTCGGCAGCGGCGTTGACGCCGGCAATGTCGGCGACATTCTCGCCATCGTCGACGGCGTCATCGTCGCAAGCTCTTTGAAGGTCGATGGGCGCTGGTGGAACCCCGTCGATCGCGAACGCGCGAAGCTTTTCGTTGAGCGCGCCAGGAAAGCGCCATGAACGAAGTGTCCTCGTTCTCGGAGCGCATGCGCGCCCGCGCGGACCGAACATGGAGAGCGATCCTTCGCCACCGTTTCTTTCGCGAGGTCGCGACAGACGCCATCGCCGATCGCGTCTTCGCCCGATACCTCAGGATCGAATTTGGCTTCGTGGACACCGCGGCGAGGGCGCTGGGCTACGCCGTCGCCAAAGCGCCCTCGTTTGAGGAACGGCGGCGCCTTGGCCTCGGTCTCTATGGGCTCGTCACCGATCAGCAGCAGGCCTTTGCCGACGCCTTCGCGCTAATGCGCGCGCCCGACAATGAGCGGACGAGTCTGCCGCCGCAGGGACTCGCTCTTCCGTTGCACACGCTCTTTCTCAAGACGGCTGAGACGGAGGGCTACGAGGAGATCCTCGCCTGCACTTTGGCGGCGGAATGGATGTATCTGACGTGGTGCTCGGCGGCGAGCCAGTCGCCGTCTTCGAGGCGCTACATTCGCGACTGGGTCGCTCTCCATTCCGGGGGCGCGTTCGCCGAACATGTCGCCTGGGTCCGCTCGGAGATCGACGCAAGAGGACCCACGCTCGCCGAAGCCCGCCAAGCGCGCATGGCGGAGCTGTTTGAGCAGGTCCTGAAGGCGGAGATCGCTTTCCACGACGCCGCCTACGCGGTTTGAGGCAGGCGATCCGGGGCCCTGACGCGGAGCCAGCCCCGGGCGCCTTACCCTTCCCGATTGCAACCATCGCGCGAATTCCACGAAAGCCAACGAAAGCAAAAGAAAGCAAAATAGCTTTCTTTTGCTTTTTTTTGCTTTCTTTTAGTTTTCGGAATTGGGATTTTTCAAAGGGTTACGCCCGAAAAAAGTAAAAAAAATTCCTGGACTTCGAACTCGCGCGGCGGGTTGTACTTGGGCAAGGTTCAAACGCTATGAGGCCTCCTCCCGCCCGGCTTTTTGGACAGGGCGCGAGACTGGATTCCGCTAACAAGAATAAGTATCGCATATTTCTGATTTTGTCAAGACAAACTCCCGACCCACAGAGCCCGCTCTCGGCGGCGACCCGCTACCAGGCCAGATTTTCAACGACGAAATCGGGAACGGCTCCATGCCGGCCAATTTCGGCCGCGAGCTCCTTATCGGAGAGGTCGGCGAGAATTCCTGTCCTCACAAGCGCGGCCAAGGCGCCGAACGCATGCGCGCCCACGACGTCGTGTTCCACACTGTCCCCTACGCAAAGAACGTCGCCCGGATCCCCGACATCGGAAAGACTGGCGGCGGCCTGGTATACGTCGGCGAAAGGCTTGCCTATCCATGTCACGTCGCCGCCCAGCTCCAGATAAATTTCGGCGATGCGCCCTGCCCCCGGAGCGACGCCCGCCGCCGTCAGCATGAGCCTGTCCGGATTGACGCAGACGCAGGGCGCGCCGCGCAGGGCAGCCGGCGCAAGCAGCTTGCGGTAATCGTCGAGCGAGAAACGATCGGCTCGGGAGCCGGCGATAACCACGAGATCGGCCGCCCCGCTCTCCGCCGCGGAGGCGACGCCGAGGGCGCGGACGAATTCGTCGCCTGCGCTGCTCGAAATCGTGAAGCAGCGGGTTTCCGGCGTGAGCCGCACGGGAACGCGCCCGCTCTTCAGCAGAGTTCTCGCCACATCGCCCGAGGTGACCAGGAAATCATAGAGCTCCCGGTCAAAGCCCAGCGTCTTCATACGCTCTGCATTGGCCTCGCCGGTGAGGCCCGAATTGGAGAGGACGACGATCCTGACGCCCCGCGACTTGAGCGCGGCAAGCGCATCTTTTGCGCCCGGATATGGGCTTCGTCCGTCGTGCAGGACGCCATATTGATCGAAGAAAACCGCCTTGAAGCAGGATGCGAGCGCGAGGAAACGAGACAAGGCGCCTACCCGGAATCGCCGAGGCGCCGAAGCGCGAGACGCGCGACGCCCACGCAAGCGTGGTGCGAATCCGCCTGTTTCAAGGGAGCAGGCAGATTGCGCTGCCGAATCCTGGCCCAGGCCGCATTCACGGCCCCGCCGCCGACCGTCCGGACGGAGCGGAGTTCGGGCGCGCCGAGCTCCGCGAGCTTGCGGTAGGCCTCAGCCTCGATCGCGGCGACGCCTTCCAGGATCGCCTGAAAGAAGGTCGCGTCGTCGGCTGGCCTGGGCTCGAGCCGCGGCGCAAGCTCCGGGTCGTTGACCGGGAAGCGTTCGCCTGGCCGCAATAGCGGGTAGTAGCTCAGTCCCGTCGGCGCCTCCGGTTTGAGCGCAGCGGAAAGCGCTGCAAGGCGATCACGCGGGAAGAACCGCTCGATAACCTTGCCGCCGGTGTTCGAGGCGCCGCCCGCAAGCCAGGTCGAACCGATCCGATGGCTGTAGACGCCGAACTCCGGAGCGAAAATCGGCTGGTCGCACAAGAGCTTGACGACGAGCGTCGATCCGAGCGCGGTCACCCCGTCGCCGGCCTCCGCGGCGCCGGTGGCGAGAAACGAGGCGCAACCATCCGTCGTTCCCGCATGGACCCAGGCAGAAGCGGGCACGCCAAGGCTCACCGCCTCTTCAGAGACGCGCCCGATCGGCGCGCCGGGCTCCAGCACGAGAGGCAGTTTCCCGACATCCGCTCCGGCTAGGGCAATCCAGTCGGGCCATCGAGCCGCGACAGGATCGTAGCCGGTCTTTAGCGCATTGTTCCAGTCGCTGCGATCGAACCTTCCGCTGAGCCTTCCAGCGATCCAATCCGCCTGGTGCAGGATGTGGCGAGCGCCCGGCCGATCCTGCATCATCAGGACCCGCGCGAGCGCGGACGTCGCCCCTCGGGCCGCGCTTCCGGCTGGCGCATGATCGGCGATCGCGCGCAGCACGACTTCATCATCGCACGGCTCGTCGTACATGCGCGGCCGCCCGACTGGCGCTCCCGTCTCGTCCACCGCGAGCAACGTCCCGGACGTTCCGTCGACGGCCAGCGCGCGCACATGGCCGAGGTCGCATTTTCGGCCAAGATCCGTGAGAGCGGCGCGCACGGAGCCCCACCAGCTCTCGGGCGCCGTCGCGTCGCCGCCCACGGCCATCGCCGCCTCGGCCGAGGCAAGCAGGGCGCCGTCTTCCGCCAGAGCCGCCGCCCGCGCCCCGGACGTGCCGACGTCAATTCCAATAACGCATGCGGGCATCGGGCCTCAGGCTCATCTGGCGATCGACTGTCGGTAGGTCTCGGCTTCCCAGTTCATCAATTCTCGCTCCTCGGCGGCGGTCAGGACAATCGTCGGGGCGTCATCGAGGATGCGAGCCGCAACATCCGCAAGACATCGCGCCATCGCGTCCGCGTTCTTCGTCGCTGAACGATGAAGCACGATTCCGAGACCGGGCAAGGCCAGCATTGGAACTGGCCGGGGATTGTCGGGCGCTCGAAGGCGCCCGCCAACCACCGTCGCCGTGACGAGGCCGGGCCCGAGAAAGACCACGTGGTCGGGATAGAGCGATCCGCGGCTTGCGATCGCCAGGCTTTTCGGATCGAGCGCGACAGCGTGCGCGGTTAACTCCTGCGGCAGCCGATACTCGGAGCCCTCGACGATCGAGGAAAGCGCTTGTGTGTCAGCTTGAGGCGCCGGGCGCGCCGGCGCGGAAAACGCCTCGCATACCCGCGCGGTGCGATCGGCGACTTCGGCAACTGTCCCGCCCGCGACGACGAGCCCATGATTAGCGAGAACGAAAACGTTCGTATCCCTTGCCGATCGTTCCGAGACCGCGATGGCGAGCGGCAAACCGGGCTTACGATAGGGCACGAACGCGCACATGACATCGGCTTGCCGTCCGAGCCGTTCGCGAACGAGCGCTTCGCCGTCTCGGCGGACGGCGAGGGCGATCGTGTTCACACAATGAATATGAACGACAACGGGAGACGGAATCACCGCGTGCACGCTGGTCTCGATCGAAGGCCGCAATCCGCTCGCGTTCAGATCCGCGTCGACAAAATCGACCGCAGCCGCGGCGCGCGGATCGCGCTGCGCAATCGCCTCGCGCAACGGATCGAGCCGAACCGGAGTCATGATGTCGTGAGCGCGCGCGTCGGCGAGCCATGTTCCCGACGCCTTGATCCACAGGATTCCATCGCGCTTGACGGACGTGTTGCCGCCGGCGCCCTGCGTCCGCAACGGATCGGCGCCGAGCGCCGCCGACAGCTCGCGCAGCGCAAGAAGTTCACGATCATCGCTGCTGGCCAAAGTCATCGTACCGCCTGTGGGGTCGCCATTTCGAACCAGGCCGCGAAATCCGCGCGCTCATTGTCCGTGAGATGCAGCCCGTGTTTCGTTCGCCTCTCGAGAATGTCCTCGGCGTCCATCGCCCATTCGTTCTCCACAAGGAAGCGCGCTTCACGTTCATAAAAGGTCCCGCCGAACAGGCGCCCTAGGTCGCCGATCGACCTGGCGCCCTCCAGGAGGCTCTCGACCCTCGAACCATAGCGGCGCCCATAGCCGCGCGCGACTTCCTGCGGCAGCCACGGACGTCGGCGACGCAGTTCCTGTAAAAACAAGGAGAAATCGGCGTCGGGAATGTCCCCTCCCGGCAAAGGCGCATGCTCTGTCCAGGGGCCCGGCATCCTGGGAAAGTAGGGCGAGAGCTTTTCCAGAGCGTGCTCCGAAAGCCTTCGATAGGTGGTGATCTTGCCGCCGAAGACAGACAGCATCGGCGCTTGTCCGGCGGGCGCCTCCACATCGAAGACATAGTCGCGTGTCACCGCGCTCGGGTTGGCCGCCTTGTCGTCGAAAAGCGGGCGCACGCCCGAAAAAGCGTGGACGACGTCGCCGGCCTTGGGCGCATTCTCGAAGTATCGTTCAACGACGGAGAGCAGATACTCGATTTCGTCGGGATCGACGCGCACGTCCTCGGCTCGCCCTTCGAACGGAATGTCGGTCGTGCCGATGAGCGCAAGGTCGCCCTCATAGGGGTTGACGAAGATCACCCGCTTGTCGCTGTGCTGCAGAAGATAGGCCTGGTCGCCATTCCAGAACTTGCGCGTAATGATGTGACTGCCTTTGACGAGCCGGACGCGGCTCTCAGCGTTGCGCCCCGCGCGATGCAGAACGTCCTCGACCCATGGACCCGCAGCGTTGACGATCACCTTGGCGGCCGCGGCAAGCGATTGGCCATCGCGGAGGTTGCGCATTTCGACACGCCATTGGTCGCCTTCGCGTCGCGCCGATTCGAGCGATGTTCTGGTCAGCACCGCGCCGCCCCGGTTGCGAACGTCGATGGCGTTGAGAACGACCAGTCGCGCATCGTCCACCCAGCAGTCCGAATATTCAAACGCGCGTCGTGAAGTTCTTGCGGATCGGCTCGCCCTCGGGCGCCGTCGACAGGTCCAGGCTTCGCGTCGGCGGCAAGATGCGCCGGCCGCCCAAATGGTCGTAGAGAAAGAGGCCCGCTCTGACCATCCAGGCCGGCCGCTGCTCAGGACTATGCGGCAGGACGAACCGCATCGGCCAGATGATATGCGGCGCGGCCCGAAGCAGAACCTCCCGCTCGATCAGCGCTTCGCGAACAAGACGGAATTCATAGTACTCAAGATAGCGCAACCCGCCGTGAACAAGCTTACCCGACCGCGAGGACGTGCCCTGCGCGAGATCCCCCTTCTCGCATAGCAGCACCGAAAGGCCGCGGCCCGCGGCGTCGCGCGCAATGCCGGCTCCGTTGACGCCGCCGCCGACGACGATGAGGTCGAACTGGCCGAGGTCTCGCGTCATAGAGGTTCGCAATTTCGCGCGGAACAGTTCATGTGACCGGACAGCTCAGCAGGGATTGAGGGGACCTTCCCCTGCGAGATAACGGCGAACTTCCTCCGCCGCGGCTTCGGCGGCGAATTTCACGGTTTTGACGGAGGCTCCCGCGATGTGCGGAGTCAGGGTCACATTGTCGAGCCGCAGCAATTCGAGATTGGCGGGCGCAGGCTCGACGGCGAAAGTTTCGATCGCCGCGCCGCGCAGACGCCGCGTCTTGAGCGTCTCTGTCAGCGCGTCGTAGTCGACCATCGGGCCGCGCGCCGTATTCACGAAATAGGCGCCGGGCTTCATTTCCGCGAATTGATCGCGGCCGATGAAACCGCGCGTCTCCTCCGTCACGCGCGCGTGCAACGTCACGACGTCGCTCTCGCGCAACAGCCGGTCGAGCGGGGCCTGAGCGACTCCGTCACGCAAGTCATCGGCCGACAATTGAACATAAGGGTCGCACACAAGAATACGGCAGCCGAACGCCTTCAGGATGCGCACGACCTTGGTCCCGACATGCCCGTAACCGATCACGCCGACCGTCATTTCCGACAATTCCTCGCCGGTGAGATCCGCGCGATAGAGATCGCCCCGCCATTCGCCGCGACGCAGGCTCTCATGTCCCTTCGTTATCAGGCGAGTTTCGGCGAGGATTGCTCCGATGGTGAATTCGGCGACCGCGGATGCGTTTCGACCGGGAGTGTTGACCACCCGGATCTTCCGCTTGCGCGCGGCGTCCATGTCGATGTTCACCGGACCTCCGCGAGAGACGGCGATCAGCTTCAACCGGGGCAGCCGTTCGATCACGCCGGCGGAGAATGGCGCGAGATGAGTGACGGCGATCTCGGCCCCGTCCATATGCGCCACCACCTCGTCGGCCGTACCCTGATATTCCTTCAGCCCCTCCATGCCCGGCTCTGCATATCCGTGCTCCATCGGCTCGTCCGGCCAGGGCATCTCGTGCGATCTGATCTCGAACGCGTCGCCGCACTTCTCGCGGATCGCGTGCTCGAACATGGACGGCAGCATGAAGCGGTCGCCCATGATGGAGATGATGGGCGTCGGGCGCGCGGGGTCCTTGCTCAAGCGGCGTACTCCTGTCTGAGTCGCCCCAGGTCCGCCCAAGCCGGCGTCATGGCTCCTCTGATGGTCCGGTAGACGGGGTAAAGCTTCGAATAGAATCCGCTGAGCTCAGGATCCGGAACGGTGAGCTTGTCGAGAAACGGAGCGACCCAGGCGTCCGCGCATGCGCGCATGTTCGGGAGGGCCCCGATGTTGACCGCAGCCATCATCGCCGCGCCCGAAGCGCCGAGCTCCTCGCGCGACAGCGTCCGCACGTTCACATTGAGGGCGGCCGCGAGAATCGCCCGCATCGCTCGCGACCGCGCGGCGCCTCCGCCGAGCCGCACCTCATCCGGGATCGATCCGGAAGCGAGGTAGCAGTCGCGGGCGGCAAAGGCGAGGCCTTCGAACACCGCGCGCGCCAGGCCGGCGAAGCTGGTCCTGGTCGAAAGCCCGCTGAATTGCGCCCGCGCGTCGGGATCGAGGAAGGGACCGCGCTCGCCAGCTTCAAAAATATAGGGATGATAAACCGCCTGCCCGGGCGCGGCTGCAAGCACCTTGTCGTCCAGGCCCGAAAGAAGCGCGGTGCGACTCGTCTTGGCGCCCGCCATCTCCGCGGCCTCGCGGGCCATGTCCATCAGCCAGTCAATGTTGAGCGTCGCCGCCATATTGGACTGCATCGAGGCGCAGGCGCGCTCGATCGGCAGACACATCGTATATCCGGAGCGGTCCTCGTTGAGCCGCACATCCTCAGGCGCGGGAACATAGCGCATGTGCATCCCGGTCGAGCCGAGGATGGAGACCCCGACGCCGCCGGCAGAATCGCAAAGCCCGCCGCCGAGCGCGGTGCACACCACATCGAGATAGGCGAGCGACACCGGCAAACCTTGAGGCAGCTGCGTTTCCGCCGCGGCCGCGGCGGACAATCTCCCGCCCTCGCTCACGCCGTCGATCATCGGCGGGAGCAGACGCGCGCAATCGGCGATTCCCATGCCCTTAAGGATCGAGGGCTCATATTCCCGGGTGCGATAGTTGCCGAAGGTGAAGTTTCCCTCCGACGGATCGGTCACGCGCGCTCCGGTCAGCTTGAAGTAGAGCCAGTCCTTGCAGTGAAAGCAGGTGGCGGCGCGCTCAATTCGTTCGGGTTGCCAGCGCTTCATCCACGCCAGCTGGGCCGAGGCCATGCACGCATTGAGGCCAGACCCGGTGCGAGCATAGTGCTCGCGGTAGGCGTCGGTTCTCAAATAGTCCGACACCAGGCCGGCCGCGCGAGAATCGAGCCAGAGAAGGCCGCCGCCGACCGGTTCGCCCGCGGCGTCGATGAGCCACGACCCGTCGCCCTGGGCCGTCACGCCGAGAGCCGCAACGCGGCTCGACAGGTTCGGCACACGCTCGACGAGCTCGCGCAAGGTCGCAGCGCAATCGGCCCAGGTCCGCCCCATGTCCTGCTCGACCTGGCCGCCCCCGAGCGTTTGATAGACATTGGGCCGCGCCGCGACCGCCACCTGCTCGCCCGCAAGCGAGAAGGCGACCGACTTGATGACGGAGGTTCCGGCGTCGATTCCCAATAGCAGATCGCGGGTCATGGGCGGGACTTCGCGCGCGGGGCTCGAACAGAGGCGGCGCTCATGCAGCCTCCAGACCATGCGACAAAGCCGCGGTCGTGCTCGCGTCGAACACGTGCAGATCCGACGCGGAAACGCCGAAGCGCAGGCTTTCGCCGGCCCTGGCCGGGATCGGCGCATGCGAGACGGCGACCATGAGCTTCCCCGCCACCTCCATCGCCAGATGGCTTTGATCGCCGAGCCATTGATTGGAGACGATGCGGGCATTGCCCGACCCCGCCCCCAGCCGGACGGCGTGGGGGCGAACCCCCACGACAACCTTCTCCCGTCTCCCGATCGCGTCCCGAACTTTGGCCGGGACTTCCGCATTGGCGAAGTCGAGGGTCGGACCGCCGTCAATCGCGAAGCAGAACCGGTCGCCGTTCAGGACCCTGGATTCGAACACGTTCATCGGCGGCTCGCCGACGAATGTCGCGACGAACAGATTGGCCGGCCGCTCACGCAAATCCTTCTGACTGGCGAACTGCTGGAGCACGCCCCCTTCCATGACCGCGATGCGGTCGGCGAGCGCGTTCGCCTCGGTCTGGTCATGCGTGACGAAGATCGAGGTCATGCGGCGGTCGACCAGGAGGCTTTTCAGCCGGCCCCGCAAGATGGCGCGCAACTGCGGTTCGAGCTGACCCATGGGTTCGTCAAGCAGATAAAGGTCGGCTTGGCGGACAAGCGCTCGCCCGAGGCTCGCACGCTGCTGCTGCCCGCCCGAGATCGACGTGGGATATCGATCGAGGATCGACTCGATGTCCAGAAGCCGCGCGACTTCCGCAACCGATTTCTCCACTTCCTTCGATCCCATACGCGAGCTTTTCAGGGCGAAGGCGATGTTGTCGCGGACAGTGAGCGGCGGATAGAGCGAATAGCCCTCGAACGCCATCGCGACCTTTCGGCGCGCCGGCGGCGTCTGATTGATTCGCCGGCCCTCGAGAACGATGTCTCCGCGGGTGACTTCTTCAAAGCCCGCGATCATGCGCAAGGTCGAGGTCTTCCCGCACCCGGACGAGCCGAGCAGCGCGACGATCTCCCCCCGGTCGATGTCCATGCAAAGATCTTTCACCGCGTGGACAGGCGGCTTGCCGCGCCTTTGGTAGATCTTGTCGACGCGGTTGAGCGCGAGGGCGACGCCGGACATGGCTCTTACGCCGCCTGCGGAGCGATGCGACGCCCGCTCGCGCCGTCGAAGAGAAGAGCGGCGCTCGGATCAAAGCGGGCGAAGGCGGGTCCGTGCCGGCGCGGAGCCTCGGCGGTCCCCGCTTCGGAGGCGAGAACCTCGCGGCCATCGCTGGTGCGCAGAAGGAGAAGCGTCTTCTCGTTGAGCGGGGTCACGGCGACCACCTCGACCGGGAAACTATCCGGCGAGGAGCTGTCCTCGACCGCAATCGTTTCCGCCCGCACGCCGAGCATGCACGGCTTCCCCGCCAGATCGCCAAACCCTGGCGGAAGCGACACCGAGGCGCCCCCTACCCCGATTTTCATCCCAGCGGCGGACGCGAGCGGCGCGACAGGAATAAGATTGATTGTCGGGTCGCCGAACAGGCGCGCGACGCTCATTGTCGCTGGCTCTCGATATATCTCCGCAGGCCGCGCGACCTGGGTGAACTCGCGGTCCGACAGGACCGCGATCCTGTCCCCGAGCGCCATGGCTTCCTTATAGTCCTGAGTGACGTAGAGAACCGTCGAGCCATAGAGCTTCAGCAACGACGGAAGTTCAAGGCGCATCTCGTAGCGCAATTTGGCGTCGACATTGCGCAGCGGATCGTCGAGCAGCAGGATTTGCGGTTCGGCCACCAGCGCCCTGGCCAGCGCCGTGCGCTGCTTCTGTCCGTTGGACAATTCGCGCGGCGCGTGCCCGAGAACATGCTCGATCTTGAGAAGCGCGGCGACCCTCTCGACCTTGGCGCGAATGAGGTCGCGGGGCGCATTGCGAGCGGTAAGCGCGCTCGCGACATTGTCGAACGCCGACATATGCGGAAAGAGCGCGAAGTTCTGAAACGCCATTCCGACGCCGCGCGCTTCCGGCGCATCCTCGGTGATGTCGCGGCCGGCGAGCAGAATGCGGCCCTCGTCGGGCTGCTCGACGCCGGCGACAATCCTCAGAAGCAGAGTCTTGCCTGAGCCCGACGGCCCAAAGACGGCCACGATCTCTCCATCCTCGACCGCGAGCGAAATCCGGTCGAGCACCTTGCCCGTCTTGAACTGCTTGCTCACCGCCTCAAGCTCGAGCTTGCCCATCGCCTATCCCTTCAACGCGCCAAGCGAGAGGCCCTCGACAAGATAGCGCTGGGCGTAGAGCGCAAGCGCCAGCGTCGGCGCGACGGAGAGGACGATCGCCGCGGCGATCTGACCATACTGGATGCCGGAAGCGGTTACGAAGGCGAGCGCGCCAACCGTGACCGGCTGCTTCTGGGCGGACGCGAGAATGAGCGCGAAGATGAAGTTGTTCCAGCAGAAAATGAAGGCCAGGAGTCCCGCCGCCGCGATGCCCGGACCGGCCAGCGGAATGGCGATGCGGGTGAAGGTGCGCCACCAGGAATGCCCTGCGACCCGATAGGCGTATTCAATATCGGGCGAGATGTCCTCGAAATAGCCGCGCACGATCCACAGGATGAGGGGCAGCGCGATCAGCTGATAGACCCAGATCAGCCCGATATAGGTGTCGGTCAGGCCGAGCTCCTGAAAGTAGAGCGACAGGGGCAGCAGAACCAGCAGCGGCGGAGCGAAGCGAAAGGAGAGGAGCGTGAAGGCGATGTCCTCCCCGAGACGGAACTTGAAACGCGCAAACGCATAGGCCGCCGGCACGCCGAGCAGAAGAGCGATGGCGACCGAGGCCGTCGAGAGAAGGACGCTGTTCCAGAGATTGTGCATGAACGCGATGTCGAGCGTGCCGGACACCGAAACCAGCTTGCCCGTGATCAGCGCCGTGTAATTCGCCAGCGTGGGCGTGAAGAACAGGCTGGGCGGAATACGGAGGATCTCCTCGTTGGTCTGGAACGACATGAGGAAGATCCAGAAGATCGGAAAGAGGAAGAAGATCACGACCAGGACGACGAGGACGCCCCGCAATATGCGTTCAGCGACCGACGTGTGCTCCATGCCCGCCTCCCGCTACGCCAGACCGCGCGCGCGCTCGCGCAGCTTCAGCCATTGTTTGATGAACACGTGCGACAGCGCGTAAGTGATCGCCCACAGGATGATCAGAAGCGCGGCCGACTTGCCGACATTCGTATATTGATAGAACTCCAGATAGGCGCGGACCTGGAAGACCAGGAGCGTGTTGCCTGGGCCGCCCTGGGTCATCGGATAGATGATGTCGAACTGCTGAATCGAATCGAGCATCCGGAACAGCGCCGCGGTGATGATGTAGGGCGTCAGCATCGGCAATGTGATGCGAAAAAACACGAACCGCCTGGGAACGCCGTCCAGCGCGGCGGCCTCGAACGGTTGCGTCGGCAGCGAGCGCAAACCGGCCAGAAGCAGGATCATGATGAAGGGTGTGTAGACCCAGACGTCGACAAGCACGACGGTGAACAGCGCCGTGTTGGGGTCGGAGGCCCATTTGAAGTCGCTGACACCAAGAAGCTGGACCAGATAGGAGAGCACGCCGAAGTTGGGGTTGGTCATCAGCTTCCACATCAGCGCGGCGATCGCCGGCGCGGTCATGAGCGGCAGAAGAAGGAGAATCGACACCAGATTGTTGATCCGGGTCTGCTTCTGCAGAAGCATCGCTATGGCCAAGCCAAACACCAGCTCGACGCCGACCGTGAGCACGGTATATTCGAGCGACACCTGAACTGTGTGCCAGAATTCTCTGTCCGTTAGAAACTCGATGTAGTTCTGAAACCAGATGAATCCCCGCATCATCGGCAGGTTCAGACGATAGCGCTGAAGCGAATAATAGATAGCGGTGACGAACGGTATCAGGATGCCGATGCAGACGAGCAGCGCCGGCAAGCTGAGCAGGTACGGCAGGTAGTTTATCCGTCGGCGCCGCGCGGGAGCGTCGGCGCGCTTGACTGCGGTGTCGGTCACGAAACGAACCTTGCGCGCGCCCTCTTACGCGTGGCCGCGCCGGGCAAGAGAAATGTGAGGCCAAACCGGCGCGGCGCGCTTCGCCGACAAGTCGAACTGGCGCGCCGCACCGGAGACGACGGGCTCAGCCTAGCCCTGCGTCCTTGAGCTGCTTGTCCATCGAAGCGGCCAGCTGATCGAGCCCTTCGTCGACGGGGACCTCCTTGGCGACCATCTTCTGCAGCGTCTCCGCCCATTGGGTGGTGACGTCGAAGAACAGGGGCTGCGGGGTGAAGTAGATGCGCGCGCCCGGCGCCGACGCGTCGTATTGCGCGAGGTAGCCGCTGTAGGACTTGTCGATCCGGTTGCGGAACTCATCGTCCTTCCAGACGGAGGTGCGAACGGGATTGACGAAGTCCATCTTGCGCGCGCCGAACAGATCGTGCTCGGTCGACGACGCCCATTGCATCCAATACCAGGCGGCGTCCTTCTGCTTGCCCGCGCTGTTCATCGCCAACGACCAGATCCAGACGTTCGGTGTCGGCGCTTTGGCGGCGGGGTTGGCGGCGAAAGCGTGGAAACCGAGATTGCCCTTCTCCTTGTTGTCGCCGCCATCCATGAAATAGCCGAGAATGTCGGCGTCGAAGATCGTCGCCGAGGCGCCTGCTCCGAGGTCCGTTCCGACCTGATACCAGGTGTAGGTCGACCAGTTCTTCGGCCCGGAATCCTGGATCATCTTGACCCACATCTTGTGGAATTCCTTGGATTCGGCCGTGTTCATCGCGGCCTTCAGCTTGCCGTCGGTGACGGTGAAGTCACGCTGTCCATAGTTCGAGTAGCCCGACAGAAAGCCGGGGTGAATCGTCGCCCACGAGCGCGAACCGCGAACGCCAATCCCGTATGGCCCGCCGAGGTCCTTGGTGAGCTTGGCGGCGGTCTCGAGCAGTTCGGGAAGATTGTTGGCCGGCTTGACTCCGGCCTTGTCGTACATCCTCCGGTTATATGTGGTCGAGTTGAGCTCGAAGCCCCACGGGATACACCATTGCTTGGCGTCGGCCGATCCGAGCGCCGCTCCCGGCACGCCGTTCCATGCGGTCGACGCGCGCAAGCCAGGCTGCACGTCCTCCCAGTCGTATTTCGGATTGGTCTTGGCGGGGTCCTTGATCCACTGATTCAGGTCCTCGACCCAGCCGGCCGGCCCGTAGGTCCATGTCATGTACGCGCCGGTCATGAATGCGTCGTACTGGCTCGACTTGGCCGAAAGGGCGGCGGTCACCTTGTCGAAGTAAACATCCTCCGGGAAGATGTCGTAGGTGACGTCCATGCCCGTCAGGCTCTTGAAGTTGTCGAGGTCCGCGATCATCGCGTCGGCGTAAGGATGCTTGTTCAGGAGAAGGTGGAGCTTCGTTCCTTTAAATTTCTTCCAGTCGAAATCCGCCGCGAGCGCCTCAGTCGCCGCGGCGTTGAACAGGAAATTGGCGGTTGCGGCGCTGACGCCGAGCTTCGCGGCGCCGCTCATCAATTCACGCCTGCTCATCTTGCCGGCCTTGAAGGCCTCAAAGAAATCTTTCGCCTTGTCGTTCATGGCTTCCTCCTCGTCTTCTTTGCTCATCACGTTTGTGATGATTGCTAGCGCGCGAGACTCTTCGCGGTGCTCTCGTCGGTGATCAGGCCATGCAGCAAACCGCTTGCAAGCACGCCTCTGATCGCCTGAGTTTTGGTTCTTCCCCCCGCGACGGCGATGGTTGGCCGCCGCTGGATGTCGGCCGCCGACATGGAAAGCGAGCGCGCCGAGACGCCGCTCTCGATCACCTCGCCGCTCGAGGAGAACAGGTGGCCAAGCAGCTCGCCGACGGCGCCAAGCGTGCGAGCTTCCTCGAATTCGTGCCTCTCGACCAGGCCCGTCGACAGAATTGACGCGTCATCGTCGATCGCGCCGACGCCAACCAGCCGCAGGGTCGATTCCACGCCAAGCTGGAACACGTCGGCGACGCCGCGCTGCTCGAGCAGAACCTTTCGGTCTTCTCGCGTGTTGGCCAGAAAGGGAAGCGGCAGGACGTAAGCCGCAGCGTTGGTCTTCTCCGCGAGACGATGGATGACGTCGAATGGCGTCGTCACATAGCGACGCGTCATTCCGCCGAGGAGAGAGACCAGCTTGAGGTCGGGGACGTCCATGCGCGGCAGTTGGCTGACGCAAGCCGCAAGGGTGCGGCCGTGACCAACGCCGATCACCCGGTGCGTTCCGCTCTCGATCGCCAATTGCAGAAACCTGCCGCCAGCCAGTCCCAAGGCCCGCAAGGGCAAGGAACTGTCGTCGAGCTTGGGCGCAACCACGCAATGTTGCAGCTTGAACCTTCGCAGCAGCGCATCTTCGAGCTCCAAGCAGCTCGAGACTGGCGCGTCGATGGAGACATGAACAAAGCCGAGCCGGTTTGCGCGCGCAATCAGGCGATGCGCCTTGACGCTCGGCACCCCCAGACGTTTCGCTACTTCGCCTTGAGTCAGGCCCGCGCCGTGATAAAGCCATGCCGCCCGGGCGCAGAGCTCCTCATCACGTTCGTCGGGCGGCGGCGATACGACGTCTCGCATTTCGCTCCCTGTTATTTTTTTCTTGGCGTGAGATTTTTTTCATGATGCAATCTGCCTGTCAAGAGACAGGGAGGCGAGGCCTCCATAAGAATGCTCCCGCCGGCGTCGCCTCACTCCGGGGCGTTTGGCAGGCGGCAACAAGGGTGGATCCATGACAAGGGAAGAAAGGGCGTTGCGGGCGAACATCGTGGCCAAGGCGCGCTGGATGAACGCCTCGGGCCTCAATCAGGGCACGTCAGGCAACATTTCCGCGCGCTACAAGGATGTCCTGCTCATCACGCCGTCCGCGACCCCCTACAATTCCATGACGCCCGAGACGATCGCCGCAATGCCGCTCGAGGGCGAGTACGGCTCATGGAGCGGACCCCTGAAGCCATCGACGGAGTGGCGCTTTCACTTCGACATTACGAAGTCGCGGCCGGACGTCGGCGCGATCGTCCACACGCATTCGACTTATGCGACGGTCCTGGCGATAGCCCGCAAAGAGATACCGGCCTGCCATTACATGATCGCGGCGTTCGGCGGAACGCCGGTGCGGTGCGCCGGCTACGCGCGCTACGGCACGAAGGAGCTGTCGGACCTTGCGCTGCAAGCGCTCGAGGGGCGAAACGCCTGCCTCCTCGCCAATCATGGCATGATCGCGCTCGGCGCCAGTTTGGAGAAGGCGATGTGGCTCGCGGTCGAGCTCGAGACGATCGCCAAGCAATATTACCTGGCGCTCGCGCTCGGGCGCCCATTCATCCTGACAGACGAACAGATCGCCGAAACCGCGCGCGCATTCACGACCTACGGTCTACAGGACAAGCCCGCGACCAATCCCCGGCAGGCGAAGGGGCCTCGCACGAAGGCGAGGGTGAGCGCGGGGCGATAAAGAATGGCGTAGAGGCGCGCCAACCGGCAGCTCCTCCGCGCTCAGGCGGAGGGCGAAGCTGGAATCGCGCGCAGATTCGAGAGCCGCTTGTATTGCGAGGGCGTCACGCCACGCTCCTTGCGGAAATGGCGGTTGAAGTTGGAGATGTTGGCGTAGCCGACCTCGAAGCAGATGTCGGTGACTGGGCGTTTGGTGTCCGACAGGAGCTTGCAGGCTCGGCCAATGCGCAGCTTTCGCGAATAGTCGACGAAATTGGCCCCGGTGTTCTTCTTGAAGAAGCGGGAAAAAGCCGATTGCGTCATCCCGGCGATCGCGGCCGCCTCCGACATCCTGACCGTCCCCGAGAGATTGTTGACGATATAGGAGATGACGTCATGCACGACGCCGAGCGTCTCCTTGTCGAGGGTCGGGGCATAGTCCGGGGAAGCGAGGATCTTCCTTTCAGACGTGCGCGCAAGCAGATCGATCAGCTCAAAAAACAGCGCCAGCCGCTGAAATCCGCGTGCCGCGCCGATGCGCCGCATAAGATCGGCGCCGCCTCGCGCCGCGTCGCCGAAGAACTCGAAGCCCCTCAGGGCGTCGGTCAGGAACGGCTCAAGATCGGCAAGCTCGGGAAAGACGTCCGCCCGCGAGCGCAACAATTCGGGGGCGAACTGAATCACCATGTCCCGCCCTTCGATCACCTCGCCGGGCCTGAGATCGCTGATCCAGTTATGCGGCAGATTGGAGCCCGCGAGCACGAGATTGCCGGGGCCGAACTCGCCGATGTGGTCGCCGACGAACTGGCGCCCGTGCGAGCGGGTGATGAGGTGAATTTCATATTCGGGATGGTAGTTCCAGCGGGCGATGTTGCTTGGACAATCGTGCTGATGCCATTTGAACGAATGCGAAGGATCGGTGACGATGGACTCGAAATTGGGCGGCCGGCCCGCGCCTTTTCTCCGCGCCATGTCTCATCCCCTTACTGTCCTCGCGCGAGCGACCGCCCTGTCTCCTTGTCGAAGACGTGGAGGTTATCGTCCGAGAACGTCATCCGCACGTGATCGCCGACCGCGGGACATTGCTGCGCCGGCAGAAGGACGCCAATCTCGACGCCGGCGTATTTGAAATTGATCAGAGCGTCATTGCCAAGGAATTCGATGAGGTCAACATCGCCGTCGATGACGTTGACCGTGTCGGAAGGGCTCGCGGCGCGGAAGTGAGCGGGCCGGACGCCGGCGACAACCGTCTTTGCGCCGTCAAGGTCGAAGCGCGCCCGATCGATGAAGAGCGGGCGCCCATCCCGACCCGCTCCGTTGGGTTTGCTCCCGGCCACGTCGACGTCAAAAAAGTTCATCGCCGGCGTGCCGATGAAGGCGGCGACGAACTGACTGTTCGGCCGGTCGAAGATTTCGCGCGGGCTTCCGACCTGTTCGATCAAGCCGTTGCGTAAGAGGACGATGCGGTCGGCGAGCGTCATCGCCTCAAGCTGGTCATGGGTGACATAGACCGTCGTCGTTTTGAGACGCTGATGCAATCTGGCGATCTCGACGCGCATATGGTTGCGCAGCTTGGCGTCGAGATTCGACAGCGGTTCGTCGAACAGAAACACGCCAGGGGTCTTGACGATGGCGCGGGCGATCGCGACGCGCTGCTGCTGACCGCCGGAGAGCGCGGTCGATTTGCGGTCGAGGAACGGTTCGAGGCCGAGCGTCACAGCGGCGGCCTCTACGCGCCGCTCGATCTCGCTCGCCCCGATCTTCATCCGGCGCAGACCGAACGTGATGTTTTCGCGCACCGACATATGCGGATAGAGCGCGTAGCTCTGGAACACCATCGCTATGTTGCGCTCGCGCGGCGGGAGCTCGTTGACCACCCGTCCGTCGATCGAAAGCTCCCCGCCCGTGATCTCCTCGAGTCCTGCGATCATCCGCAGGATCGTCGACTTGCCGCAGCCCGACGGCCCGAGGAACACGATGAACTCGTGGTTATGAACCTCGAGGTTGAAGCCCGAGACGACTTCGGTCTCGCCGTATTTCTTGGAGATCTTGCGAAACGACAGCTCGGCCATGGGTTCAGGCGGCAGCGCTGGTCATGTCGATCTGCAGCTTGACGTCGGCGGGACGCCCTTCCGCGGCGCGCTCGAAGGCCTCGATCGAACGCTCGAAATCGAAGGTCGAGGAGATGAGCGGCTTGAGGTCGACCTTGCCCGAGCCGATGAGGTTGAGCGCCCTCTCGTACATATTGGCGTAGCGGAACACCGTCTCGATCCTCAATTCCTTGCTGATCGCGCCGGGAATATTGAGCGCGACGGGATCGACCGGAATGCCGACCAGGACGATCGCGCCCGCCGGACAGGCAAGGCTGACCGCGCCCTCGATCGCCTTCGCGGCGCCGCTCGCGTCGAACACGATATCGGCGCCCCAATCTCCGGTCTCCGCCTTCACGGCCTCGGCAAGATCGCGCTTGGTGATGTTGACCGGAATGATCCCCGGGTAGCGGGCGGCAATGTCAAGCTTCGGCTGGTGCACGTCGCTCATGAGAACCTTGCTGCAGCCTCCCGCGAGCGCTGCGAGCGCCACCATGATGCCGATCGGCCCCGCGCCGAGCACGACGGCGACGTCGCCCGGCTTGATGCGCGCGCGGGTCGCCGCCTGCATGCCTACGGCGAAGGGTTCGACCATCGCGCCCTCTTCGTAAGTGACGTTGTCGGCCAACTTGAAAGTGAAGGCGGCCGGATGGACAACCGAGCCGGTGAGACAGCCATGCACGGGGGGCGTCGCCCAGAACGTCACGTCCGGATCGACGTTATAGACGCCGAGCCTCGTCGCCTTCGAGCGGAAGTTCGGCACGCCCGGCTCCATGCAGACACGGTCGCCGACCTGGAGAGAGCGCACGTTGGCGCCGACCTCGGTTATCGTCCCCGAGGCTTCGTGCCCGAGCACCATCGGGCTTTTCACGATATAGGAGCCGATGCCGCCGTGCGTGTAATAATGAACGTCGCTGCCGCAAACGCCGACCGTATGCAGCCTGATCCGGACGTCATCCGGGCCGAGCGCGGTCGGCAGTTCGATGTCGCGAAGAGAAAGAACCCGCTTCCGTTCGAGAACGAGCGCACGCATGGGGATCATCCTTGATTTCTGGGTTTCAAAGCGGAACTCAAAAAGCTGCTTAACACGCCGAGGAACAGGAGCGGCGGCAGCGAAAGCAAAATGACCGAAGCGTTGAGAATGCCCCACGGAACGTCGCGGCCGAGCTGGGTCATCTCGGAAGCGACGACCGGCAACGTCTTGGCGTCGGAGGTCGTCAGCATCAGCGCGATGAGGAATTCGTTCCACACGAGCACGAAAGAAAACACGATCGCCCCGATCAACGACTTCCACGCGACCGGCAGCGCGATAAGAAAAAAGATCGCGTAAGGGCCGTAACCGTCGACGAACGCCGCCTCCTCGATTTCGCTGGGCACGCGCTTGAAGGCGGGAATGGCGAGCCAGATGGTCGTTGCGAGCGTGAGCAGACTGTAGGTGACGATCAGCGCGGTGCGGGTGTCGTAGAGGCCGACGTCCAGCCAGATGACAATCAGCGGAATCGCGATCGCGACCGGCGGCAGAAATCGCAGGGACAGGACGAAAAACTGGATGTCGTGGGCAAAGCGCATCGGATACCGGGCGACGGCGTAGGCGCAAGGCAGGCCAAACGTCGCGCCGATCAGCACCGAACATCCGGAAACAATGATCGAGTTCAAAAGACCGGTTCGCACGCTCTCCCGTCCGAGCACGTAGGCGAAATTGTCGAGCGTCGGCGTGAAGAAGAGCATCGGCGTCGGCGTCACGATGTCGACACGGTTCTTGAATCCGCTGAGCAGCGTCCAGAGAAGGGGCACGATCACCACCGCCGCCACGAGCGCGATGACGACGCGGGCCGCGAACCGGCTCAAACCTCTTGCCACCGTCTCGCTCGTCGCCAGAGAATAGTGAAGGCCACCGTCGTCGCGATCATCATCAGGACCGCCATGCTCGACGCATAGGAGATGCGGCCGGATTCGATGAACCCTTGCGAGAAGGCGTACATATCGAGCGTCTCGGTCGAGATGCCGGGGCCGCCGCGCGTCATAACATAGATCAGATCGAAGGCGCGCAGCGACTCGACCATCTTGATGAAGACGAGGCTGATGAGCGCGCCGCGCAGCATCGGCAGCGCCACATAGGCGTAGACCTCCCAGGTGCGCGCGTGGTCGAGCAGCGCCGCCTCGAGCGGCTGGCGCGGCAGCGTCTCCAGGAGCTTGACGACGACGACAGCGAACAGCAGTCCCCACTGCCAGACGTCGACGATCGCGACCGTGGCCATCGCGGTATGCGGATCGGCCAGAAGATCGATCGGATGGCCGGTGATCAGCCGCAGCGGATAGACCGCAAGCCCAAACAGCGGATGGAAGGCGAAGCGCCAGACGAACGCCGCCGCCACGCGCGGCAGCAGCACGGGCACAATGAAGAGCACGCAGAGCGCGTTGCGTACTTTGGGCGACGTCGCCTCGAACATCAGAACCGCAAGCGGGATTGCGACCGCCATCGTCGCGATGACGGTGATCAGCTCCCACTCGACCGACACCCAGACGGAATTGAGGAAGCGCGGGTCGCTGAACAAAGCGCGGAAGTTGGCGAAGCCGACATAGACGCTGTCGGGATTGCTGAGCTCGCGGTTCTGCAGCGCGATATTGACGGCGTCGACCGTCGGCACGAAGGCCAGCACCGCGAGGACCGCCATGGTCGGCACGGTGAAGACGATCGGCAGATGGGTGCGGATTCGCATCAGGAACGGCGGTCGGGCAAGGAGGCGCCCCTCCGCGGCGCGGAAGGGCGCTCCCTCAAACCACGCTACTTGCGATTGGCGACGAGGGTCTTGGCGTAGGTGTTGAGCTCGTCGAGCGCGCCCTTGATGTCGGTGCGCGTGCCGGTGACGAGTTCCTCAAGCTCGATGCCCCAGTGGTCGCCGAGATTTGGCCATTCGGGGTCCTGCCAGAAGTTGACGGCGGTGACCTTGGCCGTCTCGGCCAGCGCCTGGCCAAGGTCCGCACCGAACTTCTGGTTGAACTCGTCGCTCGTCATGATGCTGGTGCGGTTGAGCTCGCCGAACTCGCCGTCGTCGAGGCGCCGCTTCTCGTTCTCCTTCGACGTCGCCCAGGCGATGAAGAGGCCGGCGCATTTCTTCGCCGCGTCATCCTTGTTGCCTTTGGCGCCGATGGCGAGGCCGTGCGCGTAGCCCCCGCCGGTCAGGGGCGTGGGAGGCGGCGCGTAGCCGACCTTGCCGACCACTTTCGATACTTTCGGATCGATCGCTTCGCCCGCGAGCGGCGTGGATTCGACGAGCAGCGCCACCTGCCCCGAGAGGAAGGCGCCGGTCGACTCATCCCAGCTTCCCGTCTTGGTGCCCGGCGGAGAGTACTTGAACAGATCGAGATAAACCTGCGTCGCCTTCACGGCCGGCTCACCGTCGAACACGGGCGTGTCGCCATCGAACCACTTGCCGCCGAAGCCGCGGAAATAGGGCATCCAGCGCCATACGTTGGCGCCCGAGCCACGCTGGCCGCGCAGCGCGATCCCGTAGACGCCATGGTCCGGGTCGTTCAGCTTCTTCACCGCGGCGATCATCTCGTCGAGCGTCTTCGGCACGGGAATCCCGGCCTTCTCCAAAAGATCCTTGCGGTAGACGAGCAAGTCGCCGCCGCCGGTCAGCGGCGCGAAATAGACCTTGTCCTCGTAGGTCGCGACTTTCTGGCGGCCGGGATCGAAGTCGGCGAAATCGTATTCCCTTGGATAATAGTCGAGCAGCGGCACGACCCATTTCGACTTCGCAAAAAGCGCGACATTCGCTTCGTCGATGTAATAGACATTGTATTTGCCCACGGTCGAGGCGTCGGCGCGCGATTTGGCGCGGCGGTCGTTCTCGTTGAGATAGTCGATGTTGAACGAAGCGCCGGACAGGTTCTTGAACTCGTCCTTATATTTTTCCAGCAGCGTCAGCCCGTCGCGCGGTTGAGCGAGCACCCGCAGATCGTGCGTGCAGATGGCTTCCGCGTTGGCGGCGCCCGCAAGACCGGCGGCCAGGGCCAGCGCGCCGCCAACAGTGGCGGCCAAAGCGGCTCTCAATCTCATATTGCGT
Source organism: uncultured Alphaproteobacteria bacterium (assembly GCA_963764955.1). Classification (GTDB taxonomy): domain Bacteria; phylum Pseudomonadota; class Alphaproteobacteria; order Rhizobiales; family Beijerinckiaceae; genus Roseiarcus. The sequence continues at coordinate 92,401 of CAVXVE010000025.1, read as the reverse complement.
TCCCTCCATTTTGAATTATCGCTCCGACGCGTCGTCGGAAACGTTAGCGGGACATTCCACCCCATGATGATGCTACGGGCGAAACATCCGATCGAACTAGCCACTGCATTGCGACAAACTGATACGAATTTGCTTGAATAATGGATTGCAGCGCATCAAAAAGTGGGGCGCCGTGCATTCGATCATCAATCGAGCCCATGCGAGCTTTGGCGGCTCCGCAACAATGACCTCGGTCCGCCGCCGACATTTTTACCCTCTCAGCGGGGCGCAGCTGTCGCCGACGATGAGCGCCGAGGGAAAGACGACATGGCGCGCCTCGACCGCGTCGCCGCGTTTCATGCGATCGACGAGCAGCCGCACAGCTTCGTTCACCATGTCGACGATCGGATGCTCGGTGCGCGTGAGATTGGGCCTGAGACCCCTGATGCCCGGAATGTTGTCGGTCGAGGCGACCGAGACATCCTCGGGGCACTTCAAACCGATATCCGCAATTGCGCGCATCACCCCGAGCGCCATGAGGCCGTTGGCGACATAAAGCGCGGTCGGGCGCTCCGGCTGCTCCAGCATCGCGCGCGCCGCCGAATAGGCGACCTCCTCGCGAAACTCGCCGGAGCGCACAAAGCGCGGCTCAAAAGTCAGTCCGTTCGCGCTCATCGCGGACTGCATGCCCTCGATGCGGTCAAGCCCGGTGCTGAGGCGCCGCGGACCGGTGATCGCGCCGATCCGCTTGTGGCCGAGGTCGATCAGATAGTTCGTCGCCCGGTAGCTGGCGGTGAAGTTGTCGATCGTCACCGCATCGAGCCCGTCGTCCTCAAGCGTGCGCCCAAACAGGACCGTCGGGATGCGCCGGCTGTCCGCATCGCGGCCAAGCGCGGAGACCGCGCCGCCGACCGGCACCAGGATCAGTCCATCGCAGCAGAGCGCGCGCACCCGCGATATGATGCGCTTCTCCGCCTCCGGCTTCTCATCGCTGTTGAAGACGACGAGCGAGAAGCCCCAGGCTACGACCGCCGCTTCCGCCGCGCAGACGACGCGCGCGTAAAACGGGTTCGAAAGGTCCGCGACGACGATCGCGATAAGTTCGCTCGCGCCAGTCCTCAGCCTGCGGGCGAGCTGCGAAGGCGCGTAGCTAAGATCCCGGACCGCCTCCAGCACGCGGGCGCGCAACGCCGGACTGACATATGCAGACTCGTTGATGACCGCCGACACGGTCGCGGTCGAGACGCCCGCCGTCCTTGCGACATCTTTGATGGTTGCGGCCATTGGCCTCCAGCAAATCGATTTGGCGCATTATCGGCCGATCGCGGCGCCTGCGTAAAGCGCCCAGATCGCCAGCTTTTGGAGGCAAATGAAAGCCAGCCTGGATTTTTCCGCTTGCGCCTGGCGTCGGATTGCGGGAAGTTCAGCGAAACGGTTAGTCGCGTTTCGCTGAGACGGCGGACCATCTCGGACGGGAGGGAAATATGAGAACACTGGCGATCACCGCCGTCGTCGCGGCGCTCGCGGCGACCGTGGCCCCGGCCAGCGCCGACGAGCCGCTGGTCGGCGTCGTCTCCATTTCCGCAACCGAAGCCAACAACGCGAGGTACATCTCCGGCGCCGAGGACGCCGCCAAATCGATCGGCTGGAAAGTTTCGGTGATCGACGCCGCCGGCAACGCCGACCAGGCGAACGCGGCGATTCAGAACTTCGCCCAGCGCGGAGCAACCGCTATCGTCGACATGGTCTTCCCCTATTCCTCGATCGGCGCCGGGCTCGATGCCGCCAAGCGCGCCAAGATTCCCGTCGTGACCTGGGGCGGCGGACTGGGCGGCGGCGTCGCCGCCACGAACGGATCGGGCGGCCCCATGGTGATCCCGGTCAACGATCTCATGATCAAGACAATGAACGGAAAGGGGTCGATTCTCGCGCTGACCTATCACACCGGCGAAGTCTGCCGGAACCGCGAGGTCGAGCTCGACAAGGCGCTCGCGGTGCATCCGGACATCAAGGTCACCAAGAACGAAGTTCGCATTCCCGGCTATTTCGAGGATGGCGCCCAATACGCCAACGCCTGGCTCGCCTCGCATCCCCCCGGCAAGGAGAGCCTCGCAATCTGGGGATGCTGGGACGATCCCGCGGTTGGCGCGATCGGCTCGCTGAGAGCGCAAAATCGCGACGACGTGAAAGTCTATGGGGTCAACGGCAATGCGCAGGCGCTCGAGAACATCAAGAAGGGGTTCATGACGGCGACCGCCTGGCAGGACAGCTACACCGAAGGCCACAACATGATCACGCTCCTGCCGGAGATCGTGAAGGCAGGGGCGAGCTGGACCCCGAAAGCGGTGGAAGTTCCTGCTGTTCTCGTGACCAGGGACAATATCGACAAATTCCTGGCGGACCATCCAGCCGCCCTGAAATGATTTAAGCCAGCGAGCGGCATGAACGATTTGGCAGGTCGCGCGGAGACGCCCCAGTCAACCCCGTTTGTCTCGATCAGATCGGTCAGCAAGAGTTATGGCGGCGCTCAGGCGCTGCGCGGCGTCTCGCTTTCGATCTTTCCAGGCGAGGCGCACGGGCTCGTTGGCGCGAACGGCGCGGGCAAGTCGACACTCATTCGCATCCTAGCGGGTCTGACAAAAGCCGACGACGGCGACATTCTCGTCGACGGCAAGCGGTTCGTCGCCGACAGCCCCCATGCCGCAAACAAGCTCGGCATGAGCTTCATCCATCAGGAGCTGGCGTTCGTCCCCGGCATGACGGTGCTCGAGAACATCATGCTCGGCATGCCGAAAAGGACACGGCTCGGCGTCGTCGACTGGCGCGCGATCGCCAGGGATGTCGCCCCGATCGCGGCCCGGGTCGGCGTGCGGGCGCCGCTCGACGCCAACGCCAAGGGTCTGTCGACGGCGGAGAACTGGCTCATCGCCATTGCTCGCGCGCTGGTGCTCAAGGCTCGGCTGATTGTGATGGACGAGCCGACCGCCGCATTGTCGGCGGCGGAGGCCGAGCGGCTGTTCAGCATCATACGCGACCTCCGGCGGTCGGGAGTCGCGGTGCTTTACGTCTCGCACCGGCTCGACGAAATTCTCGAGCTCTGCCGGCGGGTGACCGTGTTTCGCGACGGCCGGTCGGTGGCGGAGCTCGCCGGAGCGGGGCTGACGCGGCAGGCGATTGTCGAAGCGATCGTCGGCGGCGCGGTCGATGCGCCGGCGAAACGGACGAACGCTCAAGCCTCCGGCGCGCCGGCCCTCTCCGTGCGCGCCCTCGCCCGCGCGCCGAAGGTCAAAGGCGTGAGCTTCGATTTGCGGAGGGGCGAAGTCCTCGGGCTTGGCGGCCTCGTCGGGGCAGGCAGGACGGAGCTGGCGCGTCTCCTGTTTGGCGTCGACCGCTCGCAAGAGGGCTCGATGACGCTCGAAGGGAAGCCTTACGCGCCGTCCAGCCCTGCCGGCGCCGTCAGGTCCGGGGTTGGCCTTGTGCCGGAGGAGCGACGGGTCGAAGGATTGATCCTGTCGAAGAGCCTGGCGTTCAACGTGAGTCTCGCCAATCTGCAGTCGATCGTCGTCCACCAGGCTCTGCCCTTCATCAGCGGCGCCCGCCGGAAGGCGCTCGCCGAGCGCGCCATTCGCGACCTCGCGATCAAAACGACCGGCGCCGAGGCGCCGGTCGGGCGGCTGAGCGGCGGCAATCAACAGAAAGTCGTCATCGCCCGATGGCTGGCGTCCCGGCCGAAAGTGCTCATTCTCGATGAGCCCACGCGCGGCGTCGACGTTGGCGCGCGGGCCGAGATTCATCGTCTCATCCGCAACCTTGCAAGCGAGGGCATGGCGGTGCTGGTCATATCCTCCGAGCCCGAGGAGCTGCCGGACCTCTGCGACCGCGCGCTTGTCATGGCCGAGGGACGCATCGTCAATGAGTTGGCCGGCGAGGCCTTGACCCGTGAGCGCATCATCGCGGCGAGTTACGCAGGGGTCATGGAGCGGAATCAGGCATGAGCGACCTCCCGATCAGTGCGCGGCGCCTGTCGCCCTCAGCCAGGGCGGGTCTCTCGATTTTCGCCCGTTATGCGACGATCCTCGGGCTTGCGGCGATGATCGTCGTCTTTTCGATCCTGTCGCCCGAGGCGTTTCCGACCTTCAACAATTTCATCAACGTGCTCAATCAGGCCTCGCTCGCCATGATCATCGCGGGCGGGCTCACCCTTGCGGTGATCGTCGGCGAGCTCGACCTCTCGATCGGCTATGCGGCGAGCCTGCACGGGGTGCTGGTGACCGGACTCATCGTCCACGACAAGCTGCCAATTTGGCTCGCCATCGCCATCGTGCTCGCGCTCGGCGCGCTGGTCGGCGTCGTCAACGGATTCATCGTCACGAAGCTCAGAGTGAACTCGGTGATCGCAACGCTCGGCGTCGGCACGATCATCGTCGGACTCGCCTTCGCCTATTCGGCCGGCGTGCCGATCGTCGCCGGCGTCCCGGAAGGGTTCTTGCAGCTGGCTCTTGGCCGCTGGCTGTTCGGCATTCCCAACCCGATCATCGTGATGGCCCTGGTGATGGCGGCGCTGTGGGCGCTGGTCGAACGCACGTCGATCGGTCAGGAGATCCAGGCGGTAGGCGGCAACCCGGTCGCGGCCCGGCTCGCCGGCATCAGTGTCGATCGCATCAAGATCCTGGGCTTTATCATTTCCGGCGTCTGCGCGGCCTTGACGGGGACGCTTCTTGCATCGCGCCTTGGAAGCGGCACGACCAGCGCCGCCGATTCCTATCTGCTGACCGCCTTCGCCGCGGTCTTCCTCGGCTCGGCCACGCTCAGAGACGGCGAGTTCCACGTTCTCGGCACATTCATCGGCACGCTGATCATTGTGTTCGGCTTCAACGGGCTCAACATCTTCGGAGCGCCGACCTACTCCCAATATGTGTTCCAGGGCGCGATCCTTATCGTCGCGGTGGCGCTCTCGAGTCTCGGGCGGATGCTGGCGGAAAGCTGAGGAGAAGGCGATGGACGAGGCGGCGGTCTGGCGAGTTTATGTCATGGAATACGCGCGCTCGAAAGATCAGCCGTGGGTCGATCTCATCAGCGGCATGTATCGCGAGGGGACAATGGACCTGCCCTTCTCGTTCATCCTCGCGCAGCGCGGCGACCGCAACGTGCTCATCGACACCGGCTTCATGCAGGACGAGCACGGCTCCGGGTTCTCACGCAAGTTCGGCATCCCGACCTGGATCTCGCCGCTTAGAATGCTGGCGGAGATGAACCTTGCGCCGGAGGCGATCACCGACATCGTTTTCACCCACGCCCACTTCGATCACATGGGCTCGATCGCCGAATTCCCGAACGCTCACATCTACATCCAGAAGAGCGAGCTTCTCTCCTGGTACGAAGCTTTCGCGCTTCCGAAGCGGTTCTCGCACCTGACCGCGATCGTCGATCCCGACAATATCCGCTCGGCGCTCGACGCTTCGATCGCCCATCGCGTGACGCTGATCGACGGCGACAGGAACAACGTCCTGCCCGGCATTCACGTGCGGCTCGGAAGCGGGCACACGATCGGCCAGCAATTCGTGATCTTCGAGACGAAGGCCGGCCGCCGGGTGATCTCGGGCGACTGCGTGTATTCGCGGCGCCAGTTCACCGGCCACAACAACGACGGCGTCTACGTGCCGCTCAACAACGCCGTCGGCAGCGTCTGGGAGCAGCTCAAGACGATCGACAAGATGAATGACGAACTGGGCGGCGATCTCAGCCGCCTCGTCGTTCTGCACGACATCGACCGCTGGAAGGGGCACAAGGTGGTCAAGGAGGTCGACGGATTCCGGATCGTCGAGATCGGGTGACCGGAGGGCCATCCGCCGGCGGCCTTGCATCGCGGCCCTTCACCCCGCAACGGGATGGGGCGTGTACGGTTCCTCCAGGGTCGCGATTTCCTCGGGCGTAAGCTTCAGCGACAGGCTCGCGACCGCGTCGTCGAGATGCTGCAGCTTCGAGGCCCCGATGATCGGCGCTGTGACCTCGGGCTTTTGCAACACCCAGGCCAGGGCGACCTGCGCCCGGGGAACGCCTCTCGCTTTCGCAACCGCCGCCACCCGCTCGATCACCAGGCGGTCGGACTCGAGGGTTCGCGTGTAAAGCGTCTTGCCGAACTCGTCCGTCTCCTGCCGGTCGCTGGTTTCGTTCCAGTTCCGCGTCAGCCGTCCGCGCGCCATCGGGCTCCACGGGATGACGCCGATTCCCTCCGCCCGGCAAAGCGGCAGCATCTCGCGCTCCTCTTCGCGATAGAGCAGGTTGAGATGATCCTGCATCGTCGCGAAACGCGTCCAGCCATGCCGGTCTGCGACGTAGAGCGCGCGGGCGAACTGCCATGCGGCCATGTTGCTGGCCCCGATGTAGCGGGCCTTTCCCGCCTTCACGACGTCGTGGAGCGCTTCCATGGTCTCCTCGATCGGCGTGGTCGGGTCGTTGCGATGAATCTGATAGAGGTCGACGTGATCGACGCCGAGCCGCCTCAAACTGTTGTCGATCTCCGTCATGATGGCGACCCGCGACAGGCCCTGCCCGTTCGGGCCGGGCCGCATCCGGGCCCAGACCTTCGTCGCGATCACGACCTCGTCTCGCTTCGCGAGCTCCTTCAGCGCCCGGCCCACGATCTCTTCGCTGGTTCCGTCCGAGTAGACGTTGGCGGTGTCGAAGAAATTGACGCCGAGTTCGAGCGCCCGCTTGATGATCGGCCTGCTCTTCTCGTCGTCCAGCGTCCAGGTATGCGCGCCGCGGTCGGGAACGCCGAACGTCATGCACCCGAGACACAGCCTGGAAACCTCAAGTCCCGTACCGCCAAGCTTCGTATAGTCCATTCGATCTGCTCCAAACCTTTCCATTCGACGGCGCGCTGTTGTCCCGTCGCCGACCGGGCCGCGCTCGCGGCGGAGACGTGAGAGGCGCCGCTGGCGCTCTCGTTCTCGTCGCCACGATCGGGCCCACCCGCTTGCCGGGGCTCGCCGGCCCGGTCCTGCAAACCATCCTTAACCTAACTTTTCAGGGTTCAAAACGTCGAGTGAGCGCGAAACGTGGCCGGAGAAATTCTCAGGCGCCTTCCGGCCTGATTAGTTTCTCATAGCATGACGACTTGCCCTGTGTGGATCGACTGATCCGCCGCGACAACGACCTTGAGGCTCTCGACCGCGTCGTTCATGTGATCGGCAAGGTCGATGTCCTCGTCGATCGCCTTGAGCAGATAGCGCTGCTCGCGCTCGCACAGAGCGTTGTGGTCGGGCTCATCGCTGACGTCGATCCGCTCGTCCGGTTTCGACATGTCGGCGTGATGCCAGAGAATCTGGTTCGTCTTCGTGTGGGCGTTGATGTCGTCGGACTTCACCGCGCCCGCGGTTTCGGCCATCACGATCGACACCGAGCCCTTCGGCCCGATCACGTCTTTGACGAAGAAGGCGGTCTCGCTCATCATCGGTCCCCAGCCCGCTTCGTACCAACCAACCGATCCGTCCTCGAAGATCACCTGCAGCATGCCGTAGTTGTTGACCGGCGCCTCGTCGGTGAGCCTGGCGCCGATGGCGTGAACCTTGATCGGCTTCGCTTTCGTCATCTGGCACATCACATCGACATAATGCACGCCGCAGTCGACGATCGGGGGAAAGCTCTCCATCAGCCGCTTGTGCGTGGCCCAGGTCTCGCCGCTCGACTGCTGATTGAGATTCATCCGGAAGACGAGGGGAGTGCCGAGCTGGCGCGCGATCTCGATGAACTTGATCCAGGACGGATGCTGGCGAAGGATATAGCCGACCACCAGTTTGCGCTTTGTGCGCTGAGCCGCGGCGACGACCTTCTCGGCGCTGGCGACGCTGTCGGCGAGCGGCTTTTCGACGAACACATCCGCGCCCGCCTCCATGGCCTTGATGGCGAAATCGGCATGCGTGTCAGGCAGCGTATTGATCGAGACGACGTCGGGCTTGAGCTCCGCCAGCGCTTTATCGAACTTGTCGAACGTCTTCGCCCTGGCGAGCTCCGGCGGCAGCTCCCGGTCGGCGATCCGGCGCTCGCACAAGCCGACGACCTCGAATCCCGGAATGCGGGTGTAAGCGAGGGCGTGACTCATCCCCATATTGCCGAGCCCGACCACAAGCACTCTTTTGGTCATCGCCTTCTCCTTGTGACGACGACGGCGTGTCCATCTAAGCCCCGCGCAGGCGCTGAACCACGTGTCGTCGAGATACTGCATATACGCGAAGACCACACCATGCGTGCGAACGGAATGCGGCGGCTCAATCAATTCGATGGGCGACGTCTGGAAATGTGGGCTGGTCCGCACCGCCTGAGGAACGGACCGTATCAACGCATGGCGCACGAATTGGATATGTTCCCGATGATCGCGCGAGCTCATCACGCAGCAGCGGCTCTGCCCGGCCCGATTCTCGTCCGGCTGAGGCCTTCATGGTCGACGTCGATCGACTGGCGGTCGGGGGCGGTGGTGTAAACCTTGCCGCGCCAGCCTTCACCTTGGCGGCGTCAAGAGGCTTTCGCCTCCTCGACAAGATCGTTCGTTGCCGGCTCGTCCACCTGCCCGCGGATCTGATCGTGCTCTTCGGCGATCTTGAACACGCGGCTCGCGATGATGTCCGACGGCTCGATCGTCATCAGGTCGTCGGCCGAAAGGTCGCGGTCGAGATCGCTCATCAGGCGATTGGCCTGCCGCAGCCTGGAACGGCCGAGCGCGTTGCGGATCGACCTGGCGTTGGAGAAGAGCGGCTGCTTCATCCGGGCGGCGATATAGGCGACGAAAGCCTCGCGCGCAGCGGGACTGAACCTGAAGTTGGTCCCGCAAAGCATCAGCTCCGCGATCTGCAAAAGCTCGGCCTCGGTGTAGTCTGGAAAGTCGATGTGATGCCCGATGCGGGACCGGAAGCCGGGATTGCTTTCGAAGAAGCGCTCCATCCGATCGCCATAGCCGGCGAGGATGACCACCAGGTCGTCACGCTGCGTCTCCATCACCTGCAGCAGAATCTCGATCGACTCCTGCCCGTAGTCCCGCTCGTTCTCGGGGCGATGAAGATAGTAAGCCTCGTCGATGAACAGGACGCCTCCCATCGCCTTCTTGAGGATCTCCTTCGTCTTGGGCGCCGTGTGGCCTATGTATTGACCGACAAGATCGTCGCGGGTCACCGACACCAGATGACCACGTCTCACGAAGCCGAGACGATGCAGGAGATCGGCCATGCGCAGCGCGACCGTGGTTTTTCCCGTGCCGGGATTTCCGGTGAAGGACATGTGAAGCGTCGGCGTCTCGCTCGTCAGCGCAAGCTTCTGCCGCGCCCGCTCGATGACGAGCAGCGAGGCGATCTCGCGGATCCGCGTCTTGACGGGCTTCAGGCCGACGAGCTCCCGCTCAAGCGTGCCCAGAACCTCCTCGACGCGCGCGCCCTCGAATTCGGCGCGCAACCGGATCGTCGGGGTCGCTGAGGCGCCATTCTGCGCGTCGACGGTCATGGAGGCATCCCTTGAGGCAAGGCGCGGGCGCTTAAGCCCGGCGCCAGAGTCGCAAGAAGGTCAGGCGTAACGTTGGCCCTCGGGTCGATCGACGACATAGGCGTGGGTCGAATAGCGAACGTTGCGGCCGACGCTTTCCTGCCGGTCGAGCCGGAAGCCCGGCTCCTCCTTCGGCCTGTTGACGAGAAAGGAGATCCGCACCGACTCCCAGCCATGCGACGAATCGAAGCCGCAAAGTCTGATGTACCGGTCGCCATAGACCCGCCGGCATTCGGCGAGCTCCTTCATCACGCCCGCGGCGTCGCGCAGGTCGAACATCGGCAAGCCCCACATGTCCCAATAGGTGTTGCGGGGATGGGGATCCTCGGTGAACTCGAAGCTCACCGCCCAACCTTTGTCGAGGCAATATTGCACCTGCGCGCGGATCTGGTCGTCGGTGAGGTCGGGCAGAAACGAGAAGCAGCCTTGGGTGATGCGCATGGGGTTCCTCCTCAGGCGGAGACGCTCATTGACGGCACGAAGTCGGGCGAATCGGTCGAAGCATAATTGAAGGTGACGTCCTTCCAGACGTCGAGCGCTTCACGCAAAGGCGTGCAGGTCGCGGCCGCCTTGGCGAGAATCTCGGGCCCCTCGTGCACGTAGTCGCGGCCTTCATTGCGGGCGAGGATCATCGCTTCGAGCGCCACCCGGTTGGCGGTCGCGCCCGCCTGAATGCCCTTTGGATGGCCGATCGTGCCGCCGCCGAATTGCAGCACGACGTCCTCGCCGAGAAGGTCGAGAAGCTGATGCATCTGGCCTGCGTGAATGCCGCCGGACGCCACCGGCATAAGCTTGTTGAGGCTCGCCCAATGCTGATCGAAGAAGACCCCGTGCTCGAGGTTCAACGGATTGTAGTCCTCGCGGCAGATGTCGTAATAGCCGCGCGTCGTGTTCGGATCGCCCTCGAGCTTGCCGACGACCGTGCCGGCGTGGATGTGATCGACGCCCGCAAGCCGCATCCATTTCGCGATCACACGGAACGACACGCCATGCGACTTCTGCCGCGTATAGGTCGAGTGGCCGGCGCGGTGCAGGTGCAGGATCATGTCGTTCCTGCGCGCCCATTTCGACATCGACTGGATCGCGGTGTAGCCGATCACGAGGTCGATCATCACGATGCAGGAGCCAAGTTCCTTCGCGAATTCGGCGCGCTCGTACATGTCCTCCATCGTCGCGGCGGTGACGTTGAGATAGGTGCCCTTCACCTCGCCCGCCGCCGCCTGCGCCCGGTTCACCGCCTCCATGCAATAGAGAAACCGGTCGCGCCAGTGCATGAACGGCTGGGAGTTGATGTTCTCGTCGTCCTTGGTGAAGTCGAGGCCGCCCTTCAGCGCCTCGTAGACCACCCGCCCGTAGTTGCGACCGGAGAGGCCGAGCTTCGGCTTCACCGTCGCGCCCAGAAGGGGGCGACCGAACTTGTCGAGCCGCTCGCGCTCGACGACGATGCCGGTCGCCGGCCCCTGGAACGTCTTCACATAGGCGACGGGCAGACGCATGTCCTCGAGGCGCAGCGCCTTCAGCGGCTTGAAGCCGAACACATTGCCGATGATCGAGGCGGTGAGGTTGGCGATCGAGCCCGGCTCGAACAGGTCGAGGTCATAGGCGATATAGGCGAAATACTGGCCGGGCGTATTGGGCACAGGATCGACGCGGTAGCACTTGGCGCGGTACTTCTCCGCAGCCGTCAGCCGGTCGGTCCACACCACCGTCCATGTCGCGGTCGAACTCTCGCCCGCGACGGCGGCCGCCGCCTCGGTCGGATCGACGCCATCCTGCGGCGTGACGCGGAAGAGCGCGATCACGTCGGTGTCCTTCGGCGTGTAGTCGGGCTCCCAATAGCCCATGCGCTTGTATTCCATGACCCCGGAGCGATAGCGCTCGGCTCCGCGGACGGTGAGGGTTGGCGCATTCATCGTGGGCTCCTTTCGCTGTCAGCGGGAAGGCGGCTCGAGCGGTTGAGGCGGCGCTGACGCCGATCGTCGGGTCGAGTTGGCGCCGTCATAACGCTCGCCTTTTCTGGTCGATCAGTTTCAAGATCATCGGCGTCAAGATGAGCTGCATCGCAAGGTCAAGCTTGCCGCCGTGAATGACTATGGAATTGGCGCGCGACATGAAGCTGCCCGCGATCATCGAGAGCAGATACGGAAAATCGATGCCGCGTGGATTCTTGAACCGGATCACGACCATCGATTCATCCGCCGTCGGAATCCAGCGCGCGACGAAGGGATTCGACGTGTCGACCGTAGGCACGCGCTGGAAGTTGATGTCGGTCAGGGTGAATTGCGGACAGATGTAGTTCACATAATCCGGCATCCGCCGAAGGATCGTGTCGGTGACCGCTTCGGTCGAGTAACCGCGGGCGCTGCGGTCCCGATGCAGCTTCTGGATCCACTCGAGGTTGATGACCGGAACAACGCCGATCTTGACATCGGCGTGCCTTGCGACGTCGACGCCGTCGGCGACCACCGCGCCGTGCAGGCCTTCGTAAAGCAGGAGATCGGCCGGCGGCAGCGGCTCCCACGGCGTGAATGCGCCGGGCTTTCCTCCGTAAAGCGTCGCCTCCTCGTCGTCGTGAATATAGTGGCGGGCCAGTCCCTTTCCGGTCGCGCCGAACTCGGAGAACAGGGTCTCGAGCCGATCGAAATGGTTCGATTCGGGCGAGAAATGGCTGAAGTGTTTGTTGCCCCGCTCCGCCTGCGCGGCCATTTCCGCGCGCATCTCGGCGCGATCGTAGCGATGAAACGAATCGCCCTCGACATAGACAGCTTCAATCCCCTCGCGGCGGAAAATGACCTCGAAGGTTTTTCGCACCGACGTCGTGCCGGCGCCCGAAGAGCCGGTGACGGAAATGATGGGATGCTTGACCGACATCGCTCTTGAGCTCGCTCAGGCTCGGAAGAGGCCGCGCTTGCCGAAAAGCGGCGAAACGTCGGCAAGGCTTTCGGGGCGCGAATGGAGGCGTTCGATGCGCTCGACCAGGGCTCGCGAACCAAAGATAAGCGGCGTGCGCGTATGCGCGGACATCGCCCGCTGATCGAGAATTCGGCCGCCGCCGGTCGAAGCTCGCCCTCCGGCCTGTTCGATGACATAAGCGACGGGCCGAGCCTCGCACAGGAGCCGCGACTGGCCGCGCTCATAGCCGCGCCGCCCGTCCGCGGGGTCCAGCAAAACGCCGCCGCGCCTGAGAATCTGGAACGCCTCGACGACGAGCGATCCGCTCCAGCGTGAAGTGAAGCCCCGCCCATCGTCGCTGTCCGCGCCATTCAAGCAATCATCGACGAAAGCGCGGATAGCCGGGTTCCAGTGGCGATAGTTCGCGGCGTTGATGGCGTATTCCTGCGCGAAATCGGGTATGCGCACGGCGGGCGCCGTCAGTCGCCAACAGCGGTTTCGCCGATCATGGATAAAGATATCGACGCCGCCGCCGAGGGTCAGCGCCAGAACGGTCTGGAAGCCATAAACGATGAAGCCCGCGGCGAGCGGCTCGCCAGCCGGAAGCGCCCCATCCTCGCGGCTCACCTCGCTGATCGCAAAAGTCGTTCCGGCGGTCATGTTCGCATCAAGATCAGCCGATCCGAGGAGAGGATTGGCCTCCACGGCGAGGCTGCCTAATTCGTCGAGGACGACAGTTTCATCGGCCTCGGTCGAGAGGAAAGCGCGGACGCCTTCGCCGCGGAGCGCCTCGGCGAGACACTCATGCGCGCGGACGCGGACGCCGGCTGGTGCGCCATCGACCGGCGCGGCCAAAGCGCCGAGCGCAATCATCTCCGCAATGTCGAGAGAAGCCGCCGCCAGCGCCGACACGACAGCGCCGATCTGCGTCCTGCGCGCGCGCTCCTCGGCATTGTCGGATTGCGCCGCCAGCTCCAGGCGCCGCCGCAATAGGATCGCGTCCACGTCTTCCTCCTCCCTCCCCGCCGAAGGGCGGCAGGAGCGCGCCGACTTCTTCCGTCGCGGCGTCTCGCTCCGCGCAGCAGGTTGACATGGAAAAGCGTATAATGAAAATATAAAAAAGCTTACTGACATAAAAGTTTTCCTAATATGGCTTCGTTCGCAGGCAGCGTGACCCTCCGGCAATTGCGGGCTCTCGCCGCGATCGAGACGACCGGCAGCGTCACCGGCGCGGCGCGGCGTTTGGGCCTGACGCAGCCTGCCATAACCCTGCAGATCCGCGGTCTTCAGGATCTTGTCGGCTTGCCGCTGCTTCAGCGCGTCGCTGACGGAATGATCCTGACCGAGGTTGGGCGCGACCTCGTCGCGCTGCATAACCGGATCGCGGCTGCGGTGAACGACAGCGCCGCAGCGGTTGACGCCATCAAAGGGCTGAGCGGCGGCGGGGTCTCAATCGGCGCCGTGAGCACGGCGAAATATTTCGTGCCGTTCGCGATCGCCGGCTTTTCGCGCGCTTACCCCAAGATCCAGATCAAGCTGTCGATCGGCAACCGAAACGAAATTCTGCGGGCGCTGCGGGAGTACGCGCTCGACATCGCGATCACGGGCTGGCCGCCAGACGACATGGACCTCGAGCGCCTGCTGATCGGCGATCATCCGCACCTTATCGTGGCGCCGCACGGACATCCCCTCGGCCGGCGCCGGAAGATGGCGCTTGAGGCGCTGAAGGACGAGACCTTCCTGGTGCGTGAACTCGGTTCCGGCACCCGGCTCCTCATGCATCGAAGCTTCGCCGATCGCGGTTTCGAGCCGAACATCGGCATGGAGATCGACAGCAACGAGACCATCAAGCAGGCGGTGATGGCGGGGCTCGGCGTCGCTTTCATCTCGGGCCACACGGTCGCGACTGAGCTCGCCGAGGGCCGGCTCGTCGCGCTCGACATCCTCGGACTGCCAGTCGTCAGACGATGGTATGTCGTTTACCGGCGCGACCGCGCGCTGTTGCCGCCTGCCTTGGCGCTGGCGAATTTCCTGTCGCAGGAATCCCGCCGTTTCCTGCCGCGTGTCGCCCGAACGACGCGAAAATCTGCGGCGGTTCGTGGTCCCCGCCAACGCTCGGACGCATGAGAAGAATTCGATCGGCGTCGTTCAGCCCTGACCGAAACAATCGAGCGGAAATGAGCGGCCCCGCTCTATCTGGCGGGCCGTCGCTTCTCCTGGACGGTGAATCCGAGCTGGCCGAGCACTTTGACGGCCCCGGACTTGCCGCCCTCGAAGTCGCCGGAGGCAAGGCGCTTTCCGGTGGCGAACTCATAGGCCGCGCCCAGGATCGCCTTCGGCGGGTAACGGCGTTCTTCCCAGGCGAGCTCATAAGTCGTGGTCGGGGCGAAACCATGCTCAGCGAAGAACCGCTCCGGCCCCAGGCGGTCGTACGCCTTCAACGCGCGCACCACGTCAGCGTGACTTACCCGGTCCCAGGCCACCATCTCACTCTCCAGGATCACCGTCGGTTGCGGCGCCCGCCGCAGCGAAACTTACGCCGCAGCCTGAGGCTTTGCATCGGAAAACGGCCCATCTTGTGACACGGATCGTGGAGGCGGAGAATTTGCACAAAGCGTCCGCGAGACCTCCTACGGGGGAGTAATGCGAAGCGACCTCAAATGCGATAAACTGCAAGAGCAGTGTCGGAGAAGAGCTTTCGCCGCTCGCCGACGCTAAAATCGGAGACGATGCTTTTGAAGGCGTCATAGAGCGCATCGAAGCTGCTGTAGAGCTTGTCGACCGGGAAATTGCTGGCGAACATGCACCGGTCAGGCCCGAAAATCTCGATCGTTTCCAGCACGAACGGGCGGATGCTCTGTTCCGTCCAGCGCCAGTCCACCATGCCGAGACCCGAGATTTTCACCCAAACGTTCGGCTGGGCGCCAAGGGCGCGCATGCCAGCACGCCAGAGCGACAGGGCCTCGGGGTCGCGGTCGACCGGCATGCCGGCATGATTGAGGATGATCGTGGTGTCGCCGTGCGCCGCGGCAAGCGCCGCGGCGTCCGCCATCTGCGAGGGATAGAGCTGCAGGTCGAATGAGAGATTGTAGCGTTTCAGCTGGGCGAAGCCGCGCAACCATGCGGGGTCGGTGAGGAAATCCGGCTTCGTCACGTAGGTCTTCGCCGGATCGGGATGCCAGTTCACGATATGACGGATGCCGCGCACATTCGGAAACCGGCAATGAGAGGCGAGGGTCGTTTCGACATCGGGCCGATGCAGCTCGGCCCGCGCAACGATGCCGTGTGGAAATCCGCGTTGGTCGGCAATCGATTGAAGCCAGCGCGTCTCCTCCACCGGCTGGGCCGGGTCAAAGCCGGCGTCGACATGCACGGATTTGACGACGTTCTGCTTGGCCGTGTCGGCGAGATAGTCGTCGAGCAGATAGGATTTCGCGATTGGCGCGACATCGCCAGCGACGCTCGCCGGCAGAGGCCGCGCGCTCAGCCAGGGATAGGAGAAGCGTTCGAGATCCCAGAGATGGTGGTGCGGATCGACAATCGGGAAATCGTCCATTTGATCCCTCCTTTATCGGCTTATTCGCGCTCCCGGGCGTAGGCTCGATAGAGCAGCACCGCCGCGATGATCACGAGGCCATAAATGATGTTGCGGTACCCGATCGAGATGTTGACGATCGTCAGCACGGTCGTGAGCACCGTGAGGAAGAAAGCGCCGACGAAGGCGCCGGCGTAGGTTCCGCTCCCGCCGTAAATCGAAGCGCCGCCGAGCACGACGGCGGCGATCGCGGGCAGCACGAACTGGTCGCCCATCCCGAGAAAGGCCATGGTCGAAAACCCGGTGAAGAGAACGCCAGTCACCGCCGCGCAAAGGCCGCTGATGGCGTAGGCGGCGATGATCACCCCGTCGTTGTCGACGCCTGAAAGCCGGCTGACGACCGGGCTTTCGCCGACGCCGTAAAGATAGCGGCCCCCGCGCGTCGCATGCAGGCCGATGCTGACGATGACGCCGAGCCCGATCCACACCAGCACCACCACCGGCGCCGGCCCGATCCAGCCGGTCGCGATCCATTTGACGCTGTTCGTCGCCGATCCGGACGGGGTCCCCTGCGAATAGATCAGGGTGAGGCCCTGCATGATGTTGTTCATGCCGAGCGTCATGACGATCGGCGAGATTCTCAGTTTGGCGACGCCGACGCCGTTGAGGAAGCCCGCGCCAATTCCGACCGCGAGCGCCGCCGCGAGGCCCGCCCAAAGACGGGCGTCGTCGCCTTGCGTCACGCCCGTGAAGACGATGCTTGCGCCCGTGATCGTCCAAGCGATCGAGAGATCGATGCCGCCGGTGAGAATCACCACTGTCTCGCCAATGGCGGCGATGCCGAGATAGGCGGAAAGCGACAACAGCAGCAGGATGTTCGATATCGCGAGGAACCCCGGCGCCAGCAGGCCTCCCACGATGAGCAGAACGACAACGCCGCCAACGATCGTCAGCGGGGCCAGGGCCACCGGACGGGCAAGCGCGCGCATCGCGCTCCGCGCAGCCTGCCTATCTTGCATTGCGTTCAGCCCGCCAGAGTTTCGCCAGTCCTTGCCGGACGGTCGCCAATCCCACCACTGCGATCAGGATCACCCCGTTGATCAGGCTTTGATAGAAGGACGACAGATCGGCGAAGTAGAGCAGGCGCCCGATGATCGTCAGCGTAAGCGCTCCGAACACCGCGCCGGTCGTCGATCCGCGGCCGCCGGTGATGGAGACGCCTCCCAGCACGACCGCCGCGATCGACAGCAGAATAAAGCTGTCGCCGATCGTCGGGGATCCGCTTGCGGTCGCGACCGCAAGATAGAAGCCGCCGAGGCCGGCGAGCAGCGCGGCGATGACGTAGGCCGAGAACTTCACCATCTTCACCGGCACTCCGCTCGACCGCGTGCCGCCCTCGTCGCCGCCGATCGCCCGCAGCCACAATCCGAGCGGGGTGCTCATGATCCAGGAGGTGACGGCGGTGACCGCGATCAGCAGCAGAAGCGGGGTCGGGGCCCAGTCGAGACCGTTGGTGAAGGCGTCCGTCAAGCCGGGGGGCACGTTTCCGCCGGGACTTGGCATGATCACCAGCGCCACGCCCTGAAAGATCGACATGGTCGCGAGCGTCGCCAGGATCGGCGGCAGACGCAGCCTGACGACCAGCATGCCGTTGCATGCGCCTGCGAGCGCCGCGGCGCCAAGCGCGAGGGCGATCGCGCCAAAGGCGCTGGTCGAGAAGGCGAGCGCCGCGATGGAGCCGGCGACGCTCATCACCGGCCCCAGGGACAGGTCGATCCCATTGGTCATGACAACAAAGAATTGCCCCAGCGCGACGAGCGCCAGCGGCAGGACGTTCATGCAGAGGGTCTTCAGATCGAACGCGCTGAAATGGCCGCCCTTCAGCGCGAGGTCGATCACGAACAGCGCGAGGAAGGTTGCGATCGCGCCAATGGCGCCCTGGCGTCGGATGCCGCTAAGACCCAGCGGCACGGCCATCCTCGGCGCTGGTTGAGGCCCGCACTATGCCTTCAGCTGTGAGCTCATCGCCCGCGAGTTCGGCCCTTATGCGACCCTCAGTCATGACAATGACGCGATGGGCGAGTCCAACCAGCTCATGGGCGTCGGTCGAGTAGAGGATGATGCCCATTCCGGAAGCGGCAAGCTCTGCAACAATCGCATAAATCTGAGTCTTCGTGCCGATGTCGACGCCGCGAGTCACATCGTTCAATAGGAGCACGGCCGGCTTGGTTAGCAGCCATTTCTGCAACAGCACCTTCTGCTGGTTCCCGCCGCTCAGCTGCCCGACGGCCTGGCTGTGGGACACCGCGCGAATCTTCAGGCGATCAATGGCGTCGCCGACGATCCGCCGTTCGGCCTTCCGGTCTATGAAGCCTGCCAGGCGCGAGATTTGCCGGAGAATGGCGAAGGAAAGATTGGCCGCCACGCTCTTCTGGAGCAAAAGCCCCTCGATCTTCCGTTCCTGCGGCACGTAGGCGACGTGGCGAGCGATGGCGTCACGCGGGTTCCTGAAGCGCGCCGGCCGGTCCTCGACGAAGATCTCTCCGGCGCGCAACGGATGATCGCCGAACAACGATTTGAGGAGAGCGTCCTGTCCCTGTCCGACCAGGCCGCCGACGCCAAGGATTTCGCCCTTGGCCAGCCGCAGGTCGACGCCGTGCAGCACATCGCTGAAAAGGCCGCGCGCTTCGAGAAGGCCGGACACGGCCGGCGATCGCTTTGCCGGAAAGACGCCGCCGAGACGGGCGCCGGTCATCAGCTCGACCGCACGCTCGTGCGAGACGTCGTCGACATCCGCCAGGGTGACAAGCTCGCCGTTGCGCATCACCGCGACGCGCTGACAGAACGCCGTGATCTCCTCCCAGCGGTGCGAGATGAACAGAATTATCGATCCGCGGTTTCGTTCCCCCTCGACGATCCGCATGAGCCATTGGACTTCGGCCGCGGTGAGCGCCGCGGTGGCCTCATCGAGAAGCAGGACGCGGGGCTTGCGGCGCACCGCGCGGACGATCTCCACCATCTGCTGCTGGCCGAGCGGCATGTCGCCGACGATGGCGGTCGCCGAGGCGCCGACATTGTAGCCCTCGAGGAGCGCCCGCGCGTCGGCTTCGAGCTTACGGCGATCGATCGACGCCGAAGCGCGGCGCGGCGGCGCTGACAGAAACAGGTTCTCCGCCACCGTCAGGCTGCGAACCAGCGTCAGCTCCTGGAAGACGCTGACGACGCCGCGGGCGATGGCTCTCGCCGGACCAAGTCCGACCATGGCCTCGCCGTCGAGACTGATCACGCCGCGATCCTGGCGGACAATACCGCCGGCGATCTTGATCAGCGTGGACTTGCCCGCGCCGTTCTCTCCGACGAGGCCCAGCACCGCGCCGGGCTCCGCCTCGAGGGTGACGTTGACGACGGCGCGCGTCGCGCCGAAGTCCTTGTCGATGCTCTTCAGTGACAGCATGAACGATCGGAAAAGCGGCAGCGGGCCGCCGCCTCTGGCTAGCGTTGCTATTTGCCCAGCGAATCTTGGATCGTCAGCGGCTGCAGGCCGGAATTGGGAATTTCAACGTCGTCATAGACGGTGGGCGGCAGATCCGGGAACACGTTGACGCCCTCCTTTAGCTGCTCCGTCGTCAGCGTCGGAATGCCGACATTGATAAGTTTGTCGGCCGGCGGATGGCCTTCGAGCACATCCACCGCGACCTTCAAGGCGTAGGCGCCGAGTGACGGCGGGTCGCCGACAGAAATGCCCTTCAGCCCCTGGTCCTTGTATTTCAGCATGGAGAGCCGCCAGCCGTTCGAGCCCTCGCCGGTCATCGGCACGAACGGCCGGTGCAGGTTCAAAAGGGCCTGGACCACGCCATAATCGCCGGCCTGATTGATGATGCCGTCGATCTTCGGATGGGCCGGCAGCACCTTCATGATCTCGGCCTGCGAAACGCTGTCGTCCCATTTGCCATAGACTTCGGCGACGATGTGGATGCCGGGATATTTGGCCAGCGCCTGGGTCGCGCCGGTATATTCGGCCTTGTCGCCCTCGAAGCCCGGCACGCCCCGATTCATGATGATATCGCCCTTGCCGTTCAGGGTCTCGGCCATCCATTGGCCCATGATCCCGCCGAACTTCACGAAGTCGACGCCGACCTTGTAAGCGGAGGGCGCGCTCACGGCGTGATCGAAGTCGACCACGACGATGCCCTGTTTGGCGGCTTCTTCGAGAACCGGATTGAGGGCCGATTCGGAGGCGGGATCAACGAGGATCGCATCGACCTTCTGCGAGATCATATCGTCGATCGCCGCTATCTGAGCCTGCACGTCGGTGCCGGAATTGACCACCGTGAGCTTCACCTTATCCTTGTAGTATTTCGTGGCGTAGGCTTTGGTCAAATTGACCATCTGCACGCGCCACTGATTGCCGATGTATGAGTTGCTTAGCGCGATATTGTAGACTTTATCAGCAGCAGAGGCGTTGTTCGGCAAACTGGTCGCCACGCAGGCAATGGCGCTACAGGTCATGGCTAGCACTGCGTCGTGTTTCTTCGAAATCTTCTTCATGTTTCCTCCTTGGCGAGGCCTTGCCTCGACTGCGAAGCTACGGTTAACCGCAGCCGTTCTATCGATCGCTCTCGATCAGCTTTTCAAGCTCTTTCCGAGAGCGCTCGATATGTTTGTGCATCAGGTCGGCGGCGGCGTTGCGATTGCGCGCTTCAATGGCCGCGACGATCGCCTCATGCTCCTCAAGCGCTGGCCCGGCGTCGACAATCCCGTGGTGCAGATAGAGCTGCGCAAGCCGCTGATGGCTGCGCAACCGGTGGATCGCCTCGAACAGAAAGCGGTTGCCCGAGGCTCGCGCGATGATGTCGTGGAAGGCTGCGTTGCCGGCCGTGAACTGGGCGAATTGCGCGTAGACGGAGCCGATCGGCGCGACGTGCAAGGCTCGTTCGGCGGCGCGCAATTCATCCAGCGTCGCGTCGTCGATGTGCACCGCCGCCTCTCCCGCAGCGCTCGGCTCCAGCAGCAGTCGCACCGCGTAGAGCGCCTGAAACGAGTTCTTTGTCAGCAGCGGCTCGGTGCGATAGCGGCCATTTTCCCGCCGGATCACCAGACCGTCGCTTTCGAGGCGAGCCAGAGCCTCGCGGATCGGCGTTTGCGAAACCCCGAGGTCGCGGGCCAGAATATCGATCGCCATCCAGCTATCCGGCTCGATATGCCGGTCGAAGATCAAAGCCTTGAGCGTCTCATAGGCGTCATCGGCGAGCCCGCGCCGCGCGAGCGGTTTCGATTCGATTGCTCTGGCGACGGCGGCGGCCATTGCCCTCGGTCCTGTCCAGCAGTGGGCGTGTCTCGCCGACCACTAGAACGGATGCGCTTGCCCCTGTCAACTATACCCTATAGGTTCTGGCGGCGAGACCGCCTGGCGCTTGAGCGGCGGCGGGGCCTCGATCTAGGATATTGGCTGGACCACTAGACCTTTAACCGATACGCGACGAATACAGGCTTCCGGAGGGAGAACGGAAAATGATCGACGGCGAGCGGAAGCCGGTTGAAGCCGAAGCGACCGGCGCGCTTTCGCGCATCACGGATGAAGCCGTTCGGGGAGCGCTCAAGCTGCCGAAGGCCGGCCGAGTCTACGATCTCGGGCTCGAGCTCAATTCGCGCATCCCGCACAATCCGGAATTCGTGCGCTTCGCCATGTCCTTCACCCACACGCCGGAGGGGACCGGAGCGCAATCGCCGTTCCAATATTCAGTGGAGTCGGTGTTCGGGGCGCTGCATATCGGCACCCACATCGATTCCCTCATCCACATCCAGAAGGACGGGCGAATATACGGCGGGCATTTGGCGTCGGAGTCGCGCGACGACCGGGGCTGGAAGCGGCATGGCGTCGAGACGGTGCCCCCTATCCTCGGCCGCGCGGTCTGTCTCGATATTCCCGGCCTTAAGGGGCTCGGCCGGTTGCCGGATCGTTATGAGGTCACGGTCGACGATCTGAAACAGGAACTTGCTCGCACCGGCCTCGAAATCCGCTCGGGCGATATTGTGATCGTGCGCACCGGCAAGATCCAGGATTTCGAGAACGAGGCGGCTTTCCAGGCCGCCGAGCCGGGAGTGGGAAGGAAAGCGGCGCTCTGGCTTTACGAACGCGGCATGTCCGTGCTTGGGACCGACACCACAGGAACCGAGCCGCTGCCTTTTGATGACCCCGGCGTCACCACGCATGGCGCGATGCTCGTCGAAAAGGGTGTGCACCTGATCGAAAACCTCTATCTTGAGGATGTCGCGCGGGATTGCGCGCGCGAGGGCCTCTTTATCGCTTTGCCGCTGAAGATCACCGGCGCGACCGGCTCCTGGATCCGGCCCGTCCTCGTAGTCTGACTGTTCCAGCCATTTTCCAACACGCACGGTTGTAGGCATTCATGTCGCGGATCGCTTCTGTCGAGCTTAGCTCTTTCCGTTTTGAGGTGGAGGGCCTGAGCCTTCCCAGTCACGGCGCCGCCGGCGTCGGCAACCTGATCGCCAAGAAGCACGAACGCATGCCGGCCCAGCGCTGGGCGGTGCGCATCGAGACGGACGACGGGGCTCGCGGCGAATATGTGACCCACTGGGTCGGCACGCCGTCGTCTTTCGGCCAGGCCTCCATGCTCGCGCCCCATCTCATTGGGCGCGATCCCGACGCGCGTGAGGAGATCTGGCAGGACCTCCGTCGCGAGGTCCGCGCCTACGACCATATGGGCCACGGTCCCTTGGACATTGCGCTCTGGGACCTCGCCGGCAAACGGCGCAATGTCTCGGTTGCGAGGCTGCTCGGCGCATTCCGGACGACATTGCCGGTCTACGCCAGCACCTACCACGGGCAGGATGAGCCCGGCGGGCTTGATACGCCGCGGGCGTTCGCCGACTATGCCGTGTCTTGCAAGCAGCGCGGCTTCGCCGGCTTCAAGATCCATGGCTGGCATAACGGCGATATCGCCCGCGAGATTTCAACCATCGCCGGCGTTCGCAAGGCGGTCGGCGACGACTGGCCGTTGATGATCGATCCCGCTTCGCAGTTGAGGACATGGCGCGACGCGCTGAAGGTCGGGGAGGCCTGCGACGAAGCGGATTTCTTCTGGTACGAAGATCCCTATCGTGACACCGGAGGCGCGGTCGAAGGGCACAAGCGCTTGCGCGACCGGCTCAAGACGCCCCTTCTGGTCTGTGAGCATGTGCGCGGGCTCGAGGCGAAAGCCGCGTTCATTCTCGGCGGAGGCGGCGACCTGATCCACGCCGATCCCGAATACGATATGGGTATCACAGGCGCGCTGAAGATCGCCCATTTTTGTCAGGCGCTCGGCATCGACGTGCAATACCATGCCTGCGGCCCCGCGCACCGCGCCGTCATGGCGGCGACGCCAAACACGCATTTTTACGAGATGGCGCTGATCGGGCCCGACATGCCGAACACTGTGCCGCCGGTCTATCTCTGCGGCTATTCGGACCAGCCAGACGCGCTAGCCGCGAATGGCTGCGTCCCCGTGCCTGACAATCCCGGCCTTGGCGTCACCTATGACTGGGACTTTATCGAGCGGAACCGGGCGGCCCACCTTGTATTCGGCCAGGCGAAATAGTCAGCGCGGCTCAGTTTGGCCCGAGTCCTCGCGAGAAGGCGCGGAGCACCGCGTCGAGATGGGCTTTCATAGCGTTGCGAGCCGCGGTCCTGTCGCGCGCCGCGATCGCCGCAAAGATGCGCTTGTGCTCGGCCGGCGTCTTGTAAAGACGGTCCGGGCCCATCAGCAATTCCTCGATCTTCACGAACATCGGCTTGCGTCGATAGTCCCAGAGAGTCCCGATAAGGAGCGTAAGCGCGGCGTTGCCGCTAGCCTTCGCAATCTCGATATGGAAGGCGCGGTCCCAGTCGCGATACTCGGCCGATTGAACGGACTCGGCCCGAGCCTGTTCATCAAGGGCGCGCTCGATGCGCTCGAGATTGGATGAGTCGTGGTTCAATGCGGCAAGCTCGGCCGAGCGCGGCTCTATGAGTCGGCGGGCCTCCATCATCTGGATCGGACCGATGTCGGCTTCGCTGACTTCAGCGCTGGCGCCGACGCGGTCCATGCGCGGCGTCGCCCGCAGAATCTGCACGCCATGGCCAACGCGAATCGAGACCTTGCCGCCGACCTCTAGCGCAATCAGAGCCTCCCGCACCGACGTCCGGCTTACTCCCAGCTGGTCGGCGAGATCGCGCTCGGCGGGCAGGAGCGTGCCGACTGGAAACAGCCCTTCGTCGATGCGGTCGCTGATCAGTGCGGCGATTTGCCGATAGAGCCGCACGGGCTCGACTTGCGGGAGGCGGAGCCCGCCGATCCGTCCGGCTTGCCTGGCCTGCGGCTTCAGGGGCTTGTTCATTGGCCTCAGATAGCACGCCGACACGGCCGCGGAGATAACGCGCCGTCGATACTTGACATGATTACAGGCGGTCCGTAAAAGCCGATTGGTTGGACCATTAGACCTTTCGGGCGGCGCCCGCAAGGCCGCAATTCGGGGGCGGAATCGGAGGCCGGTCGCTTTGAAGATCCGATCCGTCGAGCCCTTCATTCTGCACGTTCCCATCAAGAGCGGGTCGATTTCCGACTCCACCCATACAGTCACGCAGTGGGGCGTCGTCGGCGCCAGGATCGTGACCGCCAATGGGCTGACCGGCTTCGGCTTCACCGGAACGCACGCGCATCTGCCGACCGACAGACTGATCGCCTACTGCATCGCGGAGAGCTACGCTCCGCTTCTGATCGGCGAGGACGCCTTGGAAGGCCACCGGCTCTGGCGCAAGCTCGCCCATTTCCCCGCAATCCGCTGGGTGGGCCGCGCCGGCATCACCCATCTTGCGCTCGCGGCGATCGACATTGCGCTTTGGGATCTGCGCGCCAAGTCCGCAGGACTGCCGCTCTGGAAGCTGCTTGGCGGCGCGACCAAGGAGAAGCTAGAGGCCTACAACACCGACATAGGCTGGCTCTCGATCGCCAAGGACGACTTGGTCGCCAAAAGCAGGCGAGCGGTCGAGCACGACGGCTTCCGGCGCCTGAAGCTCAAGGTCGGCCATGACGATCCAATGATCGACATCGACCGGATCGAGGCGGTTCGCGCGGCGGTCGGGCCGCGCGTCACAATCGCCATCGACGCCAATGGCCGGTGGGACCTGCCGACCTGCCGGCGTTTTTGCGCCCGGGCCGAAGCGCTCGATATCTTCTGGTTCGAGGAGCCGATGTGGTTCGACGACATAGGCTCGCACGCGGCTCTCGCCGCTTCAACCTCGATCCCGCTCGCGCTAGGCGAGCAGCTCTACAGCGTGGACGCCTTCCGTAGCTTCATCGATGCGACCGCGGTCGAATATGTCCAGCCTGACGTGACCCGGCTTGCCGGCGTCACGGAATATATCCAGGTGGCGGAGATGGCGCATGCGCATCGACTGCCGGTCGTTTCTCATGTCGGCGACATGGGGCAGGTGCACGTGCATCTTTCGTACTGGCACCCAGCGACGCCGATGCTGGAATACATTCCCTGGATCAAGGACGCCTTCGTCGAACCCATCCGCGTCGAGGGGGGCTATTATGTTCGGCCCGAGATGCCCGGCGCGGGCTGCACCCTAACTGAAACGGCCATATCGTCCTATGCCAAATCCTGTTGAGGCGGATACAGGAATGGCAAATCTTGGCGACGCGGAGGGCGCGACGAAACGCTCGCCTTTGCGGCGTCTCTTGGCCGTGGACGAACTGGGCATCTTCGTCGCGCTGGTCGTGTTCTTCATCATCGGCGCGTCAAGCAGCCCGTATTTCGTGACGGTCAGCAACCTGACCGGCATCCTTCAGAACATAACCTTCCTCGGCTTCCTGTCGATCGGGGTTGGACTCGTCTTGATGGCCGGCGAGATCGACATTTCGGTAGGCTCGATCTTCGGTCTCACCGGCGTGGCGACGGCGCTTGTCCTGAGGCAGGGGTATCCTCTCGCGGCCGCGATCGCGAGCGGATTGCTCGTCGGCGTCGCCTGCGGACTGGTCAACGGACTGGTGGCGCAGGTCATCAAAATTCCCGTCGTCGTGATGACCCTCGCCACGCTCGGCATCTACCGGGCGATTGCGCTCGCGCTGGCCAACGGTTCGCCGGTTGGCGGCCTGCCGGCGAACGCGTTCTTCTTCGACTGGTTCGGCCAGGGGGCGGTCGCGCAGGTCCCTCACATCACGATCCTCTTCCTGATCGTCGCGCTGATCGCCGAGATCGTTCTGCGCTGGACCTCGTCGGGCTTCCGCCTGCTGGCGATCGGCAGCAATCCGCAGGCCGCCCGCCTGGTCGGCTTCCACGTTGAGCGCACCCGTGTGCTTCTGCTGGCTTTTTCCGGCTTCATCGCAGGCTTATCGGGCGTCTGCTCCGTCGCCTACCTCGACACCGCGAGCCCGACCGCCGGAACGGGCTACGAGCTCAGCGTGCTTGCCGCGGTGATCATCGGCGGCGTCAAGCTGACCGGCGGCCGCGGCTCGATCCTCGGCGTCCTGCTTGGGCTCTGCGTGATTGGCATCTTTCAGAACCTCATCGTGCTCTGGGGCGTGTCGCCGAATTGGACGCAGGGCGTGTCCGGCCTTGTCCTGATCGCGGCGATGACCTTGATCTGGTTGACCAGAGGAAACGAACGCGCCGCCGGCGGCTGATTTCTGCAAGCGCAACGGTTGCGTCCGAGACGCTTGGCGAACGAGGGAGGATGAAACGCATGACGATGAAGTTGGACCGCCGCCAATTGGGCAAGTTCCTTGGCCTGGCGAGCGCCGCGGGCGCAGCCGCAATGACCGGCCAACCCGCCCGCGCGCAGCAAAAGGCCGACTGGAAAGCCTGGGTCGAGAAATTCTACAAGAAGCCGATCAAGATGGCGGTGACGTGCCCCGGCACCAGCAATCCCTACTTCGCGCCAACCAAGGCGGGCGCTGAGGACGCCGGGGCGCAACTTGGGATCGACATGCTGTGGACCGGCGTGCCGGACGGCAACACGGTCAACCAGCTCGCCCAATTCCAGCAGCTCTTGAACACCGGCTATGAGGCGATCGTCGTGATCTCGTTCGAACCGGACGCCTGGATCGCGCCAATCAAGAAGGCGATGGCGGACGGCGTGCTGGTGGTGACCTCGAACAACGATTCGCCCAACAGCGGTCGCGAACTCTATTTTGGCCAGGATCTGGTCGGCGCCGCCGTCGTCCAGGGTCAGCTGCTCGCCAAGCTCGCCGGCAACAAGGGCAAGGTCGCCATGACCAACTGCGCGCCCGGCTCTCTTGCGCTCGACCTGCGCATCAAGGGCGCGAAGGAAGGCGTGACAAAAGGGGGCATGACCGATGTCGGGGTCTACAACACCAATCCGGCTGACATGGCGAGCGAGCTCGGGACGATGCGAGACATCCTGCGGGCTCATCCTGACCTCGCCGCGATGATGCCGCTTTGCGGCCCGGACACGGCGGCCGCGGGCCTCGTGCGCAAGAACCAGGGCCTCAAGCTTCCGATCGTTGGCACCGACCTGCTCTACCAGACGCTGGAATTGATCCGTGACGGCTTCATCGACGGCACGGTCGGCCAACAGCCCTATCTGCAAGGCTACATGCCGATCATGTACGCCTATCAGCGGGTCGTCCTCGGCGCGCCGAAGCTGGATCTGCCCGGCGGCAATTACTACCTGGCCAACGAAATCGTCACGAAGGACAATGTCGCCCAGTTCCTTGTGCGCGAGGAACGCTTCCGCGGATGAGCGACGCCCAGCGCCGGCCGCTCCTGGAAGCGGCGGCCATCAGCAAGCGGTTCGGCAGCATCCGTGCTCTCGTCGACGTTTCGCTCAAGGTTGGCGCAGGCGAGGTGCATGGCCTTATCGGCGCCAACGGGGCCGGCAAATCCACATTGATCAGCATCCTGTCGGGCGCCATCAAGCCGGACGCAGGAGCGCTCCGGGTTGCTGACAAGGAGGTTCCGCTCGGCTCGGTTTCGGCCGCGCGGGCGGCCGGCCTCACCGTCGTGCATCAGGAACTGATGCTGTTCCCCGACCGGACGGTCGAGGAGAATGTGTTCGCGAGCGTCCTGCCGTCAGGCGCGTTTCGATGGACCACCGCGGGCGCTCGTCGCGACAGGGTCGAAGCGACGCTGCGCCGCCTGGGCGCTGTGATCGATCCCAAGGCGCGCGTCGGAAACCTTCCGCTTGCGAGCCGGCAGCTGGTGGAGATCGCCCGCGCGCTCTGCTCAGGCGGCAGGGTTCTTGTGCTCGACGAGCCCACCTCGGCGTTGTCGAAGCCGGAAGCGAGAGGTCTGTTCGACACGATCCGGACGATTGTCGCCCAGGATGCGGGCGTCATCTTTGTGTCTCACCGCCTGGACGAGGTCTTCGAGACCACCGATGCGCTGACCGTGCTCCGGGACGGCCATGTCGTTGGTCGTTGGCTGACCGCCGACGCCGACATTCCCACGATCACTCGCGCCATGGTCGGCGAGCTCGCTAACGAGCGTCCGCCGGTGACCGCGGCGGCGGGGCGGCGACCCGTCGCGATCAGGCTCAAAAGTTCCGATCACGGAATGCCGGAGCTTGATCTGTCGCTGCGCGCTGGCGAGGTGGTCGGCCTCGCGGGGCTGGAAGGCTCCGGCGTCTCAAGGGTCCTCGAGATGCTCGGCGGGGTCGTTGCGGTCGCAGGCGTAATCGAGATTGACGGGCGACGCGTCAAGTTCAGACATCCCAGTCAGGCCATACGGGAGGGCGTGGCGTACATGCCCGCGGACCGTAAAAAGGACGGACTGTGGCTCGAGCAGGACGCATCGTTCAATATTGGCTCGGCGCTGGTGGCGCGGATGGCGCCGGCCTGGCTGCACAAGGAGACCCTCGACCACGTCGCCGCGGAGCGCATGGCCGAGGTCGGCGTGCGCGCCAACGCGTTGAATGATATGGTTGGACGCCTTTCCGGAGGCAACCAGCAGCGCATATTGCTCGCCCGCTCGCTCGAGGCTCGGCCGCGCGTCCTCCTTCTCAATGACTTCACGCGCGGCGTCGACGTAAAGGCGAAAGCTGGAATCCACGCTCTGGTGCGCAAGCTGGCGGATGCTGGCATCAGCATCTGCGTCACGTCATCCGACCTGGAGGAATTGCTCGGCGTTGCGGACCGCATCGTCTGCATGCGCCTCGGCCGTATCGTCGCCGACCGGCCGAGCTCGGATTTCGACAAACTCAGTCTCCTGGCGCTGGCTTCAACAGCTTCGGCGCGAAAACCGGATGGCGAAGGAGCCTCGTTCTTGCGTCATTGAAGGCGGCCACGGGCCGAAGGGGCGGCCTGCGCTAATTTACGCCGACCTGACGCAAGTAGAGAGGGACCGTCGGACGATGGTGCGCCTTGAGGTCCTTCAATCTTGTTTGCTGCTTCCGCGCCGCGCTGCGAAGATGGGCGTCGAGGGCGACCGCAGCCGCATCGGGCGCGTTGTTCAGAATAAGTTCGATCACCAGCCGATGTTCGGCGAGGAAAGGCTCGAGCGCCGGCATGCCAAGGTAAATCTGAAACAGACGATTGGTGGCGAGGATGGGCAGCTGGCTTTGGCGCAGCGCGGACACCAACGAGCGGTTGAGGCAGGCTTCGGTGCATTCAACATGCAGGCTGTCTTCATAGCGCGCGATGTCCGTGGCGGACACGGTGGGATATTTCTCCTCGCCTCGCAGCAGATCGACACGCATTTCCTCGAGACGCGACCTCGAAAGCCGCGGCGCCGCGCTCACAAGCGCCGTTGGTTCGAGCAACCTGCGCACCTCATAGAGATCGTTCATCAGCTCCGGGGTGAGTTCGCGCAGGAAACGCTGCGATCTGCCGACCTTCTCGGCAAGGTTTCGCGCTTCGAGCCTCCCGAGCAAATCCCGCGTGACGGTTCGGCTGACGCCGTAATACTCCGCCATGGCGAGTTCATTGATCTTGAACCGGCCGAACGGCATACACGCGACCAGGTCCTTCTCGACCTGGTCCCAGATCTTCTCCCAGCCTGCGCGGCCACGGACAATTCCGAGAGCGGCGGCGGGCAGTTCGAGGATTGGCGTCCCCTTGACCACGCTCGCGCCCGCCCCGGGCACGCGATAGCCTCGCGGCTTAACGCGGATGAGGACGCCATCTGCGGCAAGCCTTTGAAGCATTCGGCTGATCGGCGCGCGGCTGACCGCCAGCTGTTGGGCCAGCCGATGTTCGTTCAAGAGCGTCCCAGGCGGCAGCCGCCCCGACTCGATATTGGCCCGCACGGCCTGATACAGTACTGACGCGAGAGAGAGTTCCTCTCCGAGATCCGCTTCAGCAGAATTCATGAAGCCGGTCCGGATGGCGCTTGATGAAGTCCCAATCGTGGACGAACTCGCGGCCCTTCGCCACGCCGAACCGGGAAGCCGTTGCGCGGGGCGGACATCAGGTGACGGTGCGCGGGGCCGCAGGCGTGGAGTTCGACGACGCGCGTGATCTTAGCCATGAGCAAACTGACTTTTGCATGCAATTTGTGCGACCGTCGACAGGGAATCCCAGGGTAGCGTCACAAAATAGTCAATCGAAACGTGAGCGCCATCAGTTTCATCAAAAACTTTTCTCAAGTCCAATTTTTCGATTTGCGCGCAAAAAGCAACATTGCTAGTTTGAACCGCTTGACGAGCTTCACCACAGGCGTCGCGGTCGACGGCGCCTATCCGATCGATGGGAGGAGAATATGGGATTGAGGATTGCGCTACTTGGCGCGGCACTGGCCTGCCTGGCGACAGGCGCGCAGGCGGCTCAAACGAAAATCAGCATGGTTATCTACACCGCGCCTGGCGTTCCCTTTTTCAACCCGCTGATCAAAGGCGCGCAGGACGCAGCCAAAGAGGCGGACGTCGACCTCGACATCCAATACGCCAACAACGATCAGGTCCTGCAAAACAATATCATTCAGACCGCGGTCGCCAACAAGGTCGATGGCATCGCCACGGTGATCTGGGACGATCACGCGTTCAAGAAGTCGATCTGCGACGCGGTGCACGCCGGCATCCCCGTGATCGCGTTCAACGTCGACAACACCAAGGGCGCGGCGGACAGCTGCCGTCTCGCTTTCATTGGTCAGGACTTCGTCACCGCCGGCTATCTGATCGGCAAGCGAATGGTGGCCGCCGCCCACTTGAAAAAAGGAGACCTGGTCTTCACGCCTGTCGAATTCCCCGACGCGGCTTACGCGACTCTGCGGCACGAAGGCGTGCAGAAAGCGCTCGACGAAGTCGGCGCAATGTCCGAGATCGTCGGGACAGGAGGAAATCTGCCTGAAGTCCGCACCAAGATGGTGCAGTATCTCATTGGCCACAGCGACGTGAAGGCGATCATCGGACTTGGCGAGCAGCCCATGATCGAAGCCCTGCCCTCGCTGAAGGAGGCGAAGCTCAAGGTGCCGGTCGGCGGCTTCGACGTTTCCAAGGAGATTCTAGACGGCATCGCGAGCGGCGACATAGAGGCGACGGTGGATCAGCAGCCCTATTCCCAGGGCTTCTTCACCATCCATCAGCTTGCGCTCAATATCCGCTATGGGCTCTATCCCTCGGACATGAAAACCGGCGGATTGGGTCTGGTCGACAAGACCAATTACAAATACGCGGTTCAGTGGGCGGGAACGTTCCGCTAGCGGATTAGGCTGGTGACGCCCGGAGTCCCGGAAGCGCCGGCTTTCGGAAGGACTGACGTGAATCGTCCAACGGGATGGGTCCGGCGCGTCGGCCAGATTCCGGGCGGAAGCATACTCATCGTGTTCGTCGCGATCCAGGTCGTCTGCATCGTGGGCGCCCTCATGTTTCCGGCCCAGTTCCGGTACCTCGCCAGCGGCAACATCTCGGTGATGCTGCAGGCGATCCCCACCTTGGGCATCATCTCGCTTGGCGTCGGCGTCTTGATGATCGCCGGTGAATTCGATCTGTCGGTCGGCTCGGTCTATACGTTCGCGAGCATCGTCGGCGCTGCTCTTCTGAACGATTTTTCTGTCCCCGCATGGATAGGATTGCTCGCGGCCGTCGCGTTGGGCGCGGCGATCGGCGTCGCCAACGGATTGATCACGCTTGGCTTCGCCCTGCCGTCATTCATCGTGACGCTGGGCGCGATGCTGTTCTGGCGCGGCATGATCCTGCTCGTGCACGGCGCCCTTTCGATCGAGTTCGAGCCGGACCCGGTTTTTCAGGCGGTGTTCGGCGGATCGATCGGACTGTTGCCGACAAGTTTCCTTTGGCTCGTACTTTTCTGCGTCGGTTTTCACGTCATGCTTCAGCATCGACGCATCGGCAATCACATGTTTGCGGTAGGCGGCAATCGCGACGCCGCCTACGCGATCGGGATCAGGCCGGCCCAGGTCAAGCTGGTCGCGTTCGCCCTGGCCGGCGGGATGGCCGCGCTCTCAGGCGTATTCAGCGCCACCAGGGTCAACAGCATCACCCCGGTGGGCGGCGCAGGCCTCGAACTCCAGGCCATCGCGGCTTGCGTGATCGGCGGTCTTTCCTTGAGCGGTGGCCGCGGCAGCGTGCTCGGAATCTTTCTGGGAGCCGCGCTGATCTACACCATTCAGGACGTGCTCCTGCTCTTGCGCGCTCCCGGGTTCTACCTCGACATTTTCGTTGGCGCGCTGATCGTCGGCGCGGCCATCCTCAACCAGGTCGCCGCGCGGAGCGCACAGCGATGACCGCGCCCATGTACGAGGTGCGCAACGTATCGAAACGCTTTGGGGGCGTGCTGGCGCTCGACGGCTTGGACTTTCAGCTGGGCTCTGGAGAAGTGGTTGGGCTTCTGGGCGACAACGGCGCTGGCAAATCGACCCTGATCAAGATGATGTCCGGCATCGTCCAACCCGACACCGGAGCCGTGTTCGTCGACGGCGCCGCAGTTGCGGTCCGCTCGCGGCGGGACAGCCAGAAGATCGGCATCGAGACGATCTATCAGGACACCGCCCTGGTCGACAGCATGTCGATCGTACGAAATATCTTCATGGGTCGCGAGCTCGTTGGGAGGAGAGGCTTTCTCGATCATCGCAGAATGCGCGAGGTTGCGATCGACGTTTTGCGAACCACCGTGCACATCAGCGGCATCGACAATCCGGACAAGGAGGTGGGCGCGCTCTCCGGCGGTCAGAAACAGGCCGTGGCGATTGCGCGCGCCGTCTATTTCAAACGCCGGATCCTGCTGCTCGACGAGCCCACGAGCGCGCTCTCGGTCCGCGAGACAGAGAGCCTGCTTGCCTACATCAAGCGCCTGCGCGACGAGGGGGTTTCGAGCGTCCTCGTCACCCACAATCTCTATCACGCCTATCAGGCGTGCGACCGGTTCGTCGTGATGAGCCACGGACGCAAGGTGATCGACGTGTCGAAAGCCGACACCTCGATCGACGAATTGACCCGCCATGTCGTCTTGACCTGACCCTGTTCGAGCAAGCAAGGAGCTGTTCGTTGATCGTCGAAAGTCATCAGCGCGACCATCCGCCCGGCGATGAAGATGCCGAATGGATCATGAGGGCCGCCATGCCCGGTCCGCGTCTCGATCGTACGGGAAACCGACAAGGCGTTCGGCGCGAACGCGGCGCGCTTCCGCGGCCGGGAAGCGAACGCATGACGCTTGGCGTCGGAATCCTTGGCGCCGGAATTGTCAGCGAGCTTTACGCCCAGGCGATCGAACGCGGGGCGCCGGCGCGTTTCATCGGCGTCTATGATCCTTTCCAGCCCAGAGCCGACGCGCTGGCGCGCCGGCTGAACGGCCGCGCCTTCGAGAGTCGCGACGCGCTGCTGTCGTCGCCCGAGGTCGAGGCGTGCCTCGTGCTGAGCCCCAATCACGCCCACGCGGACGATGCGCTGGCCTGCCTCGCCACTCACAAGCATGTCCTGGTCGAGAAGCCGATCGCTGAGACGCACGACGCAATCGCCGCGCTGGCGGAAGCGGCGCGACAAGCCGGCCGAATTTGCATGCCCGCGCACAACTATATCTACAATCCGTCCCTCCAAAGGGCGCGGCGGTTGCTGGACGAAAAGCGGTTTGGCGTCGTTGCGAGCTATTGGATCATCTACAACATATTTCATTCCGAAGAGGTCGCGCGCCGCTACGGCGGCGTGTTGCGCGAGGTCGCCGTGCACCACGCCTATTCGCTGCTCTATCTCGCGGGGCGACCGCTCAATGTCTCGGCCCGGACGAGCCGCGTTCACTACAAGGACCTGGATGCGGAGGATCAGGTTGCGCTTTGCTGCGAGACCGCGGACGGCGCTCTGGCCAACCTCTGGGTCAGCTTCGCCGCCTCCGATCCGACTTCGGATCCCTGGACAGTCCTCTACAAGATCCTTGGGGAAAAGGGCGGCGTCAGCTTCACCTGGAACGATGCGATCTTTCCCGACGCGGGCGGCCCGGCCTGGGGCATTGTCAATTACGTGGACAGCTTCCACGACCAGCTCACCCACTTCATCGACCGTGTCATACCGGGAAAGGCAGCGCCGCTCTCGACGCTCCAGGACGCCGCAGACGCGCTCGCCATAATCGGCGCCGCGGAAGCGTCGATCCGGCGAGCGGGAGCTGCGGAGACAATCCAATATCGCAGCGTGGTCTAAAGCGCGGCTCGCGAAATCACAGCCGGGGCCCCATGCCAAGCACGCGGTCTATGAGGTCGGCGTCGCGCCTGAGGTCGACCGAGGCGCCGCTCCAGACGATGCGGCCCCGTTCCATTGCGATCGCGCGCTCCGCGAACGCCATGGCCCGCTCGATCTGCTGCTCGACCAGAACGATGGCGATCTCGCGCGACACGGCGAGCTCCGTCAGCCGCTCCATGATCTCGTCGCAGACGATGGGGGCGATGCCCTCCAGAGGCTCGTCGAGCAGAAGGATCGGCGGGGCGCCGAGCAACGTGCGCGCGAGCGAAAGCATCTGCTGCTCGCCCCCGGAGAGCCGCAGGCCCGGACTCGACCGGCGCTCCGCGAGCCGCGGAAACATCGCATAAGCCTCGGCGATGTCGGCGCGCGGCCGGCCCTTGAGGCCGGTCAGCAAATTCTCCTCGACCGTCAGCGAGCCGAAAATCCCGCGTGTCTGCGGCACGTAACCGAGACCGCGCTCGGCGCGGAGCGAAGTTCTGCAACCCGCGAGATCGGCTCCCGTTCAGGAGAATGCGGCCTCGATGCAGCGAGGTGAGGCCCATCAGTGTCGCGAGCAGCGTGGTCTTGCCGACGCCGTTGCGCCCGAAGATCGCGAGCCTTTCTCCGGCGGAGACCGAAAAGGAAATCCCGGAGACGATCTCGGTCGAGCCGTAGCCGGCCGTCACTCCCTCGACGTCAAGCTTCGCCGCGGCCATGCGCGTAGCTCCCGAGATAGGCGCGCCGGACGCCCGGATCGGCGGCGACCTCCGCGGGGGAGCCGGCGAAGATCAGCCGGCCCTCCGCCAGCACCAGCACCCGCCTGGCGAAGCGGAAGACAAGGTCCATGTCGTGCTCGATCATCATGACCGCGATATCCGGGCGGAGCCTTGCGATCGCGCCGAGGATGAGGGGCGCTTCGTCGTGCGGAACGCCCGCGGCCGGCTCGTCCAGGAGGAGAACGCGCGGTTCGAGCGCAAGGCCGATGGCGATGTCGACAAGGCGCTGTTGTCCGTAAGCGAGTTCGCGCACCGGCGTATCGAGAAACTGGGCGAGATTAAGCTCATCGAGCAGCGCTTCGCAGTCCCGCCGGACGGCGCGCTCGTCCGTCCGCCGCGACAAGAGCCGTCGGCTTAAGTTCCGCCTTTGAAGGATCGGCAGGGCGACGTTCTGGCCGACGGTCAGCGAATGGAAGAGGCGCGTGATCTGAAATGTGCGCGCGAGCCCGAGGCGCGCGCGGCGGGCCGCGCTCATATGCGTGATGTCGCGGCCATCGAGCGCGATCGAGCCGCCGTTCGGCTTGAGATGCCCCGAAATGAGATTGACCAGCGTCGTCTTGCCCGCGCCATTGGGGCCGATGAGCGCCACGCGGTCCCCGGAAAAAAGCTCAAGCGAGACGTCGTTCGTCACCATGACGCCGCCGAAATGGCGCGCAAGGCCCTCGATCCGCAGGGCCGCGGTCAAGCGCGCCTCCTCATCCACCGCCGCCGGGCGAGATCGACGCCGCGCATGAGCCCGCCCGGCGCAAAGACGACGATGGCGATCAGCATGAGCCCGACAAGGGCGAGCCACGAATACGGATTGCTCGTGGTGACATAGTGCTCGAAAACCTGGAACAGGATCGCGCCCATAAGCGCGCCCCAGAGACGTCCCGCGCCGCCCAGGACCAGCATGACGAGAACTTCGGCCGAGCGCTCGAAGCTCACGCTGTCGAGCCCGACCACGCCGGTCGTGATCGCGCTGAGCGCGCCGCCGGCGCCCGCGACCGCGCCCGATACGGCGTACATCGCGACCAGTCGCGGATAGACGGCGAGGCCGATCATCCGCGCGCGCAGATCGTCGTCCCGGATCGCCTCGCAGGTCAGGCTGAACGGCGAGCGCACGAAAGCGGCGAGCGCGGCCATGATGATTGCGAGCGTCCCGACGGAAAGCCAGTAGGGCGTGCGGCCGTAAAGGTCGAAGTCGAACACGCCGAACACCGGCGCAGGCGTAACGCCCGACAGGCCGTCGCTGCCGCCGGTCCATGGCGTGAGCTTGTTGGCCAGTGCAGCGACAAGCTCGCCGAAGGCGATCGACAGCACGAGCTGTTGCAGGCCGCGAAAACGGCCGATGAGAAGACCGGACAGGATCCCCGTCACGACCCCCGCCATCATCCCGACCATGAGAAGCAGGAAGGGATTGGTCAGCCCGGCGATGCAGGCGTTCCCCGCGGCATAGGCGGCGACGCCGAACAGCGCCGCCTGTCCGAGCGTCGCCACGCCGCAATAGCCGGTCACGAGATCGAGCGACAGGACGAGCAGCGCGATGCTGATGAGACGGGTGAGGAACGCAAGATCGTCCGGAAACACCACGTATCCGAGCGCGCCGAGCAAGCCGACCGCGACCAGAGCGGCCAGCTCCGATCCCAGCGGGACGCCGAAGGCCAAGGGAAAGCGGGCGGGAGCAAGGCTCATCCGGGTTCTCGCCCCAGCAGTCCGTTGGGAAACAGGAACACGATCGCGATGACCGCGGCGTAAAAGAAGAAATCGCCATATTCCGGCATGAAATATTTCCCCGTCGTATCCGCAAGGCCGAGCAGGAACGACGCCGCCAGCGCCCCTGCGATCGAGCCTGCGCCGCCGACCGAGACGACGACAAGAAAGATCACCATGTAGCGCAGCGCGTAATAGGGTTCGATCGGCAGAAGCTCCGCGCCGACCACCCCTCCGAAAGCGGCGAGGCCGACGGCGAGCGCGAAGGTCAGGAGATAAAGGACATCGGTTCGGATGCCGAGCGATTCCGCCATGTCGCTGTCATCGACCGCGGCCCTGAGCCGCACGCCGAAGTCGGTCCGGTCGAACAGGGCCCAGAGCGCGAGCGCGGTGAGAGCGCCGCATATGACGACGAAGATGCGATGGGCCGGGACCATCCGGAAGCCGATATCGACCGGACCGCTGAGCCACGGCGGCAGCGGAATGGGCTTCACCGTCGGGCCGAAGACGAAGTTCATCACCCCGATGATGAAGAACGTGATCCCGATGGTCATGAGGAGTTGGGTCAGCGAGTCCGACTTCCGGTAGATGCGGCGGTAAAGCAGAAGCTCGAACGGGATGGAGACGACGATCGTCCCAACGACCGCGATCAGCGCCGCGACGAGATAGGGAGCGCCGAGACTGACCAGCGCATAGGACGCGAAATAGCCGCCGATCATCGCGAACGCGCCATGCGCGAGGTTCACCACGCGCATGAGCCCCATCATGATCGACAGGCCGATCGATATGATGAACAGCGCCATGCCATAGGAGACGGCGTCGATGACGAGGCTGAGTAAGGTCAGCGCCATCGCAATCCGTCACCCTCCCCTGAGGCGCGTCCGAAATACGCGCCGCCGAGACCGCGGCCGCATGGAGCGCCTGCTCCCGATCAGGCTTGCGTCGGGATCAGTGCTTCTCGAGACCCCAGTCGGGCTGATCCTTGTAGGTCTCGATTTCCTTGTTGACGAGCTTGCCGTCCACGTTTTCCACTTTGCGAAGATAGACGTTCTGCCGGATGTGCCGCGTCTCCGGATCGATCGACACCGGACCGCGCGGGCTCACCCATTGCATGCCCTTGACCGCGGCGATCGCCTTGTCGGGATCGCGCTGGCCGTCCGTCGCCTCGATCATCTTGTAGATCAGCCGCGCGCCGTCATAAGCGGCGACAGCGGTCATCGTCACTTCGCCGACCTTGTCGCCGTCCTTGGCGATCTGCGCCAGAAAGGCCTTGTTCTCGGGAGAATCGTGGGCGACCGAATAATGGTAGGTCGACAGGATGCCGACGCCCGCGTCGCCGATCGCCGCGAGATCCGGATCCGGCACCACATCGCCAGTCGATATCAGCTTGACGCCCTGAGCCTTGAGGCCGTTGTCGATATAGGCCTTGACGAATCCGAGCGTCGGGGGACCGGAGGGCAGAAAGGTGAAGATCATGTCGGCGCCCGAATCCTTGATGCGCTGCATGATCGGGCCGAAGTCCGTGGTGCTGAGCGGCATGCGGATCGATTCGACGACCGAGCCGCCCTCGCCCTCGAAGGTCTTCTTGAACGCATCCAGCGCATCGATTCCCGGACCGTAGTCGCTGACCGCAATCGCGACTTTCTTGGCGCCGGCGGCTTTCGCGGCCTTCGCCGCCGGCACGGCGTTCTGCCACATCGTGAACGAGGTGCGCACGATATAGGGGCTCTTGGTCGTGATCGACGAGGTCGCCGCATTCATCACGACGAGCGGCGTCTTCGCCTCCGCCAGAAGCGGCGCGATGGCCATAGCGTCCGGCGTGAAATAGGCGCCGGCGAGATAGTCCACCTTGTCCTTGACCAGAAGCTCCTGCGCCAGAGCCTTGGAATGGGCCGGATTCGGCGTCCCCTCATCGCGATAGATGAACTCGACGTCGTGGCCTGCGACTTTCGAGCCGTGCTCCGCGACCCAGGCGTCGATGCCCATCTTGAAGTTCTGCCCGTAAAGGGCGAACGGGCCGGACATCGGCCCGATCACGCCGACCTTGACCGGATCGGCGAAAGCCGCGGCCCCCAGCATGGAGAAAGCCGTCGCCGCCAAAAGAAGTCTGCTCAGTCCGTTCATTGCGATCTCCCGACGCATCTTAAGCCGCCTCCACTCAGAACATCTCGAAATATTCGCGCTGCTCCCAATCCGTCACCTCGGACTGGAAGCGGTCGATCTCGGCATTCTTGATATGCACGTAATAGTCGACGAACTCCGCCCCCATTTTCGCCCGAAAGAAAGGATCGTCGCGGAGCGCGAACACCGCTTCGCGCAGCGACCTCGGCAGGAGCTCCGCCTCGGCCTCGTAAGGCGTATCGGCCGAGGGCCCCGGATCGAGCGCCCGGTCCACGCCGTCGAGGCCGGCGAGAACCTGCGAGGCCATGTAGAGATAGGCGTTGGCGGCCGGCTCGCCGACGCGGTTCTCGAGACGGGTCGCGGGATCGTTCGGGCCGCCCAGCACGCGGATCATCACGCCACGATTGTCGCGTCCCCAGATCACCCGATCCGGAGCGAGGGAATAGGAGCGATAGCGCTTGTAGCCGTTGATCGTCGGCGTCGAAAAGACGGTCGATGCGCGCGCATGGGCAAGCAGGCCCGCCATATAAGCGCGCCCCAGCGCGGACAAGGGCTCGTCCTCGCGATTCGACATGAATGCGTTCTCGCCGGTCTCCAGGGAAACGAGCGACTGATGCAGGTGCCAGCCCGAGGACATGACATTGGGGATCTTCGGCCGGCACATGAAGGTCGCGTGGTAGCCATGCCGCCGGGCGACCTGCTTCACCGCGCTGCGGAAGAGCGTCATCGTGTCGGCCGCGGCAAGTCCGATCGAGGGCCTGAAGACGAATTCGCACTGGCTCGGACCGTATTCGACTTCGATCGAGCGCAAGGGCAGGCCGAGCGCCATTACGTCGCGGCGGATCAGTTCGAGCGCCGGCTCCATGAGATCGTAGCGCTGCTCGGTCAGATATTGATAGCCATGCGAGAGCAGGGAGACTTCCGGCGGCTCGCCCGGCTGGCCGGCGTGCTCGGGGGCCGTGCGGCCATCCTCGAGCCTGAACAGATGAAACTCGACTTCGATTCCAGCCTTGAGGTCGAAGCCGCGCTTCGCAAGCTCGCCGAGCACCGAGCGCATGAGGCCGCGGGTGGCGAAAGGGACCGGCCGGCCGTTGGCGAAATAAAGATCGCACAGAACCCAGCCCGCGCCCGCCGCCCATGGCAGAACCTGGAAGGTCGTGGGGTCGGGAATGAGCAGGAGGTCGGCCGCGCCCTGCATCTCCGCCATCCCGAATCCGCCGCCGGCGGTGAAGACCGGAAAGACGGTTCGGTGCGAGGTGTCCTTGGCGAGAAGGGTGGTCGTCGCCATGCAGCCGTTTTCGAGCGCGCCGAGCGCGTCGGCCGCGATCAGAGTCTTGCCGCGCAGAATCCCGTGCTGGTCGGGAAACGAGAATCGGACCGTCTCGAGGCCGCGCTTCTCGACACTTTCGCGAATCCCGGCTGCGGCGTATTCCTGCTCCTTCGACCACAGTCCATGTCGCGCAACGAAACTCAAGAGCGGCTCCCCGGCCCGACGCCGCCCTCTATTCCGCGGCCGACAGGCGCGGCGTTTTGGCCGTAGTCTCTGCTTGAGCGGGCGCCATCCAGGGCGAGCCCCTGCGGCGCCTGACGTCGACCTCCATCCAGTAGGTCTCCCAGCCAAGCGCAGGCCCGACGCCGTCCATAGTGGCGGGACCCTGCACGCCGCGCGCGCTCGTAGCGTCAAGGAACAGCATCGGCTTCTGCCCCCCTTGCGCCTTTTCGATCTGCTCGCGCAGGAGCCGCCGGTACTGAATGATGGCCTTGTCCGATTGCCCGAGATGTTCGCGCGTGCGGTTCTGAATCCTGCCCATCGATTCGACCGCCCATTGGTCATGCACGTTGATGTCGAGGCCCATGCCCGTATAGGTTTCGGTCGCCTGCTCGTGCGGATCGAAGCCGTAGTCGTTGGCCTTGTTGCGGCGCGAGCGATAGTCCGGAGGCGCGTAAAGCTCGAGCCGCTGGTCGCGCATTTTCTGCTTGTCCACGGGGCTCGCGTAGCTGGTGAAGATCGCATACCAGTAGCAATTCTCGTCATCAACCGGGACATGCCATTGGGTGATCGTCATCTCCGCGCTCATCGGGATGACGAAGGCGTGCGGGAAGAGCTGATTGGTCACCCGGACATGCATCTCGTCGTCATTGAGCTGGCGAAGCGCGATCAGGCGAAGGCCATATTCGGTGCGCTCGACATTGATGATGGGGCGATCGTATTCCCGGAGGATCCGGGTCATCGGAAGCTCGGAACCGGCGGAGGCGGCGCGGAACTGCTTGCCATAGGCGGCGGAGGTGTCCTGGTCCTCGAAGAAGCGATGCAGGAACGAGGCGTGCGCCGGATCGATGCCGACTTCGAGCGCCTGAAGCCAGTTGCATTCCATCAGCCCCTTGAACGCGAACGTATAAGCGTCGGGCGCGACGAAGCAGTCGATCTCGGGAAAAGCCGGCGGCTCGCCCTCGCCGAGATAGGCCCATAGGATTCCGCTCCGCTCCACCACCGGACAGGCGCGCTGGCGGATGTTCTGGCAGAGCGGTGAATCCGCCGGCTCGGCGGGCGTTTCGAGGCATTTCCCCTCGACGTCGAACAGCCAGCCGTGGAACGCGCAGCGCAGGCCGCCGTTCTCGAGGCGCCCGAACGCCAGGTCCGCGCCGCGATGCGGGCAATCGCGGTCCATCAAGCCGAGCCGCCCCGCTTCGTCCCGGAAGAGGACGAAATCCTCTCCGAGCAGACGGACGGGTTTGATCGGCCGCGGCCCGGCGAGTTCCGCCGCCAGCGCGGCGGGCTGCCAGTAGTTGCGCATCAGCCGGCCGCAGGGCGTGTCCGGCCCGATCCGGGTGATCAGGTCGTTCTGTTCCTGATTCATCATGGCGCGGCTCCTCAGCCTGACATAGCGAGGCGTTCGTCTGCCGAACGTTTGTCCGATTGTTGCACAGGTCCATTTCCACGACAAGCGTCGTAGGGCGCTTTTCCAGGCGTCAAAAAGCCGGCGGCGCGTCGTTTGGAGCGACGTAAAGCGGGGTTATATGTTCGTCTGTCGAACGCCTAACCGCATTCTATTGAGCGCGACTCATCGCGCTCAATTCCGCACGGGCGGCGCGGGGGTGCATTCGCGCTTCGGCGATTAAGGCGATGATCGGCGCCGATCATCGGGTCTTGGCATAATCGCAAAGGAGGACGCCATAGCGACCGAGAGCAAAGCGCCCGCCGCTCCTGAATATATCGAGAGCCTCGACCGGGGTTTGCGCACGCTGCAGGTTCTCGGGGCCGGGGGCAAGCCGATGAGCTTGAGCGAAGTCGCGAAAGCCGCCGGTCTCGCCCGGGCGACGGCGCGGCGCATCCTGTTCACCTTCCAGCGGGGCGGCTTCGTCGACAGCGACGGGCGCCTGTTCGCGCTCACCCCCCGCGTCCTGTCGCTTGCGTCGGCCTATCTGTCGTCGAACCAGATCGTCGCGGTCCTCCAGCCGATGATCGACGAGGTGGCGACCGAAACGCGCGAAGTCTGTTCGATGGCGATTCTCGACGGCGAAGAGGCCGTTTTCGTCGCGCGCGCCAGCCCCGCCCGGGTGTTTTCGGCCGGAATCGACATCGGCTATCGCCTGCCCGCTTTCTGCACCTCGGTCGGACGCGTCCTGCTCGGGCGCCTTTCGGACGCGCTTCTGATCGAGGCGCTGCGCCGGGCGGAGCGCGTGGCCATGACCGAGCGCACGGTGCTCGATCCCGGCCGCCTGGCCGCAATCATCGCGGAGGACCGGGCCAAAGGCTATTCGCTGGTGGATCGCGAGGCCGAGCCCGGCTTTCGCTCGATCGCCGTTCCGGTCAGGCGGTATGACGGCGCGGTCATCGCGGCGATCAACGTCGGCGCCCATGTCGACCGCGTATCGCCGGACGACATGATCGCCCAGTTTCTGCCCCCGCTCAAAGCCGCCGCGAGAGCGGTTCAGCCCCTGCTCATGTGAGGGGGGCGTATAT
Source organism: uncultured Alphaproteobacteria bacterium (assembly GCA_963764955.1). Taxonomy (GTDB): domain Bacteria; phylum Pseudomonadota; class Alphaproteobacteria; order Rhizobiales; family Beijerinckiaceae; genus Roseiarcus. The sequence continues at coordinate 49,307 of CAVXVE010000025.1, read as the reverse complement.
AACATACTTGTTGTGTTTAAAACCGACCCCAAAAGGACGGCATTTCTCCAGCTTGCGAAGGCGCGGACGTAACTCCCAAGGTGGGGGCCTTCGGGATGCCGGGCTTATCCACCGGCCTCATGCCTCAAGCCGCTCGCGAAGCGAGCGTGTCGACGGATGGTCCAGAAGACGGCGCTGGTCATGCGCTCTGGAGCGTTCTTCGAGACGCGTCTTCGACGCTCCTCAGAACGAGGTCGAAGCAGGGCTTGGAAATTACCCGCGGAACTAAACGGGGTCGTAAGCGACTGAAATCCTTGAGGCGCGCCGGTAAAAATGCCGCTAGGCTCAGAATCGGCGCCCGGAGCGCAGGACGAGCAGCGCATAGAAATAAAGCTCCGCGTCGAGCGCCCGCTTGATGGTCTCGGCCCTCCGGAACCCATGCTGCTCGCCCTCGAACAGGAGATAGCCGACCGGAACGCCGCCCGCTGCGCCAAGGGTCGGGCTGTCGCCCGCTTTTGGGCGCTTAACCGTTTTCGGGAACTGCACGGCGCTCGGAAGCTTGTTAAGTGGCGATTGAAACGGGTCGATTCCGGCCGCGAAGCGAAAGACCGCGTGAAATGAAATGGACGCACGGCCCCTCTTTCGAGCGAGACGGGATACGATTTCGTCTCTGGGCCCCATCCCAAGCTCAAGTCGACCTCGTGATCGAGGGAAGAGACGCCCCGTTCGCCATGACTTCGGGACAAAATGGTTTCTTCGAAACCTTCGTGGAAGGACTTGGCGCGGGCGCGCGCTACCGGTTCGCGCTGGCGGGCGGGCGTGAGGTTCCGGACCCGGCGTCCCGGTTTCAGCCCGACGACGTCAACGGCCCGAGCGAGGCGATCGATCCAGGCGCCTATCGCTGGCGGGAATCCTGGGAGGGCCGCGAATGGGACGACATCGTGCTCTACGAGCTCCATCTCGGCGCTTTTTCGCCTGAAGGCACGTTCGCGGGAGCCGCATCGAAGCTCGCTCATCTGGCCGAGCTCGGCGTCACCGCCATCGAGATCATGCCGGTCAGCGATTTCAGCGGCCGCTGGAACTGGGGCTATGACGGCGCGTTTCCCTACGCTCCCGATGCAAGCTATGGCCGGCCGGAGGATTTCAAATCCTTCGTCGAGGCGGCTCACGGGAAGGGGATCGCCGTGCTGCTCGACGTCGTCTACAACCACTTCGGCCCCGAGGGGAACTTTCTGCCGCTCTATGCCGCCGAGTTCTTCACCAGCCGGCATAAAACCCCCTGGGGCGACGCGATCCGGTTCGACGGCGCGAATTCGCGCCCGGTGCGCGAATTCTTCATCGAGAACGCCGAATATTGGATCGAGGAATTCCATCTCGATGGATTGCGCTTCGACGCCGTCCACGCGATCAAGGACGATACGCGGCCCGATCTCATCGACGAACTCGCGACAAGGCTTCGATCGCGCTTTCACAGGCCCATCCACTTGCTGCTTGAGAACGAGAGCAACGACCCGCGCCGTCTGGCGCGCCGCGGCGGCGAGGCCGAGCTCTACACCGCGCAATGGAATGACGACGTTCATCACGTTCTCCATGTCGCGGCCACGCGTGAAAGCAGCGGCTATTACGCCGCCTATGGGGGAACGGAGCTTCTGGGAAGAGCGCTCGCCGAGGGCTTCGCCTATCAGGGCGAGATGATGCCATACCGCAATGCGCCTCGCGGGGGCCCAAGCGCGGGACTGCCGCCAGCCGCTTTCGTCTCATTCATTCAGAACCACGACCAGATCGGCAACCGCGCCTTCGGCGAACGGCTGAACAGGCTGGCCCCTCCCGAAGCCATCCGGGCGCTTGCGAGCGTCTATCTGCTCGCGCCGCAGATCCCGATGCTGTTCATGGGCGAGGAATGGGGCGCGGAACAGCCATTTCTGTTCTTCTGCGACTTCCGCGGGGAACTGGCCGAGGCGGTGCGCAAAGGGCGACGCGAGGAATTCTCGCGCTTTCCGGAGTTCGCCGACCCGGAACGGGTGGCGAAGATCCCCGATCCGTGCGCGGAAGCCACCTTCCTTGCGTCCAAGCTGGACTGGGGGCGGCTCGAATTCGGATCATCTGGCCTATTATCGAGCGCTGCTCGACGCGCGCCGCGAACATGTCCGCCCGCTCCTGCCTCGTATCCGGCATGGCGGCGAGGCGCGCGTTCTGGGCGAACAGGCCGTCCGGGTCGTCTGGCAGGCTCAGGACCGCCGCCTTCTGCTCGACGCCAACCTCTCGGCGCGAGAAATCGAAGCTCCCCCCATTGGCGAACGGCCGTTCTGGCGCTGCGGCGAGGCTGAAGCGACGCTCGGCCCCTGGAGCGTCCGGTGGACGATCGAACCTACATGAACATTCCCCGCGCCACCTACCGGCTGCAATTGCGCGCCGGCTTCGGGTTCAGCGAGGCTGCGGCGATTGCGCCTTACCTTGCGCGGCTTGGCGTCAGTCATGTCTATTTGCCGCCCATCTTCAAGGCGCGCCCCGGCAGCGTGCATGGCTATGACATCACCGATCACAATAAGCTCAATCCCGAACTCGGGACCGAAGCCGACTATGCGTCGATGATCGAAGCCTTTCGCCGCGAGGGGCTCGGGCGGATTCTCGACATCGTCCCCAATCATGTGGGCGTATGGGGCGCCGACAATCCGCTGTGGCTCGACGTTCTGGAATGGGGGCCTCAGTCCCGATATGCGGGCTGGTTCGATATCGACTGGCCGGCTCAACAGGGCAAGCTGCTCGCGCCCGTGCTTGGCGCGCAATATGGCGAGGAGCTCAGGGGCGGGAAGCTCAAGCTCAAGCTCGAAAGCGACGGGAGCTTCGCCGTTTGGGCCTATGACGAGCATAAACTGCCGGTCTGCCCGCTGACCTATCCCACGATCCTTGGCCATCAAAACCCGGCGCTTGACCGGCTGGCGGACCTGTTTCTCGACCTGCCGCAATGGCGCCCGCAGGTGGCGGAAAGGGCGCGAGACCTGAAGGCCGAGTTCACGCAGATCGCGCAAGCGGATGCCGGGGCGCGGGCGGCGCTGGAAAGCCGGGTCGAGGGGTTCAACAACGACTGGCGTGAACTGGATCGGCTCATTGGCGAGCAGTTCTGGCGCGTCGCGTTTCATCGTGTCGCCGAGGACGAGATCAACTACCGCCGCTTCTTCAACATCAACGATCTTGCCGGTCTTCGGGTCGAAGTCGGCCCGGTCTTCGCGCACGCGCATGCGCGCGTCTTCCGCATGCTCGAAAGCGGCGAAGTCGATGGCCTGCGAATCGACCATATCGACGGGCTGTTCGATCCCAAAGCCTATCTCGCCTCGCTCCGCGCCGGCGCGCCCCGGCCCTTTTATCTCGTCGTCGAGAAGATACTGGCGTCGCATGAGCCTTTGCGCGCCGACTGGCCGGTCGAGGGCACGACCGGCTACGACTACGCGAGCCTGGCGCTCGAAGTGCTGGTCGACTCCGCATCCGAAGCAGGCCTTCAGCGAGACGTATCGCGCCTTCGCGAGCACGGACCTGGATTTCGAAACGGTCGCGCGCGACGGCAAACTGCGCATCATGGACAATGAAATGGCGAGCGAGCTCAGCGCCCTTGGCCGCCGGGCCGCGCGCCTGGCTGCTCAAAGTCCGATGACGGCCGACCTGACGCGCGCGCTGCTGCAACGCGCGATCAAACAGATCGTCGCGAGCTTTCCAGTCTATCGCACCTATGTCGATTTGAACGGCTCTCCAACCGAAGCGGACCGGCGCGACATCGCCTGGGCGGTGGCGCGCGCCCGGCGGAGCGATCCGGACGTCCACCCGTCGGCCTTCGATTTCCTGCATAGCGTCTTGCTGGGGGAGACGGACAAGCCGCCGACCCAGGAGCTCAGCCGCACCGCGGCGCTGCGGTTCGCCATGGCGTTGCAGCAGTTTTCCGGACCGGTGATGGCCAAGGGGGTCGAGGACACCGCCTTCTATCGTTTCAACCGGTTCGTCGCGCTCAACGAGGTTGGCGGCGCGCCTGAGCGCTTCGGCGTCGCCCTCCCCGCGTTTCACAAGGCGAACGCCGCGCGCGCTCAAAACTGGCCGCACGCTATGCTGGCGACGGCCACGCACGACACGAAGCGTGGCGAGGACAATCGCGCGAGGCTCGCCGTTCTCTCCGAAATGCCTGACGAATGGCGCCGCAACGTCGAGGCCTGGAGCCGCATCCTGCGCGCCAGGCGCGGCGACGTGGAAGGCGTCGCGGCGCCGGACCGCAACGACGAATACATGCTCTATCAGCTGCTGATTGGCTCCTGGCCGGTGGAACTGCTCGAGCATCCCGACGCGAAGCAATTGGAGGCCTATGGCGCCCGCGTCGGTCCCGCCATCGAGAAATCGCTGCGCGAGGCGAAGCGCCATTCGTCCTGGAGCGCGCCCAACGCCGAGTACGAAGAAGCGACACTGGCTTTCATGCGCGGGGCGCTGGGCTCCGATGGATTCCTTTCCACATTCCTTCCGTTCGCGCAGCGCGTGGCGCGGCTCGGAATCGAGAACAGCCTCGCCCAGATGGTCGGTAAACTGACGGCGCCGGGCGTGCCTGACATTTATCAGGGCTGCGAATTGTGGGACCTCAGCCTCGTCGATCCGGACAATCGCCGGCCGGTCGATTACGCCCGCCGCGAGGCCCAGATGGCGGAGCTTTCCCGCCGTCTGGAAATCCCGGACGAGCGCGCCGCGCTGTTCAAAACGCTCATGAGCGAGTGGCGCGACGGCGGAGTGAAGCTCGCGACGATTGCGCTCTTGCTCGCGCTCCGCCGCGAGCAGCCGGAGATTTTCAGCGCCGGCGACTATCAGCCGATCGAGATCGAAGGCGATCAACGGGATTGGGCCTTCGGCTACCTTCGCGGGGCGCGGCGAGCGGCGCCTCGCCGTCATCATCGCGCGGTATCCCGCCCATCGCGCGGCGGACCCGAATGGGAAGCTGTCGCGCGCTTACCCGCGGGTCGCTGGTTCGACCTCATTCGCAGCTCTTATGTGGCGTCCGGCGCCCTCCTGCGAGAGTGGCTCCATCCGCTGCCCTTCGCGGTGCTGCTGGACGGGTAAGCGTTTGCGCCCAAAGCAAGCGTCAGGAACCCGGGCGATCCACCTTCTCCGGCACACGCTCGAACAGAAGCATGGAGCGCGGGGTCACCTCGTAGACGGCGCCGATGTCGAATTGGCTTGCGGCCAGTTGCGGGTTCGTCGTGTCCAGGAGACGATTCCAGCCTTTCGCTTCATAGCTCGGCGGCAGGGTGAACTTGACGACGTCGTGATAGGCGTTGAACACCATCAACAGTGAAGTGTCAGCGCCGCGCCGCTTGATTCCGGTCGCCTGCCCGCGGCCGTCCAGCAGCATGCCGAAGCAGCGCGTCGTGTCGCTGTCCCAAGTCTCCGGCGTCATCTCCGAACCATTCGCGTCGATCCACGAGACGTCCTTGACCTCGGTGACCGGATCCATCTCGCCGCTCAGGAAGCGCGAGCGCCGGAGCACCGGATAAAGATGAAAGGCGGCGGTCAGCTGGCGGAAGAAACTCACCAGCGACAGGCTCTCCTCGTTCATGTTCCAATTCAGCCAGCTCGTCTCGTTGTCCTGGCAATAGGCGTTGTTGTTGCCCCTCTGCGTCCGGCCGAATTCGTCGCCGGCGCAGATCATCGGCGTACCCTGAGACAAGATCAGCGTCGCGAGGAGATTGCGCAGCTGGCGCCGCCGAAGGGTTTGTATGTCTTTGTCGTCGGTTGGTCCTTCGGCTCCACAGTTCCATGAACGATTGTCGGAATTGCCGTCGCGGTTGTCCTCGCCATTCGCTTCGTTGTGTTTGTCGTTGTAGGAGACGAGGTCGCGAAGCGTGAAGCCATCATGGGCGGCGACGAAGTTGACGCTCGCCCAGGGCTTTCGGCCGCGAAAGTTGAACTTGTCGGGCGAAGCGCAGAGCCGCGGCGCGAGCGTCTTCGCGCTGGCCTCGCCGCGCCAGAAGTCGCGGACGTCATCGCGAAACCGGTCGTTCCACTCGGCCCAGCCCGGAGGAAATCCGCCGACCTGGTAGCCGCCGGGACCGCAATCCCACGGTTCGGCGATCAGCTTGACCTCGGCAAGCAGCGGGTCTTGCCCGACCACCTTGAGAAAACCGCTCTCGGTGCTGAAGCCGTCGGGCTCGCGCGCCAGGATCGTGCCGAGATCGAAGCGGAATCCGTCGACCCGGGTTTCGCTCACCCAGTAGCGCAAGCTGTCCACCACCATCTGGATGACGCGAGGATGACTGAGGTTTAGCGTGTTTCCTGTGCCTGTGTCGTTGATGTAGAAGCGAGGCTCGTCCGGCAGGAGGCGGTAGTAGGACTTGTTGTCGATGCCCTTGAAGGAAAGCGTCGGACCGCGCTCGTTGCCCTCGGCCGTATGGTTGTAGACCACGTCCAGGATCACTTCGAGGCCGCCGTCGTGGAGACGGGCGATCATCTCCTTGAACTCGCGCAACGAATTGGGAACGTCTGAGGCGTAGCGCGGGTCGGGCGCGAAAAAGCCGATCGAACTGTAGCCCCAATAGTTTTTCAAGCCCTTTTCGAGCAGGTGGCTGTCATCGACAAAGGTGTGGATCGGCATCAGTTCGACCGTCGTGACGCCGAGCGATTTTAAGTAGTCGACAACGGGTTTCGAGCCGAGCCCGGCATAAAAACCTCGCAGCTTCTCGTCGACCTCCGGGTGCAACTGCGTGAACCCTTTGACATGCGTCTCGTAGATGATGGTGTTCGCCCAGGAGATGTTTCGGCGCCGATATTCGCCGCGCCAATCGAAATTCGGATCGACGATCACCGACTTGGGCACGAAGGGGGCGCTGTCGCGCTCATCGAAGGTGAGGTCATCCCCCTCCGCTCCGATCGTGTATCCGAAAACAGCCGGATCCCATGTCAGCTTTCCCGCGTGGGCCCGGGCGTAAGGGTCGAGCAGCAGCTTGTTGGGGTTGAAGCGGTGGCCGGCCTCCGGCTCGAAAGGACCATGCACCCGAAACCCATAGAAGGTTCCGGGGCCCACTTCGCTCAGGTGGCCGTGGAAGACTTCGTCGGTGAGCTCCGGAAGCTCGAAACGGTCGGTCTCGCGCGCGCCGCTCGCGTCGAACAGGCAAACCTCGACCTTCGTCGCGTTGGCGGAAAAGACGGCGAAATTCGCGCCATCGGCGTCCGCCATGGCGCCGAGCGGATACGGTTTGCCTTCGCTAATTTTCATCTCAGCCCCGCCCGGCGGCGTTGGTTCGCCGCCCACAAAGTTACTCCAGCCCCACCATGGCTGGATGTCCAATTCGACAATTCCGAGGCCCGAAGATTCGTTCCACTGCTTGACCCCCTATGCGCCTGTGTTTTCAAAAATCGGGGCGGATGAAGGGAACCTCGACGCTCCCCGCTCGTTTTGGGCGAGGCCCGGCATAAACGCGGAAAGGAAAACTTCGGTGGGGCAAAATTTCAAGCACGCGCTGTCCGGCATTCCCGTTGAGCATATCGCTCACACCCTTTCGGAGTTCAGCAACGAAACGGCGGACGGGTCGAACCGGAAATGGGAACGGCGGCAAGACGAGGAGATACGGCTGGCGGTCATTGCCGCGCTCCACTGGGATCTTGCGGTTCCCCGCCACTGCATCGCGGTGACCGTAAAAAACGGCCGGGTGACCCTTAAAGGTCAGGTTCGTCGAGTTCTACGAGAAATCGTGCTCCGAGGCGGACGCCCTGGCGATTCCAGGCGTCGTCGGCGTCACCAATGACATTAGCGCCGGGCAGGAAGATTAAGCAAACAAGACAAGGTTTTTTCCATCGGCCATTGGGATCGAAACGACTTCTCTCGCCATCTCGCGATCCCTTTAATGCAAGAGCCCCAATTCACTTTTCGTCTCCCGCTTCGCCAACCCGCTCCGTCGCTTGCTGCGCTTCGAAGGAATCGCGGTTTAAGCCTGAGCGCTTGATTGCCCCGTCGACAGGCTCCAAGACGAGCAGGACGGGAAGAAACGGCGCGAGGGACGGCGATGCGGTACGGCGCGAGCACTTTCATCTGGGCTTCACCTTTCTCCAACAAGACGCTGGACCTCCTCGACAAGGCGAAGGCTTTCGGTTTCGACATCCTCGAGATCTGCGTCGAGGACCCGGACACGATCGACGCCGATTCAATTCGGGCTCACGCGGACAAGGCGGGCATGGCGCTCACAATCTGCGGCGCCTTCGGACCGAACCGCGACCTATCCTCGGAAGACGCGGCGGTGCGGCGGGACGGGCTCGCCTATCTCCAGCGCTGCGTTGACTTCGCTGCGGCTCTCGGCAGCCCCTTCGTCTCCGGGCCGATGTACGCCGCAGTCGGCGCCACGCGAATGCTGAACGCGAGTGAGCGCGCGGCCCAATGGGCGCGCGCCGTCGCAAGCCTCAAGGCGGGTGCGGCTTATGCAGCCGAGCGCTCGGTCAAGCTTGCGATCGAGCCCTTGAACCGGTTCGAAACGGATCTCGTCAATACGGTCGACCAGGGTCTCGCGCTCCTTGCTGACATCGACGCCAAAAACGCCGGCCTGCTCCTCGACACGTTCCACATGAATATCGAAGAGAAGGACGTTCCATCCGCCATCCGGCGCGCCGCCGGCCATATCGTCGAATTCCACGCCTGCTCCAACGACCGCGGCACGCCCGGCGAGGATCACCTGCCATGGAGCGCGATCGCGGACGCCTTGCGCGACGCGGGTTACGAGGGTCCGGTGGTGATCGAAGCCTTCACCCCGGAGATCAAGGAGATCGCGCGGGCGGTGTCGATCTGGCGGCCGCTTGCGACGAGCCAGGACGCGCTGGCCCGGGACGGACTTAAGAACCTCCGCAGAGCCTTCGAGCCGAAGCGGCCGAGGCGGCGCTCCCCTCCCCCGCCTTTGCGGGAGAGGGGGACCGCGTGAAACGCGTTGGGATTCGACCCAAAAACAGGACGCTTCAGCCAGCAATTGCTCGCGAGCCGCAATCGGCGGTCCCCTTCTCCCGACGAACGGGGGAGAACGGCCCCGCGTCGCGTTACTTCCCGCCCCAGCGCTGCGGATAGCCAGGCAGGTCCTTGCAGCCGCACATCGCATAGTGCAGCGGCGGCATCTTGTCGTCGACGTACTGGTCGAGATCGGCCTGCGTGATCATCGGCTGCGGCAGTTTCCAGGTCGGACCGATGACCGGCTCGCCCTTGAGGATCCTGACCGCCGCGATCACCGGCGAGCGCCACTGATAGGTCGGGTAGGTCGGCGCCATCGCGGTGAGGCCCTTCTCCTTCCACTTCTTGAGGAAGTCCTCCTGGTCCTCGCCGGTGATGATCGGATAGGGCTGACCGGAATCCTCGAAGGCTTCGAGCGCCGCGACCGCAGTTGCGCCCGCATCCATCCAGATCGCGTCGATCTTCCCGTACTTGTTGATGTAGTCCTCCACGATCTGCTTCGTCTTGGCGTTGTCGCCGTTGGTGAATTCCGCGCCGACGACATCGACGCCATGCTCCTTGAAGATGCGGTTCGCCGCCGACCAGCGCGTCTCGAGCACGTCGACGCCCGGCAGGATGCGCAGCGCAAGCACCTTGCCGCCCTTGGGCAGTTTCGACACGATGAAGTTCGCCGTCTGGATGCCCCAGCCGTAGCCGCCGATCGGATTGACGAACGTCACCGGGCACTGGGTGAGCACGCCGCGATCGAACACGATCACCGGCAGCTTCTTGCACGCCGCCTCGACTGCGGGCGTGAGCGCGGCCGTCGTGTTCGGCGAGACGATGAGGGCGTCGCACTCGCCGCTCTGCACGAAGGCGTTGATGTCGGAGATCTGCTTGTCGTCCTTGCCCTGCGCGTCCGCCGCCTTGAATGACTTGATGTCATCTTTCAGCACATCGACCTGCGCCTGCATGTCGAGCCAGCCGACGACCCGCCATGGATTGTCGACGCCGGCGTTCGAGAAGCAGATCCGATAGGGCCCCGGCTTCTTGTACTTCGTGGTGTCGACCTCGTGCCCGCCGAGATGCTGCTCCCAGGGCTTGCCCGCAGGGCCTTGCGGCGTCATTTTCAAGAGTTCCTGGGCGGCGGCGAATTCCTTGGGATCGTCGAAGTTCTGCGCGAACGCATGGGGCGCGGCGACCCCCATCAGCGCGGCGCCGGCGACGGCCGGGGCTATCCACTTTGTCAGTCTCATTACGCTTCCTCCCTCATGGCTGGATTTTCCAGCCGTTCCAACGAACCCGCCCGAATGTTCGGCGCGGCCATGCGGCGCGCGAAAGTCGAGCGCTGCGCCTATCCCGCCCGCCTTCGGCGCCAGGCGCCGAAAGCGACCGCGATAATCAGAATGAGCCCCTGCGCCGTATCCTTCAGCGGCTGCGGCCAGCCGAGCAGCGTCAGGAGCGTGAACAACGCCGTCATGATGAGCGCGCCGGCGATCGCGCCGACGACGGTTCCCCGCCCGCCCATGAGCTGCACCCCGCCGACGACACATGCGGCGATGGCCTGCAGTTCGAGTCCGACGCCGACATCGACCGAGACGCCGCCGAATCCGCCAAGCAGGATTCCCGCCGTCACCGCCGCAAGCGCAGAAATGACGAAGACGCCGATCCGCACCATGTCCACGCGCACGCCCGCAAGCTCAGCCGCGCGCGGATTGTCGCCGACCGCGAACACGCGCCGCCCGAACACGGTCCCGTGCAGGCCCCACCAGGCGAGCGACACGACGACGGCGAACACGAGAATCGCCAAGGGGAAGATCTTCACGAGCGGCACGTCGTGGAACACGAAGCGGCCGAACATCCGGAAGTTCTCCGGCAGGTAGCCGCGCGGCGAGCCGCCGCACCAGGTCATCGCGACGCCATTGATCGCGAGCAGCGCGCCGAGGGTGGCGATGATCGACGGCGTTCGCAAGTAGGCGACCACCGCGCCGTTGATCAGCCCGACCGCAAGGCCAATGCAATAAAGGACGCCGATGGCCCACCATGTGTTGGAGGGATCGTTGGCGGTCAGCATCGAGCCGCCGATCACCGTCAGGGTGACGAGCGACCCGACCGAGAGATCGAAACCGCCGCTGACAAGGACGAAAACCTGGCCCGCCGCGAGGATGGCGAGCGGCGCGGCGCGCCGGAGGAAATTCATGATTCCCGCCGGCTCGAGATAGGCAGGCTGCAAAAAGCCGATCACAAGATAGAAGGCGAGAAAGACGACGACCGCGAAATTGATCCGGCGCGCGAGCGCTGGCCGCTGAGCATGGGCCTTGAGCGCAAGCGTCATGCCGCGAGCTCTTTTGATCGGACCGTGTAGACAGCGACGGCGGCGATCACGATCGCGCCGCGCAGGACGAGCTTCGGATAGGCCGAGACGCCAAGCATGTTGAACGAGGCGTCAAGCACGGCGAAGAGCAATACGCCCGCGAGCGTGCCCCAGACACCGCCTCGGCCGCCAGCGAGCACCGTCCCCCCGATGACGACGACAGCGATCGATTCGAGATCGTAAACGCCGTCGCGCCCGACCCATGGCGCGCCGGAGCGCAGGCGGCTCGCAAGATAAAGCCCGGTCAGACCGGCGCAGACGCTGCAGAGCCCGTGCGCGCCCATCATCACGAAATCGGTGCGAATGCCGGCGAGCCGGGCGCCTTCCGTGTTGCCGCCGACCGCATAGAGATGCGCGCCGAATTTCGTCGCCCGCAATAGCAGCCACCCGAGCAGCGCGAGAACGAAAAGGCCGATCACCGAGAACGGCGCAAAGCCGATCGTTCCATAAGCGACCGCCTGGAATTCCTTCGGCACGGACCCCGCGAAATTGGTGAAGCTCGCCGAGAGGATGCCTTGCAGGAAAAGCCCGACGCCCAGCGTCGCGATCAGCGGATTGACGTGCAATCGCGAGATCAGCGCGCCATTGATCACCCCGACCACGGCCGAGATCGCAAGCACGGCCGCGACCGCGGGCAGCATCATCTCCGGGCGCCCCTGCATGATGAACGACGCAGAGCACCGCCGCGACGCTGATGAGATTGGCGACCGAAAGGTCGATCGAACCGGCAAGAATGGCGAAGGTCTGGCCGACCGCGACCAGCCCGAGCCCCACCATGCGCTGAAGCAGCCCGACGAATCCCGTCGAGATGGAGCATCATCGACTGGCCGGTGAAGAGGGCGACGCCCACATAAAGCGCGATCGAGCCCACGAGCAGGATGACGGGCGGGCTCACTCCGCGCCGCAGGCGCGGAGTTGCGACAGCCTCGGCGCTACCCATTGCGCCGCTCATTGAAGCGTCGCTCCGGCGCCGTCCTCGTGGCCGACGGCGATCGCCATGATCGCCTCCTCGGCGGCGCCGCCCGGAAGTTCGCCCGCGACCCGGCCCTCGCGCATGACGAGAATGCGGTCGCTGACGCCGACGATCTCCGGCAGGTCTGAGGAGATCATCAGAATCGCGCGCCCCGGTCCGCGAAATCGCGCATGATCTTGTATATGGCCGCCTTGGCGGCGACGTCGATCCCGCGCGTCGGCTCGGAGAAGACCAGCACCTCCGGATCGCGCGCGAGCCAGCGGACGATGATCACCTTCTGCTGGTTGCCGCCCGACAATAGGCGGGCCTCCTGTTCGAAATTCGCCGCCCGGACATCGAGCCGCCTGAGGCGCTCGTCCGTCTCGTCGACCGTCATCGGCGCGGCCGTCGGCGCCCCGAGCGAACGGGCGAATGCGCGCTGGATAAGGGTCGCGTTGTCGCGCAGCGACTGTTGCATCAGCAGGCGCTTCGTGCTTGCGGTCCTCGGACAGGCGGCCCACCCCGGCCGCAATCGCGGCGCGAGGGCCGCGCGGCGCGACGTTGTGCCCGCGATCTCCATCGTTCCGCTCTCGAACGGTTCGTCGCCGGCGATCGCGCGGCCAAGCTCGGTCTTGCCGGAGCCTTCAAGGCCTGCGACCCCGACGATCTCGCCGACCGCACCACGAGGTCGATTTCATGAGGCGCCGATTGCCGGCGGAGCGAATCGCGAGCGCCGGAGCGCCCGGCGGCTTCACGGCGCGCGGCGGGTAGAAATCGGCGAGGTCGCGGCCGACCATGGCGCGCACGAGGCGCGAAGTCGGCGCTTCCCCGATCGGCGCGGTCATGACGGTGCGCCCGTCCTTCAGCACCGTCACCCGATCGGCGACCGCCTGAATCTCCGGCATCCGATGCGAGACGTAGATGAGGGCGACGCCCTCGGCGCTGAGACGCTTGACCAGGTCGAGGAGGCGCGAGGCCTCGGTGCGCTCGAGCGCCGCCGTCGGCTCGTCCATCACCAGGATGCGCGCGTCGACCGCAAGCGCCTTGGCGATCTCGACCACCTGCTGCTGGGCGATCGAGAGGCGGCCCGCTTCGGCGTCCGGAGAGGTCGATGAGCCGAGCCGGCGGAGGAGCCGGCTCGCATCGGCGCGCATTCGTGCCCGGTCAAGCATGCCATAGCGGGTTGGCTCGACGCCGAGAAAGACATTCTCGGCGACCGTGCGATAAGGCAGCAGGCTCAGTTCCTGATGGATGACGCTGATTCCGGCCTTCCGCGCGGCGGCCGGATGCGCAAAGGCGACCGCGCGCCCGTCGATGAGAATGCGGCCGCTGTCAGGCTGATAGGCGGCGCCGAGAATCTTCATCAGCGTCGACTTGCCCGCGCCATTCTCGCCGCAGAGCGCATGCACCTCGCCCTTGGCGCAGGCGAAGGTCACGTCGTCGAGCGCGCGCACTCCGGGAAAGCTTTTGCTGATGCCGGCCATTTCGAGGGCGAGCGACCCGCTCTCCACTGTCATCCTCCTTCGCGCGTTTCCGCCGCCCTGCCCTATTCCGCGGCGCGACGCTCATGAGCAGGCAAGCGGTCGCGCGGGTCGCGGTGCATTTTTCCATCCTTCATGATCATGGCCAGGCGATCCGGGCCGACCAGGACGGACGGGTCGGCGAGCGGATTTCCCTCGACCAGCAGAAGGTCCGCGAGCGCGCCCGGCTTGACGACGCCAAGCTCGCCGCCATGGCCCATGAGGGCGCCGCCCACCGATGTCGCGCAGCGCAGGGCTTCGGCGGGCGAATAGCCGAAGAATTTGACGAAATGCCCGATGTCGCGGGCGTTCTGGCCCATCGGCGTGATCTGGAAGCCGTAGTCGCCTCCGATGACGACCCGCATGCCGCGCTTGCGCATCTCGTGGTAGGTCCGGCAGGTCGCTTCGAATTTGCGCGGCAGGTGCATCGCCTCGACCACCTCGCGGGTCATGCCGACGCGATCGCCCTCGAACACGGAATTGTGCACCAGCCCGAACGCGGGGCCGACAAAGATCTTGTCCTTGACGGACTCGAGCATGTCCAGCGCTTCCTCGTCGGCGAAGTCGCAGTGATAGATGACGTCGACGTTATTGCGAACGGCGCGCTTGACGGACGCGGCGGCGCGCGCATGGCAGGAGACGCGCTTGCCCCATTCATGCGCGGTCGTGACTGCGGCGGCGACTTCCTCCTCGCTCATCGAAGTGATCTCCGCGCGGGCGGTGGAGACGAATTCGTCGCCGGAGATATTGATCTTCACATTGTCGACGCCCTCGCGGCAGCAGAGGCGCACCGCCTTGCGCATTTCGGTCGGTCCATCAGCGATCATGCCGAAGCTTTCCGCATGCATATGCTGCTTGCGCTCGTCGCCGAGGCCGCCGGTCACGGTGATCTCGGGCCCGGCCGCGCGATAGCGGGGCCCTGCGAGATATCCGTTCTCGATCTCCTGCCGGACGACGACATCGATTCTGAGCTTCGCGGAAGCCGCCGAATAGCAGGAGGTGAAGCCGTGGTTCAGGATGAACGTGGCGTTGCGGCAGGTCTGCAGCAGATGCTCTTCCGGCGGGATCTCGCCGAGGTCCTGGTTGCGCATCGGGTTGCAGAAGGAAAGGTGGCAGTGGCCTTCGACGAGGCCTGGCATCAGCGTGAGGCCCGATCCGTCGATCGTCTCTCCCGCCTGTTCCGCGGCGATCTGGCCGTCGCCGCGGGCGACTTTCGCAATCCGGTTGCCGGTGACGAGAACCTCGCCTGGAAAGCGGTCGTCCGCCGAGCCGTCCCACACCTGCACGTTCCGGAAAAGAATGGCCGCCATCCGCTGATCCTCCCGTGTAGCGCCGGGCCTGCCGCCCGCTTGCGCCCACTTCACCGTTCTGATCGACGGCTCCTACCACATAGCATAGGCGTTCGATCCCTCCCACGGTATCGGCAATGTGGGCGCGCAAGTCCAATATATGGGACATTCGTCGGCATGAAACGCAAGGGGAAACCGGGCGTCACGGCGCCGGCGAGGTCCTGCGCCCCGCTCATGCTCCTGCTTGCGGAGCGGGTGAGGATTGGTCTTCGGGCTATGGCGTAAGTCCGAATGATCCGGTGGATCGCGGGGGTCATTCCCCTTGGCGCTCACGCAGGAAAGTTATCGCGAATTAATCCGGCGGACAGAATCACTTAATGACGGCGCCGCAATTGGGCGGCCTGTCGCCCAAGATTAAGCGCCCTCCCCCGGTACGAACTGGAAATCGGCCTCGCCGCCAAAGGCGTGCACGCCGGCGGCTTCGATCTCTTGCCTCAGACGCTCGACGCGATCGCAAAGGGCGATCTCGACTTCACCATCGACCAGCAACCTTACCTGCAGGGCTTCTACACGGTCATGGAAATGGCGATGTTCAAATTCTCCGGCGGCCTGACGGGGCCGTCCGAGATCAACACCGGCCTCAAGTTCGTGACCAAGAGCAATGTCGAGCCGTATCGGTCGACGCAGAGCCGGTACGAAGGGAATTCGTCAGCCGAAAAGGTCGTCGCGCGGTCCGGCCCGATCACCGCCTGACGAAGGGCTCCTGCGATGCAGGACGTAACGAAGCGGGACGGCGTCGCCGACCCGCATCGCCTTGATGCACCGCAGTCCAGTCGGCTGCGCCGTATAGGCGATATCGTGCTGCGCTGGCGTGAGGCGAGCATCCTGCTCGCCTGCGTCCTGCTCGCGGTCTATTTCCAGTCGACCAATTCGACTTTTCTCTCCGTCTCCAACATCAAGAACCTTATCGACTTCACTGCGACGACCGCGATCATCGCCGCGGGCGAAGTGATGGTGCTGGTCTGCGGCGAACTCGATCTGTCTGTGGGGATGGTCTATGCGCTCGTCCCCTTCGTCATGCATTTCCTGATTGCGGACGGGATCCCGTCTGGCGCGGCGATGGTCCTCGCTTTGGCGGCGGCAGGAATGATCGGACTCGTCAACGGGGCGATCACCACCTTTCTCAGCGTGCCTGCTTTCGTCACCACGCTCGGCACGATGTTTCTCATCAATGGCTTGACCTTGACCATCTCCGGCGGGTTTCCTGTCGAGCCGCAAGCGGGCGCAATGTTCACGGCGGCTTTCGGGGGCTCGCCATGGGCGAGGCTCGCCTGGGCGCTGGCGATCGCGATCGTGTTGCAGTTCGTGCTCAACCGGACTCGGTTCGGGCTTCACACCATCGCCACCGGCGGCAATCTCGTCGCCGCCGCGGAGGTCGGCATCAAAGTGACCAGCATCAAGATTTGCAATTTCGTGTTGTGCAGCGTGCTCGGCGGCTTCGCCGGGGTCATCGACTCATTCCGCATCGGCTCGATCGATCCACTCGCGGGAGGATCCGAGATCATGTTCATGGCCATCGCCTCGGCGGTGATCGGCGGCACGCTTTTGACCGGCGGCTCCGGAACCGTCATCGGCGCCCTCGTCGGCGCGCTGGCGCTGGGGATCCTCCAGGACGGTTTCACGCTCAACGGGGTGAGCGCCTTCACTTTCGACATGATTCTCGGCGCCGCGATCCTTTTGACCATGGCGTTCAACGTCCGGCTGACCATGTGGCGGGAACGGGGAGGAGGATGATGGCGACGCCGGTCGGGCCGGAGGTGCTGCGCGCCGAGCACGTCGAGAAATCCTTCGGAAAGATCGTCGCGCTGAGGGACGTCAATCTGACGCTGCGCCGCGGCGAGGTTCTTGGACTGTTGGGCGACAACGGCGCCGGCAAGTCGACCTTGATGAAGATCTTCACCGGCTACTACCGGCCGAGCGCCGGCCAACTGTATTTTGAAGGCAGGCCCGTTCAGTTCCGGTCAGTCAGCCACGCCCGCTCGCTCGGTGTCGAGGCGGTATATCAGGACCTGGCGCTCGTCAACGAGCTCAACGTCTACCGCAACATGTTCCTTCAGCGCGAGCCGGTGTTCGGGGGGCCGCTTGGAATTCTCGACGAGAGCCAGATGCGCCGGCGGGCGATCGAAATGCTCGAGCGCATGCGGGTCAGGATCCCCTCCGTCGATGTCGACGTCGCCAAGCTCTCGGGCGGACAGCGCCAGGCCGTCGCCATCGCGCGCTCCGTATACCAAAAAGCGAAGGTGCTCCTGCTCGACGAACCGACCGCGGCGATGGGCGCGAAGGAGTTGGCGCTGATCCTCGACCTGATCCAAAGGTTGAAGGAGAGCGGGGAGGTCGCGATGATCATCGTCGCCCACAACTACGCCCAGATCTTCGACGTCTGCGACCGCATCAATCTCGTGGAAGAGGGCGCGATCACATTCGACAAGCCGACGTCCGAGACTTCCGTCCAGGAGATGACCGACCGGGTGGTCCGCGAGTATCGGTCCGCGCGCGAGGTCATGCGGCTGCGGCGGCCATGAGGACTACGTCCCCGTCGCGCGGACCTTCGGGTTCAACCATCTCCCCGCATCGGCGCTCCTTTGGCCAATCCAGTCAGACCAGATATTCTGATTGCGCCTCCAGCGATCGAACCCAGAAAAACCATACACATGAACGCGCTTTAACCTTTCGGAAACCGCCCCGAAAATTGGGTTGCTGTAGAAATTACACTGTCAAATTCGATCCGTCGTGACTAAGAGGCGCGTACGGCTTCTGTCCCGGTCATCGACGCAAGGAAGGCCAGCCGTGCCGCCGTTGCTCGAAGTCGCCGGTCTTCGCAAAAGCTTCGGACCGGTGCGCGCGCTCTGCGGGGCGGATCTCTCGCTCGAGGCTGGCGAAGTGTTGGCGCTGGTGGGCGACAACGGCGCTGGCAAGTCGACTTTGATCAAGCACATTTCCGGCGTCTACAAGGCCGACGCCGGCGAAATACGGCTGAACGGCGCGCTTCTGGACCTTCATGGACCGGCCGACGCGCGCCGGCTCGGGATCGAAACCGTCTATCAGGACCTCGCGCTCGCCGACGATCTCTCAGTCGGCGCCAATGTCTTTCTCGGCCGTGAACCGGTTCGGCGCTGGTTCGGCCTTTTGACGGTGATCGACAATCGCAAAATACGCGACGAGACCGAGGCGCTGTTGCGTCGGGTCGAAAGCCGCATTCCGCCCAAGGCGCCGACGGTCTCGCGCCTGTCCGGCGGCCAGCGCCAGGCGGTGGCGATCGCACGCGCGCTCTACTGGCAATCCAAAGTCGTTATCCTCGACGAGCCGACGGCGGCGCTCGCAGTGATGGAGCGCGAGCATGTCATCGAGCTCGCCCGCAGACTCGCGCGCGAGGGCATCGGCGTTATCTACATCGGCCACAACCTCATAGAGATTCTCGAGGTCGCGGACCGGGTGGCGGTGATGTTTCAAGGCCGGGTCGTCCACGTGACGCCGGTCGCTGAGACCACGCAGCAGGACCTGATCAAGTACATGACGGGGTACAGCCAAACCAGGGAGGCGCTTATCGACTGAGGGGCGAACCCAAGGAAAGGTGAATGCGCATGTTGAAACTTTCTCTGCTGGCGACGACGGCCCTGGCCCTCGCCGCAACCCCGGCCGCGGCGGCGGACTTCGCCCAAGTCCGCATCCCGGTGATCGTGAAGGCGACCACGTCGCAATATTGGGCGACCGTCTTCGATGGCGCTGACGCTGCGGCCAAAAAGCTCGGCGTGACGATCACCAAGCTCGGCGCGAGCGCCGAGACCGACGTCGCCAAGGAAGTGTCGATCATGGAGAATGCGACCCAGTCGAAGCCGACCGCCATTGTGATCGCCGCGACCAACGCGCAGGCGCTCGCCCAGCCGATCGCCGCCGCGACGGACGCCGGCATACCAGTGATCGTGATCGACTCGAACGCCAACACAGACAAATACGTGACCTTCCTCGCGACCAACAATGTGACCGGCGGCGAGAAAGCGGCGGACGAACTCGCGCGCTGCGTCAAGGCCCGCACCGGCAAGGACGAGGGCGAGGTCGCTTACATGACGGCGCTCGCCGGCGCGCAATCGCTGAACGACCGCGACAAGGGCTTCGTCAACGAACTGAAGAAATATCCCGGGCTTAAGATCGCCGATCACCGCGTCGGCAACAACGATCCCGGGCGGGCGCTGTCTGACGCCGAGGATATTCTGACCAGCCATCCGCAGCTGATCGGCCTCTTCGCGGACAATGAACTGGAGGGCGACGGCGCAGGCCGCGCGATTCAGGAGAAGAAACTTGGATCGAAGATGTGCGCAGTCGCGTTCGACACCTCGGACCAGGAGATCGCGTTCGTGCGTGACGGCAATCTTGACGCGTTGATCGTGCAGAACCCGTTCATGATGGGCTATGCGGGCGTCTGGTACGCGCTCGCCGCCGCGAACGGGGTGGTGCTGCCGCACACCGTCGATTCCGGCGTGCATGTGGTCACCAAGGAGAACATCGATAGCCCGCAGATGGCGGGATTGCTCAACCCGAAGAAATACCAGCTCTCCCCCTACCTCGGAGGGTGACCCGCAGGTCGCGCCGGGCCCTGACCTTTTGGGGCCCGGTCGCGAAAAGGAGATAGGGCGACAATGGCGACGATCACCGCGCCGACGCCGAAGTCCGGTTCGCGCGCCGCCCTCGCGGCGGAAATCTGGCGGCGGCTCCCGGTCGAGACCTGGGTGCTCGGCTGCACCGTGCTGCTCTGGATCGGCCTTGCGATCGGCTCACCGTACTTCCTGACCTCGGGCAACGTCTTCAACATCATGCGGCAGGTCTCGATCGACGCGATCGTGGCCTATGGCGAGCTTTTCACCATCATCACCGCCGGCATCGATCTGTCGGTCGGGTCGGTCCTCGGATTCACCGGCGTCGCGTTCGCGATGCTGCTCGCGAACGGCGTGAGCGTGGTCATCGCCGCCCCGTTGACGCTCGCGCTCGGCCTTGCGATCGGAATCGGCAACGGCCTCGCCGTCGACAAACTGGGCATTCCCGCCTTCATCGTCACGCTCGCCGGACTGCAGGGCTACCGCGGCCTCACCATGCTCGTCTCGGGCGGCATGACCGTCGCGGGGCTGCCGGATTCGCTCGGGAACTTCGCCAACTCGTCGGTCTTCGGGATACCGACGATGTTTGTCGTGATGCTCGTTTTCGCCGCCGCCTCTCAATTCCTTCTCGGGGCGACGCGGCTCGGGCGCTACATGTATGCGCTCGGCAGCAACATCGAGGCGGCGCGCCGCGTCGGCGTCAACGTGACCGGCGTGACGGTCGCGGCCTACGGCCTTGCGTCGCTATTCGCCGCAGTCGGAGGCATGCTGCTCGTCGCCCGGTTGACGATGGGCAATCCCAACGCCGGCATGGGAGCGGAGCTTCAGGCGATCGCCGCCGCGGTCGTCGGCGGCGCCAGCCTGTTCGGCGGACGCGGGACCATTGGCGGCTGCTTCATCGGCGCGATCCTGTTCACCACCATCGGCAACGGCGCAAACCTGCTTGGCGTCAATCCATTCTGGCAGATGGTGATCGAGGGCCTGCTCATCGCCGGCGTGGTTTACCTCGACAACGTGCAGAAGCGACGCGCGCAAGGACAGTAGACGAATAGGGATTTGACGCATGCGCACCGGGGAGAAGATCAAGCAACTCGGGGGCGCCGAGGCGAGACAAAAGATTGGCGCCCTCTCTCTCGCAGGTCTTGCCGCTTTTGCCGTCCTTGTCGCCTCGTCCGGTCCCGCCCTCGCGCTGGACAAGGTCACCTTCGGCTTGAACTGGCTGGCGGACCCGGAGGCCGGCGGATATTACCAAGCGGTTGTCGACGGCACCTACGCCAAATACGGGCTCGACGTCACAATTCAGCCCGGTAGCCCGCAGAGCGACGGCGGATTGCTCTTGCTTGTGGGCAAGATTGACTTCTTCCAGGCAGGCGACCTGCTTGGCGATTTTCTGGCCGAACAGCGCAACGTCCCGATTGTCGCGGTGGCCGCCGACTTTCAGAAGGATCCGCAGATCTTCATGTCGCATCCTGGCGTCGGCCTGGACAAGTGGACCGACCTGCCGAAAGCCTCAACCGCTTACGTGAGCGCCGGCGGCTTGTACTCCTTCTACGCCTGGATGATCAAAGCGTGGGGGTTCAGTTATGCGAACGTCAAGCCGTACGATTTCGATTCCGCGCCGTTCATCGTCAACAAACACTCGATCCAGGAGGGTTATCTTACCTCGGAGCCCTATGCGATCGAGCAGCAAGGGCATTTCAAACCGAATGTCTTCCTGCTCGCGGATCATGGCTATTCCACCTACTCGTCGCTGATCGAAGCGCGGCGCGACATGGTGGAGCGGAATCCGGATCTCGTGCAACGGTTCGTCAATGCTTCGGCGATCGGGTGGCATCACTATCTCTACGGCGACAACGCCAAAGCCAATGCGGCGATCAAACGCGCCAATCCGGGAATGACCGACGGCCAGATCGCCTATTCCATCGCCAAGCTCAAAGAATATGGGATCGTCGATTTGGGCGACGCGCTGAAGCTCGGGATCGGCGCGATGACCGACGCGCGGGTCAAGGACTTTTTCGACGAAATGGTGAAAGCCGGAATCGTGAAGCCCGATACCGACTACAAGAAAGTCTACACGCTGCAATTCGTGGACAAGGGGGTTGGCGTGAAGCTTGATTCGAAGTGAAAGCATCCCTGCAAGAGGACGGACTGAAGTACACGCTCTTCGGCGTCTCTGTCTTGGCGCTTGGCGTAGCCGCCGATGCGGCGCCGGCGAGAAGCGCGACGGACGCGGCGCCGGCAGCGAGAGTAGGGAGAAGCCTGCTTTTCATGGAGGGACCTCCGATTCTCCCCCCAAACCCGCCCTACTATAGCCGCCGCCCATTACGATGCGCTGTCCGTACCGTTAAGCTGCTGTAACTCCGTCGGATCGTCAAACACCTTGGATGGCAGTCTCACCTAACCCTCCAGACAGCAGGCAAAAGCGCCCCGCAGCCAGCCATAGCCGACAGGAGCCGGTCACTTTTGCCCCGCGGGTCCCGCCGGCTGCCAATTCGCCCCAATCGCATGCGCGCGCCGGCGGCAGGTCGCGGCGGCTTCGGCGGTGGCGGCGCGGCGGGTCGGATCCGTGTTGCTCGGATGAGGTCACAGAACGGAGAAGCGCTCCGCATGCAAATGACGGTAGCGCCTAACCTTCTGATTTGGTGACGATAATTTGGAGCGGGCGAAGGGATTCGAACCCTCGACCCCAACCTTGGCAAGGTTGTGCCTTAGCATATCAATGGGTGCAAGAGCTTTTCACTCGTCACCAATAGCTCTTGATTTATCAGTCAAAAGGGGCATGTCAGGGGTGCAGAGGGGAGCGCACACGCTCGCCCACCGTGAAAGACGGGTGAAGGACGAACGAAATGGCCGCGTTTACGACGACCGCCGTCCAAAGGTTCATCAAGAGCGGAGTTCCGACGGGGAAGCCGCACGCATCGCTCAGGGATGGCAGAGGGCTTTGCCTGCGCCTTTTGCCCACCGGGGCGGCCTCATGGCAATTCGTCTACCGTCTCCGCGGCGCTGGTCGATCCAGCACGCAGAAGACCGTGACGATCGGCGCGTGGCCCGCTCTCGACCTACGCAAGGCGGCCGAGGAGGCCCGGCGACTGGCGGGTGAAGTCGCCGCAGGTCGTGATCCCCGCGCCGATATCAACGAGACTAAGCGGCGCGATCGGGCGATGGTCGTGGCGGCTCTCGACGACTACGAAGCCTGGATCAAGGGTCGCCAACTTCGGGCGACCGGGCAGACGATGTCGGCTCTGCGGAGGGGCTTGGGTCATCTCTTGCAGCGCGATGTTGCACAACTCGACCGCGCCGCCCTCATAGACGCCATCGAGCGGATCGAGCGCAGCGGCAGGCGCGGCGCGGCACGCGAGTTCCGAAAGCATCTGCGCACGTTCCTCAACCGCCAACTGTCACAAGGCCGGATCACCATCGATCCGCTGGCCGGATATCGTATGCCGGCCGCCACTAAGGAAGACACGCTCGCGGCCGAGGAGCACGGGAAGGCGCTGACAGAGGCCGAGATCGCGGTGCTATGGAGGGCGGCGACGGGTATTGGAGGCCCGTTCGGCGGCCTCGTGAAATTGGGCCTCGTCTCCGGCCTCCGGCGGGGCGAGCTGGCCGCCATGCGCTGGGATTGGATTGACCGGCAAGGCTTGCGCATCACGGTCCCCGGCAGGGTGATGAAGAACGGCCGAGAGCATGCCGTTCCGATTACCTCCTTGATTGCGCAGCTGCTCGACGAGACACCCGACCGCGGAGGCGGGCTAGTGTTCCCGAGCGCACGTCGCCTCGGCGGCGTTACACCCATGTCTGGCTGGTCAAAGCTGATGACGCGCCTGCGCGAAGCGTCGGCCGTCGCGGATGTGGGCCTGCACGACCTTCGACGAACGTATCGATCGATATTGGCCGACCTCGGTGTGCGGGAGGAGATCGCCGAGGCGATGATCGCCCACCGTCGATCGGGGCTGGTCGCAAGATACAATCGCGCCGAGCTTTGGGGTCAGCGGCGGGAAGCGGCGGAAAAACTCGATGCGTGGGTATCCAGCATCATTTCGCGCATCGATGGCGACCAGGCCGCCAACGTCGTGCCTCTCCCGCCGGTGAAGAAGGCATGACCAGCGGGGATGAACGCCGCGCCCGAGCACGTCAGCGCGGCCGAGACCACATTAACAGCGAAGCCGGCGCGGTGACTGCCGAGGCCCTGGGCGCGCTCCTGGAGGCCCAGGAAAGGGAGCAGGAAGCAAACAGCGACGAGGCCCGCGCTGCGGCCCAGGGGCGTTTTTGTCGGCTCAGGCCGCGTTAGGCCGCGCCACCGGAGCCACGGACGTTCGCCGCCGCCGAATGACGGTCGAAGCTCTCGATCTTCCGTCAGGCGCGCTGGTCGAGGCCGCAGAGTTCGAGCGGATTTTCAAGGATTGTCTCGACACGATCGAGACGCTAGCCAGCCGCAACAAGCTACGGCGGATGCTGTCGCGAGGCTTCATCGATGATGAGCCGACGTTCACTGATTCCGTGCGGCTTCTAGTCGACAAGTTGTTCAAAAATCCGAAGGGACTTATGGGGGTTCTCGATCGCATCGAGAGGAAGAGCGGGCTCAACGCAAAGAAGGGTCTCGACGACAGCGTTCGGACTGTCGTCGTCTCCGCGGCGGGATATTCCGTCGGGGTCGAGTTTGGGTTGAGCAAGGACATCCCGGTTACGTTCTGGAAACGGGCCCGCCGCAGGCGTAGCTACGAGACGGACGGCTGGCGCGCGAAAGGCGTGAAGATCGCGCCCGCGAAGGCGGAGACTATCAGGGACTGGTGCACGCGGGTCGCCGGGACGCACGCCAAGACGTTCAAGGCGTCGCGCGCCGACGGGTTCGCCGAGCGAAGCAACCCCAACAAATCACGCGGCATCGACTACAGAAGCGGCGGATGAAGGCCGAATTTTTTTAACTGTGACGACCTAGCTATTCAGTCCCACAAAGAACGAGCGTCTACTCCGAACGCGCCAGGAGAGGAGAAGCTCGATGTTCAAGCACACGCTCGACGGCAGTCAGAGATTTATTCGCCCCGCCGCGGAAGCCGTAGGGCCGCTGCATCCGGTCCGAAATCTCATCGATCGTTACGGGGTCGACGACGTCCTCCGGGCGATCGACGCCGGGCTGCAAATCTTCGAAGCGGGCAATCTGCTGCTGACGAGCGGCTCCGATATTCGGATTCTTCGCGAAATCAACGCGCCCACGGAGGCGGCGTGATGGCGACCCGGCGCAAGCAGCGCGAGCCCGATGTCCGGCTCGTGTTCGACCAGCTCTCCAACGACGCATTGCTCGACGACGCCCAGCTCGGCCAGCTCGCGGGACGGTCGCCGATGACGATCAAAAGATGGCGCAGGGAAAAGAAAACTCCGCCCTTCGTGTCGCTGAATGGCTGCCCCAGATTTAGGGTCGGCGACATCCGGTCTTGGCTGCGAGGGACGACCTAAAGAAAAGCCGTTCGCGTTGGGCGCGAACGGCGGAGACGTGGCAGATATTAATCGCTAATCGCCCTGATATCACGGCTCCCCGCACCCGCCAATCTACGACGCATGAACGGCTCCTGAGTTGCAGGAGTTCATGCAATCATGCGCGACAAACAGATCGTCGCCGCGATCGGACGAGCGACACGCGATTGCGACGAGAACGATAATCGCTCTTTTCCGACCGCCTTGGTCAAATCTGCGTTGAGGGCAGCGCAGTGAGCACCACCTACAGCCATGTCTGACGCGCGGCTGACATGGATTTCCCGTGCAATCTGACTGGGCGCGAGGAGCCTGACTCCAACGGTCAGATTTACGTGGAAATCGCCTACGAAGACAGCCACACCTTCGTCCTGAAGGAACAGCTCGTCAGCTTTGAGAGATGGAAGGCCGAGCAGGCCAAAGCGGCCGTGAAGACGCCGCATCCCCTCCCAGCCGCCTACTTCACCGTCATCACCTCGACTACACCCAAGCGGGTCGGCAAGTCTTTTTCGCTCGACGCGACGGGGAAACTTAAGAAGGACCGTGCGAGAGCCGCGATCGCAGTCGGCAAGGCGACGACGATCGAGGCGACGCCGGAGAACCTGATCGCGGCGTTGAAGCGGACGACGAAGTCGGAGAACCAGGTCATCGCGCTCGACAGCTTCATCGGCGCGACGCCAGGCGCGCCGGCGGAAATCGGCGTCGTGATCGAAGACGAGCTGGAGCGGCTGAAAGGTTGAAAAGGGGCGAGATTGGCGCGCCCAGCGTTGGTGAGCCGGGCTACTTCACCGTCAATGGCAAGATCGTTTCGGCCCGCCTCAAGCGGCTGATGCAAAGCTCGGGCTGGATTCTGATCGACGCCGACACGCCCGAAGGCATGCCGGCGCAATGGGCGCGGCTCTCGCTGGTCGAGCGGCTGAAGCTCCTGGAAGTCATCCTGCCCGGGATCTCGACCTGCCTTCAGGATCGAATATCGCGGCTCGTCGGCGCGGGTAGTCAACGGCTCGGGCGACGAGAACCCGGGGCCGACGCACGCGCTGATCCAGATCAGCGATCCGGCCCTGCTCGACGACCTTGCGCCTGTATGTTCAAGTCCAGTCGGTTCTGCACGATCTGTCGTTCAAGTCGCCGCGTTATTCGAGCCGCGAACCCGGCAAGATCGTCGGCCACGCGGACCTGACGTTGATCGACTGGTCGGTCTGGGTGTTTGGCCGACTCGTCTTCAATCGCGCGGCCCGACGTCTCCAAAGCGCCCGGATATCGCGTGCTCGGGGCCAACCCAAG
Source organism: uncultured Alphaproteobacteria bacterium (assembly GCA_963764955.1). GTDB lineage: Bacteria > Pseudomonadota > Alphaproteobacteria > Rhizobiales > Beijerinckiaceae > Roseiarcus. The sequence continues at coordinate 22,865 of CAVXVE010000025.1, read as the reverse complement.
GATCGTCAATCCCAATGGCGGCGTCCTCGATATCGGCTGGATCACGCCGCCCAGCGCGGATCAGGCCAGGGCGTATGGCCTGAAGACCGGGCGCGCCCTCAGCTTCGACACGGGGGCCAGGGGCGGGTTCTCGGTGCGCGAAGACGGACAATTGCGACTGGACACCGAGATCGAGTCGGGCGGGGTGGTGAAGCCGCTGGCCGACTGGCTGGTCGAGATGCTGGACGCAGACATCGTCAAATTGCGCTGCGAAGCGCCGTTCCGGGCCTCGGAGAGCGAAGCCGCGCTCATTCGGATCACCGAGCGCGGCGAAATCTTCGTGTTCGACTCCGGGACCTCGATCAGCTCCTATCTCGCTCCCTTGCCGCAGACCGTGGAGGAAGCGAGGGCGACGGCGGCGACGCTCGACGAATACGAAATGATGGAGGCGGTGATCGCGCGCCCGGGAGCGGCGAACCCAGCGCCGGGCGGAAGCGGCCTTCCCAGACCCTCCAGAAGATCCCGACGATTACCCCGACGACGAGCCCGAGAAACTGCTCGAACCGGGACGACGCAATCTCCTGGTTACGGCGTGGCTCGATCGCGACATTCCGCCGCGGGATTATCTCCTGGGCCATATCATCTGCACGACGTCGCGGTGGCTGATGTTCGGCGAGACCGGCGTCGGCAAAACCCTCCTGACGCTCGACATGGCGGCGGCGATCGCATCCGGCAGCCCGATGCTGGGCTGGGCTGGCCAGCGGGCGACGCGGGTGATGTATCTGGACGGCGAATTGCCGGCGGAGACATTCAAGGAGCGGATGCAGCTCATCGCCGGCCGCTACGGCCGGGACATCTCGCTCTATGGCTACAACCGGGACGACCTCGGCGACGGGCAGATGCCGCCGCTCAACGAACCGAAAGGCGAGAAATGGCTGATGCGGGAGATCGATGAGGTCAAGCCCGAACTCGTCGTCTTCGACAGCATCATGGCGCTCATGGACGGCGTGATGGGGGAGGAAGAAAGCTGGGCTCCGGTCAAGCACCTGGCGCGCAAGCTCACCAGCCGGCGAATGGCCCAAATCTGGCTGCATCACACCGGACACGACAAGACCAAGGGCTTCGGCACCAAGACCAAAGAATGGGAGATGGACACGGTCGCGAAGCTGAATTTCGCCGACGAAAGCCACGAAGCTTTCACGATGGAGTTCACCAAGGCTCGCCTGCGCACGCCCGCCAACGCGCATGAATTCAAGCCGCGGACGATTTCGCTCGGGCCTGACGGATGGCTCTCGGAGCCGTTACGCGGCGCGCCCGGGACCGGAAGGAAGTCGGAGGATGTCGTCACGGTCAAGCGCGCCATCGTCGAAACCTACGAGCGGCTGGCGGCGAGGTTGCGGAGACGACGGACGACGCAGGCAAGCCGGTCCGCAAGGTCGAAACCGACACGCTGCGAAACGAGGTCAAAAGCCGCGGCTGGCTCGACACCAAGGAGACGGGCGGACTGACCGACGCGGCGCGCAAGATTTTCCAGCGCGCGAAGTCGGACTTGCTGGCCGGCGGCCGCTACGTCGAGAAGGAAGGCTGGTTCTGGGCGGCCGGCGTCTTCTCCGCCATGCCCGAAGACGAGCGTCCCGTGCTGACGCTTCGAACAAAGTCGGCATGCCGCGCTCCCCTATTCTCCTCAATGGCGAGAGGAGATTTTTGTCACGGGCTCCAAGATTCAAAAACCAGCCCGGTGACCCCCGTGACACGTGACACTGTATAGGCAGGTGTCACGGTGACGGGGGGATCTCTACAGGGCCGTGACACTGTCACGGGTTTGTCACGGGCACTGTCACGGGCAACTGTCACGGGCAAAGAACAGAAAAAGAAAGGCTGCGATGCTGAAAATCCAGACGCTGGCGCTGATTCGACCGGCCGGCCGCAGAGACGCGTGCGGCCATGCTGATGTCGGATCTACGTCTCGGCAAGCTTCGATGGCGGTACAGAACGACGGCTGCCCTTGAGAAGAGGTTTCGGGATGGATGGGGATTTCTTCACGCGCGAAACATGGCGTCGGGGCAAGAAGTCCCGGTTGCGCAAACGGACGAAACCCTTATGCCGGACGCAAGACGGCTCCGGCTGCATTTCTCGAAGCGGCTAAACAAACGCAATTCAAACCCGGCCGGCCCGGTTGTCGCCTTTGCTGCGCGCTTAGACGCGATGGACGCCCCTGTGGACGACTGGCCCTGAAAGAACTCCGGGTGTGCGAGGCGCATGGCGGCTTCGGCATGCTGGCCATGCAGGGGAAGTTTCAACCGTCTGGGCGAAGCGTGGCGTTCAGGGCCGCCACAGTCGAAGGACGATCGCCGCCAGCGCCGTTCGATCTCACGCGCTTGCGGCTTTACCAGGAGGCTGACGAGCGGACGAGAATGAGGCTGGTGAGAGCCTGGCAGACGCCCGGTTGGCATGTGCTGGTGCGGCAAATTCAGCTTCGCAATATTTAGGTTTGTGTTTGAAACGCAAGGTGGCGCGAGGCGCTCTGCGGCCCCAGCTTAGGTCGCCGCGCGTCCAGGCGCTTGCGGATAGCGATCACCGCGCCCGCCGACCAGAGGCCGTCACGAGCCGTGGCAACGCCCGGCGCGTCAGCTCCTTGGTCGCAGCATTGGCTGACAGACCCGCGAGGGGGGCCAGCATCGGGCGCAGACGCTCGGCGAAGGCGCGAGCACGCTCGGCCGCGGCTGCAGCACGCAGTGGTCCTGCCGACCCTCACCGACATCACCCCGGCGACCTTCACCGAGGGCGCGACGGTGGTCGGCGTCGATGGCGACTACCTCATCGTCACCGACCTCCCGCAGGTCGTCGCGGTGTACGGCACCGGCATCTACCCCGCCATGCCGTCGCAAGTGATCGACTGGACGGGACCGGACGACGCCGACAGCCACAATGTCGGCTAGGCCGAAACGTGCGGCGGGGAGACCCGGCCAAACGTCGCGACGTGACGCGTCGCCTGACGATGGCCGTCAGTGACCACTGACAAGTAGCGCAAACCTCGCAGTTCGCGAGCGATCATGCCCGGCGAGCAATCCCGCTCGCAGCTGACAAACGAAAGGAACCTCAGATGAAAACCCTTATTGCCCTCGCCGTCGCCGCCACCGTGGCCGCGATCACCCCGGCTGTCGCTCACGACTATTCGAGCGACTTCGTGTGCAGCGTCACCGACAACACCGGCAACCGCCTCGTCTACACGTTCGCCAACAACACCGGCAACGCGGACGGCTCGGCTGGCGGCACCTACGTCGAGACCGGCTTCGTCAAGAACGGCCAGCCGGTGGTCTCGCCGGTCGGCTATCGGCCGATCTGGTTCTGGGCCGTCAACGGAGCTTCCGGCGTGATCGCGTCGAAGGAAGCGCCCGGCTGGCGGATCGTGCTCGACCCGGCGATGCGCGCCACGCTGGCCCACAATGGCCGTCAGGTCGGCTGGGGCAGCTGTTCGCGCGGCGGCGGCGCGGTGGCGTCCGTCCCCAACAACGCAGTCGGAGACATGCTCAACGACTGACGCACAAGGACCACATCGTGGCGAAGGTGCGCGACGGCTCGAACCACCACTCGAACTACAAGCTCCTTTGCGCGCCCTGCAACATGTCTAAGCGCGCGAAGGACTGGAACGTATGGCTGGCCGAGCGGTGTGAAGCCTGATCCTTCCGCGAGCCGGTCGCACAAAGTCCGGCTTTCGCGGCGATCAGGCACAGCGCGCGTGGTGCCTCACCGGCATCGGCGAGGCTTGCCCTTGCTCCAATCTGACGGCGAGCAATGGTGCTCGCATCCGACAAATAAAAGGAACCCTTCCAATGGAAAGAGTAAGAACGATGCTGTGCGCCGCGGCGCTCGCCGCTTTGCCGCTCAGCGCCCATGCCGCCGACGAGGCGCTCACGCTCAATTGCGGCCAGCCAGTCGTTTATGTTGGCAAGGTCGGCACCAACCCGGCCACGCGCTCGGTCGTCACCTACAACAACCCGACCAGCCTCTGGTCGGTGGTCTTCTATCTCGCCAACGGCACGCCGGTTTACCGCGAGGCTCAGTACAGCGTCTCCGACACCACGACCGAAGCGGTCAACGCTGGCCCGAACTACATCGCCGCATGGCAGGGAAGGCTCAACAGCCAGCCGAACTTGGTGATGCGCGCGTCGATCTTCATGGACCCAGCCAAACAGCACATCTACTACGGCGAGTGGCTGTACGATGCGAACCGGACCGACGCCTCCGGAAAGACGACGATGGTCATGCACAGCGTCTCCCCGTGCAACGCGGTCCACATCCCAGACAGCGTAGTCGCTGCCGGGAACGCGCAGCGGCAACCGTCGACGCCGGCCCCAGCCCCCACGCCCAAGCCAACCGCGCCGCCTCTGTGGGCCGAAGAGGACAGCATCGGCATCGCGTCCGTCGGCACTCACGTGCAGGCGACCATCGGCGTCGGCAGCTATTGGGCGAAGATGACCCTCGACACCGGTGCCAGCGAAATGTCGGTCGTGGACGGCCTCGCCCAGAAGCTGCTCGCCAACGGCGAAGCCACGCCGCTGGAGGACGGCACCTACACGCTGGCTAACGGCGCGCAGGAAACCGAAAAGCGCATCAGCATCAAGACGCTCAAGATCGGAACCCACGAACTGCACGACGTGCCAGCCGGGATCGTCTCTGACGGAACCATGATGCTGCTCCCCTTCCCGGTGCTCAACCTGGTGGGGAAGTTCACCATCGACACCGTCTCAGCGAAGCTCATTTTCGGATGATCGCGCGTGGCCTGGCTCCTGCCATACATCTCCTGTAGCGGCCTCCGCGCCTGCCTCCGCAACGCTGATCGATGCGATCTACACGGACGTCATAGCCGCTGGCTCCGGGCGCGCATGCGATCTAGCGTCTCGCGTTCGGCGTTTATTGGGTCGTCGAGGCCCGATAATGATCGAAGTCATCGATCTTCTCAATCCGGCCTTCGGCCATCAGCGCGTCGAACGCCGTCTGCTGGGTGGGACTTTTCCAGTGAAGCCAACCGTTGCTTCGTCGCAGGTGGTCGATCAGCTCGACCTTGTTCCAAACGTTATGGCGGGCTGAGTTCTCGCGCGTCCATTGTTCCCGCGCAATACGACCTGCGCGCTTCTGGCTGGAACTGATTGCCAGAACAGAAAGCAGGCAGGGAAGGAAAAAGAAAATGGGGACCACAGCCATCAAGGCGAGAGCGTGGCCAACGGCGTCGAGTGTCGGGGCCGATGGCAGGAGGGTCGTGAGTGAGGCGGGGATGTCGATAACAAGCTGCGTCAATCGAGTGGCTCCAACAAATCGGATGGGCGGATAGCAGCCGTGCTCACTCCGCCTGCGGGTCTGCCGGCCCCATTGCCGGATCAGCAGCCTCCGCAGCCGATCGGTTCGTCGCCTGAATTCGACGATTGGTGGAAGCAGCTACAAGCGCAGCGCTTCGACCAGGCAGGCTAGGCCCCGCGCCGCGCGCGTAAGGGGTAGACGACGACGTAAGGCCCGCTGTGAGGCTTGCGGTAGAGGGCCGCATCCATCTCCCGTTTTTAGGCGGCGCTATAGGGGGGCCAATACGTTCCTTTGTTGCCGCCGAGGATGTGGTGCTTGATCGCCATGGGGCATCCTTTTCCGTCGTAGTTGGTCGAGCATCACCGGGCTCTTCCGCGGTCAGTCTTTTTCCGGCGGCGGGCTTGGCTGCGCCCGATCAGCAGTCGCCTCCGCAGCCAAGCGTCGTCGCCTCAGTATGACGATTGGTGGAAGACGCTGCAGGCGCAGCGTTTCGGGGCCGGGAGTGGATCATAGTGTATGGCCAGCCATGATCGCGGCCCATGCACTCTTCTATGTAAAGCCTCTCAGCACGGCTGATTGGGCGGCAGATGACGCCGCCGGTGCCATCCGGGCGCTTGTACTTAATAACCGTGGGATGCTCCTTTTCGGAGTAGTTTGGTTAGCTGATCGCGCTCGCGTTTGTTGAGCGCATGCGGTCGACGCTGGAGCTGCTCCAGCTTCACTGGTTTGACGCGCCGCGTGCCTGCGGTAAAGTACTACAATTATGCCACGGAGAAGTTTTTGCAATGGCGGCCGCCGGAAGAAAGCGGGATATCGCCATCCGGGTGATGGTGACGGCGAAGGAGCAGGCCGAGATCAGGAAAGCGGCGAACAAGGCGGCGATGCCGATGTCGGTCTATGTCCGCGCCAAGGCGCTCGAGGCGGCGCGGGCTGGCTGAGCCATGGCGCGAGGCGATCTGCCGACTGCGTTTTACGAAGCGGGCCACGAGTTTCTCGTTCGCGGCGTAGCTCGCGAGCCTCGGCTAGTTCGGCGGATTGGCGTCGTTAAGCACCAGCGGGCCGAGCCTGGCGACGCCAAGCGGCGGCGGCGGTTGGTTGCGCTTGTTGGCGTCTTTCACCAGCGCGATCCGAACCGGGGCGGCCTTGGCGAGCGTGTCCAGCACGGCGGCCAGCGGAGCGCGGCCGTAAACCGCCAGGCAACAGATCAAATCGAGCGCCGCCATGGCGGCCGCGTCGCCGGCGTCGACCTTGACCTCGCGAGCGTGGTCGAGCAGCGCGCCGACGAACCTCTCGGCCAGTTCGGCAGCCGTGAGCGCGCCGGGGCCGTCGTCTTCCGGGGGCTCGGCTCTCCGCCGGGAGTCACGCCGTCGCATGGCGCGATGGTGTGGCTGCCTGTCGAAACGAGGTCAAGGCCCTGCCGGCGGCGCAGTGACGGGTGACGACGCCGGCCCTCGAGACAGCCTGTCAAGGCTTGTGCTTATAACGATGTTACCCTAAGTTATCAAAAAAAGATAAACTAGGATAAGATTGCTATAAATGGACCCTAGGACCAACCCATACGCCCCGGGCGCTGGCACGCCGCCGCCGGAGCTGGCTGGCCGCGACGCCGCGATCGAACAGGCGGCGGTCGCGCTCGATCGCATTCGCGAGCATCGCGCCGCCCGCAGCCTGATCTTCTACGGCTTGCGCGGCGTCGGCAAGACGGTCCTCCTGAACCGCATCCGCCTGGACGCCGAGGCGCGTGGCGTCGTCGGGGTCCGCATTGAAGCGCCAGAGGGGCGATCCCTGCCGGCGCTCCTCGCGCCGGCCCTGCGGGCCTCGCTCTCCAGCTCGATCGGGGCGAGGCGCTCAAGGCCGCGGGCCGTAAGGCGCTCAGCGCGCTTGGTGGCTTCGTTTCGAGCCTGAAGGTCAAGTACCAGGACATCCAGCTCGGGATGGATCTCGGGGCGCGGAAGGGTCTCGCCGACAGCGGCGACCTCGACAACGACCTCGGCGAGCTTTTGGCCGCCGTCGGCGAGGCCGCGGCCGAACAGAAAACTGCGATCGTCCTCTTCATCGACGAGCTACAGTATGTGCTTGAGGACCAGCTCGCGGCGCTGATCATGGCCCTGCACGGCGCGAGCCAGCGGCAGCTTCCGGTCACCATGGTCGCCGCCGGCCTGCCGCAGCTGCTCGGGCAGATGGGCCGTGCGAAATCCTACGCTGAGCGCCTGTTCGAATATGTCCCGATCGACCGGCTGGACTCGATCGCCGCGACAGCCGCGCTCTGCCTGCCGGCGGAAAGAGCGGGCGTCGATTTCAGCCCGGACGCAATCGCTGAAATTCTCGAGCAAGACGGAGTGCTATCCCTATTTTCTCCAGGAATGGGGCAAGCACAGCTGGAACGTCGCCGATCGCTCGCCGATCCGCCTTGAGGATGCGAGGCTCGCCAACGACAGGGCGATCGCGGAGCTGGACGCCAGTTTTTTCCATGTGCGCTTTGATCGGCTGTCGCCGTCCGAGAAAAACTATATGCGCGCGATGGCTGAGCTGGGGCCGGGGCCCCATCGTTCGGGCGACATCGCCGATCTCCTCGGCCGGAAAGTGACCGCCGTCGCGCCCATCCGCGGCAAGCTGATCTGGAAGGGCATGGCCTATGGCCCGTCGCATGGCGACACCGCCTTCACGGTCCCGCTCTTCGACGAGTTTATGAAGCGCATCATGCCGAATTTCTCGCCACGGGCGTCGCGGTAAGGATCGCTAGGGCGAACGCAATGGAGGCCGCCAGGGACCGATGCTTTCCGATGGAGCTATGCGATCGCTCGCGCTGGTCCGCTATCTTCACGCACAAGCGATCGAGCAGGAGCGGAAAGGCGACCTTCTCGCGGGGCTGGCGCTGCTTCCGCTTCACGACGCGACCGAGCTTTTCCTTCGGGCGGCGGCCGGGGAAAAGAACGTCCCGTTGGCCAGGAACAATGAGTTTCTTGGGTATTGGGATGCGTTCGAAAAGGCAGGGTTGGCGCTGCCCTCAAGGACCCAGATGGACGGCTGCAACCGCGCTCGCGTTGAAGTGAAACATCGAGGGATGCTTCCGGCTCAGCACGCGGTTGCACAGCATCGGACGATGGTGACTGAATTTCTGGAGAGGGCGTCTCCGCAACTCTTTGGCCTCGAGTTCGGGGAGATCTCCCTGTCAGGCTTGGTGCGGTCGCACGATGTGCGTGCCCGCTTGCAAGACGCGGAGAAGGCTTTGGCGCGGCAAGATTTGGAGGAGGCAACGCTGAATTCGGCCTTGGCGTTCCGTCGCGCTGTCCGCGATTTCAGATTTGGCGATCCGCCTAAATCATGGGAACGGCGGCTGGTCGACCCGACATCTCTCGATAACCTCGGCATGGGAGAGTTGCGTTTTCCTGGCCCTGCCCTCGACTCGCATTTCGTCGGAAAGATTGGCGAAGCGTTCGAACGGATCAACGAGGCGATGACCGTCGTTGCGTACAACCTGGACTATGACGGTTACCGCCATCTTTTGACGTTCGGCCCCGTACTTCACGAGATGCCCGGCCACGAGCCGGTTGTCGACTGGATATTTGGGATCATGCCAGATCAAAACGCCGCCGAGCGCTGCATAGCCTTCGCGATCGACAGCGCCCTGCGGCTTGAGAACGCGGCCGACCGGCAGACGATTTGAATATCGGAGGCGGCCGAGGCTAACCAAGCGCCCGTCGCAACGCCGGAGGGGGGCCTGGTTTAAATCTATGGGCGCTCGCAGGGATCCGGCAAGCGTCCGGGCCGTTTAAAGCCGCCTCCCGGGCCGCCAGACGGGCAAAAAGTTTTTCGGACCCGGAATATCGGACACAACCGACTTCGCCCTCCTGAAGCCGTGAGCGGTGGCTTATGGGCGCGGCTCGCAGATTCTCTAGCCGTGCGGCGGGGTTTTCAGCCGAAGCGCGCGCTCGACGTCGCCTCGCAGCCGGCGCTGACGAGTGGCGTGATCCAGCGTTCGCATGGTCTCGCCGGCCCGGGCGCGAGGAGGTCGGCGATCTCCTCGGCGGTCAGGCCGGCGCTCGCCACCCGGCGCTGTCGTCGCCGTCGCGTTCGATCAGACCTTTTGTCTGAAGCCGTCTCAGCCGCTCGACCGTCGTCGACCGCCCCGCCGCCGTCGCCCTTGCGATCGCCGCCGTTCCCATTCCCGGCGACGACTGCAGGAGCTTGAGGATCGCCTCTTCGACCTGGGGCCCCCGAAGCGCCTTCGGGTGGCTGGATTGCGGCCGCTTCGCGCCGGGCCGCCTGGCCGACGTAGGGTTTTCGTTTGCGTCCCCGGCTCCGTCCCCGGCTCGGTCCGTGAGCAGCCGCTTCATGGCGTCGCGGGTTAAGTCCAATTCCCCCGACAGGCGGACGAACCGCTGCGCAAGCTCGACTAAATCCCCGCTCATAATTGGCTTCCCTCCCACATTCAACGCGCGGAGGGCGCGCCTCGAGGCCCCTGACGGCGAGCGCCAACGAAGAGTTAGCGAGCGCCGCTGAGCACCCGCAGCTTTCCGATCGCGGCGAGCCGCCCGTCGCCGGTTTCGCCCCAGTTGATTTCGGTCAGGTCGGGCAAGGGGATATCCGGCGCGGCCGGCGCAGGCGCGGCTTGGGCCTCCGGGCGACCGACCGGGCAGGGTTGGGGAAAATCATAATGCCAAATCGAGAAGCGTCTGCATGCCGATGCGGGCTGCGCCAGCGCGAAAAAGAGGAGGATGGCGAGGAGCGCTTTCATCGCAGCTCCATATTAGCACTTCGTTTAACCCGCCGTCGTCGTCGACGGCGATTCATCTGACCATTCACCCCTTTCGCGGGAGTTCTCGCCGAACCTCCGCGGCAGGCTTGTCGGACCGGAGCCCCACATAAACCGTTTGCCGCAAGAGCCCGTCCTCGGTCCAGGTTAGATAGGTGATCTCCGCTACGAGCTGCGGCTTGACCCAATGCACGCGCGAAAGAACGAGCGGCGAGCCGAAGCGGGTCTCGCGTGGCGGCGGCGCGCTTAGCGGTGAACTCGACCGCGCTAAAGGATCGAGGCGTCGCCGCAAATCCGCGAGCACTTTGGCCGGCATTCCCGTCCCGACGCGGCCGGCATAGATCAGCTTGCCGTCGTCGTCATAGTAGCCGAGCAGGAGCGCGCCGAGATGGGGCCGCGAGCCTTCAGGGTCGGTCCAGCCGACGACAACGAACTCCTGGCGATTAAGGCACTTCGATTTGCGCCATGGCTTTCCTGTTGCTTGCGGTGGCGAACGCGCGGCTGAGGGACACCGCCATAGCAACGCCATAGGGCTGGTCCGCGAGGTCGGGATTGATTGCCGTCCGACCGCAAGCGGTAGATAATCCCTTCGCCGCACGGAATAGGATGCCGGCGGGAGACGCTCATGGAAAGAAAGCCCGCCCAGCGCAGGCTTGCGGCCATTCTCGCTGCGGATGTCGTCGGCTACAGCCGGTTGATGAGCGTCGATGAAATGGGCACGTTGACGTCGCTCAAAGCCCATCGCCGCGAGCTGATCGACCCCGCGATCGCCGGACATCATGGGCGTATCGTCAAGACGACCGGCGACGGCGCGCTAGTCGAGTTTGGCAGCGTCGTCGATGCGGTGCAGTGCGCGGTTGCGATTCAGCGCGGCATGCTCAGTCGCAACGCAGGAATTAGCGAGGACAAGCGCATCGTTTTTCGCATCGGCGTCAATGTAGGCGATATCATCATCGACAGCGGCGACATTTTCGGCGATGGCGTCAACATTGCCGCCCGCCTGCAGACTCTCTGCGAGCCGGGGGGCCTGTGCATCTCGCGCGCGGCGAATGATCAGATCAGAGACAAGCTCGCGCTCGCCTTCGCCGATCTCGGCGAGCAGACGGTTAAGAATATCTCCCGCGCAATCGGCGTCTTTGGGCTCGCCCCGACGGACATCGAGGCGCTGCCGGAAGCTCAGGCGTTGGAACTCGAGGAGGATGAGGCGATTGGCGGCGGCGGCCGGCCTGCGCATGGTTACCAACAGGAGGTTCATTTCTGCATGACCCGCGACGGCGTGCAGCTGGCCTATTCTCGCGTGGGCAGCGGGCCGCCACTGGTGAAGACCGGAAACTGGATGACGCATCTCGAGTTCGATTTCGAAAGTCCGATCTGGCGGCACCTCTATCGCGAGCTGTCGCGCGATCACTCGCTGATCCGCTATGACGCACGCGGCAACGGTCTCTCGGACCGCGACGTCGATGAGGTTTCGTTCGAGACGTTCGTCAGCGACCTCGAAGCCGTCGTGGACGCTTCCGGCGTCGAACGCTTCGCGCTGCTCGGCATCTCGCAGGGATGCGCAGTGTCGATCGCCTATGCGGTGCGCCATCCCGAGCGCGTCACGCATCTGGCTCTATACGGGGGGTTTGCTGTTGGCTCTGCCAAGCGCGCCCGGTCCGCGGCGGAGAAGGAACAGAAAGCGGCGGAGTTGACCCTCATGCGTCTCGGCTGGGGCCAGGAGAATGTGGCTTTTCGCCAGCTCTTCACATCGCAATTTATTCCCGGCGGCACCAAGGAGCAGGAAGATTGGTTCAACGAATTGCAACGGATATCCGCCTCGCCGGAAGACGCTGTGCGCACCTTGATCGCCGCCAGCAATATCGATGTCAGCGCACTCCTGGGCCAGGTGACCGTCCCGACGCTGGTCATGCATGCTCACGATGACGCTCGCGTTCCCTTCGAGTTCGGCAGGCGACTCGCCGCGAGCATCCCGGGTGCCCGCTTCGTATCGTTGCCGAGCCGCAATCACCTGATCCTCGAAGACGAGCCCGCCTTTCCGCGATTCCTGCAGGAGTTGAGAATGTTTCTAGCTTCCACCAGCACTTGAAGGCGCGTGCCCGCAAATCGCATCCAGCACGCTGTCCTCAGTGCCCGCCTCGCTGGCCAATCGTCTTGAAACGACGGGCACTGACAGACGCGACCGGTTCCAACGCAGATCATGGGGACTTGGTCGCGAGGTTAGGCGCTTCTTTAGAGTCTAGAGCCACCTCGCCTTCTTGAACCGGACGTACAGCCCAGAGCAGAGCAGCGCGATGACGCCGAGGACGATGAAATAGCCATAATCCGTCTTCAGCTCGGGCATATTGGCGAAATTCATGCCGTAGATGCCGGCGATCGCCGTCGGCACCGCAAGGATCGCCGCCCAGGCGGCGAGCTGGCGCGTGATGACCCCTTGTCGCTGCTGCTCGAGCAGATTGGCCGCCTCGAACACCGAGGTGAGAATTTCGCGCAAGCCCCCGACCCGCGTCTCGACCCGTCGGACGTGATCGAGCACGTCCTGAAAATAGGGCCGCACCTCCCGGTCGAGCGCCGGAAGCGAGACATGCGTCAGCTTGTTGCATACCTCGTGCATCGGCCCCAACACGCGCTGGAAGCGGATCAGCTCGCGGCGCAGGGTGAACAGCCGGCCGATTTCCTCCCTTTCGAGAAACGCGTCGAGCGTGCGCTGCTCGGTCTCGAGCACCTCCTCCTCGATCGCCTCGACGATCGGCAGGTAGCCGTCGACAATGAAGTCGAGAATAGCGTGAAGCACGTAGTCGACGCCGTGCTGGAGCAGCCCGGGAGACGATTCTAGCTGCTGACGGAGCCCGGAATGCGCGCGCTCCGATCCGTGGCGAACGCTGATGATGAAGGTATCGCCAACGAAGACCGAGGTCTCGCCATAGCAGATTTGGCCGTCCGCGAGATGGGCTGGGCGCGCCACCACGAACAGCTGGTCGCCATAGATGTCGAGCTTTGGCAGCTGGTGTGCGAGGAGCGCGTCCTCGATCGCCAGCGGGTGCAAGTCGTAATTCTCCTGGAGTTGGCGCAACTCCGCCTCGCTCGGCTCGAACAGTCCGATCCAGACGAATTCGGAGCGATCGGTTGCACAGCGGACCGGCTGATCGAGCGAGACCGGGCCGATCCGCTTGCCATTGCGATAGAGACTGGCGGCGATGATGCTCATCGAGGCCGCCTATCCGAAGCGCCTCGGGACGCCGCGGCGGCGCACGATCGAGGCGGAGGAAACGTCCGCATCGGCCGACAGCATGACGTCCCCTCCCTTGTGGTTCGCTCAGCCCGCACTTTGCAGACGCCCCACGCCGGGCTTCCTCGAGGTCACAAGCGCGGGCGCTGTGTCTGGTTGCGGCACCATGCGCTTAGGCCGGAGCGCATTCAACAGCAGCGTCGGGCCGAGGCGACGGGCGGCGGTCACTGTTCGGGGACTCCGGCCTTGCGCAGGCCTTCGAAAATGGGCTCAAGCTGGGCCAGATACGTCGGGTCGTCGCTCATCGCCGTCCAAGTGGCGCGGGCGCGGGAGACGGTGAAGGCCGGGTTGAGCGCGAGACCGGCCTTGACTGCGGAATGCGCCTCGTCAAGTCGACCAAGCTGCGCGAGGGCAGCGGCCAACTGAAAATATGCTCTCGGATAATTTCGGTTGGCCTCGATCGCCCGTCGAAACCACGCGACCGCTTGCTCCCAACTGCCGAGGTGGTTCTTCGCCAGGCCCGCGTCAGTCATCCAGATGTAAGCCATCGTATCGCGCGGACTGAGGCGCAGGGCCTCGCCAATGTGAGCCTCCGTTTCTTCGGCGCGACCGATAAAAATCTTACCAAATCCGATAGCGGCATGGGCGCTGGCGAGATTTCGATCGAGCGCCAACGCATGTTCACATTCGGCGATGCCCTCCGCAGCGCGCTTGGTGAATATGTCGACAAGTCCCAACCACATATGGCCAAGCGCATGGTCCGGGACCGAGGACAAGGCTTTGGTCAACTTCGCTTCGGCCGCAGCGAAGGCCGCCATGGGATCGGTCACAAAGAGAATTTGCGCCCTCGATCACGTCCGCGCGCGCCGATCCAATGAGCGCGTCGACATTGTCGGGATCGGCGGTGAGCGCGCGATCGAAAAAGCTGCGCGCTTGCGCGACATTGTCGGGGGTCCGACCCTTATTGAACCAAGCCAGACCTTGAAAATAGAGGTCCATCGAGTTGGGGTTCGGGGCCTGTTCCGCGCGTCGCGCCTCGGCGGCGACGAGTTGGGCGTTCAGCGCGCCTGCCAGGCGCGCGACGATTTCGTCCTGCATGTCGAAGAGATCGGCGAGCGGCTTATCGAACCGCTCGGCCCAGAGATGATTGCTCGTTTCGGCGTCGATGAGCTGCACATTGACGCGCATGCGGTTTCCGCCGCGCTGAACGCTGCCCTCGAGGACATAGCGGACGTTCAACTCGCTGCCGATCTGCTTCAGATCAACGTGCTTGCCCTTGTAGGTGAAGGCGGTGTTGCGCCCGATCACGAACGAGCCCCGAATACGCGAGAGATCGGTCGTCAGGCTCTCCGTGACCCCGTCGACGAAATGCTCCTGCTCCGGGTCGCCGCCGATATTGGCGAACGGCAAGACGACGATCGAGAGGCGCGGCGGGGTGGATTTTTCGACGGTCGAAGCTGAGACGGGATTTCGCTCGGGCGGGCTGGCCGACATCGAGCGAATAGACCCGGATCGGGTCGGCGATGTTCTTGAGTTGCTGATCGGCCGAGATCGGTGACGGCGAGATCGAGCCGCCCCTTGACCTGCCAGATAGGCGTCCTCGGACAGACAGATCGCGCCGGGCTTGGCGATGCCCTCAAGTCGCGCGGCGATATTGACGCCGTCGCCCATCAGGTCGCCGTCGGCCTCCTCGACGACGTCGCCGAGATGAATGCCGACGCGGAACTCGATGCGGCGCTCGGGCGGCAGGCCCGCATTGCGCTCGATCATGCCGTTCTGCACTTCGATCGCGCAGCGCACGGCGTCGACCACGCTGCGGAACTCGATGATCGATGCCGTCGCCGGTGCGCTTAACGATGCGCCCGTGATGAGCGTCGATCGCGGGATCGATCAGATCGCTCCGCAAGCCCCGTAGCCGCGACAGCGTGCGATCCTCGTCCGCGCCCGCCAGCCGGCTGTAGCCGACAACGTCCGCGACCAGGATCGCAGCGATTTTACGCGTTCCCCCCATGGCGCACCCTCTGGGCGTCACTCAGAATAGCACGAAAGCCAACTCATAGCGGTGTTTATTCGTGCCTCACATGCGCGCCGGCCTCGATAGCCACCAACAGCGCCTGCGCCTCAGCGATCTCGGGCATTTCCGGCGTCGGCGAGAAGCCTTCGAGCGCGGGCGCGAGGACGGCCTGGGCTTCGGCGAGGCGGCTGGTCGATTGATAGAGCTTGGCGAGGGAAAGGGACGCCAGCAGTTCGTAGCTGCGTGCGCCCTGTTGCTTCGCGATGGCGATGGCGGTCTGGAATGCCTCTTCGGCGGGGACAGGGTTGGCGGGATCGCGGCGGAACAGGACCTCGCCGCGCAAGCGATGGAGGTACGGGTCGGTGTAATGCTCCCCCGTCTCCTGCGCGGCCGCCAGTCCCTGGTCGATCAGCGTCAGAGCGGCGTCAGGACCCCGCGTCGCGGCCTCGAGCTCGGCGAGCAGCCCGTGAAACAATGGCGCGTTGATTCTATTTGTTTCGTTGAACTGTTCCGCCAACGCCCGCCGTATCACCTGAGCGCCGGCCTGCGGGTCGCCAAGTCGACCGCGCGCCCAACCCGCATAGGCTTCGCCGACTGCGACAAAGAACTCCATCCCGTGTTCTCGGACCAACGCGAGCAGCGTCTCGGCTGAGCGAAGCGCGGCCCCAGGATCATTGCGCAAAATTTCAAGACCCGTTTTGAAGACATGCGCAAACGCGCCACTCGGGACGTGACCAAGTTCGGTCGCACTCTGGACCGCCTGTTCAGCCAACTGCCGGGCACGCTCCACTTGGCCCAGGTGCCAGGTCGTAGTTACGAGATTTGCAGTTGCGAGGATTCTCGTGTCGTGGCCGAAACGGAACCGCGTCTGCGCGTCGCGGTCGGGCTGATAATCGGCCAGGGCCCGTTCCAGGTGCGTTTGGGCCTCCAAGAGTTTGCCTTGGTAGCAACAGGACGCGCCGAGACAACGGCGGGCGAAGCCAGCTTCCGTGGCGTATCCGCCTTCCTCGGCCTCCCGCAGAAAGGTCTCGGCCGCTTCTTGCGCTCGGCGATGTTCGCCCCGCGCGAGGCTTCGCACCCACTGCGCAAAGTAGGCCGGAAATCGTTCGGCGGGGTTTTCCGTCCCACCGGCCAATTCGCGGGCGCGGGCAAAAGCGTCCTTCGTTTCCTCCGCCGCGAAGCCCTTCGACAACATCACCGCTTGGCCGTAGGTGGTTTGAAGATGAAGCCTGCGCTCGCGCTTCGCGGCCTCGGCCCTGACCTCGTCGGTCTCCGCCAGCGCCGCCAAGCAGCGCCTGCGCCTCGGCGATCTCGGGCATTTCCGGCGTCGGCGAGAAGCCTTCGAGCGCGGGCGCGAGGACCGCGTGGGCTTCGACGTGGCGCCCGGTCGATTGATAGAGCTTGGCGAGCGCGAGGGACGCCAGGAGCTCGTAACTCCGCGCGCCTTGAACTCTTGCGCGACCGCAATGGCGGTCTTGAAGGCTTCTTCGACCGGCGCGGGCTCGGAGGGATCGCGCTTGAGCAGAAGCTCACCACGCAGACGATGA
Source organism: uncultured Alphaproteobacteria bacterium (assembly GCA_963764955.1). GTDB lineage: Bacteria > Pseudomonadota > Alphaproteobacteria > Rhizobiales > Beijerinckiaceae > Roseiarcus. Next base: position 6,045 of record CAVXVE010000025.1, on the reverse strand, counting down.
AGATAGGGGTCGGTGAAATGCTCGCCCGTCTCGTCCGCGATTGCCAGTCCTCGGTCGATCAACGCCAGGGAGCTCTCAAGCCCCAGCTCGGATGCCTCCAGCTCGGCATGTAAGCCGTAAAGCGAAGGGGCGTCGGCCCTATTGCCTTCCGCGATGTAGGCGGTCAGCGCCTGCTTGATCTCGTTCGCGCCGAAATGCGGGTCGAGAAGTCGGCCGCGCGCCCAATTCGCGTACACCTTACCCTGGTCAGAGTAAGTCTTCATGCCGTATTGTTCTGAAAGCCCCAGCAAGGCCTCTGCCGCAAGGCGCGTGGCCGAGACGTCGTCACGCCGGCTCTCGAGAACGGTCCTGAAAAAGAGCGCGGTCCCGATGCTTGCAGCATCGGCCGTTTCGTCTGCACGTTGAATGGCCCGCTCGATATTTTGGCGCGCGCGCTCGACGTCGCCCAAATGCCATTCTGTCAGGGCGAGGAAGGCCGCCACCGTCACATGACCAGCTGGACCCAACTGAAACTCCGTCGCTTCTCGCTCTAGGATGGCTTGCGCTTCCTTCAAGTTGCCCTGATAGAGGCGGACCAAGCCGAGCATTCGACGCACGGTCCCGGCTTCTGGTCCGCGCGCATCCGCCCCAGCTTCCCGCAGCAGAGTCTCAGCAATTTCCCGCGCCTCGCGGTATTCGCCGCGCATGAAGCTTCTCAGGCATTGCGCGTCACAGATGACAATCCGCGCGGCTAGGTCCTTGGCAGGCCCGATAATTTCGTCGACGCGAGCGAACGCCGCCCTGGTTTCTTCGGCTGTGAAGCCTCTAGCCCAAAGGAGGGCCTGCCCATAGGATGTCTGGAGATCGAAGGCGACGGCGACGCTGCTTCGTCGCGGCTTTCACATCGTCACTCTCGGCGAGCTTCGCGAGCAGCGCCTGAGCCTCGGCGATCTCGGGCATTTCCGGCGTCGGCGAAAAGCCTTCGAGTGCGGGCGCGAGGACGGCGTGGGCCTCGGCGGGGCGGCCGGTCGACTGGTAGAGCTTGGCGAGCGACAGCGCCGCGCGCAGTTCAAAGCTGCGCGTTGCCTTGCTGCTTCGCGACGGCGATAGCGGTCAGGAAAGCCTCTTCCGCGGGCGCGGGGTCGGCGGGGTCGCGTTTCAGCAGGATTTCGCCGCGCGCCCGATGCAGCTCCGCCTCAAATGCGCGATAGGCCCGTGCGGTCGCTCGTCGCCAGCGCTTCGTCGAGAATCGCAATGGCGCGGTCCTGGATCGCCTGCGCGGGCTTCCGCCTCAGCCAGCGCGATCTTCAATAGCCCGTCGAACAGCAGGACGTTCTGTTCGCGCAGCAACTCGACGCCTCGGCGCATGTCCTCGAGCCCTCTGCCGAGGCGTGCCGCTCTCAGCCCTCGCCGAGCCCTCGAGAAACACGCCGAACGCGCGAAACATGGGCAGGTCATGCTCACGCGCGAGGCGGGCGAGTTCGAAGGCGTTCGGCGCGGCGCGCAGGTAGTCGCCGCGCATCAATTCGAACATGGCCGCGTACAATTTGCCGGACGCGAGCGTCCCGACATGGGTCAGGCCCGCGATCCGCGTCTGCATGCGGTCGATGAGTGAAATCGCGCGATCGACCTCGCCGAGAGGCCACGAGGCAGCCGCCAGATTGGCCATCGCGGCGACGCCGGGGTCCCATCCGAAGCGAAAGGCCAAATCGTCGTCGCGGCCGGGTTGGAACAGGGCGAGCGCCCTTTCGAAGTGGTCCCGCGCCTCGCGATAGTCGCCGGCGAACCAGCAAGTGATCCCGGCGGCGCGATGGGCGACGCCGGCCTCGGGCGAATCGGGTCTCGCCTCGACGTCGCTGAGGAAGGCCGCCGCGTGCGCCCGCATCGACGGCAACTCGCCTCGCACGTAGCTGCCGACCCATAGCCCGTAGTCGGCCGCCAGTCGTTCGGGCGCGTCCTTTTCGGCAAAGCCAGAACTCGCGGGCTTTAGCGAAGGCCTCCGTCGTTTCCGGCGCGCCGTAGCCGCGCGCAGCGATGAGCGCGTTGCCGTAAGCGACGTGCAGCTTCGATCGCTGTACGCTGCGGGCCGCCGCGGCCTTCGACCTCGTCGGTCGTCGCGAGCGCCGCCAGCAGCGCCTGCGCCTCGGCGATCTCGGGCATTTCCGGCGTCGGCGAAAAGCCTTCGAGCGCGGGCGCGAGGACATCGTGGGCCTCGACGGGGCGGTCGGTCGATTGGTAGAGCTTCGCCAGCGAGAGCGCCGCGCGCAGTTCGAAGCTGCGCGTGCCTTGCTGCTTCGCGACGGCGATGGCGGTCAGGAAGGCCTCTTCTGCAGGCGCGGGATTGGCGGGGTCGCGCTTGCAGCAGGATTTCGCCGCGCGCCCGATGCAGTTCCGCTTCGAACGCGCGATAGCCCATGCGGTCGGCCGTCGCCAGCGCTTCGTCGAGGACTGCGAGAGCGCGGTCGAGATCGCCCGCCGCAGCTTCAGCCTCAGCCAGCGCAATCTTCAATAGCCCGTCGAACAACAGAACGTTCTGTTCGCGCAGCAGCTCGACGCCGCGGCGCATGTCATCGAGCCCAGCGCCGATTCCGCCGCTCGCAGAGGTCGCCCAACCCTCGAGAAACACGCCGAATGCGCGAAACATGGGCAGCTCGTGCTCGCGCGCGAGGTGGGCGAGTTCGAATGCGTTCGGCGCGGCGCGCGCGTGGTCGCCGCGCATCAACTCGAAGAAGGCCGCGTGCACTATTCCAAACGCGAGCGTGCCGACATGGGTGAGGTCCGCGATCCGCGTCTGCATGCGGTCGATGAGCGAAATCGCGCGATCGACCTCGCCGAGAGGCCACGACGCAAACGCAAGATAGACCATCGCGGCGACGCCCGGCGTCCACTCCGAAGCGAAAGGCCAGATCGTCGTCACGGCCGGCTTGGAACAGGGCGAGCGCCCGTTCCAAATGATCCCGCGCCTCGCGATACTCGCCGGCGAACCAGCAAGTGATCCCGGCAGCGCGATGAGCGACGCCGGCCTCGGGCGAATTGGGTCTCGCCTCGACGTCGCTGAGGAAGGCCGCTGCGTGCGCCCGCATCGACGGCAACTCGCCTCGCGTGTAGCTGCCGACCCATAAGCCGTAGTCGGCCGCCAATCGTTCCGGCGCGTCCTTGTCGCCGGACGCCGACTCGCGGGCTCTTGGCGAAGGCTTCCGTCGTTTCCGGCGCGCCATAGCCCGCGCGCCGCGATGAGCGCGTTGCCGTAGGCGACGTGCAATTGCGTCAGTCGCTGGTTCGGAGCGCCTGACGCCTGCCGCGCGCTGTCGCGCCCGCCTTGTCCGCCATCGCGATCGCCTTGCCGAGATGGGCGATCGCCTCCTGGAAGGCCGAGCGGCGCAGCGCCTGATCGCCCGCCTTGCCCCACCATTCGATGGCGAGATCGTCGAGGCCGGCCTCGGTGAAATGATGGGCGATCGCTTCGGGCTCGGCCGCGTGCGCTCGGTGTCGCGCAAGACTTCGGCCGCGCGGCGATGCAGCGCCTGGCGGCGGCTCTTGAGCAGGCTGTCGTAGGCCGCGTCCTGGATCAGCGCGTGCTTGAAGCGATAGTTGGCCTGCGGCGGCGCGCCCTCGACAAACAGCAGGTCGGCGTCGGCAAGCCGATCCAATGATGCTTGAAGCGCCGGCTCATCAATTTCGGCGACGTCGCGCAGCAGCGCATAGACGAAATCGCGTCCAAGAACCGCGCCAACCTGTGCGACCTCACGCGCCGCGCCCAGCCGATCGAGGCGCGCGGCAAGGGACTGCTGCAAGGTCGGCGGGATGGCTTGAACACCGCCCTGCTCGCCGCGTTCAACAAGCAGGCGCGTCACCTCCTCAACGAACAGCGGCACGCCGCCGGTGCGCTCGCTGACCCTCTCGACAACCTCTTGCGGTAGGGCGTGCTGCGCGGCGATCTCGCCGACCATGCGTCGAACCTCAGTCCGGTCGAGTGGCGCAAGCGCAACGACTGCATGGTGTGAACGCATCCCCCAGGGCGCGCGAAATTCGGGCCGTGTCGTGGCGACGACGAGTAGCGGCGCTTGCGCGCCGCGTTCGGCCAGCGCCTGGATGAGGTCAAGCGACGTCGGATCGGCCCAATGCAGATCCTCGAAGGCGAGCACTACAGGCTGGGTCCTAGCCCCGGCCAGAAGTAGGGCGACCATCGCGGCAAGTTGCCGCCTACGCAGCTCTTCGGGGCCGAATTTCGGGGCGCGTTCCGCGGGCAGCGGAATATCGAGCAGCGGCGCAAGAAGCGTCGCCGTTTCCTGGACGTCGAGCTTTACCTGGGCGAGCGTCGTCTCGAGGTCGGCGAGCCGCCTTTCGGCTGCAACGTCCTGGCCGCCGAAGCGAGCCCGGCCCCACTCCGCGACTGGATGCAGGGGCGTATTCTGCAGAAGCTGGGACGAGTTCCATTCAACCCAGGTGTGCGGCGTCTCACCGAGCCGGGAGTGGAACTCCTCGACGAGCCGGGACTTTCCTAGCCCCGGCTCGCCGACGATCTGGACAAACTGGCCCTCGCCGGCGCGGACGCGGTCCCAGCGACGGAGCAGCGTCCCAATGTCCTCCTCGCGGCCGACGAACGGCGTTAACGCCCGCACGCCGCCCCTTCGGCCGCCGCCGCTGGCGCGAACAACTCGATAAAGCGACAGGGGCTGGGCGACGCCCTTCAACTCGTGCGCGCCCTTCTCCTCGACGACGAAGAGCCCGGCCACCTGGCGCTGCACGCTTCCCGTGATCAGGACCGACCCTGGCTCAGCAGCAGCTTGGACGCGCGCCGCCACGTTCGGCGCTTCGCCGAACACCTCGCCGGTGGCGTCTACCACGACAGAGCCGCACTCGATGCCGATGCGGGCGGAAAGCTCGGGCGCGCCCGATCGGGTGTTCCTGGCGTTGAGGTCGGCGAGCGCGCGCTGGATCGCGAGCGCCGCGCGCACGGCGCGCTCGGCGTCGTTCTCCTGCGCCTGCGGATAGCCGAACAGCGCCATCAGCCCGTCGCCGAGCTTCTTCAAGCACATGGCCGCCAAGCCCGGTCACCGCCGCCGAAGCCTCGTCGAGATAGGCGTTGACGAGGTTGCGCCAGTCCTCGGCGTCGAGCTTCGCGGCGAGGCTCGTCGAGCCGACGAGATCGCAGAACATCACCGTGATCGGACGGCGCTCGGCCGATGCCTGAAGGCCCTTGGATGGAGCAGACTTCGTCGGGGAAGCGGGAAGGTCCGCAGGACGACCTGCGCCGGCTATTACGGCGATCGCGTCGAGTAGCCGTCTTCGATCGCCAACAACAGAAACGCCAATGTCCTTGAGGTCGTCAACCGTCAGCCGCGGCAGCAGGTCCGCGTCGATCTTGTTGTCCCGGAACTTCTCCTCGTATTGGCCGAGCCCAAGACCGCGAAGCCACCCGCCGACATCCATCGCCGCGCCTCACATGGCTTGGCAGGATGATCGCTCAGGCGCGGCGGCGTGTCCAGCAGCCCCGATCGGTGCCGCTTGGCGCTGAAAAGCTGTTCAAGCTCCGATTTGACCAACCGTCAAAGGATGACCGCTGTGGCGCATACGGGACGGCTGGAGTCGACGTAAAGCGGACATTGCGGATCACGAACTTGGAGGTCGCGGGAGAATCGAAGTCGGTCGCTATTGTGCGATCCAGAGTTGCCGCTCGGCCGTCACCTGCAAGGGCAGAAGTACCTAGTGGCCTCAGCGGCCGAAATGTGGTTCCACGTTAACGATGAAGGTTCGGCAGAGGGGAAACCCTTTCCATCGCCCAACCCCTTCGCTTCGTTTGTGCCGCGGCGAGGATCGCCCTGACGGGCTGGCCGCAAACTCGGAATCGGTTTAGACGTCGGATCTCAGGAAATTTCAGTCGCAACTGTCGCCGCCATCATTAGGACCGAATAGGAGCGACCGATGGCGTCACTCGATCCATTCGGTTACGGCACGCACGAGGTGTCAATCAAGCCCCGGCGCTGGTGGACTACGACGCTTACGCCCACGACTTCGCACTCGGCAAAATCCTTCGACTTCAACGCAGAATGGGCCGCCCCGCAT
>CAVXVE010000024.1:0-210793 GCA_963764955.1 uncultured Alphaproteobacteria bacterium | reverse complement strand
CGCATCGAACGGCACTATACGCAACCGGGCGTCAGCCCTTACGACCTCGTCGCGTTTACGACCACCAAGAGCGAGATCCGCAATCCCGACGGCTCGGTCGTGTTCTCGCTTGAAGGCGTCGAGGTTCCCGCCGCCTGGAGCCAGGTCGCGGCCGACGTGCTGGCGCAGAAATATTTCCGCAAAGCGGGCATCCCCGCGCGCGTGAAGCGCGTCGAGGAGGAGAGCGTTCCGTCCTTCCTGTGGCGCTCGGTCCCCGACGAGACGGCGATGAGCTCCATGCCCAAGGAAGAGCGCATGGGCTCCGAGACCTCGGCCAGGCAGGTGTTCGACCGTCTCGCCGGCGCCTGGGCCTATTGGGGCTGGAAAGCCGGCTATTTCGACGGCGAGGACGACGCGCGCGCCTATTATGACGAGATGCGCCTCATGCTGGCGCGCCAGATGGCCGCGCCCAATTCGCCGCAATGGTTCAACACCGGCCTCCATTGGGCCTATGGCGTCGATGGGCCGAGCCAGGGCCATTATTACGTCGACTTCGAGACCGGCAAGATGGTCAAGTCGAAGTCGGCCTACGAGCATCCCCAGCCGCACGCCTGCTTCATCCAGTCGGTCGCCGACGATCTCGTCAACGAGGGCGGGATCATGGACCTCTGGGTGCGCGAGGCGCGCCTGTTCAAATATGGCTCCGGCACCGGCACGAACTTCTCCGCCTTGCGCGGCGAGAACGAAAAGCTTTCCGGCGGCGGGCGCTCGTCCGGGCTCATGTCGTTCTTGAAGATCGGCGACCGCGCGGCGGGCGCGATCAAGTCGGGCGGCACGACGCGCCGGGCGGCGAAGATGGTCGTCGTCGACGCCGATCATCCCGACATCGAATCCTTCATCGACTGGAAGGTCAACGAAGAGCAGAAAGTCGCCGCGCTCGCCGCCGGCTCCAAGGTCGTCAAGCGGCATTTGAAGGCGATCTTCCGCGCCTGCGTCAATTGCGAGGGCTCGGGCGACGACTGCTTCAATGTCGACAAGAACCCGGCCTTAAGCGCGAGGTCAAGGCCGCGCGCCGGAACGAAGTCCCGGACGGCATCATCAAGCGCGTCATCCAGTTCGCCCGCCAGGGCTATGCGACGCTCGAATTCGACACCTACGACACCGACTGGGAATCGGAGGCCTATCTCACCGTCTCGGGCCAGAACTCGAACAATTCGGTGCGCCTGACCGACGCCTTCCTGCACGCGGTCGAGACCGACGGCGAGTGGAATCTGACGCGCCGCCTCGACGGCAAAGTCTCGAAGACCATGAAGGCGCGCGACCTGTGGGAGAAGATCGGCTACGCCGCCTGGGCCTCCGCCGATCCGGGCCTGCAATATCACACCACCATCAACGACTGGCACACCTGCCCCGAATTCGGGGCCGATCCGCGCGTCGAATCCTTGCTCCGAATACATGTTCCTCGACGACACGGCCTGCAATCTCGCCTCCCTCAACCTGCTGCAGTTCCGCGATACGGCGACCAAGTCGTTCGACGTCAAGGGCTACGAGCACGCGATCCGCTTGTGGACGCTGACCCTCGAAATCTCGGTCGCGATGGCGCAATTCCCGTCGCGCGAGATCGCGCGCCTCTCCTACGACTACCGCACCCTTGGCCTCGGCTACGCCAATATCGGCGGGCTCCTCATGTCGTCCGGCATTCCCTACGACAGCGACCACGGAAGGGCGATCTGCGCCGCGCTCTCCGCCATTCTCACCGGCCGCGCTTACGCGACCTCGGCCGAGATCGCCGCCAAAAGCGGCGCCTTCCCCGGGCATAAGGCCAATGCGGAGGCGATGCTGCGCGTGATCCGCAACCACAAGCGCGCGGCGGAAGGCGAGGCTGCGGGATACGAGAAGCTCTCCGTCGCGCCGACCCCGCTCGACCACAACGAGCTCGCCAACGCCGGCCCGGACTGGGCGGAGCTGAGCGAAGCCGCGCGCGCCGCCTGGACCGACGCGCTCGCGCTTGGCGAAGCGCACGGCTATCGCAACGCGCAGGTCTCGGTGATCGCGCCGACCGGCACGATCGGCCTCGTCATGGATTGCGACACGACCGGCATCGAGCCCGACTTCGCGCTGGTCAAGTTCAAGAAGCTCGCGGGCGGCGGCTATTTCAAGATCATCAACCGCGCCGTGCCCGAAGCCCTGCGCGCGCTGGGTTACGACGAGAAGCAGATCGCCGACATCGTGGCCTACGCGGTCGGCCGCGCGACGCTCGCCCATGCGCCGGGCGTCAACCACGCGGCGCTCAAGGCCAAGGGCCTCACCGACGAAGCGATCGCCCGCGCCGAGGCCGCGCTCGCCTCCGCCTTCGACGTCCGCTTCGTCTTCAACAAATGGACGCTTGGCGCCGAGACGCTGGAGAAGGCGCTCAAAATCCCGGCCGAGCGCTATGACGCGCCGGGCTTCGATCTTCTGACCGCGCTCGGCTTCACGAAGCCTGAGATCGAGGCCGCCAACAGCTTCGCCTGCGGCGCGATGACGCTCGAGGGCGCGCCCTATCTCAAACACGAGCACCTCTCCGTGTTCGACTGCGCCAATCCGTGCGGGCGCACGGCAAGCGCTATCTCTCGGTCGAGAGCCACATCCGCATGATGGCGGCGGCGCAGCCGTTCATCACCGGCGCGATCTCGAAGACCATCAACATGCCGAACGACGCGACGGTCGAGGATTGCAAGGACGCCTACATGCTCTCCTGGCGCCTCGGCCTGAAAGCGAACGCGCTCTATCGCGACGGCTCGAAACTGTCGCAGCCGCTCAACGCGCAACTGGTCGAGAGCGACGAGGAGGACGACGAGGCGGTCGAGACCCTGGTCGCGATGAGCGCGCCCGCGCGCGCCGCGGCGGTCGCGGAAAAAATCGTCGAGCGCGTGATCGAGCGGGTCGAGCGCACCCGCGAGCGCGAGCGGCTGCCCGACCGCCGCAAGGGCTATACGCAGAAGGCCGTCGTCGGCGGGCACAAGGTCTATTTGCGCACCGGCGAATATCAGGACGGGCGGCTCGGCGAGATCTTCATCGACATGCATAAAGAAGGCGCCGCCTTCCGGAGCCTGATGAACAATTTCGCCATCGCCATTTCGCTCGGGCTGCAGTATGGCGTGCCGCTCGAGGAATATGTCGAGGCCTTCACCTTCGTCCGCTTCGAGCCGGCGGGCCTCGTCCAGGGCAATGACGCGATCAAGAACGCGACCTCGATCCTCGACTACATCTTCCGCGAGCTCGCCATCTCCTATCTCGGCCGCAACGACCTCGCCCATATCGCGCCCGACGAGATCGGCGCGACGGTGCTTGGCGGCGGCGTCGATCAGGATCGGGCGCCGGGAGCGGGCGAAGGCGCGGCGCCGCCGCCCGCCCCGGTGGCCTCCGTCGTCTCCAAGGGCCTTCTGCGCTCGCGGCCCGGCGACAAGCTGATGCTGGTCAGGAGCGGGGCAGGGGAGGCGGCCGTTCACGTCGCAGGCGGCTCAGGCGCGCATGGTGGCTTCGTGCAGGGGGCGACGGCGCTCAAGGGCGAGATGGCCGAGCGCGCCGCGCCCGCTCTTGGCGCAAGCCTGGCGCCGCAAGTCGAATCGGTCGCCGAGAAACGCGCCGAAGCGCGGATGAAGGGCTATGTCGGCGAAGCCTGCCCCGAATGCGGCAATTTCACCATGGTGCGCAACGGCACGTGCCTCAAGTGCGACACGTGTGGCGGGACGACGGGGTGTAGCTAAGAATAACGCGCCGCGGGGGCGCGGTCGAAAAGTAATGTGTGTGGAAGAAGGGGAGACAGAGATGACGAGCTCAGAAATAAGACGAGGAATAGAAACCGATGTCCGACGACTACCGAGTAAATCCTCGCAGCGACGCTGAGATCCGCGACCTTGCGCGAAAGGCTCGCGCCGAGTTCGGGTTCGCAAACGTCTCGCGGCTAGACCCAATAGCGTGCTTGAAAAACGATTGGATCGAGACGGCCTTCAGCAAAAAGCGATTGCTTTTCGACGCGCGTCCGGACGCTGAATTAGGCGAAGACGATGCGTTCACTTCTTACGGCTTTCTTCCCGATGGCCGACCGTTCGTCCGGATAACTGTCAAGGACTCGGTCTATCAGCAAGCTCGGCTAGGCCTCGGGCGCGACCGGATGACGCTGGCGCACGAGCTTGGTCACGCGATAATGCACCAGGGCGTCCGTATGGCTCGCCGGTCACGGGGCAATCTTCGCTTCGCTTCGATTGCGACCTATGAGTTTGCGGAGCATCATGCTCGTGTCTTCGCGGCTGCCTTACTAATCCACCCGAAAATTGCAGAGGAGTTGGATTCGGACGAGGAAATCTCTGTAGAGTTTGGTGTCAGTATCGAAGCGGCGAGCATTTATCTGCAAGAACGACGTACCAAGGCTACTCGGACTGAGACTGCTCGTCAGATGAGCCACTTCGCGAAAGAGCTTAGAGAATCAGAACTTGCCGTCCAGCACAATTCATTTTTTGGATGCGCGGTGCTTAGTCTGCAACGAGAAGACGCTATTCTCCGTAGGGCACAAGATAATGTGTCAGACCTGCGACACAGTCTTTGATCGTCCGCAGGATGGGGATCCGAGCTTCAATTGATTTCGAATTGAGGACACCGAGAAGGCGGCCGACCTGCCAGGGCCGGACCGCCTCTTCGGCATATCGGCGCGAATATCGTCCCGCGTCGATACCACAAAAGGCAAGCGCGGCGGCTCCCCTCTCCTCACACGGAGGAAGCTACAGTGAGTTTGCCGAGGCGGCAACTGCGGACGACGGCCATGGAGAAAAAAATGGCCAAAGGTACCGACGACGACGACAACCAGCCCGAATTCCCGTTTATTGTGAACGGGGAACCGAGGAAGGCGGCAAGTCTGATCACTGATGAGGCCAAGGCGATCATCTTCAAGATGCGCGCGGAAGGCTTCATTCAGTCGGATATCGCCGCGGCAATCGGCACGAATCAGGGTCGCGTGAGCGAAGTCCTGCGCGGGCTGCGATAGTCTGAACAGGGGCTCGGCTTTGGCCGAGCCCCACATTGTAGCATGGGAGAGCCTCTCCGAGGCTGGACTTAAGGATTGACCCATGCGTTACGCTGTCGTGATCGAAAAGGGCGAGCGGAACTTCTCCGCATACATTCCAGATCTGCCAGGCTGTGTGTCGGTCGGCGACACGCCGGAAGAGGTGGACACCGAAATCCGTGCCGCTATTGAATTTCATCTCGAAGGAATGCGTGAGGATGGATTGCCAATCCCGAAGGCTTCGAGCCAGGCTGAGTAGATGAGAGGTCGGCGATCAATCTCCCGACAAGTCGCCTCGGGCGGCCTTTCTTTCTTGACATAGAAGTAGGTCGAGTAATCTTTGGCGAACGTAGATGGTGCCGCCGGGATGACGACCGCCCCTCGCGGACAGTGGCGCTCGCGGCTCATTAGCATTTTTCGACCTCCATCTTTTCAGGAGATGAGATTGGCGAAGCTTTTCGTTTCATATTCGCACAAGGATGAGGAGCTGAAGAAAGCGCTGCTGGCCCACCTCGCGCCACTCGAACATGAAGGCCTAATTGAGGCCTGGCATGATCGCGAGCTAGAAGCGGGCGACGACTTCAATGCGGAAATCGGCGACGCATTGGAGCGAGCCGAAATCATCCTCTTTCTGGTCTCCTCTGATTTTCTGACGTCCGGTTACGTCAACAAAGTTGAGATCAAGAAATCCCTGGATCGCCGCAATGCCGGACAGGCTCGGGTCATACCGATCATTCTGCGCGCGTGCGACTGGCGGCGCGAGCCATTCGGTCCCTTCCTTGCGGCCCCCACCGACGGTAAGCCGATTACGCTGTGGCCCGACAGAGATGTTGCGTATTTGGACGTCGTAACCAAGATTCGAACCGCTCTGACGTTTGCAGATTTAAAGAGCTTAGGCCCTGCACTCGACGCAACGGCGGGATCGATGAATGAAGCTCTCGCTGTCGTTCGATCGGAGCAGAGCGATGCGGATAATCGAGTGGCTTCGGCACGTGATGCTCTTAAGGATATCGACGCAAACCTTTCGCAACTTGTGTCTACAAATCAAGCCACGTTAGTTGAGGAGATGGAAAGATTTCTTAAATTGACAAAGGAAGGAAATTTTTCATCTAACATAGAAAGTGATAACTCACTTGAACAATCATGGAAAAATATGGTGCAACTAATAGAGGAGGTAATACAAAAGACGATGATAATATTTGATGCAATCAAAGCTGACAGAAGTGATTTTGTGTTAGAAAAAACTTACAAGTCTCTGCTTGACGCGATGAATGCAAAAATTGGCATCCTGGGTCATCTGCGTAAATTGAAACCTCCGTTTGACCAAGAGGAAACTGACGCCTTGAACGCATCTATCGTTAAATTCGAGACCTTGCGTAGTGCGACTTCAGACGCAACGGATAAAATGTCTGATTATATCAGGGCAATTTCTCGGTGAATCCAAGCGAAACCGTGACTTACGAACCGACACGGCCAGGGGCATTGCCGGTACCGCCACCGGGAAGGCGCATAAGCCGCCCCGTCGTGGGCTTAAGCCCCCCGCCTTCGTCGCGCTCCCGGTCTTAGCGGCCGATGCCGACGTTGTTCTGCGCGTAGCTGGAGGGATTGTAAGGATTGCAGGTGGGATCGCCCGCACAATGGTCCGGCTGTCCGGAGGGATTGATCGCATGATTGGCGTTGCAGCCGGAGAGCGCGAGCGCCACAAAAGCTACAAGGATCGGGATCCGCATTCGCGTCCTCCCGTTCAATGGAAGCCGGCGCACAAGCGAGTGTGGCGCAGTCGGCGATCAGGTTCAAGCGCGCAGGACAGCGGGGTTCGGCTGACATAGCCGCGTGTCGCGCAACGGCGGGCCGGCCTTTTTGCCGATCGCCCTAGGCGGAGTGGGCGGGCTTTCGCGACCCGCGCCAGCCGGCGTAGCCGAGGCCAGCGAAACCGATGAGCATCATGGCCCAGGTCGACACCTCCGGGGCTGCAACGACCGAGAATCCCCCGGGGTCGGGGGGGATCGTCGTGGTGAACACGCTACTGCTCCCGTACGAAGAGCCAGCGGCGCTGCTGTCGCTCACGTCCGAAGAGCCAGCGGCGAGGCCGCTTGGCGGGATGGAAAACGGGCCAAGGCCGCTTCCTCCGCTGATCGAGTTGGGGGCGGACGGAGGCAGCATCATACCATATGCCATGCGGTAGAACATTTGACCGAGCGCGATGTCGCCGCCCAATTCCGACCGAAAGCCCAGCTGACGCAACTGGTCTTCCTGATCCGCATAGACTTGCTGAGCAGCGGTCATCGGCTGGCCGCCAAGCATAGCTTGGTAATACGCCTGACTGGTGTAACCACCTGACGGGCCGAGAGCATTGCCGAAGTCCATCACGGCGGCGCGAGCCGTCGAGGCGGTGAGGATCAGGGCGGCAAGCGTCGCCGACAGTCTCAATGTTTTCACGAAGTCCGTTCAACCTCCGGGCGGGCCTCCCACATATATCTCTCTGGCGCTGTAAAAACAATAGACCTGCAAATCGTGGCCGCCAAGACCGTTCACCGACAAGCTAAGGGGTTGGGCGGATGAGAAGCGAGCTTGCGTGCGCGACAGGGGCGAGCGACAAATGATTGCTGACAATCAGAAATCGAGTTAAGCTTGCGCCATGAACAATCCCGCCTTTCCGAATGGTCTCGACCCTAAGCGCCCGTTTCGGCTTTTCGGGCCAGCCGGGGGTCACGAAAAATTTTTCGCCGAAAATCCCGCGCAACCCATTGATAAGTCTCGTTTCGCACGAAGGAATCCAAGGAAATCCAAGCTTTTCCAACCCCCAAAAACTGGGGTTTTCGCCGCCAAATGAGGAGGCGCCAAGGAAACCCAAATGATCGACGTCAGCTGAACCACCGACGCAATCAACAGAATAGTGAACGTTCATTGACTCCGCCCGGGTCCGGGAGGGCGCCGGCCCTTGTCGCGGTCCCTTAGCGCCCGCCGCGCCCGGTGTTGTTCTGCGCGTAGCTGATCGGATTGTAAGGATTGGTCTCCTCATAGTGACCGGCGAAGACCTGAGAGGCCCCCGGCGACGAGGGACTGACCTGCTCATTGGGGCTGCAGCCGGCAAGCGCGAACGCCGCGACCGCGACGATGAAGGGCGCCCGTACGGGCGCCCGGTCGGACGATCGTTGGGTCGACACGCAGGAGAGGGAAGCCATCGAGTTGTCCTTTTTTGCGCGGGCAGTCTGGTCAGCCGATCGGCGTCTTCCGTCGCACGAGCCCCAATAAGATAGGGTTTCGCCGGCGGATCGGCAGGGGGCGACGGACGGGCGGCGTCGCGGGTCGTCGCGGTCGGCTTTTCCGTGCTCATGGCGGATCATGCCGTTCCTGCGATCGGCCGCATTGGGAACACTTTTGCCGTCGCCGCGTTTAGCCGCGGCTCAGTTCAGGAAAGACCACTTCCATGCGGCACATAAGCGTTTGCTCGGCCTGCGGCAAACCGACAACCGTCGCGAGCGTCAAATGCTTATGGTGCGGGCAACCGAAGAAGCTGTTCTCGGGCCGCCTTGTGGCGACATTGAAGGCCGTATGGCTCTCCATGATCGGGTTCCTGGCCAGGCGCGGGCGCGTCCTGCGGCCGTAGCCGGCGCCCGGGTCGGCGCCTCGAGCCATCGAATTCATTGGCGAAACACGCGCAAAAAACCCGCGCGCAGCGAACTGCACGCGGGCCCGGAAACACAAAAGCCCCGCCAGCCTATCCCCGTTCAGGGCAAGCTGGCGATGGCGGCGCCGATCAGGCGGCGCGCAGATTGTCCGCCGAGGATTTGCCGGTCCTTCGATCGGCGACAACCTCATAGGAGATCTTCTGTCCCTCGTTGAGGCTGTGCATCCCGGCGCGTTCGACGGCGCTGATGTGCACGAAAACATCCTTGCTGCCGTCATCCGGCTGGATGAAGCCAAAGCCTTTTTGGCTGTTGAACCACTTCACGGTTCCTTGCGTCATGAGACACTTCTTTCACGTAGGTGTTTAGGTAGGCCGCGCAGGCGCGCAAGCCGGCTCAGAGTGATCGAAGTTTTGGAAGAAGGTCGTCAGTCCGACGCATAGCGCGGCGGGGCCAAGTCGTCCGGCCGAAACTCGATGCAGCGCCTATAGTCCATCTCGGCGATCTTCACAAGCCTTCGGGCGACGGCCCCTGGGCGCAGGGCGCGCGTTACGCGGGAGGCAAAAATGTCGGCTTCATTCCGGAGATCAGGGCTGATCCTGGCCGCGCTTGCGCTTGGCGGGGCCGTCTCTTTGCAGGCGATGGCCGACGAACCGCCGTTGCCGCCGCCGAGGCCCCCGGAGCCTGTGACGCCCTTAACCCCAGCGCAGCAGGCGCCGTCTCCAGCGCCGAGCGAGGGCGCCGCCGCCTGCCTCGCGAAACTGACCGCAGCCGGCGCGAGCGCCGAAGCCACCGCAGCGCCAGCGAGTTCCGTCGAAGGATGTGGGATTGATGCGCCGGTGCGGCTGTCGTCGCTCACGGTGGATGGCGGCGCAGTGAGCCTGCCCGAGCGTCCACTTCTTGCCTGCGAATTCGCCGCCGTGCTCGCCGACTATGTTCGCCTCATCGTCGCGCCGCTTGGGCAGGCGATGCTGCACGCCAAGGTCACGGCGATTGAAACCGGCCCCGGCTACGAGTGCCGGACCCAGGACCGCATCGCCGGAGCCAAGATCAGCGCCCACGCCAAGGGACTGGCGGTGGATTTCATCGCGATCGGGATGGCGGATAAGCGACGAGTCCTGGTCGAGCGGCAGACGAGCGCGGAGGAAGGCTCATACCTCCGCGCCGTACGGAGGGCCGCGTGCGGTTGGTTCACCACCGTCCTGGGGCCGGGCTCCGACGCGTTCCACGCGAGCAATATGCATCTCGACGTGGCGCGGCATGACCCGAGCGGGAGCTATCGCATCTGCGAGTAAATCGTGGCGGGCTCTGCTTGCGTGCTTGTGGCGAATCAGAAACTTGCATATGTTCTTGCACAAATCAGAAATATGTGTTACGCCTTTTTCAGTTCCAGAATCAGGCAAGCTTACGAGGTGATGTTTGCCCGACGAGATAATGGTTGAGGACCCGCGGTTGAGACCTTTTGCGCACGCTTTGAGATACCCCCGATTTTTCTATCGAATTGGGCGTAACCCCCTTGAGAAGCCCCGCTTCGGACGAACAAGCCAAGGAAATCCGAGGAATATTGATTGGATTTTTCTGGTTTTGTTTGGATCGCCTTAGGGAAGGGGCCGATATTGCGGTCGTGCGCTTTTCGACTCAGGTCCGTGGCGGGCTCGGGATCGAAGGTCCGCCGGATATGGGCGCATCTTTTGGAGTGGGTCATCTAACGAATTGGTTGCTCCGCGCCGGAGGAGGTTGCGGAAGATCAGGATGGAGAAACAAATGGCGGTGTCCGATGTCACCCGAGACCAGGAAACGCTGGAGGGCCGCCGACGTCTACCCGCCTGGCGCTCGACTGGAGCGGCGGCGACGAGCGCCCGCGAACTGTCGGGCGCCTGGATGTCCGCCGCCGGACTCCTTCGCTGCCCGCGTTGCCACGGCGCCCTGCGCCGAACGGAGCTCGGCTTCGACTGCAACGAAGGTCGGTGCAGGGCGAGTCTCCCCCTTCGCGATGGCGTCCTCATCGTTGATGATGATCCGATCGAGGACAACAAGATCGCCGCCAACTTCTACGACAACGGACAGTGGCAGAAGGTTCGCATCTGGGAAACCCTGTTCTGGCTTCTCAACGGTGGCGAGAAGCGGGCGCGCGACGTTGTCCTGCGGCGCCTGCCGAAGTCGCGCGACATTCGTCTGCTCGACGTCGCAATAGGCGACGGCGTCTATACGCCATGGCTCCCGAGGGACTGGTCGATCGTCGGCATCGACATATCGGCGGCTCAGCTCGCCGACTGCCAGCGCCGTAATTCCGGCCGCGACCTCCGACTCATCCAGGGTTCGGCGGAGAACTTGCCGTTCCAGGACCATTATTTCGACGCCGTGCTGAGCAACGGCGGCTTTAACCACTTCAACGACCCCGAGAAGGCGCTTAGCGAAATGGCTAGGGTTGCGAGGCCCGGCGCTCCCGTGGTTATCGCTGACGAGTTGCCGGACTTCCTCGACATCGGCCACCGGCTGGGTTTCCCCGGGCTTGACCACTGGATCGCGTCGAAGATCATGAGCATGGGCGACGACTTCGCTGGGCTGATCGAACGCCACCGAAACATCGACATCGCCGGGATCGGGAGCCGTTTTCTGAACGACAGTCGTTACGAGGTCATCTGGCGCGGCGGCGGCTACCTGATGTTCGGCGCCGCGCCCTGAAGAGCCGGTCCGGTCGCGTCCTCACGCTATGGTTTGAGCCGATTTTCCTTCCCAGCCGTGAAGGCCGGCGGATGGTGAGCGGTCGCGACCTTTCGGCCTTTGCCGGCGGCTTGGCCTTCGACTAGCCTCTGCGGTCATGACGAGCCCATCGCAGACGCAGCCTCCACCGGACGCCGCTCAGCGCCGCGCCGCGAAGCCGGTCGTCGTCTACCCGCCCGACGGGTTGCCCGCCTGCGACCCGGCGTTCTACGAGAATGCGCGTGCGGGCGTGACGAAGATCGGCGAGACCATCGTGCCGCCGCGCGAGGGGCGCGCGTTCGATGTTCCTGCTGGCCACTTTTTCCGCATCGTCAGCATCGAGGGCCCGCAAGTCGGCGACCTCAACTTGTGGAGCGCCACAAACCTCTCTGAGCGCTTCTTCAGCGGCAAGACGCGCGCCCTCAACGCCACGCATGTGACGACCGGCGCCCGCCTCTGGAGCGCCTTGCCTTATCTGCGGCCGATGGCGACCGTCACTTACGACACGCTCGGCTGGTACGGCTTCGACGCTGACGGCGCGGGCGTCCACGACGTGATCGGAACGCGCTGCGATCCTTACACCAACCGGCTTTTGACCGGCGGCGACTATCATCATTGCTGCCATTCGAACCTGACGCGCGCGCTGGCGGAGCGGATGAAATTGCCGCCGAGCGAGGCGGACGCGCATGTCCACGATGTGCTCAACGTCTTCATGTGCACCGGTTTCGAGCGGGACTCCCATCGCTACTTCATGAAGGCGAGCCCGGTGCGTCCGGGCGATTTCATCGAGTTCTTCGCCGAGATCGATCTCATCGGCGCGCTCTCGGCCTGCCCGGGCGGCGATTGCGGGGCGACTCATTCGAGCGACGTTGCGCGCTGTCATCCGCTCAAGGTCGAGGTCTTCCGTCCGCGCGAAGAGGCGCTGGAAGGGTGGCGGTCGCCCGGCGTCAGCGTCTATTCCGGCGTATGAAGCGACGCCGCGCTCTCGCCTATCCGTAGCGCAGCCGCGACCGCTCCCGAGCCTTGCGGATCTCTGCATCCCGGTCGCGCGGCGGAGCGGCGCTGTGGAGCGAAAGGATGAGCTTGCGCGCCGCTTCCGTCACTTCGTCAACTGCGTGCTCGAACGCCTCGGCGTTGGCGTGCGAGGGCTTATTGAAGCCGCTCACCTTGCGCACGAATTGAAGCGCCGAAGCGCGGATTTCCTCTTCGGTCGCGGGCGGCTCGAAATTGAACAGCGGGCGGATATTGCGGCACATGCGGGCCTCCTTACCCTAACCTAACGAGCCGAGCGGATTCCCGGAAGCCCGGAATGCGACCAAACGTGGTGAGCGCCGTCCCAATCGTGCTATGGTGAGGCAAAGCACCGGATGAAAACTCATGGAGCCAATGGATTTATTGGCGGACACGCAGCGATACCTCGCCGAAGCGATCAAACAGCTAGAAGCGATTAATGCCGGAGCTCCGATTGCCAAGCCGGTGACCAGAGAACAGGCGATCAATATAGTGACCGAGCAGATCGGCCTTTTTGAGAGCGTGTTGCGTCGATATGGACTCAGGGAAAACGCCGATCGGAGGTAAAGCCGAAAGCCGCTCGCGGCCGTGAACTCCGTGCTGCCCTTAATCGCCAATATGGACCCGAAGGGGGCGGCGATCGCCGCCCGATCCCAGCAAAGATCGAGGGGACGAAGGCCCTCGAGATGAGGGCCGGCGCAGATGAGACCGGCCTCAGGGCCTTGTGAAGCGCGCCGACATGCGCTATGCCTTTCAAATCGAGTTTCGGCCGGACGACTTGGCCTCGCCGCGCGCTACGCGTCGGACTGACGACCTTCTTCCAAAATCTCGATCATTATGAGCGGGCTGCGCGATTGCGCCGCTCGTGTAAACACGTACCTGAAAGAAGTGTCTCATGGCGCAAGGAACCGTGAAGTGGTTCAACGACCAAAAAGGTTTTGGCTTCATCCAGCCCGATGACGGCAGCAAGGATGTGTTCGTGCACATCAGCGCCGTCGAGCGGGCTGGAATGCGCAGCCTTGTCGAGGGACAGAAGGTCTCTTACGAAATTGTCGCGGATCGAAGGACCGGCAAGTCTTCGGCGGATAATCTGAAGGCCGCCTGACCGGCGACTCCCATCGCCATATCGCCTTGACCACGGATGTACTGGCAGAGTTTGTGTGGTTTGGGACCCCGCGTGCGGCTCGCTGCGCGCGGGGTTTTTGCTGATGGATTTCGTTTGGCGGTAAGCGCATAAGCTACGACGAGGTCGGTTCGCGGCCGCCGGTGAGGAGACGCAAGACGCGGAGCCGTTGGCGTCGGTATGGACCTTTGTCACACGCTCTGACCAGAGGGCCGGAGAGCGGCCAAATCATGACCCCCCACAAATTCGCGATCGGGCAGGCTGTGGACTTCAACAGCAGGCTGCCATCGACGTCGAGGCCCAGGGGTCCTTTTGAAGTGGTGAGCGTGTTGCCAGTCGACGACGCCAATTCCCCCACCTATCGCGTCAAGAGCAAAGTCGAGCCTTTCGCGCGGGCCGCCAAGGAAACCGACCTCGTCGCCATTGGATTTCCGCCGGGCGAACAAGCGGCGGCGGCGCTATGGGCCAATCCCGTGTCTGGACGATGGCTGCCGCTCCGATCGCGGCGATGAGCGGATTTCTCAGTCGCTTCGGATCAAGGCTACGCGGCGCGAAGTGTCGCCCGGAGGCGTGACGCTCAGCGAGGGCGAAAAGAAGCCGCCGAAAAGTCGATGACCTGCCGCGTCCGGGTGTCCCGGGTCATCGTTTCGCCGGCGGAGCGTGATTGCGCGATCGCAATCTCCGACAAGTCTCCCGCGCCTCGCGGAACGACAGGAGGCGCCGCGTTTCTTCATCCCACAGCGCAAGACGGACGCAAACAAGACTGCGCCACAGAGTGAGCCGGCCGACCTCGCTAAGCTCCGGATAGGTGCGCAAGACCTCGGGAAGCCGATAAAAGGGAATGCCGCTCGACAGGTGATGGACGTGATGCACGCCAATGTTGGCGCTGAACCAGCGCAGCGGCAGCGGCAAATGGTAGTGCGAGCTGCCGCTCAGCGCCGCTTCAGGCTGGCTCCAATCGGTCGTCCCGTCCCAGGTTGTCGCCTCGAATTGATGCTGCACATAGAACACCCAGACGCCCATCGTCGCCGCGAGCACGACAATCGGCAGATGGACGATAAGGAACGTCGTCAAGCCTACGTACAGGATCAACGGGCCGGCGGCGAGCAGCAGACCGGCGTTGGTGGTCATCGTACTGAGCCACGGCATCAGGCCCTTGCGCATGAAGCCGATGGGGAGCCGGTTCTCCAACAGAAACACGTAGGTGGGCCCTATCCCGAACATCACCAGCGGATGGCGATAGAGCCAATAGATGAGCCGGCCGCGCCGATCGCGTTCGAGATATTCGCGCACCGTCAGCGTCTTGATGTCGCCGATGCCGCGCCGGTCGAGGTTGCCCGATGTCGCATGATGAATCGCATGACAGCGCCGCCAATGATCGTAAGGCGTGACCGTCAAGACGCCGATTGCGCGGCCCACCCAGTCGTTCGCAAGCTTGCTTGGAAAGAACGAGCCGTGCCCGCAATCGTGCTGGATGATGAACAGGCGGATGAGCAGCCCGGCGGCGAGCGGCGCCAGCGCAAAAGACAGCCAATATTGGCCATGGCGCGAGGCAAGCAGCATCGCGGTCCAGACCGCGACAAATGGCGGGAATGTGACCGCGAGCTCAAAGACGCCGCGCGCCGCGCTCGCTTGGCGGTAGGGGACGAGCGCTTTAGCCCAATCGCGGGCCGTCAACGCTGCGCTACTCGTTTCCGTCGCTGACATTCTGCAACCTCCGCCCAATATCCGCTTTGAAGAAAAGCGTCGTCGAGCGGCGGGTCGACTGCGCCGGGGGAAGGATCAAACGATCCTCTCGCGTTTCGCCCAAGAGCGCAACGCCGGTCTCGCGCGTTCCTCGCCGAGGCCTTGGAACGAGTGCGAGCTAGCCACTATAGACGCGGGACTATCAAAAAGCGATGACGATTCGCGCCTTGGGTCGGGTAAATTAATAGGCAGACGCGGCGTCCGGCGCCGGCCTGTTTTCGCCGGACATCTAGCCGGGAGCCGGCGCTCACTGCATCAGCTCGAACCGCGCCGTGATGGTGACGGTCAGCTTGTCCTCGCCCGCCTCTATCGGTGTCGGCGCGCGGGCGCCGGCGATATAGGCGCGAGAAAAGGCGATCGGCTGTTGGGGTCCGCCTTCCTCTGTGAGCGCCATGAGCCGGCCGATCCTGGCGCCTCCCGCGCTGGCGTAAATCTCAGCTTTCCGTCTGGCGTCGGTGACCGCAAGCGGACGCGCCTTGTCGAGCAATGCGCTGGGATCGTTGTGGCCGAAGCCGATGCCATAAACCGAGTTGGCGCCGGCGGTCACCGCTTTGTCGAGAAGGGCGCCAAGGCGCGGAATGTCGCGGACGATCACCGTCACATTGTTGCTCACGCTATAACCGGTGATCGTCGGCGCGGTCTCCTGGCCGTGAACGGGCTGCGAGAACACAGGCGAAATTGACACCTCACTCGTCTGGATGTCGGCGGGAGCGATCCCCTCCGCCTTGATAAGCGAAATGAGCGTATTGGCCGCTTTAGCGTTCGCCGCCATCGCCTCGCCCGCGGTTTTTCCGGCGCTGGTCACGCCAAGCGTCACCCGGGCGAAATCGGGCGCGGCGCTGACGCTGCCTTCGCCGCTGACCTCGACCCAGCGATCGTTGGCGTTGTCGGTCATGCGGCTCTCGAGCGCCCGCGCGGGGGAAACGGCGAGCGCCGTGAGGCAAGCGATCAAACACAACCCGAGGCGCATCTTTCCCTCCTGGCTCGCTTTGGCGAACGCAGACAGTTCAGGCGTCTAAGCAGGATTTCGCCGGCGAGCCAACGCAATCCTGCTTGGATACCGTGATTTCGGTTTGCGCGGCGCCGGATGGCTTCGGACTTGACAGGCGCCGCGGGAGGCGACGAGTCTGATCCCTTCGCCCGCCGGCGGGAGACGTCTCGCGCCATTGCGCCAAGGGAGGAGAGACCCCCCATGCCGATTGATCGGATGGATCATTTCACCATTCTCACGACGGACGCCGAAAAGACGGTCGCCTTCTATAACGACATTCTCGGCTTCACGCCCGGGCCACGGCCGGCGTTCTCGTTCCCCGGCGCGTGGCTCTACAATGACGGCAAGGCCGTCCTGCATGTCGTCCAGCGATCGTCCATTCCCGAGGGCGGGGGCGTGCTCGACCATATCGCCTTCTGGGGCAAGGACGCCTCGTCTTACCTCGCCAAGCTGAAGGCGCGCGGGATCAAGCACAATCTGGTCCGTTTGCCTCAGCCCGGCCATGCGGGCGGCGTCTGGCAATTGTTCTTTTTCGATCCGAGCGGCGCGCGGGTCGAGATCGACTTTGCGGCGAGCGAGACGGTGGAAGGGCAGTGATCCGTTTAGTTCCGTTTTATCGGCGCGCCCTCATGTTTTCAGCGTCTTAGGACCCGTTTAGTTCCGTGCTTTCGCAGAGGCCTGGCGAGCTAAAGAAATACGCCCGCCTCGCCGTCCGCAAGCCGAAACGGATCTCTTGCGCCTCATGCGCTTGCCACTGAGCCCGGTCGGCCGCTAAGAGCCGAGGCCGGAAGCGGGACGTATCTTTGCGCAACAATTCCATCGTTCAGATCGGCCAGGGGCCGCATGCGGCCCGGTTCGGCCCAGCGCAGCCGTTGGCGCTCATCGCGGGGCCATGCCAGCTCGAGAGCCGGGCCCATGCGCTCGAAATGGCTCAGGCCCTGAAGGAGATCGCCGCGCGCCGCGCCATCGGCCTGGTCTTCAAGTCGTCCTTCGACAAGGCCAATCGGACCTCGGGCTCGGCCGCGCGCGGGGTGGGGCTCAAGGCCGCGCTGCCGATCTTCGCCGAAATCCGTGAGGCGCTAGGCCTGCCTGTGATCACCGACGTGCACGAGAGCAGCCAGTGCGCGCCGGTTGCGGAAGCCGTCGACGCGTTGCAGATTCCGGCCTTCCTGTGCCGTCAGACCGATCTTCTCATCGCCGCGGCCGAGACCGGGCGGCCGGTTAACGTCAAGAAGGGGCAGTTTCTCGCGCCCTGGGACATGAAGAACGTCGTCGCCAAGCTCGCCGCCGCGGGCGCAGCCGACATTCTGGTGACGGAAAGGGGGGTAAGCTTCGGCTACAACACGCTTGTCTCCGACATGCGCGCGCTGCCGATCCTCAAGCGGGAGACCGGCGCGCCGGTCATCTTCGACGCCACCCATTCGGTGCAGCAGCCGGGCGGGCTGGGGAACGCCTCGGGCGGAGAGCGCGCGTTCGTGCGCGTGCTGGCGCGCGCGGCGGTCGCGGTCGGCGTGGCGGGCGTGTTCATCGAGACCCATCAGGATCCCGACCGCGCTCCTTCCGACGGCCCCAATATGGTGCCATTGAAGGAGTTCGAGGCGCTCGTCGCCGAATTGCAGGATTTCGACCGGCTCGCCAAGCGCACCGCCGGCGACGCCTGACAAAGCTTGTCATACGACGGTCGCGTCGGCCGGATATGGGCGAAGTTTGGCCGTGAAGACGGGCGCCATGGATAAATATCTATTCAGCTACGTGACGGCGAGCGATCCGCCGATCAAGCGCGGCCTCATCCGGCTCATCGAGAAAGCGACCGGCCAGCCGAAGCTCAAGCGGATGTATGTGCACAACCAGCGCTTTCCGCGGCTGGGCGAGACGTTCTTCGAGGCTGCGGTCAGATCGCTTGAGCTCGACGTCCGCTATGACGCCCGTGCGCTGGCCGCCGCGCCCAGGACCGGCCCCGTCGTATTCGTCGCCAACCACCCCTACGGCGTGCTCGACGGGATCGTGACGGCTTGGCTCGTGAGCAAGGCGAGGCCCGATTTTGTCGTTCTGACCCACATCGTGCTTGGGCGCGCGCCCGAAGCGGCCGGGTTCATCCTGCCGGTCGATTTCTCCGGCACGGCGGAAGCGGAGCGCACCAATCTGGCCTCGCGCGCGGCGGCGCGCGCCCAACTCGCGATGGGCGGCGCGGTGGTGGTGTTTCCCGCCGGCGCGATTTCGACCGCGCCCGACGCGCTCGGCCTTAAACCCGCCGTCGACGGCCGCTGGCAGCCGTTCGTGTCGCAGCTCGTCCAGCGCTCGAAAGCAACCGTAATTCCGATCTGGTTCGGCGGCCAGAACAGCCGCCTGTTCCAGATCGCAAGCCATGTAAGTGCGACGCTGCGGCTTTCGCTCATCTTCCACGAGGTCAAGGCGCGCATCGGCGCGACACTGCCGGTCGTCATCGGGGCGCCGATCCCTTACGCCTCGATCGCCGCGATCCGGGACCGCCAGGCGCTGGCGGATGAGTTGCGCGCCCGGGTCTATGCGCTGGCTTCGCTCGCTCCGGCTCTCGGCAAGACGCGCCATCCGGTCGGAGAAGGACTGCCCAAGCTTCCGGTCCAGCGAAGAGACCGCGCGGCCTGAACGGCCTCGATCCGGGATGGATGCGGCCTTTTGCCTGGACTTAGTTCAGCCGCGGCCGCGATAGGGAGCGACGCCCTGGTCGGGGATCCACACGCCCTTCGGCGGCTTGCCGGTCTGCCAGAAGACGTCAATCGGGATCCCGCCGCGCGGAAACCAGTAGCCGCCGATTCTGAACCAGCGTGGCTTGAGCAGGCCGACGAGGTCCTTGCCTATGCGCACGGTGCAATCCTCATGGAAAGCGCCATGATCGCGGAAGCTCATGAGGTAAAGCTTCAGCGATTTCAGATTCGACGATCCATTTGTCCGGCGCGTAGTCGATGACCAGATGGGCGAAATCCGGCTGTCCGGTCACCGGGCAGATCGAGGTGAATTCCGGCGCGGTGAAGCGGGCAATGTAATCCGTATCGGCCTGCGGATTGGGCACGCGGTCCAGCGTCTTGGCGTCGGGCGCATCGGGAATGCGCGACGGCCGGCCGAGATGGACGAGAGGGGCTTGCGGTTTCTTCATGGGCGCCGGTTTAAACCCATAGCGCGTCACGAAAAGAGGGGCCGCTTTCCCAGGCCCGCACGCCTACCTCAGTTGCCCGTTGATGGATCCGGCGGTGAACTGGGACGAGATATAGCCGCTCAGCCTCACGCAGACGCCATCCGCCGCAAGGACGCCGGGATTGCCGGCGATGTTGCACGTCCGGGCCGGTTCGGCCTTTTTCGGCTTCATGGTCTGCCCGCGTTGCGAGGGCAGTTCCGCCGCGCGCCCGGCGGTCGCGCCGAAAAGAGCCGCCGCAAGGGCGAACGCCACCCATCGTCGAACGATCATGAGCCTCCTTGCGGCCGCCGTAACCACGGGCCGCCATCGCCAAACGCCGCCATGCGAGAGCGCATAGACGCCATATTGGGCCGCTATGCGGCGGCCGGCAAGCGCAGAACGCGAGCTTGCGACTCAGTGAGCAATCCGCAAGGAAGTCGTGAAGGCGAATCCGGAAGGGCGAAAGGCATGGAGATGACGTCCCCCCTTGCGCGCCCTTTTGCGCGCCGGTCGGTTGCGCTTCCGTCGCTTGGCGGCGCGGCGCTGTTGGCGCTTGGGTTTTACGCCGCGGTCGCGCTCAAGCAGCCGATCCTCGCCGCGGTCGCCGGGGCAGCGGGCCTGGCGCTCCTGCGCTTTGCGTGGGCCGAGCGGCCATTTTCCGCAGCGCTGACCGCCTTTGACGCTGCGGCGTTCGCGATCTTCGCCGTTCAGCGCAATGATTCGCTTGGTTTCTGGCAATTGCCCGGCCCCTGGGCGGACGTCTGGCGCTTCGACCCGCCGGGGGCGGCCATCGCGCTGATCGTCTACGTCGGCGGTTCGATCATGGCGCTCGTCAGCGCCGCTCGCGGATTGAGGCTCATCGAGGCCGTGAGCCTGATCGCAACTCCTTTTCTGTTCAACCTCTTGGTTACGGTCGGCGCCGACTGGCGCATGGCTGGCTTGGGCGCGGTGGCCACGGGCGGGGCGAAGCTGCCGTTTCCCGTCCAGGTCGCGATCGGACGCGCGCTCATCCTGTGGGGGATTGGCGAAGCGATCCTGACGCTGATCAACCTGGTCAGCGTCAACCGGCTGCCGCGATCGGCGCGCGCGCATGGGCTGTTTGCGCTGAGCGGCGCGGTCGCGGCCCTGAGCCCGCTCGTCGCCAATGCGGCTCAGTGGGTCGTTCAGCCGTTGCTTGCGATTGTTTTCTCCAGCGCCTGCGCCGCCCTCGCTCAGGCGGGCCTGTGGGCGATCGTTTATCTCTTCACCGGGGTCATGCTCGATTGGCTTGGCGGGCGCCCGCCGCGTTTCGAGACGGTTTGGGAGCATTGGCGGACCGGTTTCGTCAAGGGCGCGATCTATGGCGCGCTGTTCATAGGCTTCGTTCTGATCGCCGCCCTCATCCTGCGCGCGCCAGGCGCGGAGGCGATCCTGAGCGGCGGCGTGCTGGTCATCGGCCCACTCGGCGGCGCGCTTCTTTTTCCCCTGGGCGCGACGATCCTCGGCAGCGCCGACGGCACGGCGCCTTTCTTCGGCCGGCTCGGGCGCGCCTATCGCAATCCGCGAGGCTTCGCGCGCGGGGCGGTTGTCGGCCTTGGCCTGGCGCTGGCCTATCTCACCGATCTTTCCGCCGATGACGGAGGAACGCGCTTCCTCGCGATGGCCGCGATCGGCGCGCTCGCTTATGGCGGCGTCGATCTCGTCTTCGACGGCTGGAGCGTTCTGAGCGGCGGGCGGACGAAGCTGCCGAGCTGGCGGCTCTATGCGCTCGGGCTTCTGCTCGGCGGCATCGTCGCTGGCGCGCTCGGATGGTATTTCGACGCGCCCCAGCTCAAGGTCGTGGTCGCCAAGTTCTGGGCCTACGCCGACGTCAACTATCGCCTCGACGGGCGCCGGCTCGGCGACTTCACCACCTATCCGATCTTCAACAAATACGGAGCGATCAATCTCGGCGAGGTCGCGGGCGGGGTAAGGCTCTTCTGGGCGGAATCGGTCGCCGGCGTCATCAACTGGTCGCTCGCGGCGCCCCTCTTCTCGATCAACTACGTGCTGCTCGACGCCGGCCTGCAAAGGAGTCTCAGGCCGATCAAGACGCTCTTCAGTCCGTCCGGGATCGAGGGCCTGGTCGAGCAGGCGGTGCGCGTCCTGCGCTGGGGCCTGTGGATGGCGCCGATCATCAATTCGTTCCTGCGCCAGTCGCCGGATCCGACCTGGTACAATCAGGACGGCGCGATCCGCTCGGCGGTCGTGATCGGCAAGGACATGACGCGGAGTCCGGCCGCCTTCCGCCAGTTCAGCCTGACGCTCTTTCTCGGCCTGCTCGCCTATGACTGGCTGCGCATCCTCATCTGGTTCGACCATATGGGCCTCCGGGTCGCGACCCTGGTCAACCTGTCGTTTCTCGGCGGCGACCGCGCCGACGAGGCGGCGGCGCGGTTCGTCGGCCACCACGGGCGCACGCGCGCCATTCCGGACGGCATCCGCCGCTTCGGCACCTGGGCGCCGCTGCTGATCCCCTTCTACATTCCGCGCGGCGCCGAGTGGGACAAAGCCTGGACCGGCGCGGAGACGCTGGCCCGCGGCGCGGCCCCTATGCCCGAGGCGGTCAAGACGCTCGGCTTCGCCTATGGCGCCGCGATCGCCGCGACGGCCGCCGCTGGCGTCGCGGCGGTGGTGCGCGAGCGGGCCAAATCCGGACCGCCGGCCCCCTGGCTCGAAGGCGCGCCGCCCGAGCTTGCCCGGCGGCCCGATCGCTTCGCCTTCAACAACGGCGCGGTCGGCGTCGAGATTCTGCGCGACGGCCGCGGCGCGAGCTTCGTCATGGGCGCCGAGCGCGGCGGCGGCCCGATCGATCTCTTTCGCCGCCCGCTCGATCCGTTGCAGGCGCGCGGCCAGTTCTTCTACGTCAGCGAGGACGGCGAGTCGCCATGGTCGATCGGCTTCGAGCCGGCGCGGCGCGCGGGCGACTACCGGATCGAGGAGCCGGGCTTCAATCGCCTCGCCATCGTCAATGCGCTGAACGGGATCGAGGCGCGGATGGAGATCGCCCCCGATCCCGAGGGCGCGATCCTGAGCTGGCGCATTCGGCTGAAGAACAAGTCGGGCCGCGCCGCGGCGGCTGCGCCTCGACGAGCTTCTGCGAGATCGCGGGCCACGAGACCGGCGCATACGCCAAGGATCTCGACTTCGCCGGCATGCATGTCGAGACGATCTTCGTGCGCTCGCTCAACGCCATTCTTGCGCGTAACCGTCTTCTGCGCTCGGCGCGCGCCGGGCGGGGCGAAACCTCGTTCTTCGCCGTGAGGCCCGGCTTGAACGCGGAGCTCGTCGGCTACGAGGATTCGCGCATCCGCTTTCTTGGCGAAGGCTCGCTCCTGAAGCCAACCGGTTGCGAGCGGTGGCGGTGGCGCAAGCTCGACGACGAAGGCAAGCTCTGGCCGTTCGATCCGGCGGCGAGCTTCACGCTCGAAGCCACGCTTGCCGCGGGCGCCGAGGCCGAGGCGGAGTTCATCGTCGGCCGCTCCGACAACGCGGCATGGGCGAGCGAATTGATCGCGACGCGGCTTGGCCTCGCGCCGCTCGCCGAGCCGGAGCTGCAGAGGCGGCTCTACGAAACGCGCGCCGTCGAGCCTTCGCCCGCCTTACCGTCGCGCTGGCCGTTCGGCTTTTCGCCCGACGGCAGGGCGCTTAGCCTCACCCATCGCACGCCCCGCCCGTGGGCGCATGTGATGGCGAACGAGCTTGGCATGGCGACGATGGTCTCGAACGACGGCGAGATCTTCTCCGCCTTCGGCAACGCCCGCCAGAACGGCCTCTCAGCCTTCCGCATCGACAGCGTGACGGTCGTGCAGCCGGGGCAGATCGTCTATCTGCGCGATCTCGACAAGAGCGAGACCGACGCGGTCGGCTTCGCGCCGTTCCAGCGCGAGGATGCGACATACGACGCCGTCTACGAGCCGGGCGTCGCGACTTTCACGACATCGCGCGGCGATCTCGAGATGGAATATGTCGTCTTTGTTCCGCCCGACTATCCGGGCGACATGCGTCTCCTGACCCTGCGCAATCGCGGGGCGAATCCGAAGCGCCTGCGGATCGCGCCGTTCTTCGATCTAGCGCTCGAAGACAGTCCGAACGAGAGCGTCGACAAGATTCACGACGAGACGGTCGGCTCGACGCTGCTCTTCCAGCAATCCGCGCAACGACTTCGTGCGCGGCTTCGCCTTCGCCGCGACGAGTTTGCCGCAGGCGAAGACCGAGACAATTCGCGCCCGCTTCTTCGGCGGCCCGGGACGCAATATCCTCACCCCCGCGATGGTCGAGGCGGGCTCAAGCGATGGCGCCGCGCGCGACGACGGGCGGCGCGTGGCGGCCTTTTCCAGCGAGATCGTTCTGCCGCTGGGCGGCGAGACAAAGATTGCGATCGCCTTCGGTGAGGCGCCGACCCGCGCCGAGGCGCTTGCGGCTGCCGCACGCCTCGGCGTCGTAACGGCCGAGGCCGAACTTGCCGTCACGCGCGCCTCCTGGGCCGAGCGGCTCGGCAGGGTCGAAGTCCGGACCAATCGGCCGGACTTCGACCGGCTGGTCAACACCTGGCTGCCCTACCAGCTCTACGCCTCGCGGTTGTTCGGCCGCGTCGGCCCGAATCAGCTTGGCGGCGCGACCGGCTATCGCGACCAGTTGCAGGACGTGCTGCCGCTCACGCTTCTCGAGCCGCGGCTGACCCGAGCGCAGATCGTGTTGCACGCGAGCCAGCAGTTCCGCGAAGGCGACGTGCTCAAATGGTGGCATCGCGCGCCTGGCGGCGGAACGGGGCTCGGCCAGAGGACCAAGGCGAGCGACCCGCATCTCTGGCTGCCGTATGTTCTCGCCCGCTACGTGCGCGAAAGCGGCGACCGGACCGTGCTCGACGAGAGGACGCCGTTCCTCGAAGCCGAGCCCGTGCCGGCGCACGAAGAGACCTGGATCGTCATTCCGCGCGTCTCGCGCGAAAGCGCGACCGTCTACGAGCATGCGCGCCTCGCCATCGCCTTCACCCTCGAGCACCTGGGCGCGAACGGCCTGCCGCTCCTGCGCGCCGGCGATTGGAACGACGGCATCGACGTGCTCGGCCGGCGCGACATCGGGACCAGCGTGTGGATGGGCTTCTTCCTCGCCAATGTGCTCGAAGGCTTCATCCCCGTTGCGCGCACGAAGGGCGACGAAGCTTTCGCCGCTGAGTGCGAATCGGCGCTCGCTGGTCAGCGCAAGGCGCTCGAAGCCGGCTGGCGCGGCGATCATTACCTGCTCGACTTCGCCGACGACGGACGCGAGGTCGACTTGCGCAACGCCATGACCATCGGCTGGGCTGCCTGGTCCGGCGCCTGCGACGACGCGCGCGCTCTTGCCGCGGTCGAGGGCGGCTTGAAGGGGATCGAGCGCTCGAACCGGGTGCTGCTGCTCGAGACGCCGTTCTACGAGCATTCGCAGCCCTATCCGGGCCGCATCGCCGACTATCCGCCCGGCGTGCGTGAGAACGGCGGCCAGTACAGCCACGGCGCGACCTGGATCGTCGACGGCCTCATGCGGCTCGCCGCCTCGGCCCGGGCCAAGGGCGACCTCAAGCTGGCCGCTCGCCTTGGCGCGCGCGCCTTTGAGATTTACGAGAAAATCTCGCCGCTCAAGAAGACCGATCCGGAAAGCCTCGCCACTTATGGCCTCATCCCCATCCAGCAGCCGGCCGACATCTACGATGGCTGGGGCCATGGCGGGCGAGGGGGCTGGTCCTGGTACACCGGCTCGGCCGCCCGCATGCTGTCGGCGGCCTATGCCTTGCTGGGGGTGGAGCAGCAGGACGGCCGGATCGCGGCGCGCGACGACCTGTTCGAGGCCAAGGGGGAACTGAAGGTCCAGTCGCTGCGCGTCGGCGAGCGGGTGTGGACGCCGGAGGGGAAGCGCTGAGCGTACGTTCCGGCCGGAGTTTGCCGCGGGGCCAGGTGCGGCGGTCGGCCGCAGCCCGATTTTTGTCTTAAAACCGGCCGGAAATTGCCGCGCCGTTGCGGCGAAGCGCAGTTTCTGGCAAGAGGCGCCCAGAAACGAGCCAGCGGCAGAGCGCCCGCGGCCTTGCAACGGGACTTTCGCGCATGCTTTTGGGCTTGATTATCGTCTGTGGACTCCTGTCGATCGTCTACGGCGTCTACACGATCAATAGCCTGATGGCGGCGGACGCTGGCACCGCCCGCATGCAGGAGATTTCGGGCGCTGTCGCCGAGGGCGCGCAAGCCTATCTCAAGCGCCAGTACACCACCATCGCCGGCGTCGGCGTCGTCGTGTTCATCGTGCTCGGGCTTCTGCTTTCGTGGACGGTGGCGATCGGCTTCGCCATCGGGGCCATCCTGTCCGGAGCCGCCGGCTTCATCGGCATGAACGTTTCGGTGCGCGCCAACGTGCGCACCGCGCAGGCGGCGACGAAATCGCTCGCCGGAGGCCTCGACATCGCCTTCCGCTCGGGCGCGGTGACCGGTCTCTTGGTGGCCGGCCTCGCGCTTCTCGGCGTGGCCTGTTACTTTGGCGTTCTCACTCACCTTCTCGGCCACGGCCCCGCGGATCGGGTGACGATTGACGCGCTGGTGGCGCTCGGCTTCGGCGCTTCACTGATCTCGATCTTCGCCCGTCTCGGCGGCGGCATCTTCACCAAGGGCGCGGACGTCGGCGCCGACCTCGTCGGCAAGGTCGAGGCGGGCATTCCCGAGGACGACCCCCGCAATCCGGCGACCATCGCCGACAATGTCGGCGACAACGTCGGCGATTGCGCCGGCATGGCCGCCGATCTATTCGAGACCTACGCGGTGACGGTCGTGGCGACGATGGTGCTCGCCTCGATCTTCTTCGACGGCTCCCCGGCGCTCATTCCGGCGATGATGTATCCGCTTGCGATCTGCGCCGCCTGCATCGTGACCTCGATCATCGGGACATTCTTCGTCAAGCTTGGCGCCAACAGTTCGATCATGGGCGCGCTCTACAAGGGCCTGATCGCCACCGGCGTTCTTTCGATACTCGGGCTCGCCATCGCGACCACCTACGTCATTGGCTGGGGCGAGGTCGGGACAGTGGCCGGCAGGGTGGTGACGGGCTCGAACCTGTTCATCTGCGGCCTCGTCGGCCTCGCGGTCACCGGCCTCATCGTCGTCATCACCGAATATTACACCGGCACCGGAAAACGCCCGGTCGTGTCGATCGCCCAGGCCTCCGTCACCGGCCACGGCACGAACGTGATCCAGGGCCTCGCGGTGTCGCTCGAATCGACGGCGCTTCCGGCGCTGGTGATCGTCGCCGGCATCATTTCGACCTATCAGTTCGCCGGTCTCTACGGCACCGCGATCGCCGTCACGACCATGCTCGGCCTGGCCGGCATGATCGTCGCGCTCGACGCCTTTGGACCGGTCACCGACAATGCGGGCGGCATCGCGGAAATGGCCGGCTTGCCTAAGGAAGTGCGCCAGTCGACCGACGCGCTTGATGCGGTCGGCAACACCACCAAGGCGATCACCAAGGGCTACGCGATCGGCTCGGCGGGCTTGGGCGCGCTTGTGTTGTTCGCGGCCTACACCAACGACATCCGGCACTTCAAGGAAACGGGCGCGGCCTATTTCCAGGACGTCGGCGCGCTCGATTTCTCTCTCTCCAGCCCCTATGTCGTCGCTGGCCTCATCTTCGGCGGCCTCATCCCTTATCTCTTCGCCGGCATTGCCATGACCGCGGTCGGACGCGCGGCGGGATCGGTGGTGCTCGAAGTGCGCCGGCAGTTCAAGGAAATGCCGGGCATCATGAACGGCACGCAGCGCCCCGACTACGGACGCGCCGTCGACCTCCTGACCAAGGCCGCGATCCGCGAGATGATCGTGCCCTCGCTCTTGCCGGTGCTCGCTCCGTTCGTCGTCTATTTCGGCGCGCTCTGGATCTCGGGCTCGAAAGCGTCGGCTTTCGCCGCGCTCGGCGCGTCGCTCCTCGGCGTGATCGTCAACGGCCTGTTCGTCGCCATCTCCATGACCTCGGGCGGCGGCGCGTGGGACAACGCCAAGAAGAGCTTCGAGGACGGCTTCGTCGACAAGGACGGGGTGAAGTGGGTGAAGGGCTCGGAGGCGCACAAGGCCGCCGTCACCGGCGACACGGTCGGCGACCCCTACAAGGACACCGCCGGTCCCGCGGTCAACCCTGCGATCAAGATCACCAACATCGTGGCGCTTTTGCTGCTGGCGATCCTGGCGCGATGAGTGTTCGGAAATCGTAAGGGATTCACCGCTTAGCGCCCAGGAAGCGATGGCCGACGATCCCTCCATCATGGTCGCGACCCCCTGCTACGGGGGCCAGGCGACGGTCGCGTATGTCAACTCCGCACTCGCCTTGCAGCGAAGCTGTCTCGAGCGCGGCGTCAAGATCAGCTTCAATTTTCGCACAGGCGAGGCGCTGATCACGCGAGCGCGCGCCGACATGGTCGGCGAGTTCCTCGCCTCGGAAGCGACCCATCTTCTGTTCATTGACGCTGACATCGGGTTTGCGCCGGAGCAGGTGTTTAGGCTCCTGGCATTCGACGCAGACGTCACCGCCGCAGCCTATCCGTTCAAACGGATCGTCTGGGACAACGTGCGCAAGGGCGCTGAGGACGGCCGCGTGGATCTCGAGGCTTCCGGGCTCGACTATGTTTTCTACCCCGAGGGGACCGGGCCGATGACGGCGCGCAACGACTTCGTTCGCGTTCGCCATACCGGCACGGGATTCCTGATGGTCCGGCGCTGGGCGCTGGCGCGCATGTGCGAAGCCTATCCGGAGCTCCGGTACAAAATGGCGCAGCGAACATCCGACCTGTTGCGGGACGGGCCGTACAGCTTCGCGTTGTTCGAGTGCATGATCGAGCCCGACACAGGACTTGATCTGTCGGAAGACTACGCCTTCTGCCGGCGCTGGCGCGATCTCGGGGGAGAGATCTGGCTCGACATCAGAAGCGCGCTAACCCACCACGGGCCATATGCATTCAAGGGCGATCTCGCCAGGCGTTTCACGCCGGCGAAGAGCGGCGCGACGTAAGGCATCGGGGCCGAATTCAGGAGCAGATCCGCGTCCGGCTGCGGACCGGCTGCGGATGCGGGCGCCTGTTCTTTCCCCAAAGTCCCTGCTGCTAGACCTCAGCTGAACTTGAACAGGCCGCCCATGATGTTCTTGAGCATGTCCGGCTCGGCGCCGCCCGTTGGCGTCGTGCGGCTGACGAAGTCGAAAACCTTGCCGTCCTTCATGCCGTAATTGGCGACGCGGTCGACCTTGCCGTTCTTGTCGAAATAGACAGCCAGCACGTGCTGATCGGTCATCTGTTCGGGCATGAACGACAGGGTGTGCTTGTACTTCTGGCCGATATAGTACCAGGCGTCGCCGCCGACCGTCGACGTGGTCGAAGGGGTGCCGAGCAGCGTCAGCGCTTCCGGCTTGGTCGTCGCGCCCACCTTGACCTGGGACAGCGTGTCCTGATCGACCTGATAGCCGCGGACGAAATCGCCGTCGTATCCAAGGCAGCCGCCAAGTGTGAGCGCCGCGCAGAGGGCCAATGCCAGCATTGCTCGACGATGGACCTTGGGCGCCATTTGCATTGAGTCTCTCAGTCTCCCTTTTCGACCGGCGTTTCGCCTTGCCAGACCGGACGCGGATGCCTAACTCATGCCCCCTGACAAGAGCAAGCGCCAGTCACGGCGCGCGGGGCATCCGGATGATCTTCGCCCAGTGGCGTGCGCGTCGCGCCAGCAAAGCACTCATCGAGCAGATTCTGGGCGAGATCGTGGCCGCTGCGCGCCGCCCGGCACTCTACCAGGCGCTCGGCGTTCCCGATCAGATCGACGGCCGGTTCGAGCTCCTGACCCTGCACGCTGGACTGGTGCTGCGCCGGTTATCGGCGCTCGGCGGCCTGGCCGACGCCATCGCCCAGGATCTAGTGAATAGCGTCTTCACCCATTTCGACGACACGCTGCGCGAGATGGGCTTCTCGGATATCGCGGTCGCCAGGCGCCTCAAGGCGATGGGGGGCGCCTTCTACGGCCGCAACGCCGCTTACGCCGCCGCGCTCGACGGCGGCTCCGTAATGAACCTTGCCGCGGCGCTCGCCCGTAACATTTACGGCAAGAGGCAAGAGGACAAAGCGCAAGCGGCGGAAGCGCTGTCCCGCCATGTCGCCCAGCTTGACGCGGACCTGGCCACGATCCCGATCGAGACGTTCGCGACCGGCCGCTTTCGCTTCCCCCCTGGCTCGATCCCCGCCGGAGACCCGTAATGATTGAAGGCAGGCCGCTTTCGTGCGTGATGCGGGTCGACGCTCTTCCGCATGAGGGCCGAACGGTGACCATCGAGGCCACGCCCGCCGAGAGGGAGGCGCTCGCGTCGTTCTTCAAGCTCCCCGCCATCGGAGTCCTGACCGCAACGCTGCGCGTCGAGCCTTGGGGCGGGGGGCGCGCGAGTCACTGGCGCTGTGCGCGGCGAGCTCACCCAGACCTGCGTGGTTTCGCTCGAGCCGTTTCCCGCAACTGTCGACGAGGCCGTCGACGTGTGGTTCGCGCCTGAGGCCGCTGTCGATTCCAGGCTTCCCATAAAAGAGACGGTTTTGCTCGCCGACGAAGACGAGCCCGATCCCCTCATCGATGGAAAAATTGACCTCGGCGCTCTCGCTCGGGAATTTTTCGCTCTCGGCCTCGACCCTTATCCGCGCAAGCCCGGCGTGGCCTTCGAGCAGGGCGCGGAATCCGCGCCCGCGGATTCGCCGTTTTCGGCGCTGGCCGAACGGACGAAACCGGGGTCCAATTAGGGCAAGAATGTTGCCGGTGGATGGCGGCTTCAAGGCATTGCATAAGAGTTAATCACAAGTTAACATCGGATCCTCACCGCGCTAGGCGCTAGCGCCGTGTCAAGCTTTGCGCCATCCGAACATCGGACGAGCGCATGGCGAGGGAGGAAGCCATGGATCTCATCACTGCATTGGCGGTTAGCATCGGCGTGCTCGGAGGCATCGCGACGTTTGTCCTTCTGTCGCCTATTGGGATGGGCATGCAAATCTGGGTTGCGTTCATCGCCTGGGCGACCTTCTATCATTGTGGCGGCAAGGAGGCCGGACTCACCAAGGCGCTCACCAACCTCATATTCGGCGCCATCATGGCCTTGATCGCGCTCCTCCTGGTCACTAAAGTTCCGCTCGGCGGCTCGCTCGGCGTGCCGTTATGGGCGGGGATATGCGTCCTGATCACGGTTTTCATTCTCGTCTACGCCGCCAAGGCGCCGGCGCTGAGCGACATACCGGCGGGCGTGCTCGGCTACGCCTCGGTCGCGGGTCTCGCCTTGACCGGCAACAAGCTTGGCGAAGTCGGTTCGGCTTCGCTCGAGAATCCCTTCATCGTCGGCGTGATCTCCCTGATCATCGGCGCTGTGCTCGGATACATTTCCCAGAAGGTCGCCCTCGCGCTGGTCAAGGAATAGGGCGCGCGGCCTCCGGGAGGCTTTGACTCTCGATCCGCAGCGGTCAAAGCCCTTCCTCGTCGCTGAAACCCCGCGCTCGCGATTCGCGCGAGCGTCATGCTCGGCCGAATTGGATAGAAGCTTGGTTGCAACCGAGCCGGGGTTTCTTGCGTTGCCTTGCGCGACGAAGCCGCTATTGTCGCGCCGCGCCGCGCCGCCCGGGCAACGCGGCCCGGGCGGTCGGACCAAGGAATGGCGAGCGATATTCGCATAGCGCTGGACGCGATGGGGGGCGATCACGGGCCGGCGATCGTGGTGCCCGCCGCCGCCATTGCGCTCGAACGCCGTCCGGATGTTGAGTTTCTCCTCTACGGCGACGAGCGGACGATCGGGCCCATCCTTGCGCGTCATCCGAGGCTCGCCGCGAAGTCGCGCGTTTTTCATACCGACGTAGCGGTCAAGATGACCGACAAGCCGAGCCAGGCCTTGCGCGCCGGACGGCGCGTCTCCTCGATGTGGCAGGCGATCGAAGCGGTGAAATCGGGCGCCGCCGACTGCGCGGTGTCCGCCGGCAACACCGGCGCCTTGATGGCGATGGCGAAGTTCTGCCTCCACACGATGGCGCCGATCGAGCGGCCGGCGATCGCGGCGATATGGCCGACGCTGCGCGGCGAATCGATCGTGCTCGACGTCGGCGCGACCATCGGCGCCGATGCGCAGCATCTTGTCGATCTTGCGGTGATGGGCGCGGCGATGGCGCGAATTGTGCTGCACATCGACTCCCCCGCTGTGGGTCTCCTCAATGTCGGGACCGAAGAGATCAAGGGCGTCGAGGAAGTGAAGGCGGCCGGGCGCATCCTGCGCGAGGCCAACCTGCCCAACATGCGCTATCAGGGGTTCGTCGAGGGCGACGATCTCGGCAAGGGCGCCGTCGACGTTTTCGTCACCGAAGGCTTCACCGGCAATATCGCGCTCAAGACCGCCGAGGGCACCGCAAGACAGCTTGGCCAGTATCTGCGCGACGCGATGAACGACGGCATCATGTCGCGCATCGGCTTCCTGTTCGCGCGCAAGGCGATGATCGCGCTGCGCGGCCGGCTGGGGCCGCGCGCCAGCGGCGGCGTGTTCTTGGGGCTTGACGGCGTCGTCATCAAGGCTCATGGCGGCGCCGACGCCGAGAGCTACGCCGGCGCCGTGGAATTGGCCGATGATATGGTGCGCCAGGAGCTGCTCGGTAAGATTCGGGAAATGATTGCTCATGCAAACGGTTTCCGCCCCAGCCCCGTGCGTTCACGCGCCGTTCAGTCCTGATCGCGGAAAAACCCACTTTCATGAACCTTGCATCCCCCCCGGCTCCTGTCCGTCGCGCGCGCCGCCTGGAAACGGATACCTCGCAGGGCGGCGCGCCCGCCTCAATTCGCGCCTGCATACGCGGGGTCGGCGCGGCGCTGCCCGAGCGCGCCGTTTCGAACGCCGAGCTCGCGACCAGGGTCGACACATCGGATGAATGGATCGTGCAGCGCAGCGGGATCCGTCAGCGCTATGTGGCGGGCGAGAACGAAACCACGTCGTCGCTCGCCACGAAGGCGGCTCAAGCCGCGCTGCGCAGCGGCGGGCTCAAGGCCGCCGACATCGATCTTATCATCGTCGCCACATCGACGCCCGATTATACGTTTCCGGCGGTCGCCACCCAGGTCCAGGCCGATCTTGGCATCGTCGAGGGCGCCGCTTTCGACCTGCAGGCGGTCTGCACCGGCTTTGTCTACGCGGTCGTGACGGCGGAGAAGTTCCTGCGCTCCGGCTCGCACAAGCGCGCTTTGGTGATCGGCGCTGAGACCTTTTCGCGCCTGCTCGACTGGAGCGACCGCACGACCTGCGTCCTGTTCGGCGACGGGGCGGGGGCGATCGTGCTCGAGGCGCGCGCGAGCGACGGCCGGCTCGGCTCGCCCGGCGTGATCGCCTCGCGCCTGCGCGCGGACGGCCGGCATCGCGACAAGCTTTACGTCGACGGCGGCCCGTCCACGACCAGGACGGTCGGCCATTTGCGCATGCAGGGCAAGGAAGTGTTCCGCCACGCTGTCGGCATGGTGACCGACGTGATCCAGGGATGCTTCGCGGACGCCGGCGTGACGGCCGACGACATCGACTGGTTCGTGCCGCATCAGGCCAATCGCCGCATTATCGACGCCTCCGCCGACAAGCTCGGCATCGCGCGCGACAAGGTGATCGTCACCGTCGACCAGCACGGCAACACGTCCGCCGCGTCGATCCCGCTCGCGCTCGACGTCGGGGTCAGGGACGGCCGCATCAAGCCTGGCGACCTCGTGATGATCGAGGCGATGGGCGGCGGCTTCACCTGGGGCGCTGCGCTGATCCGCTGGTGAAAGCGGGGCGCCTTCGCGGGTCTTCCACCTTGAGGGCGAGACCGGGAGCCAATGACGGACGGCGCCGATCATGACGAGGGAAGTCTCTTGGCGCTCGCGCTGCTCGCGCTCGTCGCCGGCGCGGTTGCGGGGCTTGTCGGAGCGATCTTTCGCCTCTCTCTTGAACAGGCGGACCGGCTTCGCAACGACCTGATCGGATGGGCTCATGGCAAGGAGGCCGCGGGCTTCGTTCTCGTTGTCGTCGCTTGCGCGAGCGCGACTGCGATTGCCGGTTGGCTGGTTCGCCGGTACTCGCCTCACGCGGCGGGCAGCGGCATTCCTCACGTCGAAGCCGTCCTGCGTGAGGAACTCCCGCCGATTCCCTTTCGCCTCATACCGGTAAAGTTTTTCGGTGGCCTGCTTGCGATCGGCGCCGGCCTCGCGCTCGGCCGCGAAGGACCGACCGTCCAGATGGGCGCGAGCCTCGCTCATCTCGTCGGAAAATTATTCGGCCGCACCTGGGCGGACTGCCGAGTGCTGATGGCCGCCGGAGCCGGCGCCGGCCTCGGCACCGCCTTCAACGCCCCGATCGCCGGAGCCGTCTTCGTCCTCGAGGAATTGGTGCAACGTTTTGAGCGCCGTATCGCCATCGCCGCCCTCGGCGCATCCGCCACTGCCATCGAGGTCGCGCGCCTCTTGCTCGGCGACATGCCGGACTTCACGGTCAGCGGACTTGGCTACGGCGACGCCGCAACGAGACCGCTCTATTTCGCGTTTGGAGCCTTCGCCGGCCTTTTGGCCGTCGCCTATAACCGGTTGCTGCTCGCAACGCGCGCAGCCGCGCGCCAACTGATCTTTGCGCAGGTCGACTTGCGCGGCGCCTTGGTCGGCGCGGCCGTTGGCGCCCTGGGATGGTTCGCGCGCGATCTGATCGGCGGCGGAGACGCGATCACCCAGAGCGTCCTGATAGGCAGCGCGCCGCTGGCCGCCATTCCCGCCGCCTTCCTGATCCGATTTGCGCTTGGCCCTGTGTCGTACGCTGCGGGAA
The DNA here is from genome assembly GCA_963764955.1 of uncultured Alphaproteobacteria bacterium. Taxonomy (GTDB): domain Bacteria; phylum Pseudomonadota; class Alphaproteobacteria; order Rhizobiales; family Beijerinckiaceae; genus Roseiarcus. The sequence goes on along the minus strand of CAVXVE010000024.1, from coordinate 176,569 downwards.
CTCCGGGCGGTCTGTTTGCCCCCATGCTGGTCCTGGGGGCGCAGTTCGGATTGCTGTGCGGAGCGATCTGCCGGGCGGTCGCGCCTTATCTGAATGTTCAGCCCGAGGCGTTCGCGGTGGTCGGCATAGCCGCCTTCTTCACCGGCGTCGTGCGAGCCCCGATCACCGGCATCGTGCTCGTCACGGAGATGACCGGGAGCGTGACGATGCTGCTGCCGATGTTGTGCGCATGCTCGATGGCCATGCTGGCGGCGGCCATGATCCAGGACCCGCCCATTTACGAGTCGCTTCGGGAGCGCGCGTTGCCGGCCGACAACACCAAACCTCGATGATCGGAACCGATCATCGCCACGTGGCCAAAGCGCGAGTGCGCGCCCGCGCCGTGGCGCGGAATCGAGCGCGATGAGTCGCGCTCAAATAGAATGGGTATAAGTCCATCCCGACGGCTCCAGACGCCGCGGGCGAATAGTCGCGTTCAGGACGCTACTCGAACGCGAAGACGCGTTTCCAGTCGTTCTTCATGCTGACGACAATCCAGCCGTTTTTCATCGCCTGATCGTAGAGCGACTGCGGGAACGTCCCGATTTTCGTGTCGGGCAGGCCCTGGGCGGGCCCGTAAGCATATTCGCGCGCGCTGTCGTCGTGCAGGACGATCATGCCCAACCGGGCGCCCGGACCGGCCTTGGTATATTCGAGCATCTCGCGGTCGCCGGCCGAGTTGCCGAACGCGAACTGCGGCCTCCGCCCGATCACGAGATGGATGCCCTCGGGCTTGCCGGCCTCGTCGTCGTTGAGGAGAAGCTTGGCTTCCCGGACAAGGACGGGCTTGCCGTCCGGTCCCGGTTTGAAGCTGAGCCCGAACATGGTTCCGATCACCTGCTCGGGCGGAACGCCATAGACCCGCTCGGCATAGGCGCGGACGAAATCCTGGCCGCCGCCGGTGACGATATAGGTGCGGTAGCCGTTGGCGCGCAGATATTTGAGCAGCTCGATCTGCGGCTGATAGACGAGTTCGGTGAACGGCCGCTTCCAGCGCGGATCGCGCGCCTGCCCGATCCAGGCTTCGACCTCATTGCGGTAGGTCTCCACGTCCATGCCGGTCAAGGTCGCGCCAACGACCGAAAGAAGCTGCCCCATCGACAGTTTCGCGATTGCCGCGCGGTCGCCCGAAAGGATGGCCCTGAATGCGGGCTCATCCGCAAGCTCGGGCCTTTCCTTCACAACCTCCGGCACGCGACTAAAAGCGAATACGATCTGCGTATAGATCGGATGCTCGACCCAGAGCGTCCCGTCCTGGTCGAAGGTCGCGATGCGCTCCGCGGCCGGCACGAACTCGGGGCTTGCGGCGTCGGTCGTCGCATGGACGAATTTGACGATTCCGTCCTTGGCCGGGCCGTCGTTCCACGAGGGCAGAGGATCGCCTTCAGCCTCCGCCCGCCCGGCGAGGCCGAGCGCAGCCGCCCCGCCGAGCAGAAGAGCCGTGAATTCGCGCCGGCGCAAATCCATTCTGAACCGCCGAGCGTCAGCTTTAACCCAGCGAGATGCTCATCCCGCCGAGGTCGATCGAGAAGCTGAAGCCGATCTGGCGCCCGTGAAGGCGCAGCACCACCCCGTTGGCGTTGGAGAGCTGCGCGGAGCTTCTCCCTCCGGCGACGGCCATGCCGGCGCCGATCGCCGAGTAGATGCCTGCGATGTCGCCCGGAGAATGAAGGTGCGACGCGGTGCCGACCAGATCCGTCGCCGAGACGCCAATCAAGGCGCCGGCGCGGATGCCGCCCACTCTGAGCGGAAACTGCTGTCCCCGGAAGGTCAAGACGCCGCTGCCGCCGGTCACGCCGAAGATAAAACCCGCGCTCGCGATGTGCATGGAGACCGATCCGGTCGCGGCTTCGGCAGGCGCGATAAATGCCCCGGTCGCCAAGCCGGCGCCAGACAGAATGAGGCCGCGACGCGTAATAGTGCCCATGAGAAGTCTCCCCGATTCGCTCAATCGAAAGCCCGCGGTTCAGCACAAGTTGAGCCCCTTAGCTGCGCGGCGCCGGCTACTCTAGCGGTTTGCGTCCGATTCGCCAGCCCCTGGCGACCGGCTGGGCCGCGCGGGGAACGGGCCAAGCCGACAACTTATGGCAAATGATCCTGTCGGGCCGCTCAGCCCACCTGTGCCGCGCTCGCGCCCGATCGGTCTCCAGCCGGCCTCAAGCCTGGCCGGCGTCGGACCCGTGTCGAGCCTGGCGGGAGCGGATAATTGTGATGGCGATGAGCGCCAGCGCAATCACGCCGAAGGATACGCCCGTCGTCGACGTGCCGAGGGCGTAAATCTCCGGAGTTGTCACGGTCGTGGTCAGCGCCTGCAGCTCCATCGGCAGCGTATTGTGCTCGCCCATTGCCTGGCTCGATCGCGCGATCTCGTCCCACGACAGGGTGAAGCCGAAGAACCCGACGCCGATCACGGAGGGCAGGATGATTGGCAGGATCACGTAGCGCAGGGTCTGCGCCGGCGTCGCTCCCTGATCGCGCGCGGCCTCCTCGTAGCGATTGTCGAAGCGGTTGAAGATCGCGAACATCACCAGAAGGCCAAAGGGCAGCGTCCAGGTGAGATGCGCGCCAAGGCCCGAAGTGAACGTGCCCATGCTGGTCTTGAAATCGGTCGCGAGCCACGCTGGCCCGTGGTTCTTGATGAAGTCGTCGAGCAGGCGGAACTCAAGGGCGATGCCGAGCGAGGTCACGATCGAGGGCACGATCAGGCTCGCGACCGCGACGAAGAAGAGGAGCCTCGCCCCGGGAAACCGCTTGCGAAAGGCGAGGCCGGCGCTGAGCGAAAGCAGAACGGTGAGGACCATCACCACGAGACCAAGCTCAAGCGAGCGCACGAATGCGTCGTGGATGTCGACGATGCCCCCGCCCTCCCACAGCTTCGCGAACCAGTGAACCGACACGCCGTTCATGGGGAAGGTCAGGCCCCCGGTCGGACCCTGGAACGAGAGAATGAAGATGACGATCATCGGGCCGTACAGGAACAGCACGAACAGCGCGAAGAAAGCCGCGAGCCAGTAAAATGCGGCGGAGCGCTCCTCGCCCATCTCTCAGAGTTCTTTCTGCACGTCGACGACGCGGTTGAGCGCGGTGATGATCAGAAGCGTGACCGCAAGCAGGATCACGGCGTTCGCGGCCGCGGGCGGGAACTGAAGCGCGTTGAGGCGCGTCTCCACCACTTTGCCCGCCGAGGCAATCTGCTCGCCGCCCATGACGTCGAAGGTGATGAAGTCGCCCATCACGATCGTCACGACGAAGATCGAGCCGATGACGATGCCCGACTTCGACAAGGGCACGATGACGCTCCACAGCGTCTGCCAGCCCGACGCGCCCGCGTCATAGGCTGCTTCGATGAGACGCTTGTCGATGCGCATCATCGAATTGAAGATCGGCACGACCATGAAGAAGGTGAAGAGGTGGGTGAACGCGAGCGACACCGAGAACGGCGAATAGAGCAGCCATTCAACCGGCTTGTCCACGAGATGGGCGCGGATGAGGGCGTCGTTGACGAGCCCGTTGCGCCCGAGCAAGGGAATCCACGAAATCATGCGGATGACGTTCGAGGTCCAGAACGGAATGGTGCAGACGAGGAACAGCACCATCTGCGTCGTGGCCGAGCGCACGTGGAAGGCGAGGAAATAGGCGACCGTGAAGCCGATGATGAGCGTCGTGACCCAGACGATGAAACAGAATTTCGCCGTCGACAGATAGGTCTTCAGGATCGTGCAGAGATCAGGCAGCTGGGTCCAGCAGCCCTCGAAGGTCTCGGTGTAGCTGCGCAGCGTGAACGACGGCAGCATCGCGTAATCGTTGTAGTCCCAGAAGCTGACGATGACGACGAGGATCAGCGGGATGATGAAGAAAATGAGAAAGACGAGCGCGAAGGGCGTCGCCTGAAGCCATCCGGGTACGCCCACGCGATCGATGGCGGTGTTCGCCGCCGTCGCCCGCGCGGGCGCGGGATTGGCGACGGTCGTGTCGGCGACTGCTGTCATCGGCAGATCCTGGCTGCTCCGATGTCATGCCCGAAAAAAGCGGGCGTTTCGAATTGGGCGCGTGTTGGCTAGCGCCCCTAAGCCTTCGCTTTTCGCGGGAGCTTAAGGGGCGTCGGGGCCAGCGGAACCTACCGCCTTAGGAGGCGATGAACTCGTTCCATTTGCGGACCATGTAGTCGTTCTCGTCCATCACCGAGTTCCAGCAGGCGACCGCGCCCATGCGCTCATTGTAGGAGCCGCCGTCGCGCACGGCGCCGGCTTTCTCGATCAGCGAGCCGTCGGGGGCGTGGATGTCCTTTTCGGCCGGCTTGCCCTCCATCCAGTAGGCCCATTCGTAGGGCTCCATATTGGCCTTGGCGGTGGACAGCACCGCGGAATAATAGCCCTGCCGGTTGAGATAGGCGCCCGCCCATCCCGAAAGGTACCAGTTGACGAACTCGTAGATCATGTCGGCCTGCTTCTGGCTGACGCCCTTCGACATGCAGAAGCCCGACGCCCAGGACCGGTAGCCTTCCTTCAGCGGCTGGAAGACGCAGGGGATGCCCTTGGTCCTGACCGCGGTCACGGCAGGCGACCACATCGACTGGATGACGGTCTCGCCCGAGGCCATCAGGTTGACGCTCTCATTGAAGTCCTTCCAGAAGGCGCGGAACTGGCCGGCCTTCTTCGCTTCCGTCAGCACTCCCATCGTCATGTCGATCTCGGGCTTCGTCATGTTGCCCTTGTCGGGATATTTGTACTTGCCGAGCGATTCGACCACCATCGCGGCGTCCATGATGCCGATCGAGGGAATGTTGAGGATCGCAGCCTTCCCCTTGAATTCGGGGTTGAGCAATTCCGACCAGTGCTCGATCGGCCGCTTGATGAGGTCGGGGCGGATGCCAAGCGTGTCGGCGTTGTAGACGGTTGGGATCAGGGTCACCCATTCGGTCGGCGTCTTCGAGAATTTCGTCGAGTGCGGCCCTTCGAGGAACATCACCTTCTTGGGCGCGGTACCCTGGTCGCCGATCACCTTGCCGTCTGGCAGCTGCCCCTTGGTGAAGACGGGCGTGATGTTGTCGAACTCTTTGATCTTCTTGGCGTCCATGGGCAGGATGTTGCCCGAGGGCACCAGCTTCTTGAGGCTGAAAAACTCGGTGTCGAGAACGTCGAACGAGTTCGGTTGCGTGATGACCCGCTTGGTCACGTCGTCGGTGGTGGCGACGATGTTCTGGATGGTGATTCCGGTGTCCTGCTTCACCTTCTTGGTGATGTCGTCGGACTGGTTGACCGCGGTGCCGAGGTAACGCAGCACCTTGTCCTCCTGCGACCAGACGGCCGGAAAGCCGGTGATCGCGCCTGAACCGGCGGCGGCGCCGGCGAGGCCCGCGGCTCCTTTCAGTACGGCGCGGCGGGACACGCCCTTGGCCGTCTTGACGTGCTTCGACATTGCTCTCTCCTTTTGGCTCTCGCTGTTCCTGGAAGCGCTCACTGCGCGGGGCTGAGCGCGTGAACGTCCTTGTCGGCCCAGAGCACCGAGACATTGTCGCCCACGCTCAACGGTTCGCCGGCGAACTGCTCGTCGCTGACCAGCGCCGTGAGGTCGGTGAAGCCAGGATGGTCCAGGGAAACCTGATAGTGCGCGCCCTGGTACTCGATGGCGCGGACGATCGCCGCGAGCCGGGCGTCGTTCGCGCCTGCGCCGTTGCGCCGAAGAGCGACCTTGTCGGCGCGCACCGCGACTGGACCCGCGGGCGTGCCGATCACGTTATGGCCGCCGAGGAAGCGGGCGATGAACTCGGTCGCCGGCTTCTCGAACACGTCGCGCGGGTTCGCGGTCTGCTCGATCCTGCCCTTGTTCATAACCACCACGAGGTCGGCGAGCGCGAGCGCTTCGTCCTGGCCGTGGGTGACGTGGATGAAAGGAATGTTGAGCTGCTTCTGGAACCGGCGCAATTCGGCGCGCATGCGCACGCGCAGGAAGGGATCGAGCGCGGAGAGGGGCTCGTCGAGGAGAAGAATCTGCGGATCGGTGACGAGGGCGCGGGCGAGCGCCACCCGCTGCTGCTGGCCGCCCGACAATTGCGCCGGCACGCGCTCGGCGTAGGGGGTCATGGCGACGAGCTCGAGGAACTCCATCGCTTTCTTGCGCCGGGCCGCCTTGTCGACGCCTTTCATCTTGAGCGAGAAGGCGACATTGTCGAGGCACGAGAGATGGGGAAAGAGCGCGTAGCTCTGGAACATCATCGCGGTGCCGCGCTTGGCCGGCGGCAGGCCGGTTACATTCGCCGCGCCGATCAGGATGTCGCCTTCGGTCGCGCTCTCATGGCCGGCGATCATGCGCAGGGTCGACGACTTGCCGCAGCCGGAGGGACCCAGCAGGCAGCAATAGGCGCCAGCGGGCACCTTGAGATCGATCGCGTCGACCGCAACCGTCTCGCCGTAGCGCTTGGTCAGGTGAACGAGTTCGAGGTCGGCCGGCTCCAACACCACCTCACGATTGACGATCGGTCCTTGGCTCGGTTTGCAACGCCCGTGCCAGCCGCGGCGCGCGCCTCAAGGGGCCCAAGCGTTGTCAGAAAGGAGGGTTTCCGGGCGGCATGGCGAAGTTCGATCAGGCCGCCGCCGCTAAATTAGGCGCCACCGGTGAGAATTGCGGCGCCGTTCACTGGACGCGACAACGCCGCGCTAAAAACAAAAAGGGCGGCCGAAGCCGCCCTTTCCTTATTGTTTGCGCCTGGAGGCGGGACCTCAGAAGTCCATGCCGCCCATGCCGCCGCCGCCGCCCATCGGCATCGCGGGGGCTTCCTTCTTCGGCTTGTCGCCGATCATCGCTTCCGTGGTGATGAGGAGGCCGGCCACGGAGGCTGCGTCCTGCAGCGCGGTGCGCACGACCTTGGCCGGATCGACGATGCCGGCCTCGATCATGTCCACATACTCTTCGGTCTGGGCGTTGAAGCCCCAGTTCTGCGACTTGTGCTCGCTCACCTTGCCGACCACGATCGAGCCTTCGCTGCCCGCGTTCTCGGCGATCTGCCGGATCGGGGCTTCGAGCGCCTTGAGCACGATGCTGATGCCGGCCTGCTCATCGGCGTTCTCGCTCTTGAGCTTGGAGACCGCGCCCTTGGCGCGCAGGAGCGCGACGCCGCCGCCCGGAACGATGCCTTCTTCGACCGCCGCGCGGGTGGCGTTGAGGGCGTCGTCGACGCGGTCCTTCTTCTCCTTGACCTCGACTTCGGTCGCGCCGCCGACCCGGATCACCGCGACGCCGCCGGCGAGCTTCGCCAGCCGCTCCTGCAGCTTCTCCTTGTCGTAGTCCGAGGTCGTCTCCTCGATCTGCGCCTTGATCTGGGCGATCCGGCCCTCGATGTCCTTCTTCGCGCCGGCGCCGTTGATGATGGTGGTGTTCTCCTTCTCGATCCGCACGCGCTTGGCCTTGCCGAGCATCTGCACGGTGACGTTCTCGAGCTTGATGCCGAGATCCTCGGCGATCATCGTGCCGCCGGTCAGGATGGCGATATCCTCGAGCATCGCCTTGCGGCGGTCGCCGAAGCCGGGCGCCTTGACCGCCGCGACCTTCAAGCCGCCGCGCAGCTTGTTGACCACCAGCGTCGCCAGCGCTTCGCCCTCGATGTCCTCGGCGATGATGACGAGCGGCTTGCCGGTCTGCACCACGGCTTCCAGCACGGGGAGCATCGGCTGCAGCGAGGAGAGCTTCTTCTCGTGGATGAGGATATAGGGATCCTCGAGCTCGGCCAGCATCTTCTCGGCGTTGGTGATGAAATAGGGCGAGAGGTAGCCGCGGTCGAACTGCATGCCTTCGACGACATCGAGCTCGGTCTCCAGGCTCTTGGCCTCTTCGACCGTGATCACGCCCTCGTTGCCGACCTTCTGCATCGCGTCGGCGATCATCTTGCCGATCGACTTGTCGCCGTTCGAGGCGATCGAGCCGACCTGGGCGACTTCGGAGGATTCCTTGATCTTCTTCGAGCGCTTGGCGATGTCCTTGACCGCCTCGGCGACCGCCAGGTCGACGCCGCGCTTGAGGTCCATCGGGTTCATGCCGGCGGCGACGAGCTTGGCGCCTTCGCGCACGATCGCCTGGGCGAGAACGGTCGCCGTGGTGGTGCCGTCGCCGGCGGTGTCATTGGTCTTCGAGGCGACTTCGCGCACCATCTGCGCGCCCATGTTCTCGAACTTGTCCTCGAGCTCGATCTCCTTGGCGACGGTGACGCCGTCCTTGGTGATGCGCGGGGCGCCGAACGACTTGTCGAGAATGACGTTGCGGCCCTTGGGGCCGAGCGTCACGCGGACGGCGTTGGCGAGAACGTCGACGCCGCGCAGCATTTTGTCGCGCGCGTCGGAGGAAAAACGTACGTCTTTGGCGGCCATTGCTTTTCAATCCTCAGAGATGAGTTGAGATGATGTTGGGACGATATTGATTTCAGGCGGCTTTCTTGGACGACGAGGCCGTACCTTCGATCACGCCCATGATGTCGGACTCCTTCATGATCAGGAGTTCCTCGCCGTCGATCTTGACCTCGGTGCCGCTCCACTTGCCGAACAGGATCCGGTCGCCGGCCTTGACGTCGAGGGGGACGAGCTTGCCGCTCTCGTCGCGGGCGCCCGGGCCAACGGCGATGATTTCGCCTTCTTGCGGCTTCTCCTTGGCGGTGTCCGGAATGATGATGCCGCCCTTCGTCTTCTCCTCGCCTTCGATGCGACGGACGACGACGCGGTCATGCAGGGGACGGAATTTCATGAATGTTTCCTCTTTCGAAATCGCCCGATAGGGGCGCGGCCAAAGGTTTGGCACTCGCATAACGGGAGTGCTAGCGGCGCCTAAATAGGAAAGCTGTGCGTGGGCGTCAAGGGTTCGCCGACCGGGACCTGGCCGGAACTAAACAGCGCGTTGGAGCGTCAAATCGCTTGATCAGATAATTGCGAGCCCGGCGCGGCCGGAACGCGCCAAAAGAGAGGAAAGGTCGTTATGTCACACGGTGCTCTTCGTCTTTCCGCGATCGCGCTCGGCGCGGCCGTCGTCGCTCTGCTGACGCCGCTCGCTCCGGCAAGCGCGGAGATCCACCCACATGGATCACATGGATTCGCGAGACCCGCTGCTCATGGATTTCACGCCGGCGGACCCGCCTTTCATCATGGATTTGCCGGGGCTGGGGTTCACCGCCCGGCGATGCGCGTTGTTCACGGCGGCCATCGATACGCCTTGAGCGGCGGGCGCGCATATGCCCATGCCCGGCGTTATGGCTACGCTTATGGTCATCGCTATGCGTATGGCCGGCATGGCTACGCCTACCGGCACTATGGCGGAGGCTATTATGCCGGAGGGTACTCATACCCGTACTACGCGGGAGGCTATTATTACCGCCACCATCGGTACTACGCCGGCGGCTACTATTACCGACATCATCATGGCTGCTGGTAGTACCGCCACTACGATCCCTACGATATGCCCTCTTGGTGCTACGGTCCGGCATGCGGCTATTCGTACGGGTATGCTGCGCCCGTCTCCGGATATGGCTATACGTATGGCGTCTACGGAGGCTCGTGGGGCGGGCACCATCGGGGCTACGCGTGGAACGACGGCTGGCGCGGCGGACACGGCCGTATGACGCCGCTCGTTGGCGCTGGCCACGTCAACGGCGGTCCGCGCGGTTTCGCTGTTGCTCATGGCGGGGCGCACTTTGGCGGCCATATGCACGGGCATTTCATGCACTGAACACCCGCCGGCGAGGCCGGGGGGCGGCCCTGGCCGGATGAGATTCGCAGCGAATGTGAAGTTCGCTGCGAAGGCGCGACGGCATCCACGTGGGACGCACATTGCTGCGCACGCCGGACGGCCTTGGGACGGCCGTGGTCGGCCACGGCCGGGGCGCACTTGGCGCGCCCGGCTCGCCTGTCCGCGGCAGACTGCAGCATTTGTACGGCTTTGCAAGAATGAGTGTGGCGTTCAACCAGTATTGGAAGTTTCTAGGTCGAAAAATTCACATCGAAAATCGCCGACGTTAAACTTAATTTGACCTGTCGCGCGGCTCTCTCTTGGGCGCCAAAGACTGTCACGATGCGCGAGCGCACGCATTCGTGACCCGCTTGGACCTTGCCGGTTAGCAATACCGATCTATTTGAAAGTCAACAGGGGGCGTTCCCGCGGCGCTCCTGCGTCGCCCAGCATGAAAGGGGAAGTCGCCATGCAGTCCTGGCGTTCTTCGAGTTTCGGCTATCGCGCTCAGCGCGGTCGCTTTTGGTCTTATCGTCGCCGGTTCCTGCCGCAAATGCGGCGACTGTTCCTCACCACTACGGGCACGCTGCTCACGCGCGGGTCTCGCATGGCTTTCACGGGTATGTCGCCCGCGGCCACGCAGGCCATCGGTATGTCGCACGTGGCCACGCAGGCCATCGCCACTACGTTTGGCGAAACGGACACCGCTACGCCTACTACGGCTACAATCCCGGCGCGGGCGTCGCCGCCGGAGTGATCGCCGGCGCGGCCGCTGGGTATCCGTACTATTCGAACTGTGGCGATTACTACTACGGGTCGTATTATGGCGCGTGCGACGACTATAGTTACGGATACCCGTATCCGTACTACGACTATGGCTACGGGTTTGGTGGTCCGGTCTTCTTCGGAGGCGGCCACTTACCACCACGGCTTCCACGACCACGGCTTCGCTTTCCACAGGGGCGGGAGCCACTTCGCCGGGGGCAATTTCGGCCACGCGGGCGGCTTTGGCGCCGGCCATTTCGGCGGCTTTGCCGGCGGCCACACGGGCGGCTTTGGCAGCAGTCACTTCGTCGGGGGCAGTTTCGGCCATATGGGCGGGTTCGGCGGCGGCCACTTTGGCGGCGGCGGACATTTCAGCCGTTAGCCATCCCGCTTCCCTGACGATTTCACCTTCGGGCGGCCCATGCGCCGCCCGATTTGCTCGCTTAAGACCTCCGCAGCCACGACACCGGATTTGAGCGACACGGCGGCGACTTACGATGGCGTGGCGCTGCAATTCGCCCAATCCCTGGCGCCGGCAGGGCAGGATCATCGCCGCGCAATGCTCTATCTGCGCGGCGAACCGGAGCGTTCCAGGTTGGCGATATTCCCGATATCGCCTAGTCCCAGCAAATCGAGCTGGCGTGCAAGCTAATCGTAGACGGCTTCCTGATCCGCCTTCCCGAGGCGTGAGCCGGCCTACGGAGCGCCAATTGACCTCGCCCTGTTCCTGCCGGGGAACCCTCTCCTCGCCTCCTGCGTTTCTTGATCAGGAAGGGACCCTGAGGGCCCCCGATCGGACGAGGAGGTCGTCATGACCCATAATATTGCTCGAACTTCGGCTATCGCGCTCGGCGTGGCCGCTTTTGTGTCGTTCTCTCCTTTTTCGGCCCGCGCGGACGCGCCCGCCGCCTCGAATCCCGCACCCGCTTCAAGCGCGGCTGCGCCCTCGACTGCGCCGGCGCCCCCCGCGAGGCCCGCGTCAATGGCGCCCGCTCCGCAACCGTGTCCGCTCCTTCGCTCAGTGAGCCGGCCACGACGCCAGGCTGGGCGGAAGCAGGGCCTCATGGGCCAACGGTCGCTCAGCAAAACGGCGCGCGCCGCTATCCCCACCACTACGCGCGCCACTATGCATGGCGAAGCGGGCATCGCTACTATCGCGCGAACCCCGTCGCCACGGCCGCGACCGGAGTGGCTGGCGGCGTCGCCGATTTAGGTTCGATCGCCGCCTATCCGTTCTATTGCTTCCCGAACTATGGCTCCTGCTCCGTCCGCGTGCCGTACCGGTTCTGAAGCGCCTGAAGGCGGGCGGCTCGGCGATTCGGACGAATCGCGGAGGCTCGTCTAGAATCGTCCGGGATGACCGGGAAGGCGCGTTTGCGCCTGAAGAGCGTCCTGCTTTCCTTTGAGTCGAATCGAAGCGGGACGCCTCCCGGCGCGCGCACGCGTTTTGCGTGGCGGGAGAAGGGGAGGGCGAATGGCCCTCAGTTCAAAAGAGGGACCGGGTGGGTCGGGAGCGGCCTTAGGGCATTTGAACTCGGAGACGCGGCGCCTCATGACGGCGTCATGGCCGTCCCCAGGATGTGATCCGGGGTGAAGCGGCCCGTCACGAGAACGGCCCTATCGGGATCTTTTGGCCACAGGGATTATCGCGGCCGGGAGGCGCAGATTGCGGGCGCAAGGTTGGCCATAAGGCCTGACATTTTCTTGACAAAATCAGAAATAATCGCTATCCATATTCCCATTGGCAGAATCTATTCCGACGCCTCCTGGCTCGGAGACGAGAGGCCGTGGCTGTTTGACAAGCTGGCTCAACCACAACCCGGCGGCGAGTTGGGAGCCAAGGAAATTTTTTTATTTTTTTCGGCCGTAACCCTTTGAAAGGTCTCGATTCCGAAAAATAAAAGAAAGGAAAAGAAAGCAAAAGGAAGCCATTTGGCTTTCTTTTATTTGCGTTTGTTTTCGTTTAGCTTGCGAGGAACTCGCGCGATGGTTGTAGTCGAGATGGCCAGGCGCCCGCCGCCGTCGGGCGGAACGCCTTAGCCGGTCAAGATGGCCGCTAGCCCGCCGCCGCGTTAAGCGGCGTGGAGCAGCCGCTCGACCTCGTTCACCAGGTCACGCAGATGAAACGGCTTGGAAAGGATGCGGGCGTCCTTCGGCGCCGCATTGCCGGGATTGAGCGCCACCGCGGCGAAGCCGGTGATGAACATGACCTTGATTTCCGGGTCGAGCTCCGTCGCCCGGCGGGCAAGCTCGATGCCGTCCATCTCCGGCATGACGATATCGGTCAACAACAGCTCGAACGGCTCCTCGCGCAATCGGTTGTAAGCGGACAGCCCATTGTCGAACGAGGTCACGGCATAGCCGGCGTTCTGGAGCGCCTTGACGAGGAAGCGGCGCATATCGTTATCGTCCTCCGCAAGCAGGATCTTGGCGGAAATCTCGACCGGCGTCTGCATCACTCTCCCCTGGCAAGTTTGCGACTGTGCGGCGCCCCAGTAAAAATTTATTGAACCGGACCGCAAGGCTCGCATCGCGCCGGGCTTAGGCGCTATGATAAAGCCGAACGGCGCTCTCGGAGCAAGCGCTTGTCGGAGGGTTGATGGAACAGGTCGAGCGGACGGCGGTCCAGGACTTCGATCGTCCGTTCGAGACGATCGAGCCGACCAGGCTCGCTTCGCCTCTCGTTTTCAGTTCCCCTCATTCCGGCTCGACCTATCCGCCGCGCTTTCTCGCCGCCTCCCGGCTCGATCCGCTGACTCTGCGCCGCTCGGAAGACGCTTTCGTCGACGAGCTGTTTCTGCCCTGCGTGGCGCTCGGCGCGCCCCTGTTGCGCGCGCTCTTTCCGCGCGCTTACCTGGACGTGAACCGGGAACCCTACGAACTCGACCCGCAGATTTTCGACGGGCGCCTGCCCGAATTCGCCAATACCCGCTCGCTGAGGGTGGCGGTTGGGCTCGGCACGATTCCCAGAGTGGTTGGCGACGCCCAGCCGATTTACAAAAGGCCGATCCCGGTGGCTGACGGCCTTAACCGGATCGAGAGGCTGTACCGGCCCTATCATGCGCAACTGAAAGCCCTGATCGAGCGCGCCCGCGGATGGTTCGGGGTCGCGGCGCTGCTTGACTGCCACTCCATGCCCTCGAACGCCGCCGACGTCAGCGGCCTCGATATCGTGCTCGGCGACCGTTATGGCGCCAGCGCCGCGCCCGCCGTGGTCGACATTCTCGAATCGAGCCTCAAACGCGCGGGCTATCGGGTCCGCCGCAACAAGCCGTTCGCCGGCGGATTCATCACCGAACACTTCGGCGCGCCCGCCGACGGCGTGCATGCGGTTCAAATCGAGGTCGCGCGGGCGCTCTATCTCGACGAACGCAGGATTGTTCGGACCGAACGATGGCTCTCGCTGCGGGACGATCTGTTCGCGGCGGCGAAGGCGCTGGCGCTCGAACTCGGCGGCGATCCAGAGGCCGGCCGTCTGGCGGCCGAGTGAGGGCGGAAGACGGGGCTTAAAAAAGGGGCCGACCCGCTCTGATGTGGCGCCGCAGCGGGAGCAGAGTGCGCCGCACAAATCGCAAAGGCGGGGAACCCGGCAAAAAAGGAGGCCGCCATGTTGCCACGGCGGCCTTGAGTCTAGGGAGGAAACGCCCAAGGAGGGCATGTGCGGCAGATCATGCCGCACCGCAACAATATCGTCGTTGGCCGCCGCCGTTGCAAGACTTTTCTTCAACCAACGGGCGGTCGCCCACTGAATTCGGGTCACTGTGGCATTTCGGTTCTGACCCGATTGGGCCGCTTTGGAATCAAATTGATTAAATACGACAAACGCTTAAAACGATATAGCTCAGATCTATGGAACAATAGTCATTAGGATGATGGATGGTAGCTATGCGAAAAGAGCATGACTTTTCACGCGTTTGTGAGGGCTTTGAATGACCGCAGTTGACTTTGCGGCCTTCGTTGAGCGGCTCGCCCAGGTTTCGGGCGAGGTGATTCTCCCGTTTTTTCGCAGCGCGATTCGCGCCGAGGACAAGTCGGGCGGCGGCTCGTTCGACCCGGTGACCGAGGCCGACCGCGGCGCGGAGACGGCCATGAGGCGGCTGATCGCGCAGACTTTTCCCGACCACGGCGTGATCGGAGAGGAATACGGGCGCGACCGTCCCGAGGCCGAATATGTCTGGGTCCTCGATCCGATCGACGGGACCAAGAGCTTCGTTTCCGGCCTGCCGACCTGGGGCACGCTGATCGGCCTCATGCATCACGGCCAGCCGGTCTATGGCATGATGGCGCAGCCGTTCACCCGCGAGCGGTTCTATGGCGACGGCAGGCGCGCCAAGTTGCGCACTTTGGCGCTCTCGCACGGCGATTCGCCGCCCTCCGAATGGACGACGCGGACCCTGCGCACCCGCGCCTGCGCCTCTCTCGCCGAGGCGACGCTCCTCACGACGAGCCCGATGCTGATCCAGGACGCCGAATCGCGCAGCCTACCGCCGGGTCGAAAACGAGGTCCGGCTGACCCGGTACGGCGGCGACTGCTACGCTTATTGCGCGCTCGCGGCGGGCTTCGTCGACCTCGTCGTCGAGACCGTCGATCAAGCCGCACGACATCGTCGCCCTCATCCCGATCATCGAGGGGGCGGGCGGCGTGGTGACGACCTGGGACGGCGAAGAGGCCGCCAAGGGCGGCCGAATCATCGCCGCCGGCGACCCGGCCGTCCATGAGCAGGCGCGACGCATTCTCGTCCAGGGCTAGGGCGGTCGCTGAGCGGCGGTTCAACCAGGACGCGAATCCTCCGAAAGCCAATGCAAGCAAACTCGCATAAAAGAAAGCGAAACGGGTTTCCTTTGCTTTCTTTTACTTTTCGGAATCGGGACTTTTCAATGGTTTACGGCCGAAAAAGTTAGAAAAAATTTCCTCGGCCTCCCACTCGCGCGAGGGTTGTGATTGAGCCAGGTATCAAACAGCCACGGAATCATCGCGTCCGGGCCGGGAGGCGCCGGACAGGATTCCGCCAGTGGGAATATGTATAGCGTCGATTTCTGATTTTGTCAAGAAAAACCGCTCTCGGGAATAGCGCCTGCGGCAGGCGCCGGGCGCGCGCCGACCCGGCGTCGGGTCCGAGCCGCCGGGACCCGGGGCGTCTTAATTCTTATCAGCGTCCGGGATTCTTACCAGCGTCCGGAGCGCGACGCTGCCCTAAGCCAGCTTCGTACGACGAAAATTTGAGCGCGTCGGAGATCAGTGCGCGGCGGCCACGTCGAAGATGATCTTGCTACCATCCTCCGGCACAACACTTCGCCCTTGCGACGACAGCACCGGAACAAGGTAACGGACGCCATTTATAACCAGCTTGAAAGCATTGCGGTTCGAAAGGACGGCTTCGCACGGCTTGACTTTGAGCGGACTTATCTGGGCCAGACCTTCAACACTAAACGCCGCAGCATCGTTTCCGAGATATTTAAGGTCGAGCTTTGGACAGGCCGGATACATCAGACGGGAGCGCAACTCCGGCGGCGCATAGTACGAAAGCTCCTCGAACTCTACCGGGCCGGTGACGAAAATGGGTTCGTCGCCCGGCGGTAGTTTCGACAGCGTGACGTTGTCGGCTTGAGCGGAGCGCAGCTCGGCGATCCGGGCCATGGATCTCGCTTCCCTGGCTCCCACACTGCCGGCGAGCCCAATTAGCACCACAATAGCGAGCAAAGGCGAGCCCCGGCCGAAGAAGTTGAGCAGGATAGCCGTCAGAATCGAAATCCCGACCACCGACCAGTACACATATCGGAGCACAAACGGTTCCGCCAAGACTTTGAACAGCACGATCAGCACCATCGGAGCAATCGCTATCGCGATAATCGCGGCGAGCTCGTGCGCGGACATGGCTAGAGGGGCGGAGCTCGATCTCGCGGCAGGCAGGAATGCGGCAGCCAGGAAAACGACGAGAAGGGCAATAGCCGATGTACCGAATAAGTGTCTGATTTGGCCTATGTGCGCGGTCGACCAGAAATGCGCACTAAACCGCTGCGCGACGACGATGAACGGGTAGTAGAGCGCCAGCACAAGTCCGATCGGCGCCAGCACGGCAAGCCAAACCGCGAAATCGAACCTTCCGCTCGTTCGCCAACGAAGCAGCTCGCCGAGCAACAGGCAGCCCGGGAAAAGAATCGCGAAATAGTGCAGCGCCGACATCGCCCCGAGCACAACGCCAGCAGGGATAGCCACAAAACGCGATTGCGGCCGTCCGCGGCGTTTCGCCAGCACACCAGGGAGAGCCCGGCGATCCCGAGGATAAGGCCGTAGCCTCGGCCCTCCGCCCCATAGTCGAACGCGAGTTGATACGCGAGGAGGACCGCGACGAACGCGTAAAGCGCGGGAAGCCGATGCCGGAGAAAACCTAAAAGCCCGGCGGCCATTGCGCATAAGCCGATTGTTGAGGGAAGCCGGACGGCGAGAGATTCGGGAGCGATCGGCAACAGCAGATGACAGATCACACTATATAAAGGCGGCGCCGAGTTGACGCCGTCTAGCGTGGCTTCTATGATCGCGGAAACCGAAGCCAGCTTGGCAATATAAAGAGTGGCGATTTCATCGGCCCAAAGATGCAGCCGCAGGTCCTTGTACAAGAGATAAATGAATATCGCGCCGACCAGACCCGAGCCGAAAGTCCAATAGTACTTCTCGACAAACGCTTCGAGTGAACAAAGCCATGTGTCGAGCGCTTGCAAATTACGCGGTGTCGCGCCTAACGCACTTTTCGTTCTCTCAGCCGCGGCAGACATCATGCACGCGTCCGAACGTTAAAGATCGGACTATAAGCGTCCCCCAGTTCGCCTTTCGTGGCGAAGGCGCGCGCCACAAAGAACGCTTCGCTATCTACGATGCGAAACCGATCATGAACCCGCCATGCGAACCTGAGCGCCGCCCCAAGAGTCAGAATCCCGACCTCCGAGCGCAATTCTGCGATCACTGAGCTTTTCGTTGGCGGACGCCAGACAGCTTGCCAACCAAGTCGCGTCAATAGGGAGCTTCAATCCCGCCGTGGTCTGCCCGTCGGTCGGTCGGCGGGAGGTAAGGGCTGACGCGTCCTGAATGCTGAGATTATGTAGCCGCATCGTCGCCACTCGCAGCGCTGTCAGACAGAAGGCTAGCTTGCCGAGTAGATACAAAGACTAGCTTGCGGAATATAGAAACCTAAGTTTGACTATCTGCTCAATCCGTCGCCAAGAGTGGCCGAGTTCAGCTTCTTATTACGCAACGCGCTTGCCAGCGCCGAGGGTAGGCCAGTGCGAAACACTGCGTTCTCTCGATTTCAACACCTCTGCGATGAGCGCCCCGATAGTCCGCGGATCGCACCGGGCGAAGTGCTGAGCATCGGGGAGGGTCCTCGTTGCGGCAATCTCTGGGTCCTCGTGGGCGACAATCGATCCGCTGGAGCGCCAGGGGCCCGACGACACCCCGCACAAATGATCGCCCCATTCCGTTAGAAATTCCGTAGTCAGAAAGGCTGCTTCCATGTTCGCGTCTCTGCAAATGGCGCGCTGTCGTTCCATTTGGCGATTTCGCAGTTGCAACCATCAGGTTGAACCCGTCGCGGGTTTAACCAGAGCCGCCTACGAAATGCCCAGTCCTGTCGTCCATGAATATCAATAAGGAATAGACAAATGTCAAGTTAAGCTTTTACGAAGACGCCGCCGCTTTAAAGCTCCCGATGGATGCGCGCTCGGGCGCGATGGGGAAACGAGGCATTGAGAGGCGAGCATGGCAATCGGATAAGCGTTGCGCAGATCCAACGCGAACGGCCGCCGATCAACGGACGGGAGGGGCTGACGCATCGGAGTCGATCAACCGCCGACGCCTTTCGCACCGGCAGACAAAGAGCGGATGCGAGGAGCAAAGAAAAAGCTTGGTAGCGACGTCAAGCAAAAGTGGACGCAATGTCAAGTTCACAAAAATTTGATACCGTCGCCAGCCTCGGCAAAAATCGTTACCCCTTCCCGGTTGTGGTCTACCCGTGTTAGTGTCGGACATTGGGGGACGCATGAAGGACAGCACCCGCCAACAATTGCTTGAAGCCGTTACCGCTTATGCTGACGAAGTAGCGTTCGCACCCGGATCAGGGCCTCCGCGGCTGCGGTCGCGCCTGCGCCGCGATCTGGAGGCGTGCGAGCTTCTGTTACGAGTCTTGCTGCTAAGTCCCGCGCTTCTTCAGCCGATTGACGCGGAACCCCTTCGAGCAGCAGGGCAGCAAACAGCTCTCGCAGAAAACCTTGGTCCGCCGGGGCAGGAGTGCGTGTCGTCGTAGGGGGCGGCGGAACGGGCTCGAGATAGAGACCCCCGATCTCGCATCCCAGTTCTTGAGCTATGATCGGCAAAAGATCCGCCGACGGATCGTTCATCCCCTTTTCCCAATTGTGGACCGCCTGGTAAGTCACGCCAAGCCTCTCCGCCAAAGCGCGCAAACTCAGCTTTTTTCCCTGGCGCAAGGATTTGAGCGTCGCCCCCTGAAACACGAGGCGAGCACATGTCTCCTCTCTTTGAGACAGTCTCTGTCCAGACACGATCAAGCCCTCATCGACGAGTTATCAAGCCGCGCTTGATCTGCGACTGTTGCAACTCTCGATGGATCGAAGCGGGCGATCGAAATCGCCGGCTCCGCCGTCAGCGAGTCGCCCTGATGGGCGTTCGACGGGAGCCCGTAGGAGGGCGACAACAACGGGGGCGCAAAATCCCTTCCGAATTGCGCCATTGATGACCACCACATGACAGACACCAGAAGCGTTAATTCTATCATCGATTCTAGTAGGGGCAAGCTCGGCGGCTCGCCTTACCGCAGATTGTATCGCGCCCGCAGGTCCTCGACCTGGGCTTGCGTGAGCGGCCTGATCTTCTCGCCGCGCAGCATCAGGAAGAGCTTGGCCGTCTCCTCGAGCTCCTCGGTCGCATATTGCGCGTTCTCGAGCGACGTCCCGGCGACGACCGGCCCATGATTGGCGAGCAGCACGGCATGGTGTTCGCCGGCCAGCGCCTCGACCGCTCTCGCCAGCGTCTCGTCGCCAGGCGGAAAATAGGGCGCAAGCGGCAGGCGCCCGACGCGCATCACGAAATAGGCGGTAAGCGGCGGCAGCGCGTCCTTCGGATCGACGTCGGCAAGCAGGCTGACGGCCACCGAATGGGTCGAATGCAGATGCACGACCGCGCGGGCGTCGGCGCGCCGGCCATACATGCAGAAGTGGAGGAACGCCTCCTTGGTCGGTTTTCCGCCTGAAACGAGCTGGCCCCCAGCGTCGAACTTCGACAAATTCACCGGGTCGAGCCTGCCGAGCGAGGCGTTGGTCGGCGTCATCAGCCAGCCGCCGTCGGGAAGCCGGACGCTGATATTGCCGGTCGAGCCGAAGGTGAGAGCGCGCGAGAAGAGCGATAAGCCCGCCTCGCAGATCGCCTCCCGCGCGTGATTCTCATCGCTCATGGCGGCGCCCTCATTGGGTCATGGCGAGCGCGCGCGCGAAGAAGTCCTCGCCGCCGAAATTGCCGGACTTTAGCGCCATCTGCATCTCCCCGCCGTCGCACCCGATCGTGCGCATGAGCGGCACGCCGGGGGCGATCTCCGGCCCGAGCCGGAAAGCGTTGACCCCGAGCCGGTCGACTGCCGCCCCCGACGTCTCGCCGCCGGCGACGACGAGCCGGCGCACGCCCATTGCGACGAGGCCCATAGCGATCTCGGCCAGCGCCGCCTCGATCGCCTGGCCTGAGGCCTCGCGGCCAAATTTCCCCTGCAGCGCGGCGACCTCGTCCGGCTCTGCGCTGGAGGCGATGAGCACGGGCCCCGCGGTCAGGCGCTCCTTCGCCCAGGCGAGCGCCCGCTTGGCCTCGCTTTTGTCTTCGATCAGCCTTTGGGGCGAAAGCCTCAGCGTCGGAATGGCGCCTTCCGCCGCAGCGATCTGATCGAGCGTCGCGCGCGAACACGAGCCAGCCAGAATGGCGGCGAGCCCGCCGACCGGCTCCAGGACCGCGCCGCTTCCGGCGCTGCGGCCGCGAGCGAAGGCGCGCGCCAGACCGAGGCCCAAACCCGAGGCGCCGACCGAGACCGGGCTTCTCGCCGCCGCTTCGCCGATCGCCTCGAGATCACGCTCGAACACCGCGTCCACGATCGCCGCGCCGCAGCCCTGCCGCTCGAGCTCGGCGAGCCGGCGCGCAATCGCCTCGCCGCCTTCGGCGACGGTCGGCAGCGCGACGAGACCGACCGGAGCTTTGGACTGGCGCTTGAGCACGCGCGCGAGATCGGAATCGCGCATCGGGTTTAAGGGATGGTCCTTGAGCGGACTCTCGTTCAATGGGACCAGGCCGACGAACAGATGCCCGAGGTAAACGGTGCGTCCCGTCTCCGGAAAGGCGGGCGTCACGAGAATGCAACCGGCCTTGGCGCGGGCGCGGAAGGCCTCGCCGACCGGCCCGATGTTGCCGGCGTCGGTCGAGTCGAAGGTCGAGCAGATTTTATAGATGACATGGCGCGCGCCGCGGGAGGCGAGCCAGTCATAAGCAGCGGTCGCCGCAGCGACCGCGCGCGCCGCCTCGGCCGAGCGGATCTTTAAGGCGACGACGATCGCCTCGACATCGCCGCCGTCGAAGCCGGGGGAGGGGACGCCAATCGTCTGTATGGTCGAGAGGCCGTTGCGATGAAACGTGTTCGCGAGGTCCGAGGCGCCGGTATAGTCGTCGGCGACAGCGCCGAGAAGGAGCGGCACGTCAGGCCCTCCGATAGGACTGAAACCACTTCAGTCCCTCAACCGTGCGGGCGCGCGGATTATATTCGCAGCCGATATAGCCGTCATAGCCGAGGCGGTCGAACTCGTCGAACAGGAAGGGGAAGTTGAGCTCTTCCCCGTCGGGCTCGTTGCGCGAGGGAACAGAGGCGACCTGAATGTGGCCGACAATCGGCTGGAGCGCCCGGAACGCCATGGTGACGTCGCCATGCATGATCTGCCGGTGGTAAACGTCGAACTGAAGCTTCAGGTTAGGCAGGCCGAGCTCATCGATGAGCGCGCTCGTATAGGCGAAATCGTTGAGGAAATAGGTTGGCATGTTGCGCGCGTTGATCGGCTCGAGCAGCAGGTCGACGCCGCGTTCGGCGAAGACAGGCGCCGCGTATTCGATGGCGCGGCGATAGCTCGTTTCGGCTTTCGGATCGCTGCGCGCGGCGTTGCCCGCCATCATGTGGACACGGCTGACGCCAGTCGCCGCGACATAGTCGAGCGCGCGCGTGAGGCCGGACTTGAACTCGTCGAACCGGCCGGGCAGGGCGGCGAGCCCCCGCTCGCCTCCGTCCCAACGACCTGGCGGCAGGTTGAACAAGGCCTGGGTCAGGCGGTTGCGCTTGAGCCGCTCGGCAATCGCCTCAGGGGGATGGTCGTAAGGAAACAGGAACTCGACCGCCGCGAAGCCCGCGTCCGCGGCCGCATCGAAACGGTCGAGGAACGCGTGCTCGTTGAACATCATCGAGAGGTTGGCGGCGAATTTGGGCACCTGTCTTTGCTCCCGTAAGCCTATCGCCGCGTGCGCGGACTTAACAGCCGTTCCGCCAGAACGGCGGCGATGATGATGGCGCCGATCGCGGAGCCCTGCCAGAAAGGCGACACGCCGAGCAGGTTGAGGCCGTTGCGGATCATCACCATGATGAACACGCCGATCAGCGTGCCGATGATCGTGCCGCGGCCGCCATAGAGGCTGGCCCCGCCGATCACCACCGCGGCGATTGCGTCCAGTTCGAGCCCGGTGCCGGCGAGCGGGTCGATCGACAGGATCTGCGACGACATCAGCGTCGCGCGCGACAGCCGAGAGCGCGCCCGACACCACATAGGGCAGCACGCTGTAGAACAGCACGTCGAGGCCGGCGGTGCGGGCCGCCTCGCGGTTGGAGCCGACCGCATAGATCGTGCGCCCGCCCTTGGTGAAGGTGAGGTAGCCCCAGGCGAGCGCGTAGAGCACGAGCAGCGTCCAGACGTTCGTCTGCACGCCGAGAACGGTCGTGTAGACGATGTCGTTGAGTTGCGGAGGGATGTCGCTGATCGAGGTCTGGCCCGAGAAGATGTAGGCGAGGCTCCTGCCGATCGCCATGACGCCGAGCGTGATCACGAAGGCGGCGAGGTCGAAACAGGCGATCAGCAGCCCCGAAAAGAGGCCAATTCCTGCGCCCGACAGCACGGCGAGCGCGATCGCGACCGGAATCGGGAACTGATGCAGCGAAAGGCCGAGGATGACCCCGGTGAGGCCGACCAGCGAGCCGACCGAGAGGTCGATGCCGCCGGTCAGGATGACGAAGGTCATGCCGATCGACACGATGCCGGTCACCACGGACTGGTCGAGCAGGTTCGAGCAGATTGTTGGTCTTGAGGAAATGCGGCGAGAGCAGCGACAGCGCGATCGCGATGACGATCGCCAGCGCGAGCATGCGCAATTCGAGCGGCGCTGACCGGATGCTGAAGCGCCGCGGCGCCGCACGCCCTGCGTCAGAAGCGGTTTTCGGAGCGGTCACGCTCATCGGCGCCGGCGTCTCTGTTCATAGCGTCGCCCGGAAGCGTTCCTCGATCACCGAGCGCATCGCCCCGGCGGGCGGCGGCGAAGCGTCCGGGGGGAGGACGACGCCGATCGATCCAAGCTCATGGCCGCGATGGCTGCTGCACGTCAACGACCAGGCTCTTGAGTCCGCTTCCCGGATCGACCACGAAATTCGGGCGCGCGCGCTTTAAGCGCGGTCCCGATCGGGGTCTCCTCGAATCGCGGCGCGGCGCCCGCGCGCAGCGACGGATCGGCGCTCGCATTCGCGGTCGCGGCGTTGAGGCAGAAGACCCGCTCCTCGTCGAGAATCGCCCAGAACGCCGCGCCGTCGCACTGGTCGGCAAGCTCCTGCAAAAGGCGGCGATTGCGCTCCATCGAGGTGCGCGGCGCGGCCATCAAGCGTCAGTTTCTCCTCGTCGAGATAGGCGCTCGGCATGTCGGCGATCGAGGCGCCGTCGCTGATCACGATGACCCGGTCAGCGAGCCCCAATCAGCTCCTCGAACTCCGACGAAACGATGAGAATCGCCGTGCCTTTCGCGGCGATGTCGCGCAGGATCGCGTAGATCGAAGCGCGCGTGCCGATATCGACGCCCTTGGTCGGCTCATCGAGAATGAGCACCTTCGGCTCGAGCAGGAGCCAGCGCGCGATGATGATCTTCTGCTGCATGCCGCCCGAAAAGTTGAGCAGGTTCGGATCGCTCAGCCGTTCGGACGGCAGCTCCAGACGGCGCATGAGCTCTGCAATCCTGCGGTCGAGCCGGCCATAGCCGAGGCCGAAGCCTCGATGGGCGCCGAGATGACCGAGCAGGAGGTTCTCGCGCACCGACAGATCCGGCACGATCGACTGGCGCCGGCGATCCTCGGCGACAAATCCAATCCCCGCGCGGATCGCCTGAGCTGGCGCGCGGGGCGCGAACGGGCGCCCCTCGAACCTGACCTCGCCGCCGGCGCGCGGGCCTGAGGCCGAACAGCGTCTCCACGGTCTCCGACCGGCCCGCGCCGACAAGGCCGCCAAGCCCCAGGATCTCGCCGCGGTGAAGGTCGAACGACACGTCGCGCACGAGCGGCGGCGCGCTGAGCCCGCGGACGGAGAGAATGGGCGCCCCGCGTTGTTCCGGCGGCGCAGCGGAAGCCGCGTAGATCGAGCCGATGTCGCGCCCGACCATGAGGCGGATGAGCTCGGTCTGATTGAGGCTCGAGGTCGGCTGAGAGGCTGCGACAGTCCGCCCCTCGCGCATGACCGTGATCTCTTCGGAGATCGCAAACACTTCCTCGAGCCGGTGCGAGACGAAGACGATCGCGCATTGCGCGGCCTCGAGTCTCGCGATCACGTCGAACAGACGCTCGACTTCGCTCGGGCTCAAGGAGGCGGTCGGCTCGTCGAAAATGATGAGATTGGCTTTGAGCGCGAGCGCCTTGGCGATCTCCACGAGCTGGCGCTGGGCCGCGGAAAGGTCGCGGGCTTCCGCTTCCAGCGGCAGCGCATGCTCCTGGCCGAGGTCGGCGAGGATCTCGCCGGCGCGCCGCCGCATGGCGGGCCGCGACAGCCGCCCGGGCCGGCCGAGATCGGGAAGGAAAATGTTCTCGAGCACCGAGAGGTCGGGGGCGAGACTTGTCTCCTGCATCACCATGGCGATGCCGGCGTCAAGCGCCTCGCGCGGACTGCGCACGTCGAGCGCCTGGCCGCGGTACACGATCTCCCCCGCATCGCGGCGCACATGGCCCGATATGACGCGCGACAGCGTCGACTTTCCGGCCCCATTCGCGCCGAGCAACGCATGCGTGACGCCCGGACGCAGGCTGAGACGCGCATCGACAAGCGCGCGCGTCTGCGCGAAGCTCTTCGTAGATCGCGCGCGCTTCCAGAAGGGTGTTCGCTGGGTCCGTCATCGCTCCGGCTCGGGAGGCGAGGACCGGCGTTTTAAGGCGCCGGCCCCCGAGCTTGTCACTGGATTTCGTTGGCGAACACGGTCTCTTTGATGGTCGGGAGGATCTGTTCAATGTTCTTGCTGGTGGCGACGACGATCGGCACCAGGATCTGCTTCTCCGGCTTGCCGCCCTTGATCGCGGCAGACGAGCGCTTCGCCGGACTTCACGCCCATGAGATAGGGCTGTTGCATGCCCGAGGCGACGATCTCGCCCTTCTTGAGCAGATCGACGAATTCCGGGATGCCGTCGAAGGCCGCAACGAGGATCTGTCCGTCGCGATGCGCAGCCTTGATGGCGCGGAGCGCGCCGATGGTCGGCTGGTCCGTCTGGATGAACATGCCGCGCATGTCCGGATTGGCGGTGAGCATGTCCTGGGTGAACTTGAACGTCTCATCGGCCGTGTAGGACTGCATCTGCTGCAGCCCGGCTTCCTTGGTGATCCCCGCCTTCTTCATCGCTTCGCGGAAACCCGCGGTGCGCGCCTGGCCGTTCTTGCGCGCCTGCGAGATGGTGATGAGACCGACCGATCCGTCCTGCCAGCCCTTCTCCTTCATGGCGGCCGCCAGCGCTTCGCCGACGCCGAACGCGCCCTGATAATTGTCGGAGATGATGAAGGAGACATATTCGCCGCTATTGGTGCCGATGTCGGCGACGACGACCGGGATTTTGGCGCGAGCCGCGAGCGCAAGGACGCTTGGCGCGGTCGAGCTGTCGGTCGGCGAGATTGCGATGCCGGCGACGCCGCGCGCGATCGCGTCCTGGGCGTTCTTGAGCTGCGTCTCGGCGCTGTTGTGCGAATCGAGCGCCGTATAGGAATAGCCGGCCTTCTTGGCCTCCGCTTCGATTCCCTTCGAGAGATAGCGCCAGAACGGCAGGTCCAGGCCTGGGGTGAGATAGACGATCTCCTTCGTCTCCGCGGCGCGCGACGGAGCCGCAAAGCCGAGGCTTGCGACGGCCGCGACCGCGGACATCGATGAAATAACGGTTCGGCGATTGATCTTCATGGCTTCCTCCCTGATTGCCGGACCATCCGGCTTTGATGACCCAAGCTGCTTCGTTGAGCTTATCGTATCGACTTCACCCTCGGCCTGTCGGCAAGGACGTCGACGGTCGTGGCGTAGATCCGGTCGATATGCCGGCCGAACGCCTGAGTCGCCGCCTGAGGATCGTGCGCCCTCAGCGCCTCGTAGATCGCGACATGGTCGAGATAGCTCTTCTCGATGGCGCCGGGCTGCGAGACTGCGACCTTCCTGTGGTCGAGCATGAACGCATAAAGGTCGGTCACGAAGTCGGCGAGCAAAGGGTTACCCGAGCTGCGGTAGATGGTGATGTGGAACTCGCGGTCGCAGATCAGGAAATGCACCGGATCCCGCATGGTCTGCTTCTGGATCGCGAGCGACTGTTTGAGACGCGCGAGCGTGTCGTCGTCGATGCGCGACGCCGCCTCAGCCGCGACGGCCCGCTCGATCAGAAGGCGCGCCTTGTGAACCGATTCGAGATCATATGCGTTGATCGCGCTCGGACTGGTGACGCCGATCTTCAGCGTGTCGATCTTGCGGCTGACGACCCGCGTCCGCGCGCCCTGACTGACGGCGACGACGCCGATCGCGGCCAGCGTCTGGATGGCGCCGCGCACCGTCTCGCGGCTCACGTCAAGCAGGGAAGCGAGCTCGCGCTCGCTCGGAAGCTCGTCGCCAACCTGGAGAATGCCTGACGCGACCAGCGAGGCAAGCTTGTCGCTGATCTGCTCGCGCACAGTCCGACGGCCGATCTCCGCCTTGAGATTCGGCGCCTGTGCGAAGACCTCCCTCGACGCTGTGCGCAATCCCATTTCTTCAACCGTCGGTCTGCGACTGCGCTGCTGGTCCGGCAACCAGACCAGCATCGTAATGGGGGCGACGAGCTTGTCAAGGCGGCGTCCGGTTCACCGTATAGGACGACCGGGGATGGACCATTGATGGCTTGGCGGAGCGGAACGCGACGGAAATTTCAAGTCGAGGATGCGCGTTTGGCGCGCACCGCCTCCAGCGGCGGCCCTTAGGGGCCGTCCTTGAGTTGAAATTTCCGTCGCGCAGAATCGCCTCCAAGCCATCAATGGCCGGGATTCGCCGGCGGCGGACCGCCTCATATCCGCCTGAACCCGGACGAGCGAGCGAACGATGTCCCACGCTACTGCGCCAGGAAGCCGCCGTCGACCGCGAGCACGTGGCCGGTGATCATCGCCGCGGCCGGGCTTACGAGAAAGGCGATCGCAGCCGCGATATCGAGAGGCTCTGCGAGCTTGCGCATCGGCGTCATCGCCTCGATGCGCGCGACCAGTTCCGGGTCTTTGAGGATTCCCGCTGTGAGTTCGGTGCGGACGTAGGTCGGCGCGACCGCGTTCACACGAATCCCGTGCGCCGCCCATTCGACCGCGAGCGCGCGGGTCATGTTGACGATCGCGCCCTTGGTCGCCTGATAGGAGATGTTGGGGTAGAGACCGCCGCCGGACAGGCCGACGATCGAGGCGACATTGACGATCGCGCCCCCGCCTCTGGCGATCATCGGCCGGGCGGCGGCGCGGGCGCATAAGAAAGCGCCGGTCATGTTGACCGCGACCACCTTGTCCCAGTCCGCCAGGGCGAGCTCGACCGCGGGCCGACGGATCGCGATGCCTGCGTTGTTGACCAGAATGTCGACGCGGCCCTCGCTGTCGAGGGTCGCCCGGACCATCGCTTCCACGCTCGCTTCGTCAGCGACGTCGACCGCGATCGCGAAAGCGCGAAGCCCAGCCGCGCGCATAGCGGCCGCGGCGGCCTCGGCCGCAGTCTGCGTCGAGGTCGGCGACTGCAACGCGCGCGCCAGCGGAAGCGAGCATCTCGGCGGTCTCGCGACCAATTCCGCGCGCAGCCCCCGTGACGATCGCGACGCGGTCCTCGAGTCGCACGAGATCGCGAATGTCCGCCATGGGCTTCTCCTTCCGTGCGCGGCCTCGGTTCCCGAGCTGGGCCCGCTGCTAGCGGCCGCGCAAAAACAGACTTCGTCGGAATCGCCGGCGGCATTTGACCCTCCCGGCAAATCGTGATTTGTGCGCCGCACGCCCCATATGTGCGTCACAGGCAACAATCCCGCTTTCTCAGAGTACGCTCCCGCGATGCGGCCCGAACGCTACAACGTGCGCGAATCCGAAGCCAAATGGCGGAAAGCCTGGGCGGACGCGCAAGTCTTCAAGACCTCGAATGACGACCCGCGCCCGAAATATTACGTGCTCGAGATGTTCCCCTATCCGTCCGGGCGTATCCACATGGGCCATGTGCGCAATTACGCCATGGGCGACGTGGTGGCGCGCTATCGGCGCGCGCGGGGGTTCAACGTTCTCCATCCGATGGGCTGGGACGCGTTCGGGCTTCCGGCCGAGAACGCCGCGATGCAGAACAACACCAGTCCTGCGAAATGGACCTACGCCAATATCGCCGCCATGCGCGCGCAATTGCAGTCGATGGGGCTCTCGCTCGACTGGTCGCGCGAGATCGCGACCTGCGATCCGAGCTACTACAAGCACCAGCAGAAGCTGTTTCTCGATTTCCTCGCCGCTGGCCTCGTCGCGCGCAAGAAATCGAAGGTCAACTGGGACCCGGTCGACCAGACAGTGCTCGCCAACGAGCAGGTGATCGACGGGCGCGGCTGGCGGTCCGGCGCGCCGGTCGAGAGCCGCGAACTCACCCAATGGTTCCTCAAGATCACCGACTATTCCGACGATCTGCTGGCAAGCCTCGACCGTCTCGAGCGCTGGCCGGAAAAAGTCCGCCTGATGCAGAAGAACTGGATCGGGCGGTCGGAGGGCCTCTCGATCCGCTTCGTCGTCGATCCGGCGACGCTTGGGGCGCTGAAGGGCGAATCGCAAGCGAGCGAGCTCGACATCTATACGACGCGGCCGGACACGCTGTTCGGCGCGAAGTTCATGGCGATCGCGCCCGATCATCCGCTGGCCGCCGCGGCGGCGAAGCACGATCCTGCGCTGGCGGCCTTCATCGAGGAGACCCGCAAGCTGGGCACCTCGGTCGCCGCGATCGAGACTGCGGAAAAGAAGGGCTACGACACCGGCCTCAAAGTCCTGCACCCGTTCGATCCTGCCTGGCGCCTGCCGGTCTATGTCGCCAATTTCGTGCTAATGGAATATGGAACGGGTGCGATTTTCGGCTGCCCCGCGCACGATCAGCGCGATCTCGATTTCGTCCGCGCCTATGGCCTCGGCGTCACGCCGGTGGTCTGCCCGCCCGAGCTCGATCCGGCGAGCTTCACCATCGATGACGTCGCCTATGATGGCAACGGGGTGATGATCAATTCGCGCTTCCTCGATGGCATGACGGTCGATCAGGCCAAAGAGGAGGTTTCGCGCCGGCTCGAGCAGGTCACGATCGGCGGCCGGCCTCAGGCCAAGCGGCAGGTCAATTACAAGCTCAGGGACTGGGGGATCTCTCGCCAGCGCTACTGGGGCTGCCCGATCCCCGTTATCCATTGCCCGACGGACGGCGTCGTGCCGGTCCCGGCGAAGGACCTGCCCGTGAAGCTGCCCGAGGACGTGAGCTTCGATCAGCCAGGCAATCCGCTCGACCGGCATCCGACATGGAAGCACGTCGCCTGTCCGAAATGCGGTCGCGCGGCGACGCGCGAGACCGACACGATGGACACGTTCGTCGATTCGTCGTGGTATTTCGTGCGCTTCACCGATCCGACAAATGAGTCGGCGCCGGACGACCCCAGGATGGCCGATCACTGGCTGGCGGTCGACCAGTATATCGGCGGCATCGAGCACGCGATCCTGCATCTTCTCTACTCGCGCTTCTTCACCCGCGCGATGCGCAAGTGCGGCTATCTCGATCTCGACGAGCCCTTCGCCGGCCTCTTCACCCAGGGCATGGTGGTGCACGAGACCTATCGCGGCGAGGAGGGCCAATGGCTCGCGCCCGCGGAAGTGCGCGTCGAGACGGAAGGCGATGCGCGGCGCGCTTTCGCCTTGGAGGGCGACAAGCCGGTCGAGATCGGCCCGACCGAGAAAATGTCGAAGTCCAAACGCAACACCGTCGATCCGGACGAGATCATCTCGACCTACGGCGCGGACACGGCGCGATGGTTCATGCTGTCCGATTCGCCGCCCGAGCGCGACGTCATCTGGACCGAAGCCGGCGTTCAGGGCGCCTTCAAGCAGACGCAGCGCCTGTGGCGTCTGGTTTGCGAGATCGAGCGGATCGTCGGGCCCGAGCGCCCGCCGGCGCCCGCGCAATATGGCGAGGAGGCGCAGCGGATCCGCCGGATCGCTCATGCGGCGCTGGCCAAGGTCGAGGACGAGATCGAGCGGCTGCGCTTCAATGTCTGCATCGCTCAGATCTACGAACTTGCCAACGAGCTCGGCGCGGCGGTGGGCGCCATAGACAAGGCGCCGGTTGCGGACGATCTGCGCGCCGCGTTCGCCGAGGCCGGCGACATTCTCGTCCATTGCTTTGCGCCGATGATGCCGCATCTGGCGGAGGAATGCTGGGAGGCGCTCGGCCACAAGACATTCGTCGCTGAGAGCCCGTGGCCGGTCGCCGACCGCAGCCTCATCGTCTCGTCCGACGTCACCTATGTCGTCCAGGTCAACGGCAAGAAGCGGGGCGAGCTCATGATCGAGCGGGAGGCTGACAAGGAGCAGGTCGAGCGCGCGGCGCTCGCCCTCGACGCCGTCGCCCGGGCGATGGATAATAAGCCGGCCCGCAGAGTGATCATCGTGCCGCATAGGATCGTCAATGTCGTGGTCTAGAGGTCTCGTCGTCCTCGCGGCGCTCGCGCTCGCGGGCTGCCTTTCGGGTTGTTTCCAGCCCCTGTACGGCGAGGCCTCGCATCCGGGGCTGGTCGAGGATCTTCGCGCGATCGATGTCGCGCCGATCAAGGACCGGATCGGCCATTATCTGGCCGACAATCTCACCACCGATCTCAACGGCACGGGTCAGACGTCGACGCCAAAATATCGTTTGACGGTCACAGTCTCGCTCTCCACGACGACGCCGACAGTCAGCGCGCTGACCAACATCGCAACCTCCGCGACGTTGACCGGCGAAGCCAAATATACGCTGAACAAGGTCGACGGCGGCGCGCAAGTTCTGTCCGGCGTCGCTAACGCGGCTGCGGCTTATGACCGCTCCCAGCAGCGCTATAACGACCTGCGGGCCGCGCGCGACGCCGAGATTCGCCTCGCCCGCGCGCTGTCGGAGGAGATCTCTTTGCGTCTCGCCTCGGCGCTGGCTGGGAAAACCTCATGAGGCCCTGGTCGCGGCTTGGCGCGCGCTCGCTAGCCTGAACGCCATGCTGCTTTACGCTGGACAACGGATCGCCCTGTTCCTGGCGACGCTGCTCATCGCCTCGCTGGTTGTGTTCGCGGTCATGCAGATCCTGCCCGGGAACGCAGCCGAGACCATGCTGGGGCCGACGGCGACGCCCGAGGCGGTCGCGGCGCTCTCCCACAAGCTCGGCCTCGATCTGCCCGCTTACGTCCGCTATGCGCGCTGGATCGGCGGCGCGATACATGGCGATCTTGGCGTCTCTTACGCCTATGGCTCGCCGATCGGCCCCTTGATCGCCTCGAGCCTTGCGGTCAGCGCGCCGCTTGCGCTGATGGCGATGACGCTGGCGGCGGCGATCGGGCTCGTTGCGGGCGTTTACGCGGCCGATCGGCGCGGCCGGACGGGCGACGCGATCGTGATGGGCGCAAGCCAAATCGGGATCGCGGTGCCGAACTTCTGGCTCGCGATCCTGCTCGTGCTCGTCTTCGCCGTGACGCTGAGACTCGTTCCGGCCGGCGGGTTTCCAGGCTGGCAGAACCCGGCGCGGGCGCTTGGCGCGCTGATCCTTCCGGCGATCGCGCTTGGCGTCGTTCAGGCCGCGATCGTGACTCGCGTCGCCAGGTCGGCGCTGATCGAGGCCCTGAACGAGGACTTCATGCGCACCGCGCGCGCCAAGGGCGTCTCGCGCCGCGCCGCGCTCTGGCGCCACGCGCTGCCGAACGCACTGACGCCGATCCTCACCATCATGGGGCTGCAATTCGCCAACCTGATCGCCGGCGCGATCGTGGTCGAGAATGTGTTCGTACTGCCCGGACTTGGGCGCCTCATGCTGCAGTCGATCTCCAATCGCGACACGCTCGTGGTCGAGAATGGAGTGATGCTCCTGGCTTTGATCGTGATTGGCCTCAACTTCGTCGTCGATATCGCCTGCGCCGCGATCGATCCGAGGCTGAGGGCCTCAGCCGCGTGACCTTGGCCCCACTTCGGCTGCGCGGGGGCTTGAGTCTGTGGCTCGGCGCGGCGCTGGTGGCCATGCTGATCCTCGCCGCGGCCTTATCGCTCGTCTGGACGCCCTATCCGCCGTCCGCGATCGACATTCCCCACAAGCTCGCGCCGCCTTCGGCCGCTCACTGGTTCGGGACCGACAATCTCGGACGCGACGTCGCTTCGCAAATTCTTGCGGGCTCCCGCATCTCGATTCTGGTCGGCGTCATCGCGGTCGGGATCGGCCTCGCCTTTGGCGTCGTTCTCGGGCTTGTCGCCGCCTTCTCCAAGGGCCTGGTCGAAGACGGAATCATGAAGCTGAGCGACTTCGTCTTTGCGTTTCCGGCGCTGCTCCTCGCGATCATGCTGACCTCGACCTTCGGCCCCGGCGTCGTCAACGCGATCGTGGCGATCGGCGTCGTACAATGTGCCGATCATCGCCAAGCTCACCCGCGCGACCGCCAACGGCGTTCTCTCGCGCGAATATGCGCTTGCCGCGCGCGCCGCGGGCCGGGGACCGATCGCCATCGCCGTCGATCACGTGCTGCCCAATATTGCGCCTGCGCTGATCGTGCAGGCGACGATTCAATTCGCGATCGCCATTCTCGCCGAGGCGGCGCTTTCCTATCTCGGCCTTGGCGCGCAGCCGCCTCAAGTCTCGTGGGGCAAGATGCTCGCCGACGCGCAGAACGTTCTCTACAACGCGCCGAGGCTCGCGCTCTATCCGGGGATTGCGATCGCGCTCAGCGTGCTCGGCCTCAACCTG
This sequence comes from uncultured Alphaproteobacteria bacterium, assembly GCA_963764955.1. Classification (GTDB taxonomy): domain Bacteria; phylum Pseudomonadota; class Alphaproteobacteria; order Rhizobiales; family Beijerinckiaceae; genus Roseiarcus. The sequence goes on along the minus strand of CAVXVE010000024.1, from coordinate 143,534 downwards.
CTCGGCGACGGCCTGCGCGACGCGCTCGATCCGAAGCTGAAGGCGCGAAGCTGATGCTGCTCGAGGTCGCAGATCTCGCGGTCGACGTGGCGACGCCCCGAGGATTGCAGCGTGTCGTCGACGGGACGTCCTTTTCACTCGGCGAGGGCGAGAGCCTCGGCGTGGTGGGCGAATCCGGCTCCGGCAAGACGATGACCGCGCTAGCGCTGATGGCGCTGACGCCCGCGGGCGCGCGGCTCTCGGGTTCGATCCGCTTCGAGGGTCGCGAGCTGGTCGGCGCCCCGGAAGAAGACATGCTGCAATTGCGCGGCGACCGCATCGCCATGATCTTCCAGGAGCCGATGACGGCGCTCAATCCGCTGCACAGCGTGGGCGCGCAGGTCGCCGAACCGCTGATGCTCCATCGCGGTCTGGACAAGCGAGACGCGCGCCGGCGCGCGGTCGATCTGCTCGAGCGCGTGCGATTGGCCGAGCCGGAACGCGCGGCGCGATCCTATCCGTTCGAGCTCTCGGGCGGCGAGCGGCAGCGGGCGATGATCGCCATGGCGCATCGGCTGTTCGCCGCGACTCATCATTGCCGATGAGCCGACTACGGCGCTCGACGTCACCGTGCAGGCGGCCATCCTCGCCCTCATCGACGGCCTCAGGTCGGAATCGAAGATGGCGGTCCTGCTCGTCAGCCACGACCTGGCCGTGATCGCCGGACATTGCGATCGCGTGATCGTCATGTACGCCGGCATGATCATGGAGAGCGGAGCCGGTCGAAGCGGTGTTGCGTGAGCCGAGGAACCCGTACACGCTGGCGCTGCTCGAGGCCCGGCCGCGGCCAGGCGCGCCGCGCGGCGCGCGGCTCAAGACCATTCCCGGCGCACCGCCGGCTCAGCACGAGCATCGCGCAGGCTGCCCTTTTGCCGGCCGGTGCGCGCTCGCGGTTCCCATCTGCCGCACGACGCCGCCTCCCGTGGCCCAATTCGACGCGAACCACGTCTCGCGCTGTCATCGTGCGGGCGAAGTGGGCTTCGCGCCATGAGCGAAGCGGGATTCGTGTCATGAGCGAAGCGCCGCTGCTCGAGGTCTCTTCGCTGGTCAAGACCTATCGCCTTCCGGGGCGCGGCCCGTTCACGCGCAAGGGCGCGCGTCCGGCCTTGGCCGGGGTGAGCTTCTCTATGAGCCAAGGCCGTTCATTCGGAATCGTCGGCGAATTCGGGCTCGGGCAAATCGACGCTGGCGCGCATCGCGCTCGCGCTCGACCGGCCGAACTCCGGCGCCGTGCGCCTTCAGGGACGCTCGCTGTTCGATATGCCGCGAAGCGAATTGCGCGCAACCCGGGCGCATATGCAAATGGTCTTCCAGGACCCCTATGGCTCGCTCGATCCGCGCCAGCGCGTCGGGACAATTGTCGCCGAGCCGCTGGCGGCGCTGGGCGGAGCGGGCCGGGCCGAACGCCGCGCCCGCGTCGAAGCTTCGCTCGAGGCCGTCGGCCTCAAGGCTTCCGACGCCGGAAAACACCCGCATGAGTTTTCCGGCGGCCAGCGCCAGCGCGTCGCCATCGCGCGGGCGCTCATTACGAGGCCAAGGCTCGTCGTCGCGGATGAGCCGGTGTCGGCGCTCGACGTTTCGGTGCAGGCGCAGGTGTTGAACCTGATGAGCGAACTGGAGCGCCAGGCGGGGGTGACCTTTCTCCTGATCAGCCACGATCTCGCCGTCGTCGCCCATATCTGCGCGACGACCGCGGTCATGTATCGCGGGCGCGTCGTTGAGATCGGCGACACCGGGGAATTACTCGCCAGGCCCGCGCACCCCTATACGCGCGAACTGGTCGACGCCACTCCGCGCCTCGACCGCCCGACGCGCGTCGAACGGCCGCCCGCCATGCCGGATGCGCCTGGCGATGGCTGCCCCTACGCCCCGCGCTGTCCCTACGCCCGCCCGCGCTGCCTGGAGCGGGTCCCGGCGCTTGCGCCGGTCGGGGAAGGGGGGCGCAGAGCGGCCTGCTTCTTCCCGCTCGCTTGAGCCGGGTTGAAGCGGCGCATCACGCGGTCTTTCGGGCCACATGCGCTCCGGCAGCCGGCGCGAGCTTCAGGCAATCAATGAGCCCGAGGAGGGCGACGAAGCCAACGATCGCGAAGGCGATGCGGAACGGCATGGCCGGCGCCCCCGACGGAGAGAGCGCCTGTCCGACGCGCCAGCCGATCGCGCCGAGCGCGACGCCGAGTCCCATCGCGAGCTGGAACATCGTCGAAAAGATCGTGTTGGCGTTGGCCATGCCGCGCGTGGGGACGTCGGCGAAGGCGATCGTGTTAAGCGCCGTGAATTGCATCGAACGCGCCATGCCGCCGGCGAACAGGACGAGGCAGGCGAGCCAGAGCGGCGTGGCGGTTGTGAAGGCGCCGCAGGCCGTGATCAGCGCGGCGTTCAAAAGCCCGTTCCAGAGCAGCACCGGCCGGAAGCCGAATTGGCGCAGCACGGGCGTCGTCAGCGGCTTCATCAGGAGGTTTCCGGCGAAGACGGCCATCAAGAGGACGCCGGCCTCGAAAGGGCTGAAGCCGAACCCGATCTGGAACATGACCGGCAGAAGGAACGGCACGGCGCTGACCCCCATGCGGAACAGCGAACCGCCCCAGATCGTCACCGCGAAGGTCGGGATTTTCAACGGTGCGATGTCGATCATCGAATGGGGCGTCGTGCGCAGGCGGCGCACGCCCAGTCCCAGGAGGCCCGCCGCGAGCGTTGAAGCGCCCGCCGCGGGCAGCCAGACCGCGCCCGGCTCGGCGAGGATCTCGGCCACCGCCATGAGAAAGAAGAGACCGCTGCCGATCAGGAGGAAGCCCGGCCAGTCGAACGGGACGGCGCGCTCCGGGTTCGACTTCGGCACGATCCGCCAGGCGAGCGCGAGGGCGATCAGTCCGAGCGGCAGGTTGAGATAGAAGATCCAGCGCCAGTTCGCGCGGTCGACGATGAGGCCGCCGAGCGGCGGCCCCAGCACGAGCGCCGCGAGCGCCGGCCAGGTGAGGGTGGCGATCGCCCCGATCAGCCGGTCCTTGGGCGTGGCGCGTAGCACGAGAAGGCGCCCGACCGGCACCATGAGAGCGCCGCCGATCCCCTGTAGGATGCGGGTATAGACGAAGACAGGAAGATTGGGCGCGAGCCCGCACAGGAGGGAGGCGATCGTGAAGACAGCGATCGCCGCGGTGAAGACGCCCCGCGCGCCGAACCGCCCGGCGACCCAGCCGCTGACCGGAATGAACACGCCCAGCGTCAGCATATAGGCCGATACCCCGATATTGAGGGCGACCGGCGGCGCAGCGAAGCTCACCGCCATCGCCGGCAGCGCTGGCGTGATCACGGTGGAGTCGAGGTTCTCCATGAAGAACGTGCCGGCGACGAGCAGGGCTAAGGCCATGCTTCCGCCGGCGCGGGGAGCGGGAATGTCCGCCGTCACGGCCGTCGCCTGGGTCATGGGCCGACTGTTTGCCCGCGGCGAGGCCTTTGAGCAACATCGCATTTTGGCGCCGGGCCGCGGCCCGAGGGGCACTTACGTCCGATTTTTCCTGCGATACGTCTTGCGCGCCGCTAACGGGCCTCCAATGTGATAGGCTGCGAGGGACCGCCCTCATATGCGGCGCTCGCGAAGACACGGAGGTCCCTGATGGGCACTGCGGATAATGCGTTTGGCGGCGCCTACGGCGCGCGGGAATTCGGCCCGAGCGAATGGGCGAACGCCCGCTGGCGGCGCGGCGGAGGGCGCTGGACGGCGTTCGAAATCGTCGCCATGGTCCTTGGCTTCATCGTCTTTTGGCCGATCGGCCTCGCCATCCTCGGCTACAAATTCTGGCAGAGCCGCAATGGCGGCCCGGATTTGCAGACACTGGCGAACAACAAGTGGCAGGACGCGCGCGCTATGATGGGGTCGAATTCGGGCTGGGGTTGCGGAGTAGCGAGGCGCGCCAGCCGATTCAATTCGGCTTCCGGCAACGCCGCTTTCGACGAATGGCGGACGGCGGAATTGGCCCGGCTTGATGAAGAGCGTCGCAAGCTCGACGACGCGCAGCGCGAGTTCTCCGAATATGTCGATGCGATCCGCCGCGCCAAGGACCGCGAAGAGTTCGAACGGTTCATGGCTGAGCGCCGGGCTCGCCCGGCCCCTGGCGGGCAGCCGAGCTGACGGAATCCTACCTTTCGACTGGTGAGTAGAGAGGCCCCTGTCTCGATTGCGACGGGGGCCTTTTCTTTCTTGACGCTCGCGGCTTGCCGGATGGTATGCTCGGCTGTCCTCTCGCAGCCTGGAGCCTTCATGCGCCGCGCTCATCACCTTTTGTTCACGCTTGGCTTCGCCCTCATGGCGTCGACGGGCCTCGCCCTCGCCAAGGACAGCGTGACGATCGGCATGGTGCTCGAGCCGCCCGGGCTCGACCCCACAGCTGCGCCGGCGGCGGCGATCGGGGAAGTGACGCATTACAACATCTTCGAGGGTCTGACGAAGATCAACGAGGACTTCTCGGTGACACCGCTGCTCGCCGAGAAATGGGACTTTTCGCCCGATCTCAAGACGCTCACCTTCACGCTCAAGCCGAACGTCAAGTTTCAGGACGGCGAGCCCTTCTCATCGAAGGACGTCAAATATTCCTTCGAGCGCTTCGCCGCCAAGGAATCGACCAACAAGGACAAGGCCTTCTTCGCCTCGATCGACTCGATCGAGACGCCCGATCCGATGACGGTGGTGCTCAAGTTCAAGCACCCGAGTTTCGAGGCGCTCTTTCATCTCGGCATGGACACCGCAGTGATCCTGGACGAGAAGAGCGCGACCGCCGAAGCCACCAATCCGGTCGGCACCGGGCCCTACAAGCTTTCCTCCTGGACCAAGGGCTCGTCAATCACGCTCGACAAATGGGACGGCTACCGCGACGCGGCGCATATCCCGATCGCGCATGCGACCTTCCGGTTCATCTCCGATCCCTCGGCCGCGGTCGCGGCGATGCTCGCCGGCGACGTCGACGCGTTCCCGCGCTTCGCCAATGTGCAGGCGCTCGGTCAGTTCAAGAGCGATCCGCGCTTTCAGGTCCTGGTCGGCGGCACCGAGGGCAAGACCATCCTCGCCATGAACAACAAGAAGAAGCCGCTCGACGACCTGAAGGTGCGTCAGGCGATCGCCTATGCGATCGACCGCAAGGCGATCATCGACGGCGCGATGGACGGCTTAGGCACGCCGATCGGCAGCCATCTCACGCCCAACGACCCCGGCTACATCGATCTCACCGGCATGTATCCCCATGACCCGGCCAAAGCCAAGGCGCTTTTGAAAGAGGCCGGCGTCACGACGCCCCTCGAGCTCAGCCTCATCCTGCCGCCGCCGCCTTATGCGCGTCAGGGCGGGGAGATCGTTGCGGCCGAGCTCGCCGAGGTGGGGATCAACGCGAAGATCCAGGACGTCGAGTGGGCGCAGTGGCTGAGCGGCGTCTACAAGGACAAGAACTACGATCTGACCATCATCAGCCATGTCGAGCCGCTCGACATCGGCATCTACGCCAACCCGAATTATTACTTCCAGTATGACAGCCCGGCGTTCCAGGCGATCTACGCCAAGGTGACGGCGGCGCCCAATCTCGAGGCGTACAAGGCGGCGCTGGGCGAAGCGCAGAAGAAGCTCGCCGAGGACTGCGTCAACGCCTTCCTCTTCCAGTTGCCGAACGTGACGGTCGCCGACGCCAAGCTCAAGGGCCTGTGGAAGAACGCGCCGATCTTCGTCAACGACCTCTCGGCGATGGCGTGGCAATGACCAAGCACGCCAGGATGACAAAAGGAGTGAATACGCAGCCGTTCCGCATGTCGGCGCTCGAGCTGCTCAGCGCCTATCGGACGCGCGAACTGTCGCCGGTCGAGGCGATGGCTTCGGTTATCGAGCGGGTCGAAGCGTTTGAGCCGCATATTCATGCGACCTTTCTCTATGCTCCCGAGCGGGCGCTGAACGAGGCGCGCGCCTCGGAAGCGCGCTGGGCGAAGGGCGAGCCGATCGGTCCGCTCGACGGCGTGCCGGTCACCGTCAAGGACAATATCGCGACGCGCGGCGACCCGAAGCCGCGTCGGCACGGCGGCGGAAGACATGTCGCCGCAGAAAGCCGACGCGCCGCCGGCTCAGCGCCTGCGCGAAGCGGGCGCCATCATCTTCACCAAGACGACGATGCCGGACTACGGCATGCTGTCGTCGGGCTTGTCGAGTTTCCATCCGCTCGCGCGCAATCCCTGGAAGCTCGACCGCAATCCGGGCGGCTCGTCGTCGGGCGCGGGCGCCGCCGCGGCGGCGCTCTACGGTCCGCTGCACCTCGGCACCGACATCGGCGGATCGGTGAGGCTTCCGGCTGGATGGTGCGGAATTTTCGGCCTCAAGCCGAGCGGCGGACGGATCCCGATTGATCCGCCCTACATCGGCCGGGTCGCGGGGCCGATGACGCGCGATGCGGCGGACGCCGGGCTCATGATGGCGACGCTGTCGCTGCCGGACGTCCGCGACTATGCGAGCCTCAAATACGAGAAGCTCGACTGGGCGATCGAGCCCGCCGCGCTCAAAGGCCTGCGCGTCGGTCTCTTGCTGGAAGCCGGCTGCGGCGTTCCTGCGGCGCCGGAAGTCACGGCTGCTGTTCAGCGCGCAGCGCGGGATTTCGAGGCTGCGGGCGCGCATGTCGAGCCGCTGAAGCCCTTCCTCACCCAGGACATGCTCGACGGCCTCGACCGGTTCTGGCGCGCCCGCGCGCTCAGCGATATCGGCGCGCTTGCGCCTGAGCGGCGAGCGCTGGTGCTGCCGTTTATCCGCGAATGGGCGGAATCCGCCGCAGGCTTTTCTGGCATCGAGGTGTTCCGCGGCTTCGACCGGATACCGGAAATGCGCAAAGCGACGATCGAGGCGACCGCGCCGTTCGACTATGTGCTGTCGCCGACGGCGCCGATGACCGCCTTTCCGGCGGAATGGGCGTCGCCGAGCCAGGACCCGCTGAAGCCGTTTCCGCAAGTCGGTTTCACCGTCGCCTTCAATATGTCCGAGCAGCCGGCGGCCTCGGTCAACTGCGGCTTCGACGGCGAAGGCCTGCCGATCGGGCTGCAGATCATCGGGCGCCGGTTTGACGACCTTGGCGTGCTCAAGATCGCCCGCGCCTTCGAGGCGATGCGGGCTCAGGAAGCCAGACCCTGGCCGGAGCCGCCCAAGGCTTGACCGGCTCGCGCTGCGAGCTGGCGCTTGGCGTCGTTGTCGGACGATAGGAAAGCGCGTAAAGGACGCCGCGTCTTAAGGCGATATTGCGTTCGTTCGTCTCAATGGGAGGATTACAGATGAAAAAATTCATGGTCCTGTACATGGCCAACGCCGCCGACTTCGAGAGGATGATGAGGAACTCCACGCCCGAGCAGCAGCAGAAAGGCATGGAAGGGTGGATGAAATGGATGGGCGAGCATAAGGCGTCGCTCGTCGATGGCGGTGCGCCTCTGGGCAAGACTAGCCGCGTCGACGCCAAAGGCGTTTCCGACACCAGGAACGGGATTGGCGGCTATTCGATCGTGCAGGCGGACAATGCGGAAGCCGCGACGAAGCTGTTCGGCAAGGATCACCCGCATCTCCAGATGCCTGGCAGCTGGATCGAAGTCATCGAAATCATGCAAATTCCCGGAATGTGAGAGGCGCGATTCGCGTCGCGGCTTCTGTGATCGCGCCATGGGTGATCTGGGGAAGACATTGAGAGTCTTGGGAATCGTAGCGCTGGCGGCCCTCCTTGCGGGCGCCGCCCGCTCATGCGGAGGATTGCGGCAAGAACGGCGAGGGCTTCAGCGAGTGGCTCGCCTCCTTCAAGCGGGTCGCGGTGATGAACGGCTTGTCCGCACGGGCGGTCGACGCCGCGCTCGACGGCGTGGCTTACAACCCCGCGGTCAAGCGGCACGACGGCGGCGCCGCCATGTTCGGGCATAATTTCGCGGGCTTCGCCGCGAGCCACGTGACGCCGGGAATGGTCGCGCGGGGCAGGGCGGAGCTCAAGCGATACGCCGGGCCGCTGGCCACGATCGAGCGGCGCTTTGGCGTGCCCGGCCCCGTGCTGGTGGCGATCTGGGGCCAGGAGACGAGTTTCGGCGGCGACATCGGCTCGTTTCCGACCTATAGCGCGCTCGCGACGCTCGCCTGGGATTGCCGCCGCCCGGAACGTTTCCGCGCCGAGCTTATCGACGCGATCGCGCTCGTCGACCGTGGCATCGTGGCGCAGCCGCGCGCTTTGCGGGGGGCCTGGGCGGGCGAGGTTGGCCAGACGCAGCTCATGCCTTCGGCCTATCTCATGTACGCGACGACGCCCGACGGTTCGGGCACGCCGGACCTCATTCATAATTCCGCCGACGCGCTCGCCTCGACCGCTGCTTTCCTCAAAGGGCATGGCTGGCAGCCCGGGGCCGGCTGGAACGAAGGCGAGCCCAACTTCGCCGCCATCCTGCAATGGAACTCGGCGGAGATTTACGCAAAGACTGTCGCGCTGTTCGCCGACCGGCTGGCGGGGAGATAAGCCGAGGAACGCACTGGCGCGATCGCGCGAGTCGGCTCCGGTTGGCGCGGGGCGTTGGAATATGCTGCTTCATGCGCAAGAGGCCAGAGAATGAGCGCCGAGAGTGACCTCGCCTTGAGGGTGCGGGCCGCTCTTCACGGCGTCGAGGCGGTGCGCGAAGTCAAAATGTTCGGCGGCGTCGGATTCCTGGTGAACGGAAATCTCGTCGCCGCGGCGTCCAAGCGTGGCCTTCTTCTGCGAGTCGGCAGGGAGCATGAGCACGAAGCGCTGGCTCAGCCTGGGATCCGGCCGATGGAGATGCGAGGCCGCCGCATGGAGGGCTATGTCTACGCCGATCCGCCGCCGGCCTCGGAGGATGCGATCAAGGCCTTGCTTCGCTCGGCGCTGGATTATGTCCAGACCTTGCTGCCGAAGCCGGACGGCGCGAAGCCCAGGCGGACGAAAAGACAAAGGCCATGACCGCTTGCTTGCCGGTGTCCGGGCTCGTCTCGCGCCGGCCTTCGCGCTCGGTCTCATCCAGCGCCCGATTGCGCCTCGCAGCGCCGCCGCCGCCAGCCGCTAAGCCTTAACCGTCGTCGGCTATCATCTCGCGCATGTCCGCGTTTGACGACCGAGCGCTCGCGCCATTGCGACAGATTGACGGCCGGGCGCTCGGCTGCGGTGCCTGCTGCGCCTTATGCTCGGCAGCGCCGTCATCGCCGCCGCGCTGCTTCTGCGTGTCCACACGCCCTACATCCATCATCTCGATCTGATCGCCCCGGCGATTGCCGCGGCTGTCGCGGCGTCGCTGATGCTGCTCGGCGGGCGGGCGCCGCGCGCCGCGCTTCTAGGCGTCGCTGCCCTCGCCGCGATCACGCTCTCGCCGTTGGCGGCGGCGCTCAATCGCTCAGGCCTTGCGCCGATCGCTGGGCTGCCGCGCGCGCCGCGCGCCGACCTCGACGAACTTCGGCGCCTCAAGGATTGGGTGGATGAGCGTAAGCGGCCCAACGCGCGGATATGCGGCCTCGGCTCGAGCTACACATTCAGCGGACAGCTCATCGACGAATTGTGGCAGCTCCACCCGGAGCGGGGTCCGAGCAAGCGCGGCGTCACGATGCCCGACGTCGATACGGTGGAAGGGCCGCCGACCGCGGACCTGAAGGATTGCGCCATCATGATCGTCGGCGATCCGGTTCAGACCCACATCGATCCGAACTATCAACAGACGGTCATCGTTCGGTCGCGCGAGATGCTCACGGGCCAAGGGATCGGCGCGAAGTTCCGCCGCACCGGCGAAGTCTTCCATCTGGAGAAAGGCGTGCGAGCGGTCCTGTTCGAGGGGTGAGCCCGCTCGACGATTCCGACATCGCCGCGCTGCAAGCGCGCTGGCGCGCGGCGCGGGCCGCGCTGGGGTTCTAGCGTGAGCCGCTACTTGCCGACCTCGCCGTCGCGACCGTGTGCTCGGCGATCATCAGCTCCTCGTTGGTCGGGATGACGTAGACGACCGTTGGAGAATGCTTGGCGCTGATGATCTGCGCGCCCGCGCGGTTCGCTTCGGCGTCGAGATGGAGTCCCATCCATTCCATGTCCTTGAGCGCCGCCTCGCGCACCTTCCATGAATGTTCGCCGATGCCGGCGGTGAACACAATCGCCTCGGCGCCATTGACGGTCGCCCCGAGCGCTCCGAGTTCACGCCGGATGCGCGAGACGAAGTAGGCGATCGCGTCGCGCGCGGCGGGGCAGTCGGACGCCTCAAGCTCGCGCATGTCCTGGGAAATGCCCGACATGCCCTTCAGCCCCGAGTTCTTCCACAAGAGGTCGGAGACCTCGTCCACGCTCATCTTTTTTTCCGCCATGAGATAGAGCGCGACGCCGGGGTCGATCTGCCCGCAGCGGGTGCCCATCGAAAGCCCGTCGAGCGCGGTGAACCCCATGGTCGTGGCGATTGCGCGCCCGTCATGGACCGCGCACATCGAAGCGCCATTGCCGAGATGGGCGATGATGACGGCCTTGCGCGCGACCTCAGGCGCGATCTTGCGCAGCTTGCGCATGATGAACTCGTAGGAGAGACCATGAAAGCCATAGCGGCGCACGCCCTCGTCGTAATAGGAGCGAGGCAGGGCGTAGGTGTCGTGGATGAAGGGATGGGTCGCGGTGGAAGGCGGTGTCGAAGCAGGCGACCTGAGGCGTTGACGGAAAGGAGCGCATCGCGGCTTCGACCCCGGCGATGTTGTGGGGCTGGTGGAGCGGCGCAAGCGGAACGAGCGCTCGCAGTTTCGCGAGCGTCGCGTCACTGATCAGGACCGGCTCGGAATAATCCGCTCCTCCGTGGACGATGCGATGGCCGACCGCGCCGACTGAGGAATTGTATCCCGCGTCCTTGAGCCATTCCAGAATGGCGCCCATCGCCGCGGCATGATCGACCCTGGGCCCCGCCCCCTCGAACCTGAGTGCGCTCTTCTCGCCCGCGGCTGTCTTGACGCCGCCCTGAGCGGTCGCGCCGATCCCCTCGATTTCACCCGAAGCAAGCGCGCTCGGCTCGCCGCCCTCAACAAGCGCGAAGGCGGCGAATTTGAGCGACGACGAACCCGCGTTCAGGGTCAGGATCACCGAGTTCAAATGCGTTACTCCGCCGTCTTGGCGACCGTCGACTCATCGCTAACGCGCCGCTTCCCGACGCCAGGATCGGTAAAGCTGCGCAGCCCAACGATTAGCACGCCGGCGTGGCCGCCGACCAGCGAGCAGCGCCGCTCCCGCGCCCCGTCGGCGGCAAGCCGACTTGATTGTGTCGCGGGATGCTGTCTTAAGCAGCCGGTCGGGGGTGACCGAACCGCCGGGATCTCTGGCGGTCAGCAAGGACGCCCGTCTGACGGGCCATGAGGCGATGAACTTTTCCCAACGTCTGACCTTTCTGTTCTCGGCGCCGATGTTCGACGCCGACGATCTCGAGGGCCTCCGGGTCAACCAGATCGTCGCCGCCATCGAGCGGATGGGGTTCCAGGTCATCAAGGCGCGGCGCGTCGAGGACGCTGAGATCGCCGTGCAGACGGACGCCGCGATCGGCTGCATGGTGGTCGACTGGGGCAAGAAAGGGATCGAGGGCAAGGCGGCTTCGCTCATCAACCTGATGAGGAAGCGCGGCCTCGACATGCCGATCGTCGTCCTCATCAGGCGCAAGCGCTTCGAGGACATTCCGGTCGAAGTGCTCGACTTCATCGACGGCTATGTGTTCCTGGCCGAGGAGACGCCCGAATTCATCGCCCGCAATCTCGTCTCGCGTCTCAAGCAATATGCCGACACGCTCAAGACCCCATTCTTCGGCGCGCTCGTCGACTACCAGGAGGAAGGCAATCAGCTGTGGACCTGCCCCGGCCACAACGGCGGCGTCTTCTATAGCCGCAGTCCAATCGGACGCATCTTCGTCGAGCATCTGGGCGAAGCGGTCTTTCGCGACGACCTCGATAATTCGATTCTCGAACTCGGCGATCTTCTCACCCACGAAGGGCCGGCGCTGCAGGCGCAGAAAGAGGCTGCGGCGATCTTCGGGGCCGAGAAGACCTATTTCGTCCTCAACGGCACTTCGTCGTCGAACAAGATCGTGCTCACCAACCTGATCGCCGAGGGCGACCTCGTGCTGTTCGACCGCAACAACCACAAAGCGGCGCACCAGGGCGCGCTCATGATGGGCGGCGGGATTCCGATCTATCTCTCGACCGACCGCAACGCCTACGGTCTCATCGGCCCCATTCGGCCCGACGATCTCGACGAGACGAGGATACGCGAGCGCATTCGCGACAATCCGCTGGTGACCGACAAGGAGGCGTGGCGGCGCGGGCGCCCGTTCCGCGCCGCTGTGATCGAACAATGCACTTACGACGGCACGATCTACGACGCCGAGCGCATCGTCGAGCGGATCGGACATCTGTGCGATTACATCATGTTCGACGAGGCCTGGGCCGGCTTCATGAAGTTTCATCCGCTTTATGAGCGCCGCTTCGCCATGGGACTGAAAAACCTGAGCGAAGCTTCGCCGGGAATCGTCGCCACCCAGTCGGCGCACAAGCAGCTCGCGAGCTTCTCGCAGGCGTCGCAGATCCATGTGCGCGATCGCCACATCAAGGGCCAGCGAAGGCGCGTCGAGCATCGCCGCTTCAACGAAGGCTTCATGCAGCACGCCTCGACCTCGCCGTTCTATCCGCTGTTCGCTTCCCTCGACGTCGGCGCGCAGATGATGAAGGGGCGGTCGGGCGAAGTTCTGTGGGACGACACGATCCGGCTCGGCGTCGAATTGCGCAAGAAATTGCGCGCGGTCCGGCGCGAATTCGAGGAGAAGGAGCGCGACCCTGCGCGGCGCTGGTTTTTCGATCCGTTCGTGCCCCAGCGCGTCTCGATCCGGGACGCGGCGCTCGAGGGCGCCACCCACGACGTGCCGTGGGAGAACGTGTCGACCGACCTCATCGCCCGCGACCCGCGCTATTGGGCGCTGGTGCCGGGCGAAGCCTGGCACGGCTTCCAGGCGCTCGAACCGGGCTTCGCCATCACCGATCCGGCCAAGCTCACTTTGCTCACGCCGGGCTTCGATCGCGCGACCGGAGCTCATGAGGATTACGGGATTCCCGCGCCGGTGGTCGCCCAATACTTACGCGAGAACCGCGTGGTGGCGGAGAAGAACGATCTCAATTCGCTGCTCTTCCTGCTGACGCCAGGCGTCGAGTTCGAGCAAGGCGGGCACGCTGGTCTCGGCCCTCGTCGCCTTCAAGCGGCTGCATGACGAGAACGCGCCGCTTGAGGACGCGATGCCAGAATTCGTCGCCAAGCGCCCGGCCCGTTATCGTGGCAAGCGGCTCAAGGACCTCTGCGGCGAGATGCACGCCTTCTTCCGCGACGCGGGCGTGAGCGAACTGCAGCAGGCGCAATTCGCCGCCAAGCATCTGCCGGAAGCCGCCATGACGCCGCGCGAGGCCGCGCGCCATCTCGTGCGCAACAACGTCGACTACCTGCCGCTCGGCGAACTCGATGGCCGGATCGCGACGACGCTATGGGTGGTCTATCCGCCGGGCATCGCGACCATCGTGCCGGGCGAGAGGTTGACCGAGCGGGCGCAGCCGATGATCGACTATCTGAAAATGTTCGAGAAGAGCGCCAACGTGTTCCCGGGCTTCGAAGCGGAAGTGCAGGGCCTTTATCGCGAGGTCGACGAAAGGGGAGCGATCCGGTTCCATACGTATGTGGTCAGGGAGACGCCTGCCTGAAGCCCCCCTTGTAGCCTGCGGGAGGAATCCTTCGGGGGCTGCCGGCTCCAGGGCGTCGGCCGAGGGTGCTGCGGGGAGTTACCATCGGATTGGATTTCGCGTAAAAGCCGCCCATGGACGTAACGAACAGCGCCGCCCCCGGCGGAGTGGACGAACGGACCGAGCTTCCCCGGATTCACGTGCGCAACTCGCGCGACAGCGACGTGCCGGCGATGCTCGCCATCTATCTGCATCACATCCGGCGCGGGGTGGATCCGGGCGTCGACGGCGATTTCGAAACGCCCGACGCCGATGATCTCAAGCGCCGCCGCCGGTCGATGAACAACCGCAAGATGCCGCATCTGGTTGCGGAGGAGGCGGGAACGGTGGTCGGCTACGCCTACGCCGTGCCGTTCCGCAAGCGGCCTGCTCATCGCTATACGGTGAAGCATTCGATCTACGTGCGCAGCGACCGGCTGCACGCAGGGATCGGGCGTCAGCTGATGAATGCGCTGATCGACGCTTGCGCTGCGGCGGGCTTTCGCCAGATGATCGGCTATATCGACGGCGCCAATGTCGCCTCGATCAAGTTGCATGAAGGGTTCGGCTTCCGCCAGGTCGGCTATCTGCCCGCGGTCGGGTACAAATTCGGCCGCTGGACGGACTCGATCATGATGCAGCGCTCGCTTGGGCCCGGGGCGACCGAACCGCCGACGGCCTGAACGGTTCGGCGCCGTCCGGCATGCGTCCAATCGGTCGAGACCTCGCATTTGAGGTGCAGCATGAACAGACGCATCGGCACGGCGCTTATCGCGCCGGTTCTTTTGCTCCTCCATCCGGCGCTTGCCTTCGAACGGCCGCCTCCGCCGCAGGTTCTGTTCGGCGACCTCTACGCGGACGTCGAGCTTGCCCACATCTTTCCCGACAGCAAGGAGTTCGCCGACGCGACGGCGAAATCGCCGCCGCCCGAGATTCTGGCGCTCTACCATGCGAAGAAGCCGAACTCGCTCGAGGGGCTGAAGCGCTTCGTCGTCACCCATTTCGACTTGCCGGCCCAAGCCGCCACGCCAGCGGCGGTATCTGAACAGGTCCCTATCCGCCGTCACATCGACGCGCTCTGGACGCTGTTGACCCGGGACGAGCAGACTGTCGCGCCCTATTCGTCGGCTCTCCCGTTGCCGCGGCCTTATGTCGTGCCGGGTGGCCGATTCAGCGAGCTCTATTACTGGGACTCGTATTTCACCCTGCTTGGCCTGGCGGAAAGCGGCCGGCGGGATCTCCTCGAGGACATGGTGAAGAACTTCGCCGATCTCATGGACACATACGGCCATGCGCCGAACGGAACACGCACCTACTACCTCAGCCGTTCGCAGCCGCCTTTCTTTTTTGCAATGGTCTCCCTTCTGTCTCCATCAGATCCGGCGGCGGCTTTCGCCCGCTATCTGCCGGAGCTCAAGACGGAATACGCCTATTGGATGGAGGGCGCGAACGCGCTCAAGCCGGGCCAGGCGCATCGCCATGCGGTCGCGCTCGAGGACGGGTCGATCCTCAATCGCTATTGGGACGATAGCGACGCGCCGCGCGATGAATCCTTTTCCGAGGACGTCGTGCTGGCGGCCGCGACGGCCCGGCCAGCGCATGAGATGTTTCGCGACATTCGCGCCGGCGCGGAGAGCGGCTGGGATTTCAGCTCGCGATGGTTCGCGGATTCGCGAACAAAGGCGTCGATCGACACGACCGAAATCCTACCCATAGACCTGAACGCTCTCATGTTCGGGCTTGAGAACGCCATCCGGGCCGGCTGCGAGCGCGCCGGCGATCACGACTGCGCCGAGGACTTCGCCAAGCGCGCCGCTGCTCGGCGCGCGGCGATCGATCACTATCTTTGGGATCCCTCTCGCGGCGTCTATCTCGACTATCGCTGGACGCGGAAGGAGCCGATCTACCAGCTCACCGCAGCAATCCTCTATCCGTTGTTCACGCACGTCGCGAGCGAGGAGCAGGCCGCTTCGGTGGCGAAAGCTGTCGAAGCTGATCTGTTGAAGCCGGGCGGGATCGTCACGACGACGATCGACACGGGGCAGCAATGGGATTGGCCGAACGGCTGGGCGCCGCTGCAGTGGATCGCGGTCGAAGGGCTGACCGCTTACGGGCGGAAGCCGCTCGCCGAGGCGATCGCGTGCCGGTGGATGGTCAACGTCTCCCGCGTCTATCGCTCGACCGGCAAGCTCGTAGAGAAGTACGACGTGATCGCAACCAACCAGGCGGGCGGCGGCGGCGAGTATCCGACCCAGGACGGCTTCGGCTGGACCAACGGCGTGATGCTGAAGCTGATGGCGCTCTATCCGGCCGACGCGGAGCTTGAGAGCGCCGATCTTTGTCCGGCTGCCGGGGGCGGGTGAGGTTCGGCGAGGTCACCATTATCACATACTACAAATGTGTTATATACTGTTCCAGTTCGGTCACGCCCGGTCCGACGCATCCGAATTTTGAGCGCGGAACTAAACGGGGTGCTAACGCACTGAAAACATTAGCGCGCGCAAGTAAAATGACGGTTAGAGCTTCTTGCCGTTGAATTGCGCGGGATCGCCGAAGCGTCTGGTCGCCCCTGCGGGTCTTGGGGTCCGAGGGACGGCGCGGCGATTCGAGCCGCTCACGACTCCGCCGTCGCCTGCGCCGCGATCAGGCCGGTCAGGTCGGCCGCTCGCGCGACGCTGCGGGCTTTCACGCTCGCCTCGCGTCCGCGCGTCTCGACCTCGTGGGCGGGGAGGGCGTCCGGAGCGAAGCCGGCGTGCTCGTAGACCTCTTCCGACATCAACACTTCGCACGCCATCGCCTTGGTCAGGTCCTGGAGACGTGCGGCGACATTGACCGGATCGCCGATCACCGTGAATTGCGCGTGGCGCTCATAACCGATGGCGCCGGCGACGGTTACGCCGGCGTGGATGCCGACGCCGAAGCGGATCGGCTCGACCAGCGCATGAGCCAGCGCGGTGTTCAGCCTCCCGACCCGGTCGGCGATCGCGGCGCTGGCCAAGATCGCCTGCCGGCAGGCGACGCCGGGCGGGACGCTCATGCCGAACAGCGCCAGGAGCCCGTCGCCCAGCACCTGGTTGGGCTGGCCGCCCGCGTCCAACACGGCGTGACTCACGGCGTTGAGAAACTGGTTGATGATGAACACGGTGTCGAACGGCAGGCGCCTCTCGGCCAGCCGGCTCGATCCGCGCATGTCGACGAACATGATGACCAGATAGCGCTCAACGCCCGAGTCGGCGGCCCCGGCTTGATAGGCGTCGAGCGTCGTCGCGTATGGGGAGAGCAGCGGCACGAACGCCAGATCGCTGGTCGGACGGAGCTGACAGGCAAGCCTGACCTCCTGGCCTGCATGCACCCGCTCGAGCACCGCCTGCTCCGCGGCGCTCGGGGCCGGGAGCCCATCGCCGCCGCCAAGGATGCGGATGCGGCAGGTCGAGCAGCGGCCGCGCCCGCCACACACATGCGCGTGCGGGATGTCGTTGATGAGGCTCGCCTCGAGCACGCTAAAGCCGCGCGCGACACGGATCGTGCGGTCGGGATAGGTCAGCCGGATCGAGCCCACGCGATGCTCCCGCCACTGCCGGAAGCCCCTGCCGGCGAGGGCGGCGGCGAGAGCCGCAGCCAGGAGGATGAGGGTGAGTGTGCGTTCCTTCGCAAGCGCCGCGCTCTGGGCCGCAGTCCCGACATGTTCGGGCGACAGGTTGCGCGCCCGCCATGCGGGATCCTGGATCGCGACCAGCGTGCGCTCGCCGCCCTGGTAATAGCCAAGCAGCGCGAGCGCGGGCAGAAGCACGGCGCCCGCCAGCAGCGCCGCCTTCACCCGGGGGTAGAACGGCTTGAGCCTGAGCCAGAAATGGAATCCGAGACAGCCGTGAATCCACACGATCAGCAATAAAATCGCCTGCAGCGCGCCGAGCAGCGGCGTGGCGACCCACAGGCTCGCCAGTTCCTGCGCATATCCCTTCTCGAGTTCGAATTGGCTCAAGCCCACGCGCGTGCTGATCACGTGATTGGCCAGCAGGAACGGAATGGAGAGGCCAAGCACGAGCTGGGTCGCCTCGAGGCGCGTCCAGCGGAACCGGCGCCGCTGATAGAGCGCCCAGAAGCCGAGGCTCATATGCGTCAGAAGCGAAAGGTAGAGGATCACCGCGCCGGGGAGCGACTGCCAGATCAGCTTCTGGATGGCGAGGCCGCGCTCCATCGCGCCGACCGAAATGTTGCCGAGCGCGTGATTGGCGAAATGCAGCGTCACATAGAGGAAAAGGACGAGGCCGGTTACGAGCCTGATCTGGCGAAGGCTGGGCATTGGGGCTTCCTCTGCGCCAACGCGGGCCAGTCATCAAGGCGACCGCGTCCGGCAGGAGCACATCACGAATTAAAACATCGCGGGCTCGAGATGTGAGCTGCGTCACAGCCCGCTTATCGAGTAAGGCCTACACAGCACGGAACTGTACTGAAGGCCAACCTTTACTGAAACATTGGAGCATGCATGACGCCGAAGGTTCAAAAGCGGGCGGCCACCGTCGTGGTCCACCCTCGCGCAGACGAAACCTCGGTCCCCGGGACTGGAGCGAGCGGAACCGTTGGCGGCGACGTCAAAACCGGCCGCGAGACGCCGCCATCTCCGAATCCCTGGCCCGCCGAATACGGCTGGGATTTCCCGTTTGATTTCCCCAAACGGGCGCAATGATCGAAGCGAGAAAGGGCGGCTCAAGGCCGCCCTTTCCGTCTATGGAGCGCGCCGCCAGCGCCAAGATCCGTTCGGGCGCCTGAGGGTCATTCCTGCTCCCGTGGCGGCGGGAGAAGTGGTCTCTCAATTTCCAAAGCTCTCCAGCAATCGCGCCACCTGGGGTCTGAGCGCGCCGCACGTCACCGTGCTGGCGAAGCGCTCGGCGTCGCCAAGGTCAGGTGTGGCCCGGACACGGTTCAGCTCCGCCGTCTCCCGCCGGCACTCCGCCTGATCCGCCCCGATGACGGCCGGCGCGTCGGAGGCGGCGTCGCGCGCCTGCGGATCGCTGCGCGCAACCGTCGACCCCACGGAGTCCGCCGCGACGTCGAGGCTTTCCAGAAGCAGGCGGACCTGAGGACGCAACCCTTCGCATTTCATCTCGCGCCAGAACAGCTCAGCCGCCTCCGCGGAAGGCTCCTGCCGCAGACGGTCAAGCGCGGAGCGCTCGCTTGCGCAGGCTTGACCGAGCAAAGGGTTCGCGCGCGGTCGATCCGCGGGGGCAGGCGGCGCAGCGGGGGCGGGCGGCGCCGTCGCGCCCAAATCCAGGCTCTCCATCAGACGCTGAAGCTGCGGCCGCAATTGCTCACAGCCGAGCTCAGTCTCGAATCGCGTGGCCTCGTCGAGCGAAGGACTGGAGCGCAGCCGCACAAGGCGCTCCCCGTCACGCTTACAAATCGCGGCGGCCATCGGAGACGCAACGTCGGCGCCCGCGAGAGGCGAGACCAGATGCGCCGTCTCGCTCTCCGCTGGCGCGCCGGGAGACGTGACGCCTGAGATATTCGCCGCGGCCGGCGGAGGCGCCAGGCCCTCAAACAGGTCAAGCACCTGCGATCGCAACTTTTCGCAGCCAAGCTCATTCGCAAAGCGCGCCACCTCGCCGCGGGAGGGGTTCATGCGAAGCTGCGCCAGGCGATCTTCGTCGCGCCGGCAGATCTCTTCCGGAGCAAGGGCCGCGAGTTGCGCGCCGGACGCGCCATCGGCGCCTCGCAGGGGGCGGCGAATGACGCGCCGCGTCGTCCGCAGGCCTGGCGTCCCGGGACGCCTCATACGACGGAGCCCCATCCGTGGCGGGAACTGCCTCGCTCAAAGGAGGCGCGACAGACGGAGCAGACTCGCTCGCCGCTCTCCTCTCCAGGTGGGCGAGCGGAATCCTCGAGATCGCCCGACGCGGGCGCCGTCTCTCCGAGAAGCAGTCGCTCGACCCTGGCCCGCGCGGATTGCGCATTCGACGCCAGCGACCCGATCCGCCTCGAAAGTCCGTAGCGCTGGTCACGCTCCATTGGCGATGCGGCCGCCGCGGGCGCGGGCCCTCCGGCGGAACGCGCTTTCCGCCCCGAGCCGTCTCGCAACCTCCGCCCGCGCGGATCGCGCATACGCGCCGTTCGGGTGAGCCGCGAGGAAGGCGCGCCATCCTGAAAGCGAGGCGAACTGCCTGGCGACCTCGTAGTCCAACTCTTCATCGACGGACGGCGTCGCGAGCGACGAAGGATCGAATTGGCCGGTCGCCGCATTCTCAGCGGAATTGTTGGGGACGCTATCCTCGAGGTTGAGCGGCCCGAGAACATACGCGCCAATCGCCACCCCTAAGGCCAGCACAAAAGCGTACTTGAGAAGCCCGCGCATGCGACCCCTCGCCCGCTCGCTGCGCCCCACAACCCGGAATAACGTATCCTTTCACAGTCGCGCGCCGTCCGTCAATTCAGGTCCCGTCCCATCCCCGTGAGCATGTGACACGGGGCCCCACAAGAAGCGCGTTCGTTGACCGGGTGAAGCGCGCCTATCGCCGCGCCGCCGCCGCTCCGAAGAACACGAGGCCGGAGAGCGCAGTGATCCAGAACGAGGTCGGCCAGTTGGTGTAGAACGCGAGCGTCAGTCCGCCCCAGGCCTCCGCGAGCGCGAGTCCCGCCGAGAGTGCGACGCGCGAGCGGCAGGCGGCGGCTCAGGTTCATGGCCGCCGCGGCCGGGCCGACCATAAGGGTGAACACGAGCAATATGCCGACAATCTGCGCGCATTCGGCGACCGCAACCGCGACAATCGCCAGGAACGCCGCCGAGACGAAGCGCAGCGGCACGCCGCGCGCCTCGGCGAGCTCCGCTTGGAGGGAAGCGAACACGAGCGGGCGGCCGATCAGCCCCAGCGCGGCCAGACTTAAAAGCGCGAGAACGACGAGCGCGAGCAGCGCCGACGCATCGACCCCGAGCACGTTGCCGAACAGAAGCGCCGTCGCCTGGGTCGCCGCGGCGGTGTAGAAATGCAGAAAGAGAAGGCCGAGGCCGAGCGCAAGCGACAGCATCATGCCGATCGCCACGTCGCGCTGCGCGAGCTTTTCGCCGAATAGCCCCATCCCGACGCCGACAAGGAATGTGAAGCCGATCAGGCCGGCGAGCGGCGGCAAGCCGAACAGCACGGCGCCGGTCGCGCCGGTGAAGCCGGCGTGCGACAGCGCATGGCCGGCGAAGGTCTGGCCGCGCAGCACCAGAAAGAACCCGACCGTTCCGGCGAGAAGCGCCGCCACGCCCGAGGCGGCGAAGGCGGTGCGCATGAAATCATATTGAAGCATGTGCGTCTTCAGGCATGCGCGTCGTGGGCGTGGTGATCGTGGCGATGCGCTTCGCGCTCGACGTCGACGCCGCCGTCGGCCGCCATCACGAAATAGCGGTCCCTGGCGCGGATGACCTCGATCCGGGTTCCATAGAGGCGCGAGAGCACAGGCCCGGTGACGACGTCGTCGACAGCGCCGATCACGGCCGCGCCCGATCCGAGATAGAGAACCCGGTCGATGGCGTTGACCAGCGGATTGAGCTCATGCGCGCTGAACACGATCGCGAGCTTGAGATCATCGCAAATGCGCCGCGCCGTCTCGACGATGCTCTTCTGATGGCCGGGATCGAGCGAGATCAGCGGCTCGTCGAGCAGAAGCAGGCGCGGCTTGCCGAGCAGGGCCTGGCTCAGGAAGACCCGCTGGCGCTCGCCGCCGGACAATTCGGCGATCGAGCGCTGGGCGAGCTCGCGCGCGCCGACCTCATCGAGCGCCCAGTCGATCTCGCGCCGCGTCTTCTTGTCGAGCGTGACGAATCCGAAGCGGGCCCCGATCGCGGCGGAGGCGACGATGTCCCAGCCCGTGAGCCGCAAGCCCGCGATCGCCCCGCGGTTTTGCGGCATGTAGCCGATATGGGCGTTGCCGCGCGTCGCCGGCTGGCCGAGCACGGCGACCCTGCCGGAAGCGACGGGAACGAGGCCGAGGGCGGCGCGCATGAGAGTCGTCTTGCCGGCGCCGTTCGCGCCCAGCATGCCGACGAATTCGCCGTCCTCGATCGCGAAGCTCGCGGCTTTCAGGATCTCCCGGCCGCCGAGCCTGATCGTCACATCGTCGAAGCTGAGTGCGCTCAACTACGCCCCGCCGGACAGGGCGTGATCGAGCGCGTTGAGCTGCCCCATCATCCAGTCCTGATAGGTCGAGTTGGGCGGCTCGGTCTCGGAGACCCCGACGACGGGGATCCCATTGTCCTTGGCCATCTGCACGAGCTTGCCGACCGCGGGCTCGCTCGCCTGGGCGTTGTAGAGCATCGCCTTCACCTTTTTGCCCTTGAGGTCGTCCTCGAACGCCGCCACTTCCGAAGGCGTCGGCTCGGCGTTGTTCATGACGGCGAGCGCGTATTTCTCGTTGCGGACCTTAAGCCCGATAAGTGCAGCCTGATAGCCGAACACCGGCTCCGATGCGGTGACCGGCTCACCAGCGTAGGACTTGCGCATCGTCGCGATCTTGTCGTCGAGCGGCTTCAGCGAATCGACGAACTTGGCCTCGCCCTGCTCGTAAGCCGCCTTGTGCGCCGGGTCGACGGCGGCGAGATCGGCGACCAGCGCCTTCGCTGCGGCTTTCATGTAAGCCGGATCGTACCACAAATGCGGATTGTCGCCGGGCTTCCGGCCGACCAGCGCGCCGACCACGATTTCCTTGCGCCCTGGCGCCTTGTGGGCGCTGACAAGCTTTTCCATCCACGGGTCGTAGTCGACGCCGTTGGCGATCACGATTTTCGCGTCGCTGAGCGCCCTGGCGGTCGCGGGGCTCACCTCGAACAGATGCGGATCGTCGTCCGGGTTGGACAGAATGCTGGTCACCGCGACATTCGGTCCGCCGATCTGGCTTGCGAGGTCGCCGTAAAAATTTTCCGCCGCGACGACTTTCACCGGATCGGCCAGGGCCGGCGCGCTTAAGCCGCAGATCGCGATCGCCGCGATGAGATGGAGCTTGTTGAGTCACGAGTGCAGCCCTCCGTTTCGGTTGAAGCGCCGGCTCAGCGCGACGGCGCACTGTTATGTTATATCCTACCGGTAGGCAAGGCCGAAGTGCAATCTTATATCATTTCTCGACTTCGACCGTGATATGAACGAAAGCGCAATGAGCAAAAGGACGCCGGTGAAGACTTCGCGCCTCAAGCCGAACGCGGCTCGATGGCAAGGGCAGGTGGAGAGCGCCTGCGCGCGGCACGGCCTGCAATTGACCGCGCTCCGCCGGCAGGTTCTGACCATCCTGGGCGAAAGCGCGGGGCCCCTTGGGGCCTATGCGATCATCGACCAGCTTTCGCGCCGCGAGGGCAAGCCGGTCGCGCCGCCGACCGTCTATCGGACGCTCGACTTTTTTCTCGAGCATGGATTCGTCTACAAGATCGAGAGCCGCAACGCCTATGCGCCCTGCGAGCACCTCGGCCACGCGCATCACGGCGCGCTGCTCTTGTGCGAGAAGTGCGGCCGGAGCGACGAAATCGAAGATGTCAAGCTGGACCATCTCTTGCAGGAAGCCGCCGCGCGCGCCGGCTTTGAGCCGCATCGGCAGATGGTCGAACTCGTGGGCCTATGCCGGGACTGCGCGGCCTAGCGGATCTGCGGCCGCAAGCAAGCCGGGCCGCGCGAGGGGCGTCATGTCGGCAGCCTTATTCGGAACCGACTCCATGGGGGGCGGCGCGCCGTTTCCTGCGCGACGCCTTCGGGCCGCCACGCGCGGCGTCACGCTTGCGCGCCGTAATCCATGAAGCGGAGAAGGATCTTCGGATGGCCGGGGTGGGTCCTCGTCCTGGCGGCGCTCGCATTGGTCGCGTTTGCAATCGTCGCCGTTCGCCCGCTTCGGGAAACGGTTTTGCGAGCCGCGGGATGGGCGCTTGTGGTCGACCAACCCGTCGGTCCCGCCGATGTCATCGTTCTGTCGATCGGTTCCGGCGGCGCTGGGGCGCTCGAAGCGGCGGACCTCGTGCACAGCGGCGTCGCAAAGCAGGTGGCGGTGTTTGCCGACCCGCCGAGCGGGGAAGACAACGAGTTCATCCGTCGGGGGCTCCCCTATGAGGACATGGCGGCGCGGCAAATTCGCCAGCTGAGAACGCTCGGCCTCACGGATGTCGTGGAAATCTCCAGAAGTCTCCGGAACCGAAAGCGAAGGCCAGACGCTTCCTCAATGGTGCGATGAGCATCATTTCCGATCCATTGTGGTGGTGGCCACCAAGGATCATTCGCGGCGATTGCGGCGCGTGCTCGACCGGGACATGAAAGGCCATCCGACGCAGGTCACAGTGCGAGCCGCGCGCTATTCGAATTTTGACCCCGATCGATGGTGGAAGACGCGGGGCGGGGTCCGGATAGAGATCGTCGAACTCCAGAAGCTCCTGCTCGACTTCGTGACGCATCCGCTGTCGTTCTAACGTCGAGGGATGCTATGCCCCGCCGGACGCGTCCTGTGTTCGGGAGGCCTCACCCCGCTCCGAGCCGTTTTAGCCAGGCGCGCGCCTGCCGGCGCACGTTGGCCGGCGCGGTTCCGCCATAGGACGTGCGGCTCTTGACCGAGCGCTCGACGCCGAGTACGCCGAACGCGTCTTTGGTGATGCGCGGCTCGACGCTTTGCATCTCCTCGAGCGTGAGCTTCTCCAGCGCGACGCCGCGCCCGGCGGCGAGCGCGACGATGCGGCCCGTGATGTGATGCGCTTCGCGGAACGGGATCTTGAGCGCCCGCACCAGCCAGTCGGCGAGATCGGTCGCGGTCGCATAAGCTGCGCCTGCCGCGGCCTTCATCCGCCTGGGGTCGGGCGTTAAGTCCTCGACCATGCCGGTCATCGCGGCGAGGCAAAGCGCGAGCGTGTGGAACGCGTCGAACACGCCCTCCTTGTCCTCCTGCATGTCCTTCGAATAGGCGAGCGGCAGGCCTTTCATCACGGTGAGCAGGCCGAAGAGCGCGCCGAAGATGCGGCCGGTCTTGCCGCGCACCAGCTCCGCCGCGTCGGGATTGCGCTTCTGCGGCATGATCGACGACCCGGTCGAGAAAGCGTCGGACAGCCGGACGAACCCGAATTGCGGCGTCGTCCACAACACGATCTCCTCGGCGAAGCGGGAGAGGTGGGTCGCCGCGATCGCAATCGCCGCGAGCGACTCGAGCGCGAAGTCGCGGTCGGCGACGCTGTCGAGCGAATTGGCGGTCGGCCGGTCGAAGCCGAGCGCCTTGGCGGTCATGTCGCGGTCGATCGGGAACGAAGTGCCGGCGAGCGCCGCCGCGCCCAGCGGACATTCGTTGAGCCGCTTGCGCGCGTCCCGAAAACGTCCCGCGTCGCGCGCCAGCATCTCGACATAGGCCAGGAGATGATGGCCGAAGGTGACCGGCTGCGCCGATTGCAGATGGGTGAAGCCCGGCATGACCATGGCGGCGCTGTCGAGCGCTCTGGTCGCGAGCGCCCGCTGCAGCCCGGCGATCTGGCGCCGCGATCGCGTCGATCGCGTCGCGCACCCAGAGGCGGAAATCGACGGCGACCTGGTCGTTGCGCGAGCGCGCGGTGTGAAGGCGCCCGGCCGCCGGGCCGACGATCTCGGCGAGCCGGCTTTCGACGTTCATATGGATGTCCTCGAGCGCTCGCGAAAATGAGAACGTTCCCGCCTCGATTTCGCCTTTCACTTGCGCGAGACCCCTCAAGATCGCCTCGGCGTCGGCGGCTACGACGATTCCCTGGGCGGCGAGCATGGCGATATGGGCCTCGGACGCCATAATGTCCTGGGAGCCAAGCTTGCGGTCGAAGTCGATCGAGGCGTTGATCTCCTCCATCGCCTCGGCCGGGCGCCCAGCGAACCGGCCGCCCCACATCGTGTTGCTCATGGCGTTGTCCCGGATGAAATGGACATGACGAAGATCGATACCCCGCTGCCCCGCCGGCGACGTGTTCTCTGGCCTGTTTTGGGCGCGTTTGCAGCGGTGGTCGTGGCTGGCGCCGTCCTATACGGGACGCTTGCGCCGGCAAGCAAGGCCGCGAGCGATTGTCCCGCGGATTCGGCCAGGCTCGCGGCGACGCTCGCGCCTCTGGCCAAGGGCGAACTCGCGGCGCTGGCCGTGGCCCGCGAACCCCGCCGGCCCGAGTCCTTCGCCTTCGAGCGTCCGGATGGCGCCAAGGTCACGCTCGCCGACTTCAAGGGCCGCGCGGTGCTGCTCAACCTGTGGGCGACCTGGTGCGTTCCCTGCCGGCAGGAGATGCCGTCGCTGGATC
This sequence comes from uncultured Alphaproteobacteria bacterium, assembly GCA_963764955.1. Lineage (GTDB taxonomy): Bacteria > Pseudomonadota > Alphaproteobacteria > Rhizobiales > Beijerinckiaceae > Roseiarcus. Next base: position 117,516 of record CAVXVE010000024.1, on the reverse strand, counting down.
GTCTTCAGGCTGCCAAGGGGGGGCCGGGATTCCAGGTGGTGGCGGTCAATGTCGACACAGCGAAGCTCGAACGGCGGGCGGCTTTCCTCGACAGCATCGGCGTCAAGTCCCTGACCCGCTACGCCGATCCGAGCGGCGACGCCTTCGAGACCCTGCGCAGGGACGGCAAGGCGCTCGGCCTGCCGGTGACCCTGGTCATCGACAAGGACGGGCTGCGAACTCGGCGCCGTAGAAGGCGGCGCGAAATGGGATTCGGCTGACGCGCAGGCTCTGGTCGCGGCGCTCAAGGGCGGGTAGGGGCGGTTAACGCTTCCGTTCCGCGCGTCACTGCCGCCTTTCTCGAGATCCCGATCAGCGCCGGAGCGGACTCCCGAGCTCCTTTGCTTCGGCGAGACCCAAGCACGGAATTCAATATAACAGAAATGCGTACGTCAATGACGACTATAGGCGCGCGAAGCGCTTCCTGCGCAGTGATTGCAGGCGCGCGGCGAAAATAAGCTAGGCAGCCGGCCAGGGCGCCTGGCTGTCGGACTAGGCAGGTCAAACAGAACGGATGACAACGGTATCTTGCAGAAAATCAGAAATAGCGCTAAGCTTGGCCTATGAGCAGTTCTGCGCTTCCGCGCGCCCCGAGAGCAGAATCCCGTCCCGCCCGCTCCAACGCCAGGGGAAAGAGCGGCGAAAAAATTTCCGCGAAAAACCCGCGTAACCTATTGATAAGTCTCGTTTCGGACGAGAGAATCCAAGGAAATCCAAGGAAATCCAACACCTCAAAACGGGGGTTTTCGAGCCGAAACCGCCAGGGGCCAAGACAATCCAAACTGGCCCGATCCAATGGCAAAGCGCCTAAGCCGCCTGAACCCGGAAGTCGCGCCTGAGAAGGGCGTCCACGTCCTTTTCCGGGACCGGCCGGCTGAAGAGATAGCCCTGCGCCTCGGTGATCGTGCCCAAGGTCTCGATCATCCGGAGCTGCTTCGCCGTCTCGACCCCTTCGATGAGGACGGTCATGCCGAGCTTGCGGCTCATGGCGGAGACGCCTTCGACCAGCACCGAGGCGCGTTCCTGAATGCCAAGCCCCATGGTGAAGGAGCGGTCGATCTTGATCCGGTCGAGGGGGAAGCTCAAAAGGTAGCTCAGGCTCGAATATCCGGTGCCGAAGTCGTCGAGCGAAACGCGCAGCCCATGGGCGCGCAAGTCCTGGAGCGTTCGGCGCGTGTCGCCCCGATCCTCGAGCAGGATCGATTCGGTGATTTCCAGGTCGAGCCGCTCCGGCGGAAGATTGGCGGCCGCCAAGGCGCCAAGGATTGTCTTTTCGAGATGGCCGCTGCGGAACTGCGTCGACGACAGATTGACCGAAACGCTGACCTCGTCCGGCCATCCCGCGCACGCCTTGCAGGCCCGCCTCAGCACCGCCGCCCCCATCTCCTCCATGAGCCCGATCTCCTCGACGATCGGGATGAATTCGGCCGGCGACACCGGGCCGAGCAGGGCGCTGCGCCAGCGCGCCAGCGCCTCGAAGCCGACGATCCGCCTCGTCGCGACGGAGATGATCGGCTGGAAATAGACCTCGATTCCGTCCGTGGCGACCGCAGCGCGCAGTTCGAGCTCGATCAGCCGGCGAATCTGGATCTTGGCGTCCATCTCCTGCTCGAACGCCCTCCACACCCGCCGCCCGTCCGCCTTCGCCGCATAGAGCGCAATATCCGCTTTCGAGAGCAGGGCGTCGGGACTGAGCCCGTCGTCCGGCGCCGAGGCGCTGCCGATGCTTGCGCCGACGATCACCTCGCTCCCGTCGATCACCACCGCGCGGTTGATTTCGTCGATGATGCGCTTGGCGAGGTCGTGGGTCGCCAGTTGGCCGGGCGCGTGATGGTGAAGGATGACGAATTCGTCCCCGCCCCAGCGCGCGACGAGATCGCTGGGGCCGATGATAGCGCGGAGCCGGGTTGCGATCTCGACCAGAAGCTTGTCGCCGGTGCGGTGGCCGAGGCTGTCGTTGACCTGCTTGAAATCGTCGAGGTCGAGAAACATCACGGTGAGCCCGTCGCCCGGCGCGTCGTCGCGACGCAGGGCCAGAGCGAGCTCTTCCTCGAAACAGCGGCGATTGGGCAGCTCGGTGACGGAGTCGAAGCGCGCCATCCGGTTGATTTCCGCTTGCGCGTCGCGGCGCTCGGTGACGTCCTGGATGACCAGAACGGTGCCATTGTCCCTCATCTTGTGGACAGTGATTTCGATCGCTCTGCCGTCCGGAATCTCGATCGGCACGACGATATCCGAACTGCTGCTCCTCTTGCCGAAGACGGCGTTTGACAGAGGGACCAGAGTCGCCTCGCCTATCGAGCGGGTTCTGACCAGTTTGCGAAACACGGCGCGCGCGTGGATTCCGTCAAGCGCTTGCTCGACGGGCAAACGGAAGATGGTGTGAAACTTCTCGTTGGCGAGGATCAGCTGTCCCTGTCGATCGATCATGCACAGGCCGTGCGACATGTTGTTGAGCGCAGTGTCGAGCCTTTCGGCCAGCATGGCGCTTCGGTTCCGGGCCGCGACCTCCGCCCTGAAAATGCCCTTCAGGCGGGTCGAGGATGATTTGATGAAAAGAAAGAGCGGCAGCAGCGAGATGAAGATGAGCGTCGGATACCACCCTCCGCCGACCAGAAGCGCCGCGCTGAGGGGAACAAAGGCGACGACGATTTGCGCGTTGATGCCGCGATCGAGCGCGAAACTGCGCGTCCACATGCCGAACGTGTAGGGCACCGTCACGGTCGCTGCGAGAAAGCGCACGAAGCCTTCGTCCGTCACGGCGAACGCGACGAGGGTCCAAGTCGACAGGAGGGCCATGTGGGCCGTGGCGCCGGCGATGAATATGTTCTCCCGCATGCGGGCCGTCGCGACATTCGGGCTCGGACGGTTCCTCGCGTGAATGAGCTGGAAATGCATTCGCACGCAGGAGAGGAGCAGCATCAGGCCTGCGCAAATCCACAAGGCCCTGCTTCCGGAGGCGACGGCGGCGAGGACGGCGGCGGCGACGCTCGCCGTGCAGGCGAGGAAGAGGCTTCTCACCTCGACCAGCAGATTGTCGACGAATCCAATATAGAGCTCGTCCGGGAACTCTTGGGGAGCGCTTGGATTGAGGCGGCGTATCGGCTTCGATACGACGCCTACCTGCGCCGCAACCTGCTGACCCCGCGAGTCGACGCGATGTTATATGACGAGCGTTACGATCCAATTCCGAGCGCATTGACGACGGTCACTTATATCGACGGCGAGCTCGCGAGCACGGTCCGGGTGCATGTCTTCACCGACCCTCAGACCGTTTCGCCGGCGAACGATGTGTTTCCCGAGGTGCTGCATCCGCTTCTGAGCAGTCGCCGTGTTGTCGTTGAGCCGTCGCGGCTCGCCGCCAGCGCCGAAATGGCTGCGAAATTTCCTGAACTCCCCTATTTCGCGCTGCGTCCGCCTTGGATGGCTGCGCAGCATTTCAACGCCGACTTCATCGTCTTGAGCTGCGCGAGCGGGCATGAGGGATTCTATCGGCGGGTATGCGGGCATGAGACTTGGTCAGGCCCGCGCGACTATCCGCAGGTCAGTGCGAAGGTCGTCTGCATGGGTCTCGATTTCGCCGCGGGCAGGGATCGCGTCGAGGCCCGTTATCCATCGTACCGTTCGACGCCATCCGAGCGCGATGCGCTTTTCACCGAGTTCTCCGTGTCGCTGGGCGGACAAAAAAATTCCGCCGACGCTCAGGGGGAGCGAGTCGGCGCGTGAGCTTGAGGCGCGTTACGGCGCGTGCTCCACGCCGTTCTTAAACTCCGCCATGCCCTCTCGAGCGAGCTGATCAGCGCGCTCGTTGAGTTCATCATCCGCGTGGCCCTTGACCCAGCGCCACTCGACGGCGTGCTGTCCGGCGGCCGCATCCAGGGTTCGCCAGAGGTCATCGTTCTTGACGGGTTTCCTGGCCGCCGTGCGCCAGCCGTTGCGCTTCCAGATGTTGATCCAGCCGGTGACTCCGCCGCGCAAATACTGGGAATCCGTGTGCAGGACCACCTCGCAAGGCCGGTTCAGGGATTGAAGCGCTTTGATCGCTGCGGTCAGTTCCATACGATTGTTGGTGGTTAGCGCTTCGCCGCCCTTCAGCTCCTTTTCATGCCCCCCGTAGCGCAATATGGCGCCCCAGCCACCGGGGCCGGGGTTGCCTGAACAGGCGCCGTCCGTCCAGATCGAGACGCGTCGGCTCACCGCATGAGGCCATAGTCGGCAGCCGACCTCACGCGCTGGTGGAAGCGTAACTTATCGCGATATTCCAGCGGATTCTTCGGCGCGACCTTGGCGCCCGGCGGCACGTTGAGCCAGTCGACGAGCCGGGTCAGCATGAACCGCAGCGCCGCGCCCCGCGAAAGGAGCGGCAGCGCTGCGACCTCAGCTTCGCCGAGCGGCCTCAGCCGCTCGTAAGCGGAGATCATCGCCCGGCCTTTGGAGACATTGAACGCGTTGTCGGGTTCGAAACACCAGGCGCTGAGGCAGATCGCCAGATCGTATGCGAGGGCGTCGTTACAGGCGAAATAGAAGTCGATGAGCCCGGAGAGCGCCTCGCCGAGGAAGAAGACATTGTCGTTGAAGAGATCCGCATGGATGACGCCGCCTGGCAGGTTCTTCGGCCAGTGGGTCTCAAGAAAGCCGAGCTCCGCCGCGATTTCCTCGCGCAGGCGCGGAGCGACCTCGTCCGCGCGCGCCTCCGCCGCTTCGAACAGCGGCCGCCACCCCTGAAGCGACAGGGCGTTGGCGCGCCTCAGCGGAAAATCGGCGCCGGCGAGATGCATCCGCGCCAGCGCTGCGCCGACCTCGCCGCAATGGCGCACGTTGGGACGGCGAATCCATAGTCCGTCAAGGAAGGTCACGATCGTCGCCGGGCGCCCGGCGAGTTCGCCGAGCGCCGAGCCGGCGCGGTTGCGGACGGGTTGAGGACAGGTGACGCCGCGCCTCGCCAAATGCTCCATAAGCCCGATGAAGAACGGCAGGTCCTCCGCTCTCACCCGTTTCTCATAGAGGGTGAGGATGTACTGACCGCCGGGGACGCGCATGAGGAAGTTTGAGTTTTCGACCCCTTCGGCGATGCCCTTGAACGAGATGACCTCGCCGATGTCATAAAGCGCCAGGAAGGCGCGCAGCGCATCGTCCGAGACTTCGGTGTAGACAGCCATGTCCGTCCGTTGAAAGGGCCGTCGAAGGAGAATGATGGCGGACCCGCTTAACGGCGTGTATAAGGCGCGTCAATCGCTGCCGCGTCGCGGTCGAAGACCTTTGGCCGCACGGCGGCGCCAGGCGGACTCCGGGTTCGAGCGCTGTCCGAGCGGACTACGGCGGTCGAACGGGCGTCGCGCTTGACAAAAACGCCCGGAGGAAATCGGTTGGTTTGTTGCGCGGCCACCGGTGCTTGGCGAGCGCTAGGCCTGGCGGCGATTGGACGGGGGTCCGCTCGATGCGCATTGTGATGATCGGCGCCGGCTATGTCGGGCTCGTTTCGGGAGCCTGTCTGGCCGATTTCGGCCATGAGGTCGTTTGCGTCGAGGTTGACGAAAGCAAGGTCGCCAGCCTGCGCGAGGGTCGCGTTCCGATCTATGAGCCGGGCCTAAGCGAGCTGGCGCTCGCCAACCAGGCTGCGGGCCGCCTCTCGTTCACGACCGACCTGAAGGCGGCCGGCCAAGGCGCCCAGGCGGTCTTCATCGCTGTCGGCACGCCTTCGATGGCGGAGGTCGGGTCGGCCGACATGCGCTTCGTTCACCACGCGGCTCGCGATATCGCCGAGATTATTCAAGACTTTACCGTTGTCGTGGTGAAATCGACCGTCCCCGTCGGCGCGGGCGACGAGGTCGAACGCATCATCGCCGAGCGCGTGCCAAAAGGTTCGTTCGCCGTCGTCTCCAATCCCGAGTTCCTTCGCGAAGGCGCCGCGATCGAGGACTTCAAGCGGCCCGACCGGGTGGTCATCGGGGCCGAGGACGACCGCGCGCGTGAGGTCATGGCCGAGATCTATCGGCCCATCGAGCGCAATGGTGGGCGAATCGTCTATACGACGCGCCGCAGCTCAGAGATGATCAAATATGCCGCCAACGTGTTCCTGGCGATGAAGGTGACCTTCATCAACGAAATCGCCGACCTGTGCGAGCGCGTCGGCGCCGACGTTCTCGATGTCTCGGACGGCATTGGGCTTGACGACCGCATCGGCCGCAAGTTTCTCAATCCCGGCCCAGGCTTCGGCGGTTCATGCTTCCCGAAGGACACGCTCGCGCTGACCAAGCTCGCGGCGGAAGCCAAAGCGCCGATCCGCCTGGTCGAGACCCTGGTCGACGTCAACGACAAGCGCAAGACGGCGATGGCGCAAAAGATCGTTCGCGCATGCGGCGGCTCGGTCGCCGGCAAACGGATCGCGGTGCTCGGCCTTACTTACAAGCCCAGAACCGACGACATGCGCGACGCGCCGAGCCTCGTCATTGTGCCTGAACTGCAAGGCGCCGGCGCGCGCGTCGTCGCCTATGATCCGGAGGGCGTGCGGACCGCGAAGCCGCTGCTTCCCGGCGTCGAGTTTGCGGACAGCGCATACGCCTGCCTGAAAGGCGCCGACGCGGCGGTCATCGTCACCGAGTGGGATGAGTTCCGCGCCCTCGACCTGGCTCGCGTCAAGGCCAGCCTCAATACGCCGATCATCGTCGACTTGCGCAACATCTATCCGATCAAAGCGATGAAGGCGCTCGGATTTCGGTATGTCTGCGTCGGCCGGGGATTCGGCGGGGAAGGCTGACGCGTGATCACTTCCTTACTGCGCACGGCGCAATCCTGGCGCGCGACGCGACGGCGTGAGCCGTTGGCGACCGAAGCCGCAAATCCCGATAATCGAAAGTCGTCCATGCCGCCGCCGCGCCAAGACCGCTCTTGCGTCATCATCGTCGAGAATTTGCCCGTTCCTTTCGATCGACGCGTTTGGCAGGAGGCTCAGGCGCTGAGCCGCGCCGGCTGGACGGTGTCGGTGATCTGCCCGGCCAACCCCGACTTTCCCAAGCGATTCGAGGTCATCGACGACATCGCGATCTACCGGCACCCGCTGCCGCCCGAGGGACAGGGCGCGCTCGCCTACTTCCGCGAATATTCAGCCGCGATGTTTCATCAAATGCGGCTTCTGATCAAGGTTCACCGGGAACGGGGATTTTCGATCATCCAGGCCTGCAATCCGCCCGACCTCATCTTTCTGCCCGTCATCCCGTTCAAGCTGATGGGCAAGCGGTTCATTTTCGATCAGCACGATGTCTCGCCCGAACTGTTCATCGTCAAATTCGGCAACAAGGGGCTCCTCTATCGGTCGCTCCTGTTTTTCGAGCGGTTGAGTTACGCCATGGCGGACCACGTCATCACCGCCAACGCGACCTTCAAGGACATCGCTGTCAGTCGCGGCGGCAAGGCGCCTTCGCTGGTCGAGGTCGTCTATGGAGTGCCGGATCGCAAGCGGCTCCATCGCGTCGAGCCTGAGCCGGGTCTGCACGGCGGGCGCAAGTTCGTGATCGGCTATCTTGGAATCATCAACGAGCAGGACGGCGTCGAGCATCTCGTGCGTGCGGTCGACCATCTCGTCAAGGTCAGGAAGTTTCGTGACTTTCGCGCCGTCGTCGTCGGCTCCGGCCCGGCGCTCGAATTGGTCCGCGCCCTTGCGCGCTCGCTCGAGCTTGACGATTTTCTCTCATTTCCCGGCTATCTCAGCGGCAAGGCGCTGCTCGCCTATATCAGCGCGTTTGACATCGGCGTCATTCCCGATCCGCTGAACGAAGCCAATGACCTTATGAGCATGAACAAGGTGTTCGAATATTGCGCGCTCGGAATTCCGACCGCGTGCTATCCCCTCAAGGAGACGAAGCGGCTGCTTGGCGACGCGGGGGTCTATGCGGCCTCACCTGATCCGGCGGGGCTTGCCGACGCCTGTCTCAGCCTGATGCAGAACGAGTGCTTGCGCACGCGCTGCGCCACGGCGGCGACGAAGCTGGCGGCTGAGAACTTCCTCTGGGAGCACGAAGCTCGCAAATATGTCGCGACTTACGAGCGCGTCCTGGAGGGCGTGTCAAGCCGTCGCGGCTAGAGCGGCCCCGGTCGGTCAACGAACTCGTTTGATAAATTCCGCCGTCACCTGGTTGACCTCCAGCCCTTCCTTTGCGTGGACGAGACTGCGCCGCGAGCCCGCGAAGAAGTGGTGCTGGAACATCTGGATGGCCACACGCGTCTTGTGCTCGTAATGGCCGTGCACCGGCACGACATAGCCGATGTCGCGCAGGTCGGTCTGGAGTTCGGTGATCGGCGTCCCAGATACAGTCGGCGGCGCGGGCTTGGCAGGGGGCGCGCCGGGGGGTGGTGGAGGGGCGTCGGAGGCCGGCGGCGGCGCAGGAGCAGGCCACTTTTTACCGCCCCAGGTCCGCGACTTGTCCGAGTCTCCCGCGATGAGCGAATTGTGGGGCGCCGTCGCCACCCGGAAGAAACCGCCGTACATATCGAGGTTCGGCGCTCCTCCGCGGGGGATCAAGCCGAGCCCTGAGCTTTCCAACGCGGGCCAGTCAAAGTCGAAGCCCGGACAGTCCCGGCCAGCCAGGACACTGGGGTCATTTTTCTCCAACAGCACGTCCGAATGGCCCACGACGCCATCCGCCGGGATTGTCGGATAGGCCGCTCGCAATCGACCTATAAGATCGATCAGACAGTCGATCTGCTTAGCCGGGAAGGGTGTGCCCGTCTTGTGCGACAATTCAATGCCGATGGAGAAGTCGATTCAGGGAGCTCTTGCCCTGCCAGGATGAAGGGCCAGCGTGCGACGCCCTGCCGGTATCCTGCACGACCTTGACCACCTGTGGAATCGCCTCTGGGCTGATCACATAGTGCGAGCTTGTGCCGTCATCCCCGAGGTTGGGGATGGTAAACTGCCCGAGCGTGCCTGCGATATTGGCGGCCTTGGCTGTTTGATGCACGACAATGAGCGTGATGTCGGTCCCCGACGGAAATTCTCCTTTTGATATTGCGAGCGAAAATAAATGGGTTGCAACTGGATGCGAACCGGGTTGACGCCCGCTAAAACGGCGCCGTTCAGCGCCTGGTCGAGCGGTAGACTTACGGTCGTGATTTTGCCCTTGCTGACAGTGACGTTCACGTTCAGCGAGCGGTACATCCGCGTGACTGTCTTGCCCAGCCCCTCTGCCACGGCCGGGCCCACGGGGTCCGCGCTCGTCTGATCGGGGACGATGTTCATCACGTGATTACCGTCGGACAGGGTCTCGGTCGCGACAACCACCTGTCCGTTCGCTTGGGTCCTAGGCGACTTGGCGTCGATCGCCGCCCCATCGAAGACGACTGCGGCGCGGGCGACGTTGTCCGAGTTGACGTAACGATTGACGATATGAATGGTTGCCGGCATCGTTCAACCTCGTCTCGTTGACGGCGTCCCCTTCACCGGAGGCCCTGGCGGTTCGGTCCCGCTAGGAGCGTTCTGCATTTAGGCTTACGCATATCCTGAGTTCCTCAGATAGTTGGCGCATTCTTGTGGTGGAATGGCCATGAGCGCGGTTGCGATAGCGTGGGAGACCGCGTCGAGGGAGCGTGGCGCGGCCTTTCGCACCCGGGCTTTCAGCTTGGCGAACACCTGCTCGATCGGATTGAGATCGGGGGAGTATTTGGGAAGGAACAGCAGACGGGCCCCTGCGGCCTTGATCGCTTGGCGCACCGCCTTTCCTTTGTGCGATCCGAGGTTGTCGAGCACGACGATGTCGTTGCGCTTGAGGGTCGGAACGAGGAACTGTTCGACGTAGGCCAGAAAGCGCTCGCCGTTGATGGGTCCGTCGAACAGGCACGGCGCCTCGATGCGGTCGTTGCGCAGAGCGGCGAGGAACGTCGCCGTCTTCCAGTGGCCGTGCGGGACCTTGGCGACGAGCCGTCGGCCGCGTTGCGCCCAGCCGTAGAGGCGGGTCATGTTGGTCTTGGTCCAGGTCTCGTCGATGAAGACGAGCCGCGAAGGATCGACGCGCCGCTGATGGCTTCGCCAGCGCAGACAAACTGCACGCCCCGGGTCAGGGCGCCGTCGATCACCAGATTGGTCCCGGTCGTGAAACTCGAGGCGGGGCTGGCGAGAAAGACGATGCCGCGTCCGATTTCCTCCGGCCTGGCCATCCGCCCGGTGGGGTTCAGCGAAAGGGCTTGCTTGAAGATGTCGGGCAGGTTCTTTTCGGCGCTCTGCCAGAAGCCGCCGTCGAAATAGGTGTTGCCGGGCGAGACCGAATTCACCCGGATCATCTTCGAGGCGTGCTGATAGGCGAGCCTCTGCGCGTAGTGGATGAGCGCCGCCTTCATCGCGCCATAAGCCGGACCGGTGAAATCGACCTCGCGCCCCGAGACCGAGGAGATGATGACGATCGACGGATGCTTCGATTTCTCGAGGAACGGCAGGGCCGCGCCGACGGCGTGCACGGTGTGCATCATGTCGACATCGAACGCCTTGGCCCAGGATTCCTCGACGTCCTGCGCGGCGAGCGCGGAAACGTTGGCGACCAGAATGTCGATGCCGCCAAGCGCGGCGGCGCTGTCGGCGACGAATGTCTGAAGCGCGGTCTTGTCGGCCACATCGACGTGAGCGCCGAAGGCGTCGACGCCCTTGCCCTTGAGCGCCTTGACCGCCGCCTTCACCTCGTCGGCGTTGCGGGCGCAGATCGCGACGCTTGCGCCCTCGTCAGCGAAAATATCCGCAGCCGCCCGCCCGATGCCCTTGGTGGCGCCGGTCACGACCGCCCGCAAGCCCTTCAATCCGAGATCCACGCTCCCCTCCTTGAGTTACTTCGATGGCAAATAGTCTTTGAGTATCGAGGCGCCCAATGTGTACTTCGGATCGACCATGTTGCCGACGCGCATCCTGCCCGCCTGCGTCAGCAGAAAATAGGCCTCGAGCTCGTCGAAACCGTAGTCGGCCGCGAGCCAGCGGATGAGTTCCCGATAGGCGATGCGCGCCGCGTCCTCCATCGGCCGGGCGGAGCCGATCGTCATGATGAAGCGCTCGTTCTCGAGCCGCGGCCACACGATCGGCCAGGACTTGATGAGATCGACCTGAACCGTGGTCGTCGAGGGGATCTCGACGGCGACGCCGCAGAGTTCGCCGTCGCCCTGCCGGCCGTGGCAGTCGCCGAGAAAGAGACTGGCCCCTTTCGTTTGCACCGGGAAATAGGCGATCGCGCCAGGGGCGACGTCGGGCAGGTCCATATTGCCGCCCCAGTAGTCCGGCTGCAGCGACAGAACCGCTTCGATCTGAGGGCTGACGCCGAGCGTTCCGATGAACGGCTCGAACGGCAGGGTGATCCTGTCGTTGAAGCGCACGCCGCTTTCGCTCACGTGGTATTTCATGACGCGCTCGGGCAGGGGCGGGTTCAGCATCGGCGTGCCGGCGTTGCCCACGAGCCCGCCGAATTCAGGGATGAGGGCTGAAGTTCCGACCGGCTGCGGCCCGCGCGGAACGATCCTTTCGATGCGCACGCACAGGACATCGCCCTTTTCGGCGCCTTCGACCGCGATCGGGCCATTCTGCGGATTGACGAACGGGAACTTGAGCTTCTCCGACGGCTTGTCGTCGACGGATTTTATCGCGCCGCCGAAAGCGTCGAGCGTCTCGGCGACGACAACGTCGCCGGGCGCAATGGTCAGCACCGGCGCGGCGTAGGGCCCATACACATATTGATACGAGCCTTGTTTGGCCTCCGTCAGGTGATGCGTCTTGCCGACGCGGCCGCCCGCGACGCCGCGGCGAGCCATGTACGAGGAGGAAAACCAGTCCGACATCCTATGCCTCCCAAGCGCGAGCGACGCGACCTTATCGAGAAGGCAGGGGGCGCATCAATGGCGCTGCGCTCGTCGCCTGCGCTAGCCCCGTGACTTGGATCGCCTCGTCGGCGTCCAACTGTTGGAGCCGTGACCGCAAGCCGGCGCCGGCAATCGCGCTTGTCATCCCCAGACAAGAAAGAGGCCGATGTCGCCCAGCACCCCGTCGGGAAAGTCCATAACCCGCCCCGCGAGATGGAAACCGTGCGGCTTCAGATCGCGGCTCCATCGCAGAAAAACCTCCGCCGCCTCGCCGCGCAATGTCGCGGGCCAGTCTGGGTCAGGCGCATTAATCGCGCGGCCGCCGTCGCTGCACAATTGGCTTGGGAAGCGCAGGAGCTGGAACTCCTTCTCCCCATGCTCGGCCGCGGTGCGCGCTGCATGAATGAGATTGCGCCAGCTCGCCTCGGATATATGCTTGCCGATCAGCTCCGCGGCCTCGTGCTCCCGTTTTTCCTCGGCGCTATGGCGAAGCTCCTCGCGGCGCTGCGCTTCCTTGCTCTCGAAGTCCAGGACCAGCCGGCGGAACTCCGCCGCCGCGGAAGAGGGTTCGTCGGGGTGACTGGTCGACGCCGCATGCGGTTCGGTCTCGTGGCGCGGACGTTCGAAACGCCACTTGAGCGGCGCCAGCGCGTCTTCCAGAGCCCGCGCGACAACGCCCTCTCTGTGCGGGACGTCGTGATGGCTCTCCTCCTTCGCCAGCAAGCGCAGCAGATTCTCGCGGCTGACGATGCCGACGATCTGCCCGTTGCGCACCACGGGCACGCGCTTGATCCGATAGGCTTGAAGCAGGCGCGCGATCTCGCCGGTGTCGGTGTCCTCGCTGACGGTGATGACCGGCTTCGCCATGACGTCGCTCGCGACGCGTTCGGACCGACGCAACTGGCCAAGGAAATCGTCGCCAAGCGCCTCGCCTTCCGCCAGCAGCGCGAGCCACCACTCGCGGCGCGCATCGGGTTCCGTCTCGTCCCGCCCGACGAGATCGCCCTCGCTGACCATGCCGACAGGCGCGCCGCCGGCGTCGAGGATCGGAACCGCGCTGATGTGGTTTCTGAGCAGAAGCCGAGCGATATCCCGAACCGGGCTGTCGACGCTGGCCGAGATAACGGGGCTCGTCATGATCTCGCGCGCATTCATAAGCGATCACCTCACGCGCATTCAGGACTTGCGCTAACCCTGCAATGTCGAACCCGTGATGACAAGTGCGGTGACCGGGCCGCGACGGGCGCGCCGACGGCTTCTGAAAACGCTTGATCGCCGGCGCCGGCCCAAGCCCGTATTAGACTGATTTCTTGCGTAATGGGCTGAATCCCGTTTTTCGAGTTGCAGAAAAGTGAGCTTAACCCATTGAAAAGGCTTCGTCGCGTGCAAAACTGTACACAGGGCGGCTTCGGGCAATTCCAGCTCTGCGGGCGCCTCAAGGCTTCGCTGGCGCAGGCGGGCCGAGCGGGGGCAGGCTCTTGAGATAGACCGCGATCCCCTGCCGGTCGGACTCGGGCAATTCGGCGAGGTTGCGCACAACGGCCGTCATGCCTGAGCCGAGCACGTCGCCTGCGGGCGTGAAGCCGCTGGTCAGGGCCTCGACGATGTCGGCGTTCGTCCAGTTCAGGAAATCGCCGCCGCGCAAGTTCGCCGACTTCCCGTGACCGTCAGGCATCGGCGCGCCGGTCAGCGCCCGGCTTTCCTCCATTGCGCCGAGGAAATTGCGCGGCGTGTGACATTCGCCGCAATGGCCGGGTCCCTCGACGAGATAGCGGCCGCGGTTCCATTGCGCGCTTTGCTTGGGATCGGGAGGTAGGCCGGAATTGTCGAAATAGAGGAGCTTCCACAAGCCCACGGCGCGGCGGATGGACAAGGGGAAGGGGAGCGCGTTCTTCGGCGCCCGGCCCTTGACCGCCGGCAAAGTGTGCAGAAGAGCGGCGAGATCGGCGACGTCCTTCGGATTCATCCGCTGATAGGACGTATAGGGGAAAGCCGGGTAGAGGTGCTGGCCATCCCGGGAGACGCCCGACAGAAGGGCGTTGGCGACGTCGACGGGGCGCCAGGCGCCGATCCCGTCGACCGGATCGCTCGAGATGTTCGGCGGGTAGAACGAGCCGAACGGCGTCTTGAGCTCGATCCCGCCGCCGAGCTTCAACGGGTCGTCTTGCGCGGGCGACTTGTGGCACGATTCGCAGCCGCCGGCGAAGAAGACGAGCCGCCCCGCGGCGGCGTCGCCGGTCAGGCCAAGGGCTTGCCACTCGGCCGGCGTATAGCGCGGGCGGGGGGCGGACAGCGCCCAGGCCGCTGCCGCGGCGCCGATCACGATAACGACCGCGAGGATGACGCCGATTCGCCTCATCCGCGCGGACGAACTCAAGCCTCAGCCGCTTTTGGCCTTGTAGAGTTCGTGGCAGGCGCCGCAATTCTTGAAGATGGCCGGCGCGAACTGCTTGAACGTCGCCTCATCGGTGATTCCGGCCTGTGCGGCCTGGACGTCCTTGGCGAACTTCGCGAAGCGGGCGTCGAAATCCGCCTTGTTTTGCCAGATCGCGGGCAGCGCCGCCGTGCCGCCGCCTGTCTTGCTGTTGTCGGGAAAGAGCGCGGGCGATTTCGTCGCCCCGTCGTCGAGCGTCGCGAGCGATTGCTTCACCGTCGCGAGATCGAACGGAATCTTGCCCTTCGCCATATCGAACAGCGTCTTCGCGGCGGCGCCGTCGTGTTTCATGAGGGCGCGCCGCTCGGCGATCGGATCCGTGTCGGCCAAGACGGCGGTGACGCCGCAAACCAGCGCCATTGCCACAGCTGCCAAACGTTTCATGAGCTTCTCCCGACAATAACCCGCGCAAAACACGGACGGACCCGCGTTTATTCTTCTAAGACAGCAATATTCCGCCGAGACCGCAATCCAAATCTCTGTGTTCAGGTGCTGCGAGGCAGGCGTCTGCCCGGTCCTGGCTCCGTCACGCGCCCCGTCGCTGCCGGCGGCGGCTGCTCACGGTGTAGACTTAACCGCCGTCGAACTTTATGCTCCGTCGCAAGACGGGCGCCTCGCGTGATTTGAGCAGCCTCTTCCCTGGCCGGTATGGCTTCGCTGCGCCCTGGCGCGGCGGCCGCCAGAGGGGATGATCGGCCTGAGGACGCCTCACGAATAACTCGCCAACCCGCCGATGCTGTGAGACCGCCTATGGATCAGACTGCTTTGGACTTGCCCGTGGCGCCGAAAACATTGGCGAAACCGCGGGTCGGTCTCTTCGCCAGCCAGTTGACCGTCTACACCTGCATCATTCTGCTTGCCGCTTTTTCTTCCTACGCCTATTGGCTGAAGACCCGATCCATCTTCGCTTGCCAGGCTCCCGGCTACAGCGCCGACCGTTACCTCGCCTATTGCGGCGGCGGGAATTACGCCGATTTCGAGCACGGCGCCTTCTATTACAACCTCGAACCTCCGGCGCTGGACTATGCGCGCAACGCCGATGTGCTGGTTCTCGGCAACAGCCGCCTGCAGGTGGCTTTGTCCAACGACGCGACGGCCGATTGGTTCAAACGCGCGAAGGCGAGCTATTACCTGCTGGCCTTCAGCTACAACGAGGACATGGTTTTCACCGATGACCTTTTGCGTCGGATAAATCCCCGCGCCAGCGTCTACATCATTAACGTCGACGACTTTTTTGAGCGACGAGAGACAGCGGCTGCAAAGACGATCCTGCACGATCCCGATGCACGCAACCGATACGAGTGGAAACACTTCTGGCAGTCGCTGCATCAGCCGATTTGCGGCGCCTTCCCGAGCCTTTGCGGGCATAAGTTTGTCATCTTCCGCTCGCGCGAAACGGGTGCCTATTACAGGATCCCGCAGACGGAGCGGGTCTTCCCCCAGAACGCGGTCAGCTATGACCGGTGGGTCGATCAGGCGGTGGTCAAGGACAGCACGGCGCTCGCGATCGAGTTTCTGAAGCAATTCGCCAAGGGGAGATGTGTCATCCTGACCGACGTCCCGTTCCCGGAAACGAAGATTGGGGACGCAGCGGCGATCGCGGCCGGCGCTGGCTTGCCGCTGGTCGTGCCGCCCGAGATGGACGGGCTCAACACGACGGATGGCTATCACCTCGACCGGGTGAGCGCCGATCGCTGGTCGAAGGCGTTTTTGGAGGTGGCCGGGCCGAAAATTCGCTCCTGCCTCGAGAAGCACGGCGCGGCGGGCTCCTGACGCAAGGAAGGACGCGCCCGCTTTGAGAGCCGGGCGTTCTACGAGTCCCGGATCGCCTCGGCGGCGCCATTGTCGAGGCCCAGGACGACAATCTTTCCGGTCACCACTTCGGTTGGCCAGGCGACGCCGGTAAGGCCGGCCGCCACCGCGATCTTCTCGCCCCCGTCGGCGCGGTAAGCGATAACCCCGCCGCCGATCGCGCCGCCAATCTTCTGACCCCAAAGCTTCTCGCCGGTTGCGGCGTCGAGAGCATAGAAATTTCCGCCCACATCGCCCACGAACACCAACCCGCCGGCGGTCGGCGTCACACCGCTCACGATCGGATAGTTCGACCTCATGCCGCCACTTCGCAACGCCCGTGTCGGCGTCGACGGCGTAAACCCATCCGCCCCAGGAGTTCCCGATCGCGTCCTGCCGGCCGAACAGGTGAAATGGATTGCGCATCGCGTTGCCGAACCAGGGGCCGCCGTAGGGCGCGTCCTGGAGCTGCTCGTCGGTCTGCCGCTTCACGGTCGTGCACCAATCGACTTCGCCGGTGATGATGAGGTTGGTGTCGGGATCGTAGGCTGGGCCGTTCCACTCTGACCCGCCGGATGCGCCCGGGCAGAAACGCACGGCTTTGTCGGAGGCGAACGGCGCGTCGACATTCTCGAGCCTGGTCACCGGCGTGCGATAGAGGAGGCTGTTGTCGGCGAGGTCGATCCCGTAGAGATGTCCGTCCTTGGGCGCGGCCGTGAGCAGCGTCTTGCCGCCCTGCGTGTGGATCAGAGCAGGCGCGCTGGCGACGTCCCAGTCGTGCCAGTCCCGGGGCACGAGCTTGAAATGGCGCTTGTAGGCGCCGGTCATGGCGTCGAGCACGACGACCGAGTCGGTAAAGAGATCCTCGCCCTCGCGCACGCTGATCGCGTAAGCGGGCCCCGGGTTGCCTACGGGCACGTACAGTTCTCCCGCCGCCTCGTCGAGCGTATATGACGTCCAGGTCGCGCCGCCGCTGATCGGGAATCCCGGCGCGTTGCCCCAGGTCGACTTGTCGAGCGGCGAGAGACCTTGCGGTCCGCGGGCCGCGTCGCCCTCTGTCCTCGGAACGAGAAAGAACTCCCACAGGATTTTGCCGGTCTTGGCGTCGAGCGCGTACATGCGCCCCTTGCCGCCCTTGGCGTCGCCGCCCGCATTGCCGATGAAAACCCGCCCGTTCCAGGCGATTGGAGCGGCGGCGACGAACTCGCCCTTGGTCCTGTCGGCGATGGTCGTCTGCCAGATTCGCTTGCCGGTCTTGAAGTCATAGGCCAGCACGCGCCCATCCTGGGATCCGCGGAACAACATCCCGTCGAGGTAGGCCGCCCCGCGCATGGCCGTCAGGATCGAGGCCGGCACGTCCTCGCGCGTGCGCCAGTTCTCGGCGCAGGTCGCTGGGTCGATCGAGAAAATGTCGGTGAGGGTGGCGCCGATCAGGGCTCCGTGGACCATGATCAGACCGGATTCGAAGCTCGTATACTGCTTGGTGTCGTAGGTGCAGAGGACCTTGAGCTTGCCGACGGTCCGGGCGTTGATCTCGGCGAGCGGCGCGTAGCGGTCCGAGGCGAGCGTCCTGTTATAGCTCGGCCAGTCCTCTCCGGCGGCGTCCAAGGCCGCCGCGGCCGTAAGCTTCGGCGCCGCCGCGGCAGGCTGGTAAGCAGGGTTCAGTTCCGTTCTCGTCTCCCCCGGAGGCGCTCCCCAAGACCGGATGGTGTTGCGCGTCAGAGCGACAAAGAGCTGCACCTGGACTGGGTAGGCGCGGTACAGCAGGTGACCGGCCAGCGCGCCTGCGGCAAAGAGCGCAACGACCCCGATCGCCGCGACAATTAGAAGTTTTCTGTTCATTCTGAGGTGTTCACGCCGCGGGCCGCAAGCCGCGAGGCAGCGGAAACGCCATGGATTCCGTTGCTGCCGTCAACGTCTCGATTGTGCGCGCAGAACCTGCGCGTCGCGCAGAGGACGACGCGAAGCGTCTGCTTTGGCAGGTTGGCGGACAACGGGCTCGACCCTCGGAATTGCGAAGCCGACTTGTGTTTGGGGGCGCAGAGCCCGCGAGTTAAGACCGCAGCGCCGGTGAGGCGACAGCTTCCTTATGAACCGGGAAAAAGCTTTTCGCCGGGAAGCTCGATATTCCCGGTGCGTCTACCGGACGCGTCGGTCCGGAGGGTCAACGCGAATGCGACATTCTCCGCTTTTCGCGAGGACGCTCAGCCGCGGTACTGCTCGTCGCTGACCTTCTCCATCCAATCGACCGCCTTGCCGTCGAGTGCCTCCTGGATGGCGATATGGGTCATGGCGGTTGTCGGCGCCGCGCCGTGCCAGTGCTTCTCGCCGGGCGCGAAGGAGACGACGTCGCCGGGGCGAATTTCCTCGATTCCGCCGCCTTCGCGCTGCGCCCGGCCCGAGCCCATTACGACGATAAGGATTTGCCCCAAGGGATGCGTATGCCAGGCGGTGCGGGCCCCTGGCTCGAACGTGACCGCATTGCCAGCCGCGCGCGCTGGCGCGGTCGCGGCAAACAGCGGGTCGATGCGCACCGCGCCGGTGAACCAGTCCGCCGGTCCCTTGCCGGACGGCTGCGAGCCGCTTCGCTTGATGTCCATACGCCGCTCCTCTTGCTCACCAAGCCGCCGTGAGGCGGCGATTGGACGCGGCGCTCATCGAGACCGGGGGCGCCGCATCACGCTTCGCCACGCTCTGACCTCAGGCCGTCGATCATGAGGTCGATAAGGCGCCGCGCGCTCGCCTCCCAGTCCGGGGCGGAGTTGACATAGGCGAAGCCGATCAGCGCGCGCAAAAGATCGGCGGCCTCGGCGCTAGGGCGGACGTCGCCACTTGCCTGGGCGCACTCCACGAGGAGCGCCATCGCCTGATTGATTCGTGCGCTCGAGTTCGCATAAAGCGCCGATCCGCCGCCGACCAACGATTTGAGAGCGGGCGCGATCACTCTCTTGGCGGCGACATAGTCGATGAAGAGCCGCATCCACGCGCGTAACGCCTCCACGGGCGGCAACGATTTCTATCAGCCGCGGCGCGGCGCCGGCCAATTGCTGGACCTCGCGCCGATAGACCGCCTCGACGACCGCGTCGCGGGTTGGAAAGTGGCGGTAAAGCGTTCCGATGCCCACGCCTGCCCGCCGCGCGATCTCCTCGAGGCTTGCGTCGGCGCCAACTTCCGCGAACGCCGCCTTGGCCGCTTCGAGCAGGCCCTCGCGGTTGCGCCGGGCGTCGGCGCGGGGCTTACGAACCGCGCGCGGCGCTTTTCCGCCGGCTGCGCGGCGGGGTCGGCCCGTAACGTGGGCGGTCAAGTTTCGTTTTTCCCCTTGCTAAACGGAGGCTACCTCCGTATATCTGCGCGGAGGCTTCCTCCGCTTATCGCTGCTTCGCGCCCCTGGCAATCTTCGCGGCGGGGCCGAAGCCGGGGCAATCCTTGCTTGTCCACCGGGAGACGATCATGGCGAACGCCTTCGGAGCCGCATCCACCACCGATGAGGTGCTCGACGGCATGAGCTTGCGCGGAAAGCGCGCGCTGGTGACAGGTGTGTCGGCGGGCCTCGGCGTGGAGACGGCCCGCGCCCTCGCAGCGCACGGCGCTCAAGTCGTCGGCGCGGCGCGCGATCTTGCAAAGGCCGACGCGGCGACCGCGGCCGTCAAGGCGGCCGCCGCGTACGGCGGCGGATTTGAGCTGGTCGAGCTCGACCTGGCGTCGCTTATGAGCGTACGCGCCTGCGCCGATGGGCTGGTCGACGACGGCAGGCCGTTCGACCTCGTCATCGCCAACGCTGGCGTTGCGGGGACGCCATTCGGCAAGACGGTGGACGGGTTCGAGACGCAGTTCGGGACGAATCACCTCGGCCATTTCGTTCTGGTCAACCGGATCGCGCCGCTGATGAAGCCCGGCGCCCGGCTCGTCAATCTTTCGTCGGCGGGACATCGCCGCGCCGATGTCGACCTCGACGATCCGAATTTTGAGCGCATGCCCTATGACCCGTTCGTCGCCTACGGCCGCTCAAAGACGGCGAACGTTCTGTTCGCGGTCGAATTCGACCGTCGACACAAGGCAAGCGGCCTCAGCGCGACGGCGGTTCACCCGGGCGTGATCGACACGGAGCTCAGCCGCCACATGGGCGCCGATGCCGTGCGCAGCATGATCGAACGGTTGAACGCGGAGCAGAGGGTCGCGGGACGGCCGTCCATCGTCTGGAAGTCCGTCCGCCAACGGGCCGCAACCTCCGTCTGGGCGGGCGTCGTCGCGAAACCGAAGGACGTAGGCGCTCGCTATTGCGAGGATTGCCATGTGGCCGAGGTTGTCGAGGCTGGCTCGAATGGGCTGGACGGTGTGCGGCCCTATGCGCTTGATCTCGAACACGCCAAGGCGCTGTGGGCGAAAAGCGAGGAGTTGGTCGGCGAGCGCTTCGGCTCAGCCAGGCTGAAGCGCGCGCCTCGCGAAGCCATTTCATTGCAGAAGCGGGTCGCTGAGCGAGCGACCCCACATCCAGGAGACGCCTATGGCTCAACTCCACCAGACCGCCGCAGCAAAAACCTTTGGCGCGACATCCACCACCGACGAGGTGCTCGACAGCGTGAGCCTGAGCGGCAAGCGCGCGCTGGTGACAGGTGTGTCGGCGGGCCTCGGCGTGGAGACGGCCCGCGCCCTCGCAGCGCACGGCGCTGAGGTGGTCGGCGCGGCGCGCGACCTCAACAAGGCCGAGGCGGCGACCGCGGGCGTCCAGGCCGCCGCCGCGAAGGGCGGCAAATTTGAGATCGTGGAGCTCGATCTCGCGTCGCTCGCGAGCGTGCGGGCTTGCGCCGACGCGCTTGTCGCCGATGGCAGGCCGTTCGACCTTATCATCGCCAACGCCGGCGTCATGGCTTCCCCTTTCGGCAAGACCGCCGACGGGTTCGAGACCCAATTCGGGACCAACCACCTCGGCCATTTCGTGCTGGTCAACCGCATCGCATCGCTGATGAAGCCGGGATCGCGGCTCGTCAATCTGTCGTCCGCCGGGCATCGCTATGCCGACGTCGATCTCGACGATGCGAATTTCGAGCGCGTGGCCTATGATCCTTGGGCGGCTTACGGTCCGCTCGAAGACCGCCAACATCCTGTTCGCTGTCGAATTCGACCGCCGCCATAAGGGAAGCGGAATTCGCGCGACCGCTGTCCATCCCGGCGGTATCCATACCGAGCTTTCCCGCCATATCGGCGAGGAGGGAACGAAACAGCTCATGGAGCGCATCAACGCGGCGACCCGCGCCGCGGGCGAGCCGGACTTCAAGTTCAAGACGATTCCGCAGGGCGCGGCGACGACGGTCTGGGCGGGCATAGTCGCGGCGGCCGGTGAAGTCGGCGGCCGCTATTGCGAGGACTGCCACGTAGCGGAGCTCGAGCCCAATCCCGTAAAGCGCGCCGGCGTCAAGCCTTACGCGCTCGACCCCGAGAACGCCAAGGCCTTGTGGGCCAAGAGCGAGGACATGGTCAGCGAGCGCTTCTGAGCGGCGGCGCGAGAGCGCGCCGCACCCTCACTGGCCCATCTTCGCTTTCATCGCCTGTAGCGCCTTGCCGCAACCGATGCTGATCTCCTCCTTGTGCGCCTTGAGGCAGGCGATGATGCGGCCGCCGCCCGGCAGCACGCCGGGACAAAGCCGCTCGACGTCGGCCTTGCAATATTTCATCGCCGCGGCCTGCTGGGCGAACGCGCCCGACTCCGTCGATGCGAGAGCCGCGAGCGAGAGCGCCGCGGCGATGGCAAAATGACGGGTGCGCATGGTTCCCCTCCCTTGCCGCCCATAGGCGGCCTTTTCACGAGCGCCAGATAGGCCGAGCGGCCTGCGACGGTCAAACGAAATCGGCCGGCCAACCATCAAGCATCCAGACAGGTGAGCGGCGCCGCTCCTCGCCCCTAGCTTCCGCATCCACGAGGCCCTAAGACACGCGGCCCCTGGCGAAATAGGAAATTGTCTTGAACGCCCCTGAAGCCGCTCGCGACAAGCGGCCCGTGTTCACGCACGGCTCGTTGTTGCGCCATGTCGCGGTGATGACCGCGACGGGCGCCATCGGCCTGATGGCGGTGTTCGTCGTCGACCTTCTGTCGCTGTTCTGGGTGTCGAAGCTCGGCGACCAGGCGTTCAAGGCCGCGGTCGGCTATGTCGGCCTGATCACATTCTTCGTCATGTCGATTAACATCGGGCTCATCATCGCAACCTCGGCCACGGTGTCGCGCGCGCTCGGCGCAGGCGACAGGCCGCGCGCACGGCGGCTTGCGGCGTCCGCTCTCACCATCACCGCGATCCTCTCCATCGCGACGACTGCGGCGATGTTCGAGTTACGCGACTGGATCCTGACTGCGGTTTTGCACGCGCATGGCGAATCCGCCGAGGTCGCCTCCAGGTTTATCGCCATCAGCATCCCGGCGAATGTGCCGCTTGCGATCGGCATGGGGATGTCGGGCGTGCTGCGCGCCGTCGGCGACGCGCGCCGGGCGATGTACGTGACGCTCTCGGCCGGGATCGCGACGGCCTTCCTCGATCCGCTGCTCATCTTCGGCTTCGGGCTCGGGGTCTACGGCGCCGCCTGGGCGACCGTCCTCTCGCGCCTCATCCTGCTCGCCGTGGGCTGGAATGGCGCCGTTCGCGTGCACGATCTCGTCGCCCGGCCGAAGCTCAACGCTGCGCGCGGCGACTTCGGCCCGATCATGGCGATCGGATTTCCCGCGATCATGGCCAATATGGCGGCGCCGGTCAGCTCGGCCTATACGCTGCGCGTATTCTCCGATTTCGGCGAGGCGGCGATCGCCGCCTCCGCCATCATCGACCGCCTAACGCCAGTGGCGTTCGGGGTCGTTTTCGCGCTCACCGCCTCTGTCGGACCGATCATCGGCCAGAACTATGGCGCGAGACTGATGGAAAGAGTTCAGCGGACGCTGACCGACGCTTTCCTTCTGTCGATCGGTTACGTTTTCTTCGCGTGGGGGGTTCTGGCGCTGGCCGCGCCGGGCCTCATCGCCGCTTTCGAGGCCCAGGGCGACAGCGCGCAATATGTCGAATTCTATTGCCGATACGGAGTTTCCGCCTGGATTTTCCTGGCGTGCCTGTTCGTCGCCAATACGGCCTTCAACAATCTCGGCTTTCCGGTGCTGTCGATGGCGTTCAACTGGGCGCGCGCCACGCTGGGCACGATTCCGTTCGTGACCATCGGCGCGCGGTACGACGGAGTGCGGGGCGGCCTTCTGGGCTTTGCGCTTGGCGCGGCTGTGTTCGGGCTGATCGCGGTCGGGACGGCTTACCTGGCGACATGGCGGCTGGCGAGGAGGATTGACGCGGGGGAACCGCAGCCGCCCCGGCGCCCGCCTGTCATGGAAACGCGCCGGCGATATGGGTGAAGCTCGCGCTCAATTGGGTTCCGGCCGTGCCGACCGCGGTCACGATGACCAGCGCGACGCCCGAACCCATCAGCGCGTATTCGATCGCGGTCACGCCCTGTCGGCAGAGCATGAACCGGCGCAACAGCTTGGTCATGACGGGTGTCCCTCAAATTCCAGCGCATCAGGCCTGAAAGTTCCTAACATTGGATGAGGCGCAGTCGAAACACTCGCGTTCACGGGCGCGCGCCTGCCGCAACGGTTAAGGCGGCCGGAAGGCACGCTGCATTTCTCTATCTTTCCCGGTTACCGCCCTTTGCATTGTCGGAACGGCGCGACTATCTAGCCGGTTCGCCGGTTCGCCGGCCGTGGGGGTGAGCGCCTGGAATGGCTCGCGACGTCGTCGATAGTGAAGTTGTTGAGTCGCGCGATGCGCTGGTCGCCTGGCTCGAGGCCGGGTGCAAACCGGCGGGCCCGTTCAGGGTCGGCACGGAGCACGAGAAGATCCCCTTTTATCGCGGGGGCCATTCTCCCGTTCCTTACGGGGGTGAACGGGGAATCCGGGCGCTCTTGGAGGGCATGCGCGGCCATCTTGGCTGGGAGGGCATCGAGGACAGGGGCAACCTGATCGGCCTCTATGACGCGCACGGCGAGGGCGCCATCTCGCTCGAGCCCGGAGGACAGTTTGAGCTCTCCGGCGCTCCGCTCGATGACGCGCACTTGACCGCCGAAGAGCTCGATCGGCATCTCGCCGCTTGCCGCATTGTCGCCGAACCTCTCGGCATTGGCTTTCTGACCCTCGGCATGAGCCCCAAATGGCGGCTCGCCGACACGCCGTCGATGCCGAAAAGCCGCTATGCGATCATGGCGCGCTATATGCCGAAAGTGGGAACCCGCGGCCTCGACATGATGTTTCGCACGGCGACTGTCCAGGTCAATCTCGACTTCGCAAGTGAACAGGACATGGTGGCGAAGATGCGCGTGGGACTTGCGCTGCAACCCGCGATCGTCGCCTTGTTCGCCAATTCGCCGTTCACTGACGGCAAGCTCAATGGGCTCTTGTCGGCCCGCTCGGAGATCTGGCGCCATACCGATCCGGCGCGCACCGGCACGCTTCCCTTTGCTTTCGAGCCCGGCATGGGGTTCGAGGCTTATGTCGACTACGCCCTCGACGTGCCGCTTTATTTCGTCAAGCGCGGAGACCACTATCAGGACGTGGCGGGCGCGAGCTTTCGCGATCTGCTTGCCGGCCGGCTTAAGGAAGCGCCCGGAGAACGCGCCACGATGGCCGATTGGGCGAACCATTTGTCCTCCATCTTCCCCGAGGTGCGGCTCAAGCGCTATCTCGAGATGCGCGGTCCTGATGTTGGGCCGCCCGATCGCATCGTCGCGCTTTCCGCCCTGATGGCGGGGCTCTACTACGATCCGGACGCGCTTCGGGGGGCGCAGGCGCTGATCGAGGGCTGGACCGCCGAAGACCGGCAGAAGCTGCGCGACGACGCGCCGCTGCTCGGGCTTGCCGCGGAGATCCGCGGCCGGAGCTTGCGCGAGGTCGCGCTCGACATGCTGGCGCTCGCCCACGGGGGCTTGAAGCGGCGCGCGCGAGTGAACGCGAAGGGCGAGGACGAGACCATCTATCTTCGTCCGCTGGAGGCGATCGCGGAGAGCGGCCGCGAGCCGGCGCGGCATTGGATCGAGCGTTACGAGGGTCCGTGGGGCCGCTCGGTCGAACCCGCGTTTGACGAGGCGGCGTTCTAGAACGGTCCGCGTTTGGGCGGAATCGCCTTAGGCTCCGTCTCAGGCGGCGCGCGGCGCCGTCGGCCGGACCCTCCGCTTGGATTCTCTTGGAACGTGGCTCTTCGCTGCGGAACCCCCCGAATCCGGCTATTGGATTTCCTTGGAATTCCTTGGATTCTCTCGTCCGAATCTAGACTTATCAATGGCTTACGAGAGATTTTCGCAAGAATTATTTTCATGCCCGCTTTCCCAAGCGTCAACGAAGGCCAGCTTGGAAGCCGGACGTTGGATATGCGGAATTCCGGAATTGTCCATACAGTCATCTTACGTCAATTCTGGATTATACGCAATCATTTGTCATTGAAGCCCTTCCTCCGCGTGGCGTCTGCACAAAGGCAAGCTGCTATGGGCGCTGGGACGCCGCGGGGGTGACGCGGGCGGCCAGCCGCACCCAGCTGGGCTTGCCGTTTGACGCCAGTCTTCCGAAAGATGGCTTCAAGGTGAGTCTTAGCGGTCGTCGTCGCGACGCCGAGCGCTGCGGCCGACTCTTTGAGGTTGCACCCAGCTAGCAGGTGTTCGACGAGGCACGTCTCGGCGAGGGTCAGGGAGAAGGCCGCCGCCATCGCTTCCGCTCCCTCCGCTTCATCGGCCGGCGCCTCAACGAACACCGCCGCGGCCGCACGCCTCCATAAAGCTCGAGCCATTCCCGCCCGCAGAGCCGCAAGTCGCGGTCTTCGTCCGTCCCCGCAGAATGAGCGGAGCGCCGAAGGCCAGCAATAACAGCCTGCTGGGCTCGGGCGCGCTGCAAGCCGCAGGCGGCCGCTCGATCGAACCGGCTTTCGATGAGGAGGCGTTATAGGGCTGCGCTTCGCCTCAGCGGGCGATGTCGCCCGAGCCGAGGGGAACCAGAAACCGGTCGGCGGTCGCCGGAGCGCCCATGATAATCAGCCCGGACGGCGAGCGTGGGGCGGCGATTCCCGGGTCGTCCACCGGCGCGAACGGGTTTCGAGCGCCGCCGATCCGATCGCCGGAGCCGAAACGTTCCCCCGCGACGATATAACCTGTGATCCGCGCGCATCCGGCTCGACTTGGAGCCGCCTCGTCGGATTCGCCGCAATAGGACCCGCGCATCTCGGGCTGAGCGCCCAGCGCTCCGCCGCCACCGGCGCTGGCGGGGGAGCAGACGCCGACCGCAAGCACCGCCGCAACGATCCCAGCAACCCTGCGCGACGCGCCGACCGAATGGTGAATCATCGCTGGCCGGAATGAAGCCGCATAGTGGCGGCAAAATGGCGACGCCGGTCCGTGATGTTCGAACTAAGGTCCAGTGTGTCTTTTTGGCCAGTCGCCGAGCGTCGCCTGGATGAGCGCGAGCGCCGCCACCGCCGCGGTGTCCGCGCGCAGGATGCGCGGCCCGAGACTCACGCGAACGACGCGGGGCAGGGACAGGATCGCCGCGCGCTCGTCCTCGTCGAAGCCGCCTTCCGGCCCGATCAGGAGGCTGACGCCGCCGTCCGCGCGGGAGCCCGCCAGCGCATCGAGTGGGCTCGCCTGTTCGGCCTCCTCGTCGCAGAACACCAGCAGCCGCCCGGACGGCCAGCGCTCGAGCGTCGCCGCAAGCGGCTCGACCGGCGCGATTTCCGGCGTCCAGATCACGCCGCACTGCTCGCAAGCCTCGATCGCGTTCAAGCGCAGACGCTCGAGATTGACGCGGGCGACCTGGGTGTGGCGCGTGATGACGGGCCGCAAGCGCCGCGCGCCCATCTCGACCGCCTTCTGCGCCACATAGTCGAGCCGTGCGTGCTTGAGCGGCGCGAACAGATAGTCGACGTCCGGCGGCGCCTCCTGGGCCCGCGTGCGCGCGCCGACGACGAGCGAGGCCGCCTTGCGCGAATTCGCCGCGAGGCTGGCGGAGAATTCGCCGTCGCGGCCATTGAACAAAAGGATCTGCGCCCCCGCGCCGAGCCTGAGCACGTTGACGAGGTAGTTCGTTTGCTGAGGATCGAGCCTGACTTCCGCGTCCCTGGCGAGCGGCTGGTCGACGTAGAGACGGGGGGTTCGGAAATCGGTTCGAGCCATTCGCCCCCAATAGCTTGCGTGGACGTCGGCCGCCATTGCGTTGGCCGTGCGGGTAACAAATCCTCTTTGCGCGGCGAATGCGCCTTCATCGGCGCGCTTGCGCTGGCATTCGCATGGAGGAGTAGCCATGACGGCCTGGATCAAAGCAAGCGCCGGGGTCGCGGCCTTGGGTCTGCTTGCCTCGCTGCCGCGTCCAGCCCTCGCCGCCGATGCGGCGCATCCGACTGTGATCGAACTGTTCCAGAGCCAGGGCTGTTCGTCATGCCCGCCGGCGGAGGCCAATGTCAGAGCGGTCAGCGGCCGGCCGGACGTGCTCGCGCTCTCCTTCGAGGTCGATTATTGGGATCGCCTCGGTTGGAAGGACACGTTCTCCAGGGCCGCCTGGACGGAGCGCCAGTACGGTTACGCCCGGGCGATGGGCCATGGCGACAGCGTCTATACGCCTCAGGTGGTGATCAACGGCCGGGTCGAAGGCGACGGTCTGGAGCCCGGCGCGCTCGCCGGCCTCATGAGCCGCGGCGATCGGGGCGCCGGCGGGCCGAGCGTCGGCTTCTCCGGCGGGACGGTCACAGTCGGGGCGGGCAGGGCGCCGGCCGGCGGGGCGGACGTCTGGCTTGCGCGCTATATTCCCCACACCGTCGAGGTCGCGATCCCGCGCGGCGAGAACGCCGGCCACACTTTGCCGTATAAGGATGTCGTCCGCGAAATGGTCCTTCTGGGCAAATGGCGGGGCGAAGCAGCCTCCTTCCCCGCGCCGGCGGGAAGCGACCCCGGCCTCACCGAGGCCGTGCTCGTGCAAGCGAGCGGGGCAGGGCCGATCATCGCCGCGGCGAAAAGGTAGGCTTTCGCCGCGGCGCGCGCCCCGTTTAGCGCGGGAAGTCGCCAGAGCGATCGAGAATGTCCTCGGTGCGGACCTTGTCGAGCGGGAAATAGGCGATCGCCTTGCCGCCGAAATCGAGCTTGGCGAGATCGACCGAGCGCATCCGGCGGTCATACATGGTCCAGTAATAATAGACCCGGTGGGTCATGTCGGCGATCACCGACCATTGGGTGTAGCCGAGGTGGAAATCCTCCGGGCTCGCGCCTTCGCGCACGAGGCCCTTGGGGATGTCGAAATTGTTGAGCATCACCGAGGCGGCGTTGACCGCGTCGGCGGCGGTCTTGGCCGGGATCATGGTGTTGACGAAAGCGACCGCCCGCACGAACCGGGACGGCGGCGTGAAATCGCCCGGCAGGCCGAGCATGCCGCTGCCCGCGCCGAACGGCGCGAGCGACACGCCGTCGATGGCGTGCGGGCGCGCCGCCTGCGGCGTCAGGTTGGCGTAATTCCTCAAGTTCAGAAGATGCCAGTCATAGCCGGGCGAATTGGTCATCGCGCCGACCTTGTTGTCATGCATGCTGAGCTTGCCGTCCATATATTCGATCACGAGCGAGGCGCCGGTGGCGTCGCTCACGATGTGATGCAGCGGCAGCGGCATGCCGAATTCTTTTTCGATCGCGGCATTGCGCACCACCCGGAGCTTCGGCATCGCCTCGCGCACTTCCGCGACCGTCTTGAAGTTGCTGAGGATGTAATTGACGAGATCGACATTGCTGACGGTCGTCGACTGCCCGGCGGCTTTCGGCTCCTGATATTGTGCGAAGCCCGGAAAGAAGAGCGCGCCGACGGTGAGGCCGGCCTCGTTCATGCCGTCGGTCGCGTAAGGGAGTCCGTCAGCGTTGACCCCGACGAAACCGTAGCGCGCGCTCCACGCCGCGCCGCTCTTGCCGTCGCCGAGGCTGGATGAGAACGCCAAGCCGCGCGGCGCGAGCATCATCTCGGATTTGAGGTCGGAAGCGCCCCATTCCATCGTCCGCGCATAGATGCGCGTCCCGTCCTCGGCCTTGAAGATCATCGAGGTGCAGGCCTCGGCGCGCCAGGCCCCAAGACCGGCGAGCGCGCCCGCTACGGTCAAAGCGACAAGTCTCCTGTTCATGGCCTTCCACCTTCTCCGACTTAAGTTTTTAACTCAAAAACGCGCCCCGGCGGCCTTCGCTCCACGGGCGGGAGCGCTCGGGCGCGCTCACGGCTAGCGGTTCGGAAGTCGAACCTCTTCGCGGGAACGCGCTTCAAGGCGCGCGCATCCCAGGGCTGGCGGTGCTCGGCGAGCTTTTTCCGATCGTTCGCGGCGAAGGCTGGTCGCGTCGTCAAATTCCTATGCGAATATTGTTAAAAAATATCCGGCGGTCGAATGGGAGCCGGTCGCGCCGATGCGTGTAGGCGGTACAAAATATCGCCGCCCTCAGAGAGCCGTTCTAAAGTCCGGACCGGAATTCCTGCCGCGCCTCCTGGTCGCCGCTGGCGCCGACCGGCGGCGCATCTTGAGTTCGCAGACGTTTTTATTCTTTTGACGCTGGCCAAATCGAGTTGAGCTTGCCGACGAACTTGTCCGCATCGTTCTGGGCTTCGCGCCTTGTTGCGAAGGAATAGAACGATTTATCTCGCACCTTGTTGTTTTCGTAAATATTCCAGCGGAAGCGATTCCCGATATCTTTTACAACATCGGTCGTAAACGCGGCGTTCTGGGTCATGATCACATTATGCGCCAATAGCGTCTTCTTCGCTAGCCAAGATTTTCTTATGAAAATCAAACGGGCCCCGAACCCATTTAACTCATTAACAACAACAAATGCACTTGCTGCGAACACTATTGGGGCCGCTGGTGATTGAACGGAATTCCCCGGACAACGGGAGACCCAGATGCCAAACCAAGCCCACACGAAAGCAGCCGAGCACCACGAAAGCGCGGCCAAGTCGCATCGCTCCGCCGCTGAGTATCACGGCAAGAACGACCACATGAAGGGCAACGAGCACGCGGCGGAGGCTCAGAAGCACTCCAGGGTGGCGGGCGCAGCCTCCGATGAGGCGCAGGCGAAAAGCTCATCCAAGAAGTAGCAGCGCAGAGGCCGGGGCAGCGCCAGGCCTCCTCTCCCCCTATCCGTGTTTTCCTTATTCCTCGCCGCCAAGTTCTGCGGCGGCGCGAAATCTCCACGATCTCGCGACCCTGCGAACGACGTTCGCATCGGGCTCGATCCGCCGCCCTAGTCTAAACGGTGGGCCATATAAAGATGCGTTTCAGTGTCCACGGCGAACGCTCCGCCGTGGTCATCGACCGCTTCCCCGATTTCGCGAAGCATCTCTTCACGCTCCCCCGGCTCCAGCATCCGGAGCTCCGATTTCGTGCGCAAGAAATCCATATAGCTGGCCGTCGTGTGCCGCCATCGCCAAGGATAGGTTCGGTGCTCGACCGGGCCGAATAGCCCGGACTCGTCAAACCATCCTTTGAACGGACCGTCGGGCAGATACCAAGCCTCCGGCGGGCGACCCCATCGGCCCGTTCGACGGAGGTAAATCTCCTTGAATCGAGCGAGCAGCGGGGCGGGCAGTCCTACCGGGACATGTCCGAAAACTGCGAGTGACCCGCGCGGCGAGAGCGCCTTGGCCGCCTTCTGAAACCGCGTCTCAGGAGACACCCAGTGCCACGATTGCGCGGCGACGATCAGACAAAACGCCTCCGGACTTGCCGGATATGCTTCGAATGTCGTCTCCAAAAACGTGACGTTGTTGAAGCCCGCCAGGCTCCGCTGCGCTCCGCGGAGCAGCTCCGGGCCGGGCTCAATCGCCAGAATCGAAAAACCCTGTCTGGCGAAACTCTTTGTCGCCTGACCCGTGCCGCAGCCAACTTCCAAAATCCTGTCGTTGAGCTTCAGATCGGCATAGGAGACGACGTCGTCGATCAGCGCGTCGGGATAGCCGGGACGTGTGGCCTCGTACAGGTTTGCGATCTGATCGAATTGAAAGCGCTGTTCCACCGACGCCCCCGAACAAAGTAGAATCACGTATGGACGCGTTCGCTCCGCGAGTGTCGAAGGCCCCGTGGCGGCGTCGCGATTGGGTTGCGCAAGGCGATTGGGGCGCATCGCTATCACAAGAGGTGCGTCTGGGCCGCTCCAATCTAGGAAGAAATAGCCTCCAACACCCAGCTCACCCGTACTCCCCGCGACGAGCACGACGTTCGTAAGGGCGGGACGCCGGCTATCGACGGTCCCGAAACACGCTTTAGTCGATCGGCCAAAACCCCCTTTCGGCCCCGCTCAGGCTGGGCGGCGGGTTCGCGGCCATAATCGCAGGCGCGGGCGGCTCAACCAGGCGTTCAGGCGGTCGAGGTAGAGATAGACGACTGGCGTCGTGTAGAGCGTGAGCCACTGGGAGACGAGAAGACCGCCGACAATCGCAATCCCCATCGGCTTGCGCAGCTCCGCGCCCGCGCCGGTTTCGACAGCGAGCGGAAGGGCCACGATCAGCGCGCAGACCGTCGTCATCATGATCGGACGGAAGCGCTGCAGGCAGGCGTGGCGCACCGCGTCGGCCGGGCTCATCTTTTCCTCCCGCTCGGCGACCAGCGCGAAGTCGATCATCATGATCGCGTTCTTCTTGACGATTCCGATCAGGAGCAGGACGCCGACGAGCGCGATCAAGGTGAGATCATAGTTGGTCGCGAGCAGGATCAGGAGCGCGCCCACGCCGGCCGCCGGCAGGGCGGAAAGAATGGTGATCGGGTGAATGAAGCTCTCATAGAGCATGCCCATGAGGATGTAGATCACCAGGATCGCCGCCATGACCAGGAGCGGCATCGTGACAAGCGAAGCCTGGAACGCCTGCGCCGTGCCCTCGAACTGCCCGACCAGGGTCGGCGACGCGCCGAGGCTCGCCTTCGCCGCGGTGATGGCCTCGACCGCCTGGCTCAGGGCCGCGCCCTTGGCGAGGTTGAACGAGAGCGTCACCGCCGGAAAGACGCCCTGATGGTTGATCGTCAGCGGCTCGACCGTGCGCGTCACGTGCGTGACCGCCGACAGCGGAACCTGCCCGCCGGTCGCGTTCGTGACGTAGAGGCTCGAGAGAGCCTGCGGCCCGGATTGAAATTTCCTCTCGAACCTCGAGGATCAGATAGGCCTGCTGGGTCGGCAGATAGATATTCGCGATCTGCGACTGTCCGAACGCGTCCTGGAGCGCCGCGTCGATGTTGGTGACCGGCACGTTGAGGCTTGAAGCCAGATTGCGGTCGACCTCGACGACGACGTGGGGCGAGTGGATCTGTTGATCCGAGGCGACGTCGTTGAGGATCTTCATGCCCTGCAGCTTTTCGAGCAGGATCGGCGCGTAGCGGTTGAGTTCGTCGGGGCTCGTGTCGGTCAGAGTGTACTGGTATTCAGCCTGCTCGAGGCGGGCGCCGATTCTGATGTCCGGCACGGACTGCATGTAGAACTTGACGCCGACCACCTGGGCGAGCTTGGGCCTGAGCCGGGCCATGACCTGCTGCACGGACGGGCGCTCATTGAACGGCTTGAGCTGGGCGAACATTCGCGCCGTGCTCTCGCTCGGATTGCCTCCTGTCGCGCCGGCGAAGCCGACGATGCCTTCCACGGCCGGATCCTTGAGGATGATGGCGGCGCACTCGTTCTCGATTGCCCTTATCGTGTCGAACGCGGTGTCCTCGCGCGCCTGCGCCACGCCGATGAAGATGCCGGTGTCCTGTTCGGGCAGGAACCCCTTCGGGATCACGATGTAGAGGCCCACGGTCAGGGCGATCAGCCCGATGTTGACGAGCAGCATCGGAAATTGATGAGCCAGCGCCCAGACCAGCCCGCGGTCATAAAGGTCGCGCGTCCGGTCGAAGCCGTGCTCGAGCCAGCGGCTCATGCGCCCCTGCTGTTCGGGCGTCTCGCGGGTCAGAAACTGCGCGCACATCATCGGGGTCAGCGTCAGCGACACGAACCCGGAGATGAAGATCGCGAGAATGGTCGTCATCGCGAATTCGTGGAACAGCAGTCCGACCACCCCGGACATGAAAAGGACCGGAATAAAGACCGCCGCCAGCGACAGCGTGATGGACAGAATGGTGAAGCCGATCTCGCCCGCGCCGTCGAGGGCGGCCTGAAGGGGCGCCTTTCCCGCTTCGATGTGGCGGACGATGTTCTCGATCATCACGATCGCATCGTCGACAAGGAACCCGATGGCGATCGTGAGCGCCATGAGCGAGAGGTTGTCGATGCTGTAGGAGAGCAGGTACATCCCCGCGAAGGTCGCGACGATCACGACAGGCAACGTGATGCTCGGGATCACGGTCGCCCAGAACTTGCGCAAGAACAGGAAGATCACCATGACGACGAGCGCCAGCGCCAGCACGAGCGTGAACTCGACGTCCGACACGGAGGCGCGGATCGACAGCGAGCGGTCGGAGACGAGGTCGACGTGCACCGCGCGCGGGATCGACTTCCGGAGCTCAGGCATCATCGCCTGAATCCGGTCGACGACCTTCAGCGTGTTGGCGCCAGGCGCCTTGAAGACCAGCAGGACCTCGGCCGGCTTGGTTCCGAACCAAGCGCCGGTGCGGGGGTTTCGCGGGCCGTCGACCACGGTCGCGATGTCCCCGAGCTCGACCGGCGCGCCGTTGCTGTAGGCGACGATGACCTTGCGGAACTGGTCGGCCTTGGTCAGCTGCTGGTTGACGTCGAGTGGAAACTCCGCGCGGCGGCCTTCGAGATTGCCGGTCGGCTCGAGCGCGCTCTCGGAATTGAGGGCCGCGCTGACCTGCGCGAACCCCAGTCCCCTCGCCGCGAGCGCTTCGGGATTGAGCCGCACCTGCACGGCGGGCTGAGCCTCCCCGGCGATGACCACCTGGCCGACGCCCGTCACCCGCGAGAGCGATTGGCCGAGAAGGATATTCGCGTACTGGTCAAGGTCCTGGATAGGAAAGGCGTCGGAATGAACCGCGTAGATGAGAATCGGCGCGTCCGCCGGATTGGCCACCTTATAGGTCGGGGGGGTCGGAAGGTCTTTCGGCAAGAGGGCGCTCGCGGCCTGGATCGCCTGCTCCACATAGCCGGCGTCCGTGGTGATGGTTGTGCTCAAGTCGAACTGCAACGTGATCGACGTTGAGCCGAGCCCGCTGGTTGAGGTCATCGACGAGAGCCCGGGAATGGCCGTGAACTGGTCCTCGAGCGGCGTCGCCACCGTCGAGGCCATCACGGTCGGGCTCGCGCCCGGGAAGGTCGCCGAAACGGTGATCGTCGGGAACTCGACATTCGGCAGCGCGGCGACCGGCAGGAGGGTGAATGAGAGCGCGCCGAAGGCTGTAAGGCCGGCTGTCATGAGAGCGGTCGCGATCGGCCGGCGGATGAAGATTTCCGAGATGTTCATGGCGCGCGGCTCGCGGCCGCCTTGGGCGGCTCGATCGCGACCTTCACGCCGTTGGCGAGATTGTACTGCCCGTTGACCACCACCCGCTCGCCCGCCGAGGGGCCCTTGGTGAGCACGGCGAGCCCGTTCTGGCGGGCGGCGACCAGCACCGGGACGCGGTGGGCAAGATCATCGGCCGAGATCGTATAGACGTAGTCGCCGTCGGGACCCGACATCACGCTCGTGATCGGCGTGGTCACGGCGTTCTTGCGGACGCCAATCTCGAGGCGGACGGTGACGAATTCTCCCGGCCACAGCGCTTCATTGTCGTTTGGGAATGTCGCGTAGAGCGCCACGGTGCCGGTCGTCGCAACGATCTGGTTGTTGATGAAGGTGAGCTTTCCTTCGCCCAAGGTTTTTCCAGCCTGAGACAGCGCGCGCACGTCGAGGGGCGCGTTCTTCTGGGCCGAGCGAACTGCGGCCAGTTCGCCCTGCGGGACAGGGAATGTCACATAGATCGGCGAAATCTGTGTCACGGTCACCAGCGTCGTGCCGGCGCCGGCCTGCACGTAATTGCCCGGATCGAGCTGCATGACGCCGGCTACGCCGGTCGTGGGCGAATCGATGTGGGCGTAGGTCAGGTTGAGCTGAGCGGTTTGGACATTGGCCTGATCGAGTTTCACGGTGCCTTCGTCCTGCTCGACCGTGAAAGCCTGGTCGGCCGCTCTTTGCGCGGCTATCGAATTTTCCGCCTCAAGCTTCTGATATCGCGTGAGATCAGATTGCGCTTCCTTGAGGACGGCCTGGTCGTGGGCGAGCTGAGCCTGCGTCTGATCGAGGGCGGCCTGATAGGGGCGGGGATCGATCAGGAAAAGGGGGTCGCCTTCCTTCACCGGTTGTCCCTGGTGAAAGTAAGCCTTCATGATCTGGCCGTTCACCCGCGACTGAACGGCGATTGTTTCGATCGGCGTGACCGTGCCGAGCGCCTCGACGACGTCGGGAACGTCCTTCAGCGAAATTTGGCCGGCCTCGACCGGGATCGACGGCGCGCCGGCATGCACGGCCTCCGCGGCGCCGTGCGACCGGCTCGTCGCCACATACGCCGCAACACCGCCGATCAGCGCAACGCCAACTCCCAGCGCGACCGCCGAACGCGCATTCACCTTCTCGCCTCCTAGTCTTCCCAGGATTTGGCTTCCCGCCTCGTCCTTGAAGACTACGCGCCAAGATTACGCCAGGTTCCCTGCCCGAAGGTGGCGGCCGGGTTACAGCGCCGTAATGGCGGATCAGAAACGCGTTACCGCCGCCTCCAGCCCCTCGCTCAGGCCGTCGCCAGCGCCGCCTTTGGCCGCCGGCCGATCGTCAGCGCGAGCGCCGCCGCGACGAGGCAGGCGACGCCGGCGACGTAGAGCGCCGGCAGGTAGGTGGCGAAATCGCTGCGCGAGAAGCCGGCGCCGAACGCCGCCGTCGCCGCGCCGAGCTGATGGGCGGTGAAGATCCAGCCAAAGGTGAGGTTAGCCCTTTCCGCGCCAAACCGCTCCGCAGTCAGCCGGACGGTCGGGGGCACGGTCGCGACCCAGTCGAGGCCGTAGAAGACCGCGAAGGCCGAGAGCCCGACAACCGAGAAGTCGGTGAACGGCAGCACGATCAGCGAAAGGCCGCGCAGGCCGTAGTACATGAACAAAAGCCAGCGGTTGTCGTAACGGTCCGAGAGCCAGCCGGAAAGGATCGTGCCGACAAAGTCGAAGGCGCCGATCACCGCGAGCGCGCTCGCCGCCGCGACCGGCTGGATGCCGTAGTCGCCGCAGAGCGACACCCAGTGCGTCTGGATGAGGCCGTTGGTCGAAAGCCCGCAGACGAAGAAGGTCGCGAACAAGACCCAGAAGGTGCGGCTGGCGCTGGCCTCGTAGAGCGCGCGGATGGGCGACGCCATCATCGCGACGAGCCCCAGATCCTGCTTCGCCGGGGGCTGGACTGCGCGCTCACCGTACGCGGGCAGGCCGACGTCTGAGGGCCGGTCGCGCATGAGGACGAGCGCGATGAGCCCGGCGACGAGCAGCAGCGCGACGACGAAGGCGACCGCGCTGCGCCAGCCATGAGAACTCCGTCAGCTTCGCGATGAGCGGCAGAAAGATCAGTTGTCCCGTCGCGTTGCTCGCCGTCAGCATGCCAACCACGAGACCGCGCCGCTGCACGAACCAGCGCGACGCGACCGTCGCGCCGAGCACCAGGGCTACCATGCCGGTGCCGATTCCGACCACGACGCCCCACAGGGCGAGCAGTTGCCACACCTCGGTCATCGCCATCGAGGCGAGCAGTCCGCTGGCGATCATGAGCACCGCCGCGACGATGACCGCGCGCACCCCGAAGCGGTTGATGAAAGCCGCGGCGAAAGGCGCGATGAGGCCGAACAGCGCAAGCCGCACCGAAAAGGCGACGGAAATTTCGGCCGTGCTCCAGCCGAATTCATGTTCGAGCGGCTGGATGATGACGCCCGGCGCGCCCATCGCTCCCGCCGTCGCCAGCATGACGAGGAAGGTCGCTCCGGCGACGATCCAGCCGTAATAGACGCCCCGTCCGGCCATGGCGTCCGCAATCGGATCGGAAAGAGAGAACGGCGCGGGCCGTCTTTGCGGCGGAGAAGCGTTCGAAATCGTTGCAGCGGGCTCCGACGCAGTCATTTTTCAACCCCGTATTGCGGGTAAGCGCCCGCATATTCGCAAAAAATCAAAGGCTGAGCGCCAGCGTCCGAAGCCGCCCGGCCTCGGCGGCGCCGAGAGCCGTCTCGACCCGCCGCTGCGCCTCCTCCCATAGCGGCGCGGCGCGCTCCAGCGCCTCGTCGCCTGCGGGCGTGAGCCGCACCGCCGCCTCGCGCTGGTCGGCGGCCGGAGCCGTGCGCACAAACCCAAGTTCTTCCAGGGCCTTCACGTTGCGCCCGACCGTCGATCGGTCCAATTCGGCCAGTCGCCCGAGTTTCGTCAGCGACACCGTTCCGGCACGCTGGATTCGTCGCAGAAGACTGAATTGCGCGAGCGTGACGCCGGCGGGCGCGAGGATCGAGTCATAAAGGGCGGTCGTCTTTCGAGCCGCGGTCCGAACCGCCGCGCAATAGCAGATCGTGTTCATGTGCGGGCATATACCCGCATTGAGGCGGACGCACAAGCGCCTGCGAATGGGGCGGGCGATGGGCGAGAGTGGGCTAGAGTTGGGCTATGGCCGAAATCGGCTGACGTGCGGCGCGGCGATGAGCCAACCCGGCGACCCCTTGCGGCATGGGCTCGTCGCCATCTGAGACGCGCTAGCCAGGGACCTTAGCGCGAAATAGCGCCTCCTAGAAAAAAAGGCCGCAGCGTTGCGACCTTCCCCCTCATGTTGGTCTTCACGCCGGTGTAGTCTTCGATGCCCGCTTGTAGCCTGCATAGCCGAGGCCAGCAAAGCCCAGCAGCGTCATCGCCCATGTCGAAGGTTCTGGAACGCCGGCGATCTGCGAAAGCGGTTCAGCGAACGTGATAAGGAAATTCGGGTCGTCGGCTGCGCCTTGATCGATGATGCCGACCGTGTAGTAACCCGCGGCCAAATCGCCACTCAGTGCGCTCGACCAACCATTGCCGGAGTTGGCTACGGTCTGTTCGATGACGTCGCCGCAGGTCGTTCCGTTGCACAGGTCGAACAGATAGGACGGCGGCGAAAGCAACGTCGAAGCGTCGCGGACCCCAACCGAGACCGCGAAAGAACCGCCTTTCCAGTAGAACGAAAAAAACGAGCTGTCGGGGTTGTCCCCTCCGATGCCGCCCGACACGGAGCTGATTGGCGTCGCCGGCAGCATGATAGGCGCGTCCGAGGTCCCCCCTGTCAGCCCGGTGAGATCCGCGCTGACGGAGTTGACGATATAGAAGTTGCTGAAGACCGTCGTCTCAGGCTCGTTCACGTCTGGCAAACCAAAGGCCACTAGCCCAATTTTGCCAACCGCGCCGGTGACCGCAGCTCCCTGCAGTGTGAGTAGATGTTCGTAGGGCCCGGCAGTGGACGCGTACACGTTAAACGTGTCTCCAGATCTAACTAGGGTAAACGCCGCAACGTATCCAGACATTGGAAGGTATGGGGTATCCACACCGCCAAGATCCTTGCCGTAGTTCGCCCATACGAGGCCTGCACCCGTGCCTCCTCCTGCGAAATACCCGCCGCCACCGAAGCTAGCATCGATGGTTCCGCCAGCATTGGGACCGGTTTTTATCGTGACCGACGCGGTAAAGTCTCCATTCAGCAAGAGCGATCCGGCAGGCGTATTATTGCCCGTTCCCGAAGTGTTTCCTTCATTCGGCTTGCCGATAACAGTCAGCGCGTCTGGGGTCGCACTCTGCGTGTAATGCGGTGAGACGCTCGGCAGGTACTCTCCAGTATTCGTGAGATAGATCGGATCCAGGGTCGTCATATTGATTGGTCCAGCGGGTGCAGGGGCGCACGTCCCTATTGCGGCTGCGAATGCAGCCGCTGATAACATTGTTTTCATTTTTTGATGCCCTCTGCCCGGTGCGTTTTCCACACACAACCAGTGAGTTGCATCAGACCGCGTGAACCTTGTCAACAGCGTATAATTACCTACGCCCGGACATTTTGCTTCGCACGGCACAGTGGCTAACGAGTGAGCGGAAGCCGAAGAAATGACTCGGCAGGGCGGTGGTCAGCGCTGGTATTTGTGGCGCTAGGGCTCGTCGCTATCTGGTTTCCATTCGGGCTTCCCGCCGCACAATGGGTAAATCTACTCGGTGGCGCTTGCCGACGCGCTGGTGCGGCGCGTGAGTCGCCCGGTGCACAGCAGCGTTGTGACTTCACCGGCGGAATCGACGTTTCGGACTTAAGAGCGGCGCCCGCTCGTCGATCGGGTCGGCTCAGGCCTCCACGCCGCCGGCGAGGCGGGTCGCGATCGACTCGATCCTGGAGCCTAGCGCATCGATGGTCGAGGCCATGGCCTGGGCGCGTTGTTCGGCCTCCTCCGAGCGCTTGCGCTGAGCCGCCGCGTCGTCGCGCGCTTCCGTCAGATTATCGGCGATGGTCAGCGCGGCCATGATGACGAGCCGCTGGTCGCCGATCTCCCCGAACGTCTTGCGCATTTCGCCGATCTTCTCGTCGATCAGGCCGGCAAGCGACTCGAGTCGCGCCTCTTCCCCCGGGTTGCAGGCAAGGCGATATTTGCGCCCGTCAATGGTGACCGAAACCTGTGACATGGCGCGCGCCTTTCCTGCGGCGGACTGGCCTCATGGCTCCGGGTCCGGCGCCAGCCGGCCGAGAACGCGTTCGATCGCCTGAGCGGCGTGGGCGAGCCGCTTGGCCGCTTCGCTGTTGGCGGATTCGAGAGCCCGCGACCGGTCGACGGCGGCGTCGAGCTCGACTGCGAGCCGCGAGCGGTCGTCCTGCATCAGCGCGAATTCCTCTTGCGTGGTTGCGCGCGCTTCGTCGTGGCGCATGCGCAAATCGGTGGCCCACTCGAGCGATTCGACTGCGGAGGCGAGTCGTTTGAGCGATATCTCAAGCGATTCCATGGAGGTTTTGATTCCGTCCATTGTGACGCTTTGTTTACGCGATGCTTGAACGGAACGTCAACGCGCGCGCAGACGCAATTGACAGGTTCCTGCGACCGCCTCTAACTGACGCGCCGTTCCGGCCCGCCAAACCACTGCCCCAGCTCGGAACAACGGATAGCCCGCGCCCCGTTTCTTGAGGAGACCCCGATGACGACGAGCGTGTCTCACGACGCGATGGCCAATGCGATTCGCTTTCTCGCCCTCGACTCGGTCGAGAAGGCCAAGAGCGGCCACCCCGGTCTGCCAATGGGATCGGCCGACGTCGCGACGGTGCTGTGGCGCGACACGCTCAAATTCGACGCCTCCGATCCCCATTGGCCCGATCGGGACAGGTTTGTCCTGTCCGCCGGCCACGGCTGCATGCTGCTCTATGCGCTTCTCTATCTGACCGGCGTCGGCGGCCCCAAGGGGCTCGCCATCGAAGACCTCAAGCAATTCCGGCAGGTCGGCTCGAGAACCCCGGGCCATCCCGAATATTGGTGCGCTCCAGGCGTCGAGACGACGACTGGCCCGCTGGGGCAGGGGATTGCGACGTCGGTCGGCATGGCGATCGCGGAGCGCATGATGGCCGCCCGTTTCCCCGGAATCGTCGACCACCACACCTACGTCCTCGCTTCCGACGGCGACTTGATGGAAGGCGTGAGCCAGGAAGCGATCGCTATCGCCGGCCATCTCAAGCTCAACAAGCTGATTGTTTTCTGGGACAACAACGGGATCTCGATCGACGGGCAGATCCCGGTCCTCGCCGACAATGTCGACCAGGTCGCGCGCTTCCAGTCGGCGGGCTGGAATTCGACCCACATTGACGGGCACGATCCCAAGGCGATTCTCGACGCCATCCACGCCGCGCAGAAGTCCGACCGGCCGACGATGATCGCCTGCAAGACGACGATCGGCTTTGGCCTGCCAACGCATGCGGGAACCAGCAAGGCGCACAGTGACGCGCAAGGCGCCTCCGAGGTCGCCGGCGCGCGCAAGACTTTGAACTGGCCCTACGAGCCATTTGTCATCCCCGACGACATCCTTGCCGCCTGGCGCAAGGCGGGAACGCGCTGCACGCCGCAGCGCGACGCGTGGAACCGCGCGGTCGAGGCGCTTGACCCGAAGGAACGCGCCGAATTCGAGCGGCGACTGCGCGGCGACCTGCCGCAGGATTTCGACAAGGTCATCGACGCCTACAAGCAGAAGCTTGTCGCTGAAAAGCCGGAGGTTGCGACGCGCAAGTCAGGCCAGGCGGCGCTCGATGTGATCGGAGCCGCCGTGCCCGAACTCGTCACCGGCTCGGCCGACCTTACGCCGTCGAACAACACGAAGTTCTCGGGGGAGAAGGAAATCACCGCCAATGATTTTTCCGGTCGCTATATTCACTGGGGCATCCGCGAGCACGGAATGATTGCGGCGTGCAACGGCATCGCCCTGCACGGCGGCTTTATCCCCTCGGGGGCGTCGTTCTTCTGCTTCACTGACTATTGCCGCCCCTCGCTCAGGCTCGCGGCGCTGATGGGGATCAGGGTCGTGCATGTGTTTACTCATGACTCCATCGGCCTTGGCGAGGATGGCCCGACCCACCAACCCGTCGAACATCTGGCGGCGATGCGCGCGATGCCGGACTTCTATATCTGGCGCCCGGCGGACAGCGTCGAGACCGTCGAGTGCTGGCAGGCGGCGCTCGAGCGTGAGCATTCGCCCTCGATCCTCGCGCTGACGCGGCAAGGCTTGCCGGCCTTACGACTCACGCATGTGGCGGAAAACTTATGCGCGCGCGGCGGCTACGAGATCTCTCCTGCTTCCGGACAGGCCGAAGTGTCGATCTTCGCTTCCGGCTCCGAAGTGTCGCTCGCCATCGCCGCGCAGGCGCAATTGAAGGAGAAGGGCGTGGCCGCCCGGGTCGTATCGATGCCCTGCTTCCCCGCGTTCTTCGAGCAGCCCGAGGACTATCGCCGCTCAGTGATCGGCTCCGCGAAAGTGAAGGTCGCGGTCGAGGCGGCGGTGAGGTTCGGATGGGACGCGATCATCGGCGACGGCCCCTTCATCGGCATGAAGAGCTTCGGCGAGAGCGGACCCTATAAAGCTGTCTACCAGCATTTCGGCATCACGCCGGAGGCGGTGGTCGAGGCGGCGCTGAGCCGGCTTCACGCCTGACCGGCAGGCTCGCGGCGCTCTTTCGGTTCCGCAGCGCACATGATCCAGGATCGTGTCGCCGCCGCGCTCGGCGAGACCGTGGGGGCATTCAAGATCAATGCGCCGCCCGGAAAGGAGCCGACCCGCGGATTGATCTACGCCCGGATGATCCGTCCGAGTCCGGCTCAATTCGAGCGAGCCGAAACGCCGCATCTCGGAGTCGGAAGCCGAGGTCGCCTTCAGGTTCCTCCGCGATCTGCCGGGCAGGGACAGGACTTATTGGCGCGAGGAGGTGGTCGAGGCGATGGCGGCGCTGCCTGCGATCGAGGTCGTCTCCGGCCGTTTCCGCGACCCGCAGTCCCGGCCGCCGCTCGAACAGCTTGCCGACGGCCTGATCAACGGAGGGTTGGTCCCGGGGACCGAGACGCGGGACTGGTCGGGGCTGGATCTCGCGCGCCTTGAAGTGACCCTCGAGGTCAATGGTGAAACCGTCGTTAGCCGGCGGGGCGGACATGCCGGCGACGATCCGGCGGGCTTCGCGGTCGCGCTGGTCAACGCGATGCGGCAGGCCGGCGGGGTGAAAGCGGGCCAGATCGTGACAACGGGAAGCTGGACCGGGCTCATGTTCCTCAAACCGGGCGATCGCTGTCTGGCCCGCTTCGAGGGGCTGGGCGAAGCGGAGGTCTCTTTCGGGACTTGAGCCAGCCTTTCGCAGCGCAGTTTCAAGGTGCCGGGTGTCGCAATTTCTCCAGCGTCGAATTGTCTGTAGACTTCGGATCCGGGATCGGACAATAAGCGCCGCTCTCAGCGGTTTGACGTGCGAGGCGTCGGCGCCCATGCGTGCGGCTGGCGCAAGAGGAGGATTGGCGATGGTTGCCAAGGTAGCGATCAACGGCTTCGGCCGGATTGGCCGGCTCGTGCTGCGCGGCATTCTGGAGTCGGGCCGCAAGGATATCGAGGTCGTCGCCATCAACGATCTGGGTCCGATCGAGACCAACGCCCATCTCTTGCGCTTCGACAGCGTGCACGGGCGCTTTCCTCATGCGGTCAAGGTCGAGGGCGACACGATGATCATCGACGGTCACAAGATCAAAGTGACCGCGATCAAGGATCCGGCGGAGCTTCCGCACAAGGCGCTCGGCGTCGACGTCGCGCTCGAATGTACCGGCATCTTCACCGCGCGGGAAAAGGCGGCGGCCCACCTCAAGGCGGGGGCCAAGCGGGTGCTCATTTCGGCGCCGGCCGAAGGCGCGGACCGGACCGTCGTCTATGGCGTCAACGACGACAAGCTGACCAAGGATGACCTCGTCGTCTCCAACGCTTCGTGCACGACCAACTGCCTGGCGCCGGTCGCCAAAGTGCTCAATGACGCGATCGGCATCGAGCACGGCTTCATGACCACCATTCATTCCTACACCGGCGACCAGCCGACGCTCGACACCCTGCACAAGGATCTCTACCGGGCGCGCGGGGCGGCTTTGTCGATGATCCCGACCACCACCGGGGCGGCCAAGGCGGTCGGCCTCGTTCTGCCCGAGCTCAAGGGCAAGCTCGACGGCGCCGCGATCCGCGTGCCGACCCCGAACGTGTCGGTCGTCGATCTCAAGTTCGTCGCCAAGCGCAAAACCGACAAGGACGAGATCAACAATGCGGTGAAGGCGGCGGCGGACGGCAACGGGCCGCTCAAGGGCATTCTCGGCTATACCGCTGAGCCCAACGTCTCGAGCGATTTCAACGGCGACGACCGTTCTTCGGTCTTCCACCTCGACCAGACCAAGGTCATCGACGGCAATTTCGTCCGCGTGCTCTCCTGGTACGACAACGAATGGGGCTTCTCCAACCGCATGGCCGACACCGCGGTCGCGATGGCGAAGCTGATCTAAGGATTGGCTGTCACCCCCGCGGAAAGCGGGGGTCCAGAGCCGTGTCGCGAAGGCCCGCGCTCGACCGGGCGCGGCTGGACTGGACGCCCGCTTCGCGCGGGCATGACAGAACGGCGGAACCGGAATGCTTCGCTGCCGCTCGACGCTTTGGGAGGTCCGATGACCAAGCCGTTCCGCACCCTCGACGACGCCGATGTCGCGGGAAAACGCGTCCTCCTGCGCGTCGACCTCAACGTGCCGACCGAAAACGGCCGGGTGACCGATGCGACGCGCATCGAGCGCGTCGCGCCGACCATCACGGAGATCGCCGACAAAGGCGGCAAGGTCATTCTTCTGGCGCATTTCGGCCGCCCCAAGGGCGGCCCGGACGCGGCCAATTCGCTCAAGCCCGTCGCCGCTGCGGTCGCGGACGTCATCAAGCGCCCGGTCGCCTTCTGCGCCGACTGCATCGGCGAGACGGCGGCCGCGGCAATCGCCAAAATGAACAACGGCGACGTGCTGCTGCTGGAGAACACCCGCTTCCATAAGGGCGAGGAAAAGAATGATCCGGCGCTTGTCGAAGAGTTCGCCAGGCTGGGCGACCTCTATGTCAACGACGCCTTCTCCGCCGCCCACCGCGCCCACGCCTCGACCGAAGGGCTCGCCCACAAGCTCCCCGCCTATGCAGGTCGCGCGATGCAGCAGGAGCTCGAGGCGCTGACGCTCGCGCTCGGCGATCCTGCGCGTCCGGTCGTCGCGATCGTCGGCGGCGCCAAGGTGTCGACCAAGCTCGAACTCCTCGGCAATCTCGTG
Organism: uncultured Alphaproteobacteria bacterium; assembly: GCA_963764955.1. Classification (GTDB taxonomy): domain Bacteria; phylum Pseudomonadota; class Alphaproteobacteria; order Rhizobiales; family Beijerinckiaceae; genus Roseiarcus. The sequence goes on along the minus strand of CAVXVE010000024.1, from coordinate 72,658 downwards.
ACCAGGGTCGACGTGCTCGTCATCGGCGGCGGCATGGCCAACACCTTCCTGTTCGCCGAGGGCAAGGGCGTCGGCAAGTCGCTGTGCGAGAAGGACCTTGCCGAGACCGCGCGCTCGATCGCCGCGGCGGCTGAGAAGGCCAAGTGCCGCATTCTGCTGCCGGTCGACGCGACAGTGGCCAAGGAGCTCAAAGCCCACGCCCCCGCCCATGTCGTCAGCGTCGATCATGTGCCCGAGGACGAGATGATCCTCGACATCGGCCCGAAGTCGGCGGCGGGCGTCGAGGAAGTGCTGGCCCACGCCAAGACGCTGGTGTGGAACGGCCCGTTCGGCGCGTTCGAAACGCCGCCCTTCGACGAGGCGACGATGGCGATCGCGAAGACGGCCGCGGCGCTCACCAGGGCAAGGCAAGCTGAAGTCGGTCGCGGGCGGCGGCGACACGGTCGCGGCGCTCAACGAGGCCAAGGTCGCGGACGACTTCACCTATGTCTCGACCGCGGGCGGGGCGTTCCTCGAATGGATGGAAGGCAAGGCGCTGCCGGGCGTCGAGGCGCTGAGGGCGAAGTAAAGTCAGCACTACGCCAGGCCGTCTTGTCATGCGCGCGTAAGCGCGCATCCAGGAGGCTCCGCTCAGGCAATGGATTCCCGCTTGCCGCGGGAATGACAAGCGGCCTCGAATGTGTATAATCTGGCGTGGCATACACATGCCTGCAAAATGTGCGGCCATGCGCACCAACATCGAGATCGACGACAAGCTGATGGCTGAGGCTCTCAAGCTCACCGGCCTGCCGACGAAAAAGGCGGTGGTGGAAGAGGGCTTGCGGCTGATGGTCAGGCTTCGCAAGCAAGCCCGGGCGTTGAAGTCGCTCAAGGGCCTGGGTTGGGAAGGCGACCTTGGCGAGATGCGGCGGGGCCGACCGTCGCGCTCGTTGTGATCCTGGTCGACAGCTCCGTCTGGATCGCTCACCTTCGGGGCTCTTTGACGCCGGCGACTGTGAAACTCGAAGCTGCGGTGGTCTCGGAGCCGATCCTTGTCGGCGATCTCATTCTGCTCGAAGTTCTTCAAGGCGCGCGGGACGACCTTCACGCGGCGCGTATCGAACGCGGCTTGCGCCGATTCGAGGTTGTGCCGCTGCTCGACGCCGATCTCGCAACGCGCGCGGCGAGGAACTATCGTCGCCTCAGAGATATGGGAATAACGATCCGCAAGACGAACGACATCATCATCGGCACGTTTTGCATTGAGCGTCGCTGCTCGCTGTTGCATGACGACCGCGATTTTGCGCCAATGGAGGAGCATCTCGGCCTTGTGGCCGCTTGAATCCGCGCTGGCCTACCGCGCCCGCACAGCCAGAGCTCTGCGTCGCGCGCCCGATCATGCCCTGCTCGTCATAGAGAGCGGATTCGGCGAGCCCGCAGCCGTTCGCGCCGAAAAGGCTGCGCGCCTCAAGACAGATCCACTCGCCCTGCGGACGGCGGAAGAGGTTGATCGTCAGATCGCAGTTGAGAAAGATATATTTGGCGAAATCCAGCGACGCGCTGATCCCGTTGCCGGAATTGCCGGCGACCGCCACGCGCTGATAAGAGCTCGGCTGTTCGCCTTTGATCAGCGGGTGATTCATCCGGAACCAGGCGGCGCAGGGCCCGTCGAAGAAATGTCCCTCCGCGAGCCGATTTTCGATGAGGTGGCCGTAGCCGAGCGTTCTGTCCGTGAAAGCCATTGTGACGACCGGGCATTCGTCGGGCGGCTTCGGCGCATGCGGCGGCGGATGGCCTGGAGTTCCTTCGGGAATCGGCAAATCGTCCTCGCGCTGCATCAGCGCGGTGAAACGGGCGACCTCCTTGCCCTCGGCGATCAGGCGGCCGGAATAATGGCCGGCGTTGCGGCCGGCATAGTCCGTCGCAATTTCGACGCGGCATTCGCCGATTGGCGTCGGCCGCAAGAGATTGACGGTGAGCCGTGCGAGATGGGTGAGGCCGTCGTTGATGGCGGCGCGTTCGATCGCGCGGACTATCAGGGCCGAGGGCGGCCCGGCGTGCTGGTGCCTCGGGGTTCCAGGGCCCGCGGGTGAGCTCGCTCGCGCGAAAGGCGCCGTCGCCAAGATCGACATAAGCCGCGTCCAATGTGAGTCTCCGCCGTTGCGCCGCCCTGGCTCATCGGCGCATCTGAATTTTGCGCTCCCCGAACCCTCGGCGCAAGATGGTTCGTATGTAAACCAATAAGGCCCGCCATGCGAGTGGGACGAACGACGCCTCCCTGCCTTCTCGCCGGGCGCCGCGGGTGAAAAGCTCAGACGTTGAGAGCGCGTTCGAGGCCATCAGGCGCGCCGGCCTTGTTCCGCGCGGCGCGTTTCGGCTCGAGGCGGAGCGAGCGGCGAGGCTCGCTCGCCGCCGTTCGCACGATCGTGCTCGCTGGCATGGCCGGACACGACGGCTGGGACGCCTTCGCCGCGTCGCCCGAGGCGAGCGACGGCTGCGCCGATCCGCTCGACCGCTGGAGCCGGCGGGTGATCGAAGCTCTGGCGCAACGACCTCGGCGCGACGGCGCTCTTTCCTTTTGGCGGGCCGCCTTGGCTGCCGTTCCAGCAATGGGCGCGGCGCGCCGAGCCTGTCCATGCCTCGCCGATCGGCATTCTGATTCATCCCCGCTACGGGCTCTGGCACTCCTACCGCGGCGCGCTGGGCTTTTCCGAAGCGCTCGCGGTCCCCGAGCCCGAGGCCGCTGCTTCCCCCTGCAATTCCTGCTCAGGACGCTGGTGCCTGAAAGCCTGCCCGGTCGGGGCGTTCTCAGCCGCCGGCTACGACGTCGCGGCCTGCGCGGGCCATGTGAAGAGCGCGGCCGGCGCGGATTGCGTGGCGCTCGGCTGCCGGGCGCGCCGCGCCTGCCCGGTCGGCGCGGAACACGCCTACGAGCCCGAACAGGCGAATTTCCACATGCGCGCGTTTCTCGGCGGGCACGGCGGCGCTTGAGGACCCCGGCCTCCCGCCCTCTGAAGGGGAAGACGTAAAAATCGCCGTCGCAGCCGCGGCGTCAGCCCGGATTGGTCGCCGTGACGATCCAGATCGCCGCGCCAAGCGGCACGCTGTCGCCCCGCGCGTGGGCGGCCAGCGCCTTGCGGATGTCCGCCTCCACGGCGGAGCGGACCGCCTCGCTCTGCCCTTCGAGCATCCGGCTCGTCGGCCCGATCGTCATTGCGGCCCTGACGGCTGTGTCGAGTCCGCGCCCGACCGCGATATCGAGCTCGAGATCATGCGGCGTCAGCATGATGTCGCCGTAGCCTGCCTCGCTCAAGATCCGCCGCACCCGCACCTCGCTGGCGAAGGCGAAGGGCCCCGGCGCCTCGGGATCCGTCTCGGGCAAGGGCGGGGCGTGCTTGCCCGCTTCGCGAAGCGCCAGGATGAAGAAGGGATTTTGCCTTGCCTCCCGCCAGCAGGCGAAGGCGAGCCGCCCGCCGACTTTAAGGCCGCTCCGCAGGTTGGCGAAGGATCGGGCGGGGTCGGCGAAGAACATGACGCCGAACCGGGACGCCACGAGGTCGGCCGCTGCGGGCCTGAAGGCGTAGACGGTGGCGTCGGCCCGTTCGAACCGGATCGGCAGGCCTTCCGCCCGCTCGCGGGCGCGCGCCAGCATCGGCTCGGAGATGTCGAGCCCCAGCACTTCGCCTCCGGGGCTGACGCGTGCGGCGAAGTCGATCGTCGTCGCGCCGCAGCCGCAGCCGACGTCGATCACGCGCTCGCCCGGCTTCGGCCGCGCCGCGGCGATCAGCCGGTCGGAAACCGGGCTCAGCACCTGATCCTGATGCTGCTGATGATCGGTCCATTTCTGTCCGGCGACGCAGTTCCAGTATTCGGCCTGGGCGGAATTGTCGGCGTGGAGCGGCGTGGCGGACATGGAGCCTCCCGTTGTCGGCTCAGGCGGGCGAAGCGAGCGGTTTGCCCTTTTCGACGACGTAAGTCGAGATGATGATGGTCTTGGCCGGACCGTTCACGCCGCCGTGAGGCGTGTGGGTCGGGACCTGGAATCCGTCGCCCGCGCCAAGCTTGAGCGCGCCTTGGCCCTCGATCGTAAGCTCCGTTCCGCCCTCGGCTACATAGCCCGATTCGATGCCCGGATGGGTGTGGCGCGCGATGGCCGCGCCGGGGGCGAGTTCGATCCGCATCTCGATGGTGGCGTAACCGTCCATCGGTCCGTCGGTCTCTTTGATCAGCGTCCGCTTCAGGCCCGGCGGCGCGGTCGTGTCCGCCTCGGCCTCACCCGCAAGAAAGCCCGCCGCCGCGCAGAGGCCGCAGACGGTGAAAAGGCGTCGGGTCAGCATGAAGGGTCCTCCCGTGTTGCGGCCGGCTGTTGCGCCGGACTGGCGCGGCGACCAGTTGAGCCAAGTTTCCATCCGAGCGCAACAGCGGTAGGCGAGCGCGCTCGCGCGATGTCGCTCAATTGTCATCATAGAGGCGGAGTTTGGCTCGACCTCTCGCGCCTAGAGCCGCAGTCCGAACGATGATAAAATCAAGGTTCGGCGCGCCGCGTTTTTCGTGGACCCCGAGCCGAGGGAAGGGCATGCTTTGCGGGCTCTGCCGTCACGCAAATGATATTGGGGATCGGTAAGCCCGACGAATTGGGGAGAATGAAACAATAGGGTGAGGGAACAGGTCCGCTAAAGGCCATCCGTCATTCGCAAAAGAAGAATTGGAGAAGATCACGATGGCGACCACTTTGTCGAAGAAGGAAAGCGCGGCGCCGAAGAAGGAAAGCGCGCTGTCGAAGACGGAAAGCGCGCTGATCGACGCCTACTGGCGCGCCGCCAACTATCTGTCCGTCGGCCAGATCTACCTGTTCGACAATCCGCTTTTGCGCGAGCCGCTCAAGGAGGAGCACATCAAGCCGCGCCTCCTCGGCCACTGGGGCACGACGCCGGGCCTCAATTTCGTCTACGTCCACCTCAATCGGCTGATCAAGAAGCACGATCTCGACATGATCTATGTCACCGGTCCCGGCCACGGGGGCCCGGGGCTGGTCGCCAACGCCTATCTCGAAGGGACCTACAGCGAGGTCTATCCGCGCATCTCGCCCGACGAAGAGGGCATGAAGCGCCTCTTCACCCAGTTCTCCTTTCCCGGCGGGATTCCGAGCCATGTGGCGCCCGAGACGCCGGGCTCGATCCACGAGGGCGGCGAGCTTGGCTATGCGCTGTCGCACGCCTATGGCGCGGCCTTCGACAACCCCGACCTCATCGTCGCCGCGGTGGTGGGCGACGGCGAAGCGGAAACGGGGCCCATGGCCACGAGCTGGCATTCGAACAAGTTCCTCAATCCGGTGCGCGACGGCGCGGTGCTGCCGATCCTGCACCTCAACGGCTACAAGATCGCCAATCCGACGGTGCTGGCGCGCATCAGCCATGAGGAGCTCGAATCGCTGTTTCGCGGCTACGGATACAAGCCCCATTTCGTCGAGGGGCACGAGCCGGCCCTGATGCACGAACTGATGGCGGCGACGCTCGAAACGGTGATCGGCGAGATCCGCGACATCCAGGCCGACGCGCGGAAGAATGGATTTTCCAAGCGCCCGATCTGGCCGATGATCGTGATGCGCACGCCAAAAGGCTGGACCTGTCCCAAGGAGATCGACGGCAAGAAGGAGGAGGGCTACTGGCGCTCGCATCAGGTGCCGATGAGCGCCATGCGCGGCCACCCGGAGCATGTCCGCATCCTCGAGACATGGATGAAGAGCTATCGCCCCGAAGAGCTGTTCGACGAGACGGGCCGCCTCAAGGCCGAACTCGCGGCGCTGCCGCCTGAGGGGACGCGCCGGATGAGCGCCAATCCGCACGCCAACGGGGGCGCGCTCTTGCGTGATCTCAGGCTCCCGGACTTTCGCGACTATGCGGTCAGCGTGCCTTCGCCTGGCGCCACGATCGCGGAGGCGACGCGGGTGATGGGCCAGTTCCTGCGCGACGTGATGAAGCTCAATCTGGAATCGAAGAACTTCCGCCTGTTCAGCCCGGACGAGAACAATTCCAACCGCTGGCAGGATGTGCTCGAAGTCACCAAGCGCGCCTGGGTCGCCGAGACATTTCCTTACGACGATCATCTCGCAGCCGACGGGCGGGTGATGGAGATGCTGAGCGAACACCAGTGCCAGGGCTGGCTCGAAGGCTATCTCCTGACCGGCCGGCACGGCTTCTTCTCCTGCTACGAGGCCTTCATCCACATTATCGATTCCATGTTCAACCAGCATGCGAAGTGGCTCAAGGTCTGCGACCATATCAAGTGGCGCCGCCCGATCGCCTCGCTCAATTATCTGTTGTCGAGCCACGTCTGGCGCCAGGACCACAACGGCTTCTCGCACCAGGACCCCGGCTTCATCGATCACGTGATGAACAAGAAGGCCGAGGTGGTGCGCATCTATTTGCCGCCGGACGCGAATTGCCTGCTCTCCGTCACCGACCATTGCCTGAAGAGCCGCAACTACGTGAACGTGATCGTCGCGGGCAAGCAGCCCGCGCCGCAATGGCTGACGATGGACGAGGCGGTCAAGCACTGCGAGGCGGGGTTGGGGATCTGGTCATGGGCGAGCAACGACCAAGGCGGCGACCCCGACGTGGTGATGGCCTGTTGCGGCGACGTGCCGACGCTCGAGACGCTGGCTGCGGTCGCCCTCCTGCGCGAGCACGCGCCGGAAGTGAAGATCCGGGTCGTCAATGTCGTCGATCTGACGACGCTGCAGCCTCCGAGCGAGCATCCCCATGGCCTCGCCGACCGCGACTTCGACGCTCTCTTCACCGTCGACAAGCCGATCATCTTCGCCTTCCACGGCTATCCGTGGCTCATCCATCGCCTGACCTATCGAAGGACCGGCCACGGCAACATTCACGTGCGTGGCTACAAGGAAGAGGGAACGACGACCACGCCCTTCGACATGTGCGTGCTCAATGAAATCGACCGGTTCCATCTGGTCGGCGACGTGATCGACCGGGTGCCCAAGCTCGGCGAGCGCGCGGCCTACGCCAAGCAGGCGATCCGCGACCGGCTGATCGACCATCGTCAATATATCCGCCGCGTCGGCGACGATATGCCGGAGATCAAGAACTGGACCTGGGGCGGCCAAAGCGCCGCGCGGGGAACGAGTTCGACCGAGGGCGACAACGTGTGAAGCGCGGCGAACGTCGCTAGGGCGTCACACGCCTCGAATATCATAAGGCCCTCTTTGGCGTCGAGGGCCTGGCCAATGAACGACGTGCAAGAACTCAACCGGGCGACGCGAGCTTCGCCGGACGCCGCGGCGCTGCTTAAGAGCTACGCCGTCACCGCGGCCCTCTTCTCAGGCGCGCCGGATGCGCTCTACGAGCGGCATCTGAAGTACGACAATATCGTCGAGCCCGAGACCGCCAATGTGCGGGAGCGCTACGAGGCCGCCGCCCGTGCGGTAAGAGACATTCTTTCGGACCGCTGGCTCCGCACCGACAAGACCTACGCGCGGGAGAATCCGAAGCGGGTCTACTACGTCTCGATCGAGTTTCTCATCGGCCGTTCGCTCGGCAACAATGTGATGAACCTCCTGCTCGATCCGATCGTTGGGCCGAGCTTCGGCGCGGACGGCCGCGAATGGTGGGAGATCCTTCACGAAGAGCCCGACGCGGGGCTGGGCAACGGCGGTCTCGGACATCTGGCGGCGTGCTTCCTCAATTCGATGGCCACGATGCAATTGCCCGCGATGGGTTACGGGCTGCGCTACGAGCATGGCATCTTCCAGCAGAAGATCCGCAACGGCTGGCAGGAGGAGCGCCCGGACAACTGGCTCATTACCCCGATCCCTGGGAGATCGTGCGCCCGGCCGAAAGCGTTCCGGTGACCTTCGGCTGCTCGTTCGAATTGCGAGCCGGTCAATTGCGCATGATCCCCGACCGCCCCTCGACGCTCATCGGCGTGCCCTATGATCGCCCCGTGGTCGGCTACGGCGGCCGGACGGTCAACACGCTGCGCCTGTGGAGCGCGACCGCGGTGCATGCGTTCGATTTCCAGCGGTTCAGCGGCGGCGACTTCGTCGCTTCGATCGCGGAAGCCCTCAACGCCGAATTGTTGACCCGCGTTCTCTATCCGGACGACCATACGCCCCAGGGACGCGAACTCAGGCTCATGCAGGAATATTTCCTCGTCGCCTGTTCGCTCGCGGATGCTGTCCGCAGGTTTCGGGAGTCGAATTCCGATTGGCGCCTCTTGCCCGAGAAGGCCGCGATCCAGCTCAACGACACCCATCCGACCCTCGCCGTGCCGGAACTCATGCGCATCCTGCTCGACGAAGCGCATCTCGGCTGGGATGAAGCCTGGGACATCACGCGCGCGACGCTCGCCTACACCAACCACACGCTCCTTCCCGAGGCGCTCGAGCGCTGGCCGGTCGACTGGATGGAACTTCTGATTCCGCGCCAGCTCGAGATCATCTTCGAGATCAACCGGAGCTGCTCGACGACATTCGCGCTCGCTACCCAGCCGACCCTGGACGCGTGGCGCGAACCAGCCTGGTTGAGGAGGGCCAGACCAAGCACATCCGCATGGCCAATCTCGCGATTGTCGGCTCCCACAGCACCAATGGGGTGGCCGCGATCCATTCCGAGCTCCTGCGCAAGACGACGGTCAAAGACCTCGCGGAGGCTTTCCCGGAGCGCTTCAACAACAAGACCAACGGAGTGACGCCTCGGCGCTGGCTCAGGCTCGCAAATCCCTCGCTCGCGGAAACGATCTCGGGCGCGATCGGCGATTCCTGGATCGCCGATCTCTCCGAATTGCGGCAGCTTCGGCCGTTGACGAGCGACGGCGCCTTCTGCGCCGAGGTTCAGAAAGCCAAGCGCGCGGCGAAGGCCCGGTTCGCCGATTGGGTCAAGAGGCACACCGACATAACCGTCGACCCGGACACCGTCTTCGATTGCCAGATCAAGCGCGTTCACGAATATAAGCGCCAGCTCCTCAATGCGCTCAGGATCGTCGTTCTTTATCAGCGCCTGCGCGACAACCCGGGCCTCGGCACGCCCCCGCGCACCTTCTTCTTCGCTGGCAAGGCGGCGCCCGCCTATTATCTGGCGAAAGTCATCATCAAGTTCATCAACAACCTGGCTCAAACGATCGACGGCGATCCGGCGATGCGCGGCAAGCTCCAGGTTGTCTTCCTGCCCGAATATAACGTCACGCTGGCCGAGCGTTGCATTCCGGGCGCCGACGTCTCCAACCAGATTTCAACCGCCGGCTATGAGGCGAGCGGCACCAGCAACATGAAGTTCATGATGAACGGGGCGTTAACCATCGGGACGCGCGACGGCGCGACCATCGAAATGGCCGAGGAGGCGGGCGAAGAGAATTTCTTCCTGTTCGGCCTCACCGCGCAGGAAGTCGCCGCCAGCGAGCGCTGGTATAGCCCGTATTGGCACTACGAAAATGAGCCTGAGACCCGGAAGGCGCTCGATCTGATCTTCTCCGATCATTTCAGCCTGAACGAGCCCGGCGTCTTCGAGCCGCTGCGTGGCGCTCTCCTCACTCACGGCGACCGCTTCATGCACCTCGCCGACCTGACCTCGTACCTTCAGGCCGACGGCAAGCTCTGCGACCTCTACCGCAAGCCGGACCGGTGGACCGAGAAGGTCATTCTCAACATCGCGGGCTCCGACAAGTTCTCGAGCGACCGCACGATTGGCGACTACACCCGGGAGATTTGGGGGGCGAAGCGATGCCCGGTGCAATAGTTGGCCTTCCTCTGCTTTGAGGGGCCGCGCCGATGGCCGACCCACAAGAGCTGAGCCGAGCCACAAGGCGCGGGCCACCTTTTCTGTCGATAGCGAATTGAGTTGTCCGGTTTGTCCGCTTCTCTGGTTCTGTTCTGCCTCGCGCCGCCAAGCGGATTTAAGCGGCGCGCAGGGCGTCGTCGGTCGTTCTGAGCCTGCCTTTCTCGTCGTAGCGGCCGATGCAGCGCGGTCCGTGAAAGACGGCGTGCGAGCCGTCCGGGTAGACATGCACCTTGACCCGCGCCTTGACGAAATGGGGCCGCATCGGGCCCTCCGGGATTTGCAGTTTCAGCGTGCGGCAGGAGACGCAATTGTCGTTTCCGACCTGCCGCTCCTCCTCGACGCACAGGATCTCGTCGAGATCGACGCCCGGGATCGGCGTGAAGGCCGAGCCTTCGCCGGCCGGAAGAACGGCGAAACGCGCGTTGTGGGCGGGCAGATAGCGGTCGCGGAGGAAGGCGTTGGCCGCCTCGACCATGGCGATTCCGGCGAGCCTGAGTTCCTTCGGCAGCCGGTCCTGCAGCGTATGGAACGCCCGCTCGGAGCGGCCCCGCGCAAAGGGCGTCCGAAAGGACGCCCTTCTCTCGACGGGCTATGCGGCGAATAGGCCCCGATATGCTCGATCCCGAGCTGGGCCAACGCCCGGCCGACCTTGGGTCGGATGACCCCGATCGATCTCGCCGCCAGCTTTGGGGGTGTGAAAGTAATGCGCCCCGCGATCGGTGTAGAGGCTCATCGGCAGGCCGTGCTGCGAGAAAACCTCCTTCAGCGCCCGGAAGGTCGAGGCCGTGCCCTCCTCCTCGGTGAGGAATGCCGAATAGATCGCGCCGGTCGCATCGTCCATGGTCACAATGAGATCGAGCGCGCCCTGGCCCTCGAGCCATTCATGCCGCGAGCCGTCCTGATGCAGCATCATGCCCGGCAGCGGACGCCGCTCGCGCTTCCTCCGATGCGCGCCCTTGCGCGGCGCCTTCGGCACGACGCCCGTCCATTGCAGGTGCAGCTTCAACCAGGTGTAGCCCCACCCAAAGCCATGGTCCTTCACCAGATGCTCGTGGAAATGCTTGACCGTAAAACCCTGGTAGCGCTCGCGATAGAGCCGCTCCACTTCCTCGGCCCGGTCCGTCGGGACCCGCTTGCCCGACGCCTTGCCGAGCCGCCGGTCGATGAGGCCGGCCTCGCCGTCCTCCTCGTACTGCCGCGTCCAGCGCCGGAATGTCCGCTCGCTCACGCCCAGCAACTCAGCCGCCTCCTCCTGATTGAGCTCCGCCGATTCCCAGCGGTTCAGAATGTTCAAAAACCTCGCCATGCGCACAGCCTCTCGGGCTTCCCTCCGGCGCATCCACCCCTCCCAAAAGGGCCGGACTTACCGGACAGATCGTGCGCTACCTAAACCGGACATATCGTGTGCTGGCGACAGTCGGGGCTTTTGTCTTGACAAAATCAGAAATAAGTGCTACATATGTTCCCATTGTCGGAATCGATCCGCGCCTGGCCGGCGGCCGCTCGCCGAGAGGAACTGCGACTGTTTGAAAATCCTAGCTTGACCACAACCGGGGCGAGAAACGGGAGAACGGGAGAACGGGAGAAACTTTTTGGTAACTCCCAAGCGGTAGTAAGTCATTTTTGTCAGGGTGGGTTTAGGAGTTGGTGATTTTTGGGTTGAGGCGGAGACAGAGGCGGTCAATTGTGACTCAAGGGTGGAATGAGTCTTCCGCCCGAGATCGAAGCCCCGATAGTGGCGCAAGCGCGTGAGATCGAGCGTCTTCGCGCGGAGGTGGCGGAGCTTCGGCGCCGGCTGGATTTGGACAGCACGACGAGTTCCGAGCCGCCCTCGAGCGACGGACTGAAGAAGAAGCGGCGCCTTTTGGGCAGCCTTCGCGGCCGGTCGGGCCGGCCAAGCGGCGGGCAGCCGGGTCACAAGGGCGACACGCTCAAGCGGGTGTCGAACCCGGATCGGGTCGTTCGGCATGAGGCCGAGGTCTGCCGCCATTGTCGGGCGGCGCTGCAGTTCGATAAACTCACTGGCGTCGATGCAGACGGGCATGGAGACGCGCCAAGTGTTCGACCTGCAAGTGTTCGACCTGCAAGTGTTCGACCTGCCCGAGCGGCTGATCGAGGTGACCGAGCACCAGGCCGTGATTTACGCCTGCCCGCATTGCCGGGGCGTGACGCGGGCCGAGTTTCCCGACGGGGTGATCTCGCCGACGCAGTATGGCGAACGCATCCGGGCGGCGGCGGTCTATCTCAACATCCAGCAGCTTCTGCCTGAGGACCGGACGGCGCAGACGCTTTCTGACCTCATCGGCGCGCCCCATGTCTGTCCGGCGAGCCTGACCGCCTGGGCGCGCAAGAAGGCTGCGCATCTGGACGGCGTCTATCGCGCCATCGAGGGGCGGGTGGCTGAAGCCAAGGTCCGCCATCTCGACGAAACCGGCTTTCGGATCGCAGGCTGCCTGCATTGGCTGCACACGACCTCGAGCCAAGACCATACGTTCTACCGGGTCGGCGAGGCGCGCGGCGACATTCCGGAAGGGCTCACGGGCGCAGTGGTGGTGCATGATCATTTCCGCCCCTACGCCGCCCTCACAAACGTCGATCACGCCTTCTGCAACGCCCATCATCTGCGCGAACTCCAGGCGCTCATCGACATCGACAAGGAGCCGTGGGCGCTCGCCATGCGCGACCTCCTCATCGACGCCGCAAAGGCCGTGCGCCAAGCCAGGCAAGCGGGCCAAACCGCGCTCGAACCCGGGCGCGTGCAGGGCTTCGTCGATCGCTACTGGCAGGCCGTCCAGGAAGGGCTCGCCTTCCATCGCGCGCTCCCGTCCTTCGACCCAGCAAAGAGCGCCAACAAACGAAAGAAGCAGCGCCCTGGCCACAATCTCCTCATCCGCTTGAAGACCTTCAAGGGCGAGACCCTGCGCTTCCTCGTCGACTTCGACGTCCCGTTCACCAACAACCTGGCCGAACAGGACCTGCGCATGACCAAGGTCAAAATGAAAATCTCAGGCTCCTTTCGAACCTTCGAGGGCGCCCGCGTCTTCGTCCGCCTGCGATCAATCGTTTCGACCGCCCGCAAACAAGGCTGCAACATCCTCCACGCATTGACCTCAACCCCAGCCAACCTCCTCCAAGCCATCGCCGCCTAAACCAGACGGCTGGGCAGTCACGCGCGGCGGTAAACGGGGTCGTAAGGCGCTGAAAACATTAGGGCGCGCCGGTAAAATTGCCGCTACGCCAAGGCCAATCCTTCGCCGCTGCCGAGCGGGGCGCTCACTCCGGCGGCCAGACCGGCGCCGATCGAGGCATGAGGTGCAAGTCGTTCCCCGTCCAAGGATGGGCGAGGGCGACCTCCTCGTTGAGTTCGACGCCAAGGCCGGGCTCGTCCGGCGGGATGACGAAGCCATCCTCCCAGCGGATCGGTTTTTTGAGGATCTCGCCATGGAAGCCGTCCCAGCGCTCGATGCTCTCGAGAATAAGGAAATTCGGGCTGCACGTCGCGAGCTGAACGTTGGCCGCGCCGACCACCGGCCCGCAATAGAGATGGGGCGCGATCTGCGCGTAATGCGCTTCCGCCATGCCGGCGATCTTCTTCGCCTCCAGAATGCCGCCGACCCGGCCGAGGTTCATTTGCAGGATCGAGGCGGCGCCGGTCTCGAGCACGCGGGCGAATTCGTACTTCGTCGTGAGCCGCTCGCCGGTCGCGATCGGCATGCGGCATTGGGCGGCGACCCTGGCCATCTCCTCCGGCGCCTCCGGCGGCGTCGGCTCCTCGAACCATAGAGGCTCGTAAGGCTCGATCCGCCGCGCCAGGCGGAGCGCGCCGGAGACGGTGAACTGGCCGTGCGTCCCGAACAGGAGATCGCATTTCGTCCCGACCGCCTCGCGCAAGGTCCGGCAGAACGCTTCGCAAAGCTCGAGCCGCTCGAGGCTCGGCTGGCGCGGATCGAAGGTCGAGTAGGGGCCTGCGGGATCGAACTTCACCGCCGTAAAGCCCTGCGCCATATATTTGAGCGCGCGCTCCGCCGCGGCGTCAGGATTGGAATAAACTGGACTGTCGGAATAGGCGTGCGAGCCGGGCTCGTCCGGATAGAGATAGGTGTAGCTGCGCAGCCGCTCGTGCACCTTGCCGCCGAGCAGAGCGTAGACGGGCTTGCCTGACCGCCTTGCCGACAATGTCCCACAGCGCCATCTCGACGCCCGACAGCACGCCCATCAGCGAAATGTCGGGCCGGCCCGAATAGCCGCGGCCATAGACGTTGCGCCACAGCGTCTCGATGCGGAACGGATCGGCGCCCTCGACATGGCGCTTGAACACGTCCTCGATCATCTTGACGATCGCCTCGGGCGCAAAGCTCGCGGCGTAGACCTCGCCGACGCCCTCGATCCCGCAGGCGGTCTTGAGCTTGAGAAAGATGAAATAGCGCCCGCCGAACGCGGGCGGCGGATTGCCGACGACGAAGGTTTTCAGTTCTGCGATTTTCATCGGCGCCCGCCAAGGTTGAGTTGAAGGACTTGACTATGCCCCGATTCTCGCGGCTTGGGAGACGGATTCCTCGGGTCGCTGGCGGCGGAGCGACGGCATGATCGGCCAGACCATCGCTTTTGTGCTCGGCAACCTGCCGGCGTTTCTTCTCGTTGCGGCGCTTGTCGTAGCCGCGATCCACGAGAACGCCTTCGTCGGTCCCGGAACGCTATCTCGCCTGGCTGCTTTTGCTGCCGGTTGGCGGTTCGGGCCTGTGGGCGGCGCTGTTTCACCTTGCGTTCCCCGCGCTGGCGGCCGCCCAGATCGGCTGGGCGCCGAGTCCCTTCCAGCTCGAGGTCGGCATGGCCGACCTCGCCATTGGCGCGACGGCCTGTCTCAGCTTCTGGCGCGACCTCAGCTTCAAGGCGGCGGTGGTGATGGTCAACGCGATCTTCTTGGCCGGCGACGCGGTCGGTCACGTGCGGCAGATGATCGTCGCCGGCAATTTCGCCCCGGGCAATGCCGGGACGCCGTTCTTCACCGATATTATCCTGCCCGTTCTGACGATCGCGCTCCTGCTCGCCGCGCATCGTTCGCAGCGCGCGGAGGCGTTCAGAACACGATGACGTTGCGCACCGCCGCGCCGGAGCGCGAGGAGGCGAGCGCCTCGTTGATCAACTCGAGCCGGTAGCGGCCGCTGATCAATTGGTCGAGCTTGAGGCGCCCCTCACGGTAGAGCTTCACGATCATCGGCACGTCGATGGCGGGGCGGGCCGAGCCCATCTTCGAGCCCAGAATCCGCTGCCCGTCCGCGGCGAGCCAGCCGGGATCGATCGTCGCCGTGACCCCCGAAGCCGGCATGCCGACCATCACCGTCGCGCCGTTGCGTTTCATCAGCGAAACGCCCTGTTCCGCCGCCCCCTTGACGCCGACGGTGACGAACACCCAGTCCGCCTTGCGTCCGCCGTTCAGCGCCGCCGCCCGCTCGCGGACATCCTCGCTTTTGGCGTTGATCGTCCCGGTTGCGCCGAATTCACGCGCCGCCGCGAGCTTCGTGGGCTCGACGTCGACGGCGATAATCGGGGAAGCGCCGGCGAGGCGCGCGCCCTGGATGGAATTCAGGCCGACGCCGCCGCAGCCGATGACCACCACGCTCGCGCCGGCCTTGACCCCCGCCGTGTTGACCACGGCGCCCATCCCCGTCAGCACGCCGCAGGCGATGAGCGCGGCGCTGTCGAGCGCCATGTCCTCGGGGATCGCGATCGCCTGCGACTGGTCGACCACCATGGCTTCCGCGAAGGCGCCGGTGCGCAGGCCATGGACGATGGGTTTGCCGGCGCTGTCGCTGAGCGGCGTCTTGCGGTCGAGTGGGAACACTTCCTCGCAGAAGACGGGCGCGCCCTCGGTGCAGGCGGGGCAGAAGCCGCAATTGCGGATGAGCGTCGCCACCACATGGTCGCCGGCTTTGAGCCGGGTCACGCCCGCGCCGACGGCTTCGACCACGCCCGCCGCCTCGTGACCGTAGACGGCAGGCAGCTCGCCGCCCCAGGCGCCGTCGACGTAAAAAATGTCGCTGTGGCAGATGGCGCAGGCCGCGGTGCGGATCAGAACTTCGCCCGGCCCCGGCTCGGCGAGATCGACCGTCTCCACGGTCAAGGGCGCGGCGAAGGCGCGGCAGACAGCGGCTTTCGTTTTCATGGGAACAATCCGGCGGAGTGGCGCGACTTAGGAGGATGCGGCTCAATCCCGCGCCTGGGCCAGGAGTTCAAGCGCTCTCTTGTGGCGCGGGGCGATAATTTTTGTGGGATGGTCTGGGAGGCAGCGCTCCATGGCCGGCGCGCGCGCCTTTGGACGCGGCCCAATCTTTTCAAGGCGCTGGATGCGTTTTTGTGTCACGCGGCGCGGCGCCCGGGCGTGGAATAGGTCGGCCTTCTCGGGGATCGAGTGCGTGGTCGGGCTCATTCACTGGCGCGACGTGGACCTTTAACGTGCTCGCGGACGCTACCAACCTGATGTTCAATGAGGGCGGCGGCATAACGATTACTTCGCCGTCGCTGACCCCGACGCCTCCCTATCCCTCTACCATCCCGGTCGTTTTTAATGGCGATGGATCGGTCGGCGAATACTGGGGCTGGACCGAAGATAGCGCAGCCACGCACTCCGGGCCGGTGCTGACTTACGGCGAGCTCGGCGGCCTGGAGAGCCTGTCAGTCACTGCCGGTGGAGCCGAAACGCTGCCGGACCAGACCACCCCAATCTATTATTACGTGAACGTGTACCTGCCGGGAGACTGAACAGCCGAAGGAACCTCGACCGGAGATTACACGGACGTTTCCTGGAATCCAGAATTTTCGACGCCCACGTTCACTTATAACTCGGGGACGAATATGACCCTGGTCAGTTCCGTCGATGACGGCCTCATCCCGTCCGTGGGCGGCGGGCCTGACCTGAGCTTCGTTCTCCTCGGCTCGACGGCGGTTCCCGAACCGTCCACCTGGGCGATGCTGCTGATGGGGTTCCTTGGATTTGGCGTGATGGCCCGCCGCCGCGTGGTCCTTGTCGGGGCGCGAGCGGGGTAAGGGCGCTTCCCAATCGGTGGTCCGGCTGGGCCATCACGTCAAAGTGAACCGGGCGCGTCGGAAGCGGGTGCGCCCAGCGCGAGACTTTTCCCCAACCCTCTTGCTTCCGCTCTGCGAACCCGCTATGGAGTGAGTTTGGGGTAGATGGCGCTACAACCCCAATGATCAAACATGGCTACCGCCCTGCGAAGATGAAGCCGGTGACGGCTGATCGGAGCAGGAGCGGCGGAAAGGCCGGAGGACGGAGAGGGTTAGCCTTTTTCGTCCATTCCGGCCATGTCCTGTCCGAGACTGCCGGCGCGTAACCCGTTCGCGGGACACGCTTAATTCCTGTGGCCCCATCTGGGGCAAGGAGCCAGCATAGACGGGGAAGACCGAGTTTCACCATCCGTCCGGCGCTCCCCGGGCGGATTGGAAGCGGTTCGAACCTTCTGTCCGGCGCCGGGTGGCAAGCCCGCCTCCGGGGACAGGCGCAAGTGGCCGCGACGTTCGATTCGGATCGAATCGTGTGTCGCGGCGTGTGCAACAGGCGGGTTTTGAGGAATTGAACCCCGCCGACCGGAGATGAGCACCTTGGACAGAACGGAAAAGAAGGAAGCCGTTGCGGCCTTGCACGACGTTTTTTCGAAAACGTCGGTCGTGGTCGTGGCGCATTATTCCGGCCTGACGGTCGCCCAGATGCAGCGGCTGCGCAGGCAGATGCGGCAGGCGGGCGCCCAGGTGCAGGTCGCCAAGAACCGCCTCGCCCAGATTGCTCTTGAAGGCACGGACGTCGCCTCGATCGGTCCCTTGCTCAAGGGGCCGACCCTGATCGCCCATTCGAGCGATCCGGTGGCGGCGGCCAAGGCAGCCGTGGCTTTCGCCAAGGATCACGAGAAATTCGTGCTCCTGGGCGGCGCCATGGGCAAGACGGCCCTCGACGTCGATGGGGTCAAGGCGCTCGCGACCTTGCCGTCCCTCGACGAGCTGCGGGCGAAACTGCTGGGGCTTCTGACGGCCCCCGCGACCAAGCTCGCCCAGCTCGCCACCGCGCCAGCCGCTAAGCTCGCACGTGTGGTCGGGGCCTACGCCGCCAAAGACGCAGCCTGACGCAGGCTCTTCACAAACATTCGAACCGCACTACATACAGGAAGTCCATCAATGGCCAATCTCGAAAAAATCGTCGACGAACTCTCGAGCCTCACGGTCCTGGAGGCCGCGGAGCTCGCTAAATTGCTTGAAAGCAAATGGGGCGTCTCGGCCGCCGCCGCCGTGGCGGTCGCCGCTGCTCCGGCCGGCGCCGCAGCCGCCGCTCCGGTCGAGGAGCAGACCGAATTCACCGTCGTCCTCTCGGCGATCGGCGACAAGAAGATCGAAGTGATCAAGGAAGTGCGCGCCATCACCGCGCTCGGCCTCAAGGAGGCGAAGGACCTGGTCGAGGCCGCGCCGAAGCCGGTCAAGGAAGGCGTGTCCAAGGAAGAGGCCGAGAAGATCAAGGCCGCTTTGGAAAAGGTGGGAGCGAAGGTCGAGCTCAAATAGTTGGGCGACCCGCTGCCGCGGGGCTCGGTCAATATAAAAAATGGACGGTCCCCGGCTATCCGCCTGGGGCCGTTCCGGCGTTTTCAAAACGTTTCGGGGAGTGGGCGTCGTGATCAGGCGGCCGAAAGCTTTTGAGGCCGCGCGGGAGAACGTTTGAGTGAGACGGGGGCGCCGGCGACGCGTCCCAAGAAGACCAGCCTTAAGATCCGTCGCGCGCTTAGGCGCGATGGCCGACAAAGGCGGCAAGCGAGAGCTTTAGAGGAGCGACATGGCGCAGACATTCACTGGCCGCAAGCGCGTTCGCAAGGTGTTCGGGCACGTTAAGGAAGTCGGCGAGATGCCGAACCTGATCGAGGTCCAGAAGGCCTCGTATGATCAGTTCCTGCTGATGGATGCGCCGAAGGGCGGACGTCCAAACGAGGGACTGCAGGCGGTGTTCAAGTCGGTGTTCCCGATCAAGGACTTCGCCGACACCGCGCATCTCGAATTCGTCAAGTACGAATACGAGGCGCCGAAATACGACGTCGACGAGTGCCGCCAGCGAGGCATGACCTACTCCGCGCCGCTCAAGGTGACCCTGCGCCTCATCGTGTTCGACGTCGATCCGGAGACCCAGGCCAAGTCGGTCAAGGACATCAAGGAGCAGGACGTGTACATGGGCGACATGCCGCTCATGACCACGAACGGCACCTTCATCGTCAACGGCACCGAGCGCGTCATCGTTTCGCAGATGCATCGCAGTCCGGGCGTGTTCTTCGATCACGACAAGGGCAAGAGCCATTCCTCGGGCAAGCTTCTGTTCGCCGCCCGCATCATTCCCTATCGTGGCTCCTGGCTCGATATCGAGTTCGACGCCAAGGACATCGTCTATGCCCGCATCGACCGTCGCCGCAAGATCCCGGTGACGTCGCTGCTCTACGCGCTTGGCCTCGACGGCGAAGCGATCCTCTCGACCTTCTATCGCAAGATCGTCTACAGCCGTCTGAAGGACGGCTGGCGCGTGCCTTACGAAGCCGAGCGCATGAAGGGCGTCAAGGCTTCCGTCGATCTCATCGACGCCGACACCGGCGAGGTGGCGATCGAGTCCGGCAGGAAACTGACTGTGCGCGCCGCCCGGCAATTGGCCGAGAAGGGCCTGAAGGCGCTGCGCGCCAGCGACGCCGACCTCTATGGCCAGTATATCGCCGAGGACCTCTACAATCCCGGAACCGGCGAAATCTACGCCGAGGCGGGCGACGAGATCAGTGAGAAATCGCTCGCCGGCCTGCTCGAAGCGGGCTTTACCGAGCTGCCGGTGCTCGACATCGACCACGTCAATATCGGCGCCTATATCCGCAACACGCTCAAGGTCGACAAGAATTCCTCACGAGAGGACGCCCTGTTCGACATCTATCGCGTCATGCGCCCGGGCGAGCCGCCGACGATCGAAAGCGCGGAGGCGATGTTCCAGTCCCTGTTCTTCGACTCCGAGCGCTACGACCTCTCGGCGGTCGGCCGGGTGAAGATGAACATGCGCCTCGATCTCGATGCGCCCGACACCCAGCGCACGCTGCGCAAGGACGACATTCTCGCGGTGGTCAAGGCGCTGGTGAACCTGCGCGACGGGCGCGGCGAGATCGACGACATCGACCATCTGGGCAACCGGCGCGTGCGCTCGGTCGGCGAACTGATGGAGAATCAGTATCGCATCGGCTTGCTGCGCATGGAGCGGGCGATCAAGGAGCGCATGTCGTCGGTCGAGATCGACACCATCATGCCGCAGGATCTGATCAACGCGAAACCCGCGGCCGCGGCGGTGCGCGAGTTCTTCGGCTCGTCGCAATTGTCCCAGTTCATGGATCAGACGAACCCGCTTTCCGAGATCACCCACAAGCGCCGGCTTTCCGCGCTTGGGCCGGGCGGTCTGACCCGCGAGCGGGCCGGCTTCGAGGTTCGCGACGTGCATCCGACGCACTATGGCCGGATCTGCCCGATCGAGACGCCGGAAGGCCCGAACATCGGGCTCATCAACTCGCTCGCGACCTTCGCGCGGGTGAACAAATACGGCTTCATCGAATCGCCCTACCGCAAGATCCGTGAAGGCAAGGTGACTGAGGAGGTCAGCTACCTCTCGGCGATGGAGGAGCAGAAATACTCGGTCGCGCAGGCCGACACCCCGATCGACGCCAATGGCCATCTGGTGGGCGATCTCATCGTCTGCCGTCATGCCGGCGATGTCGTGTTCCTTCCTGGCGACCGCGTCGACTACATGGACGTGTCGCCGAAGCAGCTCGTCTCCGTGGCGGCGGCGCTCATTCCGTTCCTCGAGAATGACGACGCCAACCGAGCGCTCATGGGCTCGAACATGCAGCGTCAGGCGGTGCCGCTGGTGCGTTCCGACGCGCCCCTGGTCGGCACGGGCATGGAGGCGATCGTGGCGCGCGACTCCGGCGCGGCGATCGCGGCGCGGCGCGGTGGAATCATCGACCAGATCGACGCCACCCGTATCGTCGTGCGCGCGACCGACGAGGCCGACGCTGCCAAGCCTGGCGTCGACATCTACCGGCTGATGAAGTTCCAGCGCTCGAACCAGTCGACCTGCATCAACCAGAAGCCGCTGGTGAAGGTGGGAGACCGGGTCGAGAAGGGCGACATCATCGCCGACGGGCCGTCGACCGACCTCGGCGATCTGGCGCTCGGCCGCAACGTCCTCGTGGCCTTCATGCCGTGGAACGGCTACAATTTCGAGGATTCGATCCTGCTCTCCGAGCGCATCGTCAAGGACGATGTCTTCACCTCGATCCATATCGAGGAATTCGAGGCGATGGCCCGCGACACCAAGCTCGGGCCAGAGGAGATCACCCGCGACATTCCGAACGTCTCGGAAGAGGCGCTGAAGAACCTCGACGAAGCGGGCATAGTCTATATCGGCGCCGAGGTCGTAGCCGGCGACATTCTGGTCGGCAAGATCACGCCCAAGGGCGAAAGCCCGATGACGCCGGAAGAGAAGCTTCTGCGCGCCATCTTCGGCGAGAAGGCCTCCGACGTGCGCGACACGTCGCTGCGCGTTCCCCCGGGCGTCCAGGGGACGGTCGTCGAAGTGCGCGTCTTCAACCGCCACGGCGTCGACAAGGACGAGCGGGCGCAGGCGATCGAGCGCGAGGAGATCGAGCGCCTGGCCAAGGACCGCGACGACGAGCAGGCGATCCTCGATCGCAACGTCTACGCGCGCCTGGGGGAGACGCTCGAAGGCAAGCGGGCGCTCTCGGGACCTAAGGGCTTCAAGAAGGATCAGGTGCTGACGAAGGCGCTGCTCGAGGAGCAGCCGCGCTCGCAATGGTGGAGCTTCGCGCTCGAATCCGACCAGGCGATGTCGGAGATCGAGGCAATGCGCAAGCAATATGACGAATCGAAGAAGTCGCTCGAGAGCCGCTTCCTCGACAAGGTCGAAAAGCTGCAGCGCGGCGACGAGCTGCCGCCGGGCGTGATGAAGATGGCCAAGGTGTTCATCGCGGTGAAGCGCAAGATCCAGCCTGGCGACAAGATGGCGGGGCGCCATGGCAACAAGGGCGTCGTCTCTCGCATCGTGCCGCAGGAGGACATGCCGTTCCTCGAGGACGGCACTCCGGTCGACATCGTGCTCAATCCGCTCGGCGTGCCGAGCCGGATGAACGTGGGGCAGATCCTCGAGACCCATCTCGGCTGGGCCTGCGCCGGTCTTGGCAAGCAGGTCGGCGAGGCGGTCGACGCCTATCTGCGCTCGAACGACGCAAAACCGCTGCGCGGCAAGCTCAAGCAGGTCTATGGCGAGGACGAGACGATCAAGGCGCTCGACGACAAGAGCCTCGCGGAACTGGGCGAGAACCTGCGCCGCGGGGTGCCGATCGCGACCCCGGTGTTCGACGGCGCGCGCGAGAAGGACATCGTCGAGATGCTCAAGCTCGCCAACTACGACCCGTCGGGACAGGTGACTCTCTATGACGGGCGGACTGGCGACGCCTTCGACCGCAAGGTCACCGTGGGCTACATCTATATGCTGAAGCTCCACCACTTGGTCGACGACAAGATCCACGCCCGTTCGATCGGACCCTACAGCCTGGTCACCCAGCAGCCGCTGGGCGGCAAGGCGCAGTTCGGCGGGCAGCGGTTTGGCGAAATGGAAGTGTGGGCGCTCGAGGCCTATGGCGCGGCGTACACGCTGCAAGAGATGCTGACCGTCAAATCGGACGACGTCGCCGGCCGCACCAAGATCTACGAGGCGATCGTGCGCGGCGACGACACGTTCGAATCGGGCATTCCGGAGAGCTTCAACGTGCTGGTCAAGGAAATGCGCTCGCTTGGCCTCAACGTCGAGTTGGCGACGCTCAAGCGCCCGCTGGACGAGGCGCCGCCGGCGGAGGCCGCCGAGTGACCGTTAAGGCCACGCCCGGCCGCGCTTGACCGGGGCGACGATGTTTCTGGCGTTGGCGCCGCGGCTCATTCGCCGCAGCGCCGTTCCACCAAGGCGAGTTCGGACGCGGCTTTTGTCCGGACGTCGCGGGAGACCTCAATGAATCAGGAAATCACCAATCCGTTCGCGCCGGTCGCTGCGCCGCAGGCGTTCGATCAGATCCAGATCGCCATCGCGAGCCCGGAAAAGATTCTGTCGTGGTCGTTCGGCGAGATCAAGAAGCCCGAGACGATCAACTACCGCACCTTCAAGCCCGAGCGCGACGGCCTGTTCTGCGCGCGCATCTTCGGGCCGATCAAGGACTACGAGTGCCTGTGCGGCAAATATAAGCGCATGAAGTACAAGGGCGTCATCTGCGAGAAGTGCGGCGTCGAGGTCACGCTGTCGCGCGTGCGGCGCGAGCGGATGGGCCACATCTCGCTCGCAGCGCCAGTCGCGCACATCTGGTTCTTGAAGTCTCTGCCTTCGCGCATCGGGCTTCTGCTCGACATGACGCTCAAGGATCTCGAGCGCGTGCTTTATTTCGAGTCGTATATTGTGCTCGACCCGGGCCTCACGCCGCTGAAGGACCGCCAGCTCCTAAGCGAGGACGATTATCTCCGCGCGGTCGACGAATACGGGCAGGACAGCTTCACGGCGATGATCGGCGCCGAGGCCATCCGCGAGATGCTGAAGGGCATGAACCTGCAGAAGATCGCCGAGGACCTCAAGGTCGAGATCGCCGAATCGAAGAGCGAGCTCAAGCCCAAGCGCCTCGCCAAGCGGCTCAAGATCATCGAGGCCTTCATCCATTCGGGCAACAAGCCGGAGTGGATGATCCTGACCGAAGTGCCGGTCATTCCGCCGGACTTGCGGCCGCTCGTGCCGCTCGACGGCGGGCGCTTCGCCACCTCCGATCTCAATGACCTCTACCGCCGCGTGATCAACCGCAACAATCGCCTGAAGCGGCTGATGGAGCTGCGCGCCCCCGACATCATCATCCGCAATGAAAAGCGCATGTTGCAGGAGTCGGTCGACGCCCTGTTCGACAATGGCCGGCGGGGCCGCGTCATCACCGGCGCAAACAAGCGTCCCTTGAAGTCGCTCGCCGACATGCTGAAGGGCAAGCAAGGGCGGTTCCGCCAGAACCTGCTCGGCAAGCGCGTCGACTATTCGGGCCGCTCGGTCATCGTGGTCGGCCCCGAACTCAAGCTTCATCAATGCGGTCTGCCGAAGAAGATGGCGCTCGAGCTGTTCAAGCCTTTCATCTATTCACGCCTCGACGCGAAGGGCCTGTCGGCCACCGTCAAGCAGGCCAAGAAGCTCGTCGAAAAAGAGAAGCCGGAAGTCTGGGACATCCTCGACGAGGTCATCCGTGAGCATCCGGTGATGCTGAACCGCGCCCCGACCCTGCACCGTCTCGGCATTCAGGCCTTCGAACCGGTGCTGATCGAGGGCAAGGCGATCCAGCTTCATCCGCTCGTCTGCGCCGCGTTCAACGCCGACTTCGACGGCGACCAGATGGCCGTGCATGTGCCGTTGTCGCTCGAAGCGCAGCTCGAGGCGCGGGTGTTGATGATGTCGACCAACAACATCCTGCATCCTGCCAACGGCCAGCCGATCATCGTGCCGAGCCAGGACATCGTGCTTGGCCTCTACTACGTCTCGCTCATGCGCGATGGGGAGCCGGGTCAATACGAGGAGGATCCGAAGACCAAGCGCCCGGTGCGTGGCGTCTTTAGCGACATCGGCGAAATCGAGCACGCGCTCGCGGCTGGGACGATCACCCTGCACACGAGGATCAAGGGTCGCGCCTGGACCTATAACGACAACGGCGAGCGGGTGGCGAAGATCTTCGACACGACGCCAGGTCGCATGTTCCTCGGCCAGCTTCTGCCCGAGAATGTCAAGATTCCCTTCGACGTCGTCAACAAGCTGATGACGAAGAAGGAAATCTCCAACATGATCGACATCGTCTACCGCAACTGCGGTCAGAAGGAGACGGTCATTTTCTGTGACCGCATCATGTCGCTTGGCTTCCGCGAGGCGTTCAAGGCGGGCATCTCGTTCGGCAAGGACGACATGGTGGTGCCAGAGGCCAAGCCCAAGTTCATCGCGGAGACCTCGGCGCTGGCGAAGGAGTACGAGCAGCAGTACAACGACGGCCTCATCACACAGGGCGAGAAGTACAACAAGGTCGTCGACGCCTGGGCGAAGTGCTCGGACAGGCTCGCCGAGGAGATGATGGCGGGCATCTCGGCGGTGCGGAAGGATGAGCACGGCCGCGACAGGCCGATCAACTCGATCTACATGATGTCGCATTCCGGCGCGCGCGGTTCGCCGACGCAAATGCGCCAGCTCGCCGCCATGCGCGGCCTGATGGCGAAGCCCTCGGGCGAGATCATCGAGAGCCCGATCATCTCCAATTTCAAGGAGGGCCTGTCGGTTCTGGAGTACTTCAATTCGACCCACGGCGCCCGCAAGGGCCTCGCTGACACCGCGCTCAAGACCGCGAACTCGGGCTACCTGACGCGGCGCCTTGTCGACGTCGCGCAGGATTCCATCATCACCACGACCGACTGCGGGTCGCAGCGCGGCATCAGCATGCGCGCGATCGTCGACGCGGGCACCGTGGTGGCGTCGCTCGCTTCGCGCATTCTCGGCCGCACCTCGGCCGAGACCCTGCGCGACGCTGACGGCAATGTGATCGTCGAAGCGGGCGAGATGATCGTCGAGGAACATATGCCGGCGATCAACGCCGTCGGCATTCAGGAGGTCAAGATCCGCTCCGTCCTCACCTGCGAGGCGAAGAACGGCGTCTGCGCGTCCTGTTACGGACGCGACCTGGCGCGCGGCACGCCGGTCAACATGGGCGAGGCGGTTGGCGTCATCGCCGCCCAGTCGATCGGAGAGCCGGGCACGCAGCTGACGATGCGCACCTTCCACATCGGCGGGGCGGCTCAGCTGGCGGACCAGTCGTTCATCGAGTCGAACTTCGACGGCGAGGTGAAGATCCGCAACCGCAACCTCGCGCGCAACTCGAACGGCGATCTCATGGCGATGGCGCGCAATGTCGCGGTCGTCATCAGCGATCGCAATGGGGTCGAGCGCGCGGTGCATCGCGTCCAATACGGCGCGCGGCTCAAGGTCGACGAGGGCGACAAGATCAAGCGCGGCCAGAGGATTGCCGAGTGGGATCCGTTCACCCGGCCTATTCTGACCGAGATCGACGGCGAGATCGGGTTCGAGGACCTGGTCGAGGGCGTGTCGATGTCCGAGCAGGTCGACGAGGCGACCGGCATCGCCAAGCGCATCGTCATCGATTGGCGGTCTACGCCGCGCACGGCGGGGCTCAAGCCGGCGCTGGTGATCAAGGGCAAGGACGGCAAGATCGCCAAGCTGGCGCGCGGCGGCGACGCGCGCTATGCGCTCTCGGTCGAATCGATCATTTCGTTCGAGCCGGGCGCGAGCGTGCGCGCGGGCGACGTCATTGCGCGCATCTCGATCAATAGCGCCAAGACTCGCGACATCACGGGCGGCTTGCCGCGCGTGGCGGAGCTGTTCGAGGCGCGTCGGCCGAAGGATCACGCGATCATCGCCGAAATCTCTGGCACGATACGGTTCGGGAAAGACTTTAAAAACAAGCAGCGTTTGACCATCGAGCCGAGCGAGGAGGGCGTCGAGGCGGTCGAATACCTGATTCCGAAGTCGAAGCACATCCATCTTCAGGACGGCGACGTGATCGAGAAGGGCGAGTACATCGTCGACGGCAATCCCGCCCCGCACGACATTCTCGCCATCAAGGGCGTCGAAGAACTGGCCGCCTATCTCGTCAACGAGATTCAGGAGGTGTACCGGCTGCAGGGCGTGCTCATCAACGACAAGCACATCGAAGTGATCGTGCGCCAGATGCTGCAGAAGGTCGACATCATCGACGCCGGCGAGACCGACTTCCTGGTCGGCGAGCAGGTCGACGCGTCCGATCTCGAAGCGGCGAACGAAGCGGTTGCGGCCGAGGGCAAGAAGCCCGCGGTCGGAACGCCGGTGCTGCTCGGCATCACCAAGGCGAGCCTGCAGACGCGTTCGTTCATCTCGGCGGCGTCGTTCCAGGAGACGACGCGCGTTCTGACCGAGGCCGCGGTCAACGGCAAGGTCGATACGCTCGAGGGCCTCAAGGAGAACGTCATCGTCGGCCGGCTGATCCCGGCCGGAACGGGCGCGGCGGTCGCCAAGCTGCGCCAGATCGCGGCGATGCGCGACACCCTGATCCTGGCGCAGAGGGCCGAGACGGCCGCGCAGGCTCCCGCCCTGCCGCTCGCCGCGCCTCAGCCGGAGCCGGTCGCGCCGGCCCCGCGCAGCAAGGCGCGCGCCCCGGCCGGCTGACGCAAAGGCTAAGGCGAAGGACCAACATCGACGAGCCCCGCCGGCCTCCGGCGGGGCTTTCGTTTTGGGCTTGGTCCGAGCCAGGGCGGGGCAGGGACGCCGATATCGAGACGCCCTAACTGCGCGCGAGCACTTGCACGGCGCGGTCGAGCTGCGGGTCGCCGCCCGCCGCGTAGCGCCAGTCGAACGGCACCTCGATCGTTGGCGTCACCCCCACGCCCTCGAGGCGCTGGCCGTCCACCAGCACGTCCTCGACCGCGAGCAGGAGGAGGCCGTCGTCGCCGATCAGGAACGCGGTCGCCGCGAGCACGGCGCCTTCAGTGCGGTGGCCGATGAGCTCGCCCAGCCGGTACTCCTTGAACCCGTAGGCGAGCACTTCCTTGCCGCTGCGCGTGCCCTCGTTGATCAGCATGGCGACGGGCTTGCGCCACTTCACGTCGACAAAGCTTGCCTGGCCGCTGCGGTCCTTGACCTGCATCGTGGGTGCGCGGGGATTGAACAGGTCGAGATATTGCGGCTGCGCGCCGCCCCATCCGCCGCGCAGATCAAAGACCAGCGCGTCAGCGTCCTTGAGCGGACCCTCGGCCATCAGGTTTTCGAGCGCGGACTGTATCCTGTGGCTCGCGTAGGACCAGACATGCACATAGCCAATTTTGACCTTGTCGGAAATGATGACGCGAGCGCTGTCTTTCAGGCCGCGCAGGAACATCTCGTTTGGATGAAGATCGGACGGCGACACTTTGATAGCGATCGGCGTCGCCCCGGACACGCGCCGGATTTGGAGCGAAACGGCGCCGCCGACCTTGCCGCGGAACGAGGCGACAGGCTGGAATGGCCGGTCGTCCGCCGACAGGATTTCGTCGCCGACCAGGATCCCGGCGCCATGCGCCGGGGCGCCGTCGATCACTCCGGTTACGAACATGCGGCCCTGGCCATCGGCTTCGGTGAACACGCCAATTCCAGGATAGGATACGCCGCCCGTGGGGAAGATCCGATCGAGGCCGTGATGCTCGAGCCAGCCTGCGAAAATGTCGGCGAGCTGGTAATAGGCCGGTTCGTCCGGCGTGTAGTAATGCGTGTGCGAGGCGCCGAGCTTGCCCAGCATCGCATTGATCGCCGCTGCCGCGTCTTCACGGGAGCGCGCGGATGCGGCTTGCGGGCGGAAGCGGGCGCGCTCTTCCTGCCAGTCGAGACCATTGAGGCGGGGATCGTAAAAGCGATCGCGCACCAGCTCCCAGACCTGGTCGAAGTCCGCCTGATTTGAACCGGCCGGCGCCGCCTCGGGCTGGCTTGCAGTCTCGGCCCTCGCCGGCCACGCGCTCAGAGCGCCCATCGCGGCCAGAGCCAGGATCTCCCTGCGGGTCGCTTTCATTGGTTTTGACAAGCTCCGGATTGTTGCAAGCATGGGACAAGGCGCTGCGGCGCGATTGCCTTAACGGTCGGCTAGCGGGCAATCCCGGCTCATCTATGATTGTCTGCGGCGATTTCGCGGCTCGCTGGAGACTGGGACAGGCCTAGCTTGCCGACGCGCAGCGGCGGATTTTTCTCGCTGCCGCTGATTATGACAGCAAAAAGGGTTGACGCAGGTGGACGGCTTGAATAAGTATCGCGCGCTTTCGGCAGGCCGTAGAGCTTAGCTGTATCGGACGACGCGTCGGATACCCAACGGCTCTAAACGCTGACGATCCTACCGACGACGAGCCATGCCGGCCCTAAGGGGCTGGTTCTGTTTCGCAAGATCGCGGGCCTTGCGTCCGTGATCCTCTGCTTTCGGCGGCGCCCAAACCCAAACGGGTTTTAAGGGCGCTGTCGGTTTCGCGCGTTGCCTCTCAAGGCTTCGCGCGCGGTCGAGCGGATGGAATTCGATTATCTGTTCGGTCCTTTGGACCGGACCCCACAGGGAACTGAAGTTTAGGGCCGACATGCCGACGATTAGCCAGTTGATCCGCAAGCCGCGGCAGCCGAAA
The DNA here is from genome assembly GCA_963764955.1 of uncultured Alphaproteobacteria bacterium. Taxonomy (GTDB): domain Bacteria; phylum Pseudomonadota; class Alphaproteobacteria; order Rhizobiales; family Beijerinckiaceae; genus Roseiarcus. The sequence continues at coordinate 43,568 of CAVXVE010000024.1, read as the reverse complement.
ACCTACCGGGAGAAGGCCCGCCATCTGCAGGCGAGCCCGCAGAAGCGCGGCGTGTGCACGCGCGTCTATACGACGACCCCGAAGAAGCCGAATTCGGCTTTGCGCAAGGTCGCCAAGGTGCGGCTGACCAACGGCTTCGAGGTCATCGGCTATATCCCCGGCGAAGGCCACAATCTGCAGGAGCATTCGGTGGTCATGATCCGCGGCGGCCGCGTCAAGGATCTGCCCGGCGTCCGCTACCACATTCTGCGCGGCGTGCTGGACACCCAGGGGGTCAAGGACCGCAAGCAGCGCCGTTCGAAATACGGCGCCAAGCGGCCCAAGTAACCTGAGCGCAAGCAAAGGGTCATCCCCGGCGAGCGAGAGCGAGATCCGGGGATCGAGAGGAAGAATTTCATGGGCCGGCCTGCCGGTCCTGACGAAGAGAGAGAGTTAGGCGATGTCACGCCGACACAGCGCTGAGAAACGCGACATCATCCCGGACGCCAAATATGGCGACACGGTGGTGGCGAAGTTCATGAACACGATCATGTACGAGGGCAAGAAGTCCGTCGCCGAGTCGATCGTCTATGGCGCTCTCGACAGCGTCGAGGCCAAGGCCAAGAGCGACCCGCTCGCCGTGTTCAAGCAGGCGCTCGAGAACGTCGCGCCGTCCGTTGAGGTCCGTTCGCGCCGGGTCGGCGGGGCGACCTATCAGGTGCCGGTTGAAGTGCGCACCGATCGCCGGCAGGCGCTGGCGATTCGCTGGATCATCTCCGCGGCGCGCGACCGCAACGACAAGACCATGGTCGACCGGCTGTCGGCCGAACTGCTCGACGCCTCGAACAATCGCGGCGCTGCGGTCAAGAAGCGCGAGGATACGCACCGGATGGCCGAGGCCAACCGCGCCTTCGCCCACTACCGCTGGTAAGCGGCGGTCGGCCAGGCAATCGGGATCAAGGATCATGGCGCGTAGCCACGCTATCGAGGACTATCGGAATTTCGGCATCATGGCCCACATCGATGCCGGGAAGACGACGACCACTGAGCGCATCCTCTATTATTCCGGCAAGTCGCATAAGATCGGCGAAGTGCACGACGGCGCCGCGACCATGGACTGGATGGAGCAGGAGCAAGAGCGCGGCATCACCATCACCTCGGCGGCGACCACCACTTTCTGGCACGACAAGCGCCTCAACATCATCGACACGCCCGGCCACGTTGACTTCACCATTGAAGTCGAGCGCAGCTTGCGCGTGCTCGACGGCGCGGTATGCGTGCTCGACGGCAACCAGGGCGTTGAGCCGCAGACCGAGACCGTTTGGCGTCAGGCCGATAAATACAACGTGCCGCGCATCGTGTTCGTCAACAAGATGGACAAGATCGGGGCCGATTTCTCTCGCTGTGTCGACGAGATCAAGACCAAGGTCGGCGGCCGTCCGGTTTGTATTCAGCTGCCTATCGGCTCGGAATTGAGCTTCAAGGGCGTCATTGACCTCCTGCGCATGAAGGCGGTTGTCTGGGAGGATGAAGGTCTTGGCGCCAAGTACCACGATGAGGAGATTCCCGCCGATCTGAGGATGAAGGCGGAGGAGTTTCGCCATACCCTGATCGAGGCGGCGGTCGAGCTCGACGACGACGTGATGACGGCCTATCTCGATGGGCAGGAGCCCGACATTGACGCGCTGAAGCGCTGCATCCGCAAGGCGGTGAAGCAGATTTCGTTCGTTCCGGTGCTCTGCGGCTCTGCGTTCAAGAACAAGGGCGTACAGCCGCTGCTCGACGCGGTCGTCGACTACCTGCCTTCGCCGATCGATCGCGGCGGCATCAAGGGTCACGATGTCGATACGGGCGAGGAGGTGGTTCGCATGCCGAGCGACAGCGAGCCCTTCTCGATGCTCGGCTTCAAAATTATGGACGACCCCTTCGTCGGCACGATCACGTTCTGCCGGGTGTATTCGGGCAAGATCGAATTGGGCACGACGGTTCTCAATTCGACCAAGGATAAGAAAGAGCGCGTCGGCCGCATGCTGCTCATGCACGCCAACAATCGCGAGGATATCAAGGAGGCTTATGCCGGCGACATCGTCGCGCTCGCAGGCCTCAAGGATACCCGCACCGGCGATACGCTCTGTGACACGCAGAAGCCGGTCATCCTCGAGAAGATGGAGTTCCCGGAGCCGGTGATCGAGATCGCGATCGAGCCGAAATCGAAGGCCGACCAGGAGAAGCTTGGCGTTGCGCTGTCGAAGCTCGCGGCAGAGGACCCGTCGTTCCGGGTGTCCACGGACGCAGAGTCCGGCCAGACCATCCTCAAGGGAATGGGCGAACTGCACCTCGACATCAAAGTCGACATCCTCAAGCGCACGTACAAGGTCGACGCCAACATCGGCGCTCCGCAGGTCGCCTATCGCGAGAAGCTGACCAAGAAGACCGAGATCGACTACACCCACAAAAAACAGTCCGGCGGCTCGGGCCAGTTCGCCAAGGTTAAGATGGTTTTCGAACCGGACACGCCCGGGGCCGGCAACAGTTTCTCGTCGAAGATCATCGGCGGCGCGGTGCCAAAAGAGTACATTCCCGGCGTCGAGAAGGGCTTCAACAGCGTGACCGGTTCGGGCGTGCTCGCCGGCTTCCCGGTGGTCGACGTCAAGGCGACTCTCATCGACGGCGCCTATCACGACGTCGATTCGTCGGCGCTGGCGTTCGAGATCGCCGGCCGCGCCGCGTTCCGCGAAGGCTTGCAGAAGGGCGGCTCGGTCCTGCTCGAGCCGATCATGAAAGTGGAAGTGGTGACCCCGGAGGAGCACACCGGCTTCGTGATGGGCGACCTCCTGTCGCGGCGGGGCCACGTACAGGGTCAGGACATGCGGGCCAACGCCGTGGTCATCAACGCCATGGTGCCGCTCTCCAACATGTTTGGCTACGTCAACCAGTTGCGGTCCGGCACGCAGGGCCGGGCCAACTTCACCATGCAGTTCGATCATTACGAGCAGGTCCCGGCGAACATTGCTGGCGAGATCATCGAGAAGTTCAAGTGAGGCGCGTCAAAACGCGTTGAGAATGAAGGGCCACGAGAAGGAGTCCGGCTATGGCCAAGGAAAAGTTTGCGCGTAACAAGCCCCATTGCAACATTGGCACGATCGGCCATGTCGACCATGGCAAGACGTCGTTGACGGCTGCGATCACCAAGGTTCTGGCCGAGACGGGCGGCGCGACTTACACGGCTTACGATCAGATCGACAAGGCGCCGGAGGAGAAGGCTCGCGGCATCACGATCTCGACCGCGCATGTCGAGTATGAGACCAAGAAGCGCCATTACGCTCACGTCGACTGCCCCGGCCACGCCGATTATGTGAAGAACATGATCACCGGCGCCGCGCAGATGGACGGGGCGATCCTCGTCGTCTCGGCGGCCGATGGCCCGATGCCGCAGACGCGCGAGCATATCCTGCTGGCCCGGCAGGTCGGCGTCCCAGCGCTGGTCGTGTACCTGAACAAGGTCGACATGGTCGATGATCCGGAGCTTCTCGAGCTGGTCGAACTCGAGGTGCGCGAGCTTCTGTCGCGCTATGAGTTCCCCGGCGACGACATTCCGATCATCAAGGGGTCGGCGCTGATGGCGCTCGAGAACAAGTCGCCCGAGCAGGGCCACGATTCGATCCTGAAGCTCATGGAAGCCGTCGACGCCTACATCCCACAGCCGGAGCGTCCGAAGGATCAGCCCTTCCTGATGCCGGTCGAGGACGTGTTCTCGATCTCGGGCCGCGGCACGGTCGTCACGGGCCGCATCGAGCGCGGCATCATCAAGGTCGGCGAGGAAGTCGAGATCGTCGGTCTTCGTCCGACCGCCAAGACCACGGTCACCGGCGTCGAAATGTTCCGCAAGTTGCTCGATCAGGGCGAGGCGGGAGACAACGTAGGCTGCCTGTTGCGCGGCACCAAGCGCGAAGAGGTCGAGCGCGGCCAGGTTTTGTGCAAGCCGGGCTCCGTCAAGCCGCATACCAAGTTCAAGGCCGAGGCCTACATCCTCACCAAGGAGGAGGGCGGGAGGCATACGCCGTTCTTCACCAACTACCGACCGCAGTTCTATTTTCGGACGACCGACGTGACCGGCATCGTGGAATTACCGCAGGGCACGGAAATGGTGATGCCGGGTGACAACGTGACGATCGACGTCTCGCTGATCGTTCCGATCGCGATGGAGGAGAAGCTGCGCTTCGCCATCCGCGAGGGCGGCCGCACGGTAGGCTCGGGCGTCGTGGTTTCGATCACCGAATGAGGCGTTGCGGCTGGCGATGGGGCGCGTCCGGCGCCCCCCGCTCGGGCTGGCAGGGATTTGATAGATGAACACGCAAAACATCCGCATCCGTCTGAAGGCGTTCGATCACCGCGTGCTCGACGCCTCGACGAAGGAGATCGTGTCCACGGCCAAGCGCACCGGCGCGAGGGTTCGTGGGCCGATTCCCCTGCCGACCCGGATCGAGAAATTCACTGTCAACCGCTCGCCGCACGTCGACAAGAAGTCGCGCGAGCAATTCGAAATTCGCACGCACAAGCGAGTGCTCGACATCGTCGACCCGACGCCGCAAACGGTCGACGCGCTGATGAAGCTCGATCTCGCCGCCGGCGTCGACGTCGAAATCAAGCTGTAAGGGGATTTGCCGGGCGTCTTCTGAAGGGTTTTCTTCGAAGGCGCTCACGAAGGATCAACGCCAATGCGTTCAGGCATCATCGCAAAGAAGCTGGGCATGTCCCGCGTCTTCACCGACGCAGGCGACCACGTGCCGGTCACCGTCCTCCAGATTGAGGGCTGCCAGGTGGTCGCGCATCGCACCCAGGAAAAGAATGGCTACACCGCGCTTCAGCTCGGCGTCGGCAAGGCCAAGGTGAAGAACGTGTCGAAGGCCGAGCGCGGCCGCTTCGCCGTCGCTCATGTCGAGCCGAAGATGCGGCTCGCCGAGTTTCGCGTCGCCGAGGACAAGATGATTCCGGTGGGGGCGGAGATCACCGCCGACCACTTCGCGGTCGGGCAATTTGTCGACGTCACCGGCGTCACTATTGGCAAGGGCTTCGCCGGGCCGATGAAGCGCTGGAACTTCGGCGGCTTGCGCGCCACCCATGGCGTCTCGATCTCGCACCGCTCGCATGGCTCCACTGGCGGTCGCCAGGATCCGGGCAAGACCTGGAAGAACAAGAAGATGGCCGGGCATATGGGCGTCGACAAGGTTACGACGCAGAACTTGCGCGTCGTGCGCACCGATCCGGAGCGCGGCCTGATTCTGGTCGAAGGCGCGGTGCCAGGGCACGCGGGCGGGTGGATCGCGGTGCGTGACGCGGTGAAGAAGCCATTGCCGAAGGACGTCCCGCTGCCCGGCAAGTTCCGCGTTCATCCCGAGGCGGCGAGCGCGCCGTCGGCCGAACCGGCGAAGGGAGAGTGACCCGATGAAATTCGACGTAACGTCGATCGATGGCTCGGCCGCGGGCTCGCTCGAGCTCAGCGACGCCATTTTCGGTCTTGAGCCGCGCGCCGACCTGATCGCCCGCATGGTGCGCTGGCAGCTCGCCAAGCGCCAGGCCGGCACGCACCAGACGCTCGGGCGCGCCGACATCAACCGCACAGGCAAGAAGATATACAAGCAGAAAGGCACTGGCGGCGCCCGTCACGGCTCGGCCCGCGTGCCGCAGTTCCGCGGCGGCGGGCGCGCCATGGGACCCATCGTGCGCAGCCACGCGCATGACCTGCCGAAGAAGGTGCGGGCGCTGGCCCTCAAGCACGCGCTTTCGGCCAAGGTCCGGGACGGCGGGCTCGTCGTGTGGGAAAGCGCCGACGTCGGAGAGGCGAAGACGAAGATGCTGCGTGCGTCGTTCGAAAAGGCGGCGCTCAAGAATGCGCTCATCATCGACGGGGCCACGCCGGAGGCGAAATTCGCCGCCGCCGCCCGCAACCTGCCGGAGATCGACGTGCTGCCGGTCCAGGGAGTCAATGTCTACGACATCATGCGGCGCCAGAAGCTGGTCCTGACCAGGGCCGCGGTTGAAGCGCTGGAGGCGCGGTTCAAATGACCATGGACGTACGCCACTACGACGCGATCGTCGCTCCCGTGATCACGGAGAAGGCGACGCTCGCTTCCGAGAGCAACCAATTCGTGTTCAAGGTCGCGCGCAATGCGACCAAGCCGCAGATCAAGGCGGCGATCGAACAATTGTTCGACGTCAAAGTGACGGCGGTCAACACCCTTCTGCGCAAGGGCAAGCGGAAGACGTTTCGAGGCGTGCGCGGACGTCAGCAGGACATGAAGAAGGCGGTCGTCACGCTTGCCGACGGCGATCGCATCGACATGACCACGGGACTCTGAGGGTCCAGATCCATGGCGCTCAAAACATATAAGCCGATTACGCCGAGCCTTCGACAGCTCGTGATCGTCGACCGCAGCGAGCTCTATAAGGGCAAGCCGGTCAAGGCGCTGACTTTCGGCAAGGCCGAGAAGGGCGGACGCAACAACGCCGGCCGGATCACCGTGCGCTTCCGTGGCGGCGGCCACAAGCAGACCTATCGCATTGTCGACTTCAAGCGCCGCAAGCTCGACGTGGCGGGCAAGGTCGAGCGGCTGGAATATGATCCCAACCGCACGAGCTTCATCGCGCTCATCAAATATGCCGACGGCGAGCAAGCCTACATCATTGCGCCTCAGCGCCTCTCGGTCGGCGATGAAGTCGTCGCCGGCGTCCAGGTCGACGTGAAGCCCGGCAATGCGATGCCGCTCGCCAATATTCCCGTGGGCACGATCGTCCACAACGTCGAGATGAAGATCGGCAAGGGCGGCGCGATCGCCCGCTCCGCTGGAACCTACGCCCAGATCGTCAGCCGCGACCAGGGCTATGTTTCGCTTCGCCTCAGTTCCGGCGAGCAGCGGCTCATACATGGCCAGTGCTTCGCCTCGGTCGGCGCGGTGTCGAACCCCGATCACATGAATGCGTCGATCGGCAAGGCGGGACGGACCCGGTGGCTTGGGCGCCGTCCGCACAACCGCGGCGTCGTCATGAACCCGGTCGACCACCCGCATGGCGGCGGCGAAGGCAAATCGTCGGGCGGACGCCATCCGGTGAGCCCGTGGGGCAAGCCCACCAAGGGTAAGAAGACCCGTTCGAACAAGGCGACCGACAAATTCATCGTCGCTTCGCGCCATATGCGCAAGAAGAGAGGCTGAGCCATGACACGATCGATCTGGAAGGGTCCATTCGTCGACGGTTATATGCTCAAGAAAGCTGACGTCGCCCGCGGGTCCGGCCGCTCCGACATCATCAAGATCTGGAGCCGGCGCTCGACGATCCTGCCGCAGTTCGTCGGCATCACGTTCGGCGTCTATAACGGCCACAAGCACATTCCGGTGCTGGTGTCGGAGGAGATGATCGGCCACAAGTTCGGCGAATTCGCCCCGACCCGCACGTTTCACGGCCACTCGGCCGACAAGAAGGCCAAGAGGGCGTAACCGCCAATGTCCAAGCTGTCCAACGCCGCGCCGTCAGGCGGAGAACGAAGCCAAGGCGACGACGCGCATGCTGCGCGTGAGCCCGCAGAAGCTCAACCTGCTCGCCCAGCTCATCCGGGGGAAGAAGGTCGCGACCGCGCTCGCCGATCTCGAGTTCTCCAGGAAGAGGATCTCGGTCGAGGTCAAGAAGACGCTCGAATCGGCGATCGCCAACGCTGAGAACAACCACGAGCTGGACGTCGACGATCTGATCGTCGCCCAGGCCTGGGTCGGCAAGGACATCGTCATGAAGCGTTTCAGCCCCCGCGCGCGCGGACGGGCGGGACGGATCGAGAAGCCGTTCGCCAACATCACCATTATCGTGCGGGAAGTCCCCGCCGACGCTAAGGCCGCTTAGAGAGGCGCTTCCACATGGGACAGAAAATCAATCCTATCGGTCTGCGCCTCGGCATCAACCGCACCTGGGATTCGCGCTGGTTCTCCAGCAAGGGCGAATACGGCAAGCTGTTGCATGAGGACATGAAGATCCGCGAGACGCTGACGAAGGGACTCAAGCAGGCGGCGATCTCGAAGATCGTCATCGAGCGTCCGCACAAGAAGGCGCGCATCAACATTCACTCCGCCCGTCCGGGCGTGGTCATCGGCAAGAAGGGCGCCGACATCGAAAAGCTGCGCAAGCAGGTCGCCAAGCTGACGAGCTCGGAAGTCGCGATCAACATCGTCGAAGTCCGCAAGCCGGAAATCGACGCGACGCTGGTCGCCGAATCCATCGCCCAGCAGCTCGAGCGCCGGGTGGCGTTCCGGCGGGCGATGAAGCGCGCGGTGCAGTCGGCGATGCGTCTCGGCGCCGAGGGCATCCGCATCAATTGCTCGGGCCGGCTCGGGGGTGCGGAAATCGCGCGTCTCGAATGGTACCGTGAGGGCCGGGTGCCGCTGCATACGCTGCGCGCCGACGTCGACTATGGCGTCGCCACCGCGCATACCGCCTACGGCACGTGCGGCATCAAGGTCTGGATCTTCAAGGGCGAGATCCTCGAGCACGATCCGATGGCCCAGGACAAGCGCCTGGCCGAGGCCGACCATTCCTCGACCCATCGTCCACGCCGCGAGCCGCGCGAGCGTGAGCATGCGCGCGAAGCGGTCTGACGAGCGCACTGGCGAAAGTTCACGATCATGATGCAGCCCAAGAGAACCAAGTTCCGCAAGGCCTTCAAAGGCCGCATTCACGGCAATGCGAAGGGCGGATTTGCACTCAATTTCGGCGAGTTCGGCCTCAAGGCGATGGAGCCGGAGCGCGTCACCGCGCGTCAGATCGAAGCGGCCCGCCGCGCGCTGACCCGGCACATGAAGCGCGCCGGCCGGGTCTGGATCCGCGTGTTCCCGGACGTGCCGGTGTCGAAGAAGCCGATCGAAGTGCGCATGGGGAAGGGCAAGGGTGCGCCTGAATGGTGGATCGTGCGCGTTGCGCCCGGCCGCATCATGTTCGAGATCGACGGCGTGCCCGAGACGCTGGCGCGCGAGGCTTTCAGTCTCGCGGCCGCCAAGCTGCCGATCAAGACACGCTTCGTGCAGCGCATCGCGGAATAGGGGAGGCCGAGCCCATGAAAACGACCAACCGTCTTTCCGACCTTCGCGTCATGACCGAGGATCAGCTCAACGACGAGGCGCTCAAGCTCAGGAAGGAGCGGTTCAATCTGCGATTCCAGAAGGCGAGCGGACAGTTGCAGGACACCGCCCGGGTGCGCGTCGTGCGGCGCGACATCGCCCGCGTCATGACGGTCGCCGCGCAGAGGCGCGCCGCCGCCAAGGTCAAGGCCAAGGACTAAGACTTATGCCAAAGAGAATTTTGCAGGGCGTCGTCGTCAGCGACAAGCAGGAGAAGACGCTCGTCGTGAAAGTCGAGCGGCGGTTCACTCACCCGCTGCTCAAGAAGACTGTGCGCCGGTCGAAGAACTACCATGCGCATGTCGAAAACAAGACCCAGAAGGTCGGCGACACCGTCTCGATCGAGGAGACGCGGCCGATCTCGAAACTCAAGCGCTGGATCGTCGTCGGCGAGACGGCGCCGAAGGCGTGATTTTTTAAGAGGCGGCTAGGCCATGATACAGATGCAGACCAATCTCGACGTCGCCGATAATTCCGGCGCGCGCCGCGTGATGTGCATCAAGGTGCTGGGCGGATCGAAGCGCCGTTACGCCTCGATCGGCGATATCATTGTGGTGTCGGTCAAGGAGGCGATCCCGCGCGGCCGCGTCAAGAAAGGCGACGTGATGAAGGCGGTGGTGGTGCGCACCGCCAAGGACATCCGCCGCGCCGACGGCTCGGTGATCCGGTTCGACTCGAACGCCGCCGTGCTGATCAACAATCAGTCCGAGCCGGTCGGCACCCGCATCTTCGGCCCGGTGCCGCGCGAGCTCAGAGCGAAGAATCACGTGAAGATCATTTCGCTCGCGCCGGAGGTGCTGTGATGGCCGCCAAGATCAGGAAGGGCGACCGCGTCATCGTCACCGCCGGGCGCGACAAAGGGAAGCGCGGCGAGGTGCGCCAGGTGATGCCTGAGGACGGTCGCGCCATTGTCGCTGGCGTCAACCTCGTGCGCCGCCATACGCGCCAGACGCCGCAGACCGAGGGCGGAATCATCACCAAGGAGGCGACGATCCATCTGTCCAATCTGGCGATCGTCGATCCCAAGACGGGCAAGCCCACGCGGGTCGGCTTCAAGATGCTCGACGACGGCCGGAAGGTCCGCGTCGCCAAAGGTTCCGGAGACCTGATCGATGGCTGAGACGAAAGGCGACAAGGGCGCCAAGGCCGACAAGGGCGCGAAGTCCGGCAAGACCGACAAGCCGGCCGCCAAGGGCGCCGGCAAGCCCGAGGCGGGCGCGAAGGACGCCAAGGGCAAGCCGCAGGCGCGTAAGGAAGGCGGCGCGGAGATCGCCGCGGCCGGTGCGGTCAAGTCCGCCCCGAAGGACTATGTCGCGCGGCTGAAGAAGCTTTACCGGGACGAGATCGTGCCCAAGCTCACCAAGGAGTTTGGCTACAAGAATGCGCTCGAAGTGCCGAAGCTCGAGAAGATCGTGCTCAACATGGGCGTTGGCGAAGCGGTCAACGACACCAAGAAGGTCACCTCCGCCGCGGCGGACCTCGCGCTGATCGCCGGGCAGAGGCCGGTCGTCACCAGGGCCCGCAAGGCGATCTCGACCTTCAAGGTGCGCGAGAACATGCCGATCGGCGCGAAGGTGACCTTGCGCCAGACGCGGATGTACGAGTTCCTCGATCGGCTGGTGACGGTCGCGCTGCCGCGCGTGCGCGATTTCCGCGGCCTCGATCCGAAGTCGTTCGACGGGCGCGGCAATTATGCGCTCGGCGTCAAGGAGCACATCATTTTTCCCGAAATCGACTATGACAAGGCCGAGGCCATGCTTGGCCTCGACATCGTGGTCTGCACGACGGCGAAGACCGACGCGGAAGCCCGGTCCTTGCTGCGCGCGTTCAACTTCCCCTTCCGGCAGTGAGCCTTACGCTAGCGCTCAGACGCGGAAAACGGAGCCCATGAATGGCAAAGAAGAGTGCGATCGAGAATAACCTGCGCAAGCAGCGTCTGGCGAAGAAATTCGCCGCCCGCCGCAAGCGGCTGCTTGACCTCGCCAACGACCAGGCGCGTCCGATGGAGGAGCGCTTCGAGGCGCGCATCCGCTTGGCCGCGCTGCCGCGCAACGGCGCGATCATTCGCGTGCGCAATCGTTGCGAGGTGACCGGCAGGCCGCGCGGCTATTATCGCAAGATGAAGATGTCGCGCATCGCGCTGCGGGAACTCGGCAATCAGGGCCTGATTCCGGGCCTGGTCAAGTCGAGCTGGTGAGGAGGCGGACCGATGGCTGTGAACGATCCTCTCGGCGACATGCTCACCCGCATCCGCAACGCGCAGATGCGCAAGCGCGGCAAAGTGTCCACGCCTGGCTCGTCGCTGCGCAAGAAGGTGCTCGACGTCCTCGAGGCGGAAGGCTATATCCGCGGCTATTCGACCACGGACTACGGCAATGGCCGCTCCGAGTTCGAAATCGAGCTCAAATATTTCGATGACCAGCCGGTCATCCGCAAGCTCGAGCGTGTGTCCAAGCCTGGCCGCCGAGTCTATGTGACGGTCGACGCGATGCCGCGCGTCGCCAACGGGCTTGGCGTTTCGATCGTGTCGACGCCGAAGGGCGTGATGGCCGACCATTCCGCTCGCGAGAACAATGTCGGCGGCGAGGTCCTGTGCACCGTCTTCTGACGGCGCGGAGAGTTTGAACGAACGGATTAGAGCGAATGTCCCGTATCGGCAAAAAGCCCATCGTGATCCCGTCCGGCGTCACCGCCAAGCTTGACGGTCAGACGATCGCCGTCAAAGGCGCCAAGGGCGAACTGAAATTCACCGCGCCCGAAGAGGTCGCGATTTCGATCGAGGGCGGGGCTGTACATGTCACGCCGCATGGCGAGGACAAGCGCGCCCGCGCGATGTGGGGCACGGCGCGCGCCCAGGTGCAGAACTTGGTCGGAGGCGTCACCAGCGGTTTCGAGAAGAAGCTCGAGATCAACGGCGTCGGCTACAAGGCGGCGGTCGCCGGCAAGAATTTGCAGCTCTCGCTCGGCTACAGCCACGACATCACCTATCCTATTCCGGCCGGGGTGACGATCGTCACGCCCAAGCCCACGGAAATCACCGTCGCTGGCGTCGACAAGCGCCAGGTTGGCCAGATCGCTGCGGAAATCCGGGCGTTCCGGGGCCCCGAACCGTATAAGGGGAAGGGCGTGAAATATGCCGGGGAATTCGTGTTCCGCAAGGAAGGCAAGAAGAAGTAAGAGGCGACGGCATGGCTCACTCGAACACCTCCGCGGATCGACGCAAGGCTCGCGTCCGTCGCGCCGTCCTCGCCCATTCGGGCGGGCGCCCGCGGCTCAGCGTTTTCCGCTCCTCGAAGCAGATCTACGCCCAGGTCATCGACGATGAACGCGGGCACACGATCGCCGCCGCGTCGTCGCTCGAGAAGACGCTGCGCGAATCGATCAAGACCGGCGCCGACGTCGAGGCTGCGAAGCGGGTCGGCAAGGAACTCGCCGAGCGGGCGAAGAAGGCCGGCGTCAACAAGGTGGTGTTCGACCGCGGCGGCTACATGTATCACGGGCGCGTCAAGGCGCTGGCGGAGGGCGCCCGCGAGGGCGGCCTGGAATTTTGACGGAAGCAACCGAATTTCGCGGCGTCGCCCGTGCGCCGATGATCTGACCGATGGAAGAACCCAATGGCGCGTGAAGGAGAAGGCGGCCGCGGCCGCGATCGCAACCGCGAGGAGCGCGACAGCGAATTCGTCGATCGCCTCGTGCACATCAATCGCGTGGCGAAGGTGGTGAAGGGCGGCCGGCGCTTCGGCTTCGCCGCGCTGGTCGTCGTCGGCGACCAGAAGGGCCGGGTCGGTTTCGGCCATGGCAAGGCGCGCGAGGTGCCGGAGGCGATCCGCAAAGCGACCGAGGCCGCGAAGCGCGGCGTTGTGCGCGTGCCGTTGCGTGAGGGTCGGACGCTGCATCACGACGTCAACGGCCGTCATGGCGCTGGCCGGGTCGTTCTGCGCGCGGCGCCGGCCGGCACCGGCATCATCGCGGGCGGTCCGATGCGCGCCGTCTTCGAGTCGCTTGGCGTGCACGACGTGGTCGCCAAGAGCCAAGGCTCGTCGAACCCCTATAACATGGTGCGCGCGACCTTCAACGCGCTCTCGCGCGAGGATAGTCCGCGCTCCGTCGCCCAGCGGCGCAACCTCAAGGTGTCGACGCTGCAGTCGCGCCGCCAGGGCGTCGAAGCCGACGCCGCCAATTCGTGAGAGCAACAATGAACTCCGACAAGACCATCACCCTCGAGCAGACCGCGAGCGCCATTGGCCGCGCCGGATCGCAGCGCGAGACGCTGAGGGGCCTCGGCCTCAACCGGATCGGGCGCCGCGCGCGCCTCGCCGACACGCCCGCCACGCGCGGCATGATCGCCAAGGTCGCGCATCTGGTGCGTGTCGTCGACGGTCCGCAGGGATAGCGAAACCATGAAACTCAATGAAGTGAGAGACAACCCCGGCTCGTCCAAGCCGCGCATGCGCGTCGGGCGAGGCATCGGTTCGGGCAAGGGCAAGCAGGCCGGCCGCGGCGGCAAGGGCCAGACGGCTCGCTCTGGCGTCCGCATCAAGGGTTTCGAAGGCGGGCAGATGCCCCTGCATCGCCGGCAGCCCAAGCGCGGCTTCAATCCGCCCGCGCCGCGCCTGCTTAACGAAGTCAATCTCGGACGCGTTCAGCGCGCGATCGACGCCGGCAAGCTGGAAGCGGGCGAACTGATCACGGTCGAGAGTCTGATGAAGGCCGGGGTGATCACGCGCAGGCGTGACGGCGTCAAAATTCTCGGGGTCGGCGAATGGACTGCGAAGGCGAGTTTCGAGGTTGAGTCCGCATCGAGGAGCGCTGCGGCGGCGATCGAGAAAGCGGGCGGCAGCCTCAAGACGCTGCGCCAGGAGGCCGCCGCTTCCACGGTCTCCTGAGCGGCGATCCCGGGGATAGCGTTGGCGCGCGCAACGACCATATGCTAGGGGCGCTCTCGTCAAGGCCGGCCTCGGCTGGCGGGAGCGTATGTTGTAAAATGAGGCGCTGTTCCTGAAGCGCCGCCCGGAGCGAATCCGCCATGGCGTCGGCCGCCGAACAACTCGCAGCCAATATCAACTGGTCAGCCTTCACCAAGGCCGACGAGCTCAAGAAGCGCATCTGGTTCACGCTCGGCGCGCTGGTGATCTTCCGGCTCGGGACCTACATCCCGCTTCCCGGAATCGAACTCGAACGCGTTCCAGGCCGCGTTCCTCGGCCAGAAGCAGGGCGTCCTCGACATGTTCAACATGTTCTCGGGCGGCGCCGTGCAGCGCATGGCGATCTTCGCCCTCAACATCATGCCCTATATCTCCGCCTCGATCATCATCCAGCTCCTGAGCTCGGTGGTCCCGTCGCTCGAGGCGATCAAGAAGGAGGGCGAGCAGGGGCGCAAGGTTCTCAATCAATACACGCGCTATCTGACGGTCGCGCTCGCGGTTTTCCAGGCCTATGGCATTTCGATCGGGCTTGAGGGGCGGGCCGGCATCGTCAGCGATCCGGGACTGATGTTCCGCCTCTCTACGATCGTGACGCTCACCGGCGGCACAATGTTTCTGGTCTGGCTCGGCGAGCAGATCACCTCGCGCGGCGTCGGCAACGGATCCTCGCTTATCATCTTCGCGGGCATTGTCGCCCGCCTGCCGCAGGCGGTGGTTCAACTGTTCGAGCTTGGCCGGCAGGGGTCGATATCCACCGGGCTGGTGCTGGCTGTCATCGTCATGGTGTTCGTGGTTGTCGCCTTTATCGTCTTCATGGAGCGGGCGCAGCGGCGGGTGCCGATCACCTATCCCCGCCGGCAGGTCGGCAACAAGATGTACGAGGGGCAGAGCTCATTCCTGCCGCTGAAACTCAACACCTCCGGCGTCATTCCGCCGATCTTCGCCTCCTCGCTGCTGCTGTTGCCCACAACCGTCGCCAATTTCGCGCAAGGGTCGACGAGTTCCGGCATATTGTCGACCATCTCGGCGCTACTCGGGCGCGGCAGCGCGCTCTATCTCATTCTCTACGCGGCGCTGATCATCTTCTTCGCCTTCTTTTACACCGCGACCGTCTTCAATCCCGCCGACACCGCGGATAACCTCAAGAAGCACGGCGGCTTCATCCCCGGGGTCAGGCCGGGCGAGCGCACGGCGCAATATATCGATTACGTTCTCACCCGGATCACGGTGCTTGGCGCCCTCTACCTCGCCGTGATCTGTCTGCTGCCGGAATGGCTTATTTCCTATGCGGCCCTGCCGTTCTATTTTGGCGGCACTTCGCTTTTGATCGTGGTCAATGTGACGATGGACACCGTCGCGCAGATTCACGGTCATCTGCAGGCGCATCAATATGAAGGCCTGATCAGAAAGGCCAGGTTGAAGGGGCGGAAACGATGAGGCTCATACTGCTCGGTCCGCCAGGGGCCGGCAAGGGCACGCAGGCGCAAAGGCTGGCCAAGACTCTCACCATCCCGCAATTGTCGACCGGCGACATGTTGCGCGCGGCGGTTGCGGCGGGGACCCCGATCGGGCTTAAGGCGAAGGCGGTGATGGAGTCGGGCGCGCTGGTGTCGGACGATATCGTCGTCGGGATCATCAACGATCGGATCGATGAGCCGGATGCGAAGCGCGGCTTCATCCTCGACGGATTTCCCCGCACGCTGGCGCAGGCGGGCGCGCTCGAGGCGATGCTCGCAGCCAAGGGGCTGAAGCTCGACGCCGCGATCGAACTGACGGTCGATGCGCCCAGGCTCGTCGAGCGAATTGTCCAGCGCGCAGAGCAGGCAAACGCCGCCGGGCTGCCCGCGCGCAAGGACGACGATCCGGAAGTGTTCAAGTCACGTCTCGCGGCCTACCAACGCGACACGGCCGCGGTGACGCCGTTCTATCGCGAGCGCGGGCTCCTGCACGAAGTCGACGGCATGGCGCCGATCGAGGAGGTCGCCAAGGCGATCGATGGGGTGCTCTCGGAGGTCGCCGCGGCGTGACGGCGTCGTCGGCAGAGCCGGAGGCGCTCATCGAGCGCCGCGGCCACGCTGGCGTCATTGTGCTCAATCGCCCGAAGGCGCTGAACGCGCTAACCCTGACCATGGTGCGGCTGATCGCCGCCGCGCTCGATGAATGGGAGCGGGACGGCGCCGTCGAGCGGATCGTACTTACCGGCGCCGGCGAGCGGGCTTTTTGCGCCGGCGGGGATATCCGACGGCTCTATGACCTCGGCCGCGCGGGCGAGCATGACGAGCAGCTGACCTTCTGGCGTGAGGAATATCAACTCGATCGGCGGATCAGGACTTATTCGAAGCCGATCGTCGCCCTTGTCGACGGCATCGTGATGGGCGGCGGCGTCGGTCTCGCGATGCACGCCGCGCATGTGGTCGCCGGCGAGCGTTTCGTCTTCGCCATGCCGGAGGTGGGCATCGGCTTCTTCCCCGACGTCGGGACCGCATGGGTTCTTCCGCGCCTTCCTTTTCACATGGGCGTTTATTTCGCGCTGACCGGGCTGCGCGCTGACGCGGGCGACGCTCTTGCGTTGGGTTTGGCCCACGCGTTTGTTCCGAGCGCGTCGTTTCCGGCATTGGCGCAGGCGCTGGAGAAGGAATCGCTCAAGACCGCGCTCGCCCGCTTCGCCACGCCGCCGCCCCGTTCGACACTCATAAGCGAGACCGAGGCCATCGAGGGCTGTTTCGCCCGGCCAGATCGAACCGCGATCCTGGACGCCCTGCGCGCCGCGGAGACGCAGGGCCTCGCCTTCGCGGCGCCGGCGCGCGCGGCGATGATGGAGAAATCGCCGACCAGCCAGGCGATCGCGCTGAG
Organism: uncultured Alphaproteobacteria bacterium; assembly: GCA_963764955.1. Taxonomy (GTDB): domain Bacteria; phylum Pseudomonadota; class Alphaproteobacteria; order Rhizobiales; family Beijerinckiaceae; genus Roseiarcus. Next base: position 26,653 of record CAVXVE010000024.1, on the reverse strand, counting down.
ACAGATGACTTTGGGGGCCACGGTTGATTTTGATGAGGCCTTGCGCATGGATTACCGCATCGTCTCGCGAATCTGCCGCGGCCATGATTTTTACGAAGGCGTTCGCGCCGTGATCGTCGACAAGGACAATCGCCCGCGCTGGAATCCCCCGCCGTCGCGGGCGGAGGTTGACGCTTATTTCTCGCCCCTCGGCGACGGCGAACTCAAATTTCCGGCTCGGGACGCATGAAATACACAATGCGCCAGAGCCGCGACGGCGCAATCGAGCTCGTCGATCGATCCCCTGCGGCGACCGAGCGTCGCGATTTCATGTCCGCCATTTCGAGGCTGGGCTGGGAGACGGTGCTTATCTGGTACATGCGTACCTTGGCCTGGGTCTGGGTCGCCAAGGGTCTCTTTCATTGGGCGATCATTCTGGGCGCGTTTCCAGCGCTCGGGCAGTTCACCACGATGGCGCTGCCTCTGCAGGCGACGATTGTCGCATTCGCCTGCCTCGACCTGCTGGCGGCCATCGGCTTGTGGCTGGCCGCGGCCTGGGGCGGGGCGATCTGGCTCCTGTGCGCGGTGGTCGAGGCCGCTTCACCCATCCTCAGTCCGCGCGCGGCCGCGATCGGATACGGCGGCGCGCTGCTCAATATCGTGCTTGTCGCCGGCTATTTCCTGTTGAGCTGGCGGGCGGCGCGCAAACGAGCCTGATCTCCATTTCCCAGCGTTTGGCCGTCGGACAGCAGGGCCCTGGCTTTGCGTTCGCGTCTTGTCAACGTAAACAAACTCTTTGATTCAATTGAAATTTACCAGCGCCTGAAAACTTTGGATTCATCTTGAACTCTTAAACTCGTATTCATGCGCTTCCGTTACAGTTCTACTCATAAGAAGACCAGAGAAACGCTCGACCGCCGAAGCGAACAGACGGGTGTGCTATGATTAACGCAGTCAAAACGCAAGATATTGCAGCTCGATCGGAGCCTGAGCTTCGGGTATCGGGTTTGTATCTCGAGACGCTGACAATGGTCGAGCGGCTTCACCGCCGGTTGCTGGACGTCATCAAGGATGAATTCGACCGCCGCGGGCGTTCGGACATCAACGCGGTGCAGGCGTTGCTCCTCTACAATATCGGCGACAAGGAATTGACCGCGGGCGAATTGCGCACGCGAGGCTACTATCTCGGCTCGAATGTTTCCTACAACGTCAAGAAACTGGTTGAGATCGGATTCCTCCACCATTCCCGTTCGCGCATCGATCGTCGGTCGGTTCGGATCAGCCTGACCGAACGGGGCAAGGAGGTGCATCGCATCGTCGCCGGCATTTATGAGAAGCATGCGCGGACGATCGAACAAATCGGCGGCATTCCCGGCGATGATTTCGCCCGGATGAACGCCTCCCTGCTGCGCCTTGAGCGATATTGGACCGACCAGATCAAATATCGGCTTTGACGGCGCCGCCCGGCGCATCCAGTCAGACAAGCGAACGGGGCGTTCCTTAGCGGGACGCCCCGTTTGGCGTTCATATGTCATTAAGGGAACGGCCATAAAAACGCCCGAGTGAAACCTATGGTGCGCGTGGAAGCGCGAAGGCTTGTCGCGGTTGCCGCAGCGCCCTCCGGAGCACGAGGGCGGGGCGGTCAGGGGTCGGGACGAGCGCCGTCCGTTCTTGGAGATTTTCAGTTGATGCGTGGCAGCACCGTCTCGCGGCTTTCCCGCCGCGCACTTTTTGGCGCGACAGCGTGCGTCGCTTTTGCCGTGGCCCTGGGATCAATCCCTGCCAGGGCCGAGGACCAGAACGTCAGTCAGGCGGAATGGCCGCAAAGCTATGAGGCGTCGCCGAATATGGCGGTGGGGCGGGAATCGACCCCCATCCTGTCGTCTGCGACGGTCGACGCGACGCAAGCGGCGATCCAGAAATATCAGGATATCGTCGCCCGCGGCGGGTGGACCGTCGTGCCGGCCGGCCCTGAGCTGCGCGTTGGCTCCAGGGGTGGCGCGGTCGAGGCCCTGCGCCAGCGGCTGGTCGCCACCGGCGACCTCGATCCGGTTGCGGGCACGGGGCCAGTTTACGATTCGCTGGTGGAGGCTGGGGTCAAGCGGTTCCAGGCGCGCAGCGGCCTCAACCGGAGCGGCGTGGTCGACAAGGATACGCTCGCATCGCTCAACGTGTCGGCGGCCGCCCGTCTCCAGCAGCTCGAGACAAATGTCGTCCGCCTGCGCTCCTATTCCGGCGACCTTGGCGAGCGGTTCGTGATCGTCAACCTGCCGGGGGCTTCGGTCGAGACGGTCGAGAACGGGGTCGTCTATTCGCACCATCGCGCCGGCGTTGGCCGCATCGACCGTCAGTCGCCGATCATGCAGACCAAGGCGACGGAGATCAATTTCAACCCGTACTGGCACGTTCCGCCTTCGCTCATCAAAAAAGATTTGATCCCGAAGATGAAGGCCGACCCCAACTATCTGACCGAGGAGAAGATTCATATCCTCGATAAGGATGGGCAGGAGGTTTCGCCGTCCTCGATCAACTGGAACTCGGACGAGGCGACGCATTTCAGCTATCGCCAGGACCCCGGCAGTGAACTCGACGCGCTGGGCTTCGTGCGCATCAACATTCCCAACCCTTATGGCGTCTATATGCATGACACGCCGGAAAAGGGCGTGTTCGGCGACGACTTCCGCTTCGTTTCGTCGGGCTGCGTGCGCGTGCAGGACGTGCGCGACTATGTCGCCTGGCTGCTCAAGGACAATCCCGGCTGGAGCCGTGACCAGATCGACGAGGTGATCCGCTCCGGCCAGCAGCAGAACGTGAAGCTGACGCAGCCAGTCCCCGTCTACTGGGTCTACATTACCGCCTGGGCGACGCCTGACGGCGTCGTTCAGTTCCGTCCCGACATCTATCAGCGCGACGGCGCGGGCCCGGGACCGGTGGCCTCCGCCGTTCCGATACAGCCGCTGGCGCTGCCGCAGGAATAGGCGTCAAAGCTGGGGCCGCTTGGCGCGAAGCCCATTTCCGAGTCGGTTTCGGCTTTGCGGCGCCATTCCCGAGTCGCTGGCGCCTTCAATCTGTTCCGTCGCTCTCGCCTCGTTGGCTAGCGGCGGTTTTGGCGGCGATCGAGCGTTTTCAAGGCCTTGGGCGCCGAAAACTGTCATAAAACCAGATTTGCCCGCTGCTGCTTTGGCCCTCAACTCGATGCTCCTCATCGGGTCGCGCGGGCGAAGCGTGTCGGCGGGGCGCTTCTCGTCCGCCGAGCACGGCAGGGGGCGTGCGGGGCGGCGAAGCGCGTCATATCAAGCTCAGACCTTCACTTACTCCGGACAGCTTCGAGGTTAGAACAAAACGCGAACTATGCTCTCAACGGGGCGCGTCGCCTGTGTAGTCGGCCGTATGCGCCGCCCAACCTAAGGGGGCTCCGCCAGCTTAAAGGCGCTACGCCGCCAGCCCGCTCGACAAGACCCGCCGACTGGGGATAGCTACCCGCATTAGGCCAACAAAGGCTGAAGCCTCCGCTTAACCGTTGCGGCGTCTTTTTTGGGGGCGTTAGCAGGCGCCTTGCTATGGCGCTGCGCAACTGGCGGGAGCGATCTTTATGTCGAACAGCAATCGGACAGCCGGACGCAACCTTCTCGGGAAGGCGGCGGCTGTGGCTCTCGTGTTCGCGGCGGCGATTCTCGGAAGCGGCTCCGCTCACGCGGCCGGCGCCTGCGCGCTCATTCCCGACCCGCACACGCCGTCCGAGAAGATCCTGCAATGCGGCGACGTCCTGAAGGTCCGGGCGGCTGAAGGCGCCCGCTATCGCCCGCTATACAGAAAGGGCGACCCGCTCCCGGTCGGAATCCGTCTCGACAGCGGCGCGCTACTGATCGAGTTTCACCCGGCAAGGCCGCAAGAGAAGTTTCAGATCCTGACGCCGCTCGCCATCGCCGCGGTCCGCGGGACGAAATGGGCGATGGAGGTTGTTCCAGCCCGCACGTCCACGCTCGTGCTTTCCGGCGCGGTGGCGGTGACCAACCGTCGCCTGAACCAGTTCGTCGTCCTCACGGAAGGGCAGGGGGTCGACATCACTCCGGCGGACACGTCCATGGTCCAGAAGCGATGGGGGGAGGCCAGGGTCCGGGCGCTTCTTTCTCGTTTCGGCGAGTGAATGGCGACCGGCGGGCCGGGATCTTCCTGGCATCTGACCGGCGGCTTTCTCGCCGCGGCGGTCGCCATCGGCGCCGGGTTGGGCGCGCTCGAAATCAATGGCATGGCTTCGCCATTGGACCGGATCGAAACCCTAACTCTCGACTGGCGCTTCCTTCTCGCCGGCGCGCGTCCCGCGCCGCCAGCCGTCGTGATCGTGGCGATTGATGACGAGACGCTCGGCGAATCCGGAGGCGGCGCCCCCTCGCGCGAAATGACCGCGCGCATCGTGCGGGCCGTGGCCGGATTCCATCCTCGGTCGATCGCCGTCGACATCGCCTTTCTCAATTCGAAGGGCGAGGCGGCGGACATGGAACTCGCCAGCGCGCTCAAAAGCGCGCCAACTGTCGTCGCGGCGATCGGCGTTTTCGACTCGGCTGACGCGCCGGAGGCCCAGGGAGGCGATTTGGCGCTCGCGCCGAAGCCGTCCTCCGTTCTCTGGCCGATCGATGCGATCCGCGACGCGGCGCAGGCAGGGCTCGCCAACATCTCGACCGACTCGGGCGGAGTGCCGCGCTATATTCCAATGATCTTTCAGACTCCCGACGGCGTGGCTCCATCGTTCGCGCTGGCCGCCGCCGCCCAGGGGCTCGAAGCTCAGCCGATCCTGGCGCCCGACCGGATCGAGATCGCAGGCCAGTCGAGAGCAATGGACCTCGGCTATCACATGCCGCTACGCTTCTACGGGCCCGCGGGAAGCTTCAGGCGCATCAGCGCGACACGGCTTCTGCGCGGAGATGTCGATCCGGAGGCGCTCAGCGGCAAAGTCGTCGTCGTCGGCGTCACGGCCACCGGCGCGGCGGACGCGTTCGCGACGCCATTCGATCGGGTTGCGCCGGGCGCGGAAGTGTTCGCGACTGCAATCGGCAATCTCATGGCCGGCGACGGACTGGCGAGGACGCCATCGACCCGTCGGATCGACGCAGCCGCGGCGGTTGCGCTTCCCCTTCTCATGATCGCGCTCATGGCGATGCGCTGGGCCGCGATAGGACTGACGCTGGCGAGCCTGGTCTTCGTCCTCTGGCTCGCGGGAGTCTTTCTCGCGTTCATCCAGGGCTACTGGTTCGGCGTCGCGGCGCCGCTCGCATCGGCGTTGCCGCTGACTGTCGGCTTCGCCGCGGCCCGCTCGATTGTCGAGCGGCGCGCGGGCGTAAGAATCGCGGCCGAAAAGTCGACGCTGGCCAAGTTCCAGTCGCCGCTCCTTCTCGACCACATTCTCAAAGAGCCCGCTTTTCTGGAGAAGCCGGTTCGCCAGGATGTCGCGGTGATGTTCCTCGACCTTTCCGGATCGACAGGGACAGCAGAGGCGCTTGGACCCGAGCGGTCGCGCGACCTGCTCAGCGCGATGCAGACCCTCGTCGAAGGCGAGGTGACCGCGCATGGGGGCGTCGTCATCAACTATATGGGCGACGGGGTGATGGCTGTGTTCGGCTTGCCGAGGCCACGCAGCGACGACGCGGCGCGGGCGTTGGCCGCGGTCGAGGCGCTGCGCGAGTCGATGACCGCCTGGCTGGCCGAACTGCCGCCGGCCGCGCAGCATCGCCTCGACTTTCGGATCGGTCTTCATTTCGGGCCCGCGATCCTGAGCCGGCTTGGTTCGCCGACGCAGCAGCAGATCACCGCGACGGGCGATACGGTCAACGTTGCGAGCCGGCTTCTGGAAGTGGCCAAGCAGCAGCAGCGCCGCGTCATCGTCACGGAGGATCTTTTCAAGGCCGCAAACGCGTCGGCGTCGCCGGCGAGCGACGCCTCACGCTACGCGGCGCTCACCGTTCAGATTCGCGGCCGAACGGGCGATCTGCCTGTGCGCATCCGAACCTGATGACCTGCGTGGTCAGTTTGAATCGCAGCCGTCATCGCGAGGAGCGAAGCGACGCGGCGATCCAGGAGTCCTGGGGCGCTCTATGTTCCCTGGATTGCTTCGCTTCGATCGCAATGACGACTTCATCACTTTCAGTAATCGGTCAGCTTGCAGCTTCCGCCTGATCCGCGATCCGCCCAAGGCTCTCCTCGCGTCCGAGCACCGCCAGCACGTCGAAGATTCCGGGCGAGGTCGAACGGCCGGTGAGGGCCGCGCGCAATGGCTGGGCGACGATTTCGAGCTTCGCGCCCTGCTCCTCGGAATAGGCGCGCACCACCGCCTCCGTGCTTGCCGCCGTCCACTCCTCAAGCGCGGTCAGCCGCGGCAGCAGGTTCTTGAGATGGAGGCGACCGGAGCGGGCGAGAATCTCCTCCGCCTTCGCATCCATCGCGAGCGGCCGCGCGGCGAACAGGAACGCCGCGCCGTCGAGCAATTCCACCAGCGTCTTGGCGCGTTCCTTCAAGCCTGGAATCGCCGCCCGAAGCTGAGCGCGCTTAGGCTCGTCGAGTTTGGCCGCGACCTCGGGGCCGCCGGGCAGATAGGGCAGGGCGCCGATCAGCGCGTTGAACAGGTCGTCGTCGGTCGACGCCCGCATGTAATGGCCGTTGACGTTCTCGAGCTTCGTGTAATCAAAGCGCGAGGGCGAGCGGCCGATCGCCCCGAGATCGAAGGCGGCGATGAGTTCCTCGGTCGAGAAGAATTCCTTGTCGCCGTGGCTCCAGCCGAGCCGCGCGAGGTAGTTGCGCAACGCGGCCGGCAGGTAGCCCATCGCGCGGTAGGCGTCGACGCCGAGCGCGCCGTGACGCTTGGAGAGCTTTGCGCCGTCGGGCCCATGAATGAGCGGGATATGCGCCATCGCCGGAACGTCCCAGCCAAGCGCCTGATAGATCTGGGTCTGCCGCGCGGCGTTGGTCAGGTGATCGTCGCCGCGAATGATGTGCGTCACCCCCATGTCGTGGTCGTCGACGACGACCGCGAGCATGTAGGTCGGGTTGCCGTCGGAGCGCAGGAGCACAAGATCGTCGAGGTCCCTGTTGGCGAAGACGACCTTGCCCTGCACCTTGTCGTCGATGACAGTTTCGCCCTCTTGGGCGGCGCGCAGGCGGATCACCGGCTTGACGCCGGGCGGCGCTTCGGAAGGATCGCGGTCGCGCCAGCGGCCGTCGTAGCGCATCGGCTTGCCCTCGAGACGCGCCTTCTCGCGCATCTCTTCGAGCTCTTGGACGCTTGCGTAACAGCGGTAGGCGCCGCCTGAGCCAAGCAACTGCTCGGCGACCTCGCGATGCCGCTCGGCGCGTTTGAACTGGCTGATCGCCTCGCCGTCCCAATCGAGCCCGAGCCATCTGAGGCCGTCGACAATCGCGTCGACCGCGGCCTCAGTCGAACGTTCGCGATCGGTGTCCTCGATGCGCAGAAGGAGGTTTCCGTGGGTGTGCTTCGCGTAAAGCCAGTTGAACAAAGCCGTGCGCGCCCCCCCGATGTGCAGGAAGCCGGTCGGCGAAGGCGCGAAGCGGGTGACGACATCAGACATTTTCATGGGCTCGAAGGGGGAATTGCGATCGAGCGCGTCGCTCTAGCAGAATGAAGCGCCCCGGCAAAGGCGCGGGCCGCCCGTCCCGCCTGCGCGTTCCCTCGCGGCTAGCGCGGTGCTAGCCTCGCGCCACGGACAATCGCAAGCCGCGCGGCGGACCCATGGACTTCGTCTTCATGTTGACGCGCAACGACGCGACGGTCGAGAACGCGCTCGAGCTCATCGAGATCGCGCGGCCGCTGAGGCTTAAGCACATCGGTTTCAAGGACGTCGGCGCAGACTCAGCCTTGCTGCGTCGCCTCGCCGTGGCCATTCGCGAAGCCGGCGCGAGCCCGTGGATGGAGATCGTGGCGACGACGCGTGAAAGCGAATTGCGCGGCGTGGAGCTTGGCCGCGACCTCGGGGTCGACATGCTGATGGGCGGCGTTCACGTCGAGGAGGCGCTCAAGCTCCTCGGCGGCTCGGCGACGCGCTATCTGCCCTTCGCCGGCGCGCCGAGCGGCCATCCGACGCGGCTCGGCGGCTCGGCGCCGGAAGTCGAGGCGCAATGCCGAAGCTTCGCGAGACGAGGCTGCGCGGGCGTCGACATTCTTGCTTATCGCGCGACCGAGGCCGAGCCGCTCGACCTCGTCGCCGCCTGCCGGCGCGGATTTCTCAATTCCGGCATGGTCGTGGTCGCGGGAAGCATCAATTCTGCCGAGCGCGTCGCCGCCGTTCGCGCCGCCGGAGCGGACGCCTTCACGATCGGCGCCGCGGCGATCGAGGGCTCCTACGCGCCCGGCGCCGGGCCGCTCGCGTCGCAGCTCAAGGCGGTGCTCGCCGACTGCGGCGCGGCGGATTGAGCGAGGCGACGCTGTTTGGCGCGGCGCGCTAAGTCAGCTTGCGCCAGGCCTGCGCCTGCGCCTCGTCGACGAACACATCCGGCTCCCACTTCTCCTGAAGCGCCTGGCGCATCAGATCCTGCTGGCTCTTCGGCGCCATGCCGCCTTTCGGCGGATCGCGATCGAGGTTGGTCGGGAAGGAATAACCCTCGGCTGAAGCCGCGATCGCGTTGTCGGCCTCGGCCGTGGTGATGGCTTTCTCGGCGAGGAGATCTTTGAGCGCCGGATAGAGTCTCAGGCTCATCTTGAGCCGGTCGACGCTCTCCATCGCGCGGCCGAAGGCGGAGGAGACCTGCAAAAGGTTGGCGATGCGGCGGACGTCCTTCGATCGGTTCGTTCCCGCTGCGTGGAACAAGGCGGGATTGAAGAACACCGCGTCGCCTTTCATGAGCGGCAACTGGACGTGATGCTTGTCGAAATAGTCGCGAAACTCCGCGCGGCCTGTCGCCATGTAGCCGGGAACGTAGCTCTGTGAGAACGGCAGATAGAGCGTCGGGCCGGTCTCGACCGGCATGTCGCAATGAGCGACCGCGCCTTGCAGCGTGAGCACAGGCGAGAGGCGATGCACGTGGACGGGAAAGCGCTCGATCGCCTCCGCCGACTGGAAGCCGAGATGATAGTCGCGATGCGCAACCTGCGCCGCGCCGCCCGGATTGACGACATTGAGCTGGGAGGTAATCTGGTAGGCGGGGCCGAGCCAAGCTTCGCTCACAAGAGCGATGACCGGGTTGCCATAATAGGCGGCGAAGACCTCGGGGTCGCGCAGGCACAGCTTCTCCAGCGCATTCCAGATGCGGTCATTGGCGCCCGGCTTAGCGAAATGGTCGCCGCCGCCGACATTGCCCGCGCGCTCTTCCTCGATGATCGCCCAGAAGTGCGCGCTGGCCTTGTCGATCGCGGCGAGGTCGGCGAAGGCGCCACGAATGACGATTATGCCGGGTCCGTCTGTCAGCGCCTCCACCCATTCCGCCATCAATTCCTTGCGCATTTCGGGCGAAGCGGCGGCGCTGCGCGCCTCGAGGCCGTCGTAGACCGGCACGTTCGACGCCACGTCGGCGGCGAACGGATAGTCGGCGCGGTTGGCGGTCCGCTCCACGACCTCCTTGAACGCATCGAGATCGCAGGAGTCGGCCGTCAGCCACACCCGGTTGGCTCTCAAGCGCTTGGCGTTGTCGTCCTTCATGAGCTCTTCCTCCGTGCAATCGTTGCTGGGCCGCAGTATAAGGGCGAAAGTCGGCAAGGCGATTGCGCCGATCCCTCAAAAACCCATCAACTGGCCGCCCGTGACTCACCCCTTTCTCGTCAAGGAAATTGCTCTCCAGGCGGGCTTGAGCGAGGCGACGATCGATCGCGTGCTCAACCGGCGCGGCGGCGTGCGCAGGCACACCGCCGAGCGGGTCAAGCAGGCGATCCGCGAACTGCAGGGGCAGAGCGAGCAGGCCGGCCTCACCGGCCGGAAGTTTGTCGTGGACGTCGTCATGCAGGCGCCGGACCGCTTCTCCGAGGCGGTGCGCGTTTCGCTCGAGGAGGAGATGCCGGCGCTGCGGCCTGCGGTCTTCCGCGCCCGCTATCACTTCAGCGAGGTCGTGCGCCTCGCCGATCTTGCCGCGCTCATCGACCGGATCGGCGCGCGTGGAACGCATGGCCTCTTTCTCAAGGCCCCGGACGAGGCCGAGATCGTCGCGGCGGTCGACCGTGTCGTTGCGCGCGCAATCCCGGTCGTCACGCTGGTCACCGACGTGCCGAACTCGCGCCGCGCAGCCTATGTCGGGATGGACAATCGCGCCGCTGGCGAGACGGCGGCCTATCTCATCGGCGAATGGCTCGGCGGGGCGAGGGCGAAGATCCTGGCCACGTTGAGCAGCAACCGCTTTCGCGGCGAGGAGGAGCGCGAGATCGGATTCCGGAGAGCGCTTCGCACGCGCTATCCCAATCTCGGCATTGTCGAGCTAAGCGAGGGTTTCGGCATCGACCAGCCGACCGGCGCGCTCGTGCGCAAGGCGCTCGCCGCCAATCCCGACATTGTCGGCGCCTATTCGATCGGCGGGGGAAATCGCGCCGTCGTCGACGCCTTTCGCGCGACGGCGCGCATGTGCCGCGTCTTCATCGGTCACGATCTCGATGCCGACAATCTTGCGCTCCTGCGCGAGCGGAAGATCTCCGCGGTGCTGCATCATGACCTCAGCGCCGACATGCGCGCGGCCTGTCGCGTCGTGATGCAGGCGCACCGGGTGTTGCCGCAAGGCGCCCCGCCGCCGCCCTCCCAGGTTCAGATCATCACGCCTTTCAATCTGCCGGGGGCTTAGATTGGGTTGTCGCCGGTCGTCATCGCGAGGACCCGCGGGCTTGACCCGCGGGGACGCGGCGATCCAGGGGGACTGAGGGCGCCTAGGGCACCTGGATTGCTTCGTCGCTTCGCTTCTCGCAATGACGACGCGGGTGCGACCCGAGGACAATTGTGCTCCGGTTCGGCGAACGAGTGCTGCTCAAGCCGCGCGGCGCCAGATCGTCATTTCGACCCCCTGCGCAGGGTCGAGCGGGATCGTCTTCGTGAGGCTGAGGCCGTGCTGTTCAAGCACCGTTGCGGCAGAGACGCCCGCGTCGCAGGCGGAAAAGACGGAGCGTCCGCCCGGGAGTTTGACCCCATGCGCGCGCGACAGATGAAATCCGTCAAAGCCGATCATGAGAAAAAGATCGAACACCACCTGGCCGCCGCCTACGGCGACGCGGCCCCCCGCCGGCAGCACGCGCGCCGCGACTTCCTCCCAGGTCGTGCGCCTCGGGTCCCACCACCAGCCGTCCGGGCGCTGCTCGAGTCCCGCGGCCTCGCGCGAAACGACAAGACGCGGGGTCTTGTGGACGTTCGGCTCGAGTTCGTGGCTGCGGCGCGCGAACACGACGACGCTCGCAAGCTCCTGCGCGCGCTGGTAGAGTTCCCAGTCCTTCGGGTTGCGCAGCGAGGCCGGCGTCAGGCCATCGGCGCCGGCGATCTTGTCGTCGTCGGAGACAATGGCGTAGCCGGTGATGTCGAGGTTCCCTGGCATGTCCGGATCGATCCTGCGTCGGGCTAAGCTAGCGTCGGGCGGTCCTCTGCGCCAGCGGCTTTATCCGAACGCCTCGCCTGCGCCTGCTCGGGCTGCGGGATCGTCTTGATCGGCATGCGTCGAGTTTCTCGTTATCGCCCCACGGCGCGTAGTCTGCGCAGGGGCAGAGCGCGGGCGGTTCGCTTTATGACGGCGTTATTTGTCTTATTCGTCGCCTCGATGTGGGCGGGAGCGCAGAATGCGCTGGCCGGCGGCGGCTCGTTCATCACGTTCCCGTCGCTGATGCTGACCGGCATGGACGCGCGCGCAGCCAACATCACCTCGACCGTGGCGCTCTTTCCGGCGCAGCTCGTGACCGGCGTCACCGGCCGGGCCGACGCCAAAGGCCCTGCCGGACTGACGATGCGGACGATGTTCGCCATCAGCCTGATCGGCGGCGGTCTCGGCGCCCTGGTCCTTCTGGCGACGCCCGCGGCTTTGTTCGCGCGCCTCGTCCCCTAGCTCGTCCTGTTCGCGACCGCGCTTTTCGCCTGGGGCAGTTTTTTCGCCAAAGCGTGGAGGCGAGCGAAGCGCGTCCGCCGCCATGGGCGATCGGCGCCATGCAGTTTGGCATCACCGTCTACGGCGGATATTTCGGCGGCGGCATCGGGCTCATGATGATGGCCGCGCTGACCATGACCGGCGTCGCGGTGCGCAATGCGGGGGCGGCGAAGAGCATTCTCGCCGGCGTGATCAACGCCTCGGCGGTGGCGATCTTCGTCTTTTTCCGGGGACGTGCATTGGCTGCAGGCGATCGTGACCGCGATCGGCGCGTCGTTCGGCGGCTGGGCGGGCGCGTTCATGCTGAGACGCGTCAATGAGAAGCTGTTGAAGCTCGCCGTCGTCGCCATCGGCCTCGCGCTCACCATCGGACTGTTCTGGACGGCCCGCTAGGGTTAGAGATGCGAGCGGAGGGAATGAGACATGAACGTCGAGCTTTTCACCGCCTTTCTCCTGATCACGGTTGTCCTGATCATCGCGCCGGGACCGATCGTCACCCTTGTCATCTCGACCGGCGCTACGCGCGGCGTGCGCGCCGCGCTGACAACGGTCGCGGGCACGACCCTTGGCAACGCCCTGTTACTGGCGACGATCGCGCTATGTCTCAGCTGGGTGCACGCGCACGCGGACCTGTTGTTCAACGCGCTGCGCTGGACCGGCGCCGCCTATCTCATATGGCTCGGCGTGCAGGCGTGGCGCCATGCGGGCGAGGAAAGCGAGCGGCTGAGGGACAGCGGGCGCGCGCGCTTCCTGCGCGGCCTCCTCGTCGCGCTCTCCAACCCCAAAACGATCGTCTTCTTCACCGCCTTCCTGCCGCAGTTCATTGATCCGCGTCTGCCCGCGGGGCCGCAGCTTGCGGCGATGTGCGTCGCCTCGGTCATCATTGCCGGCGCGTCTGATTGCGCGTGGGCCGTCGCGGCCGGAATGGGTCGCGCCTGGTTCATGAAGCCGTCGCGCGTCAAATTGCTTGGACGGCTCTCGGGAACGGTCCTCATTGGCGGAGGCTTGTGGCTTTCGCTGGCCCGGCGCACGAGCTGACTGGCGCTCGACACTCAGGATCTCGCGATGCCCAACCTGACGACGATCATCTCGGTCGCGGGCGCCGCGTTCGTCGCCTCATTCGTTGAGGCGGTCGAGGCGCTGACCATCGTGCTCGCCGTCGGGCTCGCGCGCGGCTGGCGCCCGGCGCTCACCGGCGCCGCGGCCGCCCTCGTAGCGCTTGCGCTGATCGTCGTCGCCCTCGGGCCGCTGCTGGGCGCCGTTCCGCTTCATGCCCTGCAGTTCGCGGTCGGCGTCCTGCTGCTCATGTTCGGCTTGCGCTGGCTGCGCAAGGCGATCCTGCGGGCGGTCGGAATCATCGCTTTGCACGACGAGGACGCTGCCTTCGCGCGCGAGACGCGCGCATTGACTGAAGCCCCAGAGCGGCGGTCGAACGGGTTGGACTGGATCGCCGGGGCAACCGCCTTCAAGGCCGTGTTGCTGGAGGGGATCGAGGTCACGTTCATTGTCATCGCGATCGGGGCGGGCCGCGGGCTTCTTGGGCTGGCGAGCGCGGGCGCGCTGGCGGCCTGTGTCGTGGTCGCGGCCATAGGCGCGGCGGTCCATCGGCCTCTCGCGCGCGTCCCCGAAAATACGCTCAAATTCGCGGTCGGAATCATGCTCTCGGCCTTCGGCCTGTTCTGGACCGGCGAAAGCCTCGGCGTCGCATGGCCGGGCGGCGACGTCGCGATCCTTGCGTTTATCGCGCTGTTCCTGGCGGTCGCCTCGAGCCTGGTTATTCTCCTCAAGCCAAGAGCGGCGTCGCCTGCATGATCGGCGCAGTCGTCAAGCAACTGATCGACCTGTTCGTCGATGATGAGCTTCTGGCGGCCACCATCCTTTGCGCGGTCGCCCTCATCAGCGCACTCGCGCTTTCGGGCGCAGCGCCGCCATGGGTCGTCGGCCTCGCGCTGACGCTGGCGTTGCCGGCGACGCTTGTCGCGAGCGTATTGCGCGGGGCGCGGCGGGCTGCGCGGAAGGAATAATGTCGCGCGCATTTCAGGCGCGCGAGAAGAGACAGGAGGAACGCATGGCTCGACGCTTCATCGACATTTCGGCGCCGCTGCAGAACGACGTGCCTGCCGATCCGCCCGGGCTTGGGCCCAAGATCGAGTACATCGATCATCAGCAGAGTCTGCCGCAAATCCTGCCGTTCTTCCCGGGCCTTAAGAGAGAGGACTTGCCGGACGGGCAGGGATGGGCGGTCGAACGCGTGCAACTCACGACTCACAACGGCACCCATCTCGACGCGCCATGGCACTACCATCCGAGCATGAACGAAGGCGAACGCGCCTGGACAATCGACGAGATCCCGCTCGAGTGGTGCTTTCAGCCTGGGGTGAAACTCGACTTCCGTCATTTTGCCGACGGCTACGTGGCGACCGCCGCCGACGTCGACGCCGAGCTTGAGCGCATTGGCCATGCGCTCAAACCTCTCGATATCGTTGTCGTCAATACGAGCGCCGGCCTGAAATACGGCCGCCCCGACTATGTCGCTGCGGGCTGCGGCATGGGCGCCGAGGCGACGCTGTATCTCCTCAAGCAGGGCGTCCGGGTCACCGGGACCGACGGCTGGAGCTGGGACGCGCCCTTCGTGCATACGGCCAGGCGATACGCTGAGACGCATGACGCCTCGCTCATCTGGGAGGGCCATAAGGCCGGCCGCCACATCGGCTATTGCCATATCGAGAAGCTGCACAACCTCGAGTCGCTGCCGCCGACCGGCTTTTCAGTCTGTTGCTTCCCGACAAAGATCGAGCGCGCCTCGGCGGGCTGGACCAGGGCGGTGGCGATCATCGACGACCCCGGAAACGATCAGCCTTAAGATCGTCGCTTTGCGGAGCGAATCCGTCGCGCCGGCTTCGGAGGGCCGCTGCATGAAAGTCGTTCCGCCTCCCCGTGCGAGGCTGGTCTACAATCCCGGCCTGCGCGCGCTTCACTGGCTCATGGCCGCGCTCATCCTTGTCGCGCTGCCGCTGGGAGTTTCGGTGGCGCTCTTGCCTCGCAAAGGGGTGCGATCCGAGTTGCTGTTTGTCCATAAATCGATAGGCATGACCGTTCTCTGCCTGGTCGCGCTGCGCATCGTGTGGCGCCTCGTTGTCGGCGCGCCCGCCTACGCCGAGCCGCTTGGCCGGCTGACCCACGCCGCGGCGCGTTCCGCGCATATGGCGCTTTACGCCTTGATGATCGCGATGCCGGTCAGCGGCTACGTGCAGTCGACCGGCGCCGGCTTTGAGGTTCCCTGGTTCGGCCTCTTTTCCTTTCCCATGCTTCTGCCAAAGAATCCGGCGCTGCGAGCGGCGGGGAGCTCAGCGCACTTCCTGCTCGCGTGGGTGATTGGGTTCGTGCTGGCCGCGCATCTCGGCGGCGTCGTCTGGCACGCGGCGATCAAGCGCGACTCCGTGCTGACGCGGATGTGGCCGGGCTATCGGCCGGCCTCGAACAGCGCGCGATCATGATCGTCCGGACGCTCAGGAGCCGGCGAAAGCGTGCACGGCTCTGACCGGCCACGCGAGCGCGTCAGGCAGCGCCTGCACGACATGGTCCGTCAGGACTGACGCGGTGTCGCTATTCCATCCGGATCGAATGACCGGCGAAAGGACAACGCCGACTCCGACCAGATAAATAATGATGATCAGGGCGAGTAACAGGCGCATTCATCTATCCCGGCGTTAGGCGAACCATAGGGTAAACATAACAATCGAGCAGCCGTTGTTGTTCCATCCAGCCCACGACGGACTTACCGTTTGACGCCCGGGCCGTTCTGCTCGTGTCACACGACCAGCTTTTCGGAACTATTCTTTCTACCACGCGTTGCTTCTCGTCTCTAGACCTGAATCGAGGAGGATATCATGCGTGGCGTGATCATCGGACTTTCAGCTCTGGCAATCGCCAGTCTGCCCACCCTGGCTCTGGCGGACGCTGGCGGCGCCGTGACTGGCGCGGCCGGCGGTGCGGTCGCGGGCGCAGTGGTCGGCGGGCCGGTCGGCGCGGCGGTCGGGGGCGCGGCTGGCGGCATTATCGGCGGCGTCACTTCTGGACCGGGGCCCGCGCCTGGACCGGTAGTCGTCGCCCCGCCAGGGCCTCCCCCCTGCAGCAGCCGAAGCGTCACGCGGACGGACAGCGATGGCAATAGCGTCACCCATCGGGCGACGGACTGCCCCTGAGCGAGGGCGGCGCGTCTATTCGACAGCCAGGCTCCAGGACACCGGCAGCGGGGGAGTGAACGCGCGGAAGGCGGTCTTCGCCTCCGTCGCGCCCTGTGCTAAACTGCCCCCTCGGCCAGTCGAGTTTGGGAGTTCGTCGTGGCGCAAGGTTTGAACGCTCGCGTCGTCGGCCTCGCCGGCAATGATCCGCTATTCGCGCGCATCCGGCAGGAAGCGGAGGAGGCGATCCGGCGCGAGCCGGAGCTCGCTCTCTTTCTTGCCGTCAACATCCTTAATCACGACACGCTCGAAGGGGCGGTGTCGCACCGTGTCGCCTCGCGGCTCGATCATCGCGACCTTCCGGCCGCGCTGATCCGGCAGACTTTCGCCGAGGCGATCGCGCGCGACCCTTCGATCGGCGAAGCGTTCCGCGCCGACATCATGGCGGTCGCCGACCGCGATCCGGCGTGTCTCAGGATGATCGAGCCTTTGCTCTATTTCAAAGGCTTCCAGGCGCTGCAGGCCTATCGTCTGTCTCATTGGCTCTTGAAGGCCGGGAAACGCGATTTCGCCTTGATGCTGCAGAGTGTCGTCTCGGCGGCGTTTGGCGTCGACATCAACCCGGCCGCGCGCATCGGCAAGGGCGTTTTCCTCGATCATTCGACCAGCCTCGTGGTCGGCGAGACGACGGTGATCGAGGACAATGTCTCGATCCTGCAGGGCGTGACCCTTGGCGGCACCGGCAAAGAGACCGGCGACCGGCACCCCAAGATCCGTCATGGCGTGCTGATCGGCGCGGGAGCGAAGATCCTCGGCAACATCGAGATCGGCTATTGCGCGCGCGTCGCGGCCGGGTCGGTGGTGCTTCAGCCGGTGCCTCACAACAAGACGGTCGCAGGCGTTCCCGCGCGCATCGTTGGCGAAGCGGGCTGCGCGGAGCCCTCGCGCGACATGAACCAGATCCTCGCCGACAAGGCGCTCGAGGCTTAAGAACGACGCCCTGACGCAGCTGCGCCAAGTCTCGCGCCCCGAAAAATGGGCATCACCGGCGATTTGGCATATTGCAACGCCGCGGCTCTTCGTGCCAAGCCTCGCCGCGCGCTCGCGAGCCGGGGAGAAATCATGGACAAAGGCGAGATCGTCAAACTGCGTGAATTCCTGCGCCGCTCCTTTGGCGCGGCAGGGATCCAGGTCGCGCCAAGTTCAAAGTCCGCCGAGGCCGCGGAGGTGTCGCTCGGCGAGCGCAAGCTCGGAACGATCACGGTCGACGACGAGGACGGCGATCGCTCGTTCGCGTTCGAGATGAAAGTGCCGGTCGGCCGTCCGGTGCTGCAGGATTATCTCCGCCGCCTGTTCGAGAACAACAAATTGACCATCGCCGGACGGCTCCAGAAGACGGACTTGGTCGAGCTCAACAACGGCCCCGAGTTTCTCGGCGTCATCTCCGCCGACGACCCCACGGCGTCGAGCTACACGCTGCAGATGGCGATTCTCGACGTCGATCTCGACGGCGAGGAATAGGGTGCCGCTCTATTCGATTGACGGCCGCCGGCCGACTCTGCCTCCGGAAGGGTTCTACTGGATCGCGCCCAACGCAAGCGTGATCGGCGATGTCGTGGTTGGGCTCGATGTCGGGATCTGGTTCGGCGCGGTCCTGCGCGGCGACAACGAGCCGATCGCCATCGGGGCGCGCACCAACATTCAGGAATCCTGCACGCTGCACACCGACATGGGGTCGCCGCTCGCCATCGGCGAAGAGTGCACGATCGGCCATAACGTGATCCTGCATGGCTGCGCGATCGGCGAAGGCTCGCTGATCGGCATGGGCGCGATCGTGCTCAATGGCGCGAGGATCGGCCGCGGATGCCTGGTCGGGGCCGGCGCGCTGGTGACCGAGGGCAAGACCTTCGACGACCATTCCCTCATTATGGGGTCGCCCGCCAAAGCCACCCGCACGCTGGACAAGGAGGCGGTGGCGAAGCTTCGCCTGGCGGCGATGAGTTACGTCGCCAACTGGCGCCGGTTCGCCATGGGGATGAAGCCAATCGCCTCCGATCCTTGACGCGCCGCGCGGCGCCGCGGTCAGAGCGTCGTGTCCTCGCCGAATTCGTCGCGGGGCAGGGGGCTTAAGAACGCAACCGCAATTCCGCAGTTGACGTGGCGCACCACTTCCGCCGGCGTCGAGCCGACGGTGACGCGCGCGCCGATCGGGGGTTCGCAATCGACGTTGAGCGCCGCTCCCGACACCGAGATGTCGATCAGGGTCGCGGTATATTCGCGTCCGTTTGGAAGTGTCAGGATCGTGTACCGGTCGCGCGGCGCGATGCGGTCGTGGCGCCGGTCCTCCGGCAAGCCCAGCGTCTGGCGGTTGGCGAGCCACGTCAGTTGGGTCGTAAGCTTGTCGCGCTTGGCGGGGGGCACATTCATCTGGATCGCGAACCCGCCGTTGAAGATCCGCGCGACCCGACCTTCGACGCGCCCGATCTGGTTGAGATAGGCCACGATGCGCTCGTTTGGCTGAACCCCGGCGTCGGAGGAAAACGCGATGCCGTATGGTGAAGCGTCGATCGATTCGCAGTCGAACTCCTTGCGGTCAGACCGCATGAATTGTCCGAGAAGGCGCACTTTGAATCGCTGCTCGTGGCGCCGCTCCACCGGCGCGGGCTCTGCGATTTTCCATGCCAACGCGCCCATGGCGGCGTGCTCCTCGGATTCTCAAGCCCCGGCCGAACGCGATCATTGAGAGCGCCAAGGAATTGCAATCAAGCCGGCAAGCCCGCTTACCATAGGCAGCAGGGATTAAGGCGCTGTTACGCGGCGTGGCCTGTCCAAACGTCAGGTCGCGGCGCGGTCGCCGGAATGGACAAACAGGTGCTTGTAGCGCTTGGGCGTCTCGCGAAGCGAGAAGCCGGCCGGCGCCGCGCTCTCCGCCAGCGCCGCGCTCTCGGCCTGCGGCGTGGTCTCGGCCCGCAGCGGCGCCTGGCGTGTCGATGAATTGAGCGCGCGCAGCGAGGTGAGCGCGATCGGGCCTGCGCCCATGAGGCCGATCCAGGCGGGCGCGGCATGGACGGCGAACCCGCCCAGGATGCGGGAATGCGTCAATCCATGATGTCGTAGCGGCAGCAGAATGGCCTCGATGTCCACCGAGCCGAGACCCGGGGCGCGCGCCTCGGCGCCGACCAGGAACGCCTGCGCTTCGTCCGCGACGCAATGCAGAACCGAATCGAGCTCGCCGCGATCGGAGTCCCGCCAAAGCTCCAGAAAGGAAAGACCCCTCAGCTCCTTCATGAAAAACGCGTTGGCTCTCGAGCCTGCGATGCGAAACGGGAAGCCGCGCTTCTCGTCGAAATCAAGCATGAACGTGTCGGCCAGCACGCCGCGGATCGCGCCGGGGTCGACATCGTTGCGCTCGGGCGCGCTGCGCGCGCCGCGCAACCGGTTCCAGTACGCACAGAGTTCCATTGTGGCAGCGAGCTTCACTTGATCCCCAACCCGTTCCTGACGCCGTCCCGGAATGGGACGTGAGTCCCAATCCGTGGACATCCGCCCCAATCTGCAACCGCTCGGCTAGCCCAACGTTTCTGCGATTGTTTTGTCCGCAGACGTCCAAGCGCGTTTGCGAGCATCCACAAAATTTGTTGCGATGGTGTTGCGATATGCCAGAGGATTCACGATATGAAGTAAACACAAACGAAACCACGAAATAGGACACGACGACAGTGACAGGATCTGGAACAAGTCGCCCGCCGCAAGCACTCACGTCAAAGACAATTGAAGCGCTGAAGCCGGATCAAGCCGGGCCGTATCGATTGCCGGATTCGCGCTGCAAAGGCCTGGCGGTCCGCGTGGCGCGCGACGGCGGCAAAACATGGGACCTGACGTTCCGCGTCAAAGGCGCGGGCGTCAAGCGCTTGTCGCTCGGCCGGTTTGACGACGTCAGCCTCGAATCCGCACGCGAACGAGCAAACACACTTACATCGGCGGCACGCCGCGGGATTGACCTTGTCGCCAACGAAGCCGAGGCGCGCGACGAACACGGGCGTTCATTCACCGTTGGCGAACTGATCAACGATTACGTCAAGCGTCGCGTTGCGGGCAAACTGAAAACCGCAGACGATATCGAAAGCCGGCTCAGACGCGCGCTCGCGTCTGTTCTGACGCGCAAGGCTGCGGATATCCGACGGCGCGACTTACGCATGCTGTTCGACGAGACTGTCGACCAGGGCTACGAGTCCGAAGCTGAGAAGAGGCGCAAGACGGTTAGCGCGATGTTTCGCTGGGCGTTACGCCAAGACATCATTGAAACCGATCCAACGACAGGGCTAACGCCCTACGACGAGGGCGAACCGCGCGAGCGCGTTCTCAGTGCCGATGAAATCGCCAAGCTTTGGCTATGGCTCAACAGTGGCGACATGTACTCGATGTCCGCAGATGTACTGCGGCTGCAGCTGTTGCTCGGCTGTCGAGTTGGCGAAGCCAGCCGCATGCACGCGAGCGAATTCAGCAAGGACACGAAAGGCCGATTGATTTGGACCTTGCCAGTGGAGCGATCGAAGAACAACAAGGCGAGAGTCACACCAATCGTTGGCCTAGCGCGCGAGATAGTCGAGATGCGGCTTGAGACAGCTGACGACGACGGCCGGCTGTTCGTGTCAGAGCGTGGAATGGATCTCAGCGCGACCCTGGTCGGCCAGCACATTCGCGCGCGTTGGGACCGTCTGCCGGTGGAACGATTCGGGACGCATGACCTGCGCCGTACCGCGGCAACACAGATGGTCGAGCTCGGCCTGTCGCTCGACATCGTTGCCGCGATCGTTGGTCACAGCGCTGGCGGCGTGCAAGCCCAGACCCTCGTCAAGCACTATGTGCATTCCGATTTCATTGATCGCAAAGCGATTGCGCTCGCCTCGTGGGACGCACGCATGCGCGCGATTATTTCCGACGAGAAATCGACTGGCGCAATCATTCCAATGCGTCGCAACAATTCGTGAAGCCGGTATCTCTTTAATGCTATTGCGTCCCAGCGGTAACAGGCTCGCCGCGCGTTTCAATCCCAAGCTCGTCGAGTGGGGCATGATCCCCGCCGTCCTCACGATCCCGTTTGTCCTCGCGGGACTCGCCTACGCATTCGCGCTTATCGCCGACATTATCCATAGGCCTTACGGATGATAGTGTCGCAACCATCACCGCGCGCCGAGCGTGATCGGCCGCAGCGCCAACTTCGCCTCCTCCAAACCGACGCGGTAATGCAGAGCATATTGCCGAACAACGAACTCAAACGCGCGAAGCCGCGACTCTGAGTTGTCAAGATTGGTCAAGCTGTAGAGGTTGCACATGGCGGGGGAGGATGCAGCAACCGGCCTGGGTGACGAAAGGGGGTAGGAGATCCTGCAGTGGCTCCGACTCGGCCAGACCGTCGCCTGTTGGCGCATCTCGTGTAAGGTTGCCTAACTTGGACGGCCTTCTCGGCCTCGAGCTTCTCTGTCGCGAGCGCGAGAATTCAGGAAAGGAGTTCCGACATGGCTTCGTCGAAGGTCTCGACTTCCTTGTGGGGCGCAGTCGCCGGAGCGGCGATGCTGTTGAGCAGCGCGACGCCCCTCGTTCGCTTTTACCCTCGCGGCCACGTCGCTGGTGCAAATAGTAGCGAGTCCTGAAATCGAGCACGTCTGGTGGGATCGCTGGGGGCGTTGGCACCCGAACCGCCACTGGCATCGGTGGGGATGGACAGCGCCCCCGGCATACGGCTTCTATCCGACGCCCGCGCCACCGGCCTTTGGCGTCTACGTATTACCGCCGCCACCGCCCGTTTATGAGTACTATGTCCCTCGCCAGCGTTGGGGCGACGAGGATGATTGATTTCGAAGCATGTGGATACGACGAGGCCGTTAGAAGGCTCAGGAAATGCCCGCAAGGCGCTCTCAGCGGACAAGACCCCATAAACCCCGACCTCGAACGCGAAAGGGGTTCGATGCTGCAATGGCTCCGACGTCGCCAGGAAGCCCGCCGGCTGGCACAAGTCGACGCCGAGGCCCTGATCCGGGGCCAGGGCGGCGAGGCCTATGAGAAGCTCGCCAGCGCGAACATGACGTGATCCTGCCCGACGGGACAACTCATGCCGGACGAACGCCCGCGCACTGGCGGCGCGTCGCCCTCATCGCGGCGAAGCGGACCGGGAAAAGGATCGGGCTCGATACCGCAACGCGGATGGCGCAGGACGCCGACTCGCGCGGGCGAGCTCATTCCTCGCCGCTTAGCCCCTTGAACGAATTGAAGCGCATTCCCTCTGGGAAGTGACGCGGAAAGCTGTGGACAGACGACAGCGCAGGGAGACAAACTCCGGTCTTCGGTACAAGATTCCAATCGCGCGGATAGGACGGCGATCCGACAAGCCGAAACGCACCTTCGGTTTCCGCGCGTCCCCCGGTGCTGCGCGAGGTGCGCGCGGTGGATGACGATGCGGTCAATGCGACACTCGCGCGGATTTGGGCGCGCGATGAACGAAAGGACGATTACGAGGCTCTGGAGATCGACGCGGCTCTCCGATCACGAGTCCAATCAAAGCGCCTTCCGCTCCTTCGCCCGCAGACTGAGGCGAAGCTTCTAACGAGGCGTGCGTTGGAAGTCGGCCTTTATGCGGTTTTGGACTTTCGAAAGAACTCACCGCCTGACAGCGCAGGGGAACTCGGGCGCATTGCGAAACACGCAGCGACTGCGCGGCGGGCAACTGATCGGCTCCTACGTGTCTTGGATTCCAACGCGAAGGTTGGAGCAGATCTTGAGCTCGCGATCGTGACGTCCATCGCCGGATATCAGGAAGTCGAGGGACTCGATGCGCGAGCGCTCCATGCGCTCGCGAGGAAAGACGGCGAGTGCTTGTGGGGGGCCCGCGAAGCTATGAAGCGGCTGGAAGACGCCGCATATTTTAAGGGAGTCCGGATCGGAAAGGCGCGGCCAAAGTCGACAAAGCCTGAGCATGCTGCATTCGCAAAGATTCTTGCGGAGTGTTGGATTTACCTTACCGGAGGCTCTCCGGGGGTGAGTGCGGAACGGTCTAAGAACCCATTCCTCAGATTTGTTCAGTCGGCCTGGATCGATACGTTCAATCATGGCAAGTCGGGCGATCCCGAATTTATCGGAGCAGTGCGCTCCCTGAACTTTGACGGGTCCGATATCGCTTGCATCGTTCGAAGCGGCCCATCATGGCGCTGATGAAGGGTAACTTTTGACGTTACCCGCAATTGCGGCGGCGTCATCCTTCGCAGGGCCGATCTCGTTGTAGACCCTCCATCGTCGTTTGCTGCGTTTCGGCGGCGAACATCAATGGAGACAGTCGAAAATGGCTGATAAGAAATTCAGCATTGACGAGCGGCTTCGCTGCGGAAACCTCACGGTTTCCGAGGTGTGCGCGCTGCGGAACCGCTCGCGGTCGGGCTTCTACGAGGACGTAAGGAACGGCCTTGTGGCCCTCAGGAAAATTGGGCGCAAATCGGTCGTCCCGGGCCCGGTGGCCCGCGCCTATATCGAAGGCCGCTCGATTGTGGGGGTCGCTTGAGCCGTGGCCTCCCCGAAAAGCGTGAGGGCCGCTCGCTGTCGACCGCGCGTCGACCGGCTCCAAAAATCTGCGCACTCTGGCAAGCATCGCGGGTTTTCAGCTACCACAAGCCTTCCGATCTGCCAAGCCTTTTGGCCTGATCCGGCGCCATTTTCGCTCGACCACGCCGTGTTCGCGTCCCCCGTCGATTCGTGGAGGGCCGGATATGAGCGAGTACGTCATTGGAATTGATCCCGGCATTGCGGGCACCCTCGCGCTCGTCAGTCGGGCCGGGGAGCTGATCGAAGTCGCCGACATGCCGATACTGCGCGATGGCTCAGCCGGACGCGCAAGCGTCAGCGCGCCGTTGCTCGCCGACCAGATGGCGCGATGGCGTGCGCGAGAAGTCATCTGCGAATTCGTCTCTGCGCGGCCCGGAGAGGGCCCTACAAGCAGCTTCTGCTTTGGCCGCAGCCGAGGAGTTATCGAGGGCGCGTGCGCCGCCCTTGGTCTTCCTATTCGATTTCTGACGCCTCCGGTTTGGAAGCGCTTGATTGGCATTCCGCCCGGAAAGGACGGCGCGAAAGACCGCTCCAGGGCCGAAGCGATTCGCCGCCGGCCCGCACAGGCTGGGCTCTTCGCCCGCGTCAAAGATGATGGCCGGAGTGACGCTGCCCTAATTGGGCTCGCTGGCATCTTGAAGAACGGGGGCTTCAAGTGACAGACTTCCCGAACTTCTACATCCATATCGCCCCGCCAAAACCCGACGTGATCAGGTTCCTCCGCGGCCAGGGGGTCTCGATCGACGCCCTCGCCGAGCCTGAACTCCCAGCCTTCGCCGAGGTCTCGTTCCATGAAGGCCAACCCCTGTTCGATTTCGCTGACGGGGATGGCGCGCTCATCTTCTTGGCCCGCGACGAGGAGGGCGACCCCTGCGACCTCGTCGCGTGGTCAGCCAAGAAGAACAGGCTGGCGGCATGGTACGGAGACGCGCCCCTGTTGGGCGCAGAGGCGATCTACGCCCCCAGGCTCGACCCTGAGAACGCGCTGAAGGTCCACGAGACGGCCTTGCTGTGGCTGCTCGCCGTGAGAGACGGCGTGGTCATCGTCGACCCCAAGAGGGCGGCTCCCATCCTGCGCGCCGCTGAGCCGCTTAAGGCCTCATCGGCCGCCTTCGGTCTTCGCCTGCGCGACTTGATCGCCCCGCGCCGGCCACGGATTTTTGTGCCACAAGGGAGGGCGGCGTGAAGTTCGTTCCCCTCGTGGACGACGACCTGCCGGCGGACTTCCACGCAAGGTTTGGCTTCTCCCCGACAGATGACCCTCCGCTCCCGACGCTGAAAATCGTCAACGCCCTATCCCTCGCCAGGAAAGAGCCGCCCCCGCGCGAATGGCTAATCCCTGGTCTTGTCCCGGCGCGAGAGATCACGATGCTGTCCGGCGACGGAGGCACGGGCAAGTCGCTCCTCGCGCTTCAACTCGCGGTGGCCATGGCGACGGGGACGGAATGGGCGGGGCAGGTCCCCAACAGGGGCCGCACCCTCTTCGTCTCGGCCGAGGACGATATCGCAGAGCTGCACCGCCGTCTCGCGGCCATCGTCCGCGCCCAGAGCGTGTCGATCGACGAACTGGAAAGCCTCGATATCCTGCCCCTCGCGGGCCGCGACGCCGTCCTAGCGACTCCGCGCGACAGCATCTTGAAGGAAACCGCGCTCTTCAAAGCGCTCGAAGCCAAGCTCGATGAGTTGCGGCCTGATCTCCTGATCCTCGACACGCTCGCCGACCTATTCGGCGGCGACGAGATCAAGCGACCGCAGGCCCGCCAGTTCATCGGCATGCTGCGCGGCCTGGCGATCAAATATGGCGTGACCATCCTGTTGCTCTCGCATCCGAGCCTGACAGGGATGACGAGCGGAACGGGAACGTCCGGAAGCACCGCATGGAGCAATTCCGTCCGATCGCGGCTCTACTTCGAGCGCCCAAAAGGGTCGGAGCGAGACGACAATGACGACCGCCGCATCCTGACAACGAAGAAGGCGAACTATGGTCGCGCCGGCGGCGAGGTGGTGCTGCGATGGCGTGACGGCGTCTTCGTCCTCGAGATCGCCTCCACCGCCGACCAGTTGCAAGCGGACGCGGCCGACGAGCGCGCCTTCCTTGAAATCCTCGCGGACTTCGCGCGCTCAGGGCGCCACGTGTCCGATAAGAAGTCCAATGCGTTCGCCCCCGCCCTGTTCGCCGAGCACCGTGGCGCAAAGGGCCTCAGGACAGCGCGTCTGAACGCCGCCATGCAGCGCCTCTTCGCCGCCAACCGCATCCACAACGAGATCAGCGGGCCGCCATCGAAACAGCGGCAACGGATCGTCGCCGGCCCCCCTGAGGAGGCCCTCCAATGAGCCTTCCAACCGCCGTCCAACCGGAAAATTGCCCTTCCAACCGCCGTCCAACCGGGGTGTCAACCGCTTTCCAACCGCCTTCCAAGGGGGTGTGCTCCAACCCCCCATACCCCCCAGGCGTTTGGAAGCCGCCTTTTCGGGGGCTTGGGGCCCCCTCGGCGGCTCCCTCCGCTGCGCTCAGAGGGGCGGTCAGTCGACGATGGAGGCGTCGGTGAGTGTTTGCGCCGAAGACAGAGCTGATCTCGTTCGACACCGCAGCTTCGCAGCCCAGCGCGCCCGCCCCCGATCTTGCGTCGGAGATCCTCGAAGGCCCGGCGCTCAACCGCAAAGCCCATGGCCTCGCCAACGCCAACGCAATTGCACTGACCGTCATCGGCGCCGCCCTGAAGTTCATCCTCGATGCGCGCGGCCCCCGCCGCCCGCCAGACGGGAACTCGCCGACATCGGGGAAGCCTTGGAAGCCGCGATCAAGTTTGCTCACATCGAACGGGGGTTAGCAGTGACCTCGAAACGTGACAACA